>NZ_JH393257.1:0-523 GCF_000236035.1 Vreelandella boliviensis LC1
CCGCATTAACCAGAGCACTGAGCATACGCAGGCAAGCTTACCCGCTTCCTCTCCCGCCCCACGGGCAGCCCACCAGCACAGTGACTTTTGATGTTTTGTCATTGTGCGCGAAGCGTGGCGATTGGGGTTTTGTCATTGCGAACGCAGTGAAGCAATCTCGGGGTTAATCGCCACCGCAGCCTAAGATTGCCGCGTCGCAAGCTCCTCGCAATGACAGTTGGGGTGTGTCATCGCGAGCGAAGCGCGGCGATCTGGGTTTTGTTCCGCTACCCCTGGTAAAGATTGCTTCGTCGCAAGCTCCTCGCAATGACATAGGTGATGTCATTGATATCCTCCCCTGTCATTGCGAACGCAGTGAAGCAATCTCGGGGTTAGCTGCCACCGTAGGTTGAGATTGCCGCGTCGCTGCGCTCCTCGCAATGACATATTAGGAAGGCTCCTCGCAATGACAGGTGAAGTGGCGACCTCGGTTTTGTCATTGCGAACGTAGTGAAGCAATCTGGGGTTACCTGCCACCGTAGGT
>NZ_JH393257.1:759-3754 GCF_000236035.1 Vreelandella boliviensis LC1
GCCTTGCAATAGCATATGAATAGGCGCTAAACCTTACCTTGATTGTCCAACTCGACCGCCTCGTGCATACGTGTGAGCAGATCAGGCACCGCGGCCTGCACCCGGTTCCAGCTGGGGATAAAGGGTCGCTCACGGGGGTTATCCATAAACAAATTACCCGCTTCGAGCAGGTTACTGGCAAATAGCTCCACGGCCTGCTCTTCGCTATGGCGATCCAGACTCAGGCCGTTCATGGTGGCATCGTGGTCGTAAGCTTCTATCAAATCCAATGCGAAGCGGTAGTAGGTAGCTTTAAGCGTGCGGAAGTCTTCGCTGCTAAAGGTAATGCCCTGTGTCGCAAGCTTGCGATAGAGTGCTTTGGAAATATCCAAGCTCATACGGTTTAAACCGCCATCGGGATCGTCTTCACTGACCGGCTGATGCTTATGGTCATAGGCATCAGCAATATCTACTTGGCACAACTGGCGCAAGGAGTAGTTACGCTGCAACTCTGACAATACGCCAATCTCCAGGCCCCAGTCCGCAGGTATACGGATCCCCTCAAGCACTTCGCTGCGCATCGCAAACTCACCCGACAGTGGATAACGAAAGCTATCCAGATAGTCGAGATAGGGCATCGGCCCACAAACGGTTTTAAGTGCCCGCAGCAGCGGCGTTACTAACAGCCGTGAGACACGACCATTCAGCTTGCCCTCCGCAATGCGCGGATAATAGCCTTTGCAGAAACTGTAGTTAAAATTAGGGTGGGCCACCGGATACATCAAGCGCGCCAGTAGCCCCCGCTCATAAGTCAAAATATCGCAGTCATGCAGCCCCACCACTGTCGAGCGCCCTGACGACAACATATAGCCTGCGCAATACCACACATTGCGCCCTTTTCCAGGCTCCAAAGAGCCTAACCCGTGCTCTTCCAGTTCCGCATCCAGGGCGCGCAGCCGAGGGCCATCGTTCCATAAAATGCGCGTATGCTGTGGCAAGCGTGAAAAAAAATCACGAGCGTATAAAAATTGCTCGCGATCAGCGCGATCCAAGCCAATGACAATTTCATTGAGATACGGGACTTTAACCAGCTCATCGACGATCGCCGACAATGCAGGCCCTTCCAGCTCCGAAAAAAGCGACGGCAGAATTAGCCCCATTGGGCGTCGCCGGGAAAATTGACAAAGCTCCTGTTCAAGCGCTTCGACCGTGCGCCGGGTAAGGTTGTGAAAGTCGGTAATAATTCCATTTTGATGAAAGTCACTCATTATCTTACCTCCCTGGATTCATAGAACTGGAGTCATAGAAATGGAGTCATAGAACTGGAGTCATAGAACTGGAGACAAAGTACTGGACTCACATAACTGTACTCACATAACTGTACTCAAATAACAACGGCATCACCCTTCTCCGCCGTCGCTAAACGGCGGTCGTCTCGCCCCCACCAGTAATCCATGCCCTCGGCCCAGCCGGTCGGCCCAGTTGCGTCCGTGCGATAGAGCGAAGCGTTGCGGGGCTCTACGGCTAAGTCGTGGCAACCACGAATCACGACCGCTTGATCGACCGCTTCGAGCATAGTGATATCGTTAGGCCCGTCACCTAACCCTAGTGAAAGAGGAGCTCGGCCTCTTAACGCTGTAAAACGCTTAATCAGCCACTCGACGGCATTGCCCTTATCTGCGGAGCGCCCCATCACATGCCAAAAGCGCCCGCCTTGAGTAAGCTCTAACCCATCCCCTTCTAAAGCAGCGCGGAATGTCTCCAGGGCCGCGGCAGTGTCCTCCCACAGTAAGGGCTCACTGCCTTCTCGCTGCCGCGCATCCCGGGCGCGAACCGCATCAAGCCCAGTGAGCTCCATCACCTCAGGCACACTCAGCTCGCCCATGCGAGTAAAACGAATATCCAGGCGTTCGCGCCATACCTTCAATCGGGCACGAATAAAACCAATATCCACACCAGGATGTTTGATAACCACGCCATCGCGGCCGCTGCCTGGGCGGTCTAAGCGCGCATGACACCAACCTGGCGGCAGCCCAATAACCGCACCATTTTCAGCAATAAACGGTGTTGCCGTGAGGCCCAGCGCTTCACGCAGTGGAATCAGTTCGGCTCGGGTTTTACTGGTCACCGGAATCACCGGCACCCCCATCTGCTTTAAGCGGGCAAGCCAGGGGGCAGCAGGGCTGAAGTCATAACTGTGATGATCCAGCAGTGAACCATCTAAATCGGTCACTACCAGCCGCGGCTGGAGAGCAGGATCAACCGAAGGGATTGACGCTGCCGAAAGCGTTGATGGGGAAAGACGAGCGGATTCAGGCATGGCACTACCTCTCTTCGGCCTTAGCGCACTGTTAAGACGTCATGACTAGAACGTCGAATTTTCTAAGACCTGCTATTAATTGACTATCAAAAGCATAGCAATTAATAAGCCAAAAGAGAGAAGTGACGGTTCAGCAGGGAGTTACATGAAGTTTTAAGGGATAAACGGCCACAAGCACCAAAAAGAGGCAGCTTTAGCGCACCAAAAAAGAGCATGAAAGAGATCGGTGCGCTTTTGATGCTGTCTTCTATCAAAAAACGCATGAGAACTAATTAAATTGCCAAGAAAACTAATAAAAAGCGTCACAGGACTTGGCAACGCCCCATAAATAGCTATACTAAAATTGTACCCACTGGTGATCCTGTACACCCCTCACCTGATGCCAGTGGGCTGCAGTGAGCCAAGCCCTTTAATGCCCGCCTCCCCCGGCGGGCTTTTTTATTGGTATTTCTCTTTGTCAGTGCCCCTTTCATGTCATCGTGAGCGAAGCGTGGCGGTCTGGGTTTTGTCATTGCGAACGCAGTGAAGCAATCTCGGGGTTAGCTGCCACCCCGTAGGTTGAGATTGCCGCGTCGCTGCGCTCCTCGCAATGACATATTAAGAAGGCTCCTCGCAATGACATATTAAGAAGGCTACTCGCAATGACAGGTGAGGTGGCGACCTCGGTTTTGTCATTGCGAACGCAGTGAAGCAATC
>NZ_JH393257.1:3833-34474 GCF_000236035.1 Vreelandella boliviensis LC1
CAGGCTACTCGCAATGACATTTACATTACCGAGCATTACTCAACGTGAATCACCACTTCAACCCGCCGGTTACGCGCACGACCTTCCGCTGAGGCGTTACTTTCCAGTGGTTTTGTGGCCGCCAAACCTACGGCACGTAAGCGTTGAGCATCGACACCCTCAGCTTCCAGCGCTTCCACAATGGCAATCGCACGAGCACTCGACAGCGCCCAGTTAGACGAGAACTCATCGGTGCTAATGGTCTGGCTATCCGAATGACCTTCAACCCATACTTCGCCATCATAGCGTTGAATAGTCTCTAGCAAACTGCCCACCAGTGACGAACCATCGTTGCTTAGCTCAGCCGTTGCAGAAGGAAACAGCAGTTGATCCTGCACGCGGAGACTAATTCCCTCCTCCACCCGCGATACTTCGACACCTTCAAGGTCGGGAAGATAAGTCGACTCTTCGACACGCTGGGAAAGCGCCTGATTTAGTGCAACCGCCCCTGCCACTGACTCATCGCTCACTGCCTGAACATTCACCGGAGGCCGGTCGGTTAACACCACCATGTAGTCGGCCAAAGGCGATGTAAAATCATCGCTGCCCGCGGGCATCATCAGTTTAGGCAAGGTGAAGTCCGGCTCGACGGGCGGTGGCGGTGCTGCCAAAAGTGGCGGAACCCCATAGCTGACTCTACGAGCAAGCCCTGTCAACTTGGGCAGCCCGGCGACACCCATCGCCGCACTAATCGCCATGGGGTTCAATCCTGCCCCGCTCCACCGGGCGGCGACTGCTCGCTCATGGCTTACCTGGGCCAAGGATTCGGGCAGGGGCACTTCCAAAGCCGAAGACGGCGTGTAAGCGTATTCGCTCGCACTCTCTTCCTGGTTCCACTGAGGGATTACCGGCCCAGAGGCGGCGATAATGACCACGAAAAGAGCCACCAACAAGGTCATTATATCGAGATAGCTGATCATCCAACCGCTACCACTATCACTTTCATGATAGGCCGTCATTAGCGAATCATGGCGCGGGCCGCTGCGATGATCTTCAAGCATTGGTATTATTGCTCATTAAAGTTTTTAACCTCGTGGCCGATCTAGCTAGGTATATCAAGTCAGGTACATCAAATCAGGCACATCAAATCAAGCACGTCGAATTAGGTACGTCGAATTAGGCATGGCAAACTAAGCATGGCGAACAGTCTATCAAAAGCCGTTTTGTAGCGAAAAAGGAACCACCAGGTGCGCACCCGTCCCCGATTATGTCCATTACCCTATTTCATACGTCCTGTTAGTTTGGGGCTGGCAAGCTTAATGCTCAGCGGCTGCTTTTATGCCAATACATCCCAAGCGCCGATAGCCACCACCTACCCCTATACAGAACAGCAGCGTATGCAGGCAGCCCATCACTGGGATGTGCTGGCCCGCCATGAAGCTACCAGCATTTTGCAACGCGAGCGTGTTCGCAATCGCGATTTACACATCAGCGAATCAGACAGTGAAACACTGCACGCATACAGCGGCGGTGAATTTGAACGTGGCTTTCGCGCCCTGCTGACCAGCGAGCTGGTCTCTCGGGGTGCCAACCTCACCACTGTTCCGACTGCGAACAGCGCCAACATCACCTTTAATGTCGAAGTCGTCGAACACCGTGATCGCGGTTTTATCCGCCCGCCCGTCGGCGCTTTTACCGCACTCACCGCGGGTATCGCAGTGGCTACCATTCCGTATAATCAGTGGGCCGAACCTGCGCTAGGGCTAATCCCAGCCGCTATGCTTGCCGATACCACCAGCGGTAGTTGGACGCACACCGGTAACGAAGAGATCATCGTGACCACGCAAATTATCGATGGCGAACGAATTCTCTACTCTTCCTCCAACATTTACTACATTAATGCCGGTGATCGTCGTCAATATGCCCCTCACCGCGTGCCACAGGCACCTACCACTCCTTCCGTTCCCCTTACTGATACGTGGTAACTACATGCTGATTACACTTTTCGCTGCTCGCCGCGCTCGTTCTATCAGCCATGCTACCCGTGGGATGGCCATTGGCATATCGCTACTGGTACTGGCGGGCTGCAGCGCGCTGGGTAATGCTAACAACACATCTAGCGAACCGGAACCCGATCTCTCCGAATTGGTTCATGCCGCTGCCGAGCAGATGGTTGCCAGCAATCCAGAGATAAAACGCTACAGCCCCATGATTGCCGCCACCTTCGTCAGCATCGACAATCTAAGCCAGTCATCAACGCTTGGGCGTATCAGCTCTGAAATTATGGCATCCGCACTCTCCCGCCAGGGCATGCAGGTACGCGAAGTTAAAATGCGCGACAGCATGTTTATCGAAGAGAGCGTGGGAGAGCTGATTCTTTCACGGCAAGTTCAGCGCTTAACCGCCCAGCACAACGCACGATCAATATTGATGGGCACCTATGCACAAGGCCAGGACTACGTCTATGTAAGTGCTCGGGTGGTGCGGGCAGGCGATGCCATGGTGCTTGGCAGCGCTGATTTCCGCCTGCCGCTAAACAACAACACCCGCAGTTTGTTAGAAGGCCAAGGGGGTTGGTGAGTATTTAAAAATGCCTTGGGAGTAGCTTTCTCCCATGTCATTGCGAGAACCCTACCCATATGTCATTACGAGGGCCTACCTATATGTCATTACGAGGAGCCTACCTATATGTCATTACGAGGAGCCTCCCCATATGTCATTGCGAGGAGCGCAGCGACGCGGCAACCTAAACCAGCGGTGGCGACAAAAAACCCACATCGCCACGCTTCGCTCGCGATGACAAAACCGGGGCACCTGTCATTGCGAGGAGCGCAGCGACGCGGCAATCTCAACCAGCGGTGGCAGCACAAAAACCAGATCGCCACGCTTCGCTCGCGATGACAAAACCGGGGCACCTGTCATTGCGAGGAGCGCAGCGACGCGGCAATCTCAACCAGCGGTGGCAGCACAAAAACCAGATCGCCACGCTTCGCTCGCGATGACAAAACCGGGGCACCTGTCATTGCGAGGAGCGCAGCGACGCGGCAATCTAAACCTGCGGTGGCGGCACAAAACCCAGATCGCCACGCTTCGCTCGCGATGACAAAACCGGGGCACCTGTCATTGCGAGGAGCGCAGCGACGCGGCAATCTCAACCAGCGGTGGCAGCACAAAAACCAGATCGCCACGCTTCGCTCGCGATGACAGTCTATATTGCATTAGCTGTAAGTTGATTAAATAGTTCTATGAAGAATTCTCAGGCAAATCCACTGTTACCGAGCGCCGATACTTAACCGCCATTGCTTCAATGGCGGTTTTTAGTGCTTGCTTGGCCGCGTCGTCACCGTGCACCAGGCGAATTTTCCTGGGCCAATGGCGCATTCGCTTTATAAACCTCAATAAATCCCGCTGATCAGCGTGAGCAGAGTAACCGCTGATTGTGGACACACCCGCGCGGATATCATAACGTTCACCATCTAACATTACCCAACCACCCTGCGGCCCGTAGCGCTGTATATCACGCCCCGGTGTGCCAGCACCCTGGTAGCCTACAAACAGCACCTGGTGGCGTGGGTCACCCAGCATAGCTTTTAAATAGTTCACTACCCGCCCACCGGCGCACATTCCGCTGGCGGCAATCACCACCGCAGGCCTGCCGCTTTCGGCTAAATAGCGTACCGTTTGCTCATGCGTTTCATGGCTATCCACGGTATACAGCGCATCAAAATTGAGCGGATGCCGGCCAGCTTTTATACGCTTTTGCGCTTCATCATCCCAGAAGGGTTTTAAGTCGCGATAGACCCGCGTGAATCGTGCGGCTAGGGGCGAATCGACGATAATTTCCAGCGACTGCCAAAGCGAATCATTCCCCGCACGGTGAATAACACCCTCTAGCTCGTAAAGCAGTTCCTGGGTTCGGCCGATGCTAAAAGCAGGAATAATAACCGTACCTTTATTTTCTAACGCCTGTTCTATAGCCCACTTTAAGAGGGTTGCCCTTTTATCACGCCCTTCGTGTTGTCGATTTCCATAAGTTGACTCAAGCACTAACACATCTGCTTTAGATGGCGGTTTAGGCGCAGGCAGTAAAGGAGAATTGGCCGCTCCCAAATCGCCGGAAAACACCACCCGTTGCTTATTACCCTGCAGGGTATCGTTCAGTGCCACTTCCACATAGCTAGAGCCCAAAATATGCCCTGCGCGCTTGAGCTTAACCCGCATGCTAAGCGCGACGTCTTCCACCACGGAGTGCCACTTATCATAGGCCAGTGGCACCAACTGCTTTTGAAGCTGCGCTTGAAACTGCTCAATCAAACGCGCATTGCGGGTAAAGCCAATTTTCAGGGCATCCTCAATTACCAGCGGTAAAAGTAAGGCGGAAGGCTCGGAACATAGAATCGGCCCTTTATAGCCCGCAGCCAGCAAGTACGGTATCCGGCCCACGTGATCAATATGCACATGGGTAATCACCAGCGCTTTCAGAGTGCTGATATCAAACCCCACCTCAAGCTGCGCCAGGCTATCCACGGCGGCGTCTTCCCCCTGGAACAGCCCGCAGTCTACCAGTAGCGAGTGCTCGCTATTAGCTATCAGCTGATGACAGCTACCGGTTACCCCACTGGCCCCACCGCGATGACGTATCTCCGGCCACGTATGCTGATTTTGCATGCCTAGCTCCTTATATAATTAACACTAAATAAGAAACTTATCATATTAAAATATAAATCGCCCAACATGTCGAAGCTTACAAACCCCGATAGCGGAGGATTTATAAAACCTTAACTTGTTGAGTGGTAAAGGCTAGTCAAAAAGAATTAACTATATCCACAAAAAATAGTAGAAATAACTCTAAAAAGTATTTCTTTTGTCACTAAAGCGTCGTAAATTTCGCTTTGCTGCCAACTCGCTGCGGAACAACCCACCATTACTTCCTCGCACACGCTAGTGCCCGATAATTAAAAGCGCTGCATAACAAGCGCATACTCAAAAAGAGCAAAAAATGAGCATAAAAAGTATACAAGGGATCACCAGAAGCATTTTAGCCACCGTAAGCCTAACCGCCATCGCGCCCACTGCCCTTGCGGCACTGGGCATAGAGACCAACTTTAGCGTCACGCCAGCGATGGGCGACTTCCAATCCATCGACCTATTTGGCTCTAGAAATGGCTGGCGAAACGTCCAGAGCGCTACAGACACTGGCCAGACGTACACCTATCGTTTCATTGCTATCGATTTTACCACCGATGCTACGGGCATTTTTAGCTTCGGCCAGAACAGCTACCCCATCGACACTACCATGGCAGTGTATTACAGCAGTTCTTTCGACCTAAGCAATTTGGTTGATCCTAATGTCTACAACGACGACGGTACAGACGCCAGCAAGAAGTGTGGCTCTCCCAACTGCCCACTAATCACCGCAGAGTTGGTCGAAGGCGCACGCAATACATTAGTCATCTCTACCTATAATCCAGATACTGGTAACAGCTTGGAGCTGCCCATTTCTGCCTACGCCATAGGCCCTGGCAATGTTGTTTTCACGCTTTATGAGCTAGCGCCTGAAGAGCCAGTAGAAGAGACGATACCCGAAGTACCAGAAGAAGAGCTTGTCAATGAACCCGCGCCTACGCCCGAGCCTGAAGCGCCCCCCGTTTACTATGTCAGCGTCTTTGATAGCGCCTCTGCTTTCTCTAATATCTCTGCCTATAACGCCGCCAATATCATCGACTCTACCCCCGAGCTACTGGCCTTATTCGTCGGATTGCAAAACGATGCACAACGCTCAACCGCTGCCACACAAACACTGCCCCTGCTCAATGGCAGTAGCTCGCAAGTAACGCAGGGCACACTAGCCTCAATGAACCGCACCGTTGATGCTCGTCAGGCAGAACTTCGCGGCCTTTCATCAGGGGATGAAGCCAAGCGTGCCCAATCATTCTGGATAAAGCCCTTTGGTTCCTGGGCCAAACAGGACGACCGCAATGGCGTTTCGGGTTTTGACGTAACAACCAGCGGTGTCGTGGTTGGATATGATACTGAGGCAACCCCACAGCTATTGCTGGGTGGAGCCTTTGGGTATGCGAACAGCAGTGTCGACAGCAACTCCTCCATCGCTCCCCAACAGATGGATATCGACAGCTATCAATTGCTGGGCTACGGGCGCTACGAAATAGCGCCTACGCTTGATGTCTCTTTCCAGGCCGATGTAGGCGTGAACGACAACCAAGGCAAACGTCATGTCACGTTTATCAACAGCACGGCAGAATCAAGCTACGACAGCTATACCGGCCATTTAGGACTGGGCCTGAATAAGCGTTTTACGATCTCGCCGAAAGATCAAGCGATCACCAGTCTGGTGACGGATTACACTTGGTTTAAAGACGAAGCCTATCAAGAAGAAGGCGCGGGCATACTCAACCTGAGCGTAGAAGACCGTACAACCGAGTCATGGGTAATGGGGGTTCGCAGTGAGTGGATTCACCAAATCAACAGCGCCTTCGCCTTAAACGCCAGTCTAGGCGCAGGGTACGACCTGCTGGACGAGCAAGCCGCCATTACATCCGCTTATGCCGCCGCCCCCAGCGCCAATTTCACAACTGCGGGCCTAGACCTTGAACCCTGGAACGCAAACGCAGGAACAGGCCTTACCTATACCACCCTTAACGGCGTCGATATCAGCGCCCTATACCAAGCAGAACATAGGTCTGATTTCCTGAACCAGACAGCTTCCCTCAAGGTAACGTGGGAATTCTAAAAAAAGGCTGCTCCGCCTGGCATCACACCAGGCGAGCAGCTCTCATCCTGGCTTGCCTAACGCTCGCAGGATGCGCGCAACTACCAAGCCCCGAGTCACGCTTGCAAACTGCCCAGTCGCTTGCACATCAAGCTGGCTGGGCTCGCCTAGAGCTTGGTTCAGCCCCGCTTCAGCTAGTGGGATACGGCCCTACCCCAGTAAGCGGCACATCGCACCTTACCGTGTACATTGAAGGGGACGGCTTTGCCTGGCGCAGCCGGGCACGTCCCTCTCAAGACCCGACCCCGATCAACCCCATTGGGCTAAAGCTGGCGTTACGCCACCCAAGTGGCGCAGCGGTCTACCTGGCCCGCCCCTGCATGTATCAACGCGGGCCAACAACGTCATGTAAAGATCCTGCATATTGGACACAGAAGCGCTTTTCAAAAGATGTGATTAACGTCACACAGCAAGCCATTGAACAGTTGAAACACCATTATCAAGTCGACACACTCAGCCTCGTGGGCTATTCAGGGGGTGCAGCGTTGGCCACCCTGGTAGCTGCCCAACGGAGCGACGTTAGCCAACTCATAACGGTTGCTGGCAACCTGGATACACACGGATGGATCGCTCACCACCGCCTAACCCCTATTGACGGCCCCAACCCCATCGATAATGCATCTGCCTTGGCAGAGCTGTCGCAATGGCATTTTGTCGGCGAGAAAGATGCCATCATCCCTCCCCGGCTAACACACGGGTTTGTTCAAGCGATTCCACAGCCCCACCAGGTGCAGATCATCACAGTACCCGGATTCACTCACCACTGTTGCTGGGTAGACCATTGGCAAGCGCTCTACCCAAACACTTAGCGCCTTGATCTCATCACCAAACAAAAACGCCCGCCAACACCTATAAGGTGATGACGGGCGATACAGGCTATCTTTGTTATAAATCAGATATTAGCTAGCGTTAAAACAACGACAGGTTTCAAATTCAGCGTTGTAGTTGACGCCATTTACATCAAAATCAGTATCTAAATCCAAACCATCTGTATAGCGTGAGGTAACGGCTTGGTTTTCATGGAAACGCCAAGAGGCATCTGCACCGAAAGCCGTGGTGCCGACGATAGCAGAAACCGTTACTTTTTTATCGAATGCAAAGCTATTACTGGCAATCAATGTCAAACATAATGCACTTACGGCTAAGGTAAGTGTTTTGTTCATATTTTTTTACGTAAAAAACTTCCCTACAGAGTTTCTACCGACCCAATAATTAGATCGAGCATTAGTTGAAACCGATAAACTTTACTGCAATATTAACTATAATTGAGCAGCGGATTGTTAGTCGCGGTATAAATCCGCGTGCGCCAATTCCTTCCGCTGGCGGGAATAAATCCCCCATAACACCGCAAGCAAAAACGCGAACATCATCACCCCACTATTATGCGATAAAAAACTTTGCGTTAAGCCAAAGTCGATATAGGTAACCGATAGCAACACCCCAGCCGTGGCAGTGGCGCGTATTGATAAATCACTGGCCCCCAGCTCTTTAGCAAAAAAGCGCATGGGCAGTAAATAAACCGCCAGCAAAATCACCAAACCAAACAATCCGCGCTTAGCAAAACTATCAAAAAACTCATTGTGGGCATGGTCGAAAGTAGAAGAATGTACGTTAATCACGCCCTCACTGCCTAAATCCTGCATTCCTTGTTTGTAGCCTTCTGTGCCCCAGCCAAGCAACGGTTTCTCAGCAATCAAATGACTGGCACCCCGCCACATTTCAAACCGCGCCGCTACGGAAGTAGAGCTTCTATCACCTGAAGCATAACGCTGCACTTGTTCTACGGCTTGATGAACGCGCTGTTGCACACCCGTTTCAGGCACCGTGTATACTGCGGCCCCTGCTAGCAAAACGCCCACTAACACACCTACACTATGTCTTTTGAGCATCAACGGGGCATAGGCGCGGAACAACACTAGCAGCACGAAAGGAATGCCTATCCAGCCACCCCGGCTGCCAGAAACCAACGACCCCGCCACACCAAACAAAGCCGCTACCAAAAACAATGCCACCCACAGATGACGGCGGCGCTGGGTAACCGCCCACCCCATCGCGGCGAGACACAACACCCCTAGCAGCATACTTAAATTACCAAACTGAATTGGGTTGTTGTAACCGCCTGGGCGCGCGACGCTTTCTATCACCTTCAGCCACGTCGCCCACCCCCCTGCGCCCATGGCACCCACTGCAATACCGCCCCAAAACCAGGCCAAACGCGGAGGGTAAGCCATTACTAACAACAGCACAGGAATCGCCAGCAGAAAGCGCACCGGTTTATCCATGGCGCTTATGCCCTGCCCATGCCACCACGCCTCTACTACGCCCCCCAGCGTATACACCGCCATGACTGCCATCACGAGCACATCCTGACGGTTCAAGCCAAGCGCCGGTCGTTTAATCAACAGCACCACGCTCCCCAGCAACAGCATGACGGCACCTAGCGAATAACCGCTAGGCACTACCAACGCAATCGCACAGAGCAAAAATGCGGCAAGGGACGTGTAGATCGAAATGGGAGTAGAAACAGGGAAGGAAGCAGAGAAAGAAGGGTGACTCACAGAAATTCCAAGGCTGACGTGAATTGAGCGCGAGATATTACCATACGACGTCGCAAGTATCGTCAGCGGAGGATATAAAAAGCGACTTCCAATAAGCTAGAAGTCGCTTATAAAATCAATGCTTGGCAGGCCTAGCGTCAGCCTCATAAACAACATGCTGATAGTTGGGTAAAAGATCACATACATCACCGCTGTGGGCAAAACCGCTAACGCCCCGCTTTAGCACCGCACAGGCACGGTAGCTGTCAAGGTTTCGCTCAGCTTCACGCAGCTCCTTTAATAGCACTGATAACTCGTGATGTGGCAGAATTTCTTCATGGGCACGCAGTATTTTAGGGTGCAATGTTCCGGCCACATTATCCCCAATCAATAGCTCCTCATAAAGCTTCTCGCCGGGGCGCAGGCCACTGAAAACAACCTCAATATCGCCCTCAGGGTTTTCAGCATCCTTCACCTCAAGGCCTGTCAGCTGAATCATCCGCTTTGCCAAGTCGACAATTTTCACCGAATCGCCCATATCCAGTACGAACACATCTCCGCCTTCGGCCATAGAGCCTGCCTGAATAACCAGTAGAGCAGCCTCGGGAATGGTCATGAAATAGCGTGTGATGTCTGGATGAGTAACAGTAATGGGGCCACCCTGCTCAATCTGACGGCGGAATAGAGGCACCACTGAGCCACTGGAACCCAGCACGTTTCCAAAACGTACCATAGAGAAGATGGTGCGGTGATTATCTTTTAAGGCAAAGCGAGTGGCTAAATCCTGCAGCACTAGCTCAGCCATCCGTTTGGTCGCCCCCATTACATTAGTGGGGCGCACCGCTTTGTCGGTAGAAATCAATACACAGCGTTCAACACCCAACTTAGCGGCGCTTTCCGCGATGATTTGGGTGCCGTGAACATTATTACGCACACCTTCCAGCACGTTGTTTTCAACGATCGGCACATGTTTATAAGCGGCGGCATGATAGAGAGTCTGCACCCCATAGTGGCTGATAACCGCCTCTACACGATTGCGATCGCAGACATTGCCTAGCAGCGGTACGATGGGAAACGCCTCACCCATCTCGATGCGAAGCGCTTCAAGCTCTTGCTCGATGGCATAAAGACCAAACTCACTCATCTCGAACAAGATCACCGACTTGGGCCTACCGCGCATCACTTGACGGCACATCTCACCACCGATAGAACCACCAGCACCGGTAATCATAACCACCTTATCGCGAATACTGGCATCAATCAGCGATTGCCGAGGGGGTACAGGGTCCCGCCCCAGCAAATCCTCCAGTTCGACCTCACGAAGCTGATCAACACTCGCTACGCCGGAAATAATTTCGGGCATTGAGGGCACTGTTTGCACACGCACAGGCAAATCAGCAAGTTGATCCAAGGCATGCTTGCGCTGCGCTTTGGTCGCTGTTGGCATGGCAAGCAGAACGCGCCTTAAATTCAACCGCTCGACTAAATCCTTAAAACTGGCAGGGTTATAAACTTTTATACCCTTAATGGTGCTACCCCAAAGCGCTGGATCGTCATCCATAAAGGCAGCAATGTAGAACTCGCGCCCGCTGGAAAGTGCCAGCGCTAGCTGGGCACCCGCCCCACCTGCTCCATAGATGGCAACAGGCTCCTTCTCGGTATAGTGTTTTATCAACCAATGGTAGTAACTGCGTACAAGCAGTCGGGTACCGCCCACATACACCAGGGTGACCAACGCAAAGTTAATCGGCACCGAGCGGGGAAACTGCTGCCACTGGTAGAAGAAAGCAGCCGACCACATGAGTACCGCCATCAAGAGCGAGCCTTTCACCACTGCCCACAGCGCCTGGGGGCCCATAAAGCGAACCACCGCGCGATAGAGCCCCAGCCGGGCAAACACAAAGACACCTGCCGGAGGCACAATCAAGAACAACCACCAGAAAGGGTCGATGTAATACTCTGGCCACCATTCAGCAAAACGCAGTGCATAGGCCGACCACAGTGCCAGCGGTAACGCCACTAGGTCAGCCGCGATCATGATAAAACGCTTTTTGCCCCGGCTGAGCCCGGCAATGGAACGGTGCAAGCGTCCTGATTTAGTCATACGGAATCCTTTCGATAAGGCTCAATCTGTGCCAAATAGATCGCGAGTATAGACCTTACCTCTCACCTCTTCGAGTTCTGGCACCATGCGGTTTGAAAGGATGACATCAGCCTCGGCCTTGAAGGTTTCAAGATCACGGAGCACGCGAGAACCGAAAAAGGTTTCATCTTCTAATGCAGGTTCAAACACCACCACCTCAATGCCTTTCGCTTTGATGCGTTTCATCACGCCTTGCATGGCGCTTGCGCGGAAGTTGTCAGAGCCGGTTTTCATGATCAGGCGATAGACACCAACCACCTTGGGCTCGAGCTTTATGATTTGCTCAGCAACGAAATCCTTACGCGTGCGATTGGCATCGACGATTGCTTGGATCATGTTATTTGGCACTTCATCGTAGTTCGCCAACAGCTGTTTGGTGTCTTTGGGCAGGCAGTAGCCGCCGTATCCAAAGCTGGGGTTGTTGTAGTGTTTGCCTATGCGCGGGTCGAGCCCTACTCCCTCAATGATCTGGCGGGCATTGAGTTCATGGCTCTCGGCGTAACTATCCAACTCGTTGAAGTAGGCCACGCGCATGGCGAGGTACGTATTAGCGAACAGTTTGATCGCCTCGGCCTCGGTACTATTGGTGAAAAGCACTGACACGTTTTGTTCAATGGCTCCTTGCTTAAGCAGCCCAGCAAAAGTTTCAGCGCGTTTAGAGCGCTCTCCGACGATGATGCGTGAGGGATGAAGGTTATCGTAAAGTGCCTTACCTTCACGCAGAAATTCCGGCGAGAAGATAATATTGCTGGTTTCGAAACGCTCACAGACCTCTTTAGTATATCCTACCGGTACTGTAGATTTGATAACCATTACCGCCTGCGGATTAATGGCTATCACATCCTGAATAACGGACTCAACGGTCTTAGTATCGAAGTAATTAGTCTGTGGGTCATAATCTGTCGGTGTAGCGATAACTACGTAATCCGCGCGTTTGTACGCCTGCTCTTTATCCAGCGTAGCGGTAAAATTGAGTTTCTTATTATCTAAGAAATTTTCAATTTCAGCGTCGATAATCGGGCTTTTGCGTTTATTCAGCAGCTCAACCTTATACGGATCAATATCCAGAGCAACCACTTCATTATGCTGGGCCAGTAGCATAGCGTTGGAAAGGCCGACATAACCTGTACCAGCAATAGCAATTTTCATTAAAACTCCTTTTTATTCACTTAATGAGCGCTATTGCACTGCTTCAGCCATCACGCTTTCGATTACTGAGCAGGTTTTATCAACCTCAGCTTTAGTAAGCGTGGGATGACATAGAAACATCAAACTCGCTTCGCCCAACTCATGGGCCACCGGTAACGATTGTTCAGGCCGCCAACCAGTACCATCAAAAGCTTTTTCCATATATACCTCAGAACAAGAACCTGAAAAGCATGGAACGCCCGCCGCCACCATTTCATTCTGAATGCGGTCACGGTCCCAGCCTTCAGCAAGATGTTCAGGCTCAACAAATACATAACACTTGTAAGCTGCATGGCTAATGTAGTTCGGAACATCGGGCACTCGAAGGCCCGGTAGCGCCCGAGCACAATTCCAAATGGCAGCGGCGTTGCGCTGGCGTACGGCAGTCCACTCCGGCATACGGCCTAGCTGAATGCGTCCAATGGTCGCCTGCATTTCCGTCATCCTGAAGTTGGTACCAAAGCTTTCATGAAGCCAACGGAAACCCGGCGGATGCTCACGCTCATAGACTGCTTCCCAGCTCTTACCATGATCCTTGTAAGACCACATACGCGACCAAAGCTCGCGATCATTGGTGGTCACCATGCCGCCTTCACCGCCGGTCGTCATGATCTTATCTTGACAGAAAGACCAACAGCCTACATGTCCAATGGAACCCACAGAGCGGCCCTTGTAGCTAGCACCATGTGCCTGGGCACAGTCCTCAATCACGTAGAGGTTCTTCTCACTGGCAAGCGCCATGATGTCATCCATCTCACAGGGCCAACCCGCAAGGTGTACGCAAACAATAGCTCGGGTCTTATTGGTCAGCACTGCCCTAACCGTATCTGCGGAGATATTCTGGTTATCTCGCTCTACATCGGCAAACACCGGAACGGCTCCTGCCGTTACGATGGAAGACACAGACGCCAGAAAGGTGCGTGAGGTAACAATGACTTCATCCCCTGGGCCAATACCCCCCCCCCTCATGACAAGGTCCAAAGCATTGGTGCCATTAGACACCGCAATGGCGTGTTCAGTCTGGGCGAAGAATGCAAACTCTTTCTCGAACTCACGGCCTTCTTGGCCGGTCCAGTAGTTCACTTTATTAGAGAGTAAAACATCACGAACTGCGTCAGCTTCTTCTACGGAGAATGACGGCCATGGAGCGAAAGGGCTGTTTAGCATAGGTTACTCTGACATTCAAAATTAAAATTAAAATTTACTTGTTGGCTTCAAGCGCCCCGCGGCTGGAAAATTTTCGCTGGATTGCCCACGACAGTAACACCAGGAGGTACATCTTTTGTAACAACAGCCCCCATCCCTACAACAGCCCCTTTTCCTATAACTAACGGCTTTTCAGGAGTACCCTGTTTAATTACAGCACCGGTTCCAATGTAGGCATGATCTTCAATTACAACATTGCCATTGCAACGGACCGAAGGAGCAAATGTCACATAATCACCAATCACGCAGTCATGGGCTACATAACTATAGATATTTGCGTGAAAGTACTCGCCTACTCGAATATTTGATGTAAGTTGAGTAAAATGACAGAGGATAGCACCATTCCCAATTGAAACCTGATCGAGCAAAACCGAATTTTCCGCGAATACAGATAAAACTGTGAGTTTATCTCCTTCACATTTTTTAGCCAGCTTCTCTCTTATCTCACTGTTAGCTATAGCAAAAACCATGCTTTTATGCTGAGCTTTTTCAGCCAAAAACTGCTCATAACTTAACACTGAATATCCATTTAAGGGGCTTTCAACACTACCGTCATCAACAAATACGATCTCTGGATTTGAAGACTTTAATTGAGCGCGTACTAATGGTAAAACTTCCCGGCCAAACCCACTCGCACCGTAAATACCAACTAGGGATCTAGTCATATTAATCTGACTCTCTCTTTTTGCTTCCTGTAAATTTAGACATTGTAACCTCACCCTCACCGCTTACCCCATCACGAGCCAGTACTTTTTTCACTGTCAAAAACAGTATTTTCATATCCAGCCAAAACGAGCGATTATCTACATACCAAACATCCAGCTTGAATTTGTCTTCCCAAGAGATAGCATTCCGACCATTTATCTGTGCCCAGCCAGTAACCCCAGGACGCATTTCATGCCGACGGTATTGCTCTTTAGAATAAAGCGGTAAATACTCCATAAGTAAAGGGCGCGGGCCAACAAGACTCATATCGCCTTTCAGCACATTCCATAGTTCGGGCAATTCATCAAGGCTAGTTGAGCGTAAGAATTGCCCAAAAGGAGTCATTCGTTGATCATCCGGCAATGGGTTGCCTTTTGCATCCGAAGCACCTTTCATGGTTCGGAATTTGATCATCTCGAATGGTTTACCACCCATACCAGGGCGGGTTTGACGGAAAAAGACAGGGGAACCGAGTTTGCGACTGACATGCCATGTCACTATCGATATAACCGGGAGAAACAGTAAAAGACCAACAGCTGATCCAACAATATCTACTAGCCGCTTAAACATAAATTTCTCTTAATATTCTATCAGTTAAAAATATAATTACCAGGAGCAATCTGCTCTGCTTTATGAGGAGAACCTTCAACAACGGCTTCTAAAACTGACATCAATTGCTTCGCCAAATCATCCCTGGCAAAGCAATCCTCAGCTAGTTGCCTTGCTGCGCCTCCCGCTTTCGCTAGCCAATTTCCATCTTGCATTAGTTCATTAAGTTCAACTGCCACTTCATCAACTGACTTTCCCCACATTGCAAGGCCACATTCACGCTGCTTGACTAACTCATGCATCCACCCCCCATAGTTAAGTATTACGGGAGTACCAGAAGCTAATGCATCAAAAAACTTATTAGCAGAGTTAGGTCGCATCTCTGGCAAATCGATAAAGAGAACGGATGCCATAGTTGCAGCGCTAAGTAACGCAGGAATTTCCCGTTTAGGTAGCTTATTTTCAACAAACAGATTGACACCAAGCACACCGGCTTGCTCAGCCTCCGAGACTATCTTGCCTCGCTCGGCACCATCACCAACCAGCAAAATGCGAATATCAGAGTTTAAACTTTTAAGCTTCTTAGCTAATTTAACTAGGTAGCCAACACCATTAATTGAACCAAAAGTACCTGTATATACAAGTAAAGGCTTATCTCCTAACCACTCACGTTCAGAGCGAAAGCGAGATGCTGCAGCTGGGTCATGCTGAAACTCGGCATTATCACTACTGTTAGGAATAACTGACACACGCTCTGCCGGGTATTGGGTACGTACAACACCTTCTTTCATGCCAGGAGAAAGCGCTACTACAGCTTCGGCATTGTGGTAGGCCCAGCGTTCAAGTTTGCGGGCACTAAAACGCAACAGAGGATTTTTTAGTGCCCCTACTGCTATCGGTAATTCTGGCCACAAATCCCGAACCTCAAAAACCATGGGGATCTTCTTCTTTCGTGACGCAGTAACAGCTGGCAAGGCTATGGTTAAAGGGGTGCTAGTAGCAAAGATGATATCACCATCCAGCGCTATAGCTTTTCTCCGCGAAGCAAAGGCAAACACACAAAAAGCTTTTAAGCGTTGTACAAAACCCATGTGGTTGGAATATGGAACTGAGAGCCAATGAACCTGAATGCCAGATTCCTCGGTTTGAAACCAACCACTTCGGCTGTCATCTTGTTCACGGTAACTAGTAACCATATGAACTTCATATCCAGCAGCTACCATGCGGCGGGCCATTTCGTAGGATCGGGTTCCGCCGGTCATTTCGGGCGTATTGAAATACTGGTGGAGGTAAATGATTTTCATACTTTGACTCGTATAATTAAATTTTAAAATAAACTGAGGCAAATACTACTATTTTTACGTGGCTTCGTTTGGGTTTTTATACCAATGCTCCATAGCATGAGGTAGTTCTAACCGGAACAAAAGTTCTCACGACGAGACGCCGATATAACCCTTTTTCAAAACAATCATTATCTTTTTTTAAGTTGCGCTTTTAGGGATAGTAGGAGTATTTACTTTGCTTCCGCTTGCTAACGGATGCACGCTGTCATACCCTTGTCAGATACCAGCGCATCCGCACTCAACAAACCTTTTTATCAAGGCTAGTACTTCTGTGCTGTCGTAAACTCAATCCTTTTACCCTTAAGGCATAGGGGAACCATGAGCGTCAGCATCAAAATGAATGTTGCTTATATTTTGGCTGTGCGAGTTTGTCATCGGCTTCATCATTTTTTGTGGCAGCCCTGTGCTGTACTAGCGTACATCCGCAAAGCCGTTTAAACCATCAAGGGGTGGCCGCTTTAAAGCTCCTTGCAAAACTATATCGCGTGAGCCGAATTAAGCAGATCATTTAAAAACCCAGTAAGGTCGACATTATGTGTGGGAAATTTTCGTACAAGAAACCTAGCGTTCGTCTTTGTACCCACTGGGATTATGGCTCTGCCACCGCCAAGCATCTGCTATCATGCGCTCTAACCCTAACTGCGCTTGCCATCCTAACTCAGCCATTGCCTTAGCAGGGTTGGAGTAACAGACTGCAATATCCCCATCGCGGCGGCCTACCACTTTATAAGGCACGGAAACACCGCTAGTGGCCTCAAAAGCTTTTATCATATCCAGTACCGAATACCCCTGCCCTGTACCTAAATTCCAGGTGTGAACGCCTGTATGATCCTGCAGGTACCGCAACGCTGCTACATGGCCCTGCGCCAAATCCACTACATGAATATAATCCCGGATTCCGGTGCCATCATGCGTGGGGTAATCCCCCCCAAACACCGACAACTGCGGTAACTTACCCACTGCCACTTGAGTAATAAACGGCAGCAAGTTATTGGGAATTCCATTGGGGCCTTCCCCGATAGTGCCGCTTTCATGCGCTCCCACCGGGTTAAAATAACGCAAGAGCGCAATCCGCCAGCGCGGGTCAGCTATTGCCAAATCGCAAAGAATATCTTCAACCATCAATTTAGAGCGGCCATACGGATTGATAGGCCTGCCAACAGGACAGTTTTCTGAAATAGGGATTTCTGCCGGTTCGCCATATACAGTAGCTGACGAGCTGAACACTACATTAAACACACCGGCATCGGTCATAGCCTTAAATAATACTTGACTGCCATACACGTTATTTTCGTAATAACGCAACGGCTGCGCCACACTCTCTCCCACTGATTTCAGTCCAGCAAAATGCACTACAGCAGCAATAGAATAATCGGCAAAGACTTGTTTCAACAGCGCTGCATCATGGATATCACCTTCTACAAAAGTAACCGGCTTGCCGATGATGGCCTCTACACGCTGAAGCGAAACCAACGATGAATTACAAAGATTATCCAACACCACAAAATCAAACTCAGCCGCAGCCAACTCAACCAAAGTGTGCGAACCGATGTAGCCGGCACCGCCGGTGACGAGAATTTTCATATTATTTCAGAACCCCAAGCATGACCACCAACCGTGGGAATTTAGTTTGAAACACGCAATTAATAACGTAACAAGGAAATAGTATAGCTCTTAAAAGAAACTTTATCACTTACAGAAATAAAATTAACGGAGCAGTTTAAAATTCAGCTAGAGACATAGACTATTTAATACCTAAAATCATTCTCTTAGTGAACGGCCATAAAAAACCAGCCCTCGTTACTATAGGAATTTTTTTTAACCAAAACGCAAAAATAAATACAAGTGCTTTCCTACCAAAAATACGCTTAAGCATCTCTCGCTTAGCTAGCGTTTTATTAGCACTAGTATAAAAGTCCATCCCTGAAGTGATATTTGGATGCACACCACAAACTATAGGGTAAAACCAAACTGCCAAATCTGATTTTATACAGTCCGTAACAAAGATATATTCTTCACCTGACGGCAAATCTGTTCCTAAACCAAAACGTTCATCGAAAAATATTTTTTTTTCTCGATTTTTTTCTATATTTAAACATATTTCTATTGAAGATATCTTGGCAGAAGACAGCATATTGTGCTTAAACGGTATTTTTTTGTAATTTCGTGGATAACTGCCATTATTAAATTCAAACTGACAAGTGGCTACATCAACGTGATTTTCTTCCATCCAGTTCACTAAGTACATAATACTTTCAGGATCAAACTCGACATCATCGTCCATAACATAAGCATATTTTGTTGTCGCGCTAATCAAACCTGTGTTTCGGCTTATTGATAACCCGGGATAATCTAGTCTAATATAAGTTACATCGTCGCGAAGAGTGCAATCAGGCAACGTAATATTTTGTTCGTACTTATCATAGACCTGATGTACAACCACATATTCTATATCTTTATGATATGGCTTTAATCTCAAACTGTTAATTCGTTCATTAGCAGTAGATATTACAATAGTGCATTGCTGCATTTGAAAATCCCTTATAACAAAAAATAAAATTTATAGTTTGTAAGAAAATCACGAGTAGGGTTATTTGAGGCAAGATAAAGAGTATAAAAGTAAGTAAAAAAAGTAAGTGAAAATATAAGCCCAAAATAAAAAATTCTAACTCGTCCTTTCATATTTTTAAGTAGAAAAAATGTAGAAACATATACAAAGGGAACTAAAAAATAAGCTACTCGTACGACATATTCGCCAAAATTCAACAAAGATGCATATATAACAACACCTAAAAAGAAAAGATTATTTGCAACCCAAAAATTTCTATCCCGAATCTTAAAAAATTTAGCTAAACACGTCTGAACAATAAACAAAAATGTTAGAACAAGAAATATCCCGAAACCATCACTATTGGTTGGCTGAACAATATAACGGTGATAAAAGCCAACAAAAGATGTTATAAAAAAAATAATATCAACAAAAACAAAATAGAAAAACAAATAACACAGCAGATAAATACTAAGAGCATGCTCCTTTTTACCAAAAACTTTGTAATAAAAATAAATCAGCCCCCCAATAACCGCGGACTTATGAAACAAAAAAGCCAAAATTGTAAAGAAAAAAAACTTTAAGTCTTTTCCTTTAACTAAATAAGCAGTTGCAAGGAACAATAAAGAAATTGCTACAAACTGACGTACATAACCAAAAGATGTTAACCAAGATGCAGCGAAAAAGAGTAACAATATTAGCGATGAAAAACCCAGTGCATTAAACTTGTGTAGCCCGTATACCATCAAGGCCATATAAATCAAACTTGTTAAAAAATAAAAAATATAAGGCTCATTTAAGTATTTCGAGAGATTTACTAAGTTATTGGAGAAAAACTCCAAATCACTGTGTATTTTTTCTCCAGTTAAGATAGCGTAATATGAAAAAAAATCGTTACCTGCATCGTACCTAAAGCCTGAAAATAAAATAGCAGCAAAAACTACAATTAATAAAAAAATCTTATTTCTGTAAAAATGATATAAAACTCCGCTCATTATAGTAAATATATAAAAAGATATATAATAAATCATTTTTTTATCCTGCAACTTTAGAATAGTATATAATTTCGCTCTTGAATTGACTATCTTTGCTTTTCGACACAAGCAAAAAATTTATATTTTAATTTTAAAACCCTCATTGTTTCTTAGCTGATTATCAAACCCAACTGGTATTTACAAACTAATAAGCTGACACACCGTTATACAAGCTTACACTGAGTGCGCTACCTCTTAATTAGAGAATTTGACTTTCTTTCGTGTAAAACTAATAAAATATAAATCAATTTTTCATACATTTAAAATACTTAACCGATGAACTAATAAAAAGTTTTGCACTCTTTAAATTACCCAACAATAGCACCAATCAAAAGCGTATTTTTTTATTTTTAAATTCTCTGTCTACAAAAACCTGACAGCTCTTTTTAATTTCATTCCAGCTTGATCTGTTTTTTTAGCTAGCGCTTCAGCTTTATTAATATTTGCCGGGGTTGGAATTATTTTTATTCTATCGAGCTCTAAACATGGCATAACCATTTCCAAACCCTGCCTATGCCTATGACTTTATCTGCACAATTTTTGACATTGCACAACTGAGAAAAAAAGTATCAACTACAAGAATCGAAAATGTGGCTAAACAATAACTCTAATACGTAAAGCTATTTCTCTCCCTCTGTCCATACATCAATATATTTCTCGGCTATCATAATCGATTCATAATTATTTAAAGCATAGAAATATGCTTTGTGTTTCAAATCATCTAAAACGTGAGTATTCTCTATTATATAAAAAAGTGATTCTTCGAGCTGAGCAAGGTTGCTCGAAGCATTCACACCAACATTCTTGATAGAATTTGGAGCTTTGCCTGAGTATTCAGCAAAAAGTTCATAACCTGAAAAAACCACCTTACCCGCAGCCATTCCCAGCGCCGCGGTTACCCCACCATCATAACTGTAAACCTGGTCTAAGTAGATATCGCAATCGTTATATGCTTTCAAATACTCTTCATAGGGAAGTCCACTAGCAATAACGTACTTAATTTTTTTTTCACCATATTTACGTACTGCGCTCAGTGCAGCCTCATGGAGTATGTCATTCCCTTTTTTTAATTCTTTTCCTTTCTGCCATGCATGAAAAATAACTAGAGGCTCTTTTTCCAAATCTTTATATTTTGGCTGTACGAAATGATCTCTTGAGATAGGCAATCTAATTAAGCGAACATTGGGTAAGTCTTTATAAGCTAAAAAATAGTCATCAAGACCAGCAATTATAGCTTTTGCTTTTTTTACAGCATAACGATCTAGATAAGCATACGCAGGACTAACAACATACTTGAGAGAATAGTAATATCTGTAAAAATTCTTAAATGTCAATCTATTAAGCGGAGAATATTTAAACGAACCACGCAAACAACTAGACACCCAAGTCTTATCATCCCCTAAAGCACATAAGTAAAAAGCATCTGTGTGCTTTTCGAGATGCTTAATAAACATTAAATTTCCAATGGCACCAAAAGCAGGAATAACTACGGGGTTAATCATTTGTATTACATCATATCTGCCTAAATCATATTTCTTTCTAAATGATAGATACTTTCGTAAACCAAATAGCCCCAAAAAGTCAAAAAAAAGATTCCACAATTTTCCGAAATAATTTTGAGGTGGAGATGCAGATATCTTTATATCTGCTTGAATATTTTTGTAACCATCACCATCTGATAAAACAGTGACGCTATGCCCATTCAGCCTTAAAGCTTTTGCTAATTCTGTATGCACACTTGAATAATCACCACACAATAGTATTTTCATTAATTATTGAACCAAAAAATTAAATGGCATAAAAATACTTTTACTTCCCTTAGTACACTTTACCACAGATGCAACTCCTATTATTAATCGTCAAAACTTTTACCTAAGCCATAAAATCTTAAAAAACCAATATTATATGGAATAACTAAACTCATCGCTATCCAATATATGAAATAATTCATCGCATACGCCATTGCTGATCCAACTAGATTGAACTGATTAACAAACAGAACGACAAAAACGTAGAAGCTAAATGCAAAAATTATTTCCGTAACTATAAACAGCTTCATCATAGCTTTTCCAAGCATTAAATAAGCCATTATCCAACTACCTATTTTTAATGTGTCTCCGATCATTTGCCAGGCAAACAGCTCCCGCATCGGTATAAAATCTTCAGTAAAAAGCAATCCTATAATAAAGTCACGAAGCAAATAAATAACCAACCCGCAAGATGCTGCCGCCGGTAAAATAATTTTATAACCTTGAAATATTTCTTTCCTTATATCAGCAGGATCTTTTAATTCTGATAACTTTGGCAAGTAATACAAACTTAGCGTGGTGGTTACTAGCATTAAATAAGCTGCACTTAAACGCCACATAGCCTCCCAGTAACCAGCCGCTTCCAAACCCAGTGTATCGCCAATATGGCTGCGTATAAGGATATGACTTACTGGTACGCATGCCGTGCTGGTCAATGCCATTGCAGTAAACTTACTTAGTTTCAGAAATACTTTTTTATCTAATCCTCCAAAAAGATAGCTAAACTTAAACCAATCAGCTTTGTAACAAAGATACAATGTCACTACAAAAGAAAAAGATGGGTAAATAGCTAACGCAGTTAAAGCTCCATGTAGACCAAACTGAACAGCTAGAACACTGGTAACAGCAAGCGAGAATAAACTACCTACAATGTTAGCGATAATATAACGATGAATTTCTTTTTTTCCGTTTAATATTGCCAACAGCAGTGTATTAAAAATAAAGAACACAAGAGTTATAGAAAACCAAATAAAAACAGTGTTATAGCTTTCATCTTTTAAAAACCAATATGCAATTTGCTTACTAAATAGAGATACACCAATGCCAGTAATGACAGAACCAGCAACTGCAATGGTACCGGCTGTACGCCAAACTTGGCGCTGTTTTTCTTCCTCATCGTAATATTCAGCGGTGTATTTTACCACGCCGGTATTAATTGCTCCGCTGGCAAACGTTGTAATCATTTGCACAGCATTTTGGAAGTTACCAATGGCAGCGTAGCCTGATGGGCCCACATAGATAGCGAGTACCTTGTTAAGTCCCAGCATGGTCAGCATCTTGATGACGACGGCAATGCCGTTTAGCAGGCTGGTTTTTATCAACGTCATACTTCAGCCCAACTCAAATCGATTGCAAGCATCAATAACAGTGTCTACTTGCTCGTTAGTCATCAATGGACTGATAGGCAGGCTCAGCACCTGCTGATGAATAGTTTCTGTCTGCAGATATCCTCGCGCGTTCCACTCTGCATACGCCTGTTGCTTATGTGGGGGGATTGGGTAGTGAATCAGTGTTTGGACACCTGCATTGTTCAGGTAGGCCTGCAAGATATCACGTTCTGCCGAGCGAATAACATACAAGTGGAATACGTGATTTTCTAATAACTCAACTGTACTGGTTGCTGGTATTGGGTGAGATAAAGCAGTGTTAGTGATTCTACTGACATAAGCAACTGCAATTTCTTTGCGCCGCCGTGTTTCAGCATTCAGATGTTTGAGTTTGACCCGGAGCAAGGCTGCTTGTATCTCATCCAGGCGACTGTTTACGCCTTGATAAAGATTTTCATACTTTTTATGACTGCCGTAGTTACCCAAGGCGCGGATAGTACTCGCCAGTTCATCATCACTGGTTGTGACTGCCCCTGCATCGCCCAAAGCACCCAAATTTTTACCGGGATAAAAACTGAAGCCTGACGCATGGCCCCAACTACCAGCTTTTTTGCCATTGATGGCAGCGCCGTGTGCTTGTGCGGAATCTTCCAATACCAGCAAGCCATGTTGATCCGACAATGCCATAAGTTCAGGCATGGGAGCCAGTTGACCATATAGATGGACCGCCATAATGGCTTTAGTCTTGGATGTAATAGCATCTGCTGTTTTCGTTGGGCAGAGGTTATAAGTCTGCTCGTCTGGCTCAACCAACACCGGTTTCAGTCGGTTCTCGGTTATTGCGAGGATGCTGGCGATATAGGTGTTGGCAGTAACGATGATTTCATCGCCTTCCTTAAGCTTGCCAAGCTCTTTCCAGGCGCGCAGTGTTAGTGTCAGTGCATCCAGGCCATTAGCAACACCAATGCAATGTTTGGTACCACAATACTCAGAAAATTCAGACTCAAAAGCCTTTAGCTCTGTACCTTGAATATACCAACCGGAATCAATGACATGAACTGCAGCATCTATTAAATCTTGGCGGTATTGCGCATTAAGGGATTTGAGGTCGAGGAAAGGTATTGTCATCAAATTTTGCCTGCCAAGTTCTCTTTCGCTTGCAATACTGCTGCTTCTGTTATTTCAAAGTAATCATTAACTTCATCTTCATCCAGTTTAGTGGCTCCCATTCTTGTGTGAAATTTGATCACTCCTTTATTACCTTTCATAACATCAAAATGTGATTTTTTAAAACCTAATTTCTTAAAGCCAAACTCATAAACAAGAAAAGCACTTTCCAAGGCCGCATAGCGAGTTTTATTTTCGTTAAGTATCCAACTACCCCAACAGAATGAGTCCTTACGAATATCGTAAACACGAACCGTACCACAAGGAGTACCGTCTAAACGCTCAATAATAAAGTAGTACTGCTCCCCTCTCTCTTCATCTTTTTTATATTTTTTTATCCAGTTCCTTTGTGCTTTAACATCAGGGCTTACTGCAGAAAGAAACGTGTTGTAACGGTTGTCTAATCGCAGGCTCAAAATAAAGTCAGCATCAGATTCTTCAACAAATCGTATTAGGATATTTTTAGATTCTAAAATCATTCAGCCATCCTTAGGAAATCGTCATAATCACGGATATAGTCGGTTTCATCATAGTGTTCGCTAGCCAGCACTAGCAGTATGCAGTCGGGGGTAAATTCATGTATTTCCCGCCAGACCAAGTCTTCAATAACCAGCCCTTTAGTCGGTGAATCAAGCCATACTTCTTCTTTGTGCTTACCGTCATCAAGTAACATGCGGCAGCTGCCTGTTACACATACCGCTACCTGCTTGAGTGCCTTGTGTGCATGAAAGCCTCGAGCAACACCTGCCTTGGTATCAAATATGTAGTAGACACGTTTAATATCGAACGGAACCGCTTTATTAGCCTCAAGCGCGACCAATGATCCGCGGTCATCGCCCAGGGAGGGGAAATCTATCAGCTTTACCAATTCACTCATTATTTTCCCCCAGCTAACTTAAGCAGGTACTGCCCATAATCGTTCTTGCTCAAAGCTTGTCCCTGTACTTTTAGCTGCTCTTTATTTAGCCAACCGTTGTTGAAGGCAATTTCTTCTAGGCACGCCACTTTTAACCCTTGACGATGCTCAATTGTCTGCACAAAGCTACCCGCTTCCAGAAGGCTTTCGTGGGTGCCACTATCCAGCCAGGCAAAACCACGGCCTAATAGCTCTACATTCAGGTCACCGCGTTCTAAATAAGCTTGATTGATACTGGTAATTTCCAGCTCGCCGCGGTGTGAAGGCTTCACCTGTTTGGCGATTTCCACTACGTCGTTATCGTAGAAGTACAGGCCGGTGACCGCATAGTTTGATTTGGGAACGTCAGGTTTTTCCTCAATAGAGATAGCCTTGTTGTTATCATCAAAGGCCACCACACCAAAGCGTTCCGGGTCTTTCACTTGATAACCGAACACGGTAGCGCCGGATGGTCGCGCAGCAGCTTGCTTCAGCTTGGGTGAAAAGCCCTGACCGTAGAAAATGTTATCCCCCAAAACCAGGCACACGCTGTCTTCACCGATAAAGTCTTCACCGATAATAAAGGCCTGCGCCAAGCCATCCGGGCTGGGCTGTTCCGCATAGCTAAGCTGAATTCCGAAGTTGCTACCGTCACCCAGCAGTTTTTCAAAGTTGGGCAGGTCTTCGGGTGTGGAGATGATCAAAATTTCACGGATACCGGCCAACATCAGCACTGAAAGCGGGTAGTAGATCATCGGCTTGTCGTAGATGGGCAGCAGCTGCTTGGAGACGCCTTTGGTAATGGGGTACAAACGCGTGCCGGAACCGCCTGCGAGGATAATTCCTTTCATACTGTTGCTCCCAATCGTTCACGCTTGTAACTACCGTCTTGGACTCGTTGGCACCAAGCTTGGTTTTCTAAATACCACTGCACGGTTTTACGAATACCGGTTTCGAAGGTTTCTTCTGGCGCCCAACCTAGTTCTTTCTGAATTTTGCTAGCATCAATGGCGTAACGCATATCATGCCCTGGGCGGTCTTTCACAAAGGTAATTAGGTCGCGGTAGCTACGTTCCTGCGGGTGGAGTTCCTGCAGAATATCGCAGATGGTGTGGACGACTTCGAGGTTCTGTTTTTCGTTATGGCCGCCGATGTTATAGGTTTCGCCTATCCTGCCTTGCGTTACTACTTGGTAGAGTGCTCGGGCGTGGTCTTCCACATGGAGCCAATCACGCACCTGTTCGCCTTTACCGTAAACCGGTAACGGCTTACCTTCTAAGGCATTAAGAATTACCAGCGGAATCAGCTTCTCAGGAAAGTGATAAGGGCCGTAGTTGTTACTGCAGTTAGTGACCAGTGTTGGTAGGCCGTATGTTCGTTGCCACGCCCTCACAAGGTGGTCGGAACTAGCTTTGCTGGCCGAGTATGGACTGCTCGGGGCGTAACTGGTTTGTTCAGTAAATAGATATTCTTCTGCATTGGGTGTTTTGCTGGGATGCGGAAGATCGCCGTAAACTTCATCCGTGCTTATATGATGAAAGCGGAAGTTCGCCTTACGGTCGGCATCCAAAGATTGAAAGTAACTGCGAGCAGCTTCCAATAAGGTATAGGTGCCAACAATGTTGGTTTCGATAAAGTCTGCCGGACCATCTATCGAACGATCTACGTGGCTCTCGGCCGCTAGGTGCATAATGGCGTCTGGCTGATGTTGAGCTAATACTCGATCTACTTCAGCGCGGTCGCAGATATCTACTTGTTCAAAAGCATACCGCTCGCAATTACTGACCTCTGACAAACTCTCTAAGTTGCCCGCATAGGTTAGTTTATCAAGGTTAACCACTTCATCTTGGGTGTTGATAACAATATGCCGGATGACTGCTGAACCAATAAAGCCAGCACCGCCTGTAATGAGAAACTTCATTAATACCTCTATACAAATATATCAACAAACAGTAGCAAAATTTAATTTATTAAACTTTATTTTTAATGAATAAAAGAATTATTAATATCTAACACCTAAAAAAGCTACTTACTTTCTGCCGCTAAACTCTCACGAACCCGGCAAACAAATTCAACAAAGAATGCCATCATAATTCCCGCGATACCGCCGAGCACTATGCCAAGTACAAGGATCATTATGCTAGAAATACCTTCTACCTCTTCACCACGAGCCGCATACTCAATCACCTCACCTTCTGTTAGGTTTTCAAGCTCTCTTTCAAGCTGGAACAACCGATCAGCGTAGTTTGCTGCAAGCTCAATAGACGCTTCGGAGTCCGTATTTTCCACTCGTTCTAATTGCGTAGAAGTTCTTTCGATGCTGCGCTCTAATTGTGATTGCTTCCTTTCCAACACTTGTTGTTGTCGCTCTATCACGCTTCCCAACAGTGTTTCATGCAAGTTCAATACTTGATCACGATTCTTTACTGTTGCGGTACTATTTAATGTAACTAACGTTGTATTATCTGGGTTATTAATTTCCAGATCAAATGGCAGAATCTCTACTTTATTTTCTTCTTTATAGCGTCGTTGATAATTGGGCCAATCCAGACTTTCCATTTGCTGAATGACCGACGCCGAACTAGTTAAAGGCCTGCCTGGCTCTGCTTCCGTTTGCTGGTAAATAGAGGTGTATTGATATTCGGGATCTCCATGGGTCAGCAAAGCGAACGCTAATGTCAGCAGAATAATGACTCCAGCTGTGCCGATTAACCACCAGCGGCGGCGTATAAGGATTATGGCTAAATCGACCAATGAAATTTCATCGTCTTGGTAGGTACTGCGCTGGGGCTGCTCCATGCTCACTACTTTAACCTCACTAGATCACGTTTAGGCACGCTACCGCCCGGGGATGTTCCGGACGCATTCCCATGCCCTTTTTTAGGTATATGCCTCATGCTTCAATTTAGCCTGCTAGCTAATCATATGCGCATGATGCAGTTGTAAAATAATCGACATAATACATTTTCTTAATGACAGGAACCACGTGGACAAGGGCTAGGTTCTGTGTTGACGTGGGTGAATGCTTGTAAATGGTTTGATCACACAACAAGTTGGGCCACTACAAGGGCTGGGGATGCCTCGCTTTTTTAGCACTTTTCCCAACGGCAGTCGCGTTGCCCGCACACTCTAAAATGGGGATTGCAGGGTAAAATTAGTAGCTTCTTCTATAACTCTTTGTCTTCAAAAAAGACCATTTAGACACGCTACCGCCCAGGGATTGTTCCGGGCATTTCCCTTGCCCTATCCATAGTTAGTGCCGACGACGTGGCTTACTACGTGGCTTGCTGCATTCGGTCACCGCGCTTTTGTTACATATGCGCTCTTACTCAAGAATCAGACAACCTCGGGGTTAACTCGTTCTGTTAGGAGCGACATAAGCCTTAATGGTAGCCAACGCTGAATGCGCGCAATGGTACCTTATTCAGTGAAAGAGGCGAACCTTTCCGTTCGGCTAGCGGGTGTCTCACCGAGCCAAAAGGCCGGGGCCGGGGCCGCGCCCTTCCCTTTTTGACCTTATTAAACCGCCCCCAGCAGATGGAAGTTCCCATTGCGCATTTACAGAAGCCGTAACGGACAAAGCCGCCGAAGAAGATTCTCTTTCGGCGGCTTTGTTGTGCGCTAGGCTAGGTACTTACATCATGCTTCGCTTACATCGTTCGTCGCTTATTTATAAACCGGTAGACGCGTGCAGACTTCAGCGACTTTATCTAGCACCTTCGCTTCGATGGCGCTGGTGTCTTCGCCTTTGGCCAACACATCGAGAATGTCACAGATCCAGCCAGCGAGCTGGGTACACTCTTCTTCGCCAAAACCGCGCGTGGTCACTGCCGGGGTGCCAATACGCAGGCCAGAGGTGACAAACGGGCTTTGCGGGTCGTTAGGAACGGCGTTCTTATTCACGGTGATGTGGGCACGGCCCAAAGCGGCATCGGCATCTTTACCGGTTACGCCCTGCTTGATCAGCGAAAGCAGGAAGAGGTGATCTTCGGTGCCGCCAGAAACGATGTCGTAACCACGGTCGATAAATACCTTGGCCATTGCTTTAGCGCTCTTGACCACCTGCTGCTGGTAGGTTTTGAACTCGGGCGCCATGGCTTCTTTGAAGCAGATCGCTTTGGCCGCGATCACGTGCATCAAGGGGCCGCCCTGGCCGCCGGGGAATACCGCTGACTGCAGCTTCTTCTCGATATCAGCGTCGTTTTCAGCAGAGAGAATCACGCCACTGCGTGGGCCGCGTAGGGTTTTGTGGGTGGTAGAGGTCACCACGTGAGCATGGGGCAAGGGGCTGGGGTAAACGCCCGCCGCTACCAGGCCTGAGACGTGAGCCATATCGACCAGTAAGTAAGCGCCCACTTCGTCGGCGATCTCGCGGAACTTGGCCCAATCCACAATTTGTGAATAGGCGGAGAACCCAGCGATGATCATTTTGGGCTTGTGCTCGCGAGCAAGCTGGGCCACTTGGTCGTAATCGATCAGCTCTTGGTCATTCAAGCCGTACTGAATGGCGTTGTAGTGCTTGCCCGAAAAGCTCGGCTTGGCGCCGTGGGTCAGGTGTCCACCCGCGTCTAGGCTCATACCCAAAATGGTATCGCCGGGCTTAACGAGCGCTTGGAACACGGCGCTGTTGGCTTGCGAGCCCGAATGGGGCTGCACGTTCACGTAGGTAGCGCCGAACAGCTCTTTGGCGTAATCAATGGCCAGGTTTTCAGCGATATCGACGAATTCACAGCCGCCGTAGTAGCGCTTGCCGGGGTAGCCTTCGGCGTATTTATTGGTCAGCTGGCTGCCCTGGGCTTCAAGTACGCGGGGGCTGGCGTAGTTTTCGGAAGCGATCAGTTCGATGTGGGCCTCTTGGCGCCCCACTTCTTTCTGCATGGCATCAAACAGCACATCATCGAATCCGGCAATTGTCATATCGCGGCTGAACATCGGCGGGAACCTCGTAACGAGAAAGGGTCATCATGGAAGAAGCGAGGTCGCTATCATAACGCAGCCTGACGCGACTTTCATCGCATCCGCGTCAGGTCGTGCATGAACGTGCTTCATGTTGTGCCAGGTGGGGTGTCATCGCGAGCGAAGCGTGGCGATCTCGTTTTGTCATTGCGAACGTAGTGAAGCAATTTCGGGGTTTCTTGCCGCCGCCCGTTCAGATTGCCGCGTCGCTTCGCTCCTCGCAATGACAGGGGGAGGTAGAGTGCTTCTCGCAATGGGAGGTGAAGTGTCGTCGCGAGCGGAGCGTGGCGATCTCGTTTTGTCATTGCGAACGTAGTGAAGCAATCTCGGGGGTTCTTGCCGCCGCCCGTTTAGATTGCCGCGTCGCTGCGCTCCTCGCAATGACAGGGGGAGGTAGAGTGCTTCTCGCGATGGGAGGTGGGGTGTCATTGCGAGCGGAGCGTGGCGATCTCGTTTTGTCATTGC
>NZ_JH393257.1:37292-59812 GCF_000236035.1 Vreelandella boliviensis LC1
CTCGGGGGTTCTTGCCGCCGCCGGTTTAGATTGCCGCGTCGCTGCGCTCCTCGCAATGACAGGGGGAGGTAGAGTGCCTTGCAATGACATGGGGAAGTAGAGGGCTTCTCTTCCCACCAATTTGCATTTTCTTTCCTGGCGCAAAATACTGTATATTTATACATTATTTTAAGAATCAGGATGCCGACGATGCCGGGCCAGTCAGTTCACTTTACTCCAGCCTTGCCGTTAACTTGCCAGCCGCTGCCTTATTTAACCTTTATGGGTCGCGCTGGTTTTAGCGGTTTTCCTTCGCCTGCGCAGGATTACGAGCCGTGCACGCTGGATCTCAATACACGGCTGGTTAAAAACCCTACTCAGACGTTTTATGTCACCGCTACCGGCGACAGCATGGAGGGCTGGGGGATTTTTGAGGGTGATTTGCTGGTGGTTGATCGCAGTATTGAGCCGCGCCTGGGGCATATTCTGGTCGCTATGCTGGAGGGCGAGGCGCTGATTAAACGCTATGCGCTCTATCAAGGAACACCGCATCTTTGCTCAACGCATCCGCATTACCCGCCACTACCCCTTGAAGGCAGCGACTGCCAGCTGTGGGGCGTGGTGCGCGCAGTGATACACGAGTACGTACGATGATTGGTTTGGTCGATGCCAACAACTTTTATGTCAGCTGCGAGCGGGTTTTTCAGCCCAAGCTGGAAGGTAGGCCCGTGGGGGTAATGTCGAACAACGATGGCTGCGTGATCGCCCGTTCCGCCGAGCTAAAAGCGCTGGATATCCCCATGGGAACGCCCGCTTTCAAACTGGAGGGGCTGCGCCAGCGCGGCGAGATTCACCTGCTGTCGTCTAATTATGAGCTCTATGGCGATATGTCGGCACGACTGGCCCAACTGCTGCGCGATGCCTGCCCAGAGATTGCCCCTTACTCCATAGATGAAATGTTCGTCTATTTAGACGGTTTCACCAACGACCAGTGTGAGGCACTGGGGCGGAAGCTACGTCAGCGTATTCACCGCCATTTAGGGTTGCCGGTGTGTGTTGGGCTGGCACCTACCCACACGCTCGCTAAGCTGGCCAACCATTTTGCCAAGCAAGACCCTCACTACCAAGGCGTTTGCCTGCTTAATGGGCAGGGCCACACCACAGAGGCGTTGCTCAAACGTACGCCGGTGGGCAGCGTGTGGGGGGTTGGCCGACGCCTAGCCGAGCGCCTGGCCATTGGCGGCGTTAACACTGCCTGGGATCTGCGGGAAAGCGATGAAAAACTGCTCCGCAAGCGTTTCTCGGTGGTGCTGGCACGCACGGCGCTCGAGCTGCGCGGCACGCCCTGTATGGAAATGAACGCGCTGGATCAACCGCGCCAGCGCATCATGACGTCGCGCTCATTCGGCCAGCCCACCGGCATTTTTGCAGAAGTGCATAACGCCCTGCGTCGTAACGCCCAGCGTAGTGCTGAAAAACTACGCGAACAGCAGAGCCTGGCCCGGGCGGTCATGGTATTTCTCAACACTAACCGCCACCGGCGCGACCAGAAGCAGTACTTCCCCAACGCCGTGATCGCCCTGCCCTCACCCAGCGACGATACCCGGGTGATCCTTGATGCCGTTCGCCAAGGGCTTGAGCAAATTCACCGCCCTCGCTACCAGTTTATGAAAGCCGGGGTGATGCTGCTGGATTTGGTGGACGCCGAGCAGCACCAGCTTTCGCTGCTAAATCCACCCACCCGGGATCGTCACCCGTTTTTGATGGCCACGGTGGATCAGATTAACCAGCAGATGGGGCAAGGCACCATTCGCTTTGGCATGACGGATGCGCCTGCTGCTTGGCAACTGCGCTGCGCCCACCGCTCAGACCGCTATACCACGCGCTGGGACGAGCTGATGAAAGTGGGCACTCACCCCGGCGCTGTGGCCGCCGCCGAGGCAAAGCAGCAGCAGAAAAAACAGCAGGCGTTAACCAGCACTAAGCGCGGTACGCAGCCGCGGGCTTAAGGTTTCGCCAAGCGCTGCCATGGCGACCAGAATTGCCAGCAGCCATGGCCAGTGGGCAGCAAACGAGACCTGATATACGCCCAGGGCATCGACAAAAATCACCACAATGCCGAGCGGGCTAACGTAGCGCACCATGGTCAGCCATAACGCGTAAGGTAGCGGGGCAAGCCCGAGTTCCTCGCGGAAGTTCTCGTTATTGAGTACAAACCCCGCCAGCACCACCATGCCCAGGCCACCCAGCGGCATCATCCAGCGCGATGTCAGGTAATCCAGCCAGTCGAAAAAGGTTTTACCTGCTAGTGTCCAATCCGCGCCCAGGTTAAACGACAGCATCGCCAGGGTGCTGATCAACCACAGCACAATGCCCGTGCCCCAAGCGGCTGCCTGGCGCGAAATACCTTTGTTATCGCACAGCCAGGAAACCGTGGCTTCGACCATGGAAATAGCTGAGGTCAACGCCGCCATGGAGAGCATCAGAAAGAACAGAATGCCAAACAGCGTGCCCAACGGCATTGCCTGGAAAGCCAACGGTAAGCTCATAAAGATCAGCCCTGGGCCTTCACCGGGGTCCATACCGTTGGCGAAAATGACCGGGAAGATGGCCAGCCCCGCCATTAGTGCTACCGCGGCATCCGCCACCGCCACGCTGACCGTGGTGCGGCCAATCGAGGCGCCCTTAGGCAGGTAGCTGCCGTAGGTAAGAATTGCCCCGGAGGCCAGCGAAAGCGTAAAGAAAGCATGACCAAGTGCCGCCAACAGGCCCTCGCTAGAGAGGCTGCCCGCGTTGAACGAGAACAGGAAGTCGACCGCCGCGCCAAAGCCACCGGAGAACATGCCGAAACCGATCAGCACCACCAGCATGATCACTAGCCCCGGCATCATCCAGCTAACGCTCTTTTCAATACCCTGCTGCACGCCTTTGCCCACAATCAACATGGTTAACAGCGTGACTAAGGTACTCCAGAAACCGAGATTCAGCGGGTTGGCGTTATTGGCCCCAAACACGGCGGCCATCTCGTCAACGCTGCTGCCTGACAAACCGCCGGTGAGCATTTTCCACAGATACGAAAACGACCACCCCGCCACGACCACGTAAAACGACAGGATCATAAAGCCGCAGAGCATGGCCATCCAGCCGATCAACGACCATATCGATGAACGGCCAGACTCGTTAACGACACGGCGAATCGCATCAATAGGGCTGCCACGGCCACGCCGCCCAAAAGCGATCTCGGTCATCATTACCGGTACACCCACGGCAAAGATACAGGCTAGATACACCAGTACGAAGGCACCACCGCCGAACTCTCCGGTGATATAGGGGAATTTCCAGATATTACCCAGCCCAACGGCAGAGCCGGTTGCCGCCAGCATAAACCCCCAGCGGCCTAGCCATTGGGTGCGAGGTTGCCTAGAAGAGGTCATTTGCCCATTTACCCTGTCTGAAAAAGGCGCTCATCCTAAAGGATTTCACGGGCAATGCCCACTCCGCCCCAGCCACTAGGCATACACCGAGGCTTTGGCTGCGGCATCCAAGCGCTGGGCGGTTTGGTCTACCTTGCGCAAGCAGGCCAACAACACCGCACCGAGGGTCACAAAGCCGCCCGCAAGCCAAAGCCCAACGCCGTAATGGCCAGAGGCTTCCGCTAACATACCGGTTAACGCTGGGGCGCATATCTGGGCGGCGCCGTACGCCAGGGTCATCTGCCCCATTAACCGGGCGGGGCTGGAAGGATAGAGCCTGCCCGCCATGGTGAGCACCAGGCTGACGCAGCCGAGGAAGGTGCCGCCGTAAAGCACGGCGCTTAGCAGCACAATCGCGGCATTCGCGGTAATCGCCGGCAGCACAATACCCACCACCTGAATCGCCATGGCGATAATCAGCGCCCCTAAGTAGCCCACTCGACGAGCGACTAAATCCCATAGCATGACCGCCGGGGCAGCGGCTAAACCGGCCAGGGCGAAGGTCCAGTTGCCCATTCCCGCCAGCAGCGGTTCCCGTTCAACGATGGCGACTAGGAAGGTAGCGCTGATCACATAGCCGTAACCGGCGCAAAAGTAAGCGGCGAGCATCCAGCGCATAAAGGTGCGCGTAGCTGGCATGGCGGGCTGGCTATTCGCTGCGTGCACGCCTTCAACCGGTTTCTCTGGGCGCGGCAGCCATCGCCAGGCGGGCACTAGCAGCGCGGCACCCAGCAGGCTAAATCCCCACCACTGGGTCTGCCAGCTAAACGAGAGCTGAAGCATCATCTCCACAGCCACCGCCGCGACAATCATGCCTAAGCCCACACCGGCAAAATGAATACCCAGCTCGCCACGCTGGCGATGCTGAATTAACCAGTGAAGAATCAGCCCTGACGCTAATAGCATCGAAGCACTACTGGAAAGCCCGGCCAGAAAACGCAGCCCCGCCCAGACCCAGAAGTGCTCGGTGAGCGCCATACCTGCAGTGGTAAGCACGGCAAGAATTAGCCCGCAGCGAAATAGCGTGTCTTTGATATAAATACTGTGAATAGAGGCCGCCAGCACCGCCCCCAGCATATAGCCCGCGTAGTTAAGTGCCGCCAGCCAGCCGCCATCGGCGTCACCCATCCAGGTTTGCTGCTGCATCACGGGCAGTAACGGGGTATAGGCAAAGCGGGCGACCCCGACACACAATATCTGGCTGAAAACGCCCGCCAGCAGCACTTTAAAGCGCTGAGAACTTAATGTTACTGCGGTCATTAAGCGGCTCCTTAAACACCATTACAGCTTGTTATATTTGTTAGCAAGCATACATTAGCCAACATAGTAAGGTGTTTTGAGCAGTGCGTAATGACGACCTAGGTCGGGGGTGTGGTTAAAAAGGTCTAGCTCGGATTAACCTCCATGTTTAACAACAAAAACGACAGCGTTTTGCCATGCCCATCCAAGTTGAGCGCGCCATTAACGCCGCCCTGCAGCACGTCATCGATCACGAAGTTCATGCCCGCCAAATTAGGCAAAGGGTAGCGTCGCACTCGGCTGGCACCGCGGTGGGCAAACAGCGCCAGCACCCGCTCTTCGGTTACCTGCTCCAGCAAGGTGGTGTAGTGGTCTGGGTCATAGGCAAATAACGCCAAATTCAGCCGCTCGCCCTTATCACCTGCACGGGCGTGGGCGAGTTGATGAAGGGTGACAGGAGAATGCGGGTGCACCGGCGTTTGCGTGTGTTCAGCTTGCAACATAACGTTCACTCCTCCGTTCGCCGAGGGGCGACGATTCAAACAGACTGGCATGGGCATGAACGTCGCTACGCTTGACCAAATATGAAGCCGTAAACACTCGCCGTTGAAATTGGCGCCGCACGCCACCGCCTCCCGCAGGCCCGGCACAGTAGAGCGCCAGCAGCTCTTGGGTGGCACGGGCGACCCAGCGCCGCTCGCTGTGCTCGGCCGCCAGCCGCAGCCGATAATCGCCGTTGGCAGGAGCTGAAGCGCTACGCTGCAACTCACCGCTATCGCTATCAAATACGCTGGTCAGGCCAATGATATCCAAGCGGGTACGCAGCTCAGCGGGAGCTCGAAACACCAATCGTTCACGCAGCACCTGCGCTGCAAGCTGTGCCCTTGCCAGGGCGTTGGGACCTGCATAGGAAATTTCCGCCTCGCCCTGCCAGCCACCTTCATAGCACACGGTGGTTTTTAGCCGCTCAGGCGCTGGCTTGCCGCGAATTCCCGTCACCGCCACGCGGTTGGGTGCTAACTGACGCACCTCGGCATGGGAAAGGTCCACCGTGACATCCGGGGTCAGGTAATTAGCCGGGTCATGCACTTCATAAAGCAGCTGTTCTTTCACCGTTTGCTCGGTCACACAGCCGCCGGTGTTGGCGGGTTTGGTAATAATAAGGCTGCCATCCTGCTCTACTTCAATAATCGGATAGCCCACTGTGGCAAGCCCCGGTACGTCTTTAAAACCTGGGTCAGCAAAGTAGCCGCCGCTCACCTGGGCGCCGCACTCTGCCAAATGACCCGCCATCATGCCGCAGGCCAGACGGTCCCAATCGTCCCAACGCCAGTCGAAGTGGTGCATCAGCGGCGCTAAAAACAGCGCCGGGTCGGCAACGCGCCCGGTGACCACTACATCCGCCTGCATCGCCAACGCCTCTGCCAGCGCCTTGGCACCCAGGTAGACATTGGCTGAAATCAAGGCGTCATCGCTCGGCATATCCAGCCGCTCGGCCTCCCAGCGCTGTAAGTCCAAGCTGTGTAGCTGCTGGCGGATATCATCGCCATGTACCTGAGCAATGCGCACATCCGCGCGCCCAAGCTGTGTGGCCAGCTCTGCAATTACCTGGCACGCACCACCAGGGTTAGCTGCACCGAAGTTGCCTAGAATTTTAATTCCATGGTCCAGGCAGTCGCGCAGCACAGGCGCCAGCAGCTCGTCCAACAGCGGTTCAAACCCGCTTTCGGGATCATCACGCATCGCGCGGTGAGCTGCCGCCAATGTCCGCTCGCCCAGGGTTTCAAATACTAAAGCGGAGGGCTGCTGTCGCTTGATCAATTCTGCCACCACCGCCACGGCCGCATCGGTACGGTCGCCGGAAAAGCCCGCCCCGCTGCCTAATAAAAAGCTCATAGCTGTGTCTCCTTGGCCTGAAGAGAGTGGTGGTCGCCCGAGACAGGCTTCAGCTCGTCTCTTAGCAGCGAGCGGCGGCGTATAAATAACCCAATGATCAGGGCTAGCGCTGCCAGCGTGGTCAGCCAGCCGGGCGTCAGCGCCAGCCCAATCACCGCGATCAGCGCTACGGCATCAATCAAGCGCTTACCCGTCATGGCTACCCGCGACATCAGCGCGGCAAACGCCATTACGAATACCACCCCTTGGCAGCTGGCCAAGACGATATCCAGGACAGAACCAAACCCCGCTAAGGCCGGGTAGATCAGCAACAGGAAGGGAATGACGTAAATAGCCGCCGCCAAGCGCACTGATTCAATCGCGGCAGGCAGCCAGTTGGTGTCGGCAATGCCTGAGGCCACGAACACCGCAATGCAGACGGGCGGTGTAATCACCGACAGGGTAGCGAAGTAGAAAACAAACAGGTGGGCAATCAGTGGTTCAACGCCAATGGCCGTGAGCGCTGGAGCCAGTACCGACGCCACTAGCACATACGCTGCCGTAGTGGGAATGCCCATGCCTAAAATCAGGCACACGCCGCCAACAATAAAGGCGACCAGGAACAGCGATTCCCCGCCCACCGTGACGATCAAGCTGGCTAACGTCACACCGATGCCGGTCATACCGATCATCGCCACCAGAATCTGTGCCCCGGCCAATAGCACGCCAATAATCACCATGCCTTTGCCTGCATCGACTAAGCCTGCCACCAGTTTGCCGAGGATCTCGCGCAGCGGCATTTTGGCCATCAGCGCAAAAGGCACGAACGTTAGCACGGTCATTAAGATGCCGTAGAACGCCGACATTTGAATCGAGCGGCCGCTAAGTACGCCGTAAAACAGCCCGCCTAATGCGGCCAGAATGGGAATGATTCGTTCAGGGCGTATCACATCTGACCAGCTTGGCAGCTCATCATCGGGTACTACCTGCAGTTGGCGGCGCTTGGCGACCAAGTGAATGGTGACAAACACCCCCAGGTAGAAAAGGATCGCGGGCAGCAAAGCCGCTAAGGCGATACGCAGGTAACTTTCGCCTAGAATCTCCGCCATGATAAACGCCGCAGCACCCAGGATTGGCGGTGCAATTTGGCCACCGGTCGAGGCCACGGCCTCAACTCCAGCCGCGAACGGGCGCGGGTAGTTCAAGCGCTTCATCATGGGAATGGTGAAATTGCCCGTGGTGGCGACATTAGCCACCGCGCTACCGCTGACCATGCCAAACAGCCCGGAGGCCACCGTGGCCACTTTGGCAGCACCGCCCGGCGAGCGGCCGCTAATACGCAGCGCCAAATCCATAAAGGTATTGCCGCCTCCGGTATGTAGCAGCAAACAGCCGAACAGTACGAAGGCGGCAATGGTCGTCGCGGCGACACCCACCAGCATGCCCCACACGCCTAAATCGCCGAGGTAGATGGTTTCGGTCATGTAGTAAAGATCAAACCCACGGTGGCCAAGCGGTCCAGGGATTACCGCCCCAAACAGCGCATAAGCCAAACCCACTAACACTAACAGTGGAAAGATCACGCCGATGGCGCGGCGTGACAGCTCTAGAATCGCCACCAGCAGTACGCCGGTCAGCAGCATATCCCGAGGTGTCGCCCAGGGGAGTTCGACCAGAATTTGTTCGTAGTTCAGCGCCACATAGCCACAGGCAACTACCACACCCACTGCCAGTACCGCATCAATAGCAATGCCCAGCGGCCGCCAGCGCTTGCCTGCGCCTAATGGATAAACGGCAAGCCCTAGCAGGATGACCAGCGCGAGAAAGATACTCCGCTGAATCAAGCTTTCGAATGGCCCAGTGGCGGAGGTATAAAGGATTAGCCCACCCAGCAGGAGCGCCAAGCCTTTGGTCACTGTCTCGCGCATGATCATCTTCTCCAATGGGCCTTACTGGACTGGCTGCAAGGCATCGGGGATGTCGTACCCCTGCTCTTCGAAATAGCGCGCAGCGCCGGCATGAAGTGGCACGGTGCCAACCTCCAGGGTCATCTTCGCCATATCCGCATCCTGCATGGCAGCGAAGGCGTTAACCTGCGGCTCGGGGTTTTCCATCACGGCTTTGACGATTTGATAGGCTGTCTCGTCATCCATATCTGGATGGGCGTGCACGGCCACACCAAAGGCCCAAGTGGTGTAAGCAGGAATACCCTCTGCGGCCCCTTCGGGCACATCGACAATCGCTACGTCGGGCATTTCGCTGCGCAGTGTGTCGGCCTGCTCTTGGTCAAGCGACAGCACACTTATCGGTGTGAAAGTGGCGATGTCCATGGAGGAGCCATCCAGGCGTTCTCCGACCCCCGATTTTACCGACCCCATCACTCGGCCATCCTTCATGGCGTCGACCATATCGGTCGTTGAACCGCGCACGTAATCAGGTTCGATACCTAACGCGCGCATTACCGCTTCGGTGGTTTTCTCGGTGGCTGACCCGGTAATCCCTGGATTGAAGCGAACACCGTCTAAGTCAGCGAACGTTTCCACCTCCGCATCCTGGCGCATCACGGCATTCTGCGGTGCCACGGTGTAGACCCATAGCAGGCGGTTATCGACGGGGCGGCCTTCAAAATCTTCCTCGCCAGCGTAGGCGTGATAACCGGTGTTAGTGGTAACCAAGCCCATATCGATTTGGTTGCGGCCTAACCGGCGCAGGTTATCAACCGTAGCACCGGTTTCTGCAACGGAGGAGCTCACCCCTTCGACTTGGTTATTAATGATTTGGTTAACCGCAACAAAGTAACTGTAGTGGCTGGAGGAACTGGAGGTGGAACCAATCAGCAGGCGCTCATCGGCATGGGAAGTGGCAGCAGCCAGCACCGCGGCGCTTGCCACCATGGCGGTAAGTAGCGTTTTCATTGTGTCTCCGAAGCTCGCTAAGCGAGCTATTGTTATTGTAGAGCGGTTTTTTATCTAAAACGGTGATCGCGACGCTGATTGCATGCGATAAAACAAGCATGGTCTGCCGGATTAATTTTGTATATTGAATAGTTTTTAATTTATGTTTTACTTTCTAAATGAATCCAAGCATCCAGCAGTTGCGTGTTTTTGTTGCCGTCGCCCACTCGCGCAGCCTTGCAGAGGCCAGCGAGCGCGTGCACCTTTCCCAACCGGCAATCTCGATTGCCCTGCGTAAACTCGAGGAGAACGTCGGTGGTGCACTGTTTGCCCGCACCACGCGCCAGCTCGCGTTAACGCCGGAAGGCGAAGCTTTTCTGCCCGTTGCCGTGCGGCTCTTGAATGATTGGAATGAAGCCTTTGAAGATCTTAACGACCAGTTTTCCAAACAGCGCGGAAAAGTAACCGTGGCCGCCCTGCCCACTCTCGCGGCAGGATTATTCCCCCATGTCATTAAGCTTTTTCATGAGGCCTACCCACGTATTAACCTTAGCCTGCACGATGTGTTGGCTGAGCAGATCAATCAAATGGTGCGCGAAGGCCGCGCCGACCTGGGGCTTTCAGTGCCGCCAAGCGACGCTGACGATCTAACGTTTGAGCCCGTACTCGAAGACAGCTATGTGGTCGTTTGCCCCTGTGGGCACTCGTTGCTGGCGCAATCAGCCGTCGCTTGGAGCCAACTCGCGGCTTATCCGTTTATCGGTATCAATCGCCTTTCCAGCTCGCGCCAGGATATTGACCGTATTATGCAAAGCGTAGGAGAACGACTGGATATCTTATGCGACGCGCGCCAGATCGCCACGGTGGGCCGCATGGTAGCCGCAGGCTTGGGTATCAGCGTGCTGCCCTCGCTCAGTTTTCGCCAAATTGCTACCGATGGCATCGAACACCGCCCGCTGGTCGAGCCAACGATTCGCCGTGAACTGGGCATTGTATTGAGCCGACGTCATCCTCCGTCCGCCGCCACCAGCGCCCTGCGCGAGCTAATTCATTGCCACGAATAAGCGGCTTTCTCTACACAACCAGCGGGAATCTGGCAGACTAGAGGTGATTAACATCCACCTAAAGCGAGTGAGCAACAACGATGAGCGATAGTGCAAAACCCTGGACGCAACCCATGCCCGACGCGCAGTTCAAACTGATGCGCGATATTCTAGCCGCCCCCAGCCCCGTAGGCCTGGAAGCCGCCATGACCTACGGCGTGCTGAAGCCACATTTTGAATCTTTTGCCCCTAAAGGCTGGCACCTTCACCAGTTCAAGGGCAACGCAGGCGTTGTGCTGGACACCCACCCCGACCGCGACGATATGTTCAAGGTCATGATCATCGGCCATGCGGACAAAATCCGCATGCAGGTGCGCTCAATTGGTGAAGACGGCAAGATTTGGATCAACACCGATTCGTTCCTGCCTACCGTACTGATTGGCCATGAAGTGAAGCTGTTTAGCGAAGACCCCGACGCCCCCGGCAGCTATCGCTGCATTGAAGGCGGCACGGTAGAAGCACTGGGCGCGATTCACTTTTCTGACCCTGCCCAGCGCGATGGCAGCAAAGGCCTGAAAAAAGAGCAGATCTACCTGGATCTACAGATCCACGGTGAGAATAAAAAGCAACAGGTGCTGAACTTGGGTGTACGCCCTGGTGATTCGATTATTTTCGACCGCCCTATCCGCCCTGGCTTTAGCCCCAATACGTTCTACGGCGCTTACCTGGATAACGGGTTAGGCTGCTTTGTGGCCGCCGAAGTGGCGCGCTTGATCGCCGAAGCAGGTGGCACGAAAAACGTACGCGTGCTGTTTGCGATTGCCAGCTACGAAGAGATTGGCCGTTTCGGCAGCCGCGTGATGGCGGGTGAAATGAAACCAGATGCGCTGATTGGCGTTGATGTGAACCACGACTATGTAGCCGCCCCCGGTATCGGCGACAAGCGCATGCAGCCGTTAGAAATGGGCAAAGGCTTCACCATGGCGGTAGGCTCGATTGCCAGCGAGCAGCTCAACCGGATTATCGCTACCGCCGCTAAAGAGCAGGACATTCCGCTGCAGCGCGATATTGTCGGCGTGGATACAGGTACCGATGGTATGGCGGGCGTATTGGCGTCTATCGACAGTGCCGCTACCTCAATCGGTTTCCCCATCCGCAATATGCACACTATCTCAGAAACGGGCCATACCCAGGATGTGCTGGCGGCTATTCACGCCCTCACCCATACCCTGCAAGCCTTGGATGCCATACCAGACCTACAGCGTGAATTCCTGGATAACCACCCACGCTTAGACCAAGCGAGTCCGCTCACTCACCAAGGCAGCGACAAGCCGGACAGTGAGGGTGATGACAGTAAAGATGAGAATACAGAAAGTGACCAAAGCGCTGTGAGCACCCAAAGTAGAGCAAGTAACCAAAGCAAGAAAAACAAGAAAAAAGCTAAAAAATAAAACAAGCGTATAAAAAAGAAGCCCCGGCCATTCCCTGGCCGGGGCTTTATCAAATCTGCCTTGATTCGTCCTCACAAACATCCTGTTTGTGCTTCCATGAGTGTAAGCCTTCCTAGCTTATCTTCCCTGTTGCCACTTCCGTGTGGTGTATGCTCACAGTGAACCCTAAAGCAGTCTATTTATCTAACCTATGTTATTAAAACGGAAAAAATTTATCTTTTTTTCACAAGCCCGGGGGGCCCCATTTAAAGCACGTTTTTTATTTTTTTCCATATGGCACATATGCCCAGCAGGGCTATACTTCTAAGAGTATCGGCAACGATACTACTCTACACGGACGTTACCACGCCTGAACCATCATCTAACCTAATGGTAGGAGGTCAGCGTGCGCGACATTATAATTAGCAATAAAGTCAACGGATTGGATGTCATCTGTCGTCATTGCGGCAACTCAGAGTCACCCATAAATCCGTTCTTGAACCGCTTCCGTTTAGAAGGCACCGGCAAAAACAGCACCACCTTACGCTGCCTAAACTGTCAAACAGCGGTTGAAATACCCTTGAATGAATTAAGCTCGCTTTATTATCACTATGCCTGTTAAACGAATAGCTTGTTAAAAGACGGCTTGTTATAAAACCACGGGCAATCTGGTAGCACCGTTGCCCTATTATTAACACAAGCAATGCATAGCTATTAAAAAAGCTATTAAAAAACAGTTAGTAAAAACAGTTAGTAAAAACAGCTAATAAAAAAAAGCTAATAAAAACGTCATAAGAGCTTAATTAATATGTTATTTATTCTGGGGTAAAAAAAACCCGGCCATTCCTTGGCCGGGTTTTCATCAGGTCGACCCTGATTTTGCTCCACAAACATCCTGTTTGTGCATCCTTGTGCTACACAAGCAGTCCTTGCTTGCTCTTCCTTGTCGCGAGCTCCCTTCGCTATACGTATACAGTGCGCTTTATACCAGGGGGTTTATCTAACCTATGATATGTAGCGGCAAATAAATTATTTTATAACGGCTTTTTGATTCCTTTATTCAGGAACAAAACACTCGGCCTAACGGTGGCACCCCAAGCATGGCTACCAACAGGAAGGCCAGCATAACCGTACCCCTGGAATAATACGCTTTCAGCGTTATTTCTTCAGCCACGCCATCAGCGTTTCAGCCGTTAGTGCTGAGGAAGGCGGGTTTTGCCCGGTGATCAGCTGGCCGTCTTCCCGCACGTAAGGGGTAAAATCGTCCGCTTTGCTATAAATCCCGCCGCACTTTTGTAAGGCATCTTCAACGAGATGCGGCACGATATTGGTCAAGCCAACGGCTTCTTCTTCGCCGTTGGTAAAGCCCGTTACCTGGCGACCTTTAACAAGCGGATCGCCAGCGCTGTCTTTAGCATTCACTAACACGATCGGCGCGTGACAAACCGTGGCAACCGGCTTGCCTTGGGCGATAAAGGTTTCGATCAGGCGAATAGAGTCCGCATCGTCGACGAGATCCCATAGTGGACCATGGCCACCGGGGTAAAACACCGCATCAAAGTCATCGGCGTTCATGTCGCTCAAGCGATGGGTAGCGGCAAGCTCAGCATTGGCATGCTCATCCTGCTTGAAGCGGCGCGTTTCATCGGTTTGGCTATCCTCTGCATCGCTTTTAGGATCCAGCGGCGGCTGCCCTCCCTTGGGCGATGCCAAGGTTACTTCAGCACCCGCGTCTTTAAAGACATAATAAGGGGCGGCCAGCTCTTCGAGCCAAAAACCGGTCTTGTTACCGGTATCGCCCAACTGATCGTGAGACGTCAGTACCACTAAAATACGCTTGCTCATAACTCTCTCCATACGGTGAAAAATGAGGCACTTAAAATGCGTTACGGTTAGTTAGTGGGGGTCTGGATGGCGGAATACAAGGAGAAACGATAAGTGAGCATTGAAGCGCGGGATTTTTACCGCAGCGGGCCTGACCATCGCCAGGGTCTAGCAAGCAGTTTTGCATTGATTCGGCGCCAGTTTGATTTCCGCTCGATTGAGATTGGCCGCTGGGTCACCAGTGCCGAGCGTGACCGGGCCGCTGAGCTTTTCCACGATGCACTGTGCGATCTTATGTTGATACTACAGGGGCCAGAGGCGTTGATTTCGCTGCGCGGCTCAATAGCGCTTCAGTACGGCAGCGGTGGCCGACCGGGTGTTTCTGCCCACTACGACCCCAGCCAACGCAGCTTTGCGCTGGCCAAAAATGCGGGCCCCGGCAGCATCGCCCATGAGTGGTTTCACGCTTTCGACCACTACATCGCCACGAAATGCTTTCGCGGTACGCCCCACGGCATGTTCGCCTCCACCGCGTGGCTAGCCGATGCGACACCCATCCCCCACCCCCTTAATCAATTATTGATGGACTGCTTCAAGGCTATTCTGCTGCAGCCAACAGGCAATCAGCCTAGCGAGCTGTTTAAGCACTCGGTGCAAATGGATAAAAAGCTCGGTCAACTCTACTACAGCAAACCCGAAGAGCTCTGCGCCCGCGCCTTTGAGGCCTTTGTTCAAGATGCAGCCATCACCAACCACTTCTTAGTCAAAGGCACCAAAGCCTCCCCTGAAGCGGAGATGGGACTTTACCCGCAAGGGAAGCAACGGGAGCGGGTTAATGCAGCGTTTGGCGACTATTTTGGAAGATTGGGTAAGGCGTTGGGGGCGTGAAAATTAGCAGCTTGGAATTGTTAAAATGCAATGACATAACACTTGGGAGCGGGTCTACACTTTCAATTCCAACACAGGAGATTCAACATGGCTCAACAAGAGTGTGCGTGCCCCAAGTGTAAATGCACGGTCGACAGCAAAGCCGTTGAGAAAGATGGCAAACTCTATTGCTGCGAGTCTTGCGCCAACGGTCATGCCGATGGCTCCAGCGACTGCGGCCACAACTGTCAGTGTGGTAAATAAGCCCGCTACTCAGCGTTTTCTGTTATTTTAGTGACGCTCGACAGCTGTTGATTTCAAACCTAGCTGCCGGTCGTTCTGGCAGGTATTTTCCTGCCATCATGGAAAGGTTGCTCAGTTTTCGCTTACGTGTGAAATAGCGTAATCGCGACTAAGCTGTAGCAACGCTCACTACTCAAAGGAAGAGAAAATGTCTACTACTACTATCGTCGTTATCGTTGTTGTTATCGTTGCCGTACTTGGCGTTGGTTTCAGTGGCGTGCTGCCTTTTTAGAATAGCGCCAATAATCGTAGGTACCTGGGCCGTAGCCCATTTTTTCAGGCACAAAAAAGCCCACTGATTTAATCAGCGGGCTTTTTTAAATTCTGTGGCGGAGGGGGAGGGATTCGAACCCTCGAAGCCTTGCGGCTTACACACTTTCCAGGCGTGCTCCTTCGACCACTCGGACACCCCTCCGCGTTTTGGCGCTGTTGAAAGGCTGAACCTTTCGCGACAGAACGGCGCATATACTATTGGCTAAGCCTCGAAATAGCAAGCCTTTTCAGGCCGATCACCCATTCGGTTAGCGTGACGGCAACACTGCATAACTGCCGTTGGCTTCCAGGCAGAGTTTCTCACCACAATAGAGCTGCTGGATTAACGCTATACGCCCTTTACCGCGCTCTGCGAGCTTGTTGGCAAGCTGGGCGGGGCCTTCTGGCAGAGCTGGCGTGCATACCAAGCGGTAGTCACTCGTTACCGGCGCAAGAAAACGCTGGCTGGCCTCGGCAACCACGACATCCCGCGCAATGCCCCGCTCGCGCAGCCATAGCGTTAGCCAGCACCAGCCTTGCAGCGTAGTCTGCGCCGTGAGCGCACCGCCAAACCCTGTGCCCTTATCATTAAGGTTAGGCGATAACGCCAACTGCCAGGTTAGCGAATCGTCCTGGCGTGACACTTCGTTAATGCCTAGCGCGCTCACCATGGGTATGGCTTCACTCAGCCACTGCTGAAAAGCGGCCAGGTCTTCCGGCTGGCCTTCTGGCAGCGGCAAACGCGGATGGGGTATGCCTGGCTGACGGGGCAGGTTCATGGCGTCTCTCACCACAGGCTAGTCCCAACGCTCCACAAAGTCAGCAACGTTATGCTGCGCTACCGGTTTGTGGCGACCACCTAAGGTACCCAGGTAGATAAACGCGACGACTTCGTCATCTTCATCCAGGCTCAGCCCTTTGCGAACCACGGGGTCGAAAGCATACTTACCGCTGCGCCACATAGCACCTAGGCCTAGCGCGTGGGCGGCGAGTAGAATGCCGTGGGCGGCGCACCCAGCAGAGATCACCTGCTCCATTTTGGGAACCTTGTCGAGTTCGGGCGTGACCTTGGCGATCACGGCGATAATCATCGGCGCTCGCAGCGGTTTTTTGCGCGCTGAGTTGAGCGTTTCGTCGTCGGCGCTGGGATCCTCCTGAAACTCCGCCTCAGCAAATAGCTCGCCTAGCCGCTCACGCCCCTCCCCACTGAACTCGATAAAGCGCCAGGGACGCAGCTCCTTATGGTCGGGCGCACGTAGCGCGGCCTGATAAATGGCGCTGAGTTGTTCGCCACTGGGCGCTGGTTCCATCAGCTTGCCCATTGAGCTACGTTCGTGAAGCAGCGTGAGTGCGTCCATTAATGACTCCAAATCCAATCGTGTGAGGCTACTGTAGCACCTTCATTTATAGCACCAGCATTTATAGCATCGTCATTTATAACGCTGCCGTTTACTGCCTTGCCAGGCGCAGCGGGGTGGGTGGCGTTAACCCAGGCGTTGCGCGCCAGGGGCTGATATCCAACCCGCCGCGGCGCACATAGCGCGCCAGCACCAACAGTTGTGTAGGCTTTGCCTGGGTCATTATGTCGGTAAAGATATGCTCAACGCAGTGTTCGTGAAAATCCTGGTGCTGACGAAAACCAATCAGGTAGCGCAACAGACCTTCGCGGTCGATTTTGGGCCCTTTATAACGAATAAGCACGCTGCCCCAGTCCGGCTGGCCGGTAACGGGGCAGTTAGATTTTAATAGATGGGAATAGAGCGTCTCTTCTACGACCACTTCCCCCACCGTGAGATGGGCCTCACTAGGTGTGTAATCGCTTACTGCGATATCTAAATCGTCCAGGCATTCGCCTGGCAGAAGCTGTGGTGCAAGCTCTGGGGCATCCACATCAAACAATTCGACACTCACCTCTGCCCCTGCCGCAACAGAGAGGTCATTGGCGAGCGTTTGCATTACTTCCTCACGACTATAGAAACGGGTTTGGTTGAAGCTATTGAGATAGAGTTTCCAGGATTTGGACTCAATCAGGTTGGGTGAGGCTGCCGGCAAGCGAAAGCGTGCAACAGCGACAATAGGCTTACCGCGACTGTTCAGCCATGAGACTTCAAAGGCGTGCCACTCGTCTTCACCTACGAATGGCAAAGCGCCCTCTTCAATCCCCAGCGGCACTCGGTTGGCCGCACGGGGGATGGGATAGAGAAGCCCCGCGTCATACTGCTCAGGGTAGGCGGATTCGCGCCCTAATGGCGCGTGTTCTAAGGTATCGGGGCGGTGTGCCATTGCTTGCTGCTCTCTACTTAATGCCGTCATGGGTTAACTACGTATGCCTTTACCGCGCTCCAGCATCATCAGTGCCGCTAGAAATAGCACGATGATGAAAGCAAAAATTGCGGCAAGCGCCCAAACCACGGGGATATCCGAGACGCCCAGAAAGCCGTAGCGGAAGACGTTAACCATATACAAAATCGGATTGAGCATGGAAACGCCCTGCCAGAAGTCGGGCAGCATCGAGATTGAGTAAAACACCCCACCCAGGTAGGTCAGCGGCGTGAGGATAAAGGTCGGCACAATGGAAATATCGTCAAACTTATTGGCCAGCAAGGCGTTGATAAAACCGCCGATAGAAAATAGTGCCGAGGTAAGCACAACGACCAATACCGTGAGCAGCGGGTGTTCCATTGTTAAGCGGGTAAAGAACAGCGAAACGACAGTCACAATCAGCCCCACACCCAGCCCACGCGCCATACCGCCAAAAACAAAGCCGGATAGAATCACCCAGTTGGGCATGGGCGATACCATCATCTCTTCAATTGAGCGCTGGAACTTATTGGAGAAGAAACTCGACGCCACGTTGGAGTAGCTGTTGGTAATGACTGACATCATGATCAGCCCAGGGACGATAAAGTCCATGTAGCTGAAACCGCCCATATCGCCAATCCGCGAACCGATCAAGTTGCCGAAGATAATGAAGTACATCGCCATGGTGATCGACGGCGGCAGCAGCGTTTGCGGCCAGATCCGGGTAAACCGTTTGATCTCTTTTAACACCAGCGTCCACAGGGCGATCAACGTTTGCGTGGCGTTCATGCCTGGTTCTCCCTATGTTCAGCTGGCGATCTATCAGTAGAAGGGATATTAACGCGCTGATCAATCGCGCCTGGACCACTAGCTTCCACCATCGACACGAACATCTCCTCTAAGCGGTTGGCACGATTACGCATGGAAACTACTTGGATGCCCTGCTCGCTCAACGCATTAAAGACATCGTTCAAGCGCTGGCCGCGATGAACCAGCAGTGAAAGCTGGGTAGGTTCCAACTGATGCAGCTCAAACCCTTCGATCTGGGGTACTTCTGCAACTGGTTCAGCCAAGTCAATCAGGAAGGTCTCGGTATCAAGCTCAGCCAGCAGCTCCCGCACGCTGGTATTACGCACAATCTCGCCATTATTGATAATCGCCACATTGCGGCACAGGCTCTCGGCCTCTTCCAGGTAGTGGGTGGTGAGGATGATGGTGGTGCCTTCATCTTGGTTAATCCGCCGCATGTATTCCCACATGCTGCGCCGCAGTTCGATATCCACCCCGGCGGTTGGCTCATCCAGAATCAGTAGTCTGGGGCGATGCATCAGCGCCCGAGCGATCATCAGGCGGCGTTTCATACCGCCGGAGAGCATGCGCGCACTGCCGTTGCGTTTTTCCCATAGGCCCAGATCAGTCAGCAGCTGTTTGGCGCGGGGCAAGGCCTCGCGACTGGTCATACCGTAATAGCCCGCCTGAGCCAGCACGATGTCGAGCACCTTCTCAAACTGATTGAAGTTGAACTCTTGCGGCACCACGCCCAACTGGTATTTAGCCTTGGCGAAGTCTTTATCGACATCAATGCCAAATATGGAGACCTTGCCCGCTGTCTTTTGCACCAGTGAGCAGACCACGCCTAAGGTGGTGGATTTACCAGCGCCATTGGGACCCAACAAAGCAAAAAAATCGCCCTGCTGGACGTCGAGATCAATACCTTTGAGCGCCTGAAAGCCGTTGCCATACACTTTGGTAAGGCCACGGATCGACAATGCCGGTTCGGCCATGAAACTGTCCTGTCAGCAAATGATGAGCACGAGAAAACGCGCTAGAAAAAAAGGATATCGGGGCAATCATACGTTTTTCAAGCCACCCCACTGTTGCATTTAGCCTGCTATTAGCTAGCGCGCTATCGATTCAAGCACATCTGTACATTTCATGACACTTCGCCACGCTTTTGAGGCAGAACGCCATTAACTAATACTTTAGTATTAGCGCCGTGCTATGTAGGGAGTCGGTATAACCACCGCTTGGCATACAAGGGAATCAAGAAAACACATAAGAGAGCTATCACATAATGAGCGCCACCGTTACTCACCACCTCAAGGCCTTAACCAGTTTACCGCCAGTCGCTTCACCTAAAGCTAAGAAGAGCTTAGCCGCGCTACCCCTACGTCGGCAGCGGCTTCTTGGGGTTGTTGTACTCTGGATGATCCTTGCCATCATGATTGTCGTTAATGCTTGGCAAAGTCGTGCCTTGCTGTATACCGAACGCGAGCAACGCATGGTCACCGCCGTAGATATCGCGGTTTCGACCATGGAACACTTTGACATGCTGGCTCAGCAGGGCGATATAACGCTGGATGAAGCTAAAACCCTCGCTTTTGAAACCATTCGGGATGTACGTTTCGGTGAAGAAGATAATTATCTATTTGCGTTTAGTGGCGACCTAAAAATACTTGCCCATCCTAAACGGGAACGGGGAGAAGATCTGTCCCAGGTCACTGACCCTGAAGGCACGCGTATTTTCCAAGCCATTCTAGATAACACACGCGGTACGGGAAGCGGCTTCACCGAGTATTACTCAAACTTTGCCAGAGGAAACGATGCGCAACCGTTGGTACGTACCTATGCTGAAGCTTACAGGCCTTGGGATGCATACATTGCCAGCGGTGTTTTTATGGGGGATGTTAACAGCGCGATCATGGGTCAACTTATCGAAAGCGTGGTCGTGGGCATACTCGCTGGCGTGCTAGTCACCCTCGCCTTCTGGAGCATGATCTCGCTCATTCTACGCCGTCTTGGCGGCGAGCCTAGCTACGCCGCAAGCGTTGTTGGCCGCATTGCTCAAGGCGATTTATCTACCACAGTAGTGCTCGGCCAGAACGACACCAGCAGCTTATTGCACGATATACAGGCGATGCGTGACAAGCTGCGCGAGACCATGCAGGAGATACAGGCCACCAGCAGCGCCGTTGATCATGATGCAGGCGAGATCGCTTCCGGCAACCAAGAACTCTCTTCACGCACCGAGCAACAGGCTGCAGCACTTCAACAAACGTCTTCCAGCATGGAAGAGGTCACCGCCACAGTGCGCCAAAATGCCGACAGCGTAGAACAAGCCAAAGAGCTGGTACGCAATGCCGGCGAAACATCCCAAGCAGGCCAACAGGCGATTGGGGAAGCGGTCACTTCTATGCAGGCTATAAACGCAGAGGCCGCTAAAATCACCGAGATCGTTACTCTGATCGATGGCATTGCGTTTCAAACAAATATTTTGGCACTCAATGCTTCCGTGGAAGCCGCTCGAGCGGGCGAACATGGACGAGGCTTTGCCGTCGTCGCTGGCGAAGTTCGCCAGTTGGCGAATCGTTCAGCCAACGCCGCTCAAGAGATCAAAACGCTGATCGACACATCGAACACGCAGGTAAGCAATGGCGCTACGCTGGTCGGTACGGCGAGAGAGCGAATGCAAAATATTGATCAACAGATCCAGCAGGTTAATGATTTGTTTACCGATATTACCGCGGCCACCCACGAACAGACGCGAGGCATTGAACAGATCAACGTAGCCATTGCACAGCTCGATCAGTCCACCCAGGATAATGCCTCGTTAGTCCAGCAAACGGCAACATCCGCCTATGACCTAACCAAGCGCTCACAGTCGCTAAACGATGTCGTCAGCCATTTCACCCTAACCCACTAACCCTTCAGAAACGCTTTTCTGCGCTCAAGCCTGTTGGCTTGAGCGTATTGGGTGTAGCAACTATTTAAGCGCACGAAAAAGATCGCACAAAAACAGGCGATTATTAAAAACGCTAATAGCTTGAATACAAAGAGAATGACGGCAGAAAGGATAATGAAGGAGTACGACTGTTTACATGGAGCGGGAAAGGAGATTCGAACTCCCGACCCTCGCCTTGGCAAGGCGATACTTTTCCACACCATCAAAACTGGAGCGGGAAAGGAGATTCGAACTCCCGACCCTCGCCTTGGCAAGGCGATACTTTTCCACACCATCAAAACTGGAGCGGGAAAGGAGATTCGAACTCCCGACCCTCGCCTTGGCAAGGCGATACTTTTCCACACCATCAAAACTGGAGCGGGAAAGGAGATTCGAACTCCCGACCCTCGCCTTGGCAAGGCGATACTTTTCCACACCATCAAAACTGGAGCGGGAAAGGAGATTCGAACTCCCGACCCTCGCCTTGGCAAGGCGATACTTTTCCACACCATCAAAACTGGAGCGGGAAAGGAGATTCGAACTCCCGACCCTCGCCTTGGCAAGGCGATACTTTTCCACACCATCAAAACTGGAGCGGGAAAGGAGATTCGAACTCCCGACCCTCGCCTTGGCAAGGCGATACTTTTCCACACCATCAAAACTGGAGCGGGAAAGGAGATTCGAACTCCCGACCCTCGCCTTGGCAAGGCGATACTTTTCCACACCATCAAAACTGGAGCGGGAAAGGAGATTCGAACTCCCGACCCTCGCCTTGGCAAGGCGATACTTTTCCACACCATCAAAACTGGAGCGGGAAAGGAGATTCGAACTCCCGACCCTCGCCTTGGCAAGGCGATACTTTTCCACACCATCAAAACTGGAGCGGGAAAGGAGATTCGAACTCCCGACCCTCGCCTTGGCAAGGCGATGCTCTACCACTGAGCTATTCCCGCAACGCAAATAAAACGACGTATAACGCTAGATGGCGTCCCATAGGGGGTTCGAACCCCTGTTACCGCCGTGAAAGGGCGGTGTCCTAGACCACTAGACGAATGGGACTATATATCGAAACTGGAGCGGGAAAGGAGATCGACTGGGCTGGCACACCAGCTCCCGACCCTCGCCTTGGCAAGGCGATACTTTTCCACACCATCAAAACTGGAGCGGGAAAGGAGATTCGAACTCCCGACCCTCGCCTTGGCAAGGCGATGCTCTACCACTGAGCTATTCCCGCAACGAGAACACTTACTTAGCTTTTTACCTAAGATTTTACCTAACGTACCGGAAGTGGCGTCCCATAGGGGGTTCGAACCCCTGTT
>NZ_JH393257.1:62396-252235 GCF_000236035.1 Vreelandella boliviensis LC1
TAATCACAATTAAAAAAGGACGCTGGAAATGCTTCACACTCAACGTGGCTACGGCGGCAGCTGTGTCGCCCCTCATCACCTGGCCGCCAGTGCCGGGCGCGATGTGCTTAAACAAGGCGGTAACGCGGTAGAGGCCATGGTCGCTGCTGCCGCGGCCATTGCCGTGGTTTATCCGCATATGAACGCCCTGGGTGGCGATGGCTTTTGGTTGATTCATGAACCGGGTAAAGCCCCTATTGCCATTGACGCCTGCGGCCCGGCGGCTGGGCTAGCCGATGCAGGTTTCTTTGCGGGTGAAACGCAGATTCCCGAGCGCGGCCCTAAAGCTGCTCTGACCATGGCCGGTACCATTGGCGGCTGGCATGAAGCGCTGAACGTGGCATCAGCATGGGGTAAGCAACTGCCTCTCACCACGCTGCTGGCCGATGCCATTCATCATGCCGAAGCGGGTATTTCGGTCACCCAAAGCCAGGAAGCACTCACCGCCAAGCACGTTGAGCGCCTGTCTCAAAGTCCTGGCTTTAGTGACGCCCTGCTGCTTAACGGCCAGGTGCCCCGTGAAGGCGAACGGCTGCGCCAGCCACGCTTGGCCGCGACCCTTAAGCGCTTGGCGGAAGCGGGGTTAGATGACTTCTATCGCGGCGAGCTGGCCGCCAGTATGGCGCGGGATTTAGAGGCCGTCGGCAGCCCGCTGCGGTTGGCAGACTTTCATGCCTACCGCGCCCAGCAAGTCACACCGCTGGAAGTAACGCTGCAAGATGCCACGCTGTATAACCTTCCCGCACCAACCCAAGGCATGGCCTCATTAATGATTCTGGGCATCTATGAGCGTTTAAAGGCCGCCGAGCCAAACGGTTTTGACCATCTGCATGGGCTGATTGAAGCGACCAAACGCGCCTTTATCCTGCGCGACCAAAACGTCACTGATCCCGTCCGCGTACCCACACCGCTGCAGTCGTTGCTTAGCGAAGAGAATATTGGCCGTGAGGCGGCTCAAATCGACCCACACCACGCCCTGCCCTGGCCTCACGAACCTGCCCCCGGCGACACGATTTGGATGGGCACCGTGGATAGCGAAGGACGTTCGGTGAGCTTTATTCAGAGCATCTACTGGGAGTTTGGCAGCGGCGTAGTACTGCCAGAAAGCGGTGTGCTGTGGCAAAACCGCGGCATCAGTTTTTCGCTTAACCCCGACGACCTGCGCGGCTTAGCCCCTGGTCGCAAACCTTTCCACACCCTTAACCCAGCGCTGGCCAAATTTAACGATGGCCGCACCATGGTCTACGGCACCATGGGCGGTGAAGGCCAGCCGCAAACCCAAGCGGCGGTATTTTCACGCTATGCAATGCACGGCATGCCGCTGCAGCAGGCGATCACGGCTCCCCGTTGGCTGCTGGGTCGCACCTGGGGTGAAACCAGCACTAACTTGAAACTCGAAGCGCGTTTTGACGACACATTAGTGATCGCCCTGGCGACAGCAGGACATGATGTGGAAGTGCTGCCCGAGGCGTTTAGCGACACCATGGGCCATGCGGGCGGTATTGTGCACCACCCGGATGGGTTAATAGAGAGCGCCCACGACCCGCGCAGTAACGGCGGCGCGGCAAGCGTGTAAATACACCTTTGGGGTTTCGTATATGCTGAACTTGGGCAGGCGACTCGCTGTCACTCTGGGGAGTGTTAAGCTAGCCTGCTTAATAAGCCTCTGAAGAGTGGCAAACCAGAGGGAAAGGAGAGAACCCCATGGCGAAAATAGAAAAATCCCCTGACGAGTGGCAACAGCAACTAACCCCCGAGCAGTACCGCGTAGCGCGTGAGAAAGGCACTGAACGCCCGTTTACCGGCGATTATCAGGTGCGCGATGCGCAGGGTATTTACCACTGCATCTGCTGTCATGCGCCGCTGTTTGAGAATGAGCATAAGTTTGACGCTGGCTGCGGCTGGCCAAGCTTTGATCGGCCGCTGGGCACCCGCTGCGTTGAGGAACATACCGATACCACTCATGGTATGCAGCGCACCGAGGTTGTCTGTTCCCACTGCGATGCTCACCTGGGTCATGTCTTCCCTGACGGGCCGCCAGACACCACCGGATTGCGCTACTGCATTAACTCAGTGTCGTTGGAATTCCACCCCGACGAGTAATTGTCGCTAAACACTTTAATAAACACGCTCAAAAACGCTCTCAGAAAACCAGCAAGGCGGGCGCCATCTGCTAGAATGGCAGCCCGCTTTTTTGTGCCGCTTTTTTGTACTTGCAGGAGAAACCCATGCTCGGCTGGTTCCCCGGACATATGAACAAGGCCCGCCGCCAGATTGCGGAGGTGCTGCCAGAGATAGACGTCGTGATCGAGGTACTCGACGCGCGCCTGCCCTACTCCAGCGCCAACCCGATGCTGGCCGAGCTAACGCGCCATAAGCCGGTGCTGAAAATTCTCTCCCGCGCCGATCTCGCCGACCCAGAGCGAACGGCCGAGTGGGTCGCTTATTTCGATGCCCAAGAGAATATGCGCGCCTTAGCGGTGACTACCACTAATACCCGTGAACTCAAGAAAATCCCTAAGCTATGCCATGAACTGGCCGGTGCGGTGCGCGCCGACCGGGATGTGCGCGTAATGGTGATGGGCATTCCTAACGTGGGTAAATCCACGCTGATTAACGGCTTGGCCGGGCGGAAAATCGCCAAAACCGGCAACGAGCCAGCGGTAACCAAACGCCAGCAAAAAGTGCGTATCGATGGGCGTGTGGCGCTTACCGACACCCCCGGCGTGCTGTGGCCCAAAATTGAAGACCAGGCCAGCGCCTATCGTCTCGCTGCCACCGGCGCCATTCGCGATACCGCTATCGAGTACGCCGATGTGGCGATTGTCACCAGTGCCGAGCTGGCCAAGCGCTACCCCGAAGCGCTCACCGAGCGTTATAAGCTCAAAGAGCTGCCGCCTTATGCCGCGCCGGATATTCCCCACGATATTGATGCAGATGGCCCGAAAAAGCCCGATTTTCTTGCCATTGCAGGCTTCGATGGCAACGCCATCTTAAAAGATATTGCTGCCCGCCGAGGCGGCCTGCGCCCCGGCGGCGCGGTGGATCTGCATCGTGGCGCGGAAGTGCTGCTTCACGAACTGCGCGATGGCAAGCTGGGTAGGCTAACGCTTGAAACTCCTGCGGATATTCCGCCGCCGCCCGTGCAAAACGACGAAGACAATCAAGGTCTTTCCGACGCATAATGGACTAAGTGCTCTTTAGCCGACGAAGGCTTGTGGACGCTGTTTTTAAATACGCATGTTTTTGGACACTTTTGGGCCGCTAGCCACTTTTTTTTGGACAGAAACCTCATGGATACCCCGCAGTCGCAGGAATCACAACCGTTGAAGAAATCTCATAAGTTGCACAATGTCTGCTACGACATTCGCGGCCCGGTACTCGACCATGCCAAGCGCTTGGAAGAGGAAGGCCAGCGAATTCTCAAGCTGAACATCGGCAACCCTGCACCCTTTGGTTTTGAGGCGCCGGAAGAGATTCTCCAGGATGTGATGCGCAACCTGCCCACCGCCCAGGGCTACTGCGACTCCAAGGGGCTCTATTCCGCGCGTAAGGCGATTATGCAGGAGTGCCAGCGCAAGCAGATCCCCGGCGTGGGTATTGAGGATATCTTTATCGGCAACGGTGTTTCTGAGCTGATCGTCATGGCCATGCAGGCGCTGCTCAACGACGGTGATGAAGTGCTCATTCCCGCACCGGACTACCCGCTCTGGACGGCGGCCGCTCACCTTTCCGGTGGCCATGCGGTGCACTACCTGTGCGATGAGCAGGCCGACTGGACGCCCGACATGGCGGACATTCGCGCCAAAATTACCAGCCACACTCGCGCCATTGTGCTGATCAACCCCAATAACCCGACCGGCGCGGTGTATCCGCCTGCCGTGGTGAAAGAGGTGCTGGCGATCGCCAAGCAGCACAACCTGGTGGTGTTCTCTGATGAGATTTACGACAAGATCCTATACGACGGCGTCGAACATACTGCCACCGGTGCATTGGCAGACGATGACCAGTTAGTCATCACCATGAACGGTCTCTCCAAAAGCTATCGCTGCGCCGGGTTTCGCTCGGGGTGGATGATTATTTCCGGCACCCTGGCCAAGCTAAACGCTCAGGACTATATCCAGGGGCTGAATATGCTGGCCTCCATGCGGCTATGTGCCAACGTACCTGCCCAACACGCGATTCAAACCGCGCTGGGGGGTTATCAGTCGATCAATGACCTGATCCTGCCCGGCGGGCGGCTGCTGGCCCAGCGCGATATTACGGTAGAGAAGCTGAACGCTATTCCCGGGGTCTCCTGCGTGAAGCCCAAAGGCGCCCTCTACGCGTTTCCGCGCCTCGACCCTAAAGTGTTCAATATCAAAGACGATCAGCAGATGGTGTTGGATTTACTGCTGCAGGAAAAAATATTGCTGGTACAGGGCACGGCCTTTAACTGGCCCGAGCCGGACCATGTGCGCATCGTGACGCTGCCCTGGGCCGACCAATTAGGTGATGCACTCGACCGCTTTGCCAATTTCTTATCGCGCTACCGGCAGTAGCTTTGGTAATAGCTCTGGCAATTAAAGCAATCCATTGATACCGCCATGACTTGAAACTGCCATGAACAGCACGTATCTAAGCCATTAATCTAGCCATGCTTCGATAAACTTTAAGGGAGAACCTGCACCATGATGCGAATTCTGCTGTTTTTAGGCACCAACATAGCGGTTTTGCTGGTCGCCAGTATTACTCTGCGCCTGCTAGGCGTAGAGGGCTATCTGCGCGGCCAGGGCATCAACTTCACCAGCCTACTGATTTTCTGCTTTATTTTCGGTATGGCGGGCTCCATCATCTCGCTGTTTATCTCCAAATGGATGGCCAAGCGCAGCACCGGCACGGTGATTATCGAAACGCCTTCCAACTCCACCGAACAGTGGCTGCTGGACACGGTCGCTGAGCTCTCCCGCGAGGCAGGCATCAAAACCCCGGAAGTGGGTATCTTCCCGGCGCAACAGTCCAACGCTTTTGCCACTGGCTGGAACAAAGACGATGCGCTGGTGGCCGTTTCGGCAGGCTTAATGAACCGTATGCGCCCAGAAGAAGTGCGCGCGGTACTGGCCCACGAAATTGGTCACGTTGCTAACGGCGATATGGTAACGCTGGCACTGATTCAGGGCGTGGTGAACACCTTTGTCATGTTCTTTGCCCGGGTGGTGGCTCACTTAGTCGATAACTTCCTAAAAAGCCGCAGCGGTGGCGAAGGTGGTTTGGGCTTTATGGGCTACTTCGCGGTGGTGATTGTGGCAGAAATCGTGTTTGGCATTCTGGCTTCGGCTATTGTTGCGTGGTTCTCGCGCTACCGCGAATACCGTGCCGACGAAGCAGGTGCACGCTTGGCGGGCACTAATGCCATGGTCAGCGCGCTGGCGCGCTTGAAAACCGAAACTGAAATGCCCGACCAAATGCCAGACACGCTGCGCGCCATGGCCATCACCAAAGGCCAAACGCGCTCTCTGGTAGAAAAGCTATTTGCCAGCCACCCGCCCCTGGATGAGCGCATCCGCGCACTGAAAGAAGCCGCTTATCGTCAGTAATTTTTTAGCAGTGCTATACGTTTAAGGCCCGCATCTGCGGGCCTTATTGTTTTCCACAGTAAAATTTCTCTTTGCTCAGTGAAGTTGTTCAAAGACTTCCGGATGTTGTTCAACAATACGTAAAAGTGCAACCGCCGGGCCCTGTGGCTCTCTTCGACCTTGCTCCCAATCTTGAAGAGTACGTATGCTTACCCCCATAAGACCTGCAAATGCTGATTGTGTCAGTTTCAGTTTTAGCCGAATCATTTTTGGCGGTGAGGGCTCTGCTAACTGATTAGTTCGCAGAGCTACGTTGCCTTTCTTGAACTGCTTAATTTCATTAATACCGTCGAGAATCTCTGCCCCAAGATTTCTATCAATCATTTTTGATGGCCTCCGCGATTTGCTTGAGCGTATGCCCAGAAATACTGGCGCGCTCCGATTTGCTATACAGCGTAAGCATCCATATTTCGTGGTCAGACTTCTTCCAGTAGTAGATAGCTCTAATACCACCGCTCTTTCCAGAACCTTCTGATGCCCAACGTACCTTACGCACACCACCCGAACCTTTTATGAGATCGCCCGCATCCGGCTTCTGCAATAGATACGTTTGCAGCCCATGATATTCCTCATCCGTAAGGTAGCTCGGTAATAGCTTGGTGAAGGTAGACGTTTCGATAAATAACATCACTAAAATATACGGCTTTGCCGTATAAACATCAAGTTTTAGCAAAAAAGTTGCTATGCCTAATTCGCTAGTAAATTAAGAGCACTGTGAGCTATCTCGGGGTTGTTTTTTCATGTCATTGCGAGCGTAGCGAAGCAATCTGGGGAATGTGCCTCCGCGGGTGCAGATTGCCGCGTCGCTTCGCTCCTCGCAATGACAAGAGAGGGCTCCTCGTCACGATAAGGGACGGGGCATCTGGCAATGACGATAGTCAGAGACCCTCACTATGACCGCAGGGAAAACCCTGCCCCACGCAATACGCCTTCTAGTCCAATCGCCTCCCCTGATAGCTGCACGTTGAGCGTGGCGAATTCGCGCCGCAGCGGATAGTTGGCGCGGCAGTCATCAAAGCCTTTGCGCATGCCGTGCTGCAGCGTTTGGCGCTCTAGCGCATCGTGGTCGCGGCGTACGTCGTAAACTGCTCGCATGCAGAGCCGCAGGGCGTCTTCCGGGGGGAGTGCGTGCTGCAAATGCAGCGACGCCAGCGCAGGGGGTGGGCAAATATCTGCAAACGTTAGCTCGATTGGCTGGCCACAGTGGCGGGCCAGCGCTTGCTGAATCATCCAGGTGCCGCGTAGCTTGCCGTCCAGGCTATGCCCGGCAATATGCGGTGTTGCTAGAGAGACCAGATCACGCAAGCCTGCATCGATATTGGGTTCTTCCTCCCACACATCCAATATGGCACTGATATCGCCCTTGCCCGCAAGGCGGCTACGCAGCGCTAAACCATCCACGCAGTCGCCACGCCCGGCATTCAGAACAACGCAACCCGGCACCAGCTCTTCGATGCGCTGGGCGTTGAGTAGTTGGTAAGAGGCGTGAGGGCCTTCGCGGGTCAGCGGCGTATGCAGGCAGAGCACATCACAGCGTTCAATGAGGGCGTCTAGAGAGTGAAATCCTCTCACCCCCTCCTCCTCAGCCCGGGGCGGGTCACAGAGCAGCGTTGCCACGCCCATGGCAGTTAGCCGCGCCTGCAGTCGGCTGCCCACATTGCCCGCGCCCACAATTCCCACGGTACGCTCGCTAAGCAGCCAGCCGTCGCGTTCAGCCAGCGTCAGCAAGCTGCTTAATACGTAGTCGACCACCGCTTCGGCATTGCAGCCAGGCGCACTGGCGAAAGCGATATCGCGTTTAGCGAGCACCGCCTGATCGATATGATCGGTGCCGATGGTGCAAGTGCCGACAAAACCCACGGGGCTGTTGGCGAGCAAGGCGTCGTTAACCTGGGTAATCGAGCGCACGATTAGCGCGTCGGCGTCTTGTAAATGGGCTGACGTAATCTCGCGCCCTGGCACGCGGATGAGCGTGCCGTAATGGCCGAAACAGAGTTCTGCGGCGGGGATATTGGCGTCGACGACAAGTTTCATAGGCGTTTGGGTATCCGGGCTTTACAATACGCCCGCGACGGCTGATGGGCAGGCGTGTTTAAAGGCTATCTAAGGAGAATGTTGTGATCGTACGCTGGGAAACCAACCATGACTATGTGTTGGTTCATATTCACCAGGATATGTTTGGTGACTGGATTTTCAGCCGCGCCTGGGGCCAAATCGGTACCCAATTTGGCGGCCTGAAACATCAGCTAGCCGATACGCTGGATCAAGCCCATATGTGGCTGGAGGATGAGGCCACCATCCAGTCTTCGCGGGGTTTTCGCAAGGTGCTGGAGGTGGCCGACCATACCCCGGAAGGTCAGGAGGCCATGCGTCAACTTTCGCTGCTGGACGTGATTTAACCGCGCACTTTAAGCCATGCACTTTTAGCCATGCACTTTTAGCCTAAGAAACGCCGCCCGTCACGTTCATGGGCGCCTTTGGGCGGTGTGCTTTCTGGCGGCGCGGTAAACGCCGCCAGCGCGGCTTCATCCAGCCAGCCGCGTTCGCGCAGCCAAGCACTTAAGCGCTCCAGCTCAAAACCACGATCCAGCTCCTTACCGTCACTGTCCATCAACACCGGGATACGCACGCCGTAGCGCTCAACCAGCGCATCATCGTCACTAATCTCGATATGGTGCAGCCACACCTTTTGATTCGCCAGTGCGGCCACCAGAGCCTCTAACTGGCTGCACAGGTGGCAGCCCATGGTCGTGTAAAGCGATAGCTGAATCATACTGAAGCTCTCTTCATACTATGGCTCTCTTCATACTATGGCTCTCCTATGACGCCTTATGGCGAAGTAGAAACACATGGTGCAAGTTGGTGCGCCGCTGGAAATCGGGGTCGAAGCTACGCCCGGTAATGTCCTCTACCGCAAATTGCTCGCTGAGCGCTTCATCCAGTTTAAAGCGCCGCTGGTTATTAGAAAACACTAACGTTCCACCGGGTGCTAATCGCGCCATGGCGAGCTCCACAAGCCGCGGGTGATCACGCTGCACGTCGAGCGTATCGCGCATTTTCTTCGAGTTAGAGAACGTCGGCGGATCCATAAAGATCAGATCAAACTCGGCGTTGGCGGTTTCCAGCCAGCGGAAACAGTCGTCGCGCACTACCCGGTGAAGACGAGTATCAAGCTTATTCAACGCAAAGTTGTCCTTGGCCCACTCTAGATAGGTGTTGGACATATCCACGCTGACACTGTCGCTGGCCCCGCCTAATGCCGCCTGCACAGTCGCCGTGGCGGTGTAACAGAACAGGTTTAAAAAGCGCTTGCCGCTGGCCATCTCGCCCAGCATGCGCCGCACCGGGCGGTGGTCAAGAAATAGCCCGGTATCCAAGTAGTCACGCAGATTCACCCATAGTCGTGCGGCGCCTTCCTGCACCTCGAAACGCTCGCCGCTGGCGGCACGCTTCTGGTACTGGGCGTTGCCTGTTTGGCGTTCGCGGCGCTTGATATAGATCTTACTGGCGTCAACGTTGAGCGCCTCGGGCATAACTTCCAAGGCATCGTACAAGCGCTTTTGCGCCTGAGCCGGGTTGACCGAGCTGGGCGCTGCGTACTCTTGCACATGCACGCGGTCACCATAGCGATCCACCGCCAGGGCATACTCTGGCATATCGGCGTCATACACCCGATAGCTGGTTTCGCCGCTCTGCTTTAGCCACTTTTTCAAGCGCTTCTGATTTTTAATCAGTCGATTGGCAAACATCTGCGCATTGTCTGAGCCTTTCGGGGCTGATGTTTGAGGTGCTTCTTGGCGATCTTCCGTTGTCGGCTCTGCGCTACTCCCAACATTGGACAGGGACTCCTCGCTAATGGCAGGCGGTTGCTCGGTGCCACCAATCTCCATGAGCAGTAGCTTGGCATCCAAGGCGCCGTTTTTGAGCGCGTACTGTTTGTGCGCACGCATACCTAGCCGGTGGCCTAGATCTGGGTTGCCGGTAAATACCGCCAACGTCCAGCCGGGGAATAGCGCTTTGGCTTTCTCACCCAGCTGGGCGTAGAGACGCACCAGTTCCGGCAACTCGCCCAGACGCTCGCCGTAGGGAGGATTGGTGATCAGCAGGCCGCGTTCGGCGGTGAGCGTTTCCGGCCGGGTAAGCTGCGCCAGGCTCTGGCCATGCAGAGTTATCAAGGCTGGGATGCCCGCGCGCATGGCATTGGACTTCGCCGCCGTAAGCGCCGCTGGGCTCTGGTCAAAGCCGAGTAGTTGAGCCTTGCAGCGTTTGCGACCTATCGACGCGCGCGCTTCGGCTTCGCGCTTCTGTTCCCGCCACGCTTCGTCATCGTGCCCTGCCCAGCCGTGAAAGCCGAAACGTTCACGGTTCAGGTTCGGTGCCTGATCGGCGGCCATCATGGCGGCTTCGATCAGTAGCGTGCCTGCACCACAAAGCGGATCGATTAGCGGCTCACCGGCTTTTAAGCGCTCGGGCCAACCTGCACGCACCAAGAGCGCTGCGGCCAAATTCTCTTTTAGTGGCGCATGACCTACATCCCGGCGATAACCCCGGCGATGCAAACTCTCGCCTGAGAGATCCAGGCCAATGGTTAGGTTCATCCGGTGCAAGTGGGCGTAGATGCGCAAATGCGGCGTTTTGGTATCGACGTTGGGGCGTTCCTGCCCGGCCAGTTGGAGTGCATCAACCACGCCGTCCTTAACAGTTTGCGCGCCAAAGCGGGTGTGGCGAATATGTTCGCTGCGGCCGTGAAAATCGACCGCCAGCGTATTGCCCGGTGCCAAGTGCTGAGTCCAGGCAATGCGGGCGACCACATCACGCACCTGCTCGGCGGTGTCGATCATCGACTCGCGCACTAGGGTTAAAATAACCCGGTTGGCCAATCGCGACCACAGGCATACGCGGTAGGCGACGGCTTGGCTGGCGGTGAAATACACACCGGCCACCGTGGTTTTGCCCGGCGTGGCGCCCAGTGCCACTAGTTCATCGTGGAGCAGGCCTTCAATGCCTTTCGGGCAAGTGGCTAGCAGACTCAGGGGGGCGTTTTGATTCGACTCGGTCATGATAATAGCGGCGCGTAAGGGCGCGAAATTCCTATATATAGCGAATGAGTTTACGTTTTATGACAATTTGGTAGTCGACAGATGACACTATCATGGTCTAACAATAAGAGAGTAGCTACTGAAAAACGCATGCGTTGCCTGTCAGGGTCGGTTTAAAACTCGACTTATGATTTGAAAGAGATCGCCGTTCGACCCGTTCAGCTCGTGAGTGCTAGACATTTGAGTTGAGGCGGCGTCTCGCTCTTGAAGCAAGCTCTCGGAATAGCGATGTTTTCGGGCATTCTTTGTGACTACTTTCGAAAACATCCTATTTCTTATCAAAGGCTTTCGTGAAACAAAGACTTTCGAGAAAAGAGGTTAGCCAATGAAACGGCAAAAACGTGATCGCTTCCAGCGGGCTTATGTCCACGGTTACAAAGCGGGTGTATCAGGTCGTTCTCGTGATGACTGCCCCAGTCAAGATATCAATTTACGCGAATACTGGATGAGCGGTTGGCGTGAAGGTCGCGGCGACCAGTGGGATGGGATGACCGGCATCTCGGGCATCCATAAAAACCCCCTAGTCATGGCCTAACGTTTTAGTTTTCAATGTTTAAAGAAATAATTTAAACGCGAGGTTTTCAGTGAGCCCACTTTTTTAAGTGGGCTTTTTAGCGGCTGGCGTTTCAGTAGCTAAAGTCTTCAACGCTCTGGCGCACTCCCCCACCAGTTTCGGGCCTTGGTAGATCAAGCCGGAGTAGAGCTGTACTAAATCCGCTCCAGCGGCGATCTTGGCCTCGGCGGCAGCGGCACTATCGATACCGCCTACGCCAATAATCGGAAGCCGTGGGAGATGCTCACGCAGTTGGCGAATAACGCGATTGGATGCCTCAAAAACTGGTTTCCCAGAGAGCCCACCGGCCTCATCCGCATGCGGATCGCCCTGCACGGCTTCACGGGAAACCGTGGTATTGGTGGCAATCACACCATCTAGGGCGTTGCGCTCAATACTTCCCGCCATCAGCGCTACCTCTTCAGCGCTCATATCCGGGGCGATTTTAATCAGCAGCGGTACGTTGTGGCCCGCCTGGGCATTGAGTTCCGTGGCTCGTGCTCGAATCGGCCCCAATAGCGCATCCAGTTGCTCACCAAACTGTAGGCTGCGCAGCCCAGGGGTATTCGGAGAAGAGACATTAACGGCAATGTAGTCCGCATAAGGGTGCACCGCGTCTAAACACAGCAGGTAATCATCCAGGGCGTGCTCTACCGAGGTGGTGAGGTTCTTTCCGATATTGATGCCCACTATGCCGCTGTAGTGGCGCTGTTTAACCTGCTGGACCAGATGCTCAACCCCTTTATTGTTAAAGCCAAAGCGGTTGATGATCGCCTCATGCTGCGCTAAACGAAACAGCCGGGGCTTAGGGTTGCCTGGCTGCGGTTTAGGCGTGACGGTACCCACCTCGACAAAACCAAAGCCCAGCGCGCCCAGAGCATCCAGGTGGTCAGCGTTCTTGTCCAACCCGGCAGCTAAGCCTACTCGATTGGCAAACCGCAGCCCCATCAGCTCGACAGGATCATTGACCGACTTACCAAATAGCCGCGTCACCCCACCGGCACGATGCAGTGCATCCAACGCGCCCAGCGCCATACCGTGGGACGTTTCTGGATCAACGCAGAAGAACAGCGAGCGAGCGAGGTTATACATGACAAGTCTCTTGAAGCAGGGTCAAAATGGACGCGGTGCGAAAACGGGCATCAGTATAACGCAATAAAGCGCGCCCTGGTGGAGAACCAGGACACGCTTTAACTAAGGAGACTCGCTATAACAGAGCGAGCTAACTAGCGGGGTTATGCTTCGCTATCGCTCTCAGCGAGATCTACCAGCTCGCGTACCGCGACGGCGAAGAGCGCAAAGCCAACTTCACTGCCACCACGCACCTCTTCGACAAGACGACACCAGCGACGATGCAGATCAGCATGCTGGTCTAGCCACTGAGCTACCCGCTCCGGGGTATCGCGACTGCCAGCATCGAGCTTCAGCACGCTGGTAGTCAGCGCAAGCTGCTGACGTTCAATATCGTCACGGAAGGTTTCCCGTGCTTGGGCCTGCCAGGCGTCGCGCACTTCCAGCTGTGTTACCTGCTGAATCATCCACGGCAGTTCAAGGCGGCTGCCAATTTCGTACAGCACCTCCGCCACACGCTGCGGTTTTTCATTCGTCAGGCGCGCCGCTTGGATAATACCTAGCCCAGCGTAGAGGCTTGATGAAGCCGCCACGGTGGATGCCAAGGCCTCCGGCACACCCGCTTCCAGCAGCTCATCACGGCGGCTATTCCAAACGCCAAGCTCCTCACCGCCGAGCAGCTCACCAATACCTTCCTGCAACTGCGCCAAGCGTGGAGCGAAGTACTCGATGGTATCCTGCGTCGAGAGCCCCAAGTGCTGACGCACAAACCAGCGTGTGGCACGGCGGATCAAGCGCATCAGGTCGAGCATCATCGAGTACTGAATGTGGTTCGGTACCTGATTATCGAGGGCTTCAATTTGCGCCCATAGACCGGGCAAGTTAAAGCTGTCACGGGCCACAATATAGGCGCGTGCGATATCGGCGCGTCCCGCTCCGGTGGAGTCCATCAGGCGGCGTACAAAGACGATACCCATATGATCAACCAGATCGTTGGCTACCTGGGTGGCGACGATTTCGCGCTTAAGACGGTGCTCGTACATCTCGTCTTTAAAGCGCTCGACCAGCACTGATGGGAACAGCCGCTCCAGATGACGATGAATATAGTGATTGTCCGGCACCTCTGAGGCGATCAAGTCGCCCTTCAAGGTACTCTTGGCGTAGGAGATCAGCACTGAAAGCTCCGGCAGACGCATGCCTTGGCCGCTGCTGGCGCGCTCTTTTAACACCTCATCGGTGGGCAGGAATTCCAGCTCACGATCAATCTGGCCTGTGGCTTCCAGCTCGCTGATAAAGCGGCGGTAAGGGCCCATCGAATAATCTGACAGGATGGCCGACAGATCCAACGCCTGGCTCTGGCGGTAGTTATCCAGAATGACCAGATCTCCCACCTCATCGGTCATTTCCGACAGCAGCTGATTGCGCTGCTTATCGGTCATGTCGCCGCGCTTAACCACTTCATCGATCAGAATTTTTATATTGACCTCGTGGTCGGAGCAGTTCACCCCACCGGCGTTGTCAATAAAGTCGGTGTAAACGCGCACGCCTTTGGCGGCGGCTTCCATACGTCCGCGCTGTGTCAAGCCAAGGTTACCGCCCTCGCCGACCACACGGCAATTCAAGTCGTTGCCGTTAATACGCAGAATGTCGTTAGCTTTGTCGCCCACATCGGCATCGGTTTCGTCGGAGCCCTTCACGTAGGTACCAATACCGCCGTTCCAGAGCAAATCCACCTTGGATTTGATCATGGCGCGGATCAGTTCATTAGGCGACAGGCGCTCTTCCTTGATCCCAAATACCTGCTGCATTTCCGGCGTGATGGCAATCGACTTGGCGCTACGGCTGAAGATACCACCACCGGCGGAGATAAGTTCCTGGCTGTAGTCTTCCCAACTGGAACGTGGCAGTGCAAACAACCGTTTGCGCTCGGCGAAAGAGGCTTCGGCATCCGGGTTGGGGTCGACAAAGATATGCAGGTGGTTGAAGGCGCCAACCAGTTGAATCTTGTCGGAGAGCAGCATGCCGTTACCAAACACATCACCGGCCATATCACCGATTCCCACCACACTAAACAGATCGCGTTGGGTATCCACGTCGAGATTTTTGAAGTGCCGTTTAACGGATTCCCAAGCACCACGCGCAGTGATACCCATTTTCTTATGGTCGTAGCCGTTAGCGCCACCTGAGGCGAATGCATCGCCCAACCAGTGACCATACTCAATGGAAATTTCGTTGGCGATATCCGAGAAGGTGGCGGTGCCTTTGTCGGCAGCTACCACTAGGTAAGCGTCATCCTCATCGTGACGAACAACATTTTTCGGCGGCACTACATCGCCACCCACCAGGTTGTCAGTCACATCCAGCAGCGCACGGATAAAAATCTGGTAGCAGGCAATGCCCTCTTTCTGGACGACGTCGCGGCTGGCATTTTCCGGCATGCGCTTACACACAAAACCGCCTTTAGCGCCGACTGGGACGATAACAGCGTTCTTCACCTGCTGCGCTTTCACCAGACCCAGCACTTCGGTGCGATAATCTTCAAACCGATCCGACCAGCGCAGGCCACCGCGGGCAACCTTACCACCGCGCAGGTGCACACCCTCTACCCGCGGCGAGCAGACAAAAATCTCAAACATCGGCCGCGGCTTGGGCATACCGGTAACCTTGGAGGGTTCAAGCTTATAGGCAATGTAATCCTTAAAGCGACCACCCTCGGCGAGCTGGTAGTAGTTGGTACGCAGTGTGGCGAGGATTAATTCCATAAAGCGGCGCAGCAGCTGGTCGTCGTTGAGGCTGGCCACCCCCTCCAAGCGCTCATTTAAGCTCGCGATGCACTCGTCGGTGGCGTGGCTCTGCTGCTCAGGATCAAAGCGCAGGCGGAATAGTTCAACCAGTTCGCGGGTAATGGCCGGATAATTGGACAGCGTGGCAGCAATATAATCCTGAGACATGCCGAAGCGGATCTGTTTCAGATAGCGGGCATAACCGCGCAGCATTGCCACTTCGCGCCAATCCAGCCCAGCGCCGATAATCAGCCGGTTAAACGCATCGTTGTCAGCTTCGCCGGTCCAGATGCGCTTAAAGGCTTCGGTAAAGACATCGCGCATATCGCCCAGGCTGACATCCGCACCGCTGTGCTCAAGCTCGAAATCGTGGATCCAGTAGCGCTGTTCGGGGGCGTTAATATCGTAGGGGCGCTCACCAATCACTCGCAGGCCGAGATTTTCCATCATCGGCAGTACGTCAGAGAGTGGTATCTGCGATTCACGGTGGAACAGTTTCAGGTTAACGCCGCCGCCCTGCTCTTCCAGCGGGCGGTAGAGTGAAAGCGATAAATCATCGCCATTATTCAATGTCAGCAGGTGCTGAACATCAAACACTGCGGTACGCGCGGAAAAGTCTTCACGGTAGCTGGCCGAGAACGCCTCGCGGAACTGATCCATCAGGTTGTTGGCGCGCTCTTCACCGAAGCCTTCGATCATGGCGCTCTGCAGCTCGTCGCGCCAACTGCGCGACAGCCGTGACACTTTGCTCTCCAAACGCTTGAGGTCGTAGTCGCTGGGCGCGTCACCATTAAAGCGCAGAATCAATTGAATACGCGCCAGGACCGATTCGGATAAATAGGTGTTGAAGTCGCCAAAGTGGGCGTCTAACTCGTCGCACAGCACGTTTTGAATCCGCTGACGCAAATCCGTGGAGAACACGTCGCGGGGTACAAACACCAAGCAGGAGTAGAACTTGCCGCTGATATCAGCACGGATAAACAAACGCACCTGGCGGCGCTCACGGATATTGAGGATGCCCAGCGCAGTGCTGGCCAGTGACTCAGTATCGATCTGGAACAGGTCATCGCGGGGGTAGACTTCCAGCACCTGGAGCAACTGCTTGCCGTTGTGGCCTTGCGGGTTGAACCCAGCGATGTCCATCACGGCTTTAAGCTTGCGGCGCAGCAGCGGAATATTGCGCGGCGATTCGTTATACACCGTAGAAGTGAACAGACCAAAGAAGCGCCGTTCGCCAATCACATTGCCGTCGTCGTCGTAACGGTCAACGGTGATGTAGTCTGGATAGGTAGGACGGTGCACCCGGGAGTGATGGGCGCTTTTGGCAAACGACAGTAGCTGCGGTACCAGTACATAGTCGTTGTACTCATCCACCCCCTCTTCGGTGCGAATGCGTTCGCAGTAGCGCGGTTGATCCAGACGGAATACACCCAGCACGCTATCAGCATCGCGCTGCAGCTTGCTGCCTTCGAGCAGGTACTCGTCATAACCCAGGAAAGTGAAGTTATCTTTGAGCATCCACTCTAAAAAGGCAATCGCTTCTTCGTGGTCATCAGGGTCAATTTGTGGTGGGCAGTTCTTTTCAAGCTCTTGAATTGAAGCGGTAATTTGCGAGCACATGGCGTCGTAATCGCCGACGGCGGTGCGTACATCACGAAGCACGTCATCTAGATTGCTTTCAATTTTCTCAAGCAACGCCATGTCGGTGTGCCGATCAACCTCAATCACAATCAGTGACTCGCGTGCTTCAGGCGCGTTTTCTGCTCTGGGCGAGGCTAGCGCCTGCAACTGATGGCGATCATCACGGGCGACCGCCAGCACGGCGTTTTGAATGGCGTGCACGGTCAAACCGCGGCGGTTGAGTTCGATACGCACCGAATCGACCAAAAACGGCATATCTTCGTGCAGAACGGCGACAAAGGTATGCGTCGACTGCCAGCCGTGCTCTTCAAAATCTGGGTTAAATACCCGTACCTTGGGGCTTTGCGGGTCGTGGTGCTGCAAAAACTGCCAGATCGACAGCGTTGCGCCATACAGATCGTCCAGGCGACGATCCACTAGGTCTTCCACCGGCACGGTGGCATAAAAGTGCCGAGCAAAAGCTTCCACCGTGGCGGCGCGAGCGGGGTCTAACCGCGCGTGTAGCCGCTCCTGGAGCTGCTTCAAAAGATCTTGCCGACTCTCTTCAATCGCAACGTAGTGCATCCATCACCTCGACTGCCTAGGCCATTAAACGGCCAAAAAACGAAGGACAATAGGCCTTTAGGCCAACATAACGGCTAGCTTACGCTACCTATCGTCGTGTCCCTAATCACCTAACGTGTTGTTCATGACGCATACCGTTTACGCATTAGGTCGTATGCTGACTAGTATTTTTCACCCCAGCCTAGCGCCGCTTTAACAGCACCCCACATTCACAGTGGTCGGTAAACGGAAACTGGTCAAATAGCGCAAAGCGTTCTATCCGATGGGTGTTGGTCAGTATGGCCATGTTTTCAGCTAACGTAGCTGGGTTGCATGAAATATAGACGATCTGAGCGTATTCGCTGAGCTGCTCACAGCTCTGCTCGTCTAGACCGGCACGGGGCGGGTCTACCAGCACGGTGGAAAAATCGTAACCTTCCAACGCCATTTCCGCCACACGGCGCCCAGCTTTTTCGCCCTTCAGCGCCAGCGAAAACTCCTCTGCTGACATGCGACCAATTTGCGCGTTCGTTACCCCATTGGCTTCCAGGTTGACGTTGGCACTGGCCACCGACGTGCGGGAAATTTCTGTGGCCAGCACGCGGCGGAAGTTATTAGCCAGGGCAATGGTAAAATTGCCGTTCCCACAGTAAAGCTCGACCAGATCTTTCTGTAAGCCTTCCTCTTGCTGGCCGGCGGTTACTTCCCGTGCCCAGCTGAGCATTTTTTGGCAGATATGTGCATTGGGCTGGGTAAAGCTATTTTCGACCTGCTGGTAGTGCAGCGTGTGGCCATCCACCTCTAGCCGCTCCCAGACGTGGTCGCGGGTAAGCACGATGCGCTGCTTGCGTGAGCGGCCAATAATCATGATGCCTAATTCAGCCTCCAGCGCGCGGGCCTCACGCTCCCACTCCTCCCCTAGCGGGCGGTGGTAAATCAGCGTGACGAGCGCCTCACCTGAAAGGGTGGTTAAAAACTCGACCTGAAACAGCTTGCGGCGCAGTTCATCAGATTTAAGGCAGGCTTCACGTAGCTGCGGCATTAGCTGATTGATTCGTTCACTGGCGACTGCGTACTGATCTAACCGAATCACCCGCTTGTTCTTCGGGTTCTCTGGGTCTACCTCGAACATGGCGTAGAAGAGATCATTCTCTGCATGCCAAATACGAAATTCACAGCGCTGGCGGTAGTAGCCCGGCGGCGATTCAAACACCTCTAACGTCGGTGGCTTAAAAGCGGCAAAGGTACTTTCCAGGTAGTCGCGTTTGGCGGCTAGCTGCTCAGCGTAGCGTTCGGGTTCTACAACGGGGATAGCCAAGGCTGCTCCTCTTAAATTCGATCAGAAATAGTAGCGGTCAATAGTGTTCAGGCGCCCACGTTAAGCAACTGGGGCGCATTAAATCCGTAGCGGGCCAAACCAGCAGTCAGGTTAGCTGCTGAGGCGGTGGTATAGCAGCGGCCGTCCTGCTGCTCGCTATTTAGCTCATCGACTACTTGCGCAACCCGACGGGCAATCGCATCGCCGGAGTCGATCCAATGCAGCGGCACGGGAGCAAGCTGCGTCAGCCAGGGCTTTAGCAGTGGAAAATGAGTGCAACCCAGTACTACGGTATCTAGGTCTGGGGTATCTAGCTCTGGGGTATCTAGCTCTGGGGTATCTAGGCCTGGGGTATCTAGCGTCCGACAACCCGCAGATAAAGAATAGACCGGTGATGAAGGCGCAACAGCGTGCCATAACGGCGCCAGCGCCGCCTGCATGCGATCAATATTGGGGGTGGCACCTGCTAGGTATGCTTCCGCCTCAACGACCAAGGCATCGGCGGCGACACGGGTAATCACACAGTCGTTGGCAAAGCTATCAATCAAGCGCTGGGTGTAGGGCCGCCCTACCGTGGCTTTGGTGGCCAATAGCCCGATATGGCGTGTCCGGCTAATCGCCGCAGCAGGTTTGATAGCGGGCACGGTGCCCACAACCGGAATCGCTAACCGCTCGCGTAAATTTTCCAGCGCCAGGGTACTCGCGGTATTGCAGGCGACAACCAAAACACTCGGCTGGCACGCTGCCACAGCGGCGCGACACACCGCCACAATGCGGTCGGTCAGGGCTGCGTCTTCGCGTAGCCCATAGGGCAACCAAGCGTTGTCACAGGCATAGCACAGGGCAGCCTCTGGGTAGTGTTGGCGCAACGACTGCGCCACAGACAGGCCGCCGACACCGGAATCAAAAATTAACACGGGGCCTTTCATGATTCTGCCAATAAAAAACGGAGCCGCTAGTTTAGCATGCTCCGCTGTTTTATTGATTACCGTTGGGGCCAGTTGTCCACTAGCGCGCTATACCGCGGGCACGTTGGCTCCTCGCAGCTCGGCATAAAGTTCAGGGTAGTCTTGCTGCAGGCGCTCTAACTCCTGCTCTGCGCCTTCGGGGAGCGCCTGACGAAGCTCTTCCATATCTTCCTGACTAAAATGCTCGTCAATCAGCGGGAACAGCCCCTCGCGTTCGTGACGTAGATAGGCACGATGCGCTTCCAAATAAGCCTTTAAATCGTCGGCGAAGCGATCCATCGGTATGATGTTATCCATTAACACCATGTCAATGTCGTTGGAGAGGCGCTGCAGGCGCGGCTTTAGCTCACGGTAGTCATTAGCCATCTGCTCGGTGAGTTCAAGGTGCTCAGGCGCCTTGGTTTGCAGCCGTTCGACGCAGACGCGCTCAAGGGGTGCTGCAAAACCATCCATATAGGACAATATATAGTCAACCACCTCGCGCATAAGCTGGAAGTTGGGCCGCTCACCCTGAACAAGGGTTTTCTGCTTGAGCTGCAGCACATGGAGCATTCTCGCCATGTTGGCATGATCTAGACGCAGTTGGTTTAACATCGAACTGTCTCCTTTATGTTGTCATGCCTACCGTCGAGCCTTAGTAGTTGACGGCATGCGATAATAAGCGCGTGGGGGTTATCATAGACAATGCCCCTCTAGCGTTATCCTAGCAAGTGTATCTTTCTGATAGATTACGCCAAAGGTAGTTCGCTCAGGCGCGGTTTACCACTAACACTTTTTGGCGATTTATTGTTCAACGCACTGATTTGCAACGGAAGCTTACATGGATCTTTTTGATAGCGCACAGGCGACACCGGCTGACGACGCCCCGTTAGCCTTTCGTATGCGTCCACGCCAGTTGGATGATTACGTGGGCCAGCAGGCGCTGGTGGGGCCAGATAAACCCCTACGCCGCATGGCGGAATCAGGTGTCGTGCGCTCAATGATTCTTTGGGGGCCGCCAGGGGTTGGCAAAACCACGCTGGCAGAACTATTAGCCAGGGCTTCCCAGGCTCATCTAGAGCAGCTCAGCGCGGTGATGGCCGGGGTGAAAGAGATTCGCGCCGTGGTGGAGCGTGCCCAACAGACATCATCTTCGGTTATCCTCTTTCTAGATGAGATTCATCGCCTCAACAAGAGCCAGCAGGACGCCCTACTGCCCCATGTCGAGTCGGGCCTGTTGACACTGATTGGTGCCACCACCGAAAACCCCTCCTTCGAAGTCAATTCGGCGCTACTTTCCCGCGCGCGGGTTTACGTGCTGAAATCCCTCACTCAGGAGGAACTGATCACGGTGATGCGCCAAGCCCTCAACGACGTTGAGCGAGGGCTGGGCAAGCGCGATATTCAAGTTGATGATGAGGTGTTAACCGCCCTGGCACACGCCAGCGCAGGCGATGCCCGCCGAGCGCTGGGGCTTTTGGAGACCGCCTGCGATTTCGCTACACAGGAAACGGGCCACGAAGTGCTGCACAAAGAGGTGCTCGCCGATGTGATCGGTCATCAGGCCAGCGCTTTCGATAAGCAGGGTGACGCTTATTACGACCTGCTTTCGGCCATTCATAAATCGATACGCTCTTCGCGCCCCAATGCCGCATTGCTGTATATGGCGCGCTTTATGCAGGGCGGCGGCGACCCGCTGGACGTAGTGCGCAGGCTGACTGCTATTGCATCAGAAGATGTCGGCAATGCCGACCCCCGCGCCCTACCGCTGGTGATTGCCGCCTGGGATGCCTACCTGCGCTTGGGTGATTACGAAGGGCAGCGGGCGATTGCCCACGCGGCGATTCATTTGGCAGTGGCGCCCAAGAGCAACCGCATTGACCGCGCCTGGAGTGAAGCGAAGCAGTACGTGCGCCAGCAGCCCCAGGTTGAGGTGCCAACTTACCTGCGCAATGCGCCCACGAAGCTGATGGAGCAGTTGGGCCATGGCGAAGGGTATCGCTATGCTCACAGCGAGCCAGACGGCTACCCGGCAGGTAGCGCCCACGACTGCTGGCCTGAAGAGCTGCCTAAAACCACCTTCTTCAAGCCGAGTTCGTTTGGTCAGGAGAAGCGCTTTGGGGAAATCATGGCATGGCGGGAAAATCTTGACCAGGAAGCAGATCAGGCGCCCTAAGGCGCCTGATCTGATGGTTCACTCTACCGCTTGCTTACAGCACTTATTTACAGTGCTTATTTACAGTTCTTAATTAGAGCTCTTCGCGGATAACATCGGTGCCCTCGGGGATCTCGAAGTCGAACATGCCCCGCTCAATATTGCCATTGAGGGTAATATTGCTAAAGGTAATAGAGGTACGCTGCCCCGTGCTGTCCATCATCCACAGCTCAGTTAACGTGTCGGCATCGAACACCATACTTAACTCTTCGAACAGCGTATCGGCAGAGATAGGCACCAGGGTAAAGACATCTTCGCCCCCGTCCTGCTCGTAGAAAACCTCATAGCTTTCGGTTAAATCGCCCACGCTTCCCGACAGCAATAACGCAGGGGTATGGGTGACCCGGTCATCCATCTCTTGAACGGTGACTTGTTCAAGGTCGGGATCGTACATATACACATCTTCGCCGTCGGAAACCACGGTTTGAGAGTACGGCGCTTCCACTTCCCAACGCAGCATACCGGGGCGGGATAACCACATCTCGCCGCGCGCGCTTTGTAGACGCTCGCCGCTGCCATCAAGAATCTGCTGCTCAAAGGTCGCTTGATAGCGCTCAAGTGGATCCAGCCGCTCGGTCAAACGTTCAGCAGCATCCTCCGCCCAAGCGGGAGCACCAAATGTTAACCCCAAGGCGCTGGCCGCAAATGCCAGTTGTGGCGCACCCATTGATGACGGACGTTTTGTTTGCGTATCGCGCATATGATCTCCCTAGGCAACCGTTGCCAAATAACTGTTGTTCAGAACTGTTGCTCAAAACTGTTGCTCAAAACTGTTGCTCAAAAATCATGCAGTGAGGCAGTAAGGTCGGCTTAACCGTCCATGTGTCATTAAGACGTGCAAAGCGCCGCAGGGTTTCACCTGCGGCGCTACTTTCACGCTTATTGCATAATTGCGCCTTACACCAAGCGGTTAGTGGCCCACCGGGGGCGGAGCAAGCACTTCCCGGGCACCGTTAGAGCCCATGGCGGTCACTACGCCAGCGCCCTCCATGGCCTCCACCAGGCGAGCGGCCCGGTTATAGCCAATCTTAAAGCGGCGTTGCACTGCAGAAATCGAGGCTTTGCGCGTTTCGGTAACAAACTGAATGGCTTCATCGTAGAGCGCGTCCTGTTCCGCATCATCGCCATCTCCCCCATCCGCCTCAAGACCGGTTAAGGCATCGGCGGATACGCCACCAGAAAGAATCTCTTCGATATATTCAGGTGCGCCGCGGCGCTTCCAGTCATCGACCACCCGGTGAACTTCGTCATCATCCACAAAGGCACCGTGGATGCGGTTAGGTGGCCCAGAGCCTGCGGGCAGATAGAGCATATCACCATGGCCCAACAGGCTTTCAGCGCCGCCCTGGTCAAGAATGGTGCGCGAATCAATTCTGGATGAGACCTGAAACGCCATCCGCGAAGGGATGTTGGCTTTGATAAGGCCCGTCACAACGTCCACCGAGGGGCGCTGGGTAGCCAGAATCAAATGGATACCCGCGGCACGCGCCTTTTGCGCTAGGCGGGCGATCAGCTCTTCCACCTTTTTGCCGACGATCATAAACATATCGGCAAATTCGTCGATGACCACGACGATATAGGGTAGTTTTTCCAACACTGGATGGGGTTGATGCACTTCCCAGGGCTGCGGTTCCCAGAGCGGGTCGGCCACTTGAGCACCGGCGCGCTCCGCTTCATCCAAACGGCCATTGAAGCCCGCTATGTTGCGCACTCCCATGGCTGCCATCAGCTTGTAGCGACGCTCCATTTCGGCAACACACCAGCGCAGGCTGTTGGCCGCCTCTTTCATGTCGGTAACCACGGGTGCCAGCAGGTGGGGAATGCCGTCATACACTGACAGCTCGAGCATTTTCGGGTCGACCATGATGAGCTTTAGCTCACTCGGCTTGGCTTTGAGCAGCATCGAGATCAACATGGCGTTAACGCCCACCGATTTACCCGACCCGGTAGTACCAGCTACTAACAAGTGTGGCATCTTACCCAGGTTGGCGACTACAGGGCTGCCGCCAATATCCTGACCAAGCGCCATGGTCAGCGGCGAGGTCTCTTGCTGGTAGCGGTCAGAATCGATGACTTCGCGCAGGCGGATCATGGCACGGTTGGGGTTAGGTATTTCAATCCCGACCGTGGGGCGCCCCGGGATCACCTCGACCACGCGCACGCTTTTCACCATCAGTGAGCGCGCCAGGTCTTTAGAAAGATTACTGATTTTAGACACTTTGACGCCCGCGGCGGGCTTGATTTCAAAGCGCGTGATCACCGGGCCAGGCCAGGTATCCACTACTTCTGCCTTTACGCCATACTCGCGCAGCCGTACTTCCAGCAACTCGGCCATATCAGCCAACTGTTCGTCACTGTAATTGGGTTGATACGGCTCTGCCGGAGTCAGCAGCTGCAGGCTCGGCACGTCGCCTTCAGGCTCGTCCAACGTCTCAAAAGCAGGCCGTTGGCTTTGCAAATGTTCCACGGTCCACAGGGCGGGGCCTTCATCCGCCTCTGGCGTGCTTGCGTCGGGCTCGAAGCTGGGTTCTTGGCGTGCTGCTGGGGTTGGCGTGGGCGGAGGAGTGGCCATTGCGTGCGCTTCGCCATCGCGGTCTTGCGCATACAGCTCGTCGTCCATCTCTTCATCGTCCCACACCGGCTCAGGCACTACCTCCGCTACACGCTCAGGTCGACGTGCTGGCTCAGGCGCGGAGACGCGCTCTGGGCGCCAAGCAGTATCAGCTTCGCCGTTATGTGGCTCATCAACACGTGGCTCGGCCTTGTCGTTGCTGGGGTCAGCGGTGAGTGATGGCTCACTGCGACGCTCAACGGGCGCTTCGTCGTTGGCAAAGAAGCTACTGGCGGCAGGCGCCGGCGGCTCTTCTTGACGAGTCGCACGCAGCGGGAAGGAGGCGTCAGCTTCATCGGGCTCATCATCAGACGTATGCGCTTGAACCTCAGGCGCTGCCGACGGTGCCTCTGACTGGACAAAGGCATTTTCTCGCGGCGCCGGGGTGGCCGTCGTTTCTGTCTCTTCTGCCGTTTTAACCGCTGGCGGCACTGTTGCAGGCGCTGTGACCTCTGGCTCCGTAGGCGTCGTTGAGATAGGCGTCGTTGAGATAGGCGTCGTTGAGATAGCTGCGGGTGTTTTAGCAGGTACGTGCTTATTGCTTGAAAACGCCGCGGCTTCCCAGGGAATTGATGTATCCGTAGTTTCACTGTTGGAAAGTGGCACAGAGAAGCCTGGCTCACGGCGTTCGCGGCCACTGGGACTTTTGCCTACCGGCTCTGCAGCGGGCTTCACCTGTGCCGGTGCAGCTTCGGCCGCTACTGGAGACTTATCTACTGGAAACTTACTTACTGGAGACTCAGCTTCAGGTGCTTGAGGTTTGGGGGCAGGCTTGGCAGCTTTAGCAGCCGCTCGCTGAGCAGCGCGCATACGGCGCGCTTGACGACGTGCCGATAACCAGGCACCCAGGCGACATAGTCGTTTGCCGAGTTCATCTGCCACTTGCAACCACGACATACCGCTAAACAGCGGAAAGCCGCTTAAAATTAACGCCGCGGCGATTAACCCAACGCCACCACTGCCCACTAAAGGCCTTAATGCACCGACCAGGCCTTCGCCCAAAATACCGCCGGAAGCATAGGGCAGCATGCTCTCAGGGTGATAAAAATGTAGCGCCCCTAACATGGTGGTGCCAAAAATAAGTAGCACTAAGCCACCCGCATGGACAGCAATAGCCACCGGGTCGAGCTCAAAACGCACCTGGCGTGAGCGAATCAGCCACCAAGCGGCAAAGCCGAACATACCCGGCCACCACAACGCACTGGCGCCAAGTAGTGAATAGAGTACGTCCGCTAACCAGGCGCCTACTTGCCCCATCCAGTTACCCACGTCGGTCTCTGGGCCCTGATAAGACCAACCAGGATCAGAGGGTTGGTAACTAAATAGCGCTAATAATAAGAAAACACACAGCGCCAGCAGTATCACCACTACGCCTTCGCGCACGGAGCCTTGTAAGCGCAGGCCAAAACGACGAGCCTTATCCTTTGCGGCGTTAACGCGCGCAGATGAAGCCGATGATGGTGTTTGACGCGCGCTACGCTGCGTTCGCTTGTTGACTGCTTTATTCACTTTCAAGCGACTCTCCCTTTACACCTCAATGGCGTCTTTAATCCACTTGCGAGTTTGCATGATACCGAGCATCCTTCCGCCGTCACAGAGGCTATCGTATAGAGTTCAGTACAAGAACGTCGTAACAGGAGCAAGTAATGCTACCTTGGCTTTCCTCGCAACATCCTAACTTCCCAACTACCTCTAGGGCCCTGGCCTCCCCCAATGGCCTGCTGGCCGCCGGTGGGGAGCTCTCGCCCGTTTGGCTGGTAGAAGCCTATCGGCAGGGCATATTTCCCTGGTTCAGCGACGACGACCCCATTTTGTGGTGGAGTCCAGACCCGCGCATGATACTCCTACCTGAGCAATTTAAGCAGCGTCGTAGCCTTACTAAACGATTACGCCATGGTGGCTTTCATATCACCCTGGATCAACACTTCGACCAGGTGATTCAGGCCTGCGCCGCTCCGCGTGGTGAAGAGGCGGGCACCTGGATCACCGACGAGATGCGCGAGGCCTACGGCCTGCTGCACGCCCTGGGCATTGCCCATAGCATCGAAGTCCATCAACACGGCCAATTGGTGGGCGGGCTGTATGGCGTCGCCATGGGCCCGGTGTTTTTTGGCGAGTCGATGTTCTCACTCGTCCCAGATGCCTCGAAGGTAGCGCTTGCCCATCTCGCCCGGGCCATGCGTGAACATGGTGGTAAACTCATTGACTGCCAAATGCACACGCCCCATCTGGCAAGCCTGGGCGCTATTACAGTCGCTCGCGAGGCATTCATCAACTATCTTAAAAACTGGTTACCCGATAAGGCGTTTACGTTAACCACATTACCCACTGAGGCACCCACTGTACCCGCATCGCTCTGGCTTAACGCGATTGCCGCCGAGAGTAATGTATAGCGATGAATTTATTCTGTTTTACCCAGGAGGCAAGCTGTGAGTAGTAACACTCCGCGTCGGCCGGTAAGGGATTTGCGCTTTTTCCTTACCGTGCCGCACGCCTGTAGCTATTTGCCTGGCAGGGAAGCGACAACACTGTTTCTCGACCCTCAGGAGTCGCCCGTCCCTGGCGTATATGACTCGTTGGCGCTGCTAGGGTTTCGTCGTAGTGGGCGTCATCTTTACCGCCCTCACTGTGAGGGTTGCAATGCCTGCCGCTCAGTGCGCATTCCGGTTGAACAGTTTGCGGCTAACCGCACTCAACGTAAAATTTGGCGCCGCAACGCCGATATTAATGTGCGTGTTGTGGCCGCTCACTTTGCATCAACCCACTACACTCTTTACGCCAATTACATTCGCCAGCGCCATGCCGACGGTGATATGTACCCCCCCAGTCGCGAACAGTACCGTACCTTTCTCACCCTCGATGAGCCCTATGCCCATCTAATGGAGATGTACCTTGACGACGAATTGATCGGTGTCGCTGCCTTTGACCAACTGGAGCATGGGCTCTCGGCAATCTACACCTTCTTTGCCGTTAGCGAGGCCCTGGATAAGCGTTCGCTAGGCACCTTTGCTATTCTTAAGCTCATTGAACTCAGCCGAGAAAAAGCGCTGCCGCACCTTTATTTAGGGTATTGGATCGAAGAGTGCCGTAAGATGCGCTACAAGCAGGCTTTCGCACCATTGGAAATACTCGATGGGCGCCATTGGCGGTCGTTAATTCGCTAAACATGCCAGCTTTTTTGCCTTGACGGCGGGCTTACGGCACAATATAGCGCTGTTTCTTGAGCGCCCACCTTGCGGCACTCAAATTCTGACCGATTATTACATTACTAACTCATCAGTGAGGACATGCCTATATGGCACGCGAAGATCATATTGAAATGGAAGGCGTTATCGTCGATACCCTTCCGAACACCATGTTTCGGGTTGAGCTGGAAAACGGTCACGTTGTTACCGCTCATATCTCCGGCAAAATGCGCAAAAACTATATCCGCATTCTGACCGGCGACAAGGTAAAAGTAGAGCTGACACCGTACGACCTGTCCAAAGGCCGTATCGTTTACCGTTCGCGCTAAGTCGTTGCACCGTTAACGCGCTCGACTGATCTCAACTGTTGCTAAAACTTAGTTTCTGAAAATTAGTTTCTGAAAATTAGTTTCTAAAACTTAGCTCCTGCAACTACAGCGCCGTTCAGCGTCCATGGCGGTTCACTGAAAATGACAACGCCCCGTCAATGACAGGGCGATGCGTTTTTATGCATATAGCATGAGCTTTAATGAGACAGCTTTTAGCGCGGCTTAGCGCCCTTTTCAGGGCGCATCTGCCATTTCAGTCTCTGTGGAAAGGTGCAGCTCGCCCTCTTCCAGGCTGACGTGAACAATACCGCCCTGGTCCGCCAATTCGCCAAACAGAATCATCTCGGCTAATGGCTTCTTCAGCTTCTCTTGGATCAGGCGCGCCATGGGACGTGCGCCCATGTCAGGATCATAGCCTTTATCAGCCAGCCAATCCCGCGCCATGTCGTCCACATCCAGCTGAACACGCTTCTCATCCAGTTGTGCCTGCAGCTCGATCAAGAACTTGTCGACGACATTGCGTACCACTGAAACCGGCAGCGCGTGGAACTGAATGATGCCATCCAGGCGGTTGCGGAATTCCGGCGAGAAGGTGCGACGGATCACTTCCATGGCATCGGTGGAGTGGTCTTGATGCTGGAAGCCAATCGAACGGCGCGACGCCTGCTCTGCACCTGCGTTAGAGGTCATGATCAGGATAACGTGGCGGAAGTCCGCTTCACGGCCATTGTTATCCGTTAAGCGTCCGTGATCCATGACCTGCAGCAGCAGGTTAAAGACTTCCGGGTGCGCTTTCTCAATCTCATCCAACAGCAGCACACAGTGCGGCTGCTTGGTGACCGCTTCAGTCAGCAGACCACCCTGGTCGTAACCGACGTAGCCCGGAGGGGCACCGATCAAGCGCGATACGGTGTGACGCTCCATGTACTCAGACATGTCAAAGCGCACCAGCTCGATGCCCATGATATGCGCAAGCTGTTTGGCCACTTCGGTTTTACCCACACCCGTGGGGCCTGCAAACAGGAAGCTACCGACGGGCTTGTCAGGGGATTTAAGCCCAGCCCGAGACAGCTTAATGGCTGCAGAGAGACTATCAATCGCTTCATCCTGACCGAACACCAGCATTTTCAGGTCGCGATCCAGCTTCTCAAGCAGCTTGCGGTCGGAGCTTGAAACACTCTTCGGCGGAATACGCGCGATAGACGCCACCACGGCTTCAACTTGCTCGACATCGATCGTTTTGGCACGCACTTCCGGCGGCAACAGACGCTGGTGCGCCCCTGCCTCGTCGATTACATCAATCGCTTTGTCGGGCAGGAAGCGGTCATTGATGTAGCGATCCGCTAAGCGTGCTGCGCTTTCAAGCGCGCCATCGGTGTACTTCAGCTCATGGTGCTCTTCAAAGCGTGAACGCAACCCTTTGAGAATCTTGATGGTGTCGTCCACCGACGGCGCCATCACATCGACTTTTTGGAAGCGCCGCGCCAGAGCACGATCTTTCTCAAAGATGCCGCGGAATTCTTGGAACGTGGTCGACCCAATGCAGCGCAACTCGCCCGAGGAGAGCAGTGGTTTGAGTAGGTTAGACGCATCCATCACGCCGCCTGACGCCGCACCGGCACCAATGACGGTGTGAATCTCATCGATAAAGAGTACCGCGTTAGGCTGCTTGCGCAGCTCGCTCAGCAGACTTTTAAGACGTTTTTCAAAATCACCGCGATACTTGGTACCGGCCAGTAGCGCACCCATGTCCAGTGAGTAGACCACTGCATCGGCAATAACATCGGGAACGTCTTCTTCAACGATACGCTTGGCGAGGCCTTCGGCCACCGCGGTTTTACCCACGCCCGCTTCGCCGACTAACAGCGGGTTATTTTTGCGCCGCCGGGCCAGAATTTGCACCACGCGCTCAAGTTCTTGATCACGACCAATCAGCGGATCAATTTTACCCAGTCGCGCTTGCTCGTTCAGGTTGGTCGCGTAGCCAGTGAGAGGATGCGCAGCGCCCTCACTACCCCCCTCTTCCGCGTCTTCACTCTCTGATGAAGAGGGCGAGGGAGACGGCCCGTGGCCAGCCACCTTGGAGATACCATGGGCGATATAGTTAACCGCATCGACCCGTGCAACGCTCTGCTGCTTAAGGAAGTAAACCGCCTGGCTTTCTTGCTCGGAGAATATCGCTACCAGTACATTGGCGCCGGATACTTCGCTTTTACCAGATGACTGAACGTGGAAAACCGCCCGCTGCAAAACACGCTGAAAACCAAGCGTCGGCTGGGTCTCGCGATCTCCCTGGCCTTCTGGGATCAGTGGCGTGGTCGAGTTAATAAAATCCTGCAGATCGGACCGCAGCTTGTCGAGGTTAGCCCCGCAGGCCTTCAGTACGTCTACCGCTGAGGCATTATCTAGCAACGCTAGCAGCAGGTGCTCAACGGTCATAAACTCATGGCGCTTTGAACGCGCCACGGTGAAGGCCGTGTTCAGGGTCATTTCAAGTTCTTTGCTCAGCATGGCAGTCCCCTTTTCGCTACTACCTAGGGCGTATCGCCACCTAGGGCTTGCGTCGGATCAGTTTAATCGACCGGCACTCTCAACATCGGGTACAAATGGCACGGTTGCAAGCCTCACCACCAATTATTTCTCAACGCTTTTAATTGGCAGCCTCAATATCACTTATCAACGGATGCTCACACTCACGGGCGTATTCGTTTACCTGATAGCTTTTTGTTTCAGCTATATCGCGCGTAAACACGCCACAAGTGCCCTTTCCTTGGGTATGTACTGCGAGCATGATCTGAACGGCCGTCTCGCTATCCAAATTGAAAAAATCTTGCAGCACTTCAATAACAAATTCCATCGGTGTGTAATCGTCATTGTGAAGCACCACCTTATAAAGCGGTGGTTGCGCCAGCGCCGGTTCTGCTGACTGCACCGCAATATCACCATCTTCATCGGGCATATTTGGCCGCGTCATTCCCGCTTGCACGGGTAATACGGCTAAGCATGAACTATCTAGGTTGGGCATAAGCAGCACGGTTGGTTGTCTCGACACTGACCGTTGGAGGCGTCTAAATGAAGTTGTCTACTTTTCAGACGCTGCCGATCAGCAAGGGTTCATGGAAAACACAAAATTAACATATAAGATAAGCCAAAAAACCCTCGCCCACTACGGTAGGCGAGGGATATCACAGCGTTTGTATGCGCCTTGCCCAGTGGCTGCGCAGGCTGTTTATGAAGCGCCTGTTTTTAAAACCCTAGCCGTTGGCTACCATAGCAAGCGCTTCGTTGAGCGTTTTGCTCGGGCGCATGACTTGGCTAGCCAACTCGCCATTAGGGTGATAATAACCCTTAAGATCAACGGGTTGCCCTTGAACACTGTTGAGTTCATCGATAATGGTAGTTTCGTTGGCTTTCAGCGTTTCCACAAGGCGGGCAAAGCGTGTTTTCAGTTCAGCGTCTTGATCTTGAGCTGCCAATGCTTCTGCCCAGTAGAGCGCCAGGTAGAAATGGCTTCCGCGGTTGTCCAACTCACCCACTTTACGTGAAGGTGATTTGTTGCTTTCGAGAAACTGGCCGTTAGCTTCATCCAGCGCTTTCGCCAGCAGCTTAGCACGGTCATTGCTAAAGCGTTTGGCGAGGTGCTCTAAAGAGGCAACCAGCGCCAGAAACTCGCCAAGGCTGTCCCAACGTAGGTGATTCTCTTCAAGCAACTGCTGAACGTGCTTAGGCGCGGAACCACCAGCACCGGTTTCAAACAGGCCACCGCCATCCATCAGGGGAACGATAGATAACATTTTGGCACTGGTGCCTAACTCAAGAATCGGGAATAAATCCGTCAGGTAATCGCGCAGGATGTTGCCCGTCACAGAGATAGTATCGAGGCCACGAATCACACGCTCCAGGGTGTAACGCATTGCCCGAACCTGAGACATGATATGGATCTCGAGTCCATCCGTGTCATGATCCTTGAGGTACGTTTTGACCTTTTTGATCAGCTCGTTCTCGTGCGGACGGTAAGGGTCAAGCCAGAACACCGTCGGCATACCAGAATCACGGCAGCGCTCTACCGCCAACTTGACCCAGTCGCGAATCGGCGCGTCCTTCACTTGGCACATCCGCCAGATATCGCCCTGCTCCACGTTTTGGGTCAACAGCACTTCGCCAGTGTCCAGATCGGTGATATTAGCAACACCGTCTTCCGAAATTTCAAAGGTTTTGTCGTGGGAGCCGTACTCTTCAGCTTTTTGCGCCATCAAGCCAACGTTGGGTACGGTGCCCATCGTCGCCGGATCAAAAGCACCGTGCCATTTACAGAAATTGATCATTTCCTGATAAATTCGCGCGAACGTGGACTCCGGCATAACGGCCTTGACGTCCTTAAGACGACCGTCACCGCCGTACATCTTGCCCCCGGCACGAATCATCGCCGGCATCGAAGCGTCCACAATCACATCGCTGGGCGAGTGGAAGTTGGTGATGCCACGAGCCGAATCGACCATCGCCAACTCTGGGCGCTTTTCATGGCAGGCATGCAAGTCGCTGATGATTTCATCACGCTGTGATTCTGACAACGTCTCTATTTTTTCGTAAAGATTGGCGATGCCATTGTTAACATCGACCCCCAGTTCTTTGAACAACTCACCGTGTTTATCAAAGGCGTCTTTGTAAAAAATCTTGATACAGTGGCCAAACACAATCGGGTGCGAGACCTTCATCATCGTCGCTTTTACGTGCAACGAGAACATGACGCCAGATTCACGAGCATCTTCTATTTCCCGCTCGTAGAATTCGAGCAATGCCTTTTTGCTCATGAACATACTGTCGATGATCTCGCCTTCGAGTAGCGGGATATTCGACTTGAGCACCTGGGTCTGGCCACTCTTGGTGGTCAGTTCCATCTTCACATTGCGCGCACGATCCAGCGTTATCGACTTCTCACCGTCGTAGAAATCGCCCTTATGCATGTGGGAAACGTGGCTGCGTGAAGCCTGACTCCACTCCCCCATCGAGTGAGGATACTTGCGCGCGTACTCTTTGACGGCCTTCGGCGCACGACGGTCAGAGTTACCTTCGCGCAACACTGGGTTAACCGCGCTACCTTTGACTTTGTCGTAGCGCGCTTTGATATCTTTCTCTTCGTCACTGCTTGGCTCGTCAGGGTACTCGGGGAGAGGGTAGCCCTGCTCTTGCAGTTCTTTAATCACTGCGCGCAGCTGCGGCATGGAAGCGCTGATATTGGGCAACTTGATGATATTGGCTTCTGGAACCTTAGCCAGCGCACCTAGTTCGGCCAGGTGGTCCTCGATACGCTGCTCTTCAGTCAAGTAATCGGGAAATAAAGACAGAACGCGAGCAGCCAGGGAGATATCCCGGGTTTCCACTTCGATACCAGCAGCGTCGGTGAAGGCGTCAATAATCGGTAGCAAAGAATATGTTGCGAGCGCAGGCGCCTCGTCGGTGAGCGTGTAAATGATCTTCGGCGTTTTAGACATTTTGCGTTAACCTCTTTTTTCTATCGCTGTGATTATAAAGACCCTGAGCGACGCGACTCATTCAACGAGAGACCATGCCGCGAAGCAGGCTGGGCCGTTTTATTTGGCTTTTCCTGACTTTCTCGTTATGTGGCTTTCTCAACTATCAATCGATGGCTGTTGAGGATGCTTGTTGAGAGCGTCGTTGAGCGTGTTGTTAAGACAGTTTTTAAAAGTATACCAGCGCTGCATTTTAATCACATGTGAGATTGTCGACAAATCAAGGGCAACCCCCTAAAGAGATTATGAGCACTTTATATTTACTGCATAAGCCCTATCGTATGCTCTCTCAGTTTACCGATAAACAAGGGCGTGCCACATTAGCCGATGTTATTACTGTGCCGGACGTATACGCCGCAGGGCGGCTAGATTATGACTCTGAAGGCCTGCTGCTGCTCAGCGATGATGGCGAATTGATTCACCGCATATCTCACCCGCGCCATAAGCAGCCCAAAACTTACTGGGTCCAGGTGGAAGGCGATATTAGTGAGGCAGCGCTGAAATCACTGCGCCAGGGAATTACGCTGAAAGATGGCCCAACGCAGCCAGCCAAGGCACGCCAGATAGCCCCACCCGCTAGCGCACCACGCCAACCGCCCATCGACCCTAAGCGCCACCCGTCGACTAGCTGGCTGGAGCTCACCATCAGCGAAGGCCGTAACCGCCAAGTGCGGCGTATGACCGCCCATGTCGGCTTTCCTACTCTACGCTTGATTCGCACCGCCATTGGCCCCTGGCAGTTGGATGGATTAGCCCCCGGTGAATGGCGCACAGAAACCCTACACGCCCCCCGGCCAACTGATAAGCACCCCAATCGGCGAAAAGCTCCGCGAAAAGATCAGCGAGCGCGGCCCGCCGCAAAACACAGGAAACCCTAATGAGCCTTATTCGCAGCACGGCAGCCTGTGTCATTCAGCAGGGTGAGCGCTTCTTGATGGTGGAAGAGCAGCGCGGCGGCCCGCAGAGCGTGTTTAACCAGCCAGCCGGGCATATAGAAACCGGCGAAGGCCCCATCACCGCCATTCTGCGCGAGGTATTGGAGGAGACTGCTTGGCAGGTATCGCTCACCGGCTATCTGGGCCTGTACGTTTTTCATACCGGCGATGGGCAAACGTTTCATAGCCACGGTTTTGTTGCCGAGCCGCTTCATCAGCTCGGTCGCGCCATTGATCCCGAGATATTCGCTACTCACTGGCTCACAGTTGAGCAAATACGCTCGTTGGATCAACAGTCACGCCTGCGCAGCCCGCTAGTACTCAAACGTATTGAGGACGCACTCGGCGGCCCTTGTTACCCGCTTGCAGTGATTCGCGAGTGAAGCACTCGAAGCCATTACCCCCCATCGTGTATAATCCTCGCCCAATTGCACACTGTTCTTTTGCACACCGCTTTTTTGCACACTACTTCTACTGAGGATGCCTATGTCATCCAATACCGAGTCATCCAGCACTGGCTCAACCATTACCGAGCCCTCTGCTAACGGCAAAGTGATTGTCGGTATGTCCGGCGGCGTAGACTCGTCCGTTTCTGCCCTTCTCCTCATGCAGCAAGGCTATGAGGTAGAAGGCCTGTTTATGAAAAACTGGGATGAAGACGACGGCACCGAGTACTGTACGGCCAAAGAGGACCTCGCCGACGCTGAGGCGGTCTGCGCCAAACTGGGCATTAAACTGCATACTGCCAACTTTGCCGCGGAGTATTGGGACAATGTATTTGAGCACTTTTTAGCTGAATACAAAGCAGGCCGCACGCCCAACCCGGATATTCTGTGTAACCGGGAGATCAAGTTTAAGGTGTTCCTCGAGTACGCCGAAATGCTGGGTGCCGACAAAATCGCCACCGGTCACTATGTTCGGCAAGGCATGCGAAATGGCCGCCCGCGCCTACTTAAAGGCCTGGATGGCAATAAAGATCAAAGCTACTTCCTGCATGCGGTACCGGAAGCTGCTATTGCCCGCACCCTGTTCCCCGTTGGTGAGTTGGAAAAACCCGCTGTGCGTGCCTTAGCTGAACAGCACGAACTGATTACCGCCAAGAAAAAAGACTCCACCGGGATCTGCTTTATCGGCGAGCGGCGCTTTCGCGACTTCCTTCAGCAGTACCTGCCCGCCCAGCCCGGCACCATTGAAACGCCAGATGGCGATGTGATTGGCGAACATATGGGGCTGATGTACTACACCCTGGGCCAGCGCCAGGGCCTAGGCATTGGTGGGCTTGCCAACTACTCCGAAGAACCCTGGTACGTGGCGGCAAAAGATCTTGATCGCAATGTGCTGGTCGCGGTGCAGGGTAAGCATGATCAGCTGCTCTACTCCGATACGTTGACTACAGAGGCCATGGACTGGGTAGCGGGCGAGCCGCCGGTTCAGCAGGGTCGCTTTACCGCCAAGACGCGCTATCGGCAAAGCGACTGCGACTGTGAAATGCGCGCTCTGCCCGACGGCGGTGTAGAGGTTACCTTCGACGACCCACAGTGGGCGGTAACCCCAGGCCAGTCGCTGGTCCTTTACGATGGCGACATTTGCTTAGGCGGTGGTGTGATTCGCGCTACCTGGAAGAAAGCCGCGGAGGCCGCTGCATGAGTCCAATCACCCCGATTCATCGTGCCCCCGACTCCCCGGCCGCTCGCCAAGCGCTTGCCCTAGCGGGCGTGTTTCAAGCCGCCAGTCTGGTTGACGAACTCGCCCGCACCGGTCAAGTCGACCCGCGCGCCTGGGAAACGCTGATTGAAGCCACCGTGGATACCAACCCGGAGAACTTCGAAGCGATCTATGGCGGGCACCCCAATAATCTTCGCCGCGGCCTGGATACGTTAGAAGCCCTGGTGGGGCGTAAGCAGGCGAATCCGGTAGTGCTGCGTTACGGCTTTTCGCTGTTAATGCTGATGAACAAACTGCGCACCAATAACGACATGATGGATTCGCTGGGCCAAAAGCTAACCCGCATTCAGGGTCAGGCCGAACACTTCGGCCCCACTCATGAAAACGTGGTCGCCAGCCTAGGGGAAGCTTACCAGGAGACGATCTCCACGTTTAAAACCCGTATCGTGGTGCAGGGCGACCCTTCGTTACTGCAGAGCCGCATGATGCCCGAGCGTGTGCGCGCCTGTTTAATGGCCGGCATTCGCTTTGGGCTATTGTGGCACCAGCAAGGCGGGCGGCGCTGGAAGCTGGTATTCCAGCGCAAAGCGCTACGCCGGGCGCTGGACAGCCTTAGTTAAGCCACTATCCAATCGATTAACCTGCTCTCGACTAATTTTCTTTCGAACTCCCTGGAAACGATGCCATGCAACTCTCCGCTTTAACCGCCCTCTCTCCCGTTGACGGCCGCTACGCCTCTAAAGCCGCCGCCCTGCGCGAACACTTCAGTGAATTCGGCCTGATCCGCGCCCGTGTGATTGTGGAAGTTCGCTGGCTACAGCGCCTGGCTGAGCACGCACAAATTATCGAAGTGCCGAGGCTGTCCGCTGAAGCGACCGCGTTTCTAGAGCAGTTGATTCGTGAATTTTCGCTCGAAGATGCCGAGCGCATCAAAGAGATCGAGCGCACCACCAACCACGACGTCAAAGCGGTGGAGTATTTCCTCAAAGAGAAAATTGCCAATCAAGCCGAGCTGCATGCAGTCACCGAGTTTATTCACTTTGCCTGCACCAGCGAAGATATCAACAACCTCTCATACGGTGTGATGCTAAGCGACGGCCTAAACGCCATGCTGCCCACCATGCACGAGGTCGCCGACGAAATAGCCAAACTGGCGATTGCCCACGCCGCCCAGCCGATGCTGTCGCGTACTCACGGTCAAACGGCTACCCCAACCACGCTGGGCAAAGAGATGGCTAACGTGGCGTATCGTTTAAAGCGCCAGCTTAAACAGATTGAAGCGGTAGAAGTGCTGGGTAAGATCAACGGCGCCGTGGGCAATTACAACGCCCACCTGACCACCTACCCAGAGATCGACTGGGAAGCCAACGCCCGCACCTTTGTGGAAGGCTTAGGATTGACCTTTAACCCCTACACTACCCAGATCGAACCTCACGACTACATCGCTGAATTGTTTGATGCCATTTGCCGCTTCAATACCATCCTGATCGACTTCGATCGCGACGTATGGGGCTATATCTCTCTGGGCTACTTCAAGCAGCGCACGGTTGAGGGCGAAATTGGTTCCTCGACCATGCCGCATAAAGTGAACCCGATTGATTTTGAAAACTCCGAGGGCAACCTGGGCCTGGCCAATGCGGTGCTTAGCCACCTCGCCCAGAAATTGCCCATCTCGCGCTGGCAGCGCGATCTAACGGACTCCACCGTGCTGCGTAATCTGGGCGTAGGCTTGGCGTATGGTCTGATCGCTTACCATGCCAGCCTGAAAGGTATCAGCAAGCTGGAAGCCAATCCCGAGCGTTTAGACGCTGACCTGGATAACAGCTGGGAAGTGCTCGCCGAGCCCATCCAAACGGTGATGCGCCGCTACGGCATTGAGAAGCCTTACGAAAAACTCAAGCAGTTGACCCGTGGCAAACGTATTGACCAAGCGGGCTTTGCGGCGTTTATTGATACGCTTGAACTGCCCAGCGAGGTCAAAACCGAATTGAAGGCGCTCTCACCGGCCAACTATATTGGTAATGCCCAGGCCCAGGCCCAGGCGCTGACACAACAGCTAAACTCTTTATAACAACATTTTATAAAGACATTTAATAACGCCATTTTACTAACGTCAGGGCATGCCATGAAACATCACGATAAGCCGTTAACCCTGCTGGGCGACCTTACCGCCGCAGACTTTCTGGCCAATTATTGGCAGCAAAAGCCGCTGCTGATCCGTGGCGCGATGCCAGATTTCATCAGCCCTATTGAGGCTGACGAGCTGGCCGGTCTCGCCTGCGAGCCTGGCGTAGAAGCACGCCTAGTCGAAGAAGAAGGCCCGGATGGCCCTTGGCAGGTCTCCCACGGTCCCTTTGATGAAGCCACCTTTGAACGGCTACCGGAAAACAATTGGAGTCTGCTGGTACAGGCAGTTGATCACTATGTGCCCGCAGTGGCAGCGCTGTTGGACGAATTTGACTTCCTGCCCCGCTGGCGGCTGGATGACGTGATGATCAGCTACGCGCCTCCTGGCGGCAATGTGGGCGCGCATATCGATCAGTACGATGTCTTTTTACTCCAGGCCAGTGGCCACCGCCGCTGGCAGCTAGGTGGCAAACTGACCGATGATGCGCCGATTATCCAAGGCATCGATCTGCGCATTCTGAAGGAGTTCACCGTAGAACCCGACTCCGACTGGGTGCTTGACCCAGGCGACATGCTTTATCTCCCTCCCGGCTGGGCGCATCACGGCATTAGCCAGAGCGATGACTGCATGACCATTTCGGTTGGTTTTCGCGCACCTTCCGCCGACGAGGCAATCACCTCCTACGCAGACTATTTGGGCGAGCAGCTTCCCGCCTCCCAGCGTTACAGCGATGCGGGCATGACGCCTGCGCAGCAGCTCGGTGAATTGGACGACGCGGCCGTTGAACGCATGCGTCAGCTGATTATATCCACGCTGGATAACCCTACTCAGGTCGCCCAATGGTTTGGCCGGGTGATGACCCAGCCAAAATATGTCGATCAAGTGGTGCCGCTTGAAACGCCGATGGACGAAGCAGCGCTTGTTGCTCAACTACAAGATGGCGATCCGCTCTATCATATGCCTGGCTCACGCTTTGCTTGGCGTAGTGATGCCAGCGGCACCACGCTATTTGTCGATGGCGATGGCCACGCCTGCTCGGCTGAGTTAGCTAAGCGACTTGCCGACACCACCCCGCTCTACGCCGAAGACCTTGAGCTTGACGGTGCCGCTGCGCTATTCACGCAGTTGGTCAATACCGGTAGCCTGGGCTTTATGAGCGATGAAGGTGATGACGACGAGGAGTACTAATGGCGATTACCCACATTAGTACGGGTGACTGGGAAACGCTTGGTTCGACGGCCAGCGAAATCCGGCGCAGAGTGTTTATCGATGAACAGAGCGTGCCCCTGGAAGAGGAGTGGGATGGCCTGGATCCCGAGTGCGTGCACTTTCTAGCCACGCTTGACGGCCAGCCGGTAGGCACCGCACGCCTACTGCCCGATGCCCATATTGGCCGTGTCGCAGTGCTTGCCGATGCCCGCGGTACTGGCATTGGCGTGCTGCTGATGCAAGCCGCCATTGAAGCAGCCCGCTATGCGGGTCACGCCCAAGTGGCACTCAGCGCTCAGGTACATGCTCTGGCGTTTTATGAGCGGTTAGGCTTCGTCGCCCACGGCGATGAGTTTCTGGATGCAGGCATCCCCCATAGAGAAATGACGCTTTCGCTCGTGTAATAAGCTATCTTGATTGATCTCTAGCACTGCCTCGGCAGTGCTTTTTTATGCCTTCCTGACGAAAAACCACTACACAAACCCACCGTTTTCGCACCTTCCTGTAGTCGGGTTACAACGACCTGTGCCCCCAAGTGCCAATTGTTCATTGAGCCATCCTCGTAGATAGTTGTTGCATTGCAGCGCTATGGCGATGGGGTGAATGCTTCAAGCCCACGACGCTGTATCAGATGCACTTAGCTCTTATGTCTCTAGCACCCAATACGATTGGCTTAGAGACGATTGGCTTAAAGACAAAAACGCGAAATTCAATGATGCTGAACACACCTTCGCAGGTGCAGCATTAGCAAGCACTGATTGGCGAAACACCATCAGCATTTAAGAACTGCTATCACAACCGAAGAGGGTAAGCTCATGACAGGACTGCTCGACGATATCAAAGCAATGGCCCAGCTACGCGAAGCACAAGGCGGCAAATGGGAAGCCATCAAACCTGAGTATGCCGCCCGTATGCGTGCTCAAAACCGTTTTCACACCGGCCTGGACATTGCTCGCTACACCGCCAAAGTCATGCGCGAAGATATGGCTGCTTACGATGCTGATACCGCACAGTACACCCAGTCACTGGGCTGCTGGCACGGCTTTATTGGTCAGCAAAAACTTATCTCGATCAAAAAGCACTTTGGTACCACCAAACGTAGTTACCTCTACCTGTCAGGCTGGATGGTTGCCGCGCTGCGCTCCGAATTCGGCCCACTGCCCGACCAGTCAATGCACGAAAAAACCTCCGTCGCGGATTTGATCGAAGAGCTCTACACCTTCCTAAAGCAAGCCGATGCATGGGAACTTAACCACCTGTTCCGCGCCCTGGACGAAGCCAAAGAGGCTGGCAACAGCGGCAAAGAGCAGGAACTGATCAGCAAAATTGATAATTACGAAACCCATATCGTCCCGATCATTGCTGACATCGACGCTGGCTTTGGTAACGCAGAAGCCACTTACCTGCTAGCCAAGAAGTTTATTCAAGCGGGTGCTTGCTGTATCCAGTTGGAAAACCAAGTCTCTGATGAGAAGCAGTGCGGTCACCAGGACGGTAAAGTCACCGTGCCCCATGAAGACTTCCTGGCCAAAATTAACGCCGTGCGTTACGCCTTTTTGGAACTCGGCATTGAAGATGGCGTTATCGTTGCGCGTACCGACTCACTCGGTGCTGGTTTGACGCAGAAAATTGCCGTCACCAATGAACCAGGTGACCTAGGCGATCTGTACAACAGCTTCCTGGACGGCGATGTGATTGAGAACGCCGCCGACATCAACAACGGCGACGTGGTCATCAAGCAGAACGGCAAGCTGGTTAAACCCAAGCGTCTCGCTTCGGGCCTTTACCAGTTCAAACCAGACACTGGCGAAGATCGCGTGATTCTTGACTGTATCACCAGCCTGCAAAACGGCGCCGACCTGCTATGGATCGAAACCGAGAAGCCTCACGTTGGCCAGATCGCCAGCATGGTTAATCGGATTCGCGATGTCGTGCCGGATGCCAAACTGGTCTACAACAACTCACCGTCGTTCAACTGGACTTTAAACTTCCGCCAGCAAGTGTTCGATGCGTGGCAGGAAGAGGGTAAAGATGTTTCGGCTTACCAGCGCGACAAGCTGATGAGCGCCGAGTACGACGAGACCGAACTTGGCCAGCTGGCCGATGAATGGACGCGTAACTTCCAGCGCGACTCGTCTCGCGAAGCGGGTATCTTCCACCACTTAATTACGCTGCCGACTTACCATACCGCAGCCCTGTCCACCGACAATCTAGCGAAAGGCTACTTCGGTGACGAAGGTATGCTGGCTTACGTGAAAGGCGTACAGCGCCAGGAAATTCGCCAGGGAATCGCCACTGTTCGCCACCAGGATATGGCAGGCTCAAATATCGGTGATGATCACAAAGAGTTCTTCCATGGCGATGCCGCGCTCAAAGCCGGTGGTAAAGACAATACCATGAACCAGTTTGGCTAATTAGCAGGCTCTAACGCCTTAATTGACCATGTAACTCCTGCGACAGGAGGCCTCTTGGCCTCCTGTTTTTGCTTGTCTAGCGATATTTGCACACTGTTTTCTTAATACACTGTTAGACTCTCCATTAAGCTATTTTTTGGCTACCGCTCTATCAGCTTTGATCTTTTTATAAGATCGCTGGTCAAAGACATTAGCATCGGCTATCTTTAACGAACACTGTTCTTTAACTGCAATCTCTCCTTTGCCTGCCCTATCGGTGACAGGTACATGGATGACAGTTATAAAAATAGACACTCTGGAGGTTTTAATGAAACGTCTTCTTCTACCTGTTGCCGCACTGAGCATTCTCACGCTGGCAGGCTGTGCCAACACTGCACCCTATTCAGGTGATGTCTATCGCGGCAGCCAAGCGCAAACCGGCCAAAGTGTCACTTACGGTACTATTGTGGCGATTCGCCCGGTACAGATCCAAGCAGAAAGCCGTGCAGGCGGCCTTTTAGGTAGCGGCGGTGGCGCGATTATCGGTGGTCTGCTGGGTAACCAAGTGGGCGGCGGCTCAGGTCGCCAGTTGGCGACTGTTGCAGGCGCACTCGGTGGTGCAGTGGCAGGCACGGCCGCTGAAGATGCGACTAACCGCATTAATGCACTAGAAATGGAAATTCGTCGCGATGACGGCACCAACGTGGTCGTCGTTCAGAAAGCTGACCATCAATATCAAGCGGGACAACGTGTACGCATGATTGGTAATGGCGCCAGCATGAGTGTTGCGCCCTATTGATAGAAAGCGTTATTGAATAGCGCTTCATCGTCACAAAAAAAGCCCGGCCATCTATCGTGATGACCGGGCTTTTTAACTACTGCTTAGCTACTGCTTAGCTACTGCCTAGTTATGCCTGCATCTCTATGTTATTGCTGTAGGTGTCGTCAGTGGTTAGCTTTGCTGCCCGCCCAGTTAACCAACGCCATGACTGCCCAGCCAACCAGGCCCAACAGAATAACCACCAGCAGCATATCCACCGGCTTGACTAACGTCGTTGCGCCCAGCACTGCCAGCGTAATCACCCATAGATAGCGGTTGTCGCCATGAGTTTTCAAAAAACTGGGTAACACCTTATCTAATCCCTGGCTGACACCGCTATTCCAACGCTGATAAGAAAAATAAGCAATTAGGCAAAATGCGATAAGCCAAATAATCAAGATTGTCATTTCATGCTCCATAAGTAATAGGGCAAAGGAAAAAGTGATGGTCGTAGGGTATCCCTGGTCACCCTGGCGCGCAATACCGCCAAAAGTGGTGAGTAGGAAAAAGCGCCGCTACCCCCTGACAAGCCAGCCCACACGCGTTACCATATCGGTACATGCACTCCCCGAAAGGTTATTCCATGCAAATTGCGCAAAACTCAGTTGTCGCGTTCCACTACACCCTGACCAACGACGCTGGTGAAGTGCTTGACAGTTCTGAAGGCCGTGAGCCACTTACTTATCTACATGGCGCCGGCAATATTATTCCAGGTCTCGAGAAAGAGCTGGAAGGTCGCGCGGCAGGCGATAAGCTGAACGTTGCTGTATCCCCTGAAGAAGGTTACGGCGAGCTGCAAGAGCAGCTGATGCAAGAAGTACCCCGCGATGCCTTCCAGGGCGTTGAAAGCATTGAGCCGGGCATGCAGTTCCAAGCCCAGACCCAAGGCGGCCCACTGATGGTGACCGTCAAGAAAGTCGAAGGCGATACGGTCGTTGTCGATGGCAACCACCCGCTAGCAGGTCAGCAGCTCAACTTTGACGTTGAGATCGCTGAAGTACGTGAAGCCAGCGCTGAAGAAGTAGAGCACGGCCACGTGCACGGCGAAGGCGGCGTTGAGCACTAATTGCTCTCGCGCTTGCGTTCTAAAAGGGTGACCCGATCGGGTCGCCCTTTTTTATATCTAACAACAAAACTGCCTACTCATCGGGTATCAGCACTAGCTGCCCGTGGCGCACGCTCCGCGATGAGGTGACTTCGGCGGCAAACTGCTTGAGCGCACGCCCCTGGCCTTTGAGCAGCGCTACTTCCAAGCAACTGTCATGATTGATATGCACATGCAGGGTCGAAAGCGTAAGGTCATGATGGTCATGGGAGTGGCGCGTTAAGCGCTTGGACAGCTCGCGAGCAGCATGATCATAGACATACACCAGTGCGCCCATGCAGGGCGAGTCCGGTGCAGCCTCTTCTCTCACCTGCTTTAAGCCACTACGGGTCAAATCGCGAATCGCCTCTGAGCGGTTTTGATAGCCACGCTCGCGCATCAACGCGTCCACTTCCGCCACTAGCTCCTCATCAAGCGTTACTGTTACACGCTGCATTCACGCCCCCTCTTGTAATGACACGCTTTTATTGTGCTGCCGCCGCCGTTAGTATGATGTTATTGTAAAAACATCATACCAGTGACGCTAACAGCATAAAGGATAAAGCGATGGCTAAACCAACTCCGCCCATCTTACTGGGTATTGCACTAAGTTGTTTAGTCGTGGCCACCGCTGTGCAGGCAAAAGAGCAGTTGGTGCTTGCCATTGGCGGCGAACCTGAACAGGGTTTCGACCCGCTGCTGGGCTGGGGGCAGTACGGTAACTCAATGTTTCAGTCGACGCTGCTCTCCCGGGGCAGAGACCTTACGCCACAGCCAGAACTGGCCACTGCGTGGTCGCTCTCTGAAGATCGCCTGACCTGGACACTCACGCTGCGTGACGATGCCCGCTTTACCGACGGCACGCCGCTGACCGCTGAAGATGTGGCCTATACCTTCAACGCCGCGGCCAAGGCAGGTGGGCGTGCCGACCTAAGTGCCCTGGATCATGCGCAAGCCGTGGATGAGTATACCGTCAAGCTTCATCTCCGCGCCCCTCGTATCACCTTTGTTGATCAGCTAATGACGCTGGGGATTGTGCCGAGCGCCGAGCGTGACAACGGCTATAGCGAGCAGTATGGCCGCCAGCCCCTGGGTTCCGGCCCCTATCAGCTAGTAGAGTGGCAGGAAGGCGAGCAGCTCATTGTTGAACGTAACCCTTACTTCTACGGCCCTACGCCCGCGTTTGAACGGCTGGTGTTTCTATTTACCGGTGAAGACGCCTCGCTTAGTGCCGCCCATGCTGGCCAGGTTGATATCGCCTCGGTTCCCCCAGCGCTAGCCACCAATGTTCCGGCGCATATGCAGCGCATAAGCATGGAGAGCGTCGATAATCGCGGCATTCTGTTCCCCATGCAGTCTGCTAATAGCAAACACGCCGCCTCCGGCGCGCCGATTGGCAACGACGTGACCGCAGATATTGCCATCCGTCAGGCGATTAACCTTGCGGTTGATCGCGATACGCTGGTGGAGGTGGCCCTGCATGGCTACGGGCGCCCCGCTTTTGGCCCGGCGGACGGTTTGCCCTGGAGCAGTAGCGATGAACGCCTTGCCGCGCCCGACCTTGAGCAGGCGGAGGAGATACTCGATGCCGCAGGCTGGCAGCTACACGACGATGGCCTGCGCTATAAAGATGGCCTGCCCGCTAGCTTTCGACTTACCTACCCCTCCAGCGATACCACCCGACAACTGCTTGCGGAAGTCAGTGCCGAGATGGTGCGTCCACTGGGAATTGAGATACAGCCCACCGGCCGTCACTGGGACGAAATCCAGCGCGAAGCGCTGCATCAGGACGCCATTATGTTTGGCTTTGGCAGCCACAGCCCCCAAGAGGTTTACTACCTCTTCCACAGCCAGCATGCTGGTAATGGTTTCTACAACAGCGGCTTCTATGCTAATTCAAAGGTAGACACCCACTTGGACGCCGCCCAGGCAGCAGAAAGTATCGAGCAAGCCAACCGCGAGTGGCAGGCTGCGCAGTGGGACGGTGCCACCGGCTACGGTGTGCGCGGCGATAATAGCTGGGCTTGGCTGGTCAATCTGGAACACGTCTATTTTACCGATACCTGCTTAGATGTCGGCGAGCTGGGTGTGGCGCCTCACGGCCACGGCTGGCCGATCACCGCCAACTTGCTTGATTGGCGCTGGACGTGCGACTGATTACGCCTATCGCCAAGCGCTTGGCTCGCCTGGCGTTGGTGTTGCTGTGCGTCGCCCTGGTGTCCTATGGGCTGATGATGGCCTCGCCCATTGACCCCATTGATGCCTACCTTGGCCCGCAAATGGCCCAGGTAAGCCCTGAGCAGCGCGCACTGATTGCCCAGCGCTGGGGGTTTGATGAGTCACCTGCCGTTCAGTTTGGCCACTGGCTCCGCCAGTTAGTAAGCGGTGATTTAGGCTGGAGTCATGTGTATAACCAGCCGGTTAGTGAGGTGATCGGCCAGCGCTTTCAACGCTCCATTGCGCTACTCGGCAGCGCCTGGCTGCTCTCTGCGCTGGTGGGTTTTAGCCTAGGGGTTGTGGCGGGCGCCAAAGAGGGCTCCAAGCTGGATAACATCATCAGCACTTACGCCTTCATTACCGCCTCCACGCCCGCCTTTTGGATGGCGATACTTGCGGTGCTGCTGTTTTCAGTGACGTTGGGCTGGACGCCCACCTGCTGCGCAGGACCCGCAGGGGCCTTAAATCAGGAAGTCACCCTAGCCACACGGTTGCACCATTTACTGCTGCCGGTGGCTACCCTGGCATTGCTCGGCATCGCCAATATCACCCTGCACACCCGCACCCGCATGCTTGAGCTAATGCGCTCAGACGTTGCTACCCACGCCTTTGCCCAGGGCGCCAGCCGTCTTGATGTGGCCTGGCGCCACGGTCTTCGCCACGCCAGTTTACCGGCGATTACGCTGGCGTTTGCCTCACTGGGAGAGCTCTTTGGCGGCTCCATTTTAATCGAGCAGGTATTTGCCTACCCAGGTTTAGGCCAAGCCACGGTGGCAGCCGGCCTGCGCAGTGATGTTCCGCTGCTGCTGGGCATTGCGCTCTTTACCGCGCTGTTTGTCAGCGTCGGCAATATGATCGCCGATAGCCTCTACGGCGTTATCGACCCGCGCATTAAGCCTGGTGGACTATGAGGCAGACTCAACCGCGCCTGCGTGCCGCATTCAGCCTGGGTGTAACCGCCTTGCTGGTGATTGGGTTGATCGCCAGCCAGTGGCTACTCGGCGATTCACCGCAGCAGATGCAGTTTAACGCCCGGCTTGCTCCGCCTGGCGTTGACCATTGGCTGGGCACCGACGCGCTAGGCCGGGAACTCTGGGCGCGCACCCTGGCGGGGCTGGCGCTAAGCTTTTGGGTGGGCTGCTTGGCAGCACTACTGAGTACGCTGATTGCATTGAGCTTGGCAGCCATAGCCACGCTGTCAGCGCGGCTGGACGCGCTGGTGAGTCTGCTGATTGATACGCTGCTCAGCGTGCCCCACCTGATTTTATTAATGCTGATCGCCTTTGCCCTGGGCGGCGGCACCCAAGCGGTGATTATTGCCGTGGCCGTGACCCACTGGCCAAGCCTGGCCCGGGTGCTACGCGCCGAGCTATGGCAGTTGCGGCAGGCGCCCTATGTGCGCATCTCCCGCGCTCTGGGTAAATCGCGCTGGTTTGTGCTCCACGGCCACCTGCTCCCCCATCTTATTCCCCACTGCCTGGTTGGCGCCCTACTACTGTTCCCCCACGCGATTCTTCACGAAGCCGCGTTGACCTTTTTGGGCTTTGGCTTAAGCCCCAGCCAGCCCGCTATTGGCGTGTTACTGGCCGACGCCATGCGCTATTTGAGCGGCGGTTACTGGTGGCTGGGGGTATTTCCAGGTTTGGGGCTGTTACTCATGGTGCTGGGGTTCAAGCGCCTCTCCAGCCACCTACGCCGTGCGCTTTAACGCTTTTCAGAAAGCCATTAGCTGTAAAAAGCCATTAGCTGTAAAAAACCACTGGCTGTAAAACTATTGTTGGGAGGCATGCCGTGTTAACAATTGACCAATTATCGCTACAGCTACCTTTGTATACCTCCTGGTGGAAGCGCGACTGGGCCACCTGTCTGGATGAATTTTCGCTCTGGGTTTCCGCAGGCGAGGTACATGCAGTGGTGGGTGCATCAGGTGCCGGAAAAAGTCTGTTGGCTTATGCGATTATGGGTTTACTGCCAACACCTGCATACTTAAATGGTCAACTGTACTATCAAGGAAAACCGCTTAATGCGTCACACCAACGCCAGCTTCGCGGCCGGGAGCTGGCACTAATTCCCCAATCGCTAAGCGCCTTAGACCCGTTGGTGCGTACTCAGCGTCAAGTGGCCTGGGCGGCCCAACGCGCAGGCCACTCATCGGCCCACGCTCGGCACGCCTCCCAACAAGCCCTTGATCACTATCAGTTAGACGCTCGCGCACAGCAGGCCTATGCCCACGAGCTTTCCGGCGGCATGGCCCGGCGCGTGTTGACGGCCATGGCCCACGTTAGCCAAGCCAAGCTGGTGATTGCCGACGAGCCCAGCGTGGGCCTTGATCCTCACCAGCGCCAGCGGGTGCTGGATGCACTGCGCGAACTGGCCGACCAAGGCAAAAGCGTGATTCTGATTACCCACGACCTGCGCCATGCGCTGCCGATAGCCGACCGCGTCACTATTATGCGTGACGGCAAGCTGGTCGAAACCGCGCCCGTCTGCGCTTTTCAAGGTAGTGGCGCTTCGCTTACCAACGCTTATTCACAGGCATTGTGGCTAGCACTGCCGGACAACGCTTTTGCAACAACCGGAATGAGCAGGCGACAACAGGAGGCGAACGTTGCTTAAAGCACGCCAGCTTAGTTTTCACTTCTCCCCCAGCTTACCGCTACTTCAGGACGTTTCGCTAACGCTGCGCGCGGGTCAGTGGCTAGGGTTAAGCGGCGACTCGGGAGCGGGTAAATCGACGCTGGGTAAACTGCTGGCGGGCTACTTAGCCCCCCAAACGGGTGATGTCATCCTGGATGGCGAGGCGCTGCCCACCTGCGGCGTACAGCCCGTGCAGTGGCTACCGCAGTCACCGGAGCTGGCGGTTAACCCACGCTGGCGGGTAGGCAAAATACTGCGTGAAGCCTGGACACCTTCTGACGCACAGTGCCAAGCGTTTGGCGTGCAGCCAAGCTGGATATCTCGCTTTCCTCAATCGTTATCGGGGGGAGAGCTACAGCGCGTCTGTGTATTGCGGGCACTGGCGCCGGAGGTACGCTTTCTGGTCGCCGATGAGATCTCCACCATGCTCGACCCAATCACCCAGCTTGAGCTTTGGCAGGCGCTAAAACGAGAGGCGGAACAACGCCAGCTTGGCGTGCTGGTGATTAGTCACGACAGCGCATTGCTGGAACGACTTTGCCCACAGCGCTTGCACTTAAGCGAAGGTCAGCTGAAGCCATGGTAGTTGATGCGTGCAAATGGTGACGGTTAGCTAGCCGCTTGGCGACGCTCAAAGCGCCATAGGCCGAAAGCAATGATCAGTGTGATACTCAGCAGTAGCCACGAGCCAATGCTTACCCCTGCCCACCCGGCCCAACGCCAGAACGGCTCTAGCCAGAAGCCGCCCAAACTGGCCCCCACGTAGTAAAACACCAAATAAAGCGCCGAAGCGCTGCCCCGCGCCCCCTGGGCATAGCGGCCTACCCAGCTGGAGGCCAACGAATGGGCCAGGAAAAAACCGAAGGCATTAACGGTTAAGCCCACGATAATCAGCAGCAGCGAATCCGATAAAGTAATCGCCGTGCCCAGCATTAAAATCACTACTCCTACCATCATGCATGCCGCGGGAGAAAACCGCCCAGCCAATCGACCAGAAATCATCGAGCCGAATGTACCGCCGAGATAGGTCAAAAAAATCAGCCCCAGGCCACTGGCGGCTAATTGATATGGCGCTGCCGCCAATCGAAAGGTGATATAGCTGTATTGATTGATAAAAATCAGGAAGTTGATACCCCCTAAGCAGTAAGCGGCGAGCAGCACTGGGTTGCGCAAATGATTAATTAAATCGCTTGCCGCTTTGCGCAGTTCGAAGCGCTGGGGAGTAAAGGCGCGACTATTGGGTAACAGACGCCAAAACGCCACGCAACCAATTAGCGTCATGATGCCTACCGCTAGAAATGCCGCGGAGGGGCCGCCAATTTCAGCGGCGCCGCCGCCAACAATACGCCCGCTAATTCCGCCAAGTGAATTGGCGCCAATATAGAGCCCAACGGCGCTTAACAACGCAGGCTTCTCAAACTCATCGCCCATCCAGGCGATCGCCACTGCCGGCAGCCCGCCCAGCACAAAGCCCTGCACCAGGCGTAGCAGCAGCAAGCTTTCAAAGGTGGGCGCAAAGGCCAAGGCAATCGAACAGCCGCCTGCTAACAGCAGAGTGATGCGCATGATACCTTCGCGGCCAATAGCATCCGAAAGCGGGCCGAAGACCAACAGCGCAATAGCCAAGGAGAGGGTCGACGCTGACATCAGCAGACTGACGCCTAAGGTCGAGACCTGATAGGCCTCCTTTAACCCTGGCAGCAGCGGCTGCGGTGCGTATAAATTGATAAAAACAAGAAATGAGCCAAGGCAAAGCGCCAAGGTGGCGCGCCACCAGGCGCGCGTTTTGGCTTCAATCATGCCATTCCTAAAAGTGTGCGGTCTGACTACTGGAAAACACTACCGCCCAGTTGGGCCAGATGCGTTGGCTCCAGCGCGCGACGTGACTGCCAGTAGTAGCGCTGCCAGTAACTATTATCCAGGCTGGAGATAATCACCCCTTTTGAGGTCGAGGCGTGGAGAAAATAACCATCGCCCACATAGATCCCCACATGGTTATAGCGACCCGGCGGGCGGAAGAACACCAGATCGCCCGCCTGCAGCTCTTGGCGGTCGATCGAGCGTCCCTCGTGTACTTGGCCACGGGTGGAGCGCGGAAGCTCTAAATTAAAGGTGTCACGGTAAACATTGCGAACCAGGGCCGAACAGTCGATGCCTCTCTCTGAGGTGCCACCAATTCGGTAAGGCGTTCCTGCCCAGCGCTGATGTTGAGCCAACAGCGCCTCGCGAATCACTGTTGGCGGCGGTACTTGCAAACTGCGCAGATGCGCATCGATAGGATCAACCGGGGACATTTGCGGGTTCGCCCCCATCCCCGGCAACGTCATCGAGAAGTAATTCTCCGGGGCCTGCATATTGCTCTGTCGCGCAGAGCCTGCGCAGCCAGCAACCAATGTAACTATAAAACAAACACTTACAACACGGACAGCGGTCACAGCGGGGCGTGGGAACGCAACCATGCGATTAACCTCGTGACATTGAAAAGAGGATGGTATGAAAAAACTAATTTTTCTATGCACGACTATAAGCTAGTTATCATATGTTTGGCGAGCATCAATGTAACGTGCGCTGATCGCCGGGCAGAGTATCAATATGCAGTGGCGCAAAATGGCGTGGTTTATTGCCCGGAAAATCCAAGCTTACCCATGGGCCAGCCAAGACCGGCGCGCCGCATACCCAAGCCACCAGCGCCTGACGGAAACCAGCTAAAAAGCTTTCCCGCTCTGGGGTTTCGCCCATAAAAAACGAGAAGCCGGCATACATCCCCATGGCATACTCCTGCCACCCAGCATAATGGTCCGCCGCCAACTGGTAAGCACGATCCAACACCTTGGCGAAAGCAGCACTATCCAGCCAACCAAGCTGCCGGGCGGCAATGGCCAGATCGACCAGTTGGGCAATATCCCAAGCTGCCATATCCACCTCATTACAGCCGTCTTCGTTGTCACGTACACGGCGTAAGCGAAGCAGGTGGTGGCGCTCATCTTCAGCACAGTCGCCGGATTCAAGAATGGCGATCTCAGCGCTTAAGCGCTCAGTATTGAGGGTATAGGGCGCATAGTTAATTTGATACTCCTGGCGATCCCCCGACTCGAGCATGTAGGTCAAAAACTCCTGCATATCTCCAGCGTTGCTCAAGTGGTAGTGGCTCTCCACCCATTCGCGAATCTCGGCGCACTCGCGGGCACTCTCGGGCTGGGGCTCACTCCAAACCGCACTGTTCAGCGGGCCCACCAACGACATGGCAGTAAAGTGGCTCAAGGTAGGGCGACTACCCGGCTCACGCCAGGCATCGTGGCTCCAATCCAGCCAGTGAAACAGGCTGCCAGGATCTTCTATGTGCCAAATAATTTCATTCACCAGCGAGGCGTGCTCTGGCTCGGGCAGACAGCTTTCCCAAGCGAACCAAGCTTCTAACAGACGTTTTGCATCGGGATAAAAACGGCACAGACAACTTCGCAGCGCGTTGGCATACGCCATTAACGGCGCGCGATCCAATAAGCCGCTATCGAGGGACATATGCAGATAGAAGGCGAATTTTTCGGCCATATGGATAGTGGCTGCATGGCGACTCACCCCTTTAACCGCATTGCGCTGTTTAAGCTCTTCTGGGGTCGGCTGTCCAAACCAGCTTTGCGAAGGGGGCAAAACACCGTGCACCGCGTCGGCCGCCAACTGATTAAGATGGTGCGCCTGGGCGGGAAGCCAGTAGCGCGCCAGTGCATGTGCGCCTTCATCGGCATGTAAGCCAAGTGACTCCTGCAAATACAGCGCCGCGTCGGCACGCTGCTCTTCCGGCAGCGCCGCGGAGGGATCTATCTGGCGCAACATGGCGTCCGGTTCGCGGACGCTGGCCAGCGCCAACAGCCAGTGATGGGACGTATTGCGCCATAGCCGAATGCGCTCTTGGGATGTCTTGCGCGTGGGCTCATCCAATAGATCCCCCGGTGGACGCTTCCAGGGGCTGTGGGTGCTGTGCAGCAGTAACTGATGACGCTCGCTGGGTGTTTTACCCCGCCGGTCAATACCGTCAAACAGGCTCTGCCCGCGCCCGTAGGCGTTCAGCACCGCGTACCAATCGTGGTAACGGCGACTGATCAAATCGGCAGCGTGCCCCGCTAAGTCATCGGCCTCTGCCTGGTTAAGCCAGCCACAGCAGGCGCCAGCCCAGGCGAGTTCAACAATCCGCAGCCAATCCCAAGCCGCCCACTCCAGGGGCTCGCCTTGGGTGACGAATTTATTCAGCACCGGCGCATAGGGCGACTCTTCTACCACACTACGCTGCCACTCCATGCGCTGGGCATTGTCCATACTCAATAGCTCACGGGCTTCGATATCCCAGCGTTGGCGCTCGCCTTGAGCGCCTAGCCATAGCATCACGCCAATAAGCGCGTCACGGTCTTGGACATCCCACACATGGGCAAGCCACTCGGTAGCCTCGGGCCAATCGGTTTGACTGGCGGGATAGACAATAATCGGCCGAAAAAGAGCGCATAGCCGCCAGCTCTGCGCCTCAGGCTGTTGGGGCCATAACGGGGCGGGAGTCGGCAGTTTAGCCAGGGCGTTTTCGAGTGCCTCCCAGGTAATGCCTTCGCCATCGGTTTCAAGGTTGGCCAGCGCCTGGCAAGCGTCGATAAAACGGTCGTCGGCCCCCACTTCCCAACCCCGTGCACCTAACGCACGGCGTAGATCCGCTAGCCAGGCGCGTAGATCGCTGTAATCGCTGGTGATGCGACGGGTTAGATGATGCGCCCAATGGCGGGCTTGATCAGCCTCTAACCAGCCCGCCGCCCCCGCCAGCGCGGCCCACTCTAGGGCACCTAGCAAACGGTCGGCACTGCCTGCGGGCGCACCCAGGCCATGGAACAACTGCTCGGCCAGCTCGCCCCGGCTGGTAATGCCCAGTTGCAGCAGGCGCTGTTCCGCCGCCCCTGCATCGACCGCCAACGGATGAGGAGTAAACGCCCAATCACACAGCACCAGCTGTTGGGCCCACCAGGCATTTAACGCGTCGATCAAGAGGCACCTCGAAAAAGCACAATGTCACCAGCAAAAAGCCGGAGTAAAGCTGCCTAGTGTAACGGAAAGTGGCGCGAACACCGATAGCCCTGTGCAGAGGCAGGCATAAAACGACACCGCCCGGCACAAGGCCGGGCGGTGTTATACAGCTAGCAACTTAATCGCTACGCTTTTTTAACCTTACTAATCACCCACAGGAGCACTACGGCACCCACAGTCGCGGTGACCAGCGAACCGATAAAGCCACCGGATGTAAGCCCTAAAAGGCTAAACAAAAAACCACCCACGACCGCACCAACGATACCGACACCGATATTACCCAAGATGCCGAAACCGCCGCCGCGCATGATGTTGCCAGCGATCCAACCAGCTAAACCACCAATGATTAGCCATGCAATAAAGCCCATAATAGTCTCCTTACTATTTAATGACGGGTTTCAACTACGTATTTCAGCTATGTATTTCAACTACGTGTTTCAACTACGTGTTTCAACTACGTATGTTAGTAGGCGTTTTACCTACTAGTCACCCTTGTTCTACCATAGCACACAGCGTTAGTGTTCGGCGCCTATCGAAATAGATGCTTGGCAACTCTTAAAGGAAAATTCATGATCCCCGACTCGCTCAATCAACTGATTAAAAGCACTCAAGGACAGCAAACGGTTCAGTGGGAAGACCGCGAAGTAGTGCTTTTTAATATGCCGTGGGGCGAGTTGGTGATTAGCCTCCAGGGCGCTCAAGTGCTGCATTTCCGTCCAGTAGACGATAGCGACTGGTTATGGCTGACGCCAACGCCTCAGGCGCTGCCAGGCGCTATCCGGGGTGGAATCCCGCTCTGCTGGCCGTGGTTCGCCGACGAGCGCTATGCCGACGAGAGCCCCAACCACGACGGCCCCTTCCATGGCCTTGCCCGCCACGCCGACTGGCGTTTGGACGCCGTTGATGAGCACGCCGAGGGAATTGAGCTCCACCTTTCCCCAGCGCAACCCCTGCATACACTGCTCACCGCGCGCTTGGTGGTGCAAGCCAACGCCCAGCGCTTAAACGTTGAGCTGATTAGCGAAAACATCGGCGAAACACCGGTCAAAACCAGCGGCGCGCTGCATACTTACTTAGCCGTTGCCGATACGCATCAGTGCCGACTGGAAGGCCTTTCCGGCGCGCGTTATCTCGACAAACTGCGCGACTTTGCTGAGAGTGAACAGCAGGGTACGCTAGCCGTTCAGGGTGCCGTTGATCGCATTTACCATACCAATGAAGCCGTGCTGCTCAACGATGGCGAGCGTAGCCTGCGCATCGGCAAGCAGTCGAGTGATTCCACGGTGGTGTGGCACCCCAACAATGACCTGCCCAGCGACACGCCCGCCGATGTAGCACGCCACTTTATCTGTGTTGAGGCTGCCAATACACGCCTAGACCCGGTCTGGCTGGTGCCGGGCGCCCAGCACCTGTTAGGCACCACTCTCAGCCGCGGTTAATCTTCGGTTCATTAACGCTTTGTTATTATGCGCTCACTGCTATTTGAGCTAGGGAGACCCGATGGATCCGCAGCAATGGCTAGAGGCAGCCACGCTCGCCTTTAATTTAATCGGTATGGTGGTGTGCTTGGTCGGCCTTACCCTGGCGCAGAAGATGACCCGCCGCTGGCCCGGTTACACTCTGGCGGGGGTTGGCTTTTTGATTGCCCCCCTGCCGATGCTTTCGCAGCTACTATTAGTGTTTCGCTAATATGATGCCGGCACTGGTCAATCAGCCCTTTTCACTGTCGTGGGTTAGCGCTGTTAATGGATAGTGGTCAATTGCCACAAAAGGATCAACAGGATGCGCCAGCCGTTAAGTCGCGAACTGAGCAATTTATTAGAGCGCGGGCGAGATCGCCAGTTGCGCTTAGCGGTCACCGGCCTCTCCCAAGCGGGAAAAACCGCGTTTTTGACCTCACTGGTCAACCAGCTGCGCCATGCTGGCGTAGAGGCGCAGCTCGATTTACTGCCCGCCGCCCGGGAAGGTCGCCTGCTCGGCGCCCAGCGGCTTAACCAGCCCGACCTGGGCGTACCGCGTTTTCCCTACGACCCCGGTATGGCCGCCCTGCGCGATACGCCGCCGCGCTGGCCAGACCCCACCCGCGGCATCAGCGAGTTACGCTTACAACTGCGCTATCGCCCTGCCCGCAGCGGCTGGCTAACCCCTGAAATTGCTCACCTTACCCTGGATCTATTCGACTACCCTGGCGAGTGGCTACTCGACTTACCACTGCTGCAGCACGACTTTTACAGTTGGAGCCAGGCCCAAGCACTGCATGAAGGTGAACAGCGTCGCGGCCTATTTAGCGAATGGCTTGCCGCAGTAGAGCAGCTTGACCCGGCGGGCGAGGCCGATGAATCCCAGCTTGCGGCCCTGGCTGAGGAGTATGCTCAAGGCCTACGCCGTGCCAAAAAGGCCGGTTTCTCCGATCTGCAGCCTGGGCGTTTTTTGCTGCCCGGCGAACTGGAAGGCGCACCCGTGCTGCAGTTTTTCCCGCTACCTCAGCTCGACGCCTCTCAACTCAACACCTCGCGAGAAACGCTGGAAGCCCTGCCCGCCAATAGCCTTTACGCCACCCTGGCGGCGCGCTTTCGCTACTATCAACAGCAGGTGGTTAAGCCCTTTTATCGCGATCACTTCCGCCGCTTTGACCGCCAGATTGTACTAGTGGATGTGCTTGGCGCGCTCAATGCAGGGCCAGAGCGCTTTGAAGATCTTTCCCGTGCGTTGCGCCAGTTAATGCACAGCTTCGACTACGGCAAACGCAGCCTGCTCACCCGCCTGTTCGCGCCTAAAATTGACCGGCTCGCCATTGCCGCCACCAAGGCTGATCACGTGACCCCCGACCAGCACGGTCACGTGGTTCAACTGCTTGAAACGCTGCTGGCAGAGCCGCTCAAAGACCTGCGCTTTGCCAACGTGCCGGTTAAAGCGTTCTCGCTAGCGGCTATCCGTGCCACTGAAGCACGCGAGGTGACCCATGAGGGCAAACGCTCGCCCGCGCTACGTGGCACCACCCTGGAAGGCGAAGAGGTATTGGTTTACCCCGGCGATGTGCCCGCACAGCTACCCGCTGCCGATTTCTGGCAGCAGCAGGGCTTCGACTTCCCCGGCTTTCGCCCGATGCCAACCACTTCAGAAGCGCTTGATCATATTCGCATGGACGCCACCATCGACTGGCTGATTGGAGACAAACTGACATGACCACCCCACAGCCACGACGTCATTTTAATCTGGATGACAAGCCCGAAGAGACCGCAGATGTAGAGACAGCCCTGCGTCAGCGCGAAGCTTTTGCTGGCACCAGCGAGCACCATCCGCTGGCGCCCCTTCCAGAAGATAAAGCCCTGCCCGCCGCCAGTTTGGGTGCGCCGCGCAAACGCCGCTGGGGACTAATATTCGCACTGGCAGGCGGCGCTGGGTTGGGCACCGCGGAGCTTGTCACCGGCATACCCGATGCGTTGGCCCAATCCCAGTGGTTGACCATGGCCTGGCAGGCCTTCGGGATCAGTTTGATCGGTCTAGGGGGGATCTCATTGCTCAAAGAGCTGGGCCGTTTGCGTCGCCTGAAACGCCACGACAAACTACGCGGCGAGCTTGCCGAGCTGCCGCTACGCTCGCCCAAGCAGGCCCGGGCGATGGCTGAGCAGTTAAGGCGTCAGCTCAAACTCGCCGACGATGACCCGCATTGGCTGGCCTTTCAACGCGCTAGCCAGCCCCACCATAGCGGCGAGGAGATCCAGACGCTGCTGCGTTACCACCTGCTAACACCGCGTGACCGCGAAGCCCAGCGACTGATCACCCGCATGTCCGGCGAAACCGCCATCATGGTCGCGATTAGCCCGCTAACGCTGGTGGATATGGCGCTGGTGGCCTGGCGTAGCTTGGCGATGGTCGATCGGCTCTGCCGCCTTTACGGGCTGGAGCTGGGCTACGCCAGCCGCCTGCGGCTATTTCGCAATGTGCTGCATAATATGGCCTTTGCCGGGGCCAGCGAACTGGCCACCGACGCCAGCATGGATATGCTCTCGCTGGATTTAGCCGGGCGCCTTTCAGCACGCGCAGGCCAAGGGCTTGCCACCGGGCTACTGAGCGCACGCCTAGGGCTACGCGCACAGCGGCTCTGCCGCCCGGTGCCCTTCAATGCCGATGAACAACCCAAAATCGCCGACCTGCGCCAAGATTTGTGGCGACAAATCAAGCGGCTCGACAAAGAACCGGTGCCGCAAAGCCGAAAATGAAGTAACCGGCGACAAGGCTGTTTTCGGCCGCAAGATGGGATTCAACGCTATTTACCCTCATGATGGGTGTTTGACATAGCATCCTCCAATGAGGGGTCGTAGTGTATGAACAATTCCAATGATCCTGGGTCGCCTTCAGAAACGAGCGACATGCAGACCGACTATGTCGTCGGTCAGGACAATATCAAGGGGCAGCTTGGCCCCATCGGTTTTGACATCCACAACCGCGTTTTTGTGGTATCCGCGCTTGCCTCAGCCATTTTCATCATCCTCACCCTGCTTTTTCCAGAGCGTGCAGGGAGCGCTTTTCAGTCCATTGTTGCCTTCTCTACGGGAACGTTGGACTGGTACTTCATGATCTTGGTCGATTTCTTTATTCTGTTCTGCTTAGCACTGGTGGTTCTGCCCTATGGCTCAGTCAGGCTGGGCGGGGCCGATGCCCGACCGGATCACAGCTATCTCTCCTGGTTCGCTATGCTGTTCACCGCAGGCATCGGCATCGGCCTGCTGTTCTTCGGCGTACTCGAGCCGGTTTACCACGCCAATGTTTCGCTGCCTCTGGGTATCGCATCTCCCTTCGGCGCCGATGGGGTGCTGAACCCAGCGGCTATTGATGACGCCAGCGCCATGGGTCTGGCGGGCACCTATCTTCATTGGGGTATCCATGGCTGGGCGGTGTATGTGGTGATGGCGCTGGCGCTAGGCCTGTTTACCTATAACAAGGGCCTGCCGTTCTCAATTCGATCGGCGTTCTTTCCCATTCTTGGTGAGCGTGTCTGGGGCTGGTGGGGGCACGTGATCGATATCTTAGCTGTGTTTTCCACCCTCTTCGGGCTGGCAACGTCCCTCGGGCTTGGGGCACAGCAGGCCAATGCGGGGATGAACTTTGTCTTCGGCCTGGAGGTCAGCACCATGACCCAGGTCATCGTCATCATTCTGGTGACGGCGGTGGCGCTGGTATCGGTCTGGCGCGGTCTTGAAGGTGGCTTAAAGAAGCTCTCCGAGATCAACATGATCTTAGCCGTTCTGTTCTTCTTTTTCGTGCTCTTCGCTGGCCCCACGCTTTTGGCGCTAACCGGCTTCTGGTCGGGGCTTACCACCTACGTCACTGAGTTTCTGCCTCTGTCGGCGCCATTTGGGCGTGACGACGATGCCTATCGCCAGTCCTGGACGATTTTCTATTGGGCTTGGTGGATTAGTTGGGCACCTTTCGTGGGGATGTTTATTGCTCGGGTATCCCGGGGCCGTACGGTGCGTGAGTTTATACTCTGCGTTTTGCTGGTTCCCAGTCTGTTTATCTTTATCTGGATGGGCGTCTTTGGCTCAACCGCCCTTGAACAGCTCTATGCGGATCCGGCGGGCAGCCTGGTTAAAGAGTATGTAATCGACAACTACAGACCCGAGCTGTCGCTGTTCGGCATGTTGAACGAACTGCCGTTGACGGGCCTGATGTCGACCCTGGGCATCGTCCTGGCGCTGATTTTCTTTGTTACCTCGTCGGATTCCGGCTCCCTGGTCATCGATACCATCACCGCCGGTGGCAAAATCGACGCTCCGCGACCTCAGCGGATGTTCTGGGCGGTCGTCGAAGGTCTCATCGCGATTGTGCTGCTTATCGGTGGTGGCCTGACCGCGCTTCAGGCAGGGGTCACCGCCACCGCTATTCCGTTCTCGATTGTGATGTTGCTAATGTGCTATTCGATCATCAAGGCGCTCAATGGCGAGCTGCGGCTTATTCGACAGTAATACCTGCAGTTAAAAATTTAGGCAACTGTAAAAAATGCCCCCTGCTGAAACCAGCAAGGGGCATTACTATTTCACAGCAGGTTCGAACCAAGTCACTTACGCAATACGCTGCTCGGTCTCCGCATCAAATAGAATCGCCCGCCCCATATCTACACGCAAAGATAAGCGATCCCCGGCTACCACCGTGCACTTAGGCCCAACACGGGCGGTCACCTCCTGTTCGCCCAGCGGTAAGCGCAGCAAAATATCTGCCCCGGTAGGCTCTACCACCGACACACTGGCGCTGAGCAGCGTTCCTTCGGCTTGGGACGTTAACCGCTCATCTTCTTCGCTGAAGTGTTCTGGTCGTAGGCCAAGAATGACCGGCTGGTTAAGCCGCTCGGCCATATCCGTTGCGTTACGCTCTTCTGGCCAAGGAAGAACCAACTCTGCCTCCCCTGGTGTGGCAATTCGAAGTTGATAACTGCCGCTATTATTATCTTCCAGAGTAGCGCGAATAAAGTTCATCGATGGCGACCCCATAAAGCCAGCCACAAACATATCTACGGGATTGTTGTAGACCTCATCCGGCGAACCCAACTGTAGAATATGGCCGTCACGCATTACTGCTATGCAGTCGGCCAGAGTCATGGCTTCGACCTGGTCGTGGGTGACGTAAACAATGGTGGTGCCCAGGCGCTGGTGGAGCTTTTTGATCTCGGTGCGCATATCCACGCGCAGTTTCGCATCCAGGTTGGAGAGCGGCTCGTCAAACAGATACACCTTGGGCTCACGGGCCAATGCCCTCCCCATGGCCACCCGCTGGCGCTGCCCGCCTGAGAGCTGGGCGGGCTTGCGATCCAAAAGATGGGTGATTTGCAGCAGGTCCGCGACGCGCTCGACGGCGGCTTCACGCTCGGCTTTGGGCACCTTGCGCATTTCAAGCCCGAAGCTGATGTTCTGGCGTACTGTCATGCTGGGATAAAGCGCGTAAGACTGAAACACCATGGCGATATCGCGATCTGCCGGGGTGCGCCAGGTGACGTCTTCGCCATCGATATAGATATTGCCAGAGGTCACAGGCTCTAGCCCGGCAATGGCATTCATCAACGTGGATTTACCACAACCTGAGGGGCCGACAAGAATCAAAAACTGGCCGGAGTCGATCGAGATGCTGACATCTTTAAGCACCCGCTCGCTGCCGAACTCTTTGCGCACATTGTGTATTTCTAATGCTGACATATTGAAAACCCTATTTTTGTTAGGCTTTTAAAATAACTAACCTTTAACCGAGCCTGCTGTCAGCCCGCGCACGAAGTATTTTCCCGCCAGCACATACACCACCAAGGTGGGCAGCGCCGCAATCATCGCCGCCGCCATATCGACGTTGTACTCGCGCACACCGGTGGAGGTATTGACCAGATTGTTAAGCGCCACGGTCACCGGCTGGGTGTTGTGGGCCGAAAACGCCACGCCAAACAGGAAGTCGTTCCATATTTGGGTAAACTGCCAGATCACCGAGACCACGATGATCGGTGCAGAAACCGGCAGTAGAATGCGCCAGAAAATGCGGAAAAAGCCCGCGCCATCCAACTTCGCCGCCGACACCAGCTCGTTGGGAATACCCACATAGAAGTTGCGGAAAAACAGCGTGGTGAAGGCAATGCCAAATACCACGTGAACCAGGATCAACCCAGCGCGGGAGCTGGAGATACCCAGCCAGCCGAGGGTTTGCGCCATGGGCAGCAGTACCACCTGAAAGGGAATAAAGCAGCCAAACAGCATCAACGCGAAAACCAGTTCCGAGCCTTTAAAGCGCCATTTGGTCAGCGCGTAGCCGTTAAGGGCGCCGATGGTGGTTGAGATCAGCACCGCGGGAATCACAATGGCAAAGGAGTTCCAGAAGTAGCCACCGACGCCCTCGCAACGCATCCCCGTGCAGGCTTCTCCCCAGGCTTTTGTCCACGGTGCCAGGGTGGGGTTTTGCGGCAGTGACAGCAGCGACCCGGCGCTGATTTCGCTCAACGGCTTAACCGAGGTCATCAGCATGACTACCAGCGGCAGAATATAGAACAGCGCGGCGAGTATCAGCACGCTATATAGCAGACCACGGCCCAGCCGCGCAGTGGGCGTCTGACGACGAATCACATTAGCCATGCTTGCGGCTCCTTAATTCGGAGTAGAGGTACGGAATCAAAATCGCCAGCACACCGCCCAACATCAGCATGGCGCTGGCCGAGCCCAAGCCGATTTGCGCCCGGGTAAAGGCGTGGGCGTACATAAAGGTGGCAGGTAAATCGGTGGCGTAGCCTGGCCCGCCGCCGGTGAGCGCCACGACCAGGTCAAAGCTCTTAATGGCGATATGGGCCAATATCATCACCGCGCTGAACACTACCGGGCGTAGGCACGGCATCACCACGCGCAGATAAATCCGTGGCAAGCTTGCTCCATCCAGCTGCGCTGCTTTAATAATACTGTCGTCGATACCCCGCAGCCCGGCTAAAAACAGCGCCATCACAAAGCCGGATGCTTGCCAAACGGCGGCAATCACCAGGGTGTAAATGGCCATATCCGGGTCAACGATCCAGTCAAAACGAAACGACTCAAAGCCCCAGCCTTGCACCATCGCCTGAATACCCAGCTGTGGGTTAAGCAGCCACTTCCACACCACCCCGGTAACGATAAACGACAGCGCCATGGGGTAGAGGTAAATCGTGCGCAGCGCGCCCTCTTGGCGAATTTTCTGATCAAGCAATATGGCCAGCAACGCGCCAATCACCAGGCAGACCGCGACAAACAAAACGCCAAAAATCATCAGGTTGGTGGAGGCGACCCACCAGCGCTCATTGGCCATCAGGCGTGCATATTGACCGAAGCCGACAAAGTCATAGCTTGGCAGCATGCGTGAGCTGGTGAGCGACAGCACGAATGTCCAAAGCATAAAGCCGTAAACAAAGAACAGCGATATCGCCACCGACGGTGCCAGCACCAAACGCGGCAACCACGCCTGCAAACCGCCAGATGGCGTCGACCGCTTAGCGCCAGGCCCTAAGCGTGACGCAGAGGTATTTTTCATGGGGAGGGAATCTCTCATTGGAGAAGTGTCCTTGCCAAGCAGCACAGTGCTCTTGCTAAACAGAGTAGACGCCGCCGTTGCGACGGCGCCTAGGAGGCTGTCCGGCTTGGCCGATCGTCGCGAGAAGCACGGATTCGCAGTAGATCAGTGTTAAGTCGGACAGGCTCCTAGAGAACGTAAGGTCTAGAAAACCTTAGAAAGAGGCCGCTTGGGCAGCGCTCACCATCCGTTCTGCTGCTTCCTCGGCAGCCATATCGGCATCGTTGAAGTAGTTAGTCACTACATCAAAAATGGCGCCCTGGATATCCGCACGAACGGCCATGCCGTGGGCCATACTGGGAACCAAGCCGCCCTCTTCGGCGGTGCGCTGGAAATCGGCCAGGGACTGCTGGGCACAGCTATCGAATTCGCTCATATCCAGATCAGGCCGCGCCGGAATCGAGCCTTTGGCAAGGTTAAACGCTTCTTGGAAAGTAGGCTCAAGCACCAGGCGGGCTAAAGCCTGCTGGGCTTCGCGCTCTTCGTCGTCGCTAACCCGGAACATGGCCAGGCTATCGATATTGAAGGTGAACGCATCTTCAGTGCCCGGCGCTGCCGCACACAGGTAATCTTCCCCGGCGGTTAGTCCAGCCGCAGTGAATTCCCCTTTGGCCCAGTCGCCCATGAGCTGGAACCCGGCAACGCCTTGAATCACCATCGCCGTAGCGACATTCCAGTCGCGCCCGGGCATGCCTTCATCCATCAGCTCGCGGGTACGCTTGAAGTCCTCAAGCGCATCGATCATTTGTTCACCGCCCAGCGCTTCAGGGTCTAGCTCTACCAGCGCCTGCTGATAAAACTCGCTACCCTGACCACCTAACAGCACGCTTTCAAATACCGTCGCGTCCTGCCATGCCTGGCCACCGTGCGCCAGCGGCACGAAACCCGCTTCGCGAATGGCTTCACCTGCTTCGAAAAGCTCGTCCAGCGTGGTGGGCATCTCAACACCTGCCGCTTCCAGCACTTGCGGGTTGGCCCACAGCCAGTTTACCCGGTGCACGTTGACAGGCACCGCCACGTATTGACCATCGTGGCGCATAATGTCGGCGACGACTTCAGGGAGTAGTTCATCCCAACCTTCGGCATCGGCAACGCTATTCAAGTCACCGAGCAAGCCAAGCTCACCCCACTCTTGAATTTCGGGGCCTTTGATTTGCGCTGCAGAGGGAGGATTGCCCGACATGGCGCGAGATTTCAGTACCGTCATGGCGGTTTCACCACCGCCACCGGCCACGGCGAAGTCCTGCCAGCCGTAGCCTTCGGCTTCCATTAACTCTTTGAGCACATTGGCAGCGCGAGCTTCGCCGCCGGACGTCCACCAGTGCAGCACTTCGACTTCATTAGCTTGAGCGGTAGTGGCTAGCGTGGCGCCTGCCAGAGCAAGCGCGAGGGTAGTCTTCTTTAGCGTCGACATGGAGTCACTCCTTATATTGTTATTGTCCTCTCGGACGTGCGACATCTAAGAGGTTACGCCAAGGCGAGCGTCAACGTGAGTTACCGAGTAATGCATAGTGTTGGGGTTTTATTACAAGCCTGTAATAGTTTCCTGACGGGGAAGCGTGAGCGTTACCACTAGCCCACCATCGGCATGGTTGGCGAGCGTAATATCACCGCCGTGGGCACGCGCAATATGCCGAGCGATACCTAGCCCCAGGCCGCTACCGCCGGTGTGCCGGCTGCGTGAGGGCTCTAGACGGACAAAGGGCGAAAACACCCGCCCTAGCTGCTCTTCTGGAATGCCGGGGCCATGATCACGAATATGCAGTGTGACCGCTCCCCCCCGGTCAATTAGCGCTACATCGGCCTGCTTGCCATAGAACACCGCGTTTTCTAGCAAATTGGCCAGACAGCGCTTGAGTGCCATCGGCTTGGCGATCAGTGGTGCTAATGGAGGGCTGTTTTTCTCAATAGTCACTTGCCCGCCCTGCAGGCTTAGTTCTTCCCCCAGTTCTTCAAGCAGTGACGCCAGCGAGACGGGAGCTGGCTCTTCGTGCAGATCCAAGCCTTTTACTGAAGCCAAGGCGCCCTTTACCAGGCTATCCAACTCATCCAGCGAGGCGCAAAAGCGCTCCCGCTGGTAGTCATCATCGAGCATCTCGGCGCGCAGGCGCATACGGGTTAACGGCGTTTTCAAGTCATGGGAAATCGCCGAAAACAGCCGCTCACGCTCCTCTATCTGCTCGCGAATGCGCCGCTGCATTCGATTAAACGCCGCTGCAGTGGCAGCGACCTCTTTTGGGCCGCTCTCTTTTAGCGGCGGCATATCCAGATCATCACCCAACTGATTCGCCGCCCGAGAGAGCCGTGCCAGCGGTCGAGTCACGCTGGTGATGCCCAAAAACGAGAGCGCTAGCACGCTTAGCAGCACCAGCAGCCCGACCAGCAAGCGCTCTTCAGAGAGCCAGCGATAACCGCTAAAGATATCCGGCACGCCCAGCAGCGTGGCCACATACAGCCAAGTGTCTGGGGCAAGCTCCAACTGAACGACTAAAATCGGCGGTGAGAGCGGCTCCATTAGCAGGCTGTGCTGCCCCCAACGGGGCGGCAAATCGTAAAGCAGCACTTCGTTATTGAGCACCCGCAGGTTTTCCGGGCGGGAGAACTCGACAATCACATCATCGATATTAAGCTGCTGGGTGAGCACCGAGCGCACATTATTGACCACTACCTGTTTTTCCGGCCCTGAACCGATATCGTCGATTGCGAGTCTGCGTTCGTTGACGCTAACAAAAAACCGCGTGCCGCCCATATTACGCAGTTGATCCAACACGATATGACGGTAATCCACGGGCAGAGAGCGGAAAAACTTCATAGTGGAGGCGATGCTAAACGCCATATTAGTGGACAGCTCATCCAACTGGGCCAAATGGCTAGAGCGCACCTGGGATGTCCAGATCGCATAGCTGGCCCCTTGGGCGACCAATACACCGGCGATCATGATGATCACAAAGCGCCCACGCAGCGAAGCGGGTAGCCAGCGAGATAAGCGGCGCCTAGTATTTGCCCACCACTTATTTGCCCACCACTCCTGACTCACGTTAATGCGTCTACCTGGGCGGTTAATACGTAGCCTGCCCCGCGCACCGTGCGAATCAGCTGCGAGTGCTGGGCGTCTTCACCCAACCGTTGGCGCAGGCGGCAAACGTGGACATCAATGGAGCGATCAAGCGGCGGCGCATCACGCCCGCGGGTAAGCGCATAGAGATCGTCCCGGGTGAGCACCTTGGCGGGGTGCGCTAAAAACACCTGCAGTAACTGAAAGTCAGCTCCCGAAAGTGCGGCGCGTTCGCCTTGCAGGTCTATCAGCTCGCGGGTCATGCGGTCGAGCTGCCAATTACCAAAACTGACCCAACGTGCCTGCCCGGCGGGCAGCGTAGGCGGCACGCTTCGGGTGCGGCGGAGTACCGCCTTTATGCGCGCCAGCAATTCACGAGGATTAAATGGCTTGCCCAAATAGTCATCAGCACCCAGCTCAAGGCCAAGGATACGGTCTGTCTCATCGGCACTGGCGGTAAGCATTATTATCGGAACATCGCTGTGCTTTCGGACGTCGCGGCAAATAGTAAAGCCGTCATCACCAGGGAGCATTAAATCGACAATCAGCAAGTCGGGGGCGTGTTCTGAGCGCAGTGAATGCAGCGCTTGGGCACCGTCCGCCGTGAATACGCGGTAGCCGTGGCGCCCCAGGTAGTCAGCGAGTAGTTCACAAATTTCCGGGTCATCGTCGACCACAATCAAAGTAGCAGGGGGTATCGTCATCGCAGCGGGTTCAGCCCTACACTATTGTCATCATCGGGCCTTGATGATGGTCGAGGGGCTAAGCAGTAGCAATAGCGCTACGACCAAGGTTGCATCAGCATCGCGGCCTATAGCGCTTAAAGCCCAAATCGCTTTTTCAACCACTCGGCAACGGCGGCTTCACCATGGTGGCCGATACGCTCAGCGCCCTTTACACGATCAAACAGCGCCGGGTGGGCGTTGGCCATTACCTGGGCCTCCCCTGCTAAATTGAGCATTTCGGTATCATTAAGATTGTCACCAAAGGCTAAACACTCTGCGGGCGTTAAGCCCAGCCGTTCCAGCAGTGAGGATAGCGCCACACCCTTGTTGACCCCACCGGCCATGATTTCCAAAGAATCGATCGTAGAGTAAGTAATATGCAGGTTGTCGCCGTGGGCCTCTTGAGCCTGTGCTTCTAGTTGTTTTAGCGCCTTTGGGTCGCCTAGATAGAGTACTTTGCCTACGCCGTTAGTATCCATTTCCGCGGGCGACACAACTTTATAGCTAAACCCTGTAGAAGCGTGAAGTGATAATAAATGCGGGGCCTCAGCATCAATATGCCAGCCGCTTTCGCGGTAGATATTAAGCCGCACCTGGGGCGGGCGCGGAAGATCGATCAGCGTCTTTGCATGTTCAGGATCAACGTGGATAGCCGCCAGCAAGGCATCTTCTGGATCGTGAACATAGGCGCCATTAGTGCTGATCAGGTGTGCGGGGACATCCAACTGATCACGAAACACCTTCATATCGTGGTAGTGGCGACCAGAGGCGAGCGCTACATGATGGCCTTGCTTCACCAATGCTCTCAGCACCTCTACGGTACTTTCGTGTAGGGAATGGTCGCTTCCTAATAAGGTGCCATCCAGGTCAGAAACAATCAGGCGAGGTGTCATAACGCGCTCCATGAATATGAAAGTTTAGCTTAACCGATTACTTTGAGCGCATGTAATCCTTTGACTCGTCGTCCTAAGCGCCAACTTCCCATAGCGACAATTGGCGCAGCCCTTGTGAATCCGTATAGTAGCACCCTAACTCTCGCCAACTGATTGAGCTCATGCTTCAGAATAACTCCATGCTTGCCCAGCTCAAGCAACAGATTCGTCAAACCACCCCCCGTGCTGAAGGGGTGATCAAAGCCACCGACAAAGGTTTCGGTTTTCTCGAAACCGACGACGGTGAATCCTATTTCGTGCCACCGCCCGCCATGAAGCAAGTGATTCACGGTGATCGCGTGGAGGCCGTTATCCACGAGAATGGCGACAAAAAATCCGTTGAGCCTGAAAAGCTGATCGAAGCTGGGCTGGATCGGTTTGTTTCCCGCGTGCAGAAGCGCGAAGGCCGACTGGCCGTGGTGCCTGATCATCCGTCGATTAAAAATGTGATCAAGGCGCGGATTAAGAACAGCCTTGATGAAGACAGCATTGCTGACGGAGACTGGGTCGTTGCCCGCTTGGTACGCCATCCTTTAAAAGCCGACGACCGCGCTTTCTTTGCCCAGATTGATGAGCTGGTCGCCAAGAGCGACGATCCGGCGGTGCCGTGGCGCGTCACGCTTGCTCGCCATGCGCTGGAACAAGAGTGCCCCGATGCAGGCACCGACTGGCCGCTGATGGATGAAGGCCTGACGCGCGAAGATTTATCCGCAACGCCCTTCTTCACCATCGATGGTGAGAAGACCCGTGATATGGATGACGCCCTGCACGTCGCTACTCGCGCTGAAGGCGGCTGGCGGTTGAGCGTAGCAATTGCCGACCCCACGGCTTACGTGGCAGAGGGCCATGCGGCGGATTTAGAAGCTCGCACCCGCGCCTTTACCGTTTACCTGCCCGGCCAGAACGTCACCATGCTGCCAGAGCAGTTAGCGGATGATCTCTGCTCGTTGTGGGAAGGCAAGGATCGCCCCGCGCTGGCCTGTACGTTGGATATCAATGCCGACGGCAGCATGGGCGATTACCGCTTTTTTGCCGCCAACGTCAAATCCCATGCCAAGCTTGCCTATGACAACGTCTCCGACTGGATCGAAGGTCAAGGTGATTGGGCGCCCGCCGATGATATTGCCGAGCAGCTCACCGCACTGCGCGATTTGACCGAGGCACGTACCGCCTGGCGTAACGAGCACGCGCTGGTGTTTAAAGACCGCCCCGACTACGTGTTTGATCTCGATCCCGCTGGCAACGTATTGGCGGTGCGCACCGAAGAGCGCCGGATTGCCAACCGCATGATCGAAGAGTCGATGATTGTGGCCAACGCCTGCTGCGCGGACTTCCTTGCCCAGCATATCGGCCACGGTATCTTTAATGTGCACCGCGCCTTTGAGCCGGAAAAAGCCGAAGCTGCGCAAGAGTTTCTGGCAGGCCAGGAGATTGTGGTCGAGCGCGAAGCATTGACCGAGCTTGCCCGCTACACCGAGCTCAAGCGTGCGCTGGAAAGCCGCGATGACGCCTGGCTGGATGCGCGCCTGCGCCGCTTCCAGGGTTTCACCATGATGTCTGCCCAGCCCGGCCCGCACTTTGGCCTGGGCTTAGCTGCCTACGCCACCTGGACCTCGCCGATTCGTAAGTATGGCGATATGGTCAACCACCGCTTGATCAAGCGCGTGTTGAAGGGCGAGCAGGCACCTGCCGAAGCTACCCAGCAGCTCACCGAGCAGCTAACGGAGCGTCGCCGCCTGAATCGTATGGCCGAGCGCGATGTGAAAGATTGGCTCTACGTGCGTTACCTAACGCCCTCCGCGCAGAACCAGGACACCTTTGAGGCCGAAATTATGGCTATCAACCGTGGCGGTATGCGCGTTCGTCTGCTGGAAAATGGCGCCACGGCGTTTGTGCCTGCGCCCTTGATGCACAGTGACCGCAGTAAAGTGGTCATTGACGATAAAGAGGGGCGTATCCAGATCGAAGGCGAAGAGCGTTTTAAGCTTGGCGATCCGCTACGCGTAGTGCTCACCGAAGCTCGCGAAGAGACTCGCTCGCTGGTGGCAAAGCCCGCTGAGTAAATCAGTTGGTTACACCATAGCAGTAAAAAACAACGGCGCCTTAGGGCGCCGTTGTTGTGTCTGTCGTGTAGACATTTGGCTAGTCTTCATCAAGCCTGCCGATGTTGCATGAAGAAACGCAGCATTTCCTTGGTGGCATCGGGGCCCTTCGGATCGGTATAGCTTCCTTTGGTGCTGCCGCCCGACCAGGCGTGGCCCGCCCCGTGTACCTGCCACTGCTCCAGATGGGTTTCGCCTTTCGCATTATGGTGCGTGGTACAGGTATAACCGTGGCCATTGGCTACTTTCCCCTTCTCTACCGACGCCCCAGCTTGACAAGATGTGCTGTACTGGGCGGCTACGCGATCCGCATTGCTGGGGTGCACGGTGGTGTCACGATCACCATGAAAGATAATCGCTGGCACATCCGAGGCCCATCCGATTCCTTTTGCTTGGTTACCGCCACCGAGGGGCCCTGTCCCCCCCTGCATTGCGCCCAAGGCATCGGGAAGACTCTTGGCCACGCCATGGGGTAGTCCGGAGTGCACGCCCACCGCGGCAAAGAGATCCGGGTAGGTCATCGCCAGGGTGGTTGCCATGGCGGCGCCTGCCGAAAGGCCTGCCACATAGACCCGAGACCCATCAAGGCCATGGGTATCAATGATCTGGCGGGTCATGCCCGCAATAATCTCCGGCTCACCGCCCTCGCGCTGCTGGTCTTCGGCTTTGAACCAGTTCCAGCACTTAGAGTGGTTGGCGGTCATCGGCTGGGCAGGATAGAGCACGCAACATTGCTGCTCTTCGGCCAGTCGGTTCATCTCGGTTCCGGCAGCAAAGTCATCAGGGTTCTGCGTGCAGCCATGCAGCATAACCACCAGCGGCAGCGACTGACCGGTATAGCCGCTAGGGATATACAGCTTGTAATCACGCGTGCCCACTTGGTTGGTAAACCGACCGGCAGTGAACGCACCGGGCTGTGGTTCCTCGCTCCGTGCATACTCTGGCGGCGCTTGCTCGGTTTGCGCCATTCCACCGCGAAACTTCATCCACTTATCGCGCCATGCAGCAGGTACCTTAATATCGCCGGGCGTGAATGCTCCCGTTGGCGAGTCAGCAGGCTCTGGCTCCGTTACCGTGTCTTCTTTATCGAGAACCTGCCAGGTTCCGTCGAAGGTATTGCCACCTTGGTAAGCGTTTTTCGGTGTTTCCTCACGCCCAGCTTCGGACACGCCGCTCTGGAGGAGGGCCATGGCCTCGTGGAGTTTCCCAGCACGGGTGAGTCGCGTTGCTTCTTCCATTCGTTTCGACATAGTGGCGTCAATCATGATCAATGTCCCTATTTAGTAATTCAGTGGTGAGTGCTTCAGTGGATTCGATCCGCCAGAGCGGCCTTAACCGCTTTGCTGGCATTAAGTGCGCCCAGCACCACCACCGACTCGATGGTGGCAAGAGCAAGCTCTGGTGTGACGTCGTCGGCAATACTGGCCATGCCCAGCACCTGAATCTGCAACATCTCCCCTGCCGACTGTAAAGCCTCCAGATCCGTGCGACTGTAGTGCTCAAGCCCGAGTACAAACGACTTGCGAGTGACAGTTTCTCTGACGACATCAGCATGTTTCGCTAATTGATTGCGAATGGCTGTTCGGATCAGATCGGTACGGTTGGAGTAGAACCCTTCCTGTACCAGCAGATCGATCTGCCCCAGATCAACCACCCCCAGATTGATAGTAATTTTCTCACTAGAGTCGCCGCTCTTGCGGCGCAGTTCGTGAACGCTCATGTGTGAAGCCTCGTTGTGCTCGTCATTGAACATCTTATTGGCACTATAACACTTAAATAAACTCCACACACCATCCATATGGATGTTATTTATGCTGGTTGAACTTCAGAACTAGCCCTGCACACCGGTTCAAGTGTCGTCGAACTGACTTATTTCTCCTTTATGGTGAAACGATGACAATCTTTAGGGTTGGAGGTTAGCTTGCACATTGCCGATGTGACGATGTTTCATGCCCCCGCCAGCGGCGGTGTGCGCACCTATTTACAGGCCAAGCATCGCGTTTTTTCGCGCATTCCACAGCTGCGTACCAGTCTGCTGGTGCCGGGAGCGGAGCGCGATAGCCTCGGTGATCACCACACCTTACCGGCGTTACATCTGCCCTTGGGTCAGGGCTATCGTTTTCCACTACGAGGATCACCCTGGCGCGATACCTTGATTGATTTAAAGCCTGACCTTATTGAGGCTGGCGACCCGTACGTAACGGCATGGGCAGCGCTGGCTGCGGGTCAGCGCCTCGGAGTGCCGGTGGTGGGTTTCTATCATTCCGACCTCCCACGTTTGATGGGCGATCGTTTTGGGCGCTACGTTGAGAAGCGCTTAACCCGCTATGTCACAGAGCTTTATAGCCAGTTTGATAGCGTACTGGCACCCTGCAACGCCATGGCTAACCGGCTTCGGGATTGGGGCGTCGATAACGTTCGCGTTCAGCCACTGGGTGTCGATTTAGCGCAATTTAACCCCCAGCAGCGTGATCCGACTTTCCGACAGACCATGGGCATACCCAGCGATAAAAAGCTGCTGATCTTTGTGGGGCGCAACTCCCGCGAGAAAAATATTGATGTGCTGCTTTCAACGATGCGTCAGCTAAGCAGCGATTACCATTTGCTGCTGATGGGCCCGGGCATGCCGCATCACGTACCCAGCAATGTCACCATTGTGGACCGCTGTTGCGGCGTCCATGAGGTAGCCAAAGCACTGGCCAGTAGCGATGCCCTGCTGCACGCAGGCACCCGTGAGACCTTCGGCTTAATTGCCCAGGAAGCCATGGCCAGCGGTATCCCGGTGATAGCCGCCCGCGCTGGGGCGCTGGCCGAAAACGTACCGTTGGGGGCGGGTATTTTATGCAAGCCACTTGACCCCTTTGCCATGGCAGAGGCGTGTGTGGCGCTGTTCAGCAACGACGTCGCCGCCAGCGGGCACTATGCGCGCCGCCATGTGGAGCGGTATTTCAACTGGGATGGCGTTATGCATTCACTGCTTGAGCACTATCAGCAGCTTTGTCACGGCAGCCAACCCTATGCACTCCACCAACAGCACTAGTCGTCAACTACTCAAGTGGCGCCCCATCCACGGCGTGATGATTGCCTTGGCGCTCATTGCGCCGCTGGTACTCACCGCCTGGGTGGGCGGCGCAGAAGCATTACAGCACGTAAGGCACTTTCCACTCGAATTGTTGCTATTGATGCTTTTGCTAGCGTTTCTATGCTGGAATCTTAATGCGATGAGAATGCGTTTGATGCTGGGTGGCCGGGCAGGCAGGCTCGGTCAGCGCGGCGCACTGGGCATCGAGCTGGCGTCCAAGTTTGCCCTATGCGCCACCCCAGGTGGCAGCGGAGGCCCTGTCACCCTACTGATGCTGCTTGCCCAGCGCGGCTTTCCGCCTGCCAAAGGCGCGGCAATGTTTCTGATTGATCAAGGCTGTGACCTACTGTTCTTTATGGCCATGCTGAGCGGCCTGGTACTTTTTTCGCTGCTCAGCGACACCCAGTGGCCACATCAATCATTGGTGCAATGGGCGCTGGTCGGTTTAGCCTTAATGGCAACAGTGGTGATTGTGGTAATGCGCTATTTACCCAGCCTATTGCGCTCAACCAGTGTCAACACGCCATGGCCAAGCCAGTATCGGCGGCGCTGGCTTGCACGGCGCCTATTACGCTGCCGTCATGCGCTCAAGATGACGCTTGAGCTGCCGCGCGCTACGCTACTCGCGATGATGCTGCTGACCACCGCCCACTGGCTGATGCGCTATAGCTTGCTCTATTTGGCAGTGCTGGGGGTAGGTGGGCATGCGGATTGGATGTGGACATTTCTAACTCAAATGCTGGCCATGGCCGCCAGCCAGTTCAGCTTTCTGCCCGGCGGCGCAGGGGCTGCTGAAGTCGGCGTGGGCAGCCTATTATTACCTTTGATGGAGCGTGACCAAGCCGCAGCGGCAGTATTAGTGTGGCGGCTAGTGAGTTACCACCTCTACCTAGCAGCGGGCGCACCGCTGTTTATTCTGTATAGCTACCGAATGCTGCGCCGCTCACCAACGGCATAACGGTGGACCACCAGGGCCAGCAAGGCGTAGGGCTTCTAAGGGCGCAGGGTTGCCAATAGTGCTCAAATATGTGTAAATACATTGATAAACATATTTATATATTTATATATGTATAGAGGATAAACAGCATGTCTACACCTGAGCAAACATTAGCCGCACCCCTTTTTGAGTCCTTTGCCATGGGCCCTGTCACCCTGCCTAACCGCATCGTCATGGCCCCCATGACGCGCAACCAGTCACCCAATGGCGTGCCGGGTGACAATGTAGCGGCCTACTATCGCAGTCGTGCCGAAGGGGGTGTTGGGCTGATCATTACTGAGGGCACCTACATTGATCATCCCGGTGCCAACGGCTACCCCGACGTACCGGCCTTTCATGGCGAGCAGGCACTGGCCGGCTGGCAGCGCGTTGTAGAGGGCGTTCACGCCGCCGGTGGGAAGATTGTCCCGCAGTTGTGGCACGTAGGCCGTGAACGCCGCCCAGGCGTCGAGCCGGATACTCGCGTACCCGGCTTTGGTCCGATGGCTATCAGTGAAGACGGCGTTGAAATTGTCCGCGCCATGAACGAACAGGACATGCTTGACGTAGCTGCTTCCTTTGCTCGTGCCGCAAGCGATGCTCAACGCCTTGGCTTTGACGGTATCGAGCTACACGGCGCCCACGGCTATTTGATCGACCAATTCCTATGGTCTGAGAGCAACCAGCGCACGGATGCCTATGGCGGTAGCCCGGAAAATCGACTGCGCTTTCCTCGCATGATCGTACGCGCCGTGCGTGAGGCGGTGGGCCCGGAATTCCCGATCATCTTCCGCTTCTCTCAGTGGAAGTTATCTGATTATACGGCCATTATTGCTGAAACGCCCGAGGCGCTGGGCGAGCTCCTCAAGCCGTTAGCCGATGACGGTGTCGACATCTTTCATGCCAGCACCCGCCGTGTCTGGGAGCCTGGTTTTGCAGGCAGTGAAAAAACGCTGGCAACCTTGACCCGGGAACTGACCGGTAAGCCGGTAATCGCCGTTGGCAGCGTGGGGCTGGATAAGACTTTCCGCACTGGCCACTTTACGCGCACGGAAGACCCAACCTCGAAAAGCCGTGTCAATGTGGAAGAACTAGCGATGTGGCGCTCACGCAATGATTTTGATCTGATTGCGATTGGTCGCGCCCTCCTCTCTGACCCTCAGTGGGCCAACAAAGTGCGTGATGGGCGCCTTCAAGAACTCTCAGATTTTGACAGCAGCGCCCTCGAAGCACTGGTGAGTTGATACACACTAGGCAGGCTGCCTCGGCAGCCTGCCCGTTACAGCGTATACTGGTCAGGCTCTCAACGCCTGGACGTGTTTATGGATATCAATACCGTTTTAAGTGCGCTTGCTAACCCGGTGCGCCTCGACATTCTATCCTGGCTCAAGGAGCCAGAGCGCTACTTTCCACAGCAGAAGGATACCGCGCCGGAAGGCGGAATCTGTGTCAGCCACATTTGTGAAAAGACGGACCTTTCCCAACCGACCATTTCGCTGTATCTCTCCACGCTATCCCGTGCCGGCCTCGTCTCATCCGAACGCGTTGGACAGTGGACCTACTACCGTTATGAGCATGACGTTGCCGAAGCCTTTTTAAATGAACTCAGCCAACGGCTATAGAACCCCGCCGTTGGCGTTGCTTCGCCAGCACCGACTAGACAGGTTCAAGATAAACATTGGCCAACGAATAAGGGCGCCCCGAGGGGCGCCCTTATAGCGTGCGGCTAACGTCAATGGCTGACTTACCAGCCAGTGACTTCTTTCAGCGCATCGCCGATTTCTGCCAAAGAGCGCACGGTTTTAACACCGGCGTCTTCAAGAGCAGCAAACTTCTCGTCAGCGGTGCCTTTACCGCCAGAGATGATCGCGCCCGCGTGGCCCATACGCTTGCCAGGAGGTGCAGTCACACCGGCAATGTAGGAAACCACGGGCTTGGAAACATTAGCTTTGATGTAAGCTGCCGCTTCTTCTTCAGCCGTACCGCCGATTTCACCGATCATAACGATGGCTTCGGTTTTCGGGTCCTTCTCAAACATCTCAAGGATGTCGATGAAGTTAGAGCCCGGAATCGGATCGCCGCCGATGCCCACACAGGTAGACTGACCGAAACCGTGATCAGTGGTCTGTTTAACGGCTTCATAGGTCAAGGTACCAGAGCGAGACACGATACCTACGCGGCCCGGCTGGTGAATGTGACCTGGCATGATGCCGATTTTGCATTCGCCTGGGGTGATAACACCTGGGCAGTTCGGGCCGATCAGACGTACGCCCAGCTCGTCGCACTTCACTTTTGCTTCGAGCATGTCTAGCGTGGCGATGCCTTCGGTGATGCACACAATCAGTTTGATACCGGCATTAGCCGCTTCAAGGATTGAGTCTTTACAGAACGGCGCCGGTACGTAGATAACGCTGGCTTCCGCACCGGTTTTCTCTACCGCTTCTTTCACGGTGTTGAAAACGGGCAGACCGAGGTGCTCCTGGCCGCCTTTGCCCGGTGTAACACCACCGACCATTTGCGTACCGTAGGCAATCGCCTGCTCGGAGTGGAACGTGCCCTGGCCACCGGTAAAGCCCTGGCAGATGACCTTGGTGTTCTTATCGATCAGGATGCTCATTACTTGCCCTCCGCCGCTTTAACGACCTGCTGAGCCGCGTCGGTCAGACTAGTAGCCGCAATGATGTTCAGACCGCTAGATGCTAGTTTTTCAGCACCCAATTCGGCGTTGTTCCCTTCCAGACGTACGACAACCGGTACGTTGACACCCACTTGCTCAACGGCACCGATAATGCCTTCAGCAATCATGTCGCAACGTACGATACCGCCGAAGATGTTAACCAATACGGCTTTAACATTGTCGTCAGACAGGATGATTTTGAACGCTTCTGCCACGCGCTCCTTGGTGGCGCCGCCGCCAACGTCCAAGAAGTTAGCCGGCTTGCCGCCGCTCAGGTTGACGATGTCCATGGTGCCCATGGCCAAACCTGCGCCGTTCACCATGCAGCCGATGTTGCCATCAAGCGCGACATAGTTAAGTTCCCACTTCGCCGCATCGGCTTCACGCTGGTCTTCTTGAGACGGGTCGCGCATCGCCTGCAGGTCTGGGTGACGGTACAACGCATTGCTGTCTAAGCCCAGCTTGGCGTCGAGGCAGTGCAGGTTGCCTTCGTCAGTGATAACCAGCGGGTTAATTTCTAACAGCGCCAAGTCTTTGTCGTGGAACAACTGAGACAGACCTAAGAAGATCTTGGTGAACTGCTTGATCTGATCGCCTTTCAGGCCCAGCGCAAACGCCATCTCACGGGCTTGGTACGGCTGTGCGCCGACTAGCGGATCGATTTCGGCTTTCAGAATCTTTTCCGGCGTCTCTTCTGCAACCGTCTCGATCTCTACACCGCCTTCGGTAGAGGCCATAAAGACCACACGACGAGTAGTACGGTCGACTACAGCACCGAGATACAGCTCGTCGGCGATGTCGGTGCAGGTTTCAACTAGAATCTTGGCAACCGGCTGACCTTTTTCGTCAGTCTGGAAGGTGACCAAGTTCTTGCCTAACCACTTTTCAGCAAAGGCTTTGGCTTCAGCCGGGTCTTTAATCAGCTTAACGCCACCCGCTTTACCACGGCCACCGGCGTGCACCTGGGCTTTAACCACCCACATGTCACCACCGATTTTTTTGCAAGCCTCTTCGGCTTCTTCGGGAGTGTCGACGGCAAAGCCTTTAGACACTGGTAAACCATAATCGGCAAACAGCTGTTTACCTTGATACTCGTGAAGATTCATCGATTCATGCCATTGGTTGCATGTGACTCGAACGATGATCAGTTTTCTTTTAAGAACCGTTTTACAAGAACGGTCTTAAAAGAACTGGTCATCCCCGTTCTTTCGATCTTTGTGGATTAAGACAAAGCCGAAAGTTTGCGCCACCCTTAAAAGGTGGCGCTTCGTTGTTGCTGACTGAATTATTTACGCTTTTTGCGATTGGCCATATGAATCGCGTGGCCATCAACCGCTAGCGCTGCTTCGTGAACGGCTTCCGACATGGTCGGGTGCGCGTAGCAGGTAAGCGCCAGGTCTTCGGCGCTAGAGCCGAATTCCATGGCAATCACGCCTTGGGCGATCATCTCGCCAGCGTGTTGACCCACGATATGCATACCAAGAATACGGTCAGTTTCCGCATCGGCGATAATTTTGGCACTGCCTTCGGTGGCGTTGTTAGCCATCGCGCGGCCGCTGGCCGCAAACGGGAAGGTGCCGGTTTTAACTTCGATACCTTTCGCTTTGGCGTCTTGCTCGGTCATACCGACCCACGCTACTTCCGGGTAGGTATAGATGACGCTCGGAATAGTGTCGTAGTTCATCTCGGCTTTATGGCCAGCGATGATATCGGCCACCATAATGCCCTCTTCAGAGGCTTTGTGCGCCAGCATCGGGCCGCGTACACAGTCACCGATGGCGTAAACGCCCGGGACGTTGGTACGGCACTGGTCGTCGACAAAGATAAAGCCACGCTCATCCAGCTCAATGCTGACACCGTCAGCGATGACACCTTTGGTGTACGGACGACGGCCAACACAGACGATGAGCTTATCAAAGGTCATCTCTTGTTCGCCGTTGGCATCGCTGTACTTCACTACGACTTCTTCGCCTTTGACTTCAGAACCGGTGACGCGAGCGCCCAGTTTGATATCCAGGCCCTGCTTCTTAAGCAGTTTCTGCGTCTCTTTGGCGACAGTGGTGTCGACCATCGGCAGGAAAGCGTCCATGGCTTCGAGTACGGTGACTTCTGAGCCTAAACGGTTCCATACGCTACCTAGCTCAAGACCGATAATACCGGCACCGATGACGCCCAAACGCTTCGGCGTTTCGGTGAATTCAAGCGCGCCAGTAGAGTCTACAACCAAGCCTTCGGTCAGCGGGGTCGGCGGAATTTCCACCGGCACTGAGCCCGCAGCGATAACAATATTATCGGCATCATAGGTGGTGGTCTTGCCATCGTGGTCGGTGACTTCAACCTGCTTGCCGGACACCACTTTACCGGTGCCTTCAATAGAGGTAACGCCGTTGGCCTTGAACAAGCCAGAGATGCCGCCGGTCAAGTTCTTAACGATCTTGTCCTTGCGCGCCATCATTTTGGTAACGTCCATGGAGACGTCGCCAGCCTGAATACCCATATCGTCGAAATCGTGCTTGGCCTCAACGAACTTGTGGGAGGCTTCAAGCAGCGCTTTAGACGGGATACAACCAACGTTCAGGCAGGTGCCACCGTGGACAACGTTGCCTTCTTTACCAATCCATTTTTCAATACAGGCCGCTTTTAGGCCCATCTGTGCAGCGCGAATGGCGGCAACGTAACCACCAGGGCCGGCACCGATAACGATCACATCAAACTTATCAGCCATGTTGGCTCCTTTAGCTTGCTGGCCTCCCGCCACGATAACGCAAACCGGGCGAGAGGCTGTGTGCAATTGCAGATATATCCTGGTTAAGCCGTAGCGTAATCAATCACTATTACAATCAATACGACGCTTATGCTTTTTAGATATCCAGCAGTAGGCGCGCCGGGTCTTCCAGCAATTCTTTGAGCGTGACCAAGAATTGAACGGCGTCTTTGCCGTCGATCATACGGTGGTCGTAAGAGAGCGCCAGATACATCATCGGGCGAATCTCAACCTTGCCGTTAATGGCCATCGGACGATCCTGGATTTTGTGCATGCCCAGAATGGCGGTTTGCGGCGGGTTGATGATCGGGGTCGACATCAAAGAACCGAAGGTGCCGCCATTGGTGATGGTAAAGGTGCCGCCGATCATGTCGTCCATGCCCAGCTTACCGTCACGACCACGCTTACCGAAATCGACAATGGTGCGCTCGACATCGGCAATTTTCATGCTGTCGGTATCGCGCAGTACCGGTACGACCAGACCACGGTCGGTGGAGACAGCAACGCCGATATCCTGGTAGCCGTGATAAACGATGTCGGTGCCGTCGATAGAGGCGTTCACATCCGGGTAACGCTTGAGCGCTTCTGAGGCTGCTTTTACAAAGAAGCCCATAAAGCCTAGCTTGATATCGTGAGCTTTTAAGAACGTCTCTTTGTATTGCGCACGTAGGGCCATGATCTCGGTCATGTCCACTTCGTTGTAAGTGGTCAGCATCGCAGCAGTTTGCTGCGCCTGAACCAAGCGCTTGGCGATAGTCTGACGCAGGCGGCTCATTGGCACGCGCTTCTCAATGCGCTCACCTTCGGCAGCCGGAGCAGCGGCAGCTTTCGCCGGAGCAGCCGATTTCGCTGCTTTCTTGGCGGAACCGTCTTTGACCGCTTTCTGAACGTCTTCTTTCAGGATACGGCCGCCTTTGCCGGTGCCCTCAATCTTGGCAACGTCCAGATCGTGCTCAGCAACCATTTTACGTGCGGCCGGAGCGAGGATTTTGTCGCCAACTTTCTCATCGGCACCATCATCGCTGCCGCTGTCAGCTTTAGCGGGTGCTGAATCGCTACCGCCATCTCCAGAACTATCGCCACCGGCACCTTCGGCAAACACGGCCAGAATCGCTTCGGATTCCACCTGGCTACCCTCTTCGGCTTTAATTTCAGCCAGGGCGCCATCGGCCGGAGCAACGACTTCCAGCACGACTTTGTCGGTTTCGATATCGGCCAGCACATCATCGCGCTTCACCGCTTCGCCGACTTTTTTGTGCCAGGTCGCTACCGTGCCTTCCTGGATAGACTCCGGGAAGCTGGGGGCTTTAACGTCGTGCTTTTTGCCACCACCGTTACCGCTGCTGGCCGGCTTGTCTTCGGAAGGTTTGCTTTCTGCTTCTTCTTTCTTGCCGCTGTCGCCAGAGGCACTGCCTTCACCAATTTTGCCTAATACCTGCTCTGACTGAACAGTATCGCCCTCTTCGGCCATCACGTCCGTCAGGGTACCCGCTTCCGGTGCGACAACTTCGAGTACTACTTTGTCGGTTTCGATTTCAACAATCAGCTCGTCACGCTCAACGCTGTCACCCGGCTTTTTATGCCACGCCGCCACTGTGCCTTCGGCAACGGATTCCGGAAAGGTTGGCGCTTTGATCTCAGTAGCCATGTCGTTTCCCTTATGTGTTCTTTAAATCCGGTGGTCGCTTATAAATTAAAAGCGTCTTCCACCAGCTGGCGCTGCTGTTCAGTGTGGACGGACATATAGCCAGCTGCCGGAGCAGCAGAAGCAGGACGTCCTGCAAATTTCAACTCTCGACCGAGGCCATCTTTCAGCATATCGGCCACTGCACGCATATTGTGCTGGCTAGAGTACCAAGCGCCCTGATTAAGCGGCTCTTCCTGGCACCATACAATGTCCTCTACGTTGGTATAGTCTTGCAGCGCTTCCAGAAGCTCTTCTTTCGGGAAGGGGTAGAGCTGCTCAACCCGTAAGATTGCCGTGTCATGACGCTCATTCTCTGCGCGCCAAGCGGCTAAGTCGTAGTAGACCTTGCCAGCACATAGTACAACGCGGGTGACCTTCTCCGGCGCGAGATCTGCCTGGTCGGCGAGCACCATGTGGAACTTGCCGTGGGCAAGATCTTCAAGGCTCGAAATCGCTTCTTTATGACGCAGCAGCGATTTAGGTGTCATCACCACCAGCGGCTTACGCAGCGGACGAATCACCTGACGACGCAGTAGATGATAAATCTGCGCGGGCGTAGTGGGTACGCAAACCTGCATATTGTGCTCAGCACACATTTGCAGGAAGCGCTCCAAGCGCGCCGAAGAATGCTCGGGGCCCTGGCCTTCGTAGCCGTGCGGTAACAGCATGGTTAAACCACAGACGCGGCCCCACTTCGTTTCACCCGACGAAATGAACTGATCCACGACCACCTGGGCGCCGTTAAAGAAGTCACCAAACTGGGCTTCCCAGATCACCAAGTCATTCGGTGCGGTGGTTGAGTAACCGTACTCAAATGCCAACACTGCTTCCTCGGAAAGGAAGGAGTCATGAATGGTGAAACGCGGCTGACCATCAGACATGTTCTGTAGCGGAACATAAGTAGTGCCATCTTTCTGGTTATGCACCACCGCATGGCGGTGGGAGAAAGTGCCACGCCCCACGTCTTGCCCGGTAATCCGAATCGGGTGGCCCTGCTCTAGTAGCGTGGCGTAAGCCAGCGTTTCCGCAAAGCCCCAGTTAAGTGCCAAACCACCGGCTTGCATTTTACGGCGATCTTCATAAATCTTGGCCACTTGGCGCTGTACGTCGACGCCGTCAGGCACCTCGCACATGCGAGCTGCTAACTGCTGCAGACGCTTCATATCAAAGGTCGTGTCGGCATCGCCAGACCATTCGTGACCCAGGTAAGGAGCCCAGTCAACGAACAGCGAAGCATTGGGCTCTTGTACCAATGCATTGGCAACGTGGTTGCCCGCCACTAGATCATCACGATAAGTTTCAACCATCGCTTTAGCGGACTCTTCAGAGAGTACGCCCTGCTCAACTAGACGCTTAGCATACAGCGAGCGTGCAGAGGGATGATCCTTAATCTTGGCATACATCATCGGCTGCGTGCCTGACGGCTCGTCAGCTTCGTTGTGACCACGACGACGAAAACAAACCAGATCAATCACCACGTCCTTTTTGAACTGCTGGCGATAGTCGAGAGCGACTTGAGTAGCGTGCAGCACTGCGTCCGGATCATCGCCATTAACATGGAAAATAGGCGCTTGAACCATCTTGGCAATATCAGTGCAGTATTCGGTGGAGCGTGCATCCAGCGGATGCGAGGTGGTGAAGCCCACTTGGTTGTTAATCACAATGTGGACCGTCCCACCGGTTTTATAAGCACGGGTCTGGGACATCTGGAATGTCTCCATCACCACGCCTTGACCGGCAAACGCCGCATCACCGTGGACGTTGATCGGCAGCACTTTGCTACCCTCTTCGTCGTTACGGCGATCCTGGCGGGCACGCACCGAGCCTTCTACAACAGGTGCGACAATTTCCAGGTGCGACGGGTTAAACGACATCGCCAAATGGACTTCGCCGCCCGGGGACATGACGTTTGAACTGAAACCCTGGTGGTACTTCACATCGCCTGAGCCGCGCTCGATGACTTTCTTGCCGTCGAACTCATCGATCAAGTCAGCTGGGTTTTTACCCAAAATATTGACCAACAGGTTAAGTCGCCCACGGTGGGCCATCCCGATGACGACTTCCTTGGTGCCATAACCGCCAGCACGTTGGATAAGCTCGTCCATCATCGGCACAAACGATTCACCGCCTTCAAGACCAAAACGCTTGGTACCTGGATACTTGGAGGCCAGGTAATTCTCCAAACCTTCGGCGGCCGTCAAACGCTCCAGCACGTGCTTACGCACATCAGGGCTTAAATCAGGCGCACTGCGTACCGACTCAAAACGCCGCTGTAACCAGCGTTTCTCTTCCGTATCGACGATATGCATGATTTCGCAGCCGATGGAGCGACAGTAAGTGCGCTCCAACGCATCCACGATGTCACGCAGTGGCGCTTTGTCGATGCCTAAAAAGAAAGAACCGGTTTGGAACTCGGTGTCCAGATCAGCCTTTGAGAGCTGATGAAAGGACAGATCAAGATCGGGTACGGGGGTGGGATTACGCAGTCCTAGCGGGTCGATATTGGCCTTTTGATGGCCACGGAAGCGGTAAGCGTTAATCAGCTGCAGGACTTTTACCTGCTTTTTGTTTTCACCGCTATCGGCAGCGGCGACTACACGGCCCGGGCGACTTTCGCGCCCCAACTGGTAGAACTGATCACGCACGGGGCTAAGTGGTACATCGTGGGAGGCACTGCCCTCGGGGCGCGGCAACTGGTCAAAGTAGCTGCGCCATTCGTCAGGGACAGACTCAGGATCGGCGAGGTACTGCTCGTAAAGCGCTTCCACGTAGTGAACATTGCCGCCACTAACGTGAGAGGAACGCCACATCAACTCCATTATGCCTTGTTGCATCTCTCGGTCACCCTGCACTGATGGGGTGGTATCGGTATCGTCGCAAAGCTGCGGCGACATCGCTATTGCCCTGCCGGCGGGGCGGGACATTTGCCGGCGGCGCCGGCCAACGGCCGGAAACCCTGTTCGTCTAACACTTCATTCTCTAACACTTCACCATCTAACACCTCATGCCACATCTAGCGGTCATACTGTGTATCTAGCGGTCATACTGCGTGTCTAACGGTCATACGGTGTTTCGTCTTCAGTTCATGCTCGAAAGCCGGTACCCAGGCACCGGCTTTCAAACTTGTCTGATCAGCGGTGCGACGTGACGCCGCACCGCGTGACAAACCCTATGATAACAAGCGAAGCGCCATGATTTAAGTGGCATTACCACCCAACTTAAGTGGCAGACGCTTTTTTACTAATATGTCATAGGCTTAGGTAGCATCAGCGAGTAACATTTCGCGAATTTTACCAATCGCCCGAGTAGGGTTAAGGCCTTTTGGGCACACCGCTACACAGTTCATGATGCCACGGCAACGGAACACCGAGAACGGATCTTCCAAGTTGCTCAACCGCTCGCTGGTGGCCGTGTCACGTGAATCGGCCAGGAAACGGTAAGATTGCAGCAGCCCCGCCGGGCCCACGAACTTCTCTGGATTCCACCAGAACGACGGGCACGACGTTGAACAGCATGCGCATAGAATACACTCATACAAGCCATCTAGCTTGTCTCGCTCTTCCGGCGACTGCAGGCGTTCAATAGCGGGCGCAGGCGTGTCGTTCTGCAGGTACGGCTGAATACGCTCGTACTGCTTATAGAACAGCCCCATATCCACGACCATATCGCGAATAACTGGCAAGCCCGGCAGCGGGCGTAGGGTCAGCTTGTTGTTTTTGACAACGTCTGACAGCGGCGTGATACACGCCAAGCCGTTTTTGCCGTTCATGTTCATGCCGTCAGAACCGCAGACGCCTTCACGGCAGCTGCGACGAAACGCCAAACCGCTGTCTTGTTCCTTCATCATATGAAGAACATCCAGCACCATTACATCGCGGCCTTTGGTATCGACCTGAAACTCCTGCATGTAAGGTGCGGAGTCGGTTTCCGGATTGTAGCGGTATACGGATACCTGAAGATTGGACATAGTGACTCCCTCTCGTCTATGCGGCGTTTAGTAGGTACGAACCTTAGGCTCGAACGTATCCATGGTTTTCGGCTTGAAGTTTACGTCGCGTTTTTTCAGCTCTTTCGTCGCCGGGAAGAACAATGAGTGCTTCAGCCAGTTGACGTCATCACGGTCTGGATAGTCGTAGCGCGAGTGGGCGCCGCGGCTCTCTTTGCGCTCAAGGGCAGCGATCGCCGTCGCTTCAGCCACTTCCATCAAGTTATCAAGCTCAAGCGCTTCGACACGGGCAGTGTTGAAGGCATTGGACTTGTCAGGCAGATAGGCATTAGCAATGCGCTCACGCAGCAGTGCTAGCTTATCGACGCCTTCCAGCATGTTTTTCTCTTCGCGGAATACGCCGAAGGAGGTCTGCATGATTTCCTGAAGCTCTGCTTTCAGCTCAGGAATGCTTTCGCCACCTTCAGACTCATTCCAACGCGTGATCCGCTTCATGGCCGACTCGATGTCAGACTCGGAAGCATCCAGGTACTCAATGCCTTCGTTCAGCGCGCCTTCGATAAACATGCCAGCAGCACGCCCAAAGACCACCAGATCCAGCAGTGAGTTACCGCCCAAGCGGTTGGCACCGTGAACAGACACACATGCTGCTTCACCACAGGCAAACAGACCGTTAACGATATGATCGTTACCGTTTTCATCCATGGTAATCGCCTGGCCATGGATGTTGGTCGGGATACCGCCCATCATGTAGTGACAGGTGGGTACAACCGGGATCGGATCTTTCGCTGGATCGATATGCGCAAAGGTCTTAGAAAGCTCAACGATACCGGGTAGGCGCTTGCCAAGTACTTCTTCACCCAGGTGATCGAGCTTCAGGAAGACGTGGTCGCCCTTCTCGCCGCAGCCGCGGCCTTCCAGAATCTCCATGACCATCGAACGAGCGACAACGTCACGGCCCGCCAAATCTTTGGCGTTGGGCGCATAACGCTCCATAAAGCGCTCGCCATCTTTATTGATCAGGTAGCCACCCTCACCGCGACAGCCTTCTGTGACCAGCGTACCCGCACCGTAGATACCGGTCGGGTGGAACTGCCACATTTCCATGTCCTGCATCGGGAAGCCAGCGCGCAGCGCCATACCAATGCCGTCACCGGTGTTGATCAGCGCATTGGTCGTAGAGGCGTAAATACGGCCTGCACCACCAGTGGCCAATACCGTGGCCTTGGACTTAACGTGAACCACTTCGCCCGTCTCAATGCACATGGCGATACAGCCGACCACGTCACCGCTGGCATTTTTGACCAAATCAACCGCGTACCATTCGTTCAGGAACACGGTGTTATTCTTCAGGTTGTTCTGGTAAAGCGTGTGCAGCAGCGCGTGGCCGGTACGGTCAGCCGCTGCACAGGTACGTGCCGCCTGGCCGCCTTCACCAAAGTTCTTCGACTGGCCACCAAACGGACGCTGATAGATACGGCCATTGTCTAAACGAGAGAACGGCAGACCCATGTGCTCAAGCTCAAATACCGCTTTTGGGCCTTCAGAACACATATACTCAGCCGCGTCCTGGTCAGCGATATAATCGCCGCCTTTAACGGTGTCATACATGTGCCAGCGCCAATCGTCGTTCGGGTCATCGGACGCGATTGCGCAGGTGATACCACCCTGGGCAGAAACAGTGTGAGAGCGGGTCGGGAAAACTTTCGATAACACGGCCGTCTTTTTACCGGACTTTGCCAGCTCCAGAGCGGCTCGAAGGCCAGAGCCACCGCCACCAATAATAATGGCGTCAAACGTCAGGCTACGCAGATTAGACATGTAATCAAGCTCCCCACAGAATTTGAATGCCCCACACCAAGTACACGAAAATGCCCAGGATGATGACAGCTTGGGCACCCACGCGCAGGCGAGTGGACTTGAGATAGTCGGTGGTCACGGTCCACAGACCGATCCAGGCGTGTGCCGCTATGGCGACAAACGCCAGTAGCGAGAAAATCCGCATCCACGTCTGACTGAATAGACCGCTCCACGCGTAGTAATCGAGGTTTGGATTAAACAGCAGGAAGGCAACGATAAAGACCGTATAGAGGGCCAAAATAACAGCAGAAAAGCGCTGCATCAGCCAGTCAGAAAGCCCACTACGGCCAAAACTTGTAATATTAGTTACCATACCCAAACTCCTGCCAGAATAATCAGAACGGCACTGACCACGATGGTGATCTGCGCTTTTTTAACGCCACCCTCAAGGGTTACCCCAATGTCGGCATCCATCAGCAGGTGCTTGATACCCGCTACAAAGTGAAATGCCAGTGCGGATAACAGTCCCCAAGCAATCAACTTGGCCAAGAAGTTATTGGCCAGTGCATCGCTAACGGCGTCGAAACCCGCTGGTGATGACAAAGATTTGCCCAGCGCCCAAAAAGCGAAGATCAGGCCAACGAACAGGATGACACCCGTGATGCGGTGGGTAATCGACGTCAGTGCTGGTAGTGGAAAATGTATGGTGGAAAGGTCTAGGTTTACGGGTCGTTTACTATTCACGGCTTTGTACACACTCTCTTGGTCCGCTCTGAGACAGATCGGGCATGGCCCGAGCGGGCGGTGGTTTCGGGAAGGGGCTCGGCCGTTGCCAAGTTGGGCACGACCTCCTACCTGCCGGTCGCGCGCCGTAGATTATAAGAACCTTCGCCCTCGCTTACAAACCGAACTCAGGCCTAACTCGACTATGGTGCAAGAAAATTGTCTTCGTCCTGAGTCGATTTTGCGCTGCAGCATGGTTATAGTGACAGTAGATTAGCAACTTGCTAAGCCTGTTAACATATCACATTAGCCTATCGTCAATCCTCTGGCGCATGGTCATAATGCAGGCTCACTCATCATATACAAAAATTATTCATAACAACAATATTTGTACAACCCGTGACTAGCGTTTAGGCTAATTGACAAAATGTCGCACACTTCTATAGTGGGCAAGCCTTTTCGCCGGCGCGGTATGCGCAGCAATGACTTTACGTCCCAACCCGAATTCGAAAGGAGGCCAGCATGGCTGACAGGAAAGCGACATTGACGGTAGACGGTCTGGATAAACCGATCGATCTACCTATGTACTCCGGCACACTTGGCCCCGACGTCATTGACGTCCGCGGCTTAGGCGCTGAAGGCCTGTTCACCTACGACCCCGGCTTTATGGCCACCTCTTCCTGCCAATCTGCCATCACCTACATTGATGGCGGCAAAGGTGTGCTGCTTCACCGCGGCTACCCCATTGACCAATTGGCCAAAGAGTCTAATTTCGTTGAGATGTGCTACACCCTATTGTTTGGTGAGTTACCTAACGACGAGCAGTACGCGGATTTTGAATCGCGCATTCGTAACCACACAATGGTTCACGATCAAATCAACAACTTCTTTAAAGGGTTCCGTCGCGATGCGCACCCGATGTCTATCTTGTGCGGTGTAGTGGGCGGCTTAGCTGCTTTCTACCATGACCACATGGACATCACTCAAGAAGAAGATCGTGTGATCAGCGCAATCCGCCTGATTGCCAAAATGCCTACGCTAGCGGCAATGTCGCATAAATATAATGTCGGTCAGCCCTTTAACTACCCGCGCAACGACCTGAGCTACGCAGAGAACTTCCTCTACATGATGTTCAGCAACCCGTGCGAAGAGTACAAAATCAACCCGGTATACGCGAAAGCCATGGACCGCATCTTTATGCTGCATGCGGATCACGAGCAGAACGCCTCTACCTCGACTGTACGCTTGGCAGGGTCTACGGGCGCCAACCCGTTCGCCTGTATTAGCGCAGGTATCGCGGCACTTTGGGGCCCCGCTCACGGCGGCGCCAACGAAGCCGTACTGACCATGCTTGACGAAATCGGCGAAGACTCTGAAGAGAACATCCAGCACTTTGTAGATAAAGCCAAGGACAAAGACGACCCGTTCAAGCTAATGGGCTTTGGTCACCGCGTTTATCGCAACTTTGACCCGCGCGCCAAGGTGATGAAAGAGACCTGTGACGAAGTGCTCGCAGAACTCGGCATGGCCGACGACCCGCAGCTCAAGATTGCCAAGCGTCTTGAGCAAATTGCCCTTGAAGACGAGTACTTCATTGAGCGTAAGCTGTACCCGAACGTAGACTTCTATTCGGGCATCATCCTGAAAGCGATGGGCATCCCTACCAATATGTTCACCGTAATTTTCGCGGTATCGCGCACCATTGGCTGGATCTCGCATTGGCACGAAATGCTCAGCGAAAGCTACAAAATCGGTCGTCCGCGTCAGCTCTATATTGGCCACGACCAGCGTGACTATCCGAAAAAATAAGTCACCCCGCTTGATAGTATGAATAAAGGCCACCCGAAGGTGGCCTTTTGCGTATGGGCTGATTAACGCTATGCATTTTGGGCCAACAACGCACCATTCACACACCAATAATCATGCTACAACACATTTAGATAGCTCAAACAAGCTTGCTCCTTAGAGGCCAGCCTCTGCCCTTGCAGAGCTGAACATAGGCCGAGTCGATAGTCAGCCGCGCCAGCGGTTCAATTTGCTAGCGCTTTACTTCGCCCCTTCTGAATCACTCTTTCGCCTATACCGCTACCATTAAAAATGCCTAATCAGACCCTAATAAAGCTTGACTTTTCTGCTCCTGGGCCTTGAACAGGGTTTTCCACACTATCTGTGGATAACCCTGTTCACAACCACTTTAAAACGTCCCGAAATCGCCATGGGCAGTGGGCCAGCCTTAAATTGGTTATTTTTTGATCTACAGCAAGTCATTGTTTTTAAACAATTTAAGTTCTGTTAAAGATTTTTTACGTCAACAACAAGGGGTTGTGCACAACCTTAGAAACAGATTCGCAAAAGTGGACAAGTCAAGCACAAAATCGACCAAAAATTATCGATTTGTAGCTCTTTTGTGAATGTCAGGAATACAAAAAGCCAGCAGATGAGAGAGCTCATTGCTAGAGAAATAAACGTTAGGAAGGATACTGAAGTAGTGGCGTCCCATAGGGGGTTCGAACCCCTGTTACCGCCGTGAAAGGGCGGTGTCCTAGACCACTAGACGAATGGGACGTATAACACTAACTAAAAGACGCTAAAAAGCGCGACCTATCGAGCTTCTATTCATACGCCATTTCTAAATAGCTATACGAATTGGTGGAGCCTAGCGGGATCGAACCGCTGACCTCAACACTGCCAGTGTTGCGCTCTCCCAGCTGAGCTAAGGCCCCACATGTCGCTGAGTCGGAGCGTATAATACTGATTCCACTGACCTTCGTCAACATGAAAAACGCCAATTCCTTAAAGATAAGAAATTGGCGTTAACACTATATCAATTGTGGTTAGCTGATTTTACTTAGCTATTTCACAAAGCTATTTCACGAAATTCTTTCTCAAAGCGCTTCGTCTGTTTTTTAGATACGCCGCCTAAGACCTCTATCGCACTACGCAGCCGCGCCCGGGTAACGTCAGAGCCAAGAATTGCCATGGCGTCCATCACAGAGGTACTTGAGGTGCTGCCGGTAATGGCAATAAATACGGGTGCCAGGAACACTTTCATTTTTAAATCAAAATGCTCGGCCAGCAGCTTAACTTCGCTCAGCAGCGCCTCTTTATTCCAAGCCGAAACGCCCTCGAACCGCCAGACAAGGAACTGTAGCAGCTTGACCAGCTCTTCTTCCTCAAGCTTCACGCTTTCAAACGACTCTTTTGTTAGCGTCGGAAGACCCGAGAAGAAGTGCCCTGCCAACGGCATCACCTGAGAGAGCGTTTCTACCCGCGGCCTTACCTGCGGCAGTATCTGCTTAACATAGGCTTCATTGAAGGCCCAGTCACGCAGTGCGCTCAACAGTGCATCGTCATCCAGATCTTCACGGATATAAACACCGTTCAGCCAGGTTAGTTTCTCCAGGTCAAATACCGGGCCACCTAACGAGACACGCTGAACATCGAATTCCGCCATCATTTCCTGGAGGCTGAATTTCTCGCGCTCATCGGGCATCGACCACCCCATCCGCCCCAAATAGTTGGTAACAGCCTGGGGTAAAAAACCCATCCGACGATAATAATTGATGGAAGTCGGGTTTTTGCGCTTAGAAAGTTTGGACTTGTCCGGGTTGCGCAGCAGCGGCATATGGCAAAGTTGCGGCATTTCCCAACCAAAATACTCATACAGCAGTTGGTGCTTTGGTGCTGAGTTAATCCACTCCTCCCCACGCAGCACATGAGTAATCGCCATGAGATGATCGTCGACCACATTGGCTAGATGATAAGTGGGCATACCGTCTGATTTAAGCAGTATTTGCGCGTCCACCTGCGCCCACTCGACTTCAATGGTACCGCGCAACATGTCATTAACCACACACACGCCTTCAGCGGGCACGTTCATGCGCACCACGTAAGGCCAGCCTTCCTGCTCACGGCGTGCTTGCTCTTGGCTTTCCAGCGCTAAATCAGCAGGTTTCAATGCCAGGTGCAGGCCCGCTGCCTTGCGGGTTTCACGAAGTTCATCCAGTTCTTCACTGGTGCGATAACACTTAAATGCATGCCCAGCATCCAACAGTTGCTGGGCGTATTGAGCATAAATATCACCCCGCTCGCTTTGCCGATATGGGCCGTAGGGGCCGCCAACATCCGGGCCTTCATCCCACTCCAGACCTAACCAACTTAGCGAATCGAGAATCATCTGTTCCGACTCAGGTGTAGAACGCACCCGATCAGTGTCTTCAATACGCAGAATAAATTGGCCACCGTGCTGACGCGCAAAACAGAGGTTAAAAAGCGCGATATAGGCCGTACCAACGTGGGGATCTCCTGTTGGAGAAGGTGCGATGCGAGTACGTACGGTCATGAAAACGTCCTATTGGCAAAAATGCATGGCGATATTATACGCACCTTAGGCGCAACCAACAGCGTCACGCAGGGAACAACTAGCGTAAGAAAGCGTCAGAGAAATTAACTCAACGTTATTTGTCCACTAATGCGCGCTAAAGCACAATCGCTTAGTATGTCTCTGCAGCAACTCTTTGGGCGAATACCCCAAGCTTGAGACAGACCGATAATGTGTGTTTATAGAGCCACTATCTATATTAGCAAAGATTATTATAGTGGAAGACATTCAACGAGCTTGTTAGCTCATCATCAGGAAGACGAAATGGAATCGCTAGGCTCACGTATCAAGCAACTGCGGCTTAGGGCCAAGCTCAACAAAGCTGCCCTCGCACGCAAAGTTGGCGTGTCAGATGTCACCATTTCTTATTGGGAATCTGGGGCGATCAAGCAGATCGGTCACGAACGCCTTGTCGCGCTCGCTGATGCACTCGACTGCTCCCTGGCAACACTATTGGAAGGTGACAGTGCACCCGAGCTATTAACGTTGACCCACACTGGTCCCCTCCCCTGGGAACAGGTACAGGCAACGACCATTAAAGTGCCCAGTCATCTCCCGCTGAACATTGACTGGAAAGCACCGTGCGTGATGGCAACACCTGGCCAAGGTACAGACTTTTCGCCCGTTAATGCTGGTGACCTGCTGTTGCTCGGGCCGACTCATGTGTTTCACAAAGCGGGCCACTATGTAGTGCAACGCGACGATCGTTTCGTCATTGAGCACTTCGCCAAAGCCCCAAGCGATACTTCGATTCATGCAGTACTGTTAGCCCATTGGCATCCTGCCTAAAGCGTCTACCTCCCCGGACTCTCTAGCACCTCCACCTGGTCACGCGTTTGCCTTGGCTCACTCCCCACCAAGAAGCGTCGTGAGTAGGTGGCCACTTGGCCCAGCCCATGGCGGGATTGGCTTACCAGCTCTCCTGCCAGGTGCTGGCCTTTGTGGCCAATCCGCGCCTGAACGGCTTCCGGCTGCACACTGCCTTCGGAAACCTCAACCTGCACTGTATAGCCGCCATCGGGGAAGCCACTACCAGGGCCAAATGGCCCCGCTGCAAACACACCATTCTCTACACGTGTCCGCTCCCGCCAACGCCCGCTGCTGAGCTCGCGTTCGACAATAATCTGCACCAGCGTCTCGTCAGGTAAATTGCTTTCGCCCTCGACCATTAAACGTCGATCGCTGCGCAGCGATACATGCGCCGTTATCTCGACGACAAGCGGCTCAACGTCTTCCGCCTCGGCAACTTCTGTATCGGCAGCTGTCGGCTCGGGGGCTGACGTTTGTTCTGCGGTTGACACCGATTCACTCGGCTCGTCTGTTTCGCCACAGCCCGCCAGTAGTGCAACGGTTATCATCAACACGCCAACACTGCTTATTACATTGCGCATACACACTCCAAATATTACTTGTTCTGCAGCTTACCACTGCATAGCTGCCACCACAGTGGAATACTTGTTTTGACCCCGCTACATGCGCCGCTTCCGGTACAATGTGCTTATCATGCTAACAAGACATTTTAGGAGCAGCGGCTTTGGACATCATTTGGTGGTTGGCCTATGTAGCACTGGGCGGTTTTGTAGGCTTAATGGCGGGGTTATTGGGGATTGGCGGTGGCGGCATTATGGTGCCGATTCTCACCTCCCTTTTTGTACTCCAAGGCGTGCCCCACGAACACCTGGCCCACTTGGCCTTAGGCACCGCCATGGCGGCCATCATTCCCGCCTCTACCGCTAGCTTGTTCTCCCACCACCGGCACGGAGCCGTTCGCTGGGACATCGTGCGCTTTATTACCCCTGGCATATTAATCGGCACTTTTTTGGCGACCTTTATCGCTGCGCTGATTCCCACCCGTGGCCTAGCCATCTTTTTCGCCTGCTTTATGGTGCTAATGTCACTCCAGATGCTGGCAAACATCAAGCCCAAACCCAGCCGCGGCCTACCCAGCCCTATCGGCGTCAGCGGTGTGGGCCTGGGCATCGGCGGTATTTCCGCGCTCGTCGCCATTGGCGGTGGCTCACTCACAGTGCCCTTTCTCACCTGGTGCAACGTCAAGCTACCCCGCGCGATTGGCACCTCTGCAGCCGTGGGGCTACCGATTGCCGTTGCCGGTGCACTTGGCTACATAATCAACGGATGGTCTACCCAAGGGCTGCCTAGTGCAACGCTCGGCTACGTTTACCTGCCCGCGCTACTGCTCATGGCACCGTTCAGCATCCTTACCGCCCCCATAGGGGCAAAGTTAGCGCATAGGCTACCCGTCAAACTCCTCAAACGGGTATTCGCTTTTATGCTGATGGGGTTGGCACTGCAGATGGTCTATGCGGTGTTTACGGCTTGAATGCCATGTACCTCTTACAGAAGAACGGGTTACGCATTTATACACGAATGATCACACTGTAAAGCAGCAATGAGCAGCAAGACTCAGGCTGCCGGAAAACGTTACACTGCCGGAAAACTACCGGGCCATGTTAAAGTTTGTTGAGAGCAGAGGGAGGATAGAATCACAAAGTAGTCTGTTTTCCGCTTGTCTTGTTATTCCTATCGCCTAAGCCTTTATCCCCAACCATGGCAAATCGCCGAGTTTTAGTTTAATAATAATTTTCCTTCCGCGCTAAGTAGAGAAAATTTAAATATCATTATCGAAGTAAGAAGTGAGTTTTTTATTTTTCGGAGTTAGCGCTCGGCATTAACTGTCTTCAGCCATTGCCTTCCTGGAGAATGTTTTTGATTCTGAGTAGTCAGGTTGACCAGTACGCGCAATGCGAATACGCGCTAGATATGAGAAACTGCCGTCCTTTTTACGGCGCTTGCGAATCGTTGCCATACTTGCCCCTCAGATGTACCAAATCAAAAGCGGCTCACGTACCAAATATGTACCAACGAACCATGAAAAACGCCGCTCAACCACTGTAAATATGAACAGTTATGAATGATACCACAACCGCGCAAACCCGCATAAAGTCTGGCATTGTCCGTCCTGAGCTGGATAGAACTTTCTCCGTCGCGCCCATGATGGATTGGACGACCCGCGATTTTAGAGCGCTAGCACGCACGTTAACCAAGCGGGCGCTCCTGTATACCGAGATGGTCACTACCGGTGCGATTTTGCACGGAACGCCCCGTGAGCGCTTTTTGGGCTATAGCGAGGTGGAGCATCCGCTTGCGCTGCAGTTAGGCGGCAGCGATGCTGGTGAGCTGGCGGAGTGCGCGGCAATTGCTGAGGCCTGGGGCTATGATGAGGTGAACCTGAATGTCGGCTGCCCAAGCGACCGCGTACAGAATAATATGATTGGCGCGTGCTTGATGGGTTACCCCGAAAAAGTGGCCGAGGCAGTGCGGGCGATGCAGGCAGTGGTGTCTATTCCGGTTACAGTGAAGTGCCGTATTGGGATTGATGACCAGGATGAAGACGCCGACCTTGAGCGGTTTATCGCTATCGTTGCCGACGCAGGCTGCGAGGTATTTACCGTTCACGCCCGTAAGGCGTGGCTGCAGGGGTTGTCGCCTAAACAAAATCGCGATGTGCCGCCGCTTAACTACCCTCGGGTTCACCGTCTAAAGCAGAGCCGCCCTGAATTGCATATCGGCATTAACGGCGGGATTAAAACGCTGGCTGAGTGCCAAGCGCAGCTCACCCATGTGGATAGCGTGATGGTGGGCCGTGAGGCGTATCAAAACCCTTGGCTGCTCGCCGGTGTCGATGAGCAGCTATTTGGTGAGCAAGGGCCGGCGGCAAGCCGCTTGGATGCAGCAAAGGCTTTCCGTCCGTATATTCAGCAGCGCTTGGATGAAGGTGCAAAGCTGAACCACATTACCCGCCACCTGCTGGGCTTGTTTCAGGGTTGCCCCGGCGGCAGGCGCTTTCGGCGGCATTTATCAGAACACGCCCATAAAGAAGGCGCAGGATTGCGCCTATTTGATGAAGCATTGAGTTTGGTGCGTGAGCCAGAGACTCAAGACACACAGCCCGCCTCCCTTTCTGCCACCCTTCCCGCTTAAACGCTAAAGGTACAGGCGGCGCGCCGTATACTTAAAAGCCGCGCGTTAGCCGCCTTTCACACATTTAGCGATGCGGTCGCCGACTTCTTGGTCGATATTGCGCCAGTACTCGAACGCACGCTGAAGCACCGGCTCCGTAACGCCATCCGATAGGTGGCCAATAACGTTTGAAACCAAGCGGTCACGCTGGGCGTCACTCATCACTTCCCGCACCAGGGTATGGGCCTGCCCCCAATCGTCGTCATCTTTGCGCAGTGTGTAAGCTGTGCGTACAAAGTCGCCGCTCACTTCCCAAGTGTTATCCATGGGATAACGCTCGGCATCGGCAGAGGGGCCACCTTTCGAATTGGGCGCATAGACCGGATCGGTCACATTATGCATCCGCATCGCGCCATCCTTGGTGTAGCTATGCACTGGCGATTTCGGCGAATTCACGGGGATCTGCTTATAGTTCACCCCTAGCCGCGCACGGTGGGCATCGGCGTAGGAGAACCCTCGCGCCAGCAGCATTTTATCAGGGCTTAAACCGGTACCTGGCACCATGTTATTGGGCTCGAATGCCGCCTGCTCGATCTCGGTGTGATAATCCGTGGGATTACGATCCAGAATGAGTTTACCCACTTCAATCATCGGGTAGTCCGCATGGGGCCACACTTTAGTCAGATCGAAGGGGTTATAGCGATAGGTTTTCGCCTCTTCAAACGGCATGATCTGCACTTTCAGCGTCCAACTGGGGTGATCGCCATTTTTAAGAGCTTGGTAGAGGTCGCGGGTATGGTAGTCAGCGTCGGCGCCGGCCATTTTGTCCGCTTCTTCTTGGGTGAGGAAGTCGATGCCCTGATCGGTTTTGAAATGGTACTTGACCCAAAACCGCTCGCCCGTGGCGTTAATCCACATATAGGTATGGCTGGAGTAGCCGTTCATGTGGCGCCAGGTTTTCGGAATACCCCGGTCGCCCATTAGCCAGGCTACTTGGTGAGCCGATTCAGGCGACAGCGTCCAGAAGTCCCACTGCATGTCGTGGTCGCGCAGGTTGGTATCCGCACGGCGCTTTTGCGAGCGGATAAAGTGCTGAAACTTCATCGGATCACGCACAAAGAACACCGGGGTATTGTTCCCCACCATGTCGAAGTTGCCTTCCGTGGTGTAGAACTTGATCGAAAAACCGCGCGGATCGCGCCAAGTGTCTGGGCTGCCCCGTTCGCCTGCCACGGTTGAAAAGCGCATCAGCGTTTCAGTCGTTGTGCCCGGCTGGAACACTGCTGCTTTGGTATATTTGCTTACATCGTGAGTCACTTCAAAGTGCCCAAAACCGCCGCCGCCTTTTGCGTGAGGCTGCCGTTCGGGGATACGTTCACGGTTGAAGTTTGCCATCTGCTCAATCAAATAGTGATCGTTGAGCAGAATTGGGCCGTTGGGCCCTATGGTAAGTGAGTGTTCATCACTAGTAGCCGGTATGCCCGCATCCGTTGTGGTGTGCTTAGGTTTATCGCTCGTCATCGCTTTTCCTCCATGTCACGGTAGACGTGGCATTTGACCGCCACTCGTTCGAGTACGATGAAAGCTTAGCTATTTGTTTTAGTTGTTATCATTTTAGCAGCCGCTAACAAAGCCCAGTTTTAGGTATAGTCAAACGGCTGCTAACTTGCCATTTACAGTAGCTAATCCTTAACTCTCATAGCGATAGCTTTTAATTATGAATTGCGATTAATAAAAAGAATCAGGCGGCGGCACCAAGCTAGAGTTAAAGCTCTCGACAGCCGTTTCAGCCTCATCAATTTCATCAAAGCGGGCAATATGAAAGAGCGCCTCGCCTTCGTTGGCCAGCGGCAAGCGACTCATGCCAATAACAATACCATCAGCTACGGCGCGCACTTCACCCTCGTCATTACCAAAGGGGTCAGCGACTTTGCCCAGCACCTCACCTTTGGCAACGCGGGCGCCTAGGCGCACCTTGGGACGCATAATGCCGTCAATGGGAGCTCGCGCCCAGCTTGACCCTTTAGCCAGTTCAGCGGGTGCTGGCGTGCGGTGGCGCTGCTCACCGGACAGCATGCCTAACCGGCGCATTACTCGCAGAACCCCGCGAACACCTGGGGCAATCGCCCACTCGTCAAAACGCAACGCCTCACCGGCTTCATAGGTTAGCACTGGAATCCCGCGCGTCTGGGCGTAGTGGCGTAGGCTACCTTCACGCAGTTCCGCATTCAGCACTACGGGCGCACCAAAAGCATCGGCCATGCGCTCGGTTTCGCTTCCAGGACGGAGTTGGGCACGAATTTGCGGCAGATTAGTGCGATGGATTGCGCCGGTATGTAGGTCAATAATATGGGTAGCGTGATCGACAATTTGTTCGCGAAACAGATTTGCAATACGGCCGCCTAATGACCCCGACTCGCTGCCTGGAAAACAGCGATTGAGATCACGCCGGTCGGGCAAGTAGCGGGTTTGCTGCAAGAAACCAAGTACATTCACAACCGGTACAGCGATCAAGGTACCGCGGATGCTACTAATCGCTTTCGAGCGCAGCACTCGACGGACAATTTCCACCCCGTTGATTTCATCACCGTGAATACCGCCGCAGACCAACAGCACCGGGCCATCCTTGCGGCCATGAACGACCTCGACAGGAATATGCAGCGGCGTATGGGTATATAAGCGCGCCACCGGCACATCAACTTGTAAGCGTTGGCCGGGCATAATGGTATGTTCGCCCAGCTGAAAAGGAGCTCGCGCCATGCTTTCTATCCTGTTTTTTTAATCGGGTATGCTCACGACATTAGTACGCTGTGGGCCAGTCTCATTGCCTGTTTATACGCTTTCAGTCGCGAAATGACGAATTTGTTAATCCACGTTATGAGATGGGACATTTATCCATACAGTTTTGAATGTAAATGTTCTGCTGCTTAGGTTAAAATGTGACCATACTGTGTCGATTATGAGGTTGCATTTCCATGGCAAGAAAGACCAAAGCAGAAGCGGCTGCTACACGAGCAGCACTGCTTGACGCTGCTGAAGAGGTATTCTTTGCCAAAGGCGTGGCGCGCACTTCCCTTGAGCAAATTGCTCGCCATGCAGGCCTCACCCGCGGTGCCGTTTATTGGCATTTTAAAAATAAAGGCGATCTTTTCATGGCGCTGGTTGAACAGGTGCGCATGCCCTTTCAGTCATTGATGGATGAGGTCGACAAAGCTGACGCCGAACTATCACCGCTGGAGTCTATACGGCTAGCCTGTCATGCGGGCTTGGTGCGCCTTGAGCAGCCCTCTTACCAGCGAATACTCTCCATCTTGCTGCATCGCTGCGAGTTCTTCAGCGATATTAACCCGCTCGACATGCAGGAGCAGATCGGCAACGAGTGTTTTGAAGAGATGCTGAATGTCTTTGTACTCGCTGAACAGCAGCAATTGTTGCGTGAAGATCTTAGCCCCGAAGTAGCAACGCGCCTAATGCAGTCCATGTTGGGTGGCCTTTTCCACGACTGGCTACGTAACCCCGAGGCTTTTTCGATTAGTGAACGCGGTGGCGAGCTGATTGATACCGCTATTCGTTTGATGCAGCGTTAAACAGTTAATCCAGCTCTCGCTGCAATGCAGCAAGTGTGTTAATACTGGCGTTATTGTTATAGCCGTGTGAGCACACTATGGATGCCTTGGAGTTTGTCCGCGTACGCGAATTAGAAGTGGCCGTACGCATCTGGAACCCTACCGCCCCCCGCACCCTGATCGCTTGGCATGGCCTTGCTCGCCACGGTGGTGACTTTAGTGCGCTGGCGCGGGAACTCGGCAGTGAATGGCGGATTCTCGCCCCAGACACCCCAGGTCGCGGGTTATCAAGTTGGTCGCTGTTCCCTGCCCACGACTACCTTTATAGCCATTACGTAACCGTTGCGATCGCGTTACTCGACCACTTTGAACTCGAGTACGTTGATTGGCTGGGCACCTCAATGGGTGGCCTGCTTGGCATGTTGATCGCTGCTGACCCACAGTACAGCGCGCGTATTTCCCGGCTGATCCTTAACGACGTTGGCCCCGAGCTGAACACCCAGGGCCTTATTGGTCTTTCCAGCTATTTCGGCGTTACCCACCGTTTCTCTACGTTTAGCGAACTCCAGCAAGAGCTCAACCTGCACTACGCTAGTTTCGGTATTACCGGTGAATCCGCACGGCGCGAGCTAGCGCTAAACAGTGCCCGTCGGCTACCGGATGGCAGTTGGACGTATCACTTTGATCCGCGTATCGGCGAACAGTTTGTGCATGATACACCGCGAGACATGTGGGCGGACTGGGTGGCCATTCGTTGCCCGGTGATGGTGATACGCGGTGAGGAGTCGACGCTACTAGACCCAGAAACACTGCCGCGGATGGCCGAAGCACATCCTAAACTTGTGACGCTTAGCGTACCTAACTGTGGTCATGCACCCATGTTGGATAAACCAGCACAAGTTGATCCCATTCACCACTTTTTAACCCCACCCGCACCTCGCCCAACCCCAGTTTATAAAATGCAAAATGCCACTCGCTGGCAGCGTGCCGTACAATGGCTGGCGCAGCAGTGGCGGCGTTGGTGGAAATAACCGGGATGCCTAAGGTGTGTGCTTCCCGGTGGCTAGCCTATGTAAAAATATCGTGTCAGTGAGAGGTAGAGTAATGGGGTGAATGGCGGTTTTTCTGATTTAGCCGCAGCCTTTTCAAACGAACCCGTGTTTCGAGATACGCCTGCTCAGAGACGCTGCGGTAAGCCCCCTCCTCAGCTAAATACTTCACCAGTACTCGGCGCTCCCCCTGCACAGGCAGTGCATCATGCTTGCTAAGCAGTTTGACCGTGCTACTGGGCTCATTCTCGATCACTGCGAACGCCTGCTCACCTGTACCTTGACGCTCAGTCACTACGACCGTTTGGCCCAGCAGGCAACGCCGGGTGAAGGGCCGGTACCGGTGCAGCCCACGGTGCAACGCTTGGCAGAGCATCGCCGCCACGGGCGATGCAACCACCAGCGCACCCCATAGCACCAGCACTCCTACCGGGATACGTATCAAGCCGAGTGGCAGCCAACGCAACACCAACAGTTCGATCGCCAATGTAAGAACTGCTGCAATGGTCAGAATCACCGTTAATGCCAGCGTGGCGGGAACCCCCGCGAAGCCTAAAGAAACCAACGTGCTAGCGAGATGATCTTCTTTGAGGCTATCGCGCTCAAACAACTCTAAAGGGACTAAGCGGATAATCACTAATAGCCAGTAAAGGGCTAACAGCCCAAGTAGAAACGTAAAGACGATGGTCGGAAATTGCGTAGCAGCGTGCAGCAGATCGTTCATGGCGACTCCTCCCCGGTACTTAGCCGGTGATGTATTGTTGCTACCAGCTTAGTCCAGTTTAGCTTTTGGGCGCCACCTCTACCTTGATCTCAGTCATCACAATAAAAAAACGGGTGCCACCCGAAGATGACACCCGCCTGTTCTCACCTTTTGTACAATTCACACTGCATAAATCGCTAAGGGGTAAAGTTAACCGCTAAGCGTCAATGCTGGTCGTGCTCCAGCGCTGTCTGATTGGAATCATGCTTTTTCCCCTTCATTTTGCGGCCCAACCAATCAGAGGCTGTCGCAATCATGGCGTAGAAGCTGGGAATAAACAGGCTACCCAAGGTGGCAACAGAGAACATGCCCATGGCTACCGTGGTACCGATATGGTGGCTACTCACATCGCTGGCGCCGGTGGCTAAGGCCAACGGCAGGGTACCGAAGATAAATGCCAAGGAGGTCATTACAATCGGCCGGAAACGCAGCTCTGCTGCAGTAATCGCCGCTTCACGAATCGTTTTACCCTGCTCTTTACGCTGAAGTTCGGCGAATTCTACGATCAGAATAGCGTTTTTCGCGGCAAGTCCGACCACCACCAGCATACCGATCTGCACATACACACTGGTATCCAGCCCGCGCAATACAATGCCCCCAATACCTCCCAGGAAAGCAAAGGGTGTTGCGGTGAGTACCGCAAGCGGTAACGACCAGCTCTCATACTGAGCTGCCAAAATCAGGAACACCATCAACAGCCCGAAGACAATAGCCAGCGTCGCGGCACTGCCCATGTTGGACTCCTGATAAGCTGTACCGGTCCAACCCATCCCCCAGTTATCGCCCAGTGTTTCTTGCACCACCTCGTTCATCGCTTCTATCGCCTGAGCGGAACTGTAGCCAGCAGCGGGTTCTCCCTGGAACATAGCGCCAGCGTAAACCCCAAAGCGCGATACGACTGATGGACCGGTTTGGCGCTCAAGCTCGACAAATTCAGAAAGCGGTATACGTTCGCCATTTCCACCACGAACATAAACGCTGTTGATGTCTTCTGGCGTTTTGCGGAATTCAGCTTCGTTTTGCAGATACACCTGGAAATTACGGTTTTGATAGCTGAAGTAGTTAACAAAGCCGTTACCAAATGTATTGGACAGGGCCGAGTTAATATTTTCCAGTGCAACGCCGTAACTTAACGCTTTCTGCTGGTCGATATTGGCACGGTAGGACGGCACATTAACGTTAAAGGTGGTGAACACCCGGTTCAACGCTGGATGTTGGTTGGCCTTCTGCATGATTTGCAGCGAGGCTTGATAGAGTTCACGAGTCGATGCACCATCAAATGATTGCAAATACCCCGTAAAACCACCCGTGGTCGAAAGCCCCATGATCGGTGGCAAATTAAAGGCCATCGCAGAGCCACCATCAATACTGGCCCCCAGCCCCATAATGCGCCCAACGAGTTCGGTGGCAGTCAGTTCACGCTCAGACCAAGGGCTTAGGTTTATAAACATAACCCCCCGAGCAGTGTTAACGGCACTCGACAAAATGTCATAGCCCGCCACCGCTGAGGAGTATTCCACACCGGGGATATCTTCAATCGCCGCACTGAGTTTCGACATATAGCGTTGGGTGCGATCCAGTGACGCGGCATCAGGCAGTGAGACGCTTACCAGCACGACCCCCTGATCCGTCTCTGGCACCAGTGTTGAAGGCGTATTAGCGTATAGCCAATACGAGCCCACCCCGGTGAGTACCGTGAGTGCCAGCGCCAACACCCAAAACCTCACCAAGCCTTTCACTAGCCACATGTAAGCAGCGGTGATGCCCGCAAACAGCCGGTCAAACAGGCGTAGCGGTGTATTCAAGGCGCGTTTAAACTTGGTTTGACCGGCCCCGGCAATTTTATGTTTGATAAAAATCGCAGATAGGGCGGGCGTAAAGGTCAACGCCATTAACGCCGAGATGGCCACCGAGATCGCCACGGTGATCGCAAACTGCTGGTAAATCTGCCCAGTAAAGCCACCCAGAAAAGCCACCGGTACAAACACCGCAGCCATGATCAGTGAGGTTGCAATGACCGGTCCACCGACTTCTTTCATCGCCCGGATGGTGGCGTCACGCACACTGATATCTTCCTCTTCGCTCAGCACGCGTTCGACGTTTTCTACGACCAGGATAGCATCGTCGACCACGATGCCTATCGATAGCACCAGCGCAAATAGCGTTAACAGGTTAATCGAAAAGCCAAACATGTAGAAACCGGCAAAAGTGCCCACCACTGCGACCGGCACCACCGACATGGCAATCACGGTGAAACGCCAGTTCTGCAGGAAAATAAACAAAATGACGATAACGATCAGGAAGGCTTCAACAAAGGTGTGTAGAACCGTCTCAACCGATGCATCTATAAACAACGTAGTGTCGTAAGGAGCAACATATTCAAGCCCAGGCGGAAACCTCTCGGCCAGCTCGTCCATGGTGGCTCGCACGCCTTCAGCCGTAGCCAGCGCGTTGGCACCGGGCTGCTGGTTGATAATAATCGGCGTCATGGTGGAGCCGTTCAAACGTGCGTCAACGCCGTAGAAAGAGGCCCCAAGCTCAATCCGCGCTACATCTTCCAAGCGCAATGAAGAACCATCGCTATTGGTACGTAGGTAAATATTACGGAAATCGTCGACATCATTAAGACGGCCGCCTGCGGTAATCGTATAAGTGTACGCGCGCGGCTCACTTTGCGGCGTCGATGCCAAATTGCCTGCAGGCACTTCCGTATTTTGCGCCCTAATCGCGCTGGCCACTTCACTGGGCGTCAGGTCGTACTGGGCCAACTTGTCCGGATCCATCCAGACTCGCATGGCGAACTCCCCGCCACCTAGCACTGCGGCGTTACCCACCCCCGGCACCTGACGCAGTTCGTCGAGCACGTTCAGCGTGGCGTAGTTCTGCATATAGATGTTGTCGTAGTCGCCACTAGGCGAGGTCAACGCTATAAACATCAAAATAGAATCCGAGCGCAGCTCAACGGTGACACCTTGTGACTGCACGGCTTCAGGTAACTGCGAAAGCGCCCCCTGAACCCGGTTGTTAACATTGATGGTGTTAATGTCACCATCCGTGCCGATGTTAAACGCCACACTCAGGCTCATAGTGCCATTATCAGCGCTGTTTGAGGTCATATAGAGCATGTCCTCAACGCCGTTAATGGCTTCTGCGATGGGTGCTGCCACTGTTTGCGCCACGGTTTCCGCATCCGCACCAGGGAACTGCGCCTGAACCGAGACCGTGGGCGGCACCACGCTGGGGTACTGCTCAATGGGCAGAATGCGCATCGACATCACGCCCACCAGCGTCACGATAATCGCCAGTACTGTGGCAAATATCGGGCGGCTGATGAAGAAGTTAGAGAAATTCATTATTGCGCACCCTCTTCCCCTTCAGCGGGCTGGCTATCGGTAGCCCCCTCTTCCATCTGTTGCGCCGCTTCTGCCTGCTCTTGCGCTTCTTCTTGCTCGGCCTCTTCGACCACTGCCTCCGCATCGCCACTAAACGGCTGGGGATCAATCACCATGCCCGGTTGCAAACCCGCCGGGTCGCCGACAATTACCCGATCGCCTGGCTCAATGCCTTCACGAATCAACTGCCAAGGGCCAGCAACTTCGCCTAAGGAAACAGTCCTTTCGCGGGCTTTGTTATCTTCATCCAGGACAAACACTTGCGGGCCCATCAATCCTTGCGTCACCGCGATCTCAGGCACTGCTATTACGTCAAAGCGCTTTAGGCCCTCAATACGCACACGCACAAATTGCCCAGGCAGTATGCTTGTGTCGGGATTTTCAAAGGTGGCTGACGCTTGTACGGTGCTGGTGCCGCTATCGACCCGCGAGCCCAGGAAGTCTAAATGCCCTTCCAGTTCAGAATCGCTGCCGCCACTTACGCCTGGGATGCTCAACCGCGCACGAATATCCGAGGTATCACCGCCGTCACTCAATTGGCGACGTAGCTCAAAAGCATCACGCTGGGGCAACTGGAAACGCACTTCAAGCGGATCCAGCGGGGTGATCGTGGCCAGTTCCGTTCCGGAGGTAACCAGATTACCTACGTTAATTTGGCTCAACCCGATCATGCCCGAGACAGGGGCAGTCACCTGGGAATAGCCTAGATCCAGATTGGCGCTGGTTAAGGCAGCCTCTGCTTGCGCAACGCTCGCCTGGGCGACCCGTTGGTCGGCCAACGCCTGGTCATACTGCTGACGACTGACCGAGTTTTGGCTTAGCAGCTGTTCGAAACGCTGGGCATCGCGTTGGGCGCGAGAAAGTTCAGCACGGGCGCTTTGCAGGTCAGCTTCACGCTGATTAACAGTTGCCTGGTAAAGATCTGGCTCGATGGTATAAAGGCTATCGCCCTCCTCCACCAACTGGCCGGGTTCGAAGTGGCGCTCCTCCAGAAAACCGTTTACACGGGCAACCAAGGTGACTTCATCATCACTGCGCAGCAACGAAGGGTACGATTTATTTAGCGGGATATCCTGACGGACCATTTCCGCCACTTCGACTTTGTGGGCCGGTGATTCTTGCTGGGCACCTTGTTGGGGCGCCTCTGTTTGCTCTTGACCACAGGCCGCGAGTGCCAGCGCGGCTAACAGCGTCACCAGACTCGCTCGGTGTGAGTGAATCATTTTCATCATACGTTGAGTTCCCATATATTTTTTAAGGTGACCGATAGCACACATGCGCACCTGGATCATTTCCAACCGACGGGCAATTACGTGCCAGGCTGGGGCGGCGCACCGATGTTGAGCGCGGGTTCATAGCGGTCATTGCCGCTGGTTTCGGGCAAGGTAAAGTTCACCTCATCACCGGTTAACCACGCATTGACTTCCTCAATGGCGTCTACATCCAGGCGACCGGCCTGCTGACGCAGCGAGAGCAGATTCACCACATAGTCGTAGCGAGCCTCGGCGTAGTTGGCGATAGCGTTATACAAATTCTGCTCAGCGTTCAAAACATCGACAATATTGCGGGTGCCGACCTCGTAACCAGCTCGGGTGGCTTCCAACGCACTTCGGTTAGACACGATGGCTTGCTCCCGAGCCTCGACGGTTTCCACATCGTTGCTGACTTGGGTATACAGCGAGCGTACCTGCTGAATTGACGAGCGACGCTGAGACTCGAAATTATACTGGCTGCTTTCCAGTTGATAAGTCCCTTGGCGGATGCTGGCGCTGGTACTGCCGCCGGTATAGATCGGTAAATTGGCGCTTATACCCACCTGGCTAGAGGAATCATTCCCGGTGGTGTTATCAATATCACTGTCGCCATATTGATATTTACCAAAGGCTTGCAGGGTAGGCAAACGACCCGCGCGAGCAATGTCTACGCCGCTACGGGAAACCTCAATGCCCGCCTGCTGGGCCAATACTTGCGGATTAAGCTCAAGGGCTTGCTCTACCCAGTAGTCGCGGCTGCTTGGCTCGGGGAGGGCAACCGGCATGCTGTCACCCAGCGCTTCGATGCTGGCATAGCGCTGGCCGGTCAACTGCTCTAGGGCCTCAAAAGCCACCTGTAGATTGCTCTCAGCGGCAATCCGGTCAGCACGCGACTGGTCAAAGGTAGCGCGAGCCTCTTCGACTTCGGTAATCGCAATCAAACCCACCTCAAACTGCTCGCCCGCCTGCTCAAGCTGACGACCAATGGCCCGCTCTTGAGCAAAACGCGCTTCTAGGACTTCGTAAGCACGCAGAATGTCGAAATAGGCGCTGGCCACATCAATTAGCAACTGCTGCTCGGTAGCCGCTAGTAGATATACCTGCTGGTCAATCTGGCGCTCGGCCTGGGTGACTTGTCGGCGGGTCACTTCATCATAAAGCGCCTGGGTGGCTTCCAAGGAGAGCGATACGGTGTTGTAACGGTCATCACCGGCACCCGCATCCTGGCCAGCATTTGCTCCCGCCCGGGTTGAACCCTGACTTTCATACTGTTCATTATGCGCCACGGTGCCCGACGCGTTGATTTGGGGGAGCAAACCACCTCGAGCAATATCTCTGCCAGCTTCAACGCCCAAATACTCTGAACGCGCAGAGGCGAGCTCAGCGTTATTGTCCAACGCATCACGGGTAATCGTGATGAGGTCGGCAGCTTGAGCAGGCAAAACAAAGGAAGCGGCGAATACCGCTAACATTAGGGGTCGTAAAGGGGCATTGACTGCCCAGTGTGCCAGTCGCATGGGATTGCCTCTAGGTATCAGCGTCAGGATGGCGCAGGTGCTAAATTAATTAGCGCATTAAACCATTCAGAAAGATGGGCATTATAGTTACATTCATGTATGTATGCTAGCCTTGAACAATCTAAAATTGTGTGTACAACCTATTGTCAAGTCGCTTCCAGCTTACCTTAGTCCAAAGCATGATAGGTTGGCGATAAATCGAACTTTCTTTTGCGAAACTCCCGCGTATCGATGCCCCATTTATTCAGACGCGAGGCAAGCGTAGTGGGCTTGATGCCAAGCAGCTCCGCCGCACCTCCTGCTCCTGAAACTTTACCTCCCGCCCGCTCCAGAGCGGCAATCGTGCTCTCCCGCTGGCGCTGGCCCAGCGCATGTTCGGTCATCAGCGGTGTTTCACTTTTCTCCACGCTGGCCTGGGCTGACACGGGCGCCGGACGAGTACGACCTATCGTACGCGGAGGCTCACCCAACAGCAGGTCATCAAACATCAAGCGCCGATCCTGGGTCACGATCACTTGGCGCTCAATGATGTTCTCCAGTTCTCGTATGTTCCCCGGCCATGGGTAGCGCTGAAGAATTTCCAATTGGGCGGGGGGAATGCGCACTCCCGGCTTATTAAATTTCAGGCAGGCACGCTGTAGAAAGTGACGCGCCAACAGCGGTACGTCTTCTATTCGTTTGCGCAACGGTACCGAATCAATCGGGAACACGTTGAGCCGGAAATAGAGATCCTCACGAAAGTGCCCCTCGTCGATCATGTCACGCAGTTCGCGGTTAGTAGCAGCAATCACCCGAACATCTACCTCGCGGGTACGGTTATCGCCCACCCGCTCAAACTGCTGATCCTGCAATACCCGCAGCAACTTACTCTGCAACTCCAGGGGAATTTCACCGACTTCATCCAAAAATAGCGTGCCGCCGTGAGCAAGCTCGAAGCGCCCTGGACGATCCTGTACCGCGCCGGTAAAGGCGCCTTTGACATGGCCAAAAAACTCGCTCTCAAAAAGGTCTCGGGGAATAGCCGCACAGTTCACCCGGATCAGCGGTCGATCACTGCGCGAGTTACCGGCATGAATGGCGCGGGCAATCAGCTCTTTGCCGGTACCCGACTCGCCGCTGATCAGCACGTTGGCGCTAGTCGGTGCAACCAGCTCAATCTGTTGGATCAGTTTTGCCACCGCCGGGCTATTGCCGACAATATCGCGATGGTTAAGCTCCGCTTTTATCTCTTCTTGAAGGTACTCATTCTCCAGCTCCAGACGCTGCTTGAGTGACTCCACCTCTGCAAGGGCATCACGCAACTGCTGCTCAGCGCGCTTGCGCTCGCGAATATCGCGAAATAGCACCACTGCCCCAACCAAACGACCCATTTCAAAAATGGGGGTGCTGGTGTACTCAACAGGAATCGCCTCGCCATTTTTATGCCAGAAGACTTCGTTATCGACATGATGCACCTGGCCGTCGCTAAACGAGGCGTGAATAGGGCACTGCTGCACTGGAAAATGGCTGCCGTCAGCGTGAGTATGGTGGAACATGAGGTGTGCGTCGTGGCCCACCATATCCTCGGTACTCCAGCCCAGAATGCGCTCAGCGGCGGGGTTAACAAAGGTGGTTTTACCCTCGGCATCCAGACCATAAATGCCCTCACCGGCCGCGCTAAGAATCAGCTGGTTCTGCTTCTCAATGCGCTCAAATACCTGTTCGACTCGCTGCCAGCCCACTTCACCCTGGCGGTGCTGGCGGCCCAGCTCTGCTTTTGCCCGCCGCTGTTCGGCTTTATTACGATCAATCAGCGTTAATAGCAGCTGTTCAGTATCGTCGATGCACTGGGCATAAACCTCCACCCGGTAGGGCTGGCGCAGCATATCGAGTATCACCAAGTCATCCGTCCAGGCGGTTTTTTGGTCCAACGCCTCATCGGTAAAGCTGACCCATAGCGGCAGTGAAGCACTCAAACGATGACTAAAAGGCGCCTTTAGAGGGAGTGCTTCATCAATATTGAGCATCTCGCAGGCGGCAGGGTTAGCACCCAGTAGCTGATCGGCAAAAGGGTCGACCACGATCATCGCCAGGGGTGAGAAGCCGCCCATCAAGGCTGCGGTGTGAGTGCGTTCTTGCTCATCCATTGGCATACCTCATGGCTCAAGGTGTTCTCTCCTTAACCATTCAATTCCCGCGCCACTTACGGCATTTCGTAAATAAAACAACGAAATATCGTTAATTACGATTTTCCGTAACACGGTGAGCACCTCAAAACATCTTCGAATAAATTAATTAATCCATTAAAAACAGATAATTAAAAACATTACGCGCGGGTTGGCACGCAAATAGCAAAGGTTAGGTGGATAGTGCGATAGCGCCACACGCTTAATCTCTTTTGCACCAGGACGGCGCAGCCATCGGTTCTATTGCTCCTATTTATTGCTCTTAGCAGGAAACACTAAAACTCTTGGGTTAGGCGTTAATTAACCGAAATGACACAGGAGACATACTTATGTCTTATCTAATGCCCAGTGAATTTGTCACCAAGCTGGTGGACCAGGGTGAGTCCAAAGTCTATATGGGCACCCGGGATACGCTTATCCGTTCCTTTATGGCGGGGGCGACCCTTGCGTTGGCGGTTATTTTTGCCATCACTATCGCGACCCAAACAGGCAACTTTCTGATCGGGGCGCTGCTCTTTCCGGTCGGCTTTGTGATGCTTTATCTGATGGGATATGACCTGCTCACCGGGGTTTTCACGCTGGTGCCTCTTGCATGGCTCGACAAGCGGCCTGGCGTCACACTACCCCGAATGCTCAAGTGCTGGGCGCTGGTGGGGCTCGGTAATCTCGGGGGCGCCCTGTTTATTGCAACCTTCGGCTACCTGAACTTCACCATGGGCGGCACTGAAGAGATCAACGCTGTCGGCCAAACGATGATGACCGTCGGTGAAAGCCGCACAGTGGGTTACCAGGAGGCGGGACTTGCCGGTTGGATCGTGCTTTTTCTGCGGGGCATGTTCTGTAACTGGATGGTATCCATGGGCGTGGTGGGCGCCGCCATCTCCACAACGGTTTCCGGCAAAATCATGGCCATGTGGATGCCGATTATTGTCTTCTTCTATCTCGGTTTTGAGCACTCCGTGGTCAACATGTTCTTGTTCCCGATTGGCCTCATGATGGGCGCTGACTTCACTCTGTACCAATACATTATGTGGAACGAAATCCCCACAGTACTGGGTAATCTGGTAGGCGGCCTGACCCTGGTTGGTTTGGTTCTCTACACCACCCACGTCCGTACTCAGCCCAAAAAAGTCTTTTCTTGAACCAAATCTAGTAGTCGAAAAAAGGGCGTCTCTCGCCCATCCACTCTAAAGGAGAACCATCATGGATAAGCTCGAAATGCGTTATACCCTGCTCGCCGCCAAAGCACGTAAAAAAATGAGCTGGGATGATATCGGCAACGCGGTGGGCATGTCGCCGGTATGGGTGGCCTCCGCCTGCTACGGCATGAACAGCGCCAGCCAAGACATTGCCGATAAGCTTTGCGACACCCTCGGCGTAGAGAGCGATGTCGCCGAAGCCTTGGTGGCCTTCCCCACCAAGGCCTGGGATGAAGCAATCCCCCAAGACCCATTCATTTACCGCTTGTACGAAGTCGTCGGCGTTTACGGAGAGACTTTGAAAGACGTGGTACAGGAGAAGTTTGGCGACGGCATTATGAGCGCCATCGATTTCAGCATGGAAGTCGAAAAAATCGAAGACCCCAAAGGCGACCGGGTACTATTAACCTTGAATGGCAAATTTTTGCCTTATAAATCCTGGTAAAACGTAAGCCCTGTTAGGACTCAGGTGAAGGACTCAAGCCTCGCCACACTGCGTTCAACTGCCGAACGATAACCGGCACCGAATAGCAGCAGATGATTCAAAAGTGGGTAAAGCTGAAACAGGGCTTCACGCCTCGGCCAATCGGTCGGGGCGTCGCCGTTCCAGTAGGCGTCAAAAAATGCCTGTCCCGGCGAACCAAATAGCGTCAGCATCGCCAGGTCTACTTCCGGGTAGTGGCGATACACCGCTGGATCGATAATCGCTGGCCCCTTTGTCGTGAAGAGCACATTCCCGGACCAACAATCACCATGCAGCAAGCTGGGCGGTGCATCCGGCAACCAGTGTTCTAAATCCTGGGCTAAGCGCTCGATACGCCCTCGCAGTTCGCTATCTAACAGCCCTTGCTGGTAACACGCTTCACATAGAGGAAATAAACGCCGCTCGCGCTGGAAGGCCCGCCCGTCACTGAGCGGTGCATTGGGCTGGGGCGTGCGCCCAGAGGCATTATCCTGATGCCAGCCGTGGGCATCGCCAATCACACCGTGCAAGCCGCGCAGCCCTTCACCAAGCGCTGCAGAGCTCTGCGGCCCACAGGGCACTGTGTCCAGTGACTCAATGACCAGCCAACCCTCCGATAAACCTAGCACTTCCGGCACCGCAAGCTTTTCGCAGGCGCTGCGCAAAGCCTGTAGCCCCTCGGCTTCACCGCGCAGCCGCGCCGCATCGTCGTGCTTAATCACCACCTGCCCCTGTTGGGTCTCCAAGCGATAAACGGCAGCAATGTCACCCCCACTGAGCGACTGCAAATCGCCAGCGGGGGTTAAGTCGATAGATTCCAACAGTTGGCTCAGGGTGGCATCCATGAGACTTTCTCCCTGTACCTAAATGCATCACAGCGTCGGGGGTAGGGCGAACCCTAACCCCGACGCGCTTCAGCCATGGATTCGCTCAAATTTCAGCCTAACCGCTTATCGATCAGGCTCTCTAACTCAAGCTGGTCGTCGTGGAAGCGGCGGATGCCATCGGCCAGCTTGTCGTTGGCCATGGCGTCTTGATTGTGGCCCCAGCGGAAGGCGGCTTCGCTAAGCGGCTCAGTAGGTTTGCCACTCCCTTCGCCCGCTTTGATTTGCGCAGCAACGCTACCTTCGGTGGCATCCAGTTCTTCCAGCAAGGCAGGCGAAATGGTCAGCCGTGGGCAGCCTGCCAGGGCAAGTACCTGCCCGGTATTACGGAAACTGGCGCCCATAACCACAGTGTCGTAGCCACCTTGGTTGGCACGCTCACAAACGCCTTGAACAAACTGAACGCCCGGATCGTTTTCCGGCGTGTAGTCGTTGCCGGTCTCTTTTTTATACCAATCGGTCACACGGCCGACAAAGGGAGAGATCAGAAACACTCCGGCATCAAAGCAGGCCTGGGCTTGGGCATCGCTGAACAGTAGCGTCAGGTTGCACTGAATGCCCTCACGCTCAAGCACCTCAGCGGCACGAATGCCTTCCCAGGTGGAGGCCAGCTTAATCAGCACACGGTCACGTGACACGCCGCGGGCGTCGTACAGCTCGATTAACTCATGGGCCTTGGCAATGCTAGCCTGAGTATCAAACGACAAACGGGCAGCCACTTCGGTGGAGACACGGCCCGGCACCACGGCGGAAATCTCACTGCCCATCGCCACCGAAAGGCGGTCAACGGCATGCTTGACTTGCTCTTCACGGCTGCCACCAGAGGCTTTGACGCTGCTCAGCTCTTCCTCAATCAGTCCTTGGTAACCGGCCAAACCAAACGCTTTGAGAATGAGCGAAGGATTGGTGGTGGCATCCTGAGGCTGATAACGACGAATAGCGTCAAGATCACCGGTGTCGGCGACGACAAGCGAATGTTGCTTTAACTGTTGCAGCTGGCTGGTCATAAAATCTCCTTGGTATTCGATTAATGCTTAATAATCACTTCACGCCGCCATGACGTTGTTCAAGTGCTGCGCAATAACGCGCATAAATGGGTTGGTAGGCGGCCACACTTTCTGGTTGTGGGTCGGCCAACGACTTGGCATCCAAATGGACGAGCCGCTCACACAGAGCCTCCAGAGTGACGCCCTCTGAACGCTGGTCACACCAAGCCGCCTGTATTGCCGCGCCAAGCGCGGCCGCATCGGTAATCTCTGGGCAAATCACCTGGGTACCGGTAATGTCCGCTACCATCTGCCGCCATACGGGGCTGTTAGCGCCGCCACCGATCAAACGAATCTGGCTGGCCCCGGCGGTTAAATCACCCAACAGTTCCAGCCCATAGCGTAGCCCGAAAGTGGCCCCTTCCACCACGGCCCGACACACATTAGCCTGGGTGGTATTCAGACTGGTCAGGCCAAGGAAGTCCGCTGCGGCGTCGGGTAGCATCGGCACTCGCTCGCCGTTGAAAAACGGCAATACGGTCACGCCTTCGGCGCCTATTGGCGCGCTGGCTACCTTCTCGCCAAACGCCGCCAAGTCTAGGCCAAACAGCTCGCGTACCCGCGTAGTGGCTGAAGTGACATTCATCGTGCAGATCAATGGCAGCCAGCCGCCGGTGCTGGAGCAGAAATTGGCAACCATGGCGTTATCGCACTCAATAGGGGCAGCCGAGTAAGCGCACACGGTGCCTGAAGTGCCTAAACTCAGCGTGATTAGCCCTGGGGTAATATTGCCGGTACCAATGGCACCCAACATATTGTCGCCGCCGCCGGAGGAGACGACAACCTGTTCGCCCAGCCCAAGTTCGCGGGCCACCGCCGGGCGCACAACACCGACCGACTCCTGGGCTTCCAGCACGCGAGGGAGTACCCGCTTGGGGTCTAGTTCTGGGGCTATCTCTGCAAAAACATCCAGCTGCCAGCAGCGCTTACGGGTATCGAAGTAGCCAGTGCCGGAGGCATCGCCCGCCTCGGTGACGCGTTCGCCGGTGAGCCAGAAATTAAGGTAGTCGTGAGGCAGCAGTAGGCTCTCGATGCGTCGATACGCATCCGGCTGCCGCTCCCGCAGCCAAGCGACTTTAGACGCGGTATAGCCGGTTTGCAGCACCAGCCCCAGCTTTTCTAAACAGCCTGCCTCGCCACCCAGGCGGGCAACTAAATCAGCGTTCTGGGCGCTGGTCTCGGTATCGCACCACAGTTTGGCAGGATAGACCGGTACACCTTCGCCATCGAGGGCGACCATACCGTGCTGCTGGCCAGAGACTCCGATGCCGCGAACTTGGCTCGCCGAGACACCGGCTTTGTCCAATGCAGCAAAAAAAGCCTCTTTTAGGGCGGCTAACCACTCGGCGGGCGCCTGTTCGCGGCGACCATTTTCACCCTCTTCCAGGTGATGGGGGCGGCTTGCTTCAGCCAGAATCTTACCCCGCTCAACGTCTACCACCACTACCTTGGTACTCTGGGTACCGCAATCTACCCCGATATACATCACAGTGTTCCTTTTGATGACGCCAGACCCTCTAGCGTAGCGCGTGCGCCACGTTCGTGCAGGGAACTTAGGGCCGCTAAATAGGCTTCAACAAAACGGGTGCTGTCGATTAAGTCGCCAAACAGCTCGCGGTTTTCGATAAAGGCCGTTGGCCGCTGGCGGTTCTCGGCGGCTATCGCCATGAGCGGCGCTTTCAAGCGATCGACAATTTCAATGGGCTCGCCTTGCTCGTCTACTCCTTCAGCGTAGCGCGCCCAGCTGGCCACCACCGCGGCGCTGCGCTCTATCTCGCCACCTTGGGACAACTGCTGGCGAATCACCGGTACTAGCCACTTAGGAATACGGTCAGAGCTCTCGGCGCAGAGCCTTGCCAGGGTATCTTTGATTTGCGGGTTGGCGAAGCGCTCAATCAGCGTTAAGCGGTAGGTTTCCAAATCAACCCCCGGTACTGGCGCCAGGGTCGGCGTGCCCTCTTCGCGCATATAGCCCAGTAAAAAATCAACGAATAGAGGATCTTGGCACACCTCATGGGCGTAGCGGTATCCGGCTAAATAGCCAAAATAGGTTAGCGCCTGGTGGCTGGCGTTGAGCAACCGCAGCTTCATCAGTTCGTAGGGTTCGACATCCTCCACCACTTGGACACCCACTTTATCAAACGCCGGACGCCCAAGGGGAAAGTGATCTTCCAACACCCACTGGGTGAAGGGTTCACAGACTACCGGCCAGACGTCCTCTAATCCAAAGCGCTGACTCAGTTCATCAATATCGGTGGGCGACGTCACCGGAGTAATACGATCCACCATGGCGTTGGGAAACGCCACCTCGCTGGCAACCCAGGCGCCTAACTCCGCATCCCGCGCCTGGGCATAGGCGCCAAACATACGTTTGGCCACATCGCCATTACCTTGAATATTGTCGCAGGACATCACGGTGAACGGCGCAATACCTCGCGTACGGCGGCGGGCGAGCGCTTCCACCACGAGTCCAAAGCTGGTGGAGGGCTGGGTAGGATTGGCAAGGTCGGCGCGCACCTGGGGGTTATCGAGGTCGAACTCGCCGCTCACCGGGTGAAAATTGTAGCCGCCCTCGGTCACTGTCAGCGACACAATGCGAATCTCTGGATCGGCCATCTGCTCGATCACTGCCTCGGTCTCTTCCGGTGCAAACAGGTAATTCACCATACTGCCAATGACCCGCGGCTCATACTGACCATCAGGGTGTTTCACCACCAGGGTATAGAGGTAATCCTGCGCTGCCAGCGCCTGTTGCATGCGTTTGTCGCCGGGCATCACGCCTACACCTACAATCCCCCAATCCAGCGCTTCGCCCTGGTTCATCAGCGTATCCAGGTACATCGCCTGGTGAGCGCGGTGAAAGCCGCCTACCCCAATATGCACAATGCCGGGTGTGAGCGTCTTGCGGTCATAGCTAGGTACGCCAACATCGGCGCTTAGATTGCCCAAGTTGTGGTTATTGAGTTGGGTCATTGGTGCTCTCCGGACAAGGCCTACTTGGCGCTATGGGTATATTGGCAGGCAGGTAAACAGAATCGGTATTCGAGTCGTGGCTTAACCCTCAACTCATCCAGTTTCCGCCATCGACATTGAGTGTCTGGGCGACCACGTAATCACTGTCGTGGCTGGCCAAAAACACCGCCGCGCCAGTGTGATCTTCGGGAAGCCCCATACGCCCAAACGGAACTGCCTCGCCCACTAGGCGCTTCTTCTCGCCGAGCGGGCGGTTTTCAAAACGAGCAAACAGCGCATCAACCTCTTCCCACATCGGCGTATCCACCACGCCTGGGGCGATGCCGTTGACGTTGATTCCGTGTTTGATTAGATCCAACCCGCTGGATTGGGTTAGGCTGATCACCGCGGCTTTGCTGGCGCAGTAAACGCTTACCAGGGCTTCACCGCGGCGACCTGCCTGGGAGGCCATATTGATAATTTTGCCGCCTTGCCTGTGGTCCACCATCGAACGGGCAACCGCCTGCAGGGTAAAAAACATGCCCTTGGTATTAACCGCAAACTGCTTATCATAGCTTTCCTCGGTCACCTCAAAAACTGGCGCCATATCGAAAATCGCAGCGTTATTGACCAAAATATCGATGCTGCCAAAACGGCGGGTTACCGCGTCCACCATGGCGTCAATCGAGGCTTGATGGCAGACGTTCAGCTCAATGCCCATGACTTTTTCAGCGGGGGCCTGCTGGCCCAGAATTACCACGGCAGCTTCAATGGCTGCACCATCGATATCTGCCACCACCACGCTGGCACCTTCGCTTAAATAGCGCTGGGCAATGGCCAAGCCGATGCCCCGAGCACCACCGGTAATCACCGCGATTTTGTTGTTTAGTTTCATCGTTCTCTCCGGTTTACTCTGCGAAGCCTTGATCAATTAGCCGAGTGGCCTTCGGCTTGCCACTCATCTATCAAAGCTTCAAGGCCGTGCATATGTTCTAAAATGCGCCAGGCGCCTGCTTGAGTAAGGCGCGCCGATTGATCGGCATCCACATGGCTGGCGCCGACAAAACCAATGACACACATCCCTGCGGCATGGGCGGCGGTTACTCCGGCCACGCTGTCTTCCACTACCAAACAGTCCTGCGGCACCTGACCTAACTGTGAGACTGCCAAACGATAGAGCGCGGGGTCGGGCTTGGGGTTGGCTACTTGCTCAGCGGTAAAGATGGGTACCTCGCCCAATGCATCGGCCAGGCGCGTGCTCGCCAAGGATGCCAACACGCGGCTGCGACGGCTGTTGGAAACCACCGCCTTTTCCAGGGCAATGTTGCGAATCGCCTTATCGGCCCCCTCAATGGCTTTAAGCTCCCGTGCTAGTCGCGCCTCAATGGCAGTATCCACCTGTTCGGTGGCATCCAATGGCAGCGTGTGAGCGCTTAACGCTTCGAGATGAGCGAGAATAGCCGCCGTGGTCATACCCAGGGCTTGGCCAAGTTCCTGGTCGATATTGAGATCAGGCAGCCAGCGGGAGAGGTACTCCACCAGCGTGCCTTCAGCAAGGGCCTCGCTGTCGACCAGCACGCCATCACAGTCAAAGATCAGCGTCCTCATGCAGGCTCCTCAGAAGACGAGCCGGGGGCGCGGTTATCGTGGCGGGTTAGCCCCGCTAGCGGATGCTGCTGTAGGCTAGAAAGGGCCTGCCCGCCTGCGTCAAACAGGTGAGCGCGCTCGGGGGCAAAGCCGAAACGCACGGTATCGTTGACCCGATAGGCCACGTCGCCATCGGCCATAATCGTAATCAGTTCATCGTCCATTTGAACGTAGAGCGAGGTTTGACCGCCAAGGCGTTCAAGCACTTTGATCTCGCCGCTCAGCGGGCCCTGCTCTTCAAGCACTAAGTGTTCAGGGCGCACACCCAACTCAAGAGATGCGTTGGCTTCCAACTGCTGGCCGTCGACCAGTACGCTACGTTCACCGCCGCCGGGCATCCGAATAACAACTCCTTCAGGTGTCACACGGGTCAGCGTCACCGGTAGAAAATTCATTTTCGGAGAGCCAATAAAACCCGCTACAAAGCGATTTCGCGGATGATGGTAGAGCGCCATGGGCGAGCCCACTTGTTCGACCACGCCGTCGTGGAGCACGACGATTTTATCCGCCATGGTCATCGCTTCGATCTGGTCGTGGGTGACGTAGATCATGGTGGCGTCCAGCTCATCGTGCAGGCGCGCCAGCTCGATGCGCATCTGCACACGTAGCGCGGCATCCAGGTTGGAGAGCGGCTCGTCGAACAGAAAGATGCTGGGGTTACGTACAATCGCACGGCCTATCGCCACCCGTTGGCGCTGACCGCCCGAGAGCGCTTTGGGCTTGCGGTCTAACAGCGGCTCTAGCTGCAGAATTTTGGCCGCCTCCAGCACCTTGGCGCGCCGCTCTTCCTTGGGCACACCGGCCAGGCGCATGCTGAAGCCCATGTTGCCCTCGACCGTCATATGCGGGTAAAGCGCGTAGCTCTGGAACACCATGGCGAGACCGCGGTCTGCTGGGCCGACGTCATTGATACGCTGGCCGTCGATTAAAATATCGCCGTCAGTCGCGCTTTCCAGCCCGGCGATCATGCGCATCAGGGTCGATTTACCGCAGCCGGAAGGGCCAACGAAAACCACAAATTCGCGGTCATTGACCTCAAGGTCGATGCCTTTGATCACCTCGGTGTCGCCGAAACGCTTGGTAATATTGTGCAGTTGTAGTGTTGCCATGAGGAAAATCCTTTACTTGACGGCACCAAAGGTCAGGCCACGTACCATTTGTTTTTGGGTCATCCAACCGAGTATCAAAATTGGCGCAATCGCCATGGTGGAAGCAGCGGATAGCTTGGCCCAGAACAGCCCTTCAGGACTTGAGAATGAGGCAATATAGGCGGTTAACGGCGCGGCTTTTGAGGTCGTCAGGTTGAGACTCCAGAACGCCTCGTTCCAACTTAAAATGATTGACAGCAAGCCGGTAGAAGCGATGCCTGGAAGAGTCAGCGGCAGCAGTAGAAAGAATACTTCCTGGAGGGTCGAGGCACCGTCCATACGCCCCGCTTCAAGAATGTCTTTAGGCATATCTTTAAAGAAGGTGTAGAGCATCCATACCACAATCGGCAGGTTCATCAGGGTATAGATGATGATCAGCCCGGTGCGGGTGTCGAGCAGGCCGACGTCGCGGAAAATCAGATAAATCGGTACCAGAACGCCCACCGAGGGCAGCATCTTGGTGGATAGCATCCACAGCAGGGTGCCTTTGGTGCGCTTCGTGGGTAAAAAAGCCATAGCGTAGGCTGAAGGAATCGCAATCAGCAGCGCGAAGAACGTCGAGCCAAACGCCACCGCTACGCTGTTGAGTGCAAAACGGGTATATCCTGAACGAGCGTGTACCGCCTGATAGCTTTCCAGGGTGGGCGAAAAAATTAGCGTGGGGTCGGCAATCGCTGCGGTTTCGGTTTTAAAGCCGGTCAGGATCATCCAGAAAATCGGAAAGAAGATCACCAACGCCACCGACCAACCCAAGAGCGTCAGTAAGATGCGTTTGCTTTGCGCCGACCGCCACCCGGACACCGAACGTGGCGCTGTCGTTTTGGAACTTAGTGTTGTCATCGAAGTACTCCCAAGACACAAGTGCCGGTCTAGTCTTCCAAGTTTTTGGCCACCATGCGGACCAGGAAGATCGCCACAATATTGGCGAGAATGATCGCGATCACCCCACCGGCGGAAGCAGTGCCTACGTCAAAATCCAGCAACGCACGAATGTAAATCAGGTAAGCCAGATTGGTAGTCGCCAAGCCAGGCCCACCGGATGTGGTCACGAAAATCTCGGCGAAGATCGTCAACAGAAAGATCATCTCAATCATGATCACCACACTGATGGCACGCTTTAAGTGCGGCAGGGTGATAAAGAAGAAAATCGCTATCGGCCCTGCCCCGTCCATGCGTGCCGCTTCCACCTGATCTTCATCCAGCGACTGCATGGCGGTGAGCAAAATCAGTAGTGCAAAAGGCAGCCACTGCCACGCCACGATGATCACAATCGAGGTCAGCGGCAGCGATGAGAACCAATCCACGGCGGGCAGCCCGATGGACTCAGCCAGCCACGCTAACACCCCGTTAGAGGGGTGCATCATCATGTTTTTCCACACCAGAGCACTAACAGTGGGCATCACAAAAAACGGCGAGATCGCTAGCACACGGGCGATCCCGCGTCCCGCGAACTCCTGTTGGAACAGCACCGCCAGCAGGGTGCCGCCTACCACGGTAATCGCCAACACCCAACCCACCAGCAGCAGCGTGTTGCCCATGGCGGCCCAAAGGGCTGGGTCGGAGAGAAGGTATTCATAGTTTTCCAACCCGGCAAAGCCGGTCATGCCAGGCATTAACAGGTTGTAATACTGAAAGGAGAACCACAGCGTCATGCCTAACGGCACAATCATCCATAGCAGCAGTAGCGTCACGGCTGGCGCTTGCAGTGACAGCGTTCTCAGCCCACCGACGGTACGGCCGGAAGCACGTGTTTTAGTCATGGGAATACCTGCAGAAACAGTGTGGGGGCAATGCCCGCCTGGCTAGCCAAGGCAGGCATTGCGGCCATCAGTCTAGATATCCAGCCCGCTGCATGGTGCGTTCGGTGGCACGCTGAGCACTGTTTAGCGCCTGCTCCACTGTGGTGTCACCGGTAAGCGCCGCAGCAATGGTTTGGCCTACCTGGGTGCCGATCGACTGAAACTCTGGAATGCCGACGAACTGAACACCCACGTAGGGGGTAGGTTTCAGGGTGGAATCGGTGGGGTCGGCGTCCTGAATAGCCTTTAGCACGAAGTCAGCAAAGGGGGCTGCTTCGGTGTACTGTTCATTGGCGTAGGTCGACTCACGGGTGCCTGGCGGAACGCTGGTCCAACCTTGGGTTTCACCGACCAGTTCTATGTACTCTTGTGAGGTAGCCCAGGTAATAAACTCAAGCGCCGCCTCCTGGTTCTCTGATGAAGCTGGGATCGCTAACGCCCAAGACCACAACCAGTGTGAACCTTTAGGGGTTTGTGCCACCGGTGCCGGGGCAAAGCCTAAGCTGTCGGCCACATCGGATTCATTGCCGTCATACAGCTTGCCCGCTGCCGAGGTGGCATCCACCCACATCGCACAGTTACCACGGGAGAAGAGCGCCAAATTTTCGTTAAAGCCGTTGGAGCTTGCGCCTGGCGGGCCGTAGTCGTTGAGCAAATCGACATAAAACTGGATAGCGTTAACCCACTCCTCAGAGTTGAGTTCAGGGTTCCACTCTTCGTCAAACCAGCGACCACCGTAGGTGTTCACCAGGGTGGAAACAAAGGCCATGTTTTCGCCCCAGCCTGGTTTGCCACGCAGGCAGATACCGGCTAAGCCTTCTTCGCTGCCGTGCAGCTGGCCTGCCCACTCACGCACCTCTTCCCAGGTGGGCTGCTCGCTCATTTCAATACCCGCTTTCTCAAACAAATCCTGGCGGTAGTACATCATCGAGCTTTCAGCATAAAACGGCAGCGCGTGTAGCCTATCCTCGTAGCTTAAGCCGTCACGAACCGAGGCTAACAGGTCGCCTTCGTTGTAATCGTCGGGCAGGTTATCCAGCGGGGACAGCCAGCCACGCTCCGCCCAGATAGGCACTTCGTAAGTACCGATGGTCATAACGTCAAATTGGCCGCCACCGGTGGCAATATCGGTGGTCATACGCTGACGTAGCACGTTCTCCTCAAGCACCACCCAATCCAGGGTGATATCGGGGTGAGCGTCTTCAAATGCATCGGTGAGGCTCTGCATGATGACCATGTCATTGTTGTTAACCGTGGCAACGGTAATTTCGGTTTGCGCCTGGGCATGGCCCGACATGGCAATGGCGGCCGCTAGCGTGGTGACGGGCAAGTGACGTGCGAGTCGCATAAAAAACTCCTATGGGCTTGTATTAGCATTGTTGTCGCCTTGATCTTATTGATCATCTATCGAACAAATGATCGTACGTAAGTCAAAAAAAAGCAAAGCCGATCAGCTTAGACTTTACGCTAACTTATAACCCCTAACGCATGTTGCAGTGCATGCACCTAAGTTCTGAAGTCCTAGAGCGCCTCAACAATCTGCCGAGCGGCCACTTCGTCGGTGACCAACCCTTTCAGCCAGCCACCGCGCAGCGCGGCAAGAATCGCCGGGGCTTTTTCATGTCCTCCCGCAATGGCCACCATATGGTGCTTACCAAAGCGCTCCAGGGGAAGACTGGTGACCCGCCGCGTAATCGAACAGTCGATCACCTCGCCGTCACGGTTCAGCGGCCAGCCAAGCAACTCCCCTACCGCTTTCAGACCCAGCAATTCATCCAGTTCGCTTTCACTAATAAAATGGTCTTGAAACAGCGTGGCTTGGCGGTCGATGCGCCCAATGCCGATAAACGCAGCTTCTGACTCCCGCGCCACATCGGCAATCGCTTTAAAGAGGCGCTGGGTCAGCATCGCCTCTTTTTCAGCAAGCGTCTCGGCTACCACTGGCGCGGGCAGAAGAAAACGCTCACCGCCAGTTTTATCCGCCATTACCATCACTGCATCATAACGGTTAGCCGAGCCATCCCGGGCGACATTACCTACCAGCGACACAAAACGATGCTGGGGCCGCTCAACGCGACTAAGCGCTTCTACCGCTGCCCGCACCGAACGCCCGGTACCTAACGACAGTGTCAACGGCTCGCTGCGCTCAATCAGTTGGGCAATGCGCTCGGCGGCAGCGACTGCCAAGTAGGAAGCGGCACTGTCGGCGGCGTGGTTATCGGCGGGTACCACCTCACAGTAGGTCAAGCCAAAGTAATCGCGCAGCGTGCTACCCAGCGCCATACAGTTAGAGATTGGGTGATCAATATGCACTTTTACAAGCCCTTCCTGGCGAGCCAACGCCAATAAACGCTGCACGCCAGGACGTGAAACACCCAACTGGCTGGCGATCTCATCCTGGGTCATTCCACCTATGTAAGACATCCAGGCGGCTCTGGCCGCCTGATCCAGCTTTACCTCAAATTTATCCATAGGGCGGCTCACATAAAAGACGTAGATAACATTCATAACAGCATCATACAAAGCTAAGCCCGCGACCAGTAGTCGCCTATCCGCTAACATAGCCTGAGTTCAGCGTTTCACAATGGATAGTCCGCTTGGAGATACAATATGTATAAGCTCGCTTTTTTTGTCCCCATAGAAGATGCCGAAAGCGTTAAGCAGGCGGTGTTTGAAGCCGGTGCCGGCCGTATGGGTGCATACGAGAATGTCTGTTTTCAAACCCGTGGTACGGGGCAGTTTCGCCCAACCGAGGGCGCCCACCCGCATATCGGTTCAGTGGGCAATTTGGAAAAGGTCGAAGAGTTCAAAGTCGAGCTGCTGTGCGATGAAGCGCATATTCACGGCGCCATCGCGGCCTTGAAACTTGCCCACCCCTACGAAGAAGTCGCTTATGATGTGTGGCAGTTGGCCGATATGTAAGTGGTTTTTCCGCCGGGATGCTAATGACTCACGCGCTGCCAAAATAGCGCTCGCGGTCTTCGGGGGTCACCATGCTGATATGCAGCGGAAACTCATTGAGGGCGCGGTCAGCGTAAAAGTGACGTAGCGTGCGCTCGATGGTGGTGAAGGCTAATTCATCCCAGGGGATTTCATGCTCTTCAAACAGCGCGACTTCCAGGCTCTCCGGCCCGGCACTGAAGCCACCGATTAATTCGGCTCGAAAAATCATATACACCTGATTGATATGCGGCAGGTCAATTAGCGTGTAGAGGTTGGCTAGCTCAACCTCAGCACAAGCCTCTTCACGGGTCTCTCTGGAGGCCGCCTGCTGAGTCGATTCGGCATTTTCCATATAGCCAGCAGGCAGCGTCCAGTAGCCTTTGCGCGGTGAAATAGCGCGCTTACAGAGCAGCACTTTACTACCGCTAACGGGTAGCGTACCGGCCACGATGCGTGGATTTTGATAGTGAATCGTGCCGCAGGCATCGCACAGGTAGCGTGGGCGGTCATCGCCTTCCGGGACGGCAAAACGTACTTTATCACCACACTGGCTGCAAAAATTCATCGCGTATTCTCAACGGCTGGTGAATAGAAGCCTCGACGCGCTTGACGTCAACGACCGCTGCTGGGTAAAAGAGAACAAAGTAACTGGATGCCCCATGTTAGAGAAACTGCGTAAACAGCTGCAACAGCTAACTCCTCAACGCTTGGATCACATCGTGATGCCCGAGGCCGCCGTGCTGTTGCCGATTGTCGAGCGCCCAGCGCCTACTTTACTGTTTACCCGCCGTGCCAGCCATTTGAACACCCATAGCGGCCAGGTGGCGTTCCCAGGCGGCAAACGCGAGTCCTTTGATGTCGACCTTTACGCCACGGCACTGCGCGAGGCAGAAGAAGAGATTGCCCTCGACCCCGGCCTGGTGCAACCCCTGGGGCGGCTGTCGGATGTCATTTCGCTACATGGTATTCGCGTTACCCCCTGGGTAGGCATTATTCCGCCAGATTTACCGTTGATTGCCGACCCCGGCGAGCTAGACGCCATTTTTGAAGTACCGCTGAGTCACTTTCTGAACGATCACCGTACCCACACCGATGTGATTACTGTGGATGGCGTTGCCCACTACGTGCCCAGTTATCACGTAGAAGGCCATGTGATTTGGGGCCTCTCGGCGATGATGCTGGTGGAATTGCTGGCCGAGGGCTTCGGTATGCCGATTGATTTATATCAGCGCCCTCAAGGGCCGCTGCGCCACTATCCAGAACGTAAAAGCCGACTCTCTAAACCCTCCCCGGCCGCTACCGGCTCAGCGCCATCGAGATCCAACCAATGACTCCCAGTGTTGCAACGTCGTCACCTGCGCTTCAGCCCGCGACGCAGGTCGCACTTGTCGATGCGCTGGTCGAGCAGGGCTGGTATGTGGGGCGCGGGGTTATTGACCTGACACTATGCAACGCGCTGAATAATGAGCTTCTACACCGAGCGGCCTATAACGGACTGGATGAAGCCGGTATTGGCCGCGGCCAACAGCACCTGTTGCGTAAAGATATCCGCAGCGACGCTATTCACTGGCTTGATCGGGAAAGCGCCGCCCAGAGGCGGTACCTGGACGCCATGAGCGAACTGCAGCAGGCGCTTAACCACGCGCTGTTTTTGGGCTTATTTGAGTACGAAGCGCACTTTGCCCACTACCCACCGGGCGCTTTTTATCAACGCCATCTGGATAGCTTTCGCGGTCGTGCCAACCGTGTCATCTCAACCGTTGGCTATCTGACGCCCGACTGGCCCAGCGACGGTGGCGGCGAAATGGTGATTTACCACCCTGACGACCCCAGCCAAGAGGTCGCACGCGTGGTACCCGAAGCGGGCACCTTCGCCTGTTTCTTATCTGAAACCATTCCCCACGAAGTGCTACCTACCCGCTGCCCACGTACTAGCATCGCGGGCTGGTTTCGGCGCAATGCCTCACTGGGTGGCGTGCTTGATCCAGCACGCTAGCATTTTCAGCGCCCTAACAGGCTAACCCCAACAGGCTAACTAAGCGGGACAATTTGCCCATTCGCCCGCTCCAGCACTTCGCGCACTTGCTCGTAGTCAGCGCTGCGCGTGTTACCACCTTCATGCTGTTCAATAAGCCCGACAACGTTTAATAGCGTGTCCATCCCATAGGCGTTTTCATCCGTGGCAGTAAACGCCTGGATATAGCCTTTACCGCTGACATCCCAGCCTACTTTGATCGGCGAATCGATAATATTGACCTGCGTGCCTACCGGCACCCGCCAGAACACCGATTCGATATCTTCAGGGAGCATGCGAATACAGCCCCGGCTAGCGCGCATACCAATGCCATCGGGCTGGCTGGTGCCATGAATCAGGTAACCGGGAATATCCAGCAAAATAGCGTACTGGCCTAGCGGGTTATCGGCACCGGGGGGAACAACCGCAGGCGCCGGGTCGCCGCGTTCGGCGGCTTCACGGCGAATCGATTCAGGCGGATACCAGGCCGGGTTTTCAAGCCGCATGGTGGTTTCGGTAATCCCCAACGGGGTGTTATAGGCATCCCGCCCAATACCAATGGGGTACGTCTCTACCCGCGGCGCCTCGCCCTGTCCTATCTCGGGGTAGTAATAGAGGCGCAGTTCCGCAACGTTAATAACAATGCCGGTACGCGCTTCATCGGGCAAAATAAACTGCCCGGGGATCGTCACCTCGGTTCCTTCTCCTGGGACCCACAGGCTGGTATCTGGATTGGCCATACGAATTTCTTCATAGCCCACGTTGTTTGCCCGGGCAATATCCAGCAGCGTATCGTTTTCGGTCGCGGTGACGGTATACACTTGGCCCACCATATTGCCCTCTTCGGGCAGCAGGAAATGCCCTTTGGGCAGTTCGCTGTTATCAGCGGCAACACTCGTGGCTAATAGCCATGCACCTAGCGCAACGCTGCTGACACAGAGCTGTTTAATAGTCTGCAAAGGGCAGGACGTCATGGTCAGGGGTTCTCCTTTTTATGCGACCTACGCCGATGAACAGCGGGCCATTTGGTTAGGAATATGAACACTGGATTGGGACAGGTCAACTCGACAGACTGTCGCACGGCAGCAGCGAAGCAGCTGCCTGGCAATCAACCCAACCCGATTCCACTACCCAAAAGTTTCAATGTAACAGTTGTATTTCTGAAAAAAACGTCTAACCTGATAGTTATCTTAGCGCAGTGAAGCGCAAGATAGCGTTAATCACACTAATGTATTAAATACAGTATTTAATACTGCATTAAATTCTGTAATAAATACTTAGGGTAATTAACACATTTAGGAGTAATAGTACGGGCATTGACATCGCTTATTTTTAAACGAAGCCGATACCGTCGCTATTGATTTATTTGGGTTGTTACGCGGAGTCGTTAAGCCCCAATAAAATCGCAAGGAGCAAGTAAAATGAAAATCATCAAACCCGCTATTCTAGGTACTCTCATGGTTCCGGCCTTTATGTTTGCCGCTGGCACGGTAAATGCCGAAGAGACTACCACCACCATGGAAGCGACCTACCTGACTGAAACACCAGCAGGCACTTTCCATGCTGACGCCCTAACCGGCAACCAAGTCAAAAGCAGCATCGAACATGACGAAGATATCGGCACCATCACAGACTTAGTGATTGACGAAGATGGTCAAATTAATGCTGTCGTTGTTGGCGTTGGTGGCTTCCTCGGTATGGGCGAGAAAAACGTCGCTATCGAATGGGATTCACTTGAACTGACCAAAGACGAAGATGGCGAAGATTACGTCATCACCGTTAATGCTTCAGAAGATGCGCTTGAAGCAGCGGAAGAGTACAACCGCACTACAGACAAGTAAGTGCTAGCTAGAAACACAAAAGCCTTGGCAAATGCCAAGGCTTTTTTAATGCTAAGCATTAAAAATACCAAGCATTAAAAACACCAAGCAATAGACTTAAAGGCGAGCATTAATCCAAACAATAAAATGGCTCACGCACACTATCTATGCGCGAGCCATCTATCTTTAGGTATACTATCTACAAGCAAACCATTGCCTAGATCAAGTTTAGGCTTTAAGTTTAGCCGTCATACTAATATCAGCATTAAGGACTTTGGAAACTGGGCAATTGGCTTTAGCCGTTTCCGCTGCTTCCTGGAAAGCGGCTTCGTCTGCGCCACTTATCTCAGCAACAACATCCAGGTGAATGTTCGAAATATCAAACCCGGCGTCGCTTTGGGAAAGCGTCACTTTGGCGCTGGTCTCAATAGAGTCAGCGGTATAGCCTTTCTCACCCAAAATCATTGACAGCGCCATTGAGAAACAGCTGGCGTGTGCCGCGCCAATCAGCTCTTCGGGGTTGGTACCTTTTTCATCTTCAAAGCGCTTGCTGAAGGAGTACTTGGCATCTAAAACGCCACTTTCGGTTGAAACGGAGCCTTTACCATCCTTGAGACCACCTTCCCAACGTGCGCTAGCTTTACGATCCATGAACAACTCCTTGTGTGTGCCAAAATGCATAATAGACATGTCGTCAGACAGGGCCTAACGACAGTTGCCGCTCGACCACCTAACCAGCGTAGCTGATTTTCTACTGTTCTGCTGCCCTCGCGTTCTCAATAGCTTCCATCCCCCTCTATTCAGCCGTAAGCTAGTTAGCTACCTAACCGCATTACTTATTGGACGTTAAGGACTCACCATGTCGTCGGCTGATTCACTGCGCTTGATACTGCTCTCTTCACTGTGGGGTCTGTCGTTTATCTTTATGCGTGTAGCCGCCCCAGAGTTCGGTGCAGTGCCGTTAGTGATGGTACGTATGGGGATTGGCGCGCTACTGCTGATGCCGCTACTGATCAGCCTGCGCTATCTGCGACTCATCTGGCAGCATAAAGGCCCATTGCTGTTTTTAGGGGTGGTCAATCATGTACTGCCTTTTTCACTGCTGGCGCTCGCCACCACTCAACTTGAAGCCGGCTTCACCTCACTGATTAACGCCACCACGCCAATTTTCACAGCGCTACTTGGCGCGCTGTTTTTCGCTACCGCGATACAGCGTCAGCAGTATTTGGGGCTCGCCTTAGCGTTGCTGGGTGTTTACGTACTGTCTGCCAATCGGCTCGACTTCACCTTGGGCGGGGACGGTTGGTTTATTTTGGCCGCACTGGGGGCGACCTTTTGCTACGGCATTGCGAGCAACTACTCCAAAACACGCCTCAGTCATCTGCCAACGCGTGTACTGGCCGCGGGCAGTAGCGCCATGTCGGCGCTGGTGCTGCTGATTCCGGGCATCTTGCTATGGCCTAGTGATCCCATCACGCCACTGGCCTGGGGAAACGCCCTGGCGCTGGCCGGTCTCAGCACCACGCTGGCTTTTCTGCTCTACTTTGGTTTACTCGCCAGCGCGGGCGCAACCGCCACCTCAACGGTGACCTTCCTGGTGCCGGTTAGCGCGCTAATGTGGGGCTATTTGTTGCTTGGCGAAACCCTGAACCTGCAGATTATCGCCGGGATGGTGATTACCTTGATCGGCACGGCCATCGCCACCAAGTTACTGCGCATCAAGCGTCACGAGTCACCGCCACCAGTCTATCCCCCACACGAATAACACTGCCTTCGCCGTTAAGCAGCGTAGCATTTTGACCAAAGTGGGCGCCTTTTTGGTTGGGTTGGGTATTGAGTTCAATCAAGGTTTTCAGCGGCTCTGCAGGAGCAGGCACTGCCGCCGTATGCTGATCGATTGTGGTGATTTTGCAGCGCTTACAGGGCTTACGCAGCGCCAGCTGAAAAGTGCCGCTCGCCTCGGTGAGGGTAGCCCAGCGGTCTTCAGCCCATGCCTCATCGCTCTTTACCACGATATTAGGCCGAAAGCGGTTCATGGGGATAGGTGCCTGCCCCTTCGCTATCAAGGCCTGATTAAGGGCATCTAATGAGCCCGTGGTGGTGATCAAAAAAGGATAACCGTCGGAGAAGTAGGTATGCGCTGACCCGCCGTCGAGAAAATCCTCTTCAACGGCTCGGGTAAACTCGTTGGCAAAGCGAACCATGCTAAGCCCCTGGGCCTGCTCGCCCAGGGCGGCAACCAGCCAGCGCGAGACTTCATCGCTCTCTGGCAGGGCTTTGCAGTGATCATTCCACACACTGACCAGGCGCAGATTCCCCTTGGGCTCGGCCAGCGGCACGTTCAGCGGCTCGACGTTGGGATGCGACAGCACCAAGTGCTCATCGGTCAGCGCAACCTCAACGGTGGCAAGCGCCGGTAGTTGACGCTGGGTAACAAAACGCTGTTGCGCATCTACCAGCATCCAGCGCCGATCCCAGGCTAGCCCGTGCTCCTGCAGCTCGCTGTGATGAACGCTGATGCCTTTTAGCGATTTAACGGGATAAATATTGAGTTGAGTAATCTGCACGGCGGCCTCGTGACGATGTAAAAGCGCTACTTTAGCCATTCTCGCCGCGTGCGGCTACTCGAAAACACGCCCTATAGCGTCATACCGGCTTCGATCCGATAGCCTAAATCAACCACTTTCTGGGTCAGCGACTCCCCGCGAATGCGCGCCAACAATTCTCCCGCCGCCGCTTCTCCAATGGCCTGACGTGGAGTGACGACGCTGGCAAGCCGAGGTGTCATCACCTGCCCCACATCGTGGCCATGGAAGCCAGCCAAGGCCATACGCCCAGGCACATCAATGCCCCGCCGATGGCACTCGAAGTAGGCTCCAACAGCAACATCATCATTGGTACAGAACACGCCATCAGCCTGAGGATAATCGGCTAACACTTGCCCGAGCAGTGCCGCCCCAACGCTGTAAGACGAGCGCTGGGTGCTTTGCAGCGTGACAGGCGTTAATCCGTGCTCTTCCATGGCATGACGGTAGCCCCGCTCACGCTGGAGGGTACGCTCATCCAAGCGCACCGCCAGATAAATTACCTGACGTCGCCCACGACGAATCATCTCACTCACCATGTCATACGCGGCTTGAACGTTATCGTAGCCCACCACCTGCTGCAGCGGCGGGCGGTGGGTATCCATGATCTCAACAATCGGGATTCCGGCGGTTTCCAGCATACGCAGGCTGCGCGGGGTATGGTCACGGTCAGACAGAATCACCCCATCGACGTTATAGGAGAGCAAAGATGCCAGGCTGCGCTCTTCAAGCTCGGGGCTATAGCCATAGTGAGAAAGCATCAGGTGATAGCCCGCCGGTTCCGTCAGCTTTTCGATACCGAGGATGACATCGGCGAACACCTGGTTGGTGAGCGACGGCACCAGTACCCCTATGGAGTGACTGGTCGCTCTGGAGAGCAAATCCGGTGCGCGATTGGGAATATAGCCAATCTGTTCGGCAACCGAGAAGATGCGCTCGCGCAGGCCTTCTGAGACCGTTTCAGGGTCGCGCAGGCAGCGGCTTACCGTCATTTTGGTAGCCCCTACATGATCGGCAATATCCTGTAGGGTGGGGCGTTTTTTCTTCAAGTTATCTCAACTAGCAAGAAGCTGGGGAAGCGTTAGACGAAATGAGCGCATCGAGACAGCCCTGTAAAACCATCTCTGGTGGCTGATCGATTGATATAGTAACGGCTTCGTCTTCGCTGGGTGGCTCTAGCTGAGCAAATTGGCTTTGCAACATATCATCACCTTTGAAATAGTGATCTTCCCTTCCTGCGAGGCGCTTGCGAATCGTTGCAAAGTCGCCCTCAAGATAGATAAACACGACATTTGGCTCATCACGGCGCAAACGCTCCCGATAGCGACGTTTGAGAGCAGAACAGCCAAGTACCAGCGCTGTTTCTTGTGACAACAGTTGCGCTAAATCGGATAGCCAGCCAATGCGATCTTCATCGTTCAAAGGAATACCCTCGGCCATTTTATTGACATTGCTTTGGCTATGAAAATCATCGGCATCATAGAAAGGAATGCCAAAATAGCTTGCCAACTGGTCGCCAATTAAGCTCTTACCGCAACCTGACACACCCATAACTACAATTTTGTAATGCTTGGGCACGTTATGCATTTTTAACCTCTTTTGCAGCAATTTTTTCCTTATGGCGCATGCGAATGACCACCAGCAGCATGATAACGACCAACGCCACCAAACCTTTGGATAGTGGCGTCGCCAGCAAATACTCCCATAACGGCATATTGCGGGCACCGGCAATACGCATTGCTCTTGCCAGGTTGGTCTCAATTAACGGCCCGAGTACCACCCCGATAATAATGGGGGCCAACGGAACATGCATTTTTTTGAAAATAGCGCCTGCTATCCCGAGGATAATTGCTATAAAGACATCAAATAGGCTATTACGCAGGCTGTAGGCACCAAACAAGGCAAATACCAGTACCGTCGGTACGATGTATTCCATTTTAATCTTTAAAATATAAGAGAAGTACTTGATTCCTATCGCACCGATGATGGTCATCGCCACCACTGTCAGTAACATGCCATATAAAAAAGTAAATGCTACATCTGGACGATTAACGAATAGGCTTGGACCCAGCACTATGCCATGGATAACCAACGCTCCCGCGATAATTGCGCTAGTGGGGCTACCCGGAACACCAAGTGCCAAAAGCGGAACCATAGAGCTACCTACGGTGGCATTATTGGCGCTTTCGGCAGCGATAATTCCATCAGGGTTACCTTGCTCAAACGGTATGTCGCGACGCGATGCACGCTTGGCATCTCCATAAGACATAAACACGGCAAGCGTAGTACCTACACCAGGCAGTAGCCCTACCACGGTGCCAATCAAGCCTGATTTCCAGACCAAAAACCGTTGGCTCAAAATATCCTTTATTACCGTCATCCGCGAAATTTTCTGATCACGGTACTGCACTTGTTCACTAGGCTTTTTACCTATGTTCAGGAACATTTCAGCAAAGCAAAACAGCCCCAGCACAACGGGCACCACGGAAATACCCGAACGTAATCCTAGGCTATCAAAGGTGAAACGTTCAGATCCGGTGATCATATCCACCCCAACCGTGCTGATAAATAACCCTAACAGCACAGCTAAAGCCGCTTTTAAAATGCTGCCGCTTAGGGCACCGACAATGATTAAACCGCTTAACGACACAAAAAACATTTCCGCAGGGCCGAATTGAAGCGCAAAACGAGCTAGCGGAGGCGTAAATAAAATCAACACCAGCACGCCGATAAAGCCACCGAACATGCTGGAAAAAATAGAGTAATAGAGCGCTTCTTTGGCGCGCCCCTGCTGCGTTAATGGATAACCCTCCATCGCCACAGGCGCTGCAACAACATCCCCAGGCACATTTATCAAAATAGCGGTGATCGAGCCACCGTACATACCGCCCATGTAAATACCACCAAGCAACAATAGGCCGATTTGCGGCTCCATTGTGAAGGTCAGTGGTAACAACAGCGAAATACCAATAGCACCGTTTAAACCAGGAATAGCGCCGACGACAATGCCGACCAGCACACCAGCAAACACCACTAAAAAAACGCTAGGGGTAAATAAATTGAGCAGGATTGAGAAAATATCCATGGGCACTACTCGGGTATTAGCAAAATGAAACCGGGGCTGTTAAACCCCGGTTATGTGTCGGTATCAGTTACCGTTGATTTGATCTAAATTGCTTTCGATAACCGGCATCAACACGCTGTTGGATTTTTCCAGCATTTCGTTGACGGCACTATCGTCTAGGTAGCGGTAAGGAATTGCCGAGTTTTCAAAGTTAGTGATCATTTCTTCGTTGGTACTAATCTTATCCAATGCGGCGACAAGCGCTTCACGAACGTCGTCAGGCAACCCTGCTGGAGCAACCAGCACCCGTGATACACCCATCACAAGATCAAGGCCTTGCTCTTTAAATGTGGGCACGTCAGGAAACATCTCCATACGCTCTTCCGCTGCAAAGCCAATCGGTTTGCCGTTTGAATCAACAATCGGATCATGGCTCATGGAGGAGGTCGATGCTAAGTCAATATGGTTGCCTAGCAAAGCGTTCATCAGTTCACCACCACCGGAATACCGGATAGGGGTAATTTGCATGTCGGAGCGTTCAGCAAAGGCCAACGCATGAAGCAAGCCAAGGGCGCCAGACTCACCAATAATCATTTCGCCTGGATGCTCCTGACCGTAGCTGACTAACTCTTCCAGCGTATTGTGCTGACTATTTGGCGAGGCAAAAATCCCCATAGGCATATCGTCAAAAGCAGCCAAGTAGTCGAGGCTATCAAAAGTAAAACTGGTATCACGAGTATGTTCTAGAACAAAGTTATCTGGGTAACCAAACACACCCAGGGTATAACCGTCCGCATCACTACGGGCAATCTCGTCAATGCCGATTTCACCGCCTGCACCCTCGCGGTTAACAACATTAATTTGTTGCCCAAGCTCTTCACCCAAGCGGTCAGCGACAATACGCGCAACCGTATCGCCACCACCTCCGGCACTATAAGGCACTATAATTTGAATATTTTTTGTAGGGTAATCCTGTGCCTGGGCTGTGCCCGCCGCCGCTAGCAGAAACGGTGCACTAAGTAGTAAAGTTAGGTTAGTTTTCATTGTCATCACCTTGGTTATTTGGCGTGCATGGATGAACTGGCGCTGCTCTTCTGTTGTTGGGTTTACAACTGTTAATCAAAAGAGTGCGCCTGAAGGTGCTGGGAGGCCCAGCAGAAGAGTAAAGACGAGATACATAAATAGTGTGATTACAAATGCGAAAATGACTGCGCGCACCCACAGGGCTCGATTTAGGTTTTCTGCATCAATACGAAAGGCATGGTAGCTGTATATGGTGAAAACCAAAAAAGCGGACGCTGGGTAAAACCCAACGGATAGTAACAATCCATACGCCACCAGCATCAGACCACCCGGCACCATCACTTGAAAAATCAGAATATCGTTAAATTGAACACGCGCTTCTCGACGTGCTTCTAACTCTTCTTTTGCCGCCTTTTTACGCCCTTCAAGCAACGCTTGAAAAATTAATAGCACACCGACAATGGCCAACCCCCACAAAATATATTGAGGAAACAGCGCTGATCGGTCGGGTAGATCTGTCGTTTGCAGATAAAAGAATATCGAACTAAGAAGAACAATAACGCCGAGAATAAGATTTGAAAGCATTTGAGCACACGCGTTAGTCGGTAAAGGGGCTACCGTTAACATCATCAATGTTACCGGTAACTTTTGATATGCAAAGGCTAACGACCTGATCTGAGGGTGTCAAAACAAAACTGATAACTTACGACCAATGTCTAGGGCTCGTACAAAAAGTCGGCGAGCGAAGGCTAGAGAAGGTAAAAATCGACGTAAAAAGGATCGGGCTCGTGTTCGAGTTTAGGGGGTGTAAATGAGCATTTTGATGGTGACGCCGAGTTCGGACTCGCACACGAGATGATTTTTAACGCTGTATTGGCAAGCGCAAGCAATTTTCGTACAAAGTCTAGAACAAGTTCGGCACGCATATGAGATATAGCCAATCTGTTCGGCAATATCCTGTAGGGAGAGGCGTTTTTCTTCAAAAAGTGACTGCTTTATACCAGGTGTAAGCGTTAGGGCCTCCCCTAACCAAGGGGAGCACCCAAATGCTCTTTCTTGTAGTTCGCTTCCCTTTAACCAGGCGAGTGGCTGGGCGTCCGGCGCTCCTATTAATTACCGCGCACGGCGGTGAGATCAGGCAGCCAAGTAACAATACTTGGGAAGGCAATCAGGACTACCAGCACCACGATGAGCGCCGCATAGTATGGCAGCATGGCTTTGACCAACGACTCCATAGAGACTTTACCCACACCACAGCCCACATAGAGGCAGGTGCCCACCGGCGGGGTTAATAGCCCGATGCCCAATACAAACGCCATCAGTACACCGAAGTAAGCCGCATCGACGCCTACCGAGGTCACAATCGGAGCCAACATGGGTGCCATGATCACCATTGCCGGGGTTAAGTCCATTACAAAACCGACCAATAGCAGCAAGAAGGCCACAATCAATAACAACAAAAATGGATCTTGGGTAATAGCCTGTACTTGGCTAACCAGGGTTTGCGGCACCATATTGATGGTAAGGAACCAGGCGATAACCGTTGCAAATGCCAGAAGCATCATGACCATGCCGGTCAAACGAGCAGTGCGGATCAACATGCCGATTAGCTCTTTGAGTTTGAACTCGCGGTAGACCACCAGCGAAATAGCCAGCGAGTAGAGCAGAGCTGCCACAGCGGCTTCGGTGGCGGGAAATACGCCGCCAATAATACCGCCAATCACAATCACCGGCAGCACCAGCGCCAGCCAGGCAGCTTTAAAAGCTTTCCAAAGGCGATCCCAGCGGAACTGCTGCACACCACCGCCATCTTTTTTAGCAAGAATATAGGTGGTCACCATCAGTGCAAAGCCAATCAACAGGCCAGGGATAATACCGGCGATAAACAGGCGGCTAATAGAGGTTTCAGTAACAATGCCGTACAGAATCAGCGGAATAGAGGGCGGAATAATGATACCGATCACTGACGAGACGGTATTAATCGCGGTGGCATTGGCCGCCGTGTAGCCCTGTTCTTTCATTGAGGGAATCATCATTGCGCCGGTAGCGGCCGTATCGGCCACTGCAGAACCACTGATACCGCCAAAGAACATCGAGCCGGTAATTGCGACCTGTCCCAACCCGCCGCGCATAAAGCCGACCAAAGCAGCCGCCAGTTCCATCAAGCGACGCGCGATGCCGCCATTGCTCATCACCTCGCCGACTAAAATAAAGAACGGGATCGCCAGCAACGGAAAACTGTTCACCCCACGAATAGACTGCTCGATCATGATCGACAGTGGAATATCAGAGAGTACCGCCATCACCAACGCCGCCACGCCTAAACCAAAGGCAATCGGCAGCCCAATAACGATGGAGGCCAATAAAATAGCCAGAAAAATCCATAGCATGATTAGTGCTCCCGCTCAGGGTGGCGAATAACGTTCAGGCTGACCCACATCCGCCAAATCGATACCACAGCAATAAAGATAACGCACAGCACCAGCGAAAGGCTGATGAAGCTCAGCGGTACGTCCATAATCGCCGAACGACCACTGGAACGTGACAGCACTTGGTAGCCGCCCCAAATCATCACCACCATCAGGCCGGTAATAATCAGGTGCTGGAGCAGATATAGCATGTGTGCAATGCGCAGTGGCAGGCGCCGCACCAGGGCGTCAACGGCGATATGCTCGTAGCGGGAAAACGCTGCTGCAGCACCTATAAACACCAGCCATACAAATAGCATACGCGCTAGTTCATCCGCCCAGGGCAGTGAATTATTGAACAGAGCGCGCCCCACCACGTTGCAGGAAACGGACACAATCAACGCCACTAAAATAACGCCGATCAGATACTCCATGCCTAAGGTCAGCCATCGAAAAATCACCGGGCCTTGGCGGGTATCGGTATCGATTTCCAGCAACTTGCGATTGGGGTCATCCAGATACAACGATGGATCCTCAATCGGCGTGGGGGAATTTGAGGGAGTAGAGGAGAGTGACATAGGAGCTCCAAGGGCACTGACACGTCGGGCAGGCTCAATGGCCTGCCCCAGTAGTGCGCTAAACGTAAGGTTTAGTTGCTGCTCTCTTCAACAATCTTTTGAATGTCGGCGATCAGATCTTCACCAATGCGCGGCGCCCACTCTTCATAGACCGGCTGAACTGCCTCTTGGAAAGCGCCTAACTGCTCGTCGTCCAGGCGGGTAATTTCCATACCACGCTCTGCTAGCTGGTCACGTGACCAATCATCGTATTCAGCAGAGAGCTGAATTTCGTACTCCGCAGACTGACGCGCAGCTTCCTGCACAAGCTCTTGATACTCAGGCGCCATACGCTCCCAGGTGCGTTCGGAAAGCATCATGATAAAAGGAGTATAGACGTGACGGGTTTCGGTGCCGTAATCCTGCACTTCGTTAAAGTTAGAGGTCAGGATGGTGCTCCAGGGATTTTCCTGACCATCAACAACGCCCTGCTCCATCGCGGAGAACAACTCACCAAAGGCCATCGGCGTTGGGTTGGCGCCTAAGGCTTCCCAAATCGCCAGGTGCACTGGGTTTTCCATGGTACGTACACTTAAACCGCGCACATCAAGTCCGGCAACATCATCCGGGCTGGCCACAGGGCGAGCGCTGTTAGAGAGCTGACGATAGCCATTCTCAGAGAAGGCGAGCGCTTTCAGACCGGTACCTTCAAAGGCATCCAGCATATCCTGAGCAACATCGCTCTGCATGACGGCTACGGCAGCTTCACGGCTAGGCAGTAAGAACGGCAGATCAAAGGCAGCCAGCTCTTCAACGTAACCGGTGGTGGCCGAGCTAGACGGATAGGTCATATCGAGCGTACCGGTTTGCAGCATTTCCAGCATCTGCACGTCGTCACCCAACTGGCTGTTAGGAAAAACGCTAACCTTAATGCGACCGTCGGTGCGCTGCTCCAGAATCTCACCAAAGTACTGGCTGGATAGGTACTGCGGAGAGCTTTCCGCAAGGCCGATGCCCATGCGCAAAGTATGCGAACCATAATCAGCGACTACCTCGCCTTCGATCTCAGGCGGATCAGAGAGCTCAGGGCTCTGAGCATGAGCCATACCCAATGTCAGAGTGGTCGCGCCGACGAAGGTCAGGGTGTTGCGCCAAATAGCGGTCATAGCGTTATCTCCAAATACTCATTGTTTGTAGTGAATTGTTATATGCAGCGAACTGTTTTATAGCGAACTTTAAGTCCGGCAACTTGTTACCGGTAACATTCGGTAAGCGAAGGCTAGCCACCTACCCGGGGCGTGTCAAAACAAAACTGCCCACTTACGACCAACGTCTAGGGATAGCCACTTACTGCTTCCCGCGCTACATTAGGCTACGTATTTCAGATCGGAACCCATACTTGTGCAACCATCTTGTAGCGAATTAGAGCTCGATCACCAGCTTTGCTTTGCGCTCTATTCAACCTCGTTGATGATGACCAAAGTTTATAAACCTCTGCTCAAAAAGCTGGGGCTTACTTACCCGCAATATCTTGCCATGCTGGTGTTGTGGCAAAACGATGGCATCACAGTAGGCACAATGAGTAAGCGCCTACTAACCGACCCTGGCTCGCTTACGCCGCTGCTTAAGCGCCTTGAAGCCGACCAACTGCTGAACCGCAAACGCAGCCACGAAGACGAGCGCGTGGTAGAGCTTTATCTTACTGACAAAGGCACAGCGTTGCGTGAACTGGCGTTCGATATTCCTAGCTGTATGGTGCATGCCAGCGAGCAGTCGATTGAATCACTGACCACCCTGAAAGAGGACTTGGTGCGGTTGCGTGATAGCCTGCAAAAGAACCAGTAGCCCTTCACTTTTTGGTGCAGAGCATCAGAATTTATTTGCCATTTATATTGCGCGCAAAATAAAGCTGCGCTAAGTTAATAACACAGGTTCATAATTAATAACGCTGACAGGAGATACAGAATGACAACCACTATCGAAAACGTTGTTTATCGCGCCCACGCCTCTGCTACCGGCGGCCGAGAAGGCCACGCCAAGTCATCCGACGGCGCGTTAGATGTTAAACTCAGCACGCCCAAAGAGCTGGGCGGTGCAGGCGGTGATGGCACTAATCCCGAGCAGCTTTTTGCCGCTGGCTACTCGGCCTGCTTTTTAGGTGCGCTGAAGCACGTGGCGAGCCAGGAAAAAGTAAAGCTTCCCCAGGATACGAAAATTGATGGACATGTGGGTATCGGCGCCATTCCTACCGGCTTTGGCATCGAAGTCGAGCTGAAAATCAGTTTACCCGGCCTTGAGCAAGACGTAGCCCAGCAGCTGGTTGATAAAGCCCATGTTGTCTGCCCCTACTCCAACGCTACCCGTGGCAATATTAATGTCACCCTGACGTTGGTTTAGGCGTCATAACCTAGTTTATTTATTTCTTGGTTTAAACATTACTGGGGTTAATCATTACTGGGTTTAATCATTAGTTGGCTTGATCATCTGATGCCCACGCCACCGCTTTTTGGGCATGCAGAGCGGTGGTGTCATAAAGGGGGACTGCGGTATCGCACTGGCCCACCAGCATGGCGATTTCTGTACAGCCTAAAATCACCGCCTGGGCGCCTTGGGCATGCAGTGAATCAATGATGGACAAATAGCGCTGCCGCGAGTCATCTTCGATTCGGCCCTGGCAGAGTTCCTGGTAAATAATCTGATGAATGACATCGCGCTCAGACTGATCCGGCACGACGACCTCAATACCGAACTGCTCTTCTAAGCGGCCGATATAAAAGTCCTGCTCCATGGTAAAGCGCGTACCTAATAGCCCGACGCGAGTAATGCCGTCGGTCTGTAACTGCTCGGCAGTGGCATCGGCAATATGCAGCAACGGAATAGTAATAGCCTTTGCGATAGCGGGCGCAACCTTGTGCATCGTATTGGTGGCAATCAGCAAGCAATCGGCACCTGCGCGCTCAACGCTTTGGGCGGCGCTGGCCAGCAGATCCCCGGCGGCATTCCAGTCACCCTGTTGCTGCAGTGCCTCAATGTCGGCAAAGTCGACACTAACCATCACGATCTTAGCCGAATGAAAGCCGCCTAACGCCGCTTTGACGCCTTCGTTTAACGCCCGGTAGTAGCCCTGGGTAGACTCCCAGCTCATACCGCCTAGCACACCAATAACACGCATCCGCCACCTCTTTTAGGAAAATGAACTACTTTATTACCAGGCTAATTACTAGCTAGCCGTTTTGTCACCGATAACCTATTTATAGCGAGGATACGAATGAGCGACAACACCTATACGCCACCGAGTATTTGGAAGTGGGAACCAGGCAACGGCGGTAAATTTGCCAATATCAATCGCCCCATTGCGGGCCCTACCCATGACAAGATGTTACCGGTGGGTAAACACCCGCTGCAGCTGTACTCACTTGCCACGCCCAACGGTGTCAAAGTCACCATGATGCTGGAAGAGCTGCTGGAGAAAGGTGTAACAGCCGCCGAGTACGACGCTTACCTGATTCAAATTGGCGAAGGTGATCAGTTCAGCAGCGGCTTTGTCGAGGTGAACCCCAACTCCAAAATTCCCGCGCTAATGGATCACTCCACGAGTCCGCCTCAACGAGTATTTGAGTCTGGCGCCATCCTGCTCTATTTGGCTGAAAAATTTGACGCTTTCCTACCCAGTGACCCGGCGAAACGCACCGAGTGCCTCTCCTGGCTATTCTGGCAGATGGGCAGCGCACCAATGCTGGGCGGTGGCTTTGGCCACTTTTACGCCTACGCGCCAGAGAAATACCAGTACCCGATTGACCGCTATACCATGGAAGTAAAGCGCCAGCTTGATGTACTTGACCGCCACCTGGCCGAAAACCGTTTTATGGCAGGCGATGAGTACACCATTGCCGATATGGCGATTCACCCCTGGTACGGCGCGCTGGTGAAAAACCGCGTTTATGAAGCAGCCGAATTCCTTGAGGCACACACCTACAAGAATGTTCTGCGTTGGACTCAAGAGATTGACGAGCGCCCCGCCGTTAAACGCGGCCGCATGGTCAATCGCAGCTTTGGCGAACCTCACGAGCAGTTGCACGAGCGTCATGACGCCAGCGACTTCGAGCTCAAAACGCAGGACAAACTGACTGACAGTGAGTGATCGTGGGTAAGTAGCCACCAAAAAAGGGCCTACGCTTAATCTCTCAACGTAGGCCCTAAGGGATGCTAAATACAGCTTTTCACGCTTAAACGCTATTCAACCCGTGAGTTATTCAAAGCGTAGTTCCAAACCCGATAGAAGTAGAAAATATACCCTAAACCGAAGGTAACCAGCGAAATCAGCATCCATAGAATGATATGGCCGATATTGCTGAACAGATTTATATCGCAGATCATTTTTCGCTCGACACCAGCAGCGTCAACGACCGAGGTGCGGTTAATAACAAACCGTGAAAATGAGTAGGGGAAGAAAAATAGCGCTATACCAAAGGTAATAATGCTCAATACCACCCAAATAATCAGATGGCCAATAATATCTAGAATAGAGAGATCCGCTTTGATTTTCACAAATTGCCCTTAGCATGCGTGGAAAGCAGCATAGGTTAACACCACCGACCTCAAACGCGAATGGCGGGGTTAACATTATTTAGGTATCTGAACGATGCGGCCCACGAACGCCCTCTAGGCTTGAATGACGGCTCTCCGCCTGCCGTTTGACGACACTTAACGAACCATCGGTTTCTAAAACAACAGCTTCTACTCCAGTCACGTCACTAAGCCCACTACTGCGGATGGCTGAAAGAACTTCGTCTTGGGTTACCCGCGCTTGCCGCAGTGACGTTAACAGAAACTCCCCCTGATAGAGCAGCATCAGTGGCTCGCCAGTGACTAACCGACGAACCCAAAGGAATCGAACGCTTGTCCAAGTAATCGCAAACTGCAGCAGAATCAGTAACGCTAAAGCGACCGCTCCATCCATCAAGGGTACATCTTTAGATAACAGTACGGTTGCCAGCGTAGAACCCAGCGCTACCGTCACGATTAAGTCGAAAGCATTCATTTTCGAAAGAGTACGATTGCCTGACAGGCGCAGGAAGAGAACGAGCGTTGCGTATGCCAGTAGCCCAATAATCACAATGCGTAATAAGCTGCCCCAGCTATTAAAAAAAACCAGCTCCATAGACTATTTCTCCTAGACGCCAAGCGATATGTGATCATCACACACCTCTGCATAGGCTAGCAGCCCAGAGTCTGTTGTATACGCTAGGAGGGTATTGAGTGCTGGCTCTCCCACCATTCGGTGTGGTGGGCTGGGTGGGTTTAGCCAGTTAGAAGCGCTTAGATAGCGTGATGGAACCAAATTTATCCTGCTCTTCCTGACCATCAAATTCACGCGAGCGCTGAATGGCAGCGTAGCTAACCTGCCAATCTTCCCAGGCCAACGCCAGCCCCGCTGAGAGGTCGCCTATCCACTCTTTGCGATCAACCGAGTGGCTATTTCTGAATGTATTGCCGTCAAGCATCAGGTTTTGCGCCATATAATAGCCGTCCACACTAGCAAACAGGTACCACTGCCATCCCTCTTTACCGGTCATGTGGTGGCGGCTGCCGGGGTTTGGCGCCAGCGTAGGTATGCTGGAAGCTTCATCGCCCCAGCGCACGCTATACCCAGCGCTTGCGTAGCTGTAGAGGTTGCCCAAAGCGGCGCTGACGCTAGGGCCATGGGCAAGCTGCTTACCGATCAATGGGGAGCTATGCCACCACTGGCGACGCATGGTGACGTTGACGATGGCTTCATCACCAAGTTGATTATTCCAGCCTCTGGGGCGATCGCTATTAGTGATGCGGTGCACTTCGCGTTGGATACTATCGGCAAGCGACGAGGGCCCTACCAAGCCGATATCCAGGTGCAGGTCCGTGGCTTGGCGCCAGTTACCCATCGGCACATCTTCGTAGAGCGAAATGCCGCCGTAAACAATCCCGGCATAGGGGCGATCGTCTTCAACCAACCCACGCTGCTCAATATTGTTTGGCGTATAAATCTGATGCACCAGCCTGAATGCTGCCATATCAGCACTTCCAATGATGCTATCGGGCAAAGCAATGGCTAGGCGCTGTGTCCAGCTTTGCGCTTCGGGTTCAAATGTCCAATCAAGCTCAAAACCACTGGTAAAGTGGCCATCATCACTACTGGCCATGCCATCATTGGCGTGCTTAATCGAGAGGACGCTATCGTCGGCTTGCGCCAACGTTGGCACAAAGCTAATAGCGGCTACCAACGGCAGCAGCTGCCATCGTAAGGAGGTATTTCCTTTCATTACTCGTTCCTTGAGATTGAACTTGAAACTATCTTTTTGAGACTGCTTTTTTTAAGAACAGAAACAAACATTGTTGATTGTATGTAATTTTACAAAAAGATAGCAAGCATACTTTTTCTGTCTTCTACAGAAAACGGCTTAGCCACAAAAAAATAAGAGGTGGTCCGTAGGCCACCCCTTATGCTATTGATTGCTTAAAATAATAGCGTAGCAGAATAGACGAAAGTTTGAAGGCTAACGGTCGAGATTAATCACTATCTATCGCGTAGCAGCCACTGCGGGGTAATTTCATGCTGGCCGTTTTCATCGGTAATAAACAGTGATCCTTCGCTGATCATAGCCGCCCAATTGATAGCCCTTGGTAGGTCTTTAGCAATAGTCGCTAGGGCCTCTTGCGGCAGCCCCGCCACATGTACATTTTTCAGCGATGCCACGCTGGGCAGTACCTTGCTCTCCCAAAGGTCTACACGACCGTAAGCGAGCAGCGACACGCGTTCAGCCCGCCGTGAGCACCAAGTGATACGTTCAGCATCCGGCAGACCCACTTCGATCCAGTGCAGCAAGCGCCCGTCTAAGCTTTTCTCCCACAGCGCCGGCTCGTCCACATCGGAAAGCCCGCGCCCGAAGGCCAGCGTTTCGCTATACCACAGCACATAAGCGAGCAAACGCGCTGTCATGCGCTCTTCTGTCTCTGACGGATGGCGGGCCACGGTAAAGCGCAGCGTTTCATACACCCCGCGATCCAGATCGGTCAGATTAATATCAACTTTGTAGGGCGTTGCGCTAAGAGCCATGGAAGTTTCCAAACGAAATTTGCGTCAGTGTACTCGATGCAGGGTGTCCCTGGTGAATTGCCAGATAGGTTAAGCTTTACGATGATCGGATGTTACTGCGCCATTTTTCAGCGTATCGGCCTCGTGCATGGGCTCGCGCCATGGCTCTTCAAGCGCGGCTTGGTACCACGCTTGCATGGCAGGCAGCGCTAGCAAGCGCTCGACATATACCTGGGATTTCTCACTAACAGGCAGGTTGAATGTCTGCACGCGAAAGGCTACAGGGGCATAAAACGCATCAACCGCTGAGAAGTGTTCACCCGCTAAAAATGGCCCACCAAAGCGCTCAAGCCCCTGCTGCCATAGCGTATCCAAGCGAGCCAAATCGGCATTGAGATTGGCAGATAAGCTATTCAATTCCACCCGCATACCGCAATTCATCGAACACTCGTCGCGCAGAGTGCCGAAGCCACTGTGCATCTCAGCAGTGGCTGAGCGCGCCCAGGCACGTGCGGTCTTGTCACTCGGCCAGACGCTGGTGTACTGCTCGGCCAGATACTCGACAATCGCCAGAGAGTCCCACACCGCCAGCTCGCCTTTGTCCGTCACATCCACTAAACAGGGCACTAAGCCTGAAGGCGAAAAGCGGGTAAAGGTGGCATGACTCGCACCAGTGCCCCCTTCAAACGGCATCAAATGTTCGTTAAACGGAATCTCCAGCACTTTCATCAGCACCCAAGGGCGCAGCGACCAGGAAGAGTAATTCTTGTTGGCAATGTAAAGATCAAACATGCAGCGCTCCTTATGTGAGGAATTGAATTAGCCCATGTAAGCAGACACCCTTAACGTGCAGCCTGAGCCAGCGTATTACCGCCTAATCCCATTAATACGCCACCACCGATGCGCTGAATGAGCCGAGAGGAGCCATGGGATTTTTGTAACCACTCGCGCAGCGGGCTGGCAAGTAGCACTACCATGACATCAGCAGATGAGAACAGCACATTGGTGGCGAGCCCCAACCAGAGCAGTTGCCATGCCACCGGCATAGCGCTTTCGGGCTGCACAAATTGGGGCAAAAATGCCACAAAGAAAAGTGCGGTTTTAGGGTTGAGCACCTCCACTAGAAAGCTGTCGCGCAGCACGCGTTTAGTGGTCGCCAGCGGCACCTCATCGCCATGGGCACGAATGCCCTGCTGCCATAGCCGCAGCCCCATCCAGAGCAAGTAAAGCCCACCGATGATTTTCATGGCGATATAGGCAGGCGGAATCGCCGCAAATAGTAGCGCCAAGCCTAGTGCAGCCGCCACTACATGAACGTAGCAGCCCATATGCACACCCATGACCGCTAACCATCCTGCTCGTCGGCCGCGACCCAAAGTTTGCGCTGCGGTATACAGCATCGCAGGCCCAGGTAAATAGGCAAAACCAAGCGCGGCGAGGATAAACGCGGCCCATTGCATCGTGGCAGCTCCGAAGTGAGTAGTAGGAAGTCTTTGAGAATAAAACGGGGGTGACGCAAGCGCCACCCCCTAAATAAGTAAAACCGGAATGAGTAATAGTTTAGAAGTTAGGTTTGCGCTTCTCAACAAATGCCGCCATACCCTCTTTCTGCTCGTTACCGGCAAAGCAGAAGGCGAACAGGCTGGTTTCCAGCGCCAGTGCGCTGTCCAGGTCTTGATCCATACCATCGTGAACGGCCATCTTAGCACCGCGCACCGACTGCGGGCCGTTGCCTTTAAGCTGCTTGGTGAGCTCTTCTGCGTAGCTCTCCAATTCAGTTTGCGGCATTACCCGGTTCACCAAGCCGATACGCAGCGCCTCTTGGGCGTCAATTTTGCGCCCGGTGGTAACCAGATCAATCGCCATCGCAGGGCCAACGCGGCGTGGCAGGCGTTGTGTACCACCAAAGCCAGGAATTACACCCAGCAGCACTTCCGGTTGACCAAATACCGCGTTGTCGCTGGCTACGGCCCAGTCGCAGGCCAGTGCCAGTTCGCAGCCGCCGCCAAGGCAAAACCCGTTCACCAGCGCGACCACCGGCACGGGCAGTGTCTCTAGGCGTTTAATGGTACGTAGCGCTTGGCTGGCGAAAGCCCGCGCTTCTTCGGGTGTTTTTTCACGCATTTCAGTGATATCAGCACCCGCTACAAAGGACTTCTCGCCCGCGCCTGTAATTAGTACAGCACGTAGGTTCGGTTGAGCTTCAAGCTCTACTAAGTGCGCTTCCAACGCGGCTAATACATCGCTGTTTAAGGCATTCAGCGCTTTAGGACGATTGATGGTGAGCCGTACCATCCCATCGTTATCAACCTTCTCGATCACTGCTTCGCTCATGGTGGACTCCTTATTTGATTTGTTATGGAATATTAAAGTGAACACCACTCAACCCTAGCGAACGCTTGGTTGAGTGGCAATGACTTCTTTACGCCGCGCTACCCTGTTCAGCAAAAGCTAGTCGTAAGAGTAGAAACCGCGTCCGCTTTTACGGCCTAGGTAGCCCGCTGCGACCATGCGCTTAAGCAGTGGGCAGGGGCGATATTTCGGGTCGCCAAAGCCCTCTTGAAGCACTTCCATAATCGCCAAGCAGACATCCAACCCGATTAAATCCGCCAGCGCTAGCGGCCCCATGGGGTGAGCCGCGCCTAGTTTCATGGCCTCATCTATCGCTTCGGGGGTCGCGGTGCCCTCTTGAACAATAAATGCTGCTTCATTGATCATCGGCACTAGCAGGCGATTCACCGCAAAACCAGGCGCATCGCCCACCGGTACGGCGGTTTTACCTAACGCTTTAGTCAGTTGCTCAATATGCTCGACGGTGGCATCTGACGTCTGCTCGGCGCGAATCACTTCCACCAGTTTTAGCACCGGCACCGGGTTAAAGAAGTGCATACCCACCACGCGCTCGGGGTGCTCGCATACTGCCGCCAAGCGGGTAAGCGATAGCGACGAAGTATTAGAGGCCAGAATCGCGCTACTGCTCAAGTGGCTTAGGTCGCGAAACAGCTTCTCTTTGAGCTCGGGCTGTTCGGGGGCGGCCTCAATAATTACCGCGCAGTCGCTCAGGGTATCCAGCGTAGTGGTGGTAGACAGGCGCGCTAAGGCAGCGGTTTTATCCGCTTCGCTGATCTTTTCTTTCGCCACCAGCTTTCCCAGGCCTTTGTCGATATTCGCTTTAGCACGGCCAAGTTGCTCCTCGGCCACATCGTAAAGGTGCACCTGATAGCCACTAGCAGCCACTACTTGGGCAATTCCCTGCCCCATGGTGCCAGCCCCTACAACGCCAATTAGTTGATCACTCATACATGCTCCCCTCTGTCGGTTATGAATGCTGCTTGGCTTCTTCACGCAAAACGAATTTTTGGATCTTGCCCGTTGACGTTTTCGGAAGTTCGCTGAATATGACCGTTTTGGGGACTTTGTAGCCCGCCAAGTGTTCGCGGCAATGGGCGATAATATCGGCATCGGTGACTTCGCCGTAACCGACTTTGAGCTTCACAAACGCACAGGGCGTTTCGCCCCACTTCTCGTCGGGCTTGGCCACCACCGCCGCCTCTTCAACCGCAGGATGACCGTAAATAGCGTCTTCCACCTCGATAGTCGAGATATTTTCACCGCCGGAAATAATAATATCTTTAGAGCGATCTTTGATCTCGATATAGCCATCTGGATGCCATACCGCCAAATCACCGGTGTGGTACCAGCCGCCCTCCAGCGCCTGTTCGGTGGCCTCCGGGTTCTTTAAATAGCCCTTCATAACGTTGTTGCCGCGCATGAGTATTTCACCCATGGTTTGGCCATCTTTAGGCACTGGCTCCAGGGTCAGCGGGTCGGCCACGCAGAGTGCTTCGAGCATGTGGTAGCGCACCCCTTGGCGGGCTTTGATTTTGGCCCGCGCTTCCAGCGGCAACTCATCCCATGTTTCGCGCCAGGCGCACACGGTCACTGGACCGTACACTTCGGTTAGGCCATACACGTGGGTTACCTCAATGCCCAGCTTCTCCACCCCAGCAATTACCGAGGCAGGCGGCGCGGCACCAGCGGTGGTGACTTTGACCGGATGATCGAATTGATGCTTATCTTCCGCAGGCAGGTTCACCAAGCCATTAAGAATAATCGGCGCCCCGCTGAAGTGGGTGACCCTCTCTTCGGCAATTAGCTGCATGATCTTCTTGGGGTCGACGCGGCGCAGACAAACGTTTACCCCGGCGTTGGCGGCAATCGTCCACGGGAAGCACCAGCCGTTGCAGTGGAACATCGGCAGCGTCCAAAGGTAGATCGGGTGGTGGGGCATGGCCCACTCCATGATATTGCTCACCGCATTGAGGTAGGCACCGCGATGGTGGTAAACCACCCCTTTAGGCTTGCCGGTGGTACCAGAGGTGTAGTTGAGCGAGATCGCATCCCACTCATCGGCAGGCAGCTGATAGGCAAAGTCAGCGTCGCCCTCGTTGAGCAGCGCCTCGTACTCAAGCTCGCCAATGCCATGGGTTTCGCCGAGAAACTCCACATCGGCGACATCGATGATCAGCGGCTTGTGAGTAAGCTTGGCAACGGCTTGTTGGATGACCTCGGCAAACTCGGGGTCAACAAGAATGGCTTTAGCCTCGCCGTGCTCCAGCATATAGCTGATCGCCTCAGCATCCAGGCGAATATTAAGGGTGTTCAATACACAACCCGCTAGCGGCACGCCGAAGTGCGCTTCAAACATCGCCGGGATATTGGGCAGCATCGCTGCCACTGTCTGACCCGGTTGAATGCCCCGCTTTTCGAGCGCAGAGGCAAGCTGGCGGCAGCGCGACCAGGTTTCGCTCCAGGTGCGTCGCGTACTGCCATGTACCACCGCCGGGTAATCGGGATAGATCGACGCCGAGCGCTCGATAAAGGTCAGCGGTGAAAGCGGCACGTGGTTGGCAATGGTTTTGGGTAAGCCTTGCTCAAAGATAGCGGTCATAATCAGCTCCTGAACTTTGTTGATATTATTGAAAGCGTTTGTTTTAAGGGTTCGTTTAAAATAGTTGTTTTGATAGCTTAGAAACAACACCGCCGCCCAAAGGGGCGGCGGTACTGGCTGAAACATTAGCGTTAGTGAACCTCAAATTCGCTTAAACACTGCATACCTGCCTCAATCACCGCGAGCTGGGCGCGCCCAACCGGCAGCCATTGCGTGATGGCAAATTCGGCGCTGCGCATCTTGGCAGTATAGAAGGGATCATTGCTGCCGTTGTTAAGGGCGGCCTGGGCGCTAAGCGCCGCCTGCCCCATCTGCCAAGCACACAGCACGTGCCCCGCCAAGTTAAGGAACGGCGTAGCATAAGCCTGCACCGCATCTGCGCCTTTTTCAGGGTCGCGGCCTTGTTCTAGCACAATCGCTTGGGCGGCTTTTAAATCGTCAAGCCCGGCGGCCAAGCCGCTGCCCAGCGCCTTCAGTGCGGGGACGGCGTTGAGCTGCTCAACAGTGGCAGCCACATCGTACAGCAGCGCGGTAAGCGCTTCACCGTTGTCACGCTGGAGCTTACGGCCTGCTAAATCGAGCGCCTGGATACCATTGGTGCCTTCATAGATGGGCGCAATACGCGCATCGCGCAGCAGCTGGGCGGCACCGGTCTCTTCCACATAACCCATGCCACCGTGCACTTGAATGCCCATGGAAGCGATATCCACCGCTTGATCGGTGGAGAAGCTTTTGATTACCGGAATCAAAATATCCGCGCGGGCCTGAGCGGCTTGGCGGGTATCGTCACTTTCAGCTTGGCGGGCGGTGTCCAGTTCGGCTGCGCAGTACAGTGCCAGGGCACGCAGCGCATCGGTACGCGAACGCATGGAGAGCAGCATACGGCGCACGTCTAAATGATCGCTGATGCTGCATTCTGCGCCACCCCGCGCTTTTGGAGCACGCCCCTGACGACGCTCAAGCGCGTAGGCAAAGGCGTGCTGGCAGGCACGCTCAGCCACACCAATGCCCTGAATACCGACTTTGTGGCGCGCCTCGTTCATCATGGTGAACATATGGTTCAGACCACGCCCCTCTTCGCCGACCAAGTAGCCAATCGCGCCGTCGTTTTCGCCAAAGCTCAGGGTACATGTCGGCGAGCCGTGAATGCCCAGCTTGTGTTCAATAGAGGCGCAGATGACATCGTTGCGCTCGCCCAAGGAGCCATCGTCATTGACTAAGAACTTGGGCACCAGAAATAGGGAGATGCCTTTGTTGCCTTCCGGCGCATCAGGCTTACGGGCCAGTACCAGGTGAATGATGTTTTCGGCGGCGTCGTGCTCGCCCCAGGTGATATAGATCTTCTGCCCACTGATGCGGTAGTGGTCGTTTTCAGGTACCGCGCGGGTGCGCACTTGGGAGAGATCCGACCCTGCTTGGGATTCGGTAAGGTTCATGGTGCCCGTCCAGGTGCCTTCCACCAGCTTGGGCAAGTAGGTCACTTTGAGAGCATCACTGCCGTGATGGGCCAGCGCCTCGATGGCACCGGCGGTCAGCATGGGGCAGAGCCCCAGCGCCATATTAGCGCCGTGAAGCATCTCTTGAACTGAGCTGGCAACCACCTCTGGCAGGTTCTGGCCGCCTAGCGCCTCAGCAACGCCAATACCGTTCCAGCCGCCCTCGACATAAGCCTGATAAGCCGCCGCGAAGCCTTCCGGCGTCGTCACGCTGCCATCGGAGTGGCGTTTGGCCCCCTGCTGATCACCACTCTTATTGAGCGGCCCCCAGACGTCACCGGCCAGTTTTGCGGCCTCTTCGAGTACCGCTTCGACCAAATCAGGCGTGGCTTCTTCAAAGCCCGGCAGGCTGAGCGAACGGTGCGCTAATAGCTCTTCAAGCACAAAGCGCAAATCGCGTACCGGTGCGGCGTAAACATTCATGGCGAACCTCGGGCTGAAAAATTAAACAATTGTTTGAAAGTGTGCCCTAGATAGTAGTAATACTCTCTCACGTACACCATTAGCCCAAGGTATCACCCGTTACCGATAACGTCTCCGCCCCGTTTTATTTTCGCTCGCCAGCTTGATCCACATCATCATAGTAAGCGATATGGCTTTCATCTTCCGCGGGTGGCCCCACCACCGGCTCGGCAGCATCGACATCCCATACGGCATCGGACAGATCCTCCAAGTGCTCGTGCTCCAGCGCACCCTGCATCAACTCTTCGGTGACCACTAGTTCAGCACCTGCAGTGGTCATTGGCGTTGTCGGTGTAAAGGGCGCCACGGGCACCGGCGCTGGACGCATGCTACGCCGCCAGGAGAAGAACATTAAGAAGAATAGGCTTAGTGAACCGAAGGCCCAGAACAGGCCCGCATCGCCCATCACGGTCATCACCGGGGAAATCATCAGCGGGCTGATCGTCGCGCCAATCGAGTTGATTAGTAGCAGGCCCTGGCTCATGCGCACAAGTGCCCCTGCGGGTGCACGGTCAGCAGCGTGACTCACCGCCACCGGGTAGAGGGCAAACACGCCACCGCCAAGCAAGAACAGCAGCACTGCCAGCATTGGCGTCGAAAGCGGCAGCCACAGCATCGCCGCCGAGATGAGTACACAGAAACCGCTAATGCCGATCAGTACCATCTGTCGGTCATGGCGGTCCGACCAGCGGCCAATCGGGTACTGCAATAGCATGGCACCCAGAATCACCACCGCCATCATCTGGCCTACCTGACTGACGCTCATGCCATTGCGCTGTAAATAGAGCGGCAGCAGCGTATACGCTGCTGCTACCACCATCCCAGAGCCTAAACTACCCATCACGCCGGTAGGTGTCAGGGTAATCAAACGGTGCGGGGGAAGCGGTTCAGCGTACTCCATAATCGGCGTTACACGGGGAATCATCGCCATAGGCAGCACAGAGAGCGAGGCCAGTAGCCCAATCACCATAAAAGGCGCGGTGACACCCATGGCGTTGGTCACCCCCAGCAGCAGTTGACCCAACACACCGGCCGCATACAGCGAAATCATATACAGTGCCAACAGGCGGCCGCGAACCTTCTGGTCGCCTGACGTAAGCAGCCAGCTTTCAATGACCAGATAAACTCCAACCGTGGCCCAGCCGCCAATTAGGCGCAGTACAAACCAGGCCCAGGGGTCGAAGAACAAGCCTTGTAGCAGCACCGTGACGGCCACTAATGAGGCAAAACTGCCGTAGGCACGAATATGACCAATTCGCAGCAGCAGGCGGTCATTCACCAACGCGCCTAAAGCTAAGCCGATAAAGTAAGCCGACGAGACGATACCGATCACCGTGGCCGACTCACCAGCGGCATCCAGACGCACGGTAATTAAGGTGGCAAGAAAACCGTTGCCAATCCCGAGAATGAATAGCCCTAAAAGGGGCGCCAGCGCCATGGCTAGCAGTTGCCGTGACATATTTCTATCTTGCCTCTTAGAATTTAAGCCCGTCCGGGATCAACACTCGACTGAAGTTAACTTCAACCGCAGAATCGGGCAGCGAATCTACACCCGTTGCACTGGTTTCACCAGGCTTTTCGCTGTTCACCACCAGCGTAATCGGCAATAGCGAGAAACGCACATGCAACTCTGCGGGCGGAGGTAATATTGATAACGACCGATCCGTCGTTAGCCATCTTGCTCTACATCAATATGTGTCCGGACAATTAACGCCATACTCATTTACATATATTGCTGGGATGCTCGCGCTGTATCGACTCAACACAAGTCCGGCCCACCCCCTTTGCAATCGACTTGGCCAACTAGATGTTAAATATGCCCGTTTCTTTGCCTAAGCTGAAATATCGACATCAGCGCGCCCCCATGAAGAAAGAAAAGGCGGCACGCCTAGCGACAATGCTGCTGGTTCTGGGATTATCCGGTTGCACCTCGCTGGCACCGCCCCATTCCACGCCGGAGGCGGCACTGCCCGATGCCTATTCAAATCAGGTTGCGCCAACAACGGTAGCTGATGCTGATAATGGTTGGCGCAGCTACTTTACCGATACCAGGCTGCAAGCGCTGATAGAACAAGCACTCACCACTAATTACGACCTACGTAGCGCCCTGCTGCGTGTTGAACAGGCCCGGGCCGCCTATGGCATTCAACGCGCTGAGCGGCTGCCCACCCTTGGTGTAGAAGCAGCCGGTGAGCGCTCACGCACACCTGCTGACCTGAGTCCCAGTGGTCGCACACGGATCGGCAACCAGTTCCAGGCTGGTGTTGGCTTCAGCACCTGGGAACTAGATTTCTGGGGGCGGGTACGCAACCTCAATGAAGCCGCCCTCGAGCAATATCTAGCCACCGACGAGGCGCGTCGTGCCACCGAGATCAGCCTTATCGCCCAGGTCGCCGACAGTTATTTTCGCCTTCAGGAATTGGATGAGCGCCTGGATCTTGCCCGCCGCACCATCGATAGTCGCCAAGAATCACTGCGGATATTTACCCGGCGTGTTGAAGTAGGAGCAACATCGCCGCTGGAACTCACCCAAGTTGAAATGTTGCTGCAGCAAGCCAAGGCGTTGGGCGCCCAGTTGGAGCAGGCCTATGCTCAACAGGCGAATGCCCTGGCACTGCTAGTAGGCTCGCCCATCGAAACGGTAGCGGGCGACGAACATAAAATAGCTGCGGATGCTCTGGCCCCTCTCGCGCCGGGGCTGCCTTCGGAACTCCTGATCCGCCGCCCCGACATTCGCTCGGCCGAGCACCTCCTGCGCTCTGCAAACGCTAATATTGGTGCGGCGCGGGCGGCTTTCTTCCCGCGTATTGCCCTCACCGGCAACCTGGGCACAGCGAGTGCCGACTTGGGTGGCCTGCTCGGCTCCGATAGCCAGGCGTGGAATTTCTCGCCAACGCTGTCACTGCCCATTTTCGATAGCGGACGCCGGCGCGCCAACCTGACACTGGCCGAGCTACGCCGCGAACAGGCCGTGGTGGAATACGAACAAACTATCCAACAGGCCTTCCGTGATGTCGCCGATGCCCTGGCAGCCAACCGCTGGCTAGCAGAGCAGCTGGAAACCGCCAGTGCCATGCTGGCGGTGCAACGCGAACGCACACGTCTGGCTATGCTGCGCTATGAAAGCGGTGCGGTGCCCTACCTGGAAGTTTTGGATGCCCAGCGTGACCTGCTCTCAGCCGAACAACAGCGGGTAGAAAAGCGCCGCCAATTGCTGTCGGCTAGGGTGGCCTTATATACCGCTCTGGGCGGCGGACTAATTTAGCTTACAAATATTCCTGAACCCACCCACCTTACGCTGAATGACATTAGGGCCTAGCCATATGCATCTTCCGCTCAAGAAACTGATCCTTGCCGCTGGGGTAATCCTGATCGCTGCCGGAGGCTACTACTACTGGTCTGAACTGCGCGGCGAAGGCCTTGGGGAAGGCTTCGCCAGCGGCAATGGCCGCATCGAGGCCACTGAAATTGATATCGCCACCAAGCTTCCCGGACGCGTTGACGCGGTATTGGTTGATGAAGGCGAGTTCGTCACCGTCGGCCAACCCCTGGCACGCATGCAGATTCAGGTGTTGGAAGCTCAGCGCGACGAGGCCGCAGCCCATCATCAGCAGGCACTCAACACCGTACTCAGTGCTGAAGCGCAAGTCGCCCTGCGCCAAAGTGACCACCTCGCCGCCCAGGCCGTGGTAACTCAACGCGAAAGTGAGCTTGATGCCGCCCAGCGCCGCTTGGCACGCTCGGAAACCTTATCGCGGGAAGGAGCTGCATCGGCACAGGAACTCGATGATGACCGTGCTCGGGTCAATAGCGCACGGGCAGCGGTTGCCGCCGCCAATGCCCAGGTTGATGCCGCCCAGTCCGCCATCGAAGCAGCTCGCGCCCAGGTAACCGGTGCCAACTCAGCGGTTGCCGCCGCGGATGCCACGATTGCGCGGATCGCCGCCGACATCACCGACAGTCAATTGGTTGCGCCTCGTGCTGGCCGCGTGCAGTTTCGCATTGCCCAGCCAGGCGAGGTGCTTCCGAGCGGGGGGCGGGTGCTCAACCTGGTCGATCTGGGCGATGTACACATGACATTCTTCCTGCCTGCCGAACAGGCAGGACGCGTGGCCCTGGGTAGCGAGGCGCGCATCATCCTGGATGCCGCACCAGACTTGGTCATACCGGCACGCATCTCGTTTGTCGCCAGCACCGCGCAATTCACCCCAAAGACGGTGGAGACGGCATCGGAACGGCAGAAGCTGATGTTCCGAGTAAAGGCACAGATCGACCGTGACCTCCTTCAACGTCATCTTGAACAAGTCAAGACCGGCGTACCCGGCGAAGCCTGGGTCAAGCTTGACCCCGACATCGAGTGGCCCGCCGAGTTGGCTATTCGGGTACCGCAATGATAGAGGCCCCGCTCTCTTCGCTTCCATCGGTGGTGGTGAAACTTTCCGCAATCCAACTGCATTATGGCAAGCGGATCGCTCTGGAGGGCATCGACCTGGAGATCCCCGCTGGTGGGATGGTCGGCCTAATAGGGCCTGACGGTGTCGGAAAATCCAGCTTATTGGCGCTAATTGCTGGAGCACGCGCCGTCCAAGAAGGGCAGATTGAAGTGCTCGGTGGCGATATGACCAGTAAGCGCCATCGCGACAGCATTTGCCCACGCATTGCCTACATGCCCCAAGGGTTGGGCAAGAACCTCTACCCGACCCTCTCAGTGGAGGAAAACCTGCAGTTCTTTGCCCGCCTTTTTGGCCATGGGCATGCCGAACGGCGTCGGCGTATCGACGATCTGACCCGTAGCACCGGGCTGCACGGCTTTCTGAACCGTCCAGCTGGCAAGCTTTCCGGCGGCATGAAGCAAAAGCTCGGTCTGTGCTGTGCGCTGATCCATGACCCCGACTTGTTGATCCTCGACGAGCCGACCACCGGTGTCGACCCATTGGCCCGCGCCCAGTTCTGGGAGTTGATCGCACGTATACGTCGCCAAAGGCCACAAATGAGCGTGGTGGTAGCGACTGCCTACATGGATGAGGCCCAGCGTTTCGACTGGCTGGTGGCCATGGATGACGGCAAGGTTCTTGCCACCGGAACGCCAGAGGCGTTGCTCGAACGCACCGACAGTGACTCTCTGGAAACCGCCTTCATCGCCCTGTTACCGGAAGAGAAAAAACGCGACTACGCACCGGTGCATATCCCGCCCCTGGCCCAAGACGACAATGAAATCGCCATCGAGGCTAAGGATCTCACCATGCGTTTTGGCGACTTTGTCGCCGTCGACCATGTCAGCTTTCGCATCCGACGTGGCGAGATTTTCGGCTTTCTCGGTTCCAATGGTTGCGGCAAGTCGACCACTATGAAGATGCTCACTGGACTGCTACCGGCTAGTGAAGGCCAGGCACGGCTGTTCGGCAAACTGGTCGATACCCGCGATATCGATACCCGCCGCCGCGTGGGTTACATGTCTCAGGCATTCTCGCTTTACGGCGAACTGACCGTCGAGCAGAACCTGGTATTGCATGCCCGTCTTTTCCAGGTACCGGAAGCCGAAATAGCCGCTCGCGTGGATGAGATGGTGAACCGTTTCGGCCTACAGGATGTGTGCGGCAGCCTGCCAGAAAGCTTGCCACTGGGAATCCGCCAGCGTCTATCCCTGGCGGTGGCGATGGTCCACAAACCCGAACTCCTGATCCTGGACGAACCGACCTCGGGGGTCGACCCCATTGCCCGGGACAATTTCTGGCGACTCATGATCGAGCTGGCTCGCCGCGACCGGGTGACCATTTTCATTTCCACCCATTTCATGAATGAAGCTGAGCGTTGCGATCGCATGTCGATGATGCACGCTGGTCAGGTGCTCGATAGCGACACCCCAGCGGCACTGGTGGAAAAACGCGGGGCGGCGACACTGGAAGAGGCATTCATCGGTTATCTGACCGAAGCAGGCGCCGACGAGCAGGACCCAGAAGCGCCCGAGGCGACCTACACTCCTGCTACCACCACACCTCAGAACGCCATAAAGCACCACGCCTTCAGCCTCCAGCGGCTACTCAGCTACACCTGGCGAGAGTCGCTGGAGCTTCGCCGCGACCCTGTGCGCGGCACCCTTGCCCTACTTGGCTCGCTGATCCTGATGTTGGTAATAGGCTACGGCATCAGCCTGGATGTGGAGGATCTCAGTTATGCCATCCTTGACCGAGACCAGACAACCCTGAGCAATAGCTACGCTCTGAATCTGTCCGGTTCCCGCTACTTCATCGAACAACCGCCGTTGACCGATTACGCGGATATGGACAAGCGCATGCGCAGTGGCGAGCTCGCCCTGGCCATTGAAATCCCCCCTGGCTTTGCTCGTGAAGCGAAGCGGGGCCACCCGGTGGAAATCGGAGCCTGGATCGATGGTGCGATGCCCCAACGTGCCGAGACCATCCGTGGTTACGTACAGGGCATCCACCGGCAGTGGTTGCAGGAGCAGGCCGGACAGGCCACGAACCCAAGTAGTGTCGCCGCCAGTGTCGAGACGCGCTTTCGCTACAATCCCGATGTACAGAGCCTGCCGGCAATGGTGCCGGCGGTGATCCCGCTGCTATTGATGATGCTGCCGGCGATGCTGACTGCCTTGGCCGTGGTGCGGGAAAAGGAGCTCGGGTCGATCATCAATCTCTACGTCACGCCGGTAACCCGCAGCGAATTCCTGATCGGGAAGCAACTCCCCTATATCGTGCTCGCCGTCATCAATTTCCTGCTGATGGCGATACTCGCGGTCACGCTGTTCGGCGTCCCCATCACGGGAAGCTTTATGACGCTGCTGCTGGCCGTAGTGATCTACAGCATTATCGCCACAGGCATGGGGCTGCTCGCTTCGACCCTGACACGCAGTCAGATCGCTGCGATGTTCTTCGCCATCATCGGCACGCTGATTCCTGCGGTGCAGTTCTCTGGGATGATCGACCCTGTCAGCTCACTGGAGGGCGCAGGGCGTTTCATTGGCAATATCTACCCCACTTCCTACATGCTGACCATCACCCGCGGCGTATTCAGTAAGGCTTTGGGGCTAAGCGACCTCTATACCCTGTTCGTGCCGCTATTGATCGCGGTGCCGACGATTATGGGGCTTTCCATCTTCTTGTTGAAAAACCAGGAGCGCTAAGATGCATAGTGTCCTGACCATCTACCGGCTGGGCGTCAAAGAGCTATGGAGCCTGATCCGTGATCCGATCATGCTGATACTGATCGTCTATGTATGCAGTATTTCGGTCTACACCAAAGCCACCGCCTTGCCCGAAAGCCTGCACATGGCCCCTATCGCCATCGTCGATGAAGACAACTCGCCACTGTCGTCCCGTATCATCACAGCCTTCTATCCTCCCCAGTTCGCCACCCCAGCTAGAATATCGCTCCCCGAGGTCGACCCTGGGCTTGACGCCGGCCACTACACCTTCGTGCTTAATATCCCACCCGACTTTCAGCGCGACGTGTTGGCCGGCCGTAGCCCCCAGATTCAGCTCAATATCGATGCCACTCGCATGAGCCAGGCCTTCACCGGCAACGGGTATATCCAGCAGATCGTCATGGACGAAATCAACGAGTTCACCCAACGTTACCGCAGCCACAGCGCACCGCCGGTCGACCTGACACTACGGGCGCGCTTCAATCCAGGACTTGAGAAAGCCTGGTTCGGCTCGCTGATGTCGATCATCGATAACATCACTATGCTGTCCATCATCCTTACCGGCGCGGCATTGATACGCGAACGCGAGCACGGCACCATCGAGCACCTGCTGGCGATGCCGGTCACCCCGACGCAGATAATGTTGGCCAAGATCTGGTCGATGGGCCTGGTTGTGCTGGTCTCCGCGTTACTCTCGCTTTACCTGGTAGTCAGTTGGGCCTTGCAGGTACCCATTGCGGGTTCGGTAGCACTGTTCGCTGTAGGGGCGGCATTACATCTCTTTGCTACCACCTCTATGGGTATCTTTCTGGCCACCCTGGCGCGCAACATGCCACAATTCGGCATGCTGATGGTACTGGTGCTGCTGCCGCTGCAGCTGCTCTCGGGCGGTGCCACACCGCGCGAGAGCATGCCAGAAACTGTCCAGCACATCATGCTCCTCGCCCCGACCACTCACTTCGTCGAATTGGGTCAGGCGATCCTCTACCGCGGCGCCGGAATCGACGTGGTGTGGCCGCAGTTCTTTTTTCTAATGCTGATCGGGAGCTCCCTATTCGCCTTCTCCCTGTCTCGTTTTCGCAAGGCTATCGGACAAATGGCGTGACAGTCATTTCAATGTCCGTTTTCGGGCCTGGAAACGACCGGCCGATAAACGAGGCCGCCGAAGCAACGGTGAGCGCTATGATCACTCCCCGACACACACTTCTTCCGAGACACCGAAGCGCCGGCGTTTACCCGTAGAGGTGCGAAAGGAACAGATGCTTGATGCCACCCTGGCCGATAATGCACCCTTATTGTTCGCCCCCTCGCTCTATGCAGTGCTTAGGCGAATGATCTTCAAGGAGACCATGCCACAGGATTTCCTGTCGTTGCGCAGGGCACATGCCGGCATGTTTCTCGAGCTTCTCCGCCCCCGCCTAAAGGTGCTTCCGGCTTTGCTGATCTCGACAGCAACTGATACAGCATTTCTGACGTAGCTCATCAATCCTCTCGACAGCGCAGCAACACTACATCTGCCCCTGGGAACTCCACCGCCATGTTCCAGTGTTCTCCTATCCAGCGAAACGTCGCTTCACTAAAAAAACTAACGTGGGTAGGGTCGCTAATATAGTGCCAGAGGGCAAAGGCCTCGGGCGAAGTGACGCGCTTGGTCATAAGTCCCAGATAACCATTTGGCGCGAGTTGTGCAACCAATTGAGTCAGCACCTCACCAGGCTGCGACAAGTGCTCAACCACTTCTGTGGCGGTGATAAAATCAAACGTCTGGGTGAGAACCGAGGCATCAGGGGCATAAAAAGGGTCGTAGATGGCCATCGTGAAGCCTTGCTCTGCGAACATCACCGACAGCGTTGGCCCAGGCCCGGAACCAAAATCGAGGCCGCGGGCGTTAGGTTCGAGCTTCGCTAGCAGCGGGGTAAATAAACGCCCTAAAAAGCGCCGGTATCCCGTATCATGCGGCGAGTTTTGATGTTTATCGTATTCGGCCTTTTCTGCAGCGGCGTTCAAATGCTGCTCGGGGGGGACAAATACCAGCTCGCACGTGGCACACTGGTAGTAGTCACGACGCCGATCCCGGTGGTAGAGCGCAGTAGTGGATTCCGCGCAGAGCGGACAGCGACGCATCATCGTATTCTCTGGCTTATCGTTAGGTATTAAGGAAGGTGGCATGCTATCAGGTCTGGATCATCTTGTTGTTACCGTGACCGACATGGGTCGCGCTGTCGATTTTTATTCACGTGTGCTTGGCTTAGACGTCCGCTATCGCGATGCTCAACGGGTCGATTTAATGCTCGGCGATACGGCGCTACGCCTGCATCAAACCGATACCGACATTGCCCCTATTTCAGCAACGCCCACGCCTGGCAGCCTGGATCTATGCCTGCGTTGCCAACTGCCGTTGGATGAATTCAAGCAGCACCTGGATGCACTGGCTATTGATGTAGAGCTGGGCCCCGTGGCTCGCCAAGGCGCCAATGGCCCGATTGAGTCAATTTACCTGCGTGACCCGGATGGCAACCTGTTAGAGATTTGCCGCCCCGCTGCGCGTTAATGCTATGTCTAATGAACCAAGATATTATATATCGCACTTAACAGTGCGTCCCGAGACGCACTAGTCATCAACACCCACGACAGCACTTCATACAGATTTTGCGAAAGGAAACGTTATGCGTGATAACGAAAGTGATTCCCCACTCGAAGGCAACGTAGCCAGCGAAGAGCAAAGCCTTCAGCCCGACACTACCATGGCGATGGTTATCTATGCGCTCTATCTGGCCAGTTTTATCCTTGGTTTTACTTCGATTATCGGTGTAGTTATCGCCTACGTCTATAAAGGCAAAGGCCCTGCGTGGCTGGAAGAGCACTACCGCTACCAGATTCGTACGTTCTGGATGGGCTTGGTGTACGGCGTTGTTTTTTCGCTGTTGACTCTGATATTGATCGGTTTCCCGTTGCTGTTAGCGCTCGCGGTCTGGCTGATTATCCGCTGCGTTAAAGGCTTTAAAGGGTTACAAGAAAAACGCGCCCCTTCTAACGTAGATTCCTGGCTGTTTTAGCTATGACGCAACCAACGGATAACACCAGCGGACGTTTTTCAAAGGCCAGTGCCATAAGCTGGCTATGGCGTCAGCTGTCACGTTGGCCGCTTGGCCTGCTATGGCGTTTTGCTTCACTGCTAGGCCCGTTGGTCTATCACTTCAGTCAACGCGAGCGCCGGGTAACGGAAGCCAATCTTAACGTCGTAAACCCGAACTCCACAGTTGACGAGCGCAAACAACTCGCCAAGCAAAGCCTGAAGCATTCAGCAGCTACCATGTTGGAGTTAGGCCACGCCTGGATGGCGGAACCTAATAAAGTGGAAGCAAGCATTTTGGCAGTGCACGGTCGCGACAAACTCGATAACGCCCGCACCGAAGGCCGCGGCGTAATTGTGCTTGCACCTCACTTCGGTAACTGGGAAGTACTGAACTTTTGGCTATCGAGCCATTTTCCTTTCACCGCCATGTACGAGCCACCCAAAATCAGCGCCCTCGACCCTGTGATTCGTCATGGCCGCGAGCGCATGGGGGCAAGCCTAGTGCCCACCAACCCCCGCGGCGTGGCAGCACTGCTTAAAGCACTGAAACGCAGCGAAGCGATTGGCATACTGCCTGACCAGGAGCCCGATTGGGGCAGTGGCGTTTTCGCGCCTTTCTTTGGCCGCGATGCCTACACCGCCACCCTGCTGCCGAAACTGGTCGCGCGCACCCAGGCACGGGTGGTCACAGGCGTCGCTCTACGACTCCCTGGCAAAGGATTTGAAATCCATTTTTTAGATGCCGACGAGTGGGTCTATAGCAACGATGATGTGCAGTCTGCCACCGGTGTCAATGCCAGCGTCGAGAGTGCGATTGCTCTGGATCCGGCACAGTATCAATGGGAGTACAAACGCTACCGTAAAGTGGTGCAAGAACAGCAAAAACTGGCCAATTTCAGCGATTTCCGGCTTTATTGATAAGAGTTTACTGATGACCCAAAAATATATACCTCGCGATGAGATACGCGCGCCACAGATTATTTATGCGCTTTACTTAGCAGGCATAGTCACAGCCAATATCACTCTGCTGATTGGCGTTATCATTGCCTATGTTTATCGTAAAGAAGCAGCACCCTGGCTGCAGCAGCACTACCGCTACCTGATCCGCACCTTCTGGATCGGCACGCTGTATGCCTGCATCGCCTTTTTGCTCAGCATTGTGATAGTCGGCACCCTGCTCTGGCCACTGCTAGCGGTATGGCTAGGCGTGCGCTGCCTGCTCGGCTGGATTGTTGTACGCAAAGGCCAGCCCCCGGCACGCCCGACTAGCTGGCTTTGGTAAGCGGCGTGTCACTCCGTCCTTCACTCATCGCTATCACGGGCGTAAACATCGTCTAAGCGCTCGATATCGTCTTCGCCCAAGTAGCTACCCGACTGCACTTCGATCAGTTCAAGGGGTATTTTGCCGGTATTTTCCAGCCGATGCAGTGCCCCAATGGGAATATAGGTGGACTGGTTTTCGGTTACCAGGAAGCTACGCTCATCAAGTGTTACCTGCGCGGTTCCTCTTACCACAATCCAGTGTTCAGCGCGATGATGATGGCGCTGCAGGGAGAGCCGCCCACCGGGCTTCACGGTAATGCGCTTAACCTGATAACGCTCGCCGCTGTCCATCGCTTGAAAACTGCCCCAGGGGCGCTGTACTTGGGGTGCCGAGCACGGCTCGCTGCGCCCCGCCTGGGAAAGTGATGCCACCAGTTGCTTCACGGCTTGCGCCTGATCACGGTGGGCCACCAGTACGCTATCCGAAGTCTCCACTACGATGAGATTATGCACGCCCAGCGTAGTCACCAAGCGGTGTTCGGCAAATACCAGCGAATCCTGCGTATCGGTCAGCCATGTATCGCCTTTGGTGGCGTTGCCCGCCGCGTCAGGCTTAACGGTTGCCAATAGCGCATCAAAACTACCGATATCGCTCCACGCGGCGGCTAAAGGCACCACAGCGGCGTGGTTGCAGTGTTCCATCACCGCGTAGTCGATAGAATCCGCTGGGCAGCGGCGGAACGCCACTTCGCCCAAGCGCAGAAAATCCAAGTCGCGATGCGCACTGCTAACCGCCTCTTCGCAGGCTTCAAGCATGGCTGGCTGTAGCTGTTTTAGCTGGTCTAAATAGCGGGAGGCACGCAGCAAAAACATGCCGCTATTCCATAGGTAATCGCCGCTGTCGATTAACTCTACAGCACGCTTGGCATCGGGTTTTTCTATAAAAGCGGCAAGATGGTGGCCGCCTTTCAGCGGGGCGCCACAGGCAATATAACCATAGCCTGTTTCAGGCTGCGTCGGCACAACCCCAAAGGTGACTAGGTAACCCGCTTCGGCTAACGGCGCGGCAAGTGAAACGCTGTGTTGAAACGCCTGAACATCGCCAATCACATGATCAGCCGGAAGCACTAGCAGCAGCGGATCATCTCCAGACTGTCGCGCCAGCAGCGCCGCACAGGCAATCGCTGGGGCGGTATTGCGGCCTTCGGGCTCAAGTACTAGGGTCGCGGCTTGATCCATTTCGCGTAGTTGTTCGGCCATTAAAAAACGGTGGCTATGATGACCCATCAGCATTGGCGCTGCGTCGGTTAACCCGACTAAGCGGCTTAAGGTTTGCTGGAGAAGGCTCTGGGATGAGGTTAAGCGCAAAAACTGTTTTGGCATCTGTTCCCGAGAGAGCGGCCAGAGCCGCGTGCCGCTCCCCCCGCTCAAAATCACTGGCTGAATCATTGCTGCGTCCTTGTCATTGTCTTTGAACCAGAGGCTGACCTTGAATCAGTGATTTTCCCTGTTTCCGAGTCAGCGCCTACGTCATTCGCTAACTCTCCAAAATCGGCCTGTAGCCAGTGGCGTAACTGGCTCATTCTAGGCGCATTGCTCGACTCTTCGAGCGTAGGCAATGTGCCGGGAACAAAGCCACGCTTTATAAAGGGCGCTAATAGCTCCGGATCGCCGCTAATAATATGCACCGGTACTGCCGCACTGGCATCATCGCCGGTAATCAACGGCGCGGCTTGATGGTCACCCAGCACTATCATCAGGGTATTGTTATCCACTACGCGCTCGGCCCAGCGGCCAGTGACTTTCACAGCGTAGTCCACCGACCAGGCATAGTGATCGCGAATACGCTCAATCTCCTGCCACAACACTTCTGGCGGGTCGCCAGCGTCCTCCCAAGGGGCAAAAATACGCCCATCGCCAATGGATGACCAATCATCCAATACAGGCAGAATGGGTGTCCAGGGAGCATGGCTGGAGATCAGTGCTAATTGGGCAAAGACCGGCGTCTCACCCAGCAAGTAACGCTGGGTGTAATCGAGGGTAAATTGATCCGGCATGGTTACCCAATTGAGAGCAGGTCCGGCGTAGGCGATATCTTTCGCTGCGGCAATTTCATCGAAACCGTAGGCCTCCCCTTCCGGCCACGCCATGGTAATCGCGGGCATCACACTAAGGGTGCGCTGCCCAGTGGCACGAAAATCATCGATCAAAGTGGAGTGTTCGCTGTCCAACATCAGCTGATACCACAGCTGATTGTCGATCCACCGGCCACTGAGTGCGGTCGCGTGGGCCAGCCAGGATTGGCCACCGCGAATGGGTGATTTCAACATGCCAGAGACCACGTGGAGATCACGCGCTGCTAACCGCTGCTGCATATCGGCCAGGGTGGGAAGCAGAACATCCGCATAACGCGGATCCTCCAGTGCCGAGATACCGTAAGACTCAATAAAGGTGAGCAGTACATTGTGTCCTTCAAGCCCCGGTAGCGACTGGGCTTCCAGCGGCGCGGCTTCCAATTGGGCAGTAAAGGACAGACGAGCGGCATGGGTATCGGTAATTTGCTGCCACTGAAAACGCGTGGTGTTCACCATCGGCAAACGCGCGCTATCTACCAGTCGCACACCATTGAGTTCAAGCGCTGCGCTGGTGGTGGCAACGACCATCAGCATTAATGCGGCCGCTCCAGGCAGACGCTTAACAGAGTAGGTGACGGGTGGCAGCAGCAGGCGTGCTAAACCCACGGTGATAGCAACTAACACGGCGGCCCCCGCCAGTAGTGCGCAAACTGCCAGCAGTTGGCCTACATTACCTACAAGCAGGTGATAAATTGAGCGCAGCAAGGGTACGTCAAGATAGAGATTGAGTGGCCGGGCAAAGGCCATTTGGGTGGCAGCGTCACCTAGGTTGGCGGCTGTTACCAGCACGATCCAACTGACAAACCCGACCCCCACTATGCGGCGCGCTTGGCCAGCAGGAAGCAGCAGCATAAGTGGCGCAATGATGAGCGCCTCCCAAGCGAGTAAATAGGCGCTGATCTCGCCAAAACGCCACCATAGCGGTGCAATGAGTAAGAGATTCAGCATGAAAAACATTAGTAATAATCGACTCATCGCATCCTCATAGGCGCCTGCTTTAGCTTAAAGTGTCAAAGGTACAACCTGTCAGCGCCCAGATTCGAAGTGAGTCTGTACCCAATCGCAAGACAAGAGAGCAAGGAATAAGGCTGCTGAAACACACAATAATCATGTACTGTAATATTTTATCGTATAGTTATTGTGTAAACATTTCACGCTTTGCTTGGCATAAGGTCATGCGTTTTGCAGACCTTCACCGGAAAGGAATTCGCCCATGTATTGTAACCATGTTGATAGGTGGCAAGTTCGTAGGTGGCGGGCTGGTAAGTGGATGGTATTAATAGGCTGTGCGTTCGCCTTACCGGCGTTTGCCGAAGACGATAGACACTTTAGTGCTGTCATTGAACGCGCCCAACAGCTTGCAGAAGAAGCCTATCAAGCTCCCGAAGAGACATTGCCCGAGGTTTTGAGTGAGCTTGATTACGATACCTACCGGCAAATTCGTTTTGATCCCGCCCAAGCCTATTGGCAAGACGAGAGCCCTTTTAGCCTGCAGCTATTTCACAGCGGCTTTATCTTTCAAACCCCGATTGCGCTGAATGTCATTGAAAACGACACGGCAACCCCCCTGCCCTTTTCGGCAGAGAACTACTCCTATGATGGCAATGCCGAAAAGCTCAAAGAGTACGATTTGTCCGCTAGTAATCACGCCGGATTTCGCCTCCACTACCCCTTAAACAGCGATGACTACGCCGACGAGTTTGTCGTTTTTCTTGGAGCTAGCTATTTCCGCCTAGTCGGGCGCGATCAGGCTTACGGGCTCTCCACCCGAGGTCTGGCGATCGATACGGCCTCTTCTGAAGGCGAAGAGTTCCCGGCATTTCGCGAGTTTTGGCTCTACAAACCCGACGCTGATGGCGAACAGATTGAGCTGCTGGCATTAATGGACAGCCCCTCGGTCAGCGGTGCCTACCGGTTTATCATTCAGCCGGGGGAGAATACCCAGGTAGAGGTCGAAGCGGAGCTGTTTGCTCGCGAAGATGTTGCCAAGCTGGGCGTCGCCCCGCTCACCAGCATGTTCACTTACGGTGAGGCAAGCCGCGAGCGGCCGGACGATTTTCGCCCCCAGGTGCACGACTCCGACGGCCTGCTGATGCATAACGGCAGCGGCGAGTGGATCTGGCGCCCTCTGAGTAACCCATCTCACGTGCGTACCTCTGCCTTTATAGACGACTCTCCCCAAGGCTTTGGGTTAATGCAGCGGGAGCGTGACTTTAACCGCTATCTTGATACCGAAGCCCAGTACCACCGTCGCCCCAGCCAGTGGGTTGTCCCGCTAGATGAGTGGGGGCCGGGCCGAGTAGAACTTGTTGAAATCCCTACCCCCGATGAGACTCACGACAATATTGTCGCCTACTGGGTGGCGGACGATACGCTGGACTCAGGCGACTCCCTGCGCTTGCACTACCTCACCCATACGCTGAATAGCCAGCCAGACGCACACAACCTTGGCCGAGCCATTCGCACTCGCCATGGGAGCGCAGGTGTGCCGGGGCAAGCGGACTCTCCCTCGCAAGATCAGCGTCAGTTTATCGTCGACTTTCAGGGTGGTGCCTTAGACAACATCGCCGCCGACCAGCCCGTCGAGCTCGATATCAGTTCCCAGCAAGGCAAGGTACTGCTACCTCAGGTCACCGCGCTGCCCAATAATGGCTGGCGGGCGAGTTTCCGCCTGCCCGCTAGCGATCAACCCAGCGATGTTCGCCTAAGACTGACCTTAAACGGCGAACCGGTTAGCGAAACCTGGAATTATGTGTGGTATCCCGATGCCTAATACACTGGAGATAACGCCATCGATCCCCTGGTTGAAAACCCGCCGGGGCATTCTCGCCATCATGGTGCTAATTTCCAGCGTGGCGGGCTGTATCGCCATGAACCGGGTAGCAGCAAGCCTCTCCATGGGCTGGCAGATCACCATGCTGGTGCTGTTTTCGCTGACCTTTACCTGGATTGCCCTGGCCTTCTGGGGAGCCGTATGCGGCTTTGTGGTGTGCGCGTTGCGGCGCGACCCGCTAAGCCTGCGCAAGCTGGATATGGAGGCGCCCAGCGCACGCCTGCTGGTGAGCCGCACCGCAATCGTGATGCCGATTTATGCCGAACCGCCCATCCCTACCTTTGCCGGGCTTGAAGCCACCTGCCATTCGCTGCTGAGTTACGCTATCAACGATAGTGATAAGAGCAGCGAGAATGGCGAAGCTGCGCGCCCTCTGAGCGAGCACTTTGAGGTGTTTATTCTTAGCGACACCCAAGACGCCACTATGGCCGAAGTGGAGGAGACCCACGTGGGGGCGCTACAGCGCCGTTTTGCTGACAAGCTCGCTATCCACTACCGGCGGCGCCCCAATAATGATGGTCGTAAAGTGGGCAATATTGCTGATTTTTGCCGCCGTTGGGGGCGCAATTACGATTATATGATCGTGCTGGACGCCGACAGTTTAATGAGCGGTGCTACGCTACTGCGTATGGTGCAACGCATGCAGCGCCAGCCTAGCATTGGCTTGATCCAGACAGTACCGATCCCAGTGGGGCAAAAAACCCTGTTTGGGCGCTTTACTCAGTTTGCGTCAGCGCTGTATAGCCCCATGCTGGCGGCTGGTCAGAGCTTCTGGCAGGGCGACGCCGCCAACTATTGGGGGCATAACGCCATTATCCGCACCCGTGCGTTTATGGATCACGCGGGCTTGCCCACCCTGCCCGGCAAACCACCGCTGGGTGGTGACATCATGAGTCACGATTTTGTTGAGGCTGCCCTACTCAAACGCGGCGGGTGGCAGGTGATACTGGATACCACCATTACGACAGCCGTATCCCGCCATGACCCTTACGCCAGCGCCTCCCATAATAGTTTTGAAGCGATGCCGAGTAATCTGCTCGACTTTGCCAAGCGTGACCGCCGCTGGCTGCAAGGCAACCTTCAGCACCTGCGTTTACTGGACGGCACAGGCCTGCACCCACTTAGCCGTATACACTTCTTCTATGGCGCTTTTGCCTATTTATCGTCGTTAGTGTGGCTAGGGCTTCTCGTGTGTACCAGCATACTGGTCTCTTACCACGCGCTCAGCGATGTTTCCGTAAATGGCCTACCCAAGCCACTCTCGTTGGGCTTACTGTCCGTCACTTTGGCGATGTTACTGGCACCTAAACTGCTCGGTTTTACACTGGCCTTCTGGCAAACACCCCACGCCTTTGGTGGTCGTCTTCGCTTACTGGCAAGCACCTTTCTGGAAATGCTGTTTGCTGCCTTGCTAGCCCCACTGATGATGGCGTGGCACAGCCTGTTTATTATTAACGTACTGCTGGGACGCTCTATCGACTGGCAAACCCAGCCCCGTGGTGAACGCTCACTGACCTGGCGTGAAACCTGGCAGCACGTGGGTTGGATGACGTTCACAGGCGTGGTTTGGGCAGGTGCTATGGTGACCTTTTCGCCGACAGCGTTTGGCTGGCTAACCCCGGCCTGGTTAGGCCTTGTGGGCGCAGCGCCGCTGGTTAAATATACCAGCAGCGGTACCTGGGGCGGCGTTGTGAGCCATCGTTTTGGGCTGCTTAAAACGCCTAGCATGTGTTTGAAACCGCCGCTGCTGGATGACTTCACCACCCTTGTAACCAGCAGTGATCCTCAACCACTCGACCCAGCTACTCAAGCGCCCTTCGCACTTCAGTTGCCCCCCGCTGAGCGTTTTGGCGAAATGCGCTGCCAATCTTTTCGGCAGTTTGATCGTCAGGGATTGGCAGCAGCGTCCACAACGATACCTACTTCAGCGTCCAGGGAGCCTAACTAATGCGGCGCATGGCGCTACAACGACTGCGTAGCGCGGGTGGGCTAGCCCGCTCGCTGTTTATTTATTGGCGGCCGGGGCGTCAACGCGGGCTCCAGCGCCTGTATCAGCCTTTTATTCAACCCGGTACCGTTGCCTTTGATATTGGTGCTCACTTAGGCGACCGTAGCGCGGCTTTTCATGCGCTCGGCGCCAAGGTGGTGGCGCTAGAGCCCCAGCCCGGACTGGCCAAGTGGTTTAAGCGCCTGGTGAAGCCGCCGACCATCACCTTGCTACCGATGGCTGCAGGCCCGACGAAGGGCTTTGCCGAAATTGCTATTAGCCCCGGCAACCCAACGCTTGCCACGCTTGCCACTGAGTGGCGAGAGAAAATAGGCGAACGCAACGCAGGCTTTAGCCAGATACGCTGGGAGCAACGCTTGCAGGTGGCGGTGACCACGCTGGATACGTTAATTGAAGAATATGGCGAACCGAGCTTTATCAAGATCGACGTCGAGGGCTTTGAAGCGGAGGTACTGGCGGGGCTAAGCTCCCCGGTGCCCGCGCTTTCGGTGGAGTTTGTTAGCGGTTCGTTAGAGGGTAGTCACGCCTGCGTGAGACATCTAAGCCGCCTTGGCGAATACCGTTATAATGTGGTGGTCGGTGAGCAGCGCCATTTCCGCTGGGCCGAGTGGCAAACGCCGCAAGCGGTTAGCGAGTGGTTAAATGCCGGAGCCGAACAATTGCCATCTGGCGATATTTACGCTTGCCGCTCAGACCATCCGCTACTGCTAGGTTCACTTTGATTTTTTTTGAATATTCTAATAGGCACGTCACGCAATGATTCACCACTGGCAAACCCTCACCGCACCGCAGTTAGCCGAGCTCACTCAGCACGACCCGGTAGCGGTACTGGTACTCGGGGCAATTGAACAGCACGGCACTCACCTCCCTTTAGCCACCGACCTCACCATTGGCGAGGGTCTCCAGGCAGCTATGCTGGAGCAACTAGATCCCTCCCTTAACGTGATCTGCCTACCGCCGATTGCGGTGGGCGCCAGCGATGAGCACGCCAGCTTCCCCGGCACGCTCAGCCTGCCCGCTCCGCTGGCGATTGCCACTCTAGAAGCCTACGGCGACAGCTTAGCCCGCACAGGCATTCGTCGCCTGGTGCTGCTTAACAGCCACGGCGGCAATAAGGCGGTGATGGATTTGGCAGGGGTAACCCTACGGCGGCGGCATGGCATGCGTGTAGTCAAAGCTACCTATACCCGGCTGCCGCCTTTAGAGGGCGCGATGGCCTTTGAAGAGTTGCGTTACGGGTTACACGGCGGGTTACTCGAAACCGCGATGATGCGCTATTTGGCGCCAGCGCTGGTAAAACTTGACGGCTACCAGGCCACCCCGCCGGCAGCGCCCCAAGGCGATGCCTTGGTTAGCCCAGAAGGTGCCGCAGCCTTTGCCTGGTTGGCGGAGGACTTAAACGCTCAAGGTGTCGCAGGCGATGCCAGCCACGCCAGCGCTGAATTAGGCGAACAGCTGGTTCAACACTACGCCCGCCAACTGGCAGCCGTGGTGACGGAAACCGCCCGCCTGCCGCCACTCACCAGCTAGCGAGGTCCTGTCATTAGGTTAGCGCCGATCGCTTAATACGGTTTAGCGCTGGCCGCTTAATACGTCTTCCAACAAGTGCCCGCCACGGGTTGCCTTGGCATTAAGGTAACGCTGATTATGGTCGGTAACGCTGCCGTACAGCGCTTGGCGTGATACCACTTCGATACCACCCTGGCGCAACGCTTCCATCTTCAAGGGGTTGTTGGTCAGCAGTTGCACCTGGTCGATGTTGAGCGCATTGAGCATATCCACCGCCACCGCATACTGTCGCTCATCGTCACCAAAACCGAGTACTTGATCCGCATCCACGGTATCCAGTCCACCATCCTGCAAGGTGTAGGCGCGTAATTTATTGGCTAGGCCAATGCCCCGGCCCTCTTGCGCCAAATAGAGCAGCACGCCGCCGCCCATGGCTTGAATATCCGCCACGGCGTTGCGCAACTGCTCGCCGCAGTCGCAGCGCAGGCTGCCAAACAGGTCGCCGGTTAAACACGCCGAGTGTAGGCGCAGTGGCACCGCGCCTTCCCAGCGCTCCGGCTTACCGATCACCACAGCAACGTGTTCACGCAGGCCGTCCGGTTCCCGGAAGAGTACAAAGCGGCTGTCAGCAGCACCCTCAAGAGGAATATTCGCTTCACTCACCCGCTTGAGCATACCCGACGACCCGGCAAGGCACTGTTCAGCATCTTTAGCGGTGACTTCCAGCAGCCGCCCTTCTGCCAGCTGCCGCTCAATATCCGCTGCGGCCTCTTCACTAACAAAGGCGCAGAGCGCTGCGGGGATTAGCAAGGCGCGGCGCATTAGGGTAACCGCGCCTAGTTCGGCTAATCCTGCCGGTTTTAAGCTGTTTAGTAGCCCACTAGCGGGTTTCGAAAGCATTTCCGCAGTGGCCAGGTTCTGCAGCTCACTGGTCGTAATGGGGGCCACTAGCGGCAAGCTGGCGGCCTCGGCGGTTAAGCTCATGCCCAGCGCTGCTAGGCGGTGACGGGTAAGCACCAGCGAAGGCCGCTCGCCTGCCAACTGGGCAAGCGCTTCGACTGACTCGCTACCTTCCAGCGCCTGCACTAGCAAACGTTTCTCACCAGCATTCACCACCACTGGCAATCCACGACGGATATCGAAAATAGCGCGTTCAATCTGGTACATGTAGGCCTCCTGGCTTCCTTACGAGGGGGATGGTGCACGCTTGCACTGAGTTGTTTGCTCTCAACTGCACAACTTCTTGCTCTGAGCAACTTGCTCTCAACTGACCAGAGCCCGCATGATGGAGCGGTTTTTTTAGCACGGAGGCGTCATGCCCGAATCCCATATCAACATTATTGCGCTGGAAGATGCCTGGGAATGGCTGCTGGCGTTGCGTCATCAGCGCTGTTGCGATGTGGCGATCACCTTGACGCCAAACGGCGAGTGGCAAACAGACAAACCGGTCGCCGCTGAGGCGCGTGAACTGCTCGATTGCCTGACCCCACTGGCCAGCCGACCGGCGTGGGTGGTGGCTCAACTGGGGCAGAGCTTGGATGGCCGCATTGCCACAGAAAGTGGTCACTCTCACTACATCAACGGTCACGAGAGTTTGGTTCACCTGCACCGTCTGCGCGCCATGGTCGACGCGGTGGTCGTCGGCGCGGGTACCGCCAGCGCCGATAATCCGCAGTTGACCGTGCGCCACGTTAGCGGCACTAACCCGACGCGGGTGGTGCTGGATCCACGAGGCCGCATTCCCAACGACTTGGCGCTGCTGAACACCGATAGCGCCCCGACGCTGCATATAGTCGGCTCTGCCGTGGGGGCTGAGTCGCAGGCGACGACGAGCTTGGCCCACGTTGAACGTTGCGTGTTGCCGCTGAATGCCAGCAGCCAGTTCAACCCCGATGATGTTGTCACCCTGCTGGCCGAGAAGGGCCTGCCGCGGGTACTGGTAGAAGGCGGCGGCATTACGGTTTCTCAGTTTATCGAAGCGGGTGCCGTTGACCGGCTGCACCTGCTGGTCGCCCCATTGCTGATCGGTTCCGGCAGGCCAGGACTTCAGATGACGCCCATCGAGACGCTTGAGAGTGCGCTGCGCCCGCCCACGCGAACCTTCCGCTGCGGTGACGACACGCTGTTCGACCTGCGACTGCGGGATACCACCGCCTGAGGACTGGGCTTTTTCACGACGGCTAAGCGCCACCCAAATGCCGGGTAGACTCGCCAGCAACACCAGCACACCGTAAGCCAACGACACTGCGACTCCTTGGGCAGAAGGCAGCCCAACCATCGCCCAGACCCCAGCCGCGGCGCCTTCACGCAGCCCCCAACCGGCCACCGAAAATGGAATCAGCATGGCCAGCAGCAGTACCGGTGTGAGCGCAAGCACTTCCAGCGTCGGTAGCTCTACGCCAATCGCCCGGGCCGCACAGACCATTACTAAGCCATAACTCAGCACAATCACTAGCGACGACAGCAACTGCCGAGGCCATACGCCGCGCTGCAATAAGCCACGCTTTACATCACGAGCCAGGGCTTGGCACCAGTCCGGAAGCCTTGCCAACCAATGGCTAAAAAGTTGACGCAACAACAGGCCGCTGACGATAACCAGCGCAAGGCCTGCCATCACGCTTAAGCCCACTGCAGTGATCACGGCCCCACCCAACGCGGCATACCAGAGCGGCGATAACAGCAGCGCCGTTAGTGTTAGCACCACCACTGCGACCTGCCCCGAGGCGCGTTCAATAATGACCGCTCGCCACGCGCGGCCCCTGGACTGCGCTTGCGTGGCATGGCGGTGCGCCCGCCCGGCGTCGCCTAATACACCGCCTGGTAGAAGTTGATTGACCAGCAGAGCCAAGTAGTACTCACGCAGGGCGTAAGCAAACCGCAGCGGCACATCAATAAGTCCGGCGGTAAACTGCCAGCGCCAGGCGCAAAGCATGATCTGTAGCGTGCTGATGGCTAACGCCAGCATGACCCATTCAGCGGAGAAGCGCTGCACCTCTGCCACGATAGCCTGAGGCTCAACCCATAGCGCTACCGCACCCAGCAACGCCAAGCTAACCACCACGCGTCTAAGCCATGGGCTTTGCAAGCCTATGCTTTTAGTACAAACGCTTAGCCGAGTGAACATCCCTTGAACAGGTCCCATAGGCTTAGGCCTCTTTCCTGGGCTTGGCAAACTGGGGCTTGGCAAACAGAGGCTTGGCAAACAGATCGCGATGCCCCACCCAAATACCCAGTTCGCCATTGGCCACCGCTTGCTGGCGCTGCTGCAGCCAGGTGGCAATGCGCGCCGCGGCTTCCGGGGTTTGCTCGGTGGCGGCTTCGGCCCAGCCTTCAAGCAGCGCCATCATCAGCGGCTGCTGAGCATGGTTGCCAGCGGCAAGCTGCCAAGGCGTTTCGGCTTGCTCGACGCGATAGTGCGCCCCCTCTAACGCGGCGACTAACGCCTGGTGGGCCAGACCGCCCAACGCATCGCCCAAGCCTTTATCGCGCTGCTGATGGGCAATAAACATCGCCAGCAGCCAGTGGTCTTCGTCATCCAGCACCGGCGCGCCTTGAGAGTCTATAAAGTGCCATTCGCCGGTCACGCTAAGCGCTATCAGCAGCGCTTGCTGCTGCCCGGCAATACGGGTCACCAAGGCGTCAATCCACTGCTGGGAGACCAGGTCCAGCAGCGCCGATGCGGTCACCAAATGCGCATCGTCGAGCGGCACATCGGCAAGCGGCTCCAGCGATACGCAGTGCGTCTCAACGGCCACGGGCTGCCCTCGGCTATCGCTTAGGCCAGCGGCGCGCTGGCGCGCCTGGGCTAACAAAAGGGCATCGTGATCGATCAGCTTCCAGCGCTGATGCCCGCTTAGGCGCGGCGCCAGAAAGCGCATATTACTGCCCCGGCCACAGCCAAGATCCGCTATCAACGGCGTTGGGGCGCGCGCGCTCAACCACTCTGCGGCAAACTCGGCAAGGCGCTGGCTGCGCGAATCAACATCAGCTGCCTCACGCAGCGTCAGCCAGTCGGACTCAAATTGGCTCCCTGCACGCAAGTGCGAGGAATCGGCTAGTGAGTTTGTTGTGGAACTGCTTGATAGGTTGGCTGGCGCAGTTAACGCCGCTGCAAAATTAGCCCCGGCTTCCTGCCAGTCGCTTAACCCATCGCGGGCCTGGGCAGCTCCCTGGCGCAATTGGTGGCGCAGCGCGTCTTCATGGCAAAAGCGGCTCAAGGTGTCTTGAAGCGCGTCGGCATCACCCGGCTCAACGCTCAACCCGGCGCCTGTAGGTAAGGTATCGCGTAGTGCACCGCCGGTGGTGGTAATCACCGGCAGGCCGTGGGCCAAGGCTTCGGTGACCACCATGCCGTAGCCTTCATACCAGGAGGGCAGCACCAGCGCGTGGGCGCTGCGATAAGCCGCTTCAAGCGTCTCGCTATCGCACTCGCCGTGAAGCTGCACGCTACCCTGCAAGCCGTTCTGATCAATCAATTGCTGCACGTGCTGGGTAAAGACGGTATCTCGTGCGCCGCCGTAGCAGTCGCACTGCCAGTGGTTACCGGCAACGCCCGACAACGCTTGAATAAGAATATCCTGTCCTTTGCGCGGCGTTAGCGTTGCCACACATAGCAAACGGAGTGTCTCACCAGACTCTGCTGCGGGGCTAATCGGCGCCTGGGCAACGCCCGGCTCAACCACGGTGATACTGGTATTGAGTGGTATGGCGTAGTGGGCCGCCAGCTCCGGTAAGCGCCGAGCGGTAAAATGGCTGGTGACGATAATCCGCGCCACGGGGGCAAGCGCGGTTAACTCACTACGATGAAAGCGCTGCTGATCGGCCTCGTTAAGGCCCAGCTCATCGCCTAGAGGGTGGTGCAGCAACGCTGTGATTTCCAGCCGCTGGCCATGTTGAGCAACTACCTCGGGCAGCGCCCCCATGGCTAGGCCATCAATTACCACCGACGATTGAGCGGGAAGCGACTCAAGGGCCTGGGTGAGCGCTGCTGCCGCCTCGGCATCCGCATCAGGGAATGTACCCGCCAAGCCCACAACGTCAATTTCCCAGCCCTGGTCACGCATGGCTGAGACAATCTGGGCATCGTAGATATAGCCACCGGTACGCTGAGCTGGGTCACCGGCAACGATAAGGGTAAACCGCTTACTCATAGCGCGCCTTCGTAGCTTGCCCAGGCCACATGGGATTCATGCAGCTTGACCTCCAAATGGGAAATCCCCTTGGCGGTGATGCCCATTTTGCCTTCACCAATCGCTTTGGCGAGCTGGTCAAAGATCACCTTAGCCATAAACTCGGTAGTCGTGTTTTTACCAGCAAATTCAGGCACTTCATCCAGATTACTGAAGTTGTAGTTTGCTAGTACCGATTTCACCGTTTCGCTGGCAAGGCCGATATCGATCACTAGGCCATCCTCATCCAGTTCAGGCCGCTGAAAGACCACATCGACAACATAGGTAGCGCCATGGGTACGCTGGGCAGGGCCAAAGATCTCCCCATTAAAGCTGTGGGCGATCATAAAGTGGTCACGGACACATAAACGGAACATAGAGACTCCAACTGATAGGTAAGTAGGTTATGAGGAGTAGCGCAGGCGGTGGCAGAGTTCAACACTGCCGGGGCCAAACAGCTTAGGGGCAAGCGTGGGCAATTGGGCAAAGTCACTTTCCCCGCTGATCAGTGCATCCAAGCGCTCGTCCACCAGCAGGCTCAACGCTAGCCGAAGGCGGCGCTGGTAGTCCCAGCGGGGGCGTAGTTTCGGCGACAGTTGGCCTACTTGGCTGGCCTTGAGCGTCAGCCGCTGGGAGTGGAAAGCCCCCCCCAACGGAATCGCGACATCCCCCTCGCCAAACCAGCTCATTTCGATAATGCGCCCTTCACTGCCGACTAATTCAAGGGCATGGCGTAAACCCGCTGATTGGCCACTGGCATGGATCACGCAATCTTGGTCGTAAGTAGCTTGTTCGGGAGTGCAGAATGCCACGCCCAACTGCTCGGCCAATTGGCGACGCTCTGGGTTGGTATCGACTAACTGGACGGTAACGCCGGGTATCTGGGCGCATAGATACGCCACCAAAGCGCCCACCACCCCCGCGCCAATCACACTGATCCGCTCACCCAGCATCGGTTCGGCGTCCCACACGCCATTAATGGCGGTTTCCATATTGGCAGCTAATACGGCGCGTTTGGCAGGTACGTTGGCGGGCACTTCCAGCACTGCCGAAGCAGGCACGATGTATTGATCTTGATGGGGAAACAGGCAGAAGATGGTTTTATTTAACAGCGTGTCCGGTCCTTGTTCTACGCGGCCAACGCTGCAGTAACCGTACTTGACCGGTGCAGGGAATTCACCCGATTGAAAGGGGGCTCGCATGCGTGAAACTTCGCTTTCGGGTACGCGACCATTAAACACCAGCGATTCGGTGCCGCGACTGATACCGCTGTACAAGGTGCGTACGAGCACCTCATCCTGGATAGGGGGGATAAGTTGTTCACGCCGCAACTCGCCTTGTGATGGGTTGATTACCCAGAAGGCGGTGGCCGAGGTTTCTTTGGCAACATAGCTGTTTCTGCCAACATCGTCAGGCGCCGACATGAGCGTTCCTTTTCGTTACGAGCCCCAATAAACCGGGCTCTTTTTCATTCCGTTGAAAGTGGCGTGGCGCCAATCGTCTGCAAGTTAAGGCGCTGCTAGTAAAGACGCTGCTAGTAAAGGCTAAGTTACACGCTGCGTTCCGTGGCCCCTGACCATAATGGAGGGCCACACACCGGGTGACTCCATGCAGAACAGTTTTCAATGGCTCACCTCCTTCAGCGTAGCGGGTGAAAAGAAAATATTCGATTAACCATTTGCAACAGCTGAAACTAATTCAACTATTATTTTGATCATATGGACAACCCTACCTTCTTCTACAAGAATGGTACATATAAAAATAGTTGCATCATTTATTTCAACTGCGGACAGCGACGCCGCTTCGTGAGCACCCATGCCGCTTTTTTCCAACACCTCTTCTTTTACCCTGCCTAAGCGGCTTTACAGCGCCGCTGAGTTACTGCTGGGTGGCTTACTGCTTATAGCTGTGGGAAAGGCCCTGCCGCTTTTAATGGCGACCCCCGCTAACTGGTGGGTGGCCATAGGCTTGTACACGTTGATATCCACCCTAGTTATCATCTTCTGGCCTTTCGGTTCATTGGGTTGGGCAAACCGGGTCACGCTGGCCCGTGCAGTATTGGTTGCACTAGTGGCGGGCGCGCTCGCCGCCAATGTCTTTGTAGGGGCAATATGGCAGTGGCTGGCTATCGCGGTAATCGCCCTGCTGCTGGATGGCGTCGATGGCTGGATTGCCAGGCGCACCAAAAGCCACTCCCGGTTCGGCGCGCGTTTTGATATGGAGTTGGATGCCCTGCTGATTTTGCTACTGTGTGCGGGATTGCTGCGACTGGAGTCATTGGGCCTTTGGGTGCTAATGATTGGCGGAATGCGCTACTGCTTTATCGCTGCCAGTTGGCAGTTCCCGTGGCTCTCACAACCGCTGTTTGATAGCTTTCGCCGCAAGGCCGTTTGTGTCTGGCAGGTGGTGGCGCTGTTGCTGGCATTAACCCCGTTGACCTCTCACTTTATGGCCAACCTTCTCGCCATCAGTGCGCTGATATCGTTAACGTATTCGTTTGGTTTTGACGTTTGGTGGCTATATCGCAAAGCACAAAGAGACTAGCGCTCCAACCCCTGGCGCTGGTGCCATTCGGCCAGGCTTTCATCCGGGTATTCATCGAAGCATTTATCTTGGAACTGCGCATTTACCTCGACCCAGTCGGCACGGCTTCCCAGCATCATGTGCGTTCGTTTGGGCGGTGTGGGTAAAGGAGTATCGACCGCTGAGGCGAAGGGATGCACAAGATCGGGCCAATCGGGGTCGTAAACCCACAATGATGTGGCGCAGTGCTTGCAGAAATGCCGCTCTCCCGTGCTTTGCACGCCGTTGATGACCGCGCGATAGACTGAGATGTGCTCATTTCCACTCACATTGAGGGTTTTACTCTCTCCACTGAGATTGATGGCGTAGCCACCACCGCCCGCCGTTTTGCGGCATACAGAACAGTAACAGCGATTGAAAGGATAAGGGTGGTGAGACTTCACACTGAACGTCACTGCCTGGCAGTGGCATGATCCTTTGAGCAACATAGTTACCTCCGTTTTCAGCGGTTACCCAAGACGAATATCAAGGCGCGACTGCGTGAAACGAGTGCGATCTTAAGCTCCCTCTTTAGTACTCTCTTAAGTTCTCTCTCAGGCCCTGTCTTAATATCTTAGCTTAGCGCATAGGATCTAGGCCGCTTTCAACGGGGATAATTATGAGTCAAGGCGTCAACGCTCAGCCTTTAAGGCTCGAAGCAATGCAGCAACGGCCACCTCCCCTTCGGGCTCGTCAAACGCTTGTGCCAGCGAACCTTGTACATGGCTCAAAAAACGAATGGCGGCGGGAGGTAAGCGGCGTTGTCTTCTGATCACAAAGTGCCAACGACTTTTCAGGGGAAAGCCCTGCAGCGGCAGCTCTTGGACGCCGTTGGGCGAGTCCGCAACAACGTGGCGAGACAGCACCGCTAGGCCCATGTTTGACGCTACCGCAAGCCGAATCGCCTCGTTACTGGCGATCTGCTGGGTTGAGCGCAGCTCAATACCCGCACTGTACAGCCAGGCATCAAAAGTATGCCGAGTCGCAGAGCCCGGTTCGCGCAGCAGAAATCGCTCCTCTTTGAGTGCGTCCATGCTGAGACCCTCTACGCTTGCCCAACGACAATGCTGCGGCCCGACCACTACCAATGGATTACTCAGAAAAGGCGCGGCTAACACATCGTCATCAATGGGCGGGTGGCTAAATACGTAGATATCATCCTCATGACGCTCAAAACGATTGAGCATCTGTTGGCGATTACCTATCTCCACCGTGACATCTACCTGGGGGTTAGCCTGACTAAACGGCCCTAACAGCCGTGGCAGTACATATTGCGCGGTGTTCACCAAGCCGATACTGAAGTGCCCGCGCCCTCCGCGGTTGTACTCTTCCAAGTACTGACTAAACACATCGGCACGGCTAAGCAAGTCTTGGCTAAGGTGATAAAGCGCCTGACCAACCTCGGTGGGCACCAAGCGACCTTCCTCGTGGCGCACAATCGGTTCACCGACAATCTCTCTCAACCGCTTTAGCTGCTGAGACACCGTGGGCTGGGTCAGGTGAAGCCGATTTGCTGTGGCCGTCAGTGAGCCTGTGCGAACCACATCGGCATAGACCTGTAGCAAGCGAAAAGTGAGTTGCCGTACTTTCATAATCAACACCATAGATAATCATCTATGACTATATAAAGTTTATTTGTTTTCATCAATCACTTTGAATCGCTAAAGTAGCCGCTTTGAAACCCCCTCAAGGAGTTTGTCCGTGCCGGATATTGTGGTGATGTTTTTTGTACTAGGCGTGGTTGCCGGTGTGGTGCGCTCCGATCTCAGTATCCCCAAAGCCGCTTATGACATATTGAGCCTGCTGCTGATGCTGACCATTGGTCTTAAAGGCGGCATGGCGCTAAATGGCAGTTTGAGCTTATCGCTATTGATTGAGTTGGCTGGTGTTACCCTGCTGGGGATCATCATTCCACTGATTATCTTTCCGGTGGTTCACTATTGGGTGAGGCTATCCATTGCCGACAGTGCCAGCCTTGCGGCCCACTACGGCTCCGTTAGCGCCGGCACGTTCGCCGTGGCCCTGGCGTATACCGAAGCGCATAGCCTAATAACAGGTGGGCAGGTAACGCTTTACCTGGTACTGCTCGAACTGCCCGCCATCATGCTGGGCCTGTTGCTCTACCGGCGCTTCAGCCGTAAGAAGACCGCTGATACAACGTCAGAGCCAATCAAAACTTCCGGGCTGTGGCACGAGACTCTGACCAATCGCGGCGTGATCCTATTGGTGGGCGGTGTACTTATTGGCTGGCTATATGGCCCCGATGCCGGTGAGTCGGTGACTGGCCTGTATACCAAAGCCTTCCATGGCATTCTGGCGCTGTTCCTGTTGGAGATGGGCCTGGTCGCGGCAGAAACACTGCGCAGCCTGCGGTGGGGGCACAGCCGTCTGATTATATTCGCGCTAGCGGCACCTATCGTGCTTTCCTGCTTTGGCCTGCTAATGGCGTACTGGCTAGGACTACCCGCTGGCTCAGCGGTTATTCTGGCGAGTCTTACCGCCAGCGCCTCTTACATAGCCGCCCCCGTCGCCGTTCGCGCCGCGATTCCAGACGCCAACATTGGCCTGGCCATGTTGGCGTCATTAGGACTTACCTTCCCCTTTAACGTGCTAATCGGCATTCCGCTCTATCATCAACTTTGGGCATGGCTGGTAGGATGAGGTGAAGCATCCAACGTAGCGCTGTGATGGCTGACCAATGGGCCAGACAGTTTACGCAGCGCCACGTAGAACACCGGCGTGAGGAACAAGCCAAACAGGGTGACGCCAATCATACCCGCGAACACCGCCGTACCCAGCGCCGCCCGTACCTCGGCTCCCGCGCCGGTGGCAACCACCGATGGCAACACTGCCGCCGTGAAAGCGATCGACGTCATGATGATCGGCCGCAGCCGCAGCCGGCAGGCTTCAAGGGCTGCTTCCACTGTGCCCTTGCCCTGCAGTTCAAGCTCGCGGGCGAATTCCACGATCAGGATAGCGTTCTTACACGCCAGGCCAATCAGCACCACCAGCCCCACCTGCACGAAGATGTTGTTGTCACCCCCGCCAAACCAAACACCAATCAGCGCCGCGAGCATCGACATGGGCACGATCAGAATCACCGCCAGCGGTAGCGTCCAGCTCTCGTAGAGGGCCGCCAGCACCAGAAATACCAGCAGGATCGACAGCGGGAAGACCACCAGCGCCGCATTCCCTTGAGTGGATTGCTGATAGCTTAAGTCAGTCCACTCCAGCGCCATGCCCGGAGGCAGCACCTCTTCCGCCAGAGCGTTGATGGCGTCCATCGCCTGGGCGGAAGAAAGCACGCGTGGGTCAAATTCTCCGGCTAGGTCTGCTGCTGGGTAGCCGTTGTAGCGCAGCACTGGGTCTGGCCCAAAGGTTTGCGTGATGTTCACCATCGTGCCGATAGGCACCATTTCTCCCTGGTCGTTGCGGGTGCGCAGGCGGGCGATGTCCTCGACGCTGGCCCGGAAGGGGGCATCCGCTTGGGCGATCACCTGCCAAGTACGCCCAAAGCGATTGAAGTCATTCACATAGGTCGAGCCAAGATAGGTCTGCAGGGTGTCGAACAGCTCGGTCAAGGGCACGCCCTGAGCCTTGGCCCTCAACCGATCCACCTCGGCATCCAGCTGCGGCACGTTGGATTGATAGCTGCTGATCGGAAAACCCATTCCCGGCGTTTGCGAAATCGCGCCCTGGAGTTGGGTAACCGCCTCCTGTAGCGCCCCATAGCCAAGATTGCCGCGGTCCTCGATAAACAGCTGAAACCCGGAACCATTGCCCAGCCCGAGAATCGGCGGTGGCATAAACGAGAATGCAAACCCCTCTTTTAAGCCGCCAATGCCTTGATTGATTCGGGCATTTATCTCCGCAGCACTCAGGCTGCGCTCACCAAAGGCGCTGAGGGTAAGAAACGCCACACCGGTGTTGGAGGTGTTAGTGAACTGCAGCGCGTTCAGGCCGGGAAAGGCAATGGCGTGCTCCACGCCCTCGGTCTCCATGGCAATATCCACAACGTCCTGAAGCATCTCGTCGGTTCGCTCCAGAGACGCCCCTTCCGGCAGGATGACGCCGGCAATCAGGTAAAGCTTGTCCTGCACTGGAATAAAGCCAGGCGGTACCGCCTTGAACATCACGCCGGTGCCCAGCAGCAACAGCGCGTAGATCACAAAGACCGCGCCACGATGCTTCAGGGAACGGGCGACGCCGCCCTGGTACTTGTTGGAGCTGGCGTTAAAGAAACGGTTGAAAGGACGGAAAACCCAGCCAAAAAGCTTATCGATTACGCGGGTGAGTCGATCTTTGGGCGCGTCATGGGGCTTGAGTAGCATCGCTGCCAACGCAGGCGACAGGGTCAGCGAGTTGATGGTGGAGATCACCGTGGAGATGGCAATCGTCACCGCGAACTGACTATAGAATTGACCGGTCACCCCCGACAGGAAAGCCATGGGAATAAACACCGCACACAGGACTAGGCCCACGGCGATGATAGGGCCGGATACCTCTTGCATAGCCTGATGAGCAGCGGCCTGGGGCTTCAGGCCCTCCTCGATGTTCCGCTCCACGTTTTCCACCACCACTATGGCGTCGTCCACCACAATGCCGATGGCCAGCACCAGCCCAAAAAGGGTCAGCGTGTTGATGGAGTACCCAAGCAGGTAGAGCGCCCCAAAGGTGCCGATCACCGATACCGGCACCGCAAGCAGCGGGATAATAGACGCTCGCCAGGTCTGCAGGAACAGCGTGACGACCAGCACCACCAGCAGCACGGCTTCCAGCAGCGTCTTCACCACGGACTCAATCGAGTCATTCACGAAGATGGTAGTGTCGTAAACCGCTTCATACTCCACGCCTTCCGGGAACTGTTCGGACAGCTCGTCCATGGTGGCGACCACCTGCTCTCGGATATCCAGCGCATTGGCGCCCGGCGCCTGGAATATCCCCACACCCACCGCGTTATTGCTGTCCAACTGCGAGCGCAGCGTATAGTCCCCGGCGCCCATTTCCAGCCGGGCCACATCCGAAAGCCTGAGTATCTCGCCACCCTCGCCGCGCTTCAGCACGATGTCGCCAAACTCCTCCACCGTTTCCAGCCGCCCACGGGCGTTGATCAGGGTAAGAAAGTCACTATCTTCAATGGGTTCGGCACCCAATTGCCCCGCAGAGACCTGCACATTCTGTTCGCGCATGGCCCCGACCACATCACTGGCCGTCAGGCCACGAGCGGCTATTCGATCAGGATCGAGCCACGCCCGCATGGCGTAGTCCCCTCCGCCGAAGATTTGCGCGTCCCCAATCCCTTCGAGCCGGGCGAGACGATCGCGGACATTCAGCCGCACATAGTTGCGCAAATAAAGGGTGTCATATTCACCGCTGGGCGAGGTTAGGTGAACGACCATCAGAAACGTCGGCGACTGTTTCTGGGTAGTGACACCTTGACGACGCACGGCTTCCGGCAACCTAGCCTCTGCCTGGCTAACGCGGTTCTGTACGCGAACGGCCGCCTGTTCAGCATCGGTACCGGGACGGAAGGTGACGGTCATCTGCAGTACGCCATCAGAACCCGCAACAGACTTGAGGTACATCATGTCCTCGACGCCATTGATGGCTTCTTCCAACGGCGTCGCCACGGTCTCTGCGATCTCCTTTGGGTTAGCGCCGGGGTAGACCGTGCGAACGACCACCGATGGCGGCACCACGTCCGGGTACTCGCTAATGGGCAGGTTGGGAATAGAGATCAGCCCCACCGCAAGAATAATGATCGACAGCACCGCCGCAAAAATCGGTCGGTCAACGAAAAAACGGGAGAAATTCATGGCGGTTTACTCCTCCCTGGACGCAATGGTGGGCTGGGCCTCGGCAATAGGGACAGCGGAAATAGGGGTATCGACAGCTGGGGCGGCCGCTACGCTTTGCGGGCTCACTTCCATTCCGGGGAAGAACACTTTTTGCACGCCATTGACGATCACTCGATCACCCGCTTGGAGCCCATCGGTAATGACTGTTTGTTCTGCCACCTGCCGCCCTGTGGTTACCTGGCGCTGCTCTGCCAGGTTATTCTCATTGACGACATAGACGTAGCGGCGATCCTGATTGGTCAGCACTGCCTTGCGATCCACCAGTAATGCTTGCTCTAAACGAGCGACCGGCATTTCGACCCGTGCAAACTCTCCAGGCCGAATGCGGCCATCTGGATTGGCCAGCACCGCCCGGAATTGCAGGGTGCCCGTATTGGGGTTTAAGCGGTTGTCGATAAAGTCCAGGGTGCCCGTGTACTGCCGCTGCGGGTCGCCGCCCAGCTCGATTGTCAGGCTATTCGTCGCGTCAACGGTCAATAATGCCTGGCTGGCAAACGCGGCCTGCTCATCTGCCTCAAAGTAAACGTGTACCGGATCAATGCTTACCAGCGTGGTCAGCAGGCTCTGATCGGCATTGGCCAGATTGCCGCGGGTCACCATTGCCCGACCGGCACGGCCACTGACCGGCGCCGTAATACGGGTATACTCAAGGTCTAGCTCGGCGGTATCTAACGCCGCTTGGGCGGCATCCACCATAGCCCGCGCACTGTGCAAAACCGCCTGACGCTGGTCATGCACCTCCTGGGATATGGCCTGGCGACCCAGCAGCACCCGGGCACGCTCGGCTTCACTACCCGCCTGAGCCAGTTGGCTCCTGGCTTGAGCAAGCTCCGCTTGGGCGGCACCTATACGCGCCTGGTAAGGCCGCTGGTCGATTAGGAACAACAGATCTCCTTGCTCTACCAGCTCGCCCTCTTCGAATGCCACCTCTTGAATATAGCCGCTAACCCGAGCTCTTAACTCCACCGTTTCTGCGGCTTCCACACGCCCGGTGAATGACTCACTCAATACCAACGGCTGAGCGACGATTTGCGCTACTTCAACCTCTGGCGGCGGCGTAGGCGCTGCCGCCTCCTCGCTCTTGGCCTCACAGCCAGCTAGTAAGACCATTATTAGCAAAAACGGGATCACCGCTCGGCTGCTTGCAAAGCGGGCTCTTTGAGACAAACTTCCCATGATGACTTGCTCCCCTGGCTATCGGTATTCGATAGCAGCGTTCGTTATATAGATGGGTGTCGCGTTGGCAGTTATGTAGTCGGTTAAGCAACGCCAGATTCGACCAGAGACCAAGCACCGACCGGATATCAGCTAACATAGGTGAAGTGAGAGCGTGGGAGGTATCAGGTTCCTGCGGGAAGATTGCCTAATTCTGTCGTGGCGAGTGAAAGCCTAAATAGGAGTGTGAGGCGAGATAACGACCTATTTCAGTGCATAGGCACAATGACAAGGTGATGACACTGAGTGCGAATTGTCGGTTTCTACGGAGTGCTTGCCTAATTCTGCAAAACAAGCCGAAAAGCCTTCGATTCCTCAAGCAAGGGCATATACTGCAAACTGTTAAGGAGAAGAGCCCGTGACCGTTATCGCACCTGAACAGATCACCCATTTCAGCGACAGCCTGCCGCAGCAATTGAGCCACATCGTCCGCCGCTGGTCGCCCCTGGAAACACTTCAGGACACGGCGATTGCCGAAGTTCAACTGGTGCGCACTGACGCCCCTTCCAGTTTTCACTGCGCCGTCTATGAACCGTGCCTGTCCTTTGTCATTCAGGGCAGCAAGACCGTGTTACTGGGTGACAAGGAGATCGTTTACACCGGCCCCAGCTACATGGCGAGCGCCGTTCACTTACCGGTGGTAGGCAGGATTGACCATGCCTCTCCAGAAAAACCCTTCCTGGCGGTAAAAGTCTCTGTGGATCCTCAGGAAGTAGCGGGGCTGATACTGGAACTGGGTGATAAGGCACCGCTTGGGGGGAATGATGCTATCTGCCCCGAGATGGACTGCGGATTAACGTCGGCTCCCATGGATGCCCGTATGCAGGGCGCGCTCTTTCGCTTATTAAGCCTGCTCGACTCCCCGGAAGATATTAAGGTGCTTTCGCCCTTGGCCCGGCGGGAGCTGATCTACCGGGCATTAATGGGCGCACTGGGGCCACATATGCGCCGATTTGCCGCCTCTGACTCCCAAGCTAGTCGGATTGCGCAGGTTATCTACACCCTTAAAGAGCACTATGCCCAGCCGCTTAAGATCCGTGAGCTGGCAGACGCGGCCAATATGAGCGAATCGACGCTTTATCACAGTTTCCGTCAAGTCACTCGCATGTCGCCCCTGCAGTACCAGAAGAAGCTTCGCTTGCATGAAGCCCGGCGGCTAATGCTGGCCGAAGGACTGGAAGCGGCCACCGCCAGCTATCGTGTGGGTTACGAAAGCCCTTCCCACTTCAGCCGCGAATATAGCCGCATGTTTGGCGCGCCACCTCGCGCTGACGTTAGCCAGTTGCGAGGTGCACACGCTTTATCACAGCCCGCCTAGGTGCCAATCTTTTAAGCGGGCATTCTTAAATATTTAAACCGTTACCCCTTCGTTTCAAATCACTCAACAACACCACTTTTAAAAGGTAAAAAAAACGCTAAAAATCATTAAACATTAAAATCCCAACAAAATAAGCTAACACACACATTGTTAGCCACGGCTATATTAGTTCGCATCTACAAACTTTATTTTTCAACCAGCCTGCTTATTTAAGCATTAAAGCATGCTAGCATTCGTCGCTATTAACCACCCTATATTTACACTCAGACATGGTTTTTTAATGCCATGTTCTTGGGTTTATATACTCGGTACTTTTCAGCGAGAGAATGTATCTTTTATGACTCCCATCACCCTGCTATTCCTGGCTGTTTCTATGTCAGCGGATGCCTTTGCCGCCTCTATCAGCAAAGGCGCTGAGCTGCAAAAGCCCCGGTTCCGCCATGCAGTGGGTATTGGCTTGGTATTTGGCATAATCGAAGCTATAACGCCTCTACTAGGCTGGGCGGCTGGCAAGGCGGCACAACAGTATGTGCAGGCCTGGGATCACTGGGTAGCCTTTACCCTGTTGTCGGTGATTGGCCTACATATGATTTATGCCGGGCTCAAAAAAGAGAACAAGATAGAGCACCGTAAGCAAACCTTCTGGCTATTAATCCTAACCGCCACCGCCACCAGCATCGATGCCATGGCCGTCGGCGCTAGTCTTGCGTTTATCGATGCCAGTATCATCGCCACCAGCCTGGCTATCGGCCTCGCGACTACGGTAATGGCATCTATGGGCACACTCCTGGGCAATAAGCTTGGCAAGTTTGTTGGTCACTGGGCAGAGCTTATCGGTGGTGTTGTGCTGATCGGAATTGGCTTAGCAGTATTGGCAGAGCATACGGCGTTTTTTTGAATAATTCCCGCCCCGCCAACCTTCCTATTGCCCCAGTCCATTAGGGCTTCAACCTGTACTGTTCGAGTTTAAGGGAGTAGGGTAGCCCTCTGGATCGACTCCCCCAGCGCTTTGTTTGGATTCACTGTGGAAGTCCATCTGCCTCCCTATTTAAGGCGTTTCCAACGCCTGACACTTGCACGACCAGATCGCCAACCGTGATCTCATCTCGCTACAGACATAACTAGGAAGTTGATCTGTTTTTTGCTTACGTCCTTTGGCGGCCACTCCGTAATGGAATGCTGGTTGCTATTTAGGATGCTAAGGCTGCAAAGCCTATGGGTATTCAATGAACGAAGAAAGTTTCTATCAATTCTCGACCGTGACTGTCCTCGCCTTGTTGGCATTTTTTTACGGCGGCACTTATCTGCTGACCTTGCTGATCAAGAAGAAAAAGGAAAATACCGACGCCTTTATGGTGTCCAATCACCAGATCGGCTTTGGCCTTGGCGCCGCCAGCATGACCGCCACCTGGATCTGGGCAGCCTCGTTTTACGGCGCCGCCACCTCGGGTTATACCTACGGCATTTCCGGCCCTTTGCATTACGGGCTATGGGGCGCGCTGATGATTCTGTTCATCTACCCCTTTGGTCGGCGCTTTCGCAAACTGGCGCCCAATGCGCACACCCTGGGTGAGCTTATCCACGCCCGCCATGGCTCTTCAAGCCAACTGATTCTTGCCTCCTCCAACATCCTGGGCAGTATCATCAGCCTGATGGTGAACTTCACGGCTTCCGGTGCGCTGGTCTCGGTACTCTCGCCACTCTCCTTCCAGGCCGGGGTGGTTATTGCGGGGGTCGGGGTACTCGGCTACACGCTGTGGTCGGGTTTCCGCGCCTCGGTGCTGACAGATTTTGCCCAGCTAATGGCAATGATGGCCGTCGCCATTCTGATTATTCCAGCGGTGATGTTCGCCCTCGGCGGCCCGCAAACGCTATCCGACGGCATGAGTCTACTGACGCCCGAACAGGCGAATCTGTTCTCGATGGACGCTATCCTCAATCAAGGTGCGCCCTTCTTTGTGGCAGTGCTGGCCTACGCCATTGGCAACCAGACCATTTCCCAGCGGCTATTCGCCGTGCGTGAAGACCACATCAAGCCGACCTTTATTACCGCGACCATTGGTTACGGTGCGATCGTTATCGGCCTGGGCATGATTGGTTTGATGGCGCTGATGACCGGTATGGAGCCCATCGGTGGCGACATGAACAACCTTATCCCGCAGATGGTTTCGATGTACCTCTCGCCGGTGTTTATCGCACTGTTCTTTATCCTGGTGATCGGCTCGCTCTCCTCTACCGCCGACTCGGATCTTTCCGCCATGTCAGCGATTGTGATGGCCGATGTATATGGCAAGAACATCGCTAAAAACAAACCTGATCCCACCAAGATGCTGTTTATCGGCAGACTGACCATGGTCGTCGCGACGCTGATTGGGGTGATTCTCGCCAGCTTCTCCATGGATATTCTGATCATGCTGGTCTTTGTTGGCGCACTCTGGGGCGCAATTGTGTTCCCGGTCATCGCCAGCTGCTTCTGGGACCGAGTCACCAACACGGCCTTCACATCCGCGGTCATCGCGGGCCTGGTGATGTTCTGCGTCGCTCGATTTGAGTTGCTGCCCTTGGTCGGCGTGGTCGGCGGGCTATTTGAATTACTCGCCGCCGTAGGCGGTGGTGTGGTGCTCGGCCTGATGGCCTTTGGGTTCTGCGGGCGCCGGGTTGGTTTGGTTTTCGGCACACTCTGCGCGATCGTGCTGGCCTACTTCAGCGTTGGATTCCTGCGGGACTACACGGTGCTACTGGCTTCATTAATAGCCTACGGCGTCAGCACGATTGTCTGCATCGCTGTCAGCCTGATGAGTTCCAGCAAGTTCGACTTCTCGCAGATCGATCAGAAAGTGATCAACTACGACCCGGCCAAGCCTGCTACGCAAGCCTAAGCCGCGTATCACGCTAAAGTCACTTCATCCGCTGGTGTGCCACCGCGCACCAGCCAGATAAAAGGAAAGCACATGCAAACCTTTATATTGGCGTT
>NZ_JH393257.1:257086-335024 GCF_000236035.1 Vreelandella boliviensis LC1
CGTAGCTATTCATAGATGAACAGTAGTAAGGGAAATTAGTGCGGCAAAGGAGTGCCGTGGCTTATATAGCCCTACATCAAGCTCCAAAAGGCATCGACCAGCGGGTTTTTTAAGTTTTTCTTTAACGTAAACAAACCAATATCGTAGGGTTCCAGCTCTGGTGTCACGTCGAGCACCCGAATACGATCCTTTAATGGGCTGTTATCGAGCACAATTTTGGGCACCACGCCAATGCCAAAGCCCAAGCTCACCATACTCACAATCGCCTCATTTCCGGTCACCTGTGCATAAATGCGCGGGGCAATATCGCGTTGGCGAAACCATTCATCCACACGCGCTCTTGAGACACCGCTCTCAGATAAAATCATCGGGATACTCGCCCACTCTTCTGCCGCGGTTGGCGAGGTCGTTGGAACATTCGGCACTTGCTGCTCAAGCGGGGCAATAAATAACAAAGGCGACGTAGCAATGGGCTTAAAGGCTAACCCGCGGGGTAAGTTGGCGGGGCGTGCCGCGATGCTGAGATCTTCCTTACCATCTAGCACATGCGCAATCGCGTGTTCTGGATCCCCCGTGCGTAGCTTTATTTCAATCCCAGGGTAAGCAATACGAAAGCGGCGCAGCAGCTCGTACAGAAAACTGTAGCTAGCGGTGACGGAACCGTACAAGCTGATTTCACCGCTTAGTTGATCAGCATTGTCGGTTAATTCATGGCGGATCAAGTTCCACTGGCTGCTGGTATCGCGCGCGTATTTAAGAAACTTCTGGCCTTCCTGGGTCAACGCCACGGTCCGGTTGTCGCGATTAAACAGCGGCACACCCAGCTCGTCTTCTAAATGACGAATGTTACGCGACAATGCAGAAATACTGATATGGCACTCATCGCTTGCGCGCCCGAAATGCAGCGTTTCTGCCAGGGCGAGGAACTGCTTTAAAAGTTTAATATTCATAATAAAGTCGGCGCTCCGCGACTGCGTTTATGGCGGTGCCCAGATACTAACCAAAAGTTGCGAAAAATGGGACGTGTTATTGCAAATATATCAATTTAAGAAAGAGTCACATTTGTATACATTACCTCTCATCACACGCTCTTACTGACATGGCGCTAGCGCTCTCCACTAGTGATGGTGTCACCCTTTTTAATATCGGTGTACCTTACACCGACACATTGATCATAAAATTAGGATGTTAACGATGGCTAACTATTTCAATACCTTACCGCTACGCGAGCAATTGGCTCAGCTAGCGCAATGCCGCTTCATGCACACCGCTGAGTTTGCTGACGGCGTCGAAGCGCTGAAAGGCAAAAAAATGGTGGTTATCGGCTGTGGCGCACAAGGTCTTAACCAAGGTTTAAACCTTCGCGACAGCGGCCTGGACGTTTCTTACGCACTGCGCCCTGAAGCCATTGAGCAGAAGCGTCAGTCTTGGAAAAACGCCTCTGAAAACGGCTTTGTAGTGGGTACTTACGAAGAGTTGATCCCCACCGCAGACGTTGTTTTGAACCTCACCCCTGATAAGCAGCACACCTCGGTGGTAAACACGGTGATGCCGCTGATGAAGGAAGGCGCCTGCCTGTCTTACTCTCACGGTTTCAACATCGTAGAAGAAGGCATGAAAGTGCGTGACGACTTAACCGTCATCATGGTGGCGCCGAAGTGCCCAGGCTCTGAAGTTCGCGCTGAATACGTGCGTGGCTTCGGTGTTCCCACTTTGATCGCTGTTCACGAAGACAACGACCCCAAAGGTGAAGGCCTTGCGCTCGCAAAAGCCTACGCGGTAGGTACTGGCGGCCACAAAGCGGGCGTGCTGATGTCCTCTTTCATCGCGGAAGTTAAATCCGACCTGATGGGTGAGCAAACAATCCTTTGCGGCATGCTGCAAACGGGCTCACTACTTTGCTTCGACAAGATGGTCGAAGAAGGTATCGACCCGGGCTACGCCTCACGTTTGATTCAATACGGCTGGGAAACAGTCACCGAAGCGCTGAAGTATGGTGGCGTAACGAACATGCTAGACCGTCTTTCTAACCCAGCGAAGATCAAAGCATTCGATCTTTCTGAAGAGTTAAAAGAGATCATGCGTCCGCTGTACAACAAGCACCAAGACGACATCATGAGCGGCCACTTCTCTCAAACCATGATGGAAGACTGGGCGAACGATGACGCGAACCTGCTAAAATGGCGCGCAGAAACCGCTGAAACCAACTTCGAGAAAACACCCGCTGGTGATGTAGAAATCACTGAGCAAGAATTCTTCGACAACGGCATTTTGATGGTGGCGATGGTAAAAGCTGGTGTTGAGCTTGCTTTCGAAACCATGACAGCGGCGGGCATCATCGCTGAATCGGCTTACTACGAGTCGCTACACGAAACGCCGCTCATCGCGAACACCATCGCGCGTAAGAAATTGTACGAAATGAACGCGACTATCTCTGATACCGCGGAATACGGTTGCTACCTCTACAACCACGCCTGCGTGCCGCTGTTGGCAGACTTTATGAAAGGCATCAAATCCGACGTGATCGGTAAAGGGCTTTCGCTAGACGACAACGGCGTTGATAACGCACGCTTGATCGAAGTTAACACCGCCCTTCGCTCACACCCGGTAGAAGCCGTTGGCTCGGTTCTTCGCGGCTACATGGCTGACATGAAAAAAATCGTTTAATCACCTGATTAACCGATAGACGTTCAGGTCATCAACACCTAGGCCGCCAAAAAAAGCCGAGATATCATCACGATATGCTCGGCTTTTTTGGTTCCTCGAACAGCGTAAGGAAGACAGTAATGGATTCGTTAACCCGCCTAAACGATATTCACCAAAACCATATCCTTCTAACAAAAGCGACGGTCAGCTTTGATGATCGTTTCACGCTAAGCGAGATTGATTGGACCATTACGCCAGAACAACATTGGGTAATCACGGGCCCCAATGGCGCAGGCAAATCCGCCCTAGCGGCTGCGCTCGCGGGCATTGGTGACATTCAGAGCGGTAGTATTCAAGGCATTCCCAACAATGTGGAGATCGTCTCTTTTGAAGCCCAGGCAGAGCTCATCGCCCAAGAGTTGAAAAAAGACGACGCCGACATTATGGACGTCATTTCCCTCGGCACCCCCGTCAGTGAAATGATTTTCGACCATTGCCAAGACACTGAACTTGCCCAAACCTTGGTCGAAAAATTTGGCCTAAGCACACTGGTCGATCGCGCGTTTCGCAAACTTTCCACCGGCGAAACGCGTAAAGTCATGCTGATTCGCGCATTGGCCAACAAGCCCGAATTGCTTATTTTAGACGAGCCATTCGATGGTTTGGATGTCGACACGCTCGCCATGCTGCAAGCGCATCTAGCCTCACTCATCGACACCGTTCCCATGGTTATGGTGCTGAACCGCTTTGATGAAATGCCGGACTTCATCACCCATGTGGCTTACCTAGATAAAGATCGCCCGGAGAAAAAGAGAGGGGATAAACAGAGCGGCGACAAAGGCCGCTTAACGCTCACAGTAGATCGTCAGGACAACGCCGCTTTTAATGAGCTTTACCAATTACTGCACTTGAAAACCACCGACCTAAGCGTGCCGGAGGCCGACCCCACCAATAAGCTACCCGCTCTCGACCCGAGCCAGCCATTAGTAAAACTAACCCAAGCGACCATCCAATACGGCGACACCGTGATTGTCGATAAGCTCGATTGGACGATAGAACGGGGCCAGCATTGGCAGCTGAGCGGACCTAACGGTAGCGGCAAAACCTGCGTTTTATCGTTGATCACCGGCGACCATCCGCAGTGCTATACCAACGATATTTTTGTGTTTGGCTTCCAGCGCGGTAACGGCGAAAGCATCTGGCAGATTAAACAATTTATCGGCTATGTATCCACTAACCTACAATGGGAATACCGGGTTAGCACCAGCTGCAAAAACGTGATTATTTCCGGCTTCTACGACAGCATCGGCATGTACACCAAGTCCACCGACAGCCAGAAAAAAATTGCCGACCAATGGCTCAAACTACTCGGCATGCAAGACCGCGCCGACCAGCCGTTTAACAAGCTCTCTTACGGCGACCAGCGCCTGCTGCTCATTGCCCGCGCCATGGTCAAACATCCTCCCCTGCTGATTCTAGACGAACCTTGCCTTGGCCTGGACGACATCAACCGACAACTCGTTCTCGCCCTGATCGAAAAAATCTGCCAAGGCTCCGAAACCACCGTGCTCTACGTCAACCACCACGCGGAAGACCAGATCTCAGGCATCGAGCATTATTTAGCGCTTAAGAAAAATAACTAATTTTTCAGATAGTTAAGAGCAGTAACGATACTGAAAAATGGCCAGCCAGCTAGTCTTTTTTGTCTATCGTTACCTCAATAGATTTGCTGTCACCAGCAAACCATTTCTGAACATACAGAGTGCCCACAATAGGCGCCGTTCCTTCATCAGGCACTTCCTTATAGCGAACGCTGTTTTTGGTTTCTTTCTCGTATTCAAACATGACTACTTTCTTCGACATGAAACATATCCAGTAAATAATAATTAGGCATTGGGCGACTAATGCCGCTCAACAGGTTTGTTAGGTTTTGGAGTTAATCAGTAACCGTCCACCGGTTGTAACTTTTTGTAATAAAAAAGTGCAACATTCACCCGAGGTGGTCGCCCTACGACCACTTCGGGCTCTCAGATACCATGCCAGCTACCAGAGTGGTGGTCGCCAGGCCAGGGCCTGAACGCAGTACGCGGCTATGTTTCGACGGCCGACAACCGCACACTCTCCGGAACCCTCTCCTTGAGTAAGGTGATGAGTTCGGGCTGCATCAACTCGTAGTGGTCGGGAATATCCAGACAGACCAGCGGTGATGCCCCAGCGGCAGCTGGTGCCGCCTCGGGTGCGGACGTTTGTGGCGTTTTTGGAAGAGCGACTCGCTGAACATCCAGTCTGGGCGCTGCGGCGGGAAAATCAGTAAGCGTCAATAATCCGAAGAAGCCATTTCCGCATCTCCTTTGTCTCCCTCCGCGCGATGGCTGCTAAAAATAACCGCATGGTATGGAGACTCGGGGGTGTTAGCTATTTCAGCCATAGCTACCTCTAGGGCAGTTTGTTAGGTGACGTACCACCCGTTATCTAAGTTACTGCTCATTCACGTGATCTAATCTCACTAACTCCAGCCCTAGTGATTTTCCGGCTTTTAAAAATTTATCAGTAGCGTTTAGCTGACATATAAAGCCGGTGTATTCATCAGACCCTTGATCCCACAGCACAACTTCATACCCTTTTTCTTGCAGCCACATATCATAAACAACCAACATACTCCATACCGATGCTTCTTCATCGATCTTATTGCTCGTAAATATATCGTTCACACCATGCATTTTTGCTAACGCATTTCCTTGAGTTTTTACCTCTTCAACTGCACGCCAATCTATGTTGAAATACAGCCAATAACCGCCCATATTTAAATCAACAAGACATAAAACAATATTTTCTTGTAAGACATCTTTTTTAGAATTAATCAACAAATCCAACTTAACGGATTTTACATCCTCTGGTAAAGGCAAAAGCAAGGTTGAAAGAAACCACCTTTTCTGTATCACAGCGTAAACTGCGAGCGGAATCACAACAGGAAGAATTGCCGTCACCAGAATGATAATTAACAATTTTTTAACAATAGCCATTCAAGCCCTACTAGATTGAACACAGTGACTTTTACCTAGGCTCTCTCTGAAAACTGACTGCGCTCGACCATACGGCGTTAAAAATCGGCTCAAAGTACTCATTTACACTACGTAAACTCGTGCGCGAGTGTCCGATCCGTCTTTTCGCCGACTTTTGCCTTGTCCGGCCTTCGCTCACCGACTTTTCAGACAAAGCCTAGCACTTTCAGCATACACGCCAATGTAATGCAACTGAAGCCACAATATAATATGCTAGCCGTAACTGCATCGGCTAGCATATTTAGCACATATTGATGCCTTCGTCTGTGCTGATAATATACTTTTATGATCGTCTGAGCATACATTATTGGCTTCGACTGAGGTGAATTAAAATTTACTAGTCAGCACTTGTTAGTTTTAAACCACTTAACTATCCTTTAGCAATAAAGTGTAGCGAGGACATCGCGTGACGCGTATTGCTATGTACTATTAGCCATCCCACCGCTGCCCGATACATAGCAGTGCCGTAGACTCCAAGTCTGCAGATAACCTCAATGCTTCCTTCACCCTTGAATCATCGAAACCTGCTACTAGAACACGACCAACGCCGAGAGCCGTACTCTGAAGATGAACATTTTGTGCTAAAGTGAATCGCCCCGAGTATTCTAGACACCCGTTAGGCTCTTAAAGTAACGCCTTTCATACTCAACCGGTGACAAGTTATCACTTGTGCCGTGTCGGCGCTTTGGGTTGTAAAACATTTCAATGTAATTGAACACGTCACGTCTAGCCGCTTCGCGTGTTGAATAAATCTGTCGCTTGATTCGCTCTCGCTTGAGAAGTTGAAAGAAGCTTTCAGCAACGGCGTTGTCATGACAGTTACCACGTCGGCTCATGCTGCCTACCAAGTGATTCGCTTTCAGAAAGCTTTGCCAGTCTCCACTGCTAAACTGGCTTCCTTGATCCGAATGCACCATCACCGTTCCTTGTGGCTTGCGTCGCCAGACTGCTGATAACAAGGCATCCAGTACCAACTCCGTAGTCATGCGAGACTTCATCGACCAGCCAACCACTTGACGAGAAAACAGGTCGATAACTACCGCTAAGTAAAGCCAGCCTTCGTAAGTGCGGATGTACGTGATGTCTGTCACCCAAGCAACATTTGGCGCTTTTACTTCAAACTGACGGTCTAAATGGTTAGGGGATACAACAGCCGGTTTTCCACCGCCATAGCCGCCAGGGCGCCGTCGATAGCCCGTCTGAGAGCGTAAACCTTCCCTACTCATAAGACGCGCCACACGGTGCTTGCCGCAAGCTTCGCCAGCTTCACGCAAGTCCTGGTAGACCTTGCGATAGCCATATACACCGCCGCTTTCAAGCCAGGAGTGCTTGATCAATCCCAGCAGGCGCTCATCTTCCCGAGCTCGATTAGAGAGCGCTTTTTTACACCATGCGTAGTAACCGCTGGGATGCACTGCCATCATCTGACACAAGCGACGTACCGAATATTGGCTCGCATAATTTTGAATAAACGCGTACCTCAGTCGGACTCCCTGGCGAAGTACGCGGTGGCCTTTTTTAATATATCGCGCTCTTCTGATACGCGTTTGAGTTCAGCCTTCAAACGCCGGTTCTCAGCTTGTAAATCATCCTCTTCTTGTCGTTGTTCTACCGGCTTATCGTAGCGTTTGATCCAGTTGTACAGGCTGTGACCTGACACGCCTAGCCGCTCAGCGACCTCGGCCACGCGATGGCCGCGCTCTACCACCTGTTTGACGGCTTCGATTTTGAATTCTTCAGTGTAGCGGGGATGGCTCATGGTTCCTCCTAGATACCTTTAGTATAAGGCCTGGAGGTGTCTACGAAACCTGGGGCGATTCAAAAGCCCCCGTTTCCATATATACATAGCGAGCACCGCGCTCCCCCTGGGGTGGCTGAGATTCAAAGTGTCGGATCACATCATCGAGTTTTGCTGTAACCGCGATGACGAGAGCGGCTTTTTTCAACCAGGGTTGGTCGCCAATCCCTAGCGCTTGCAATGCCTCTTCCAGAACACGATCACCCATTAGCCTCAACGAATGGCTATCGGCCAGATACGCATAGATACCGGGCTCAAGTTCTGATACCCGCTGCACCAACATTTTTAGCTGCAGCGGGTATAACCCACCTGCCGATGGCGTTACCTGCCTTCATCGATGCGCATGTTACAGAACGTGTGATTATGGGTTAGCTTTCCGCAGCTCCCTGAGCTGATTAATGGTGGAAGTCGCTCCGCCGCATACCACAACCAGGATATTGCTAAAATTTTCGAGCTCTGGTGCATTTTCATATGCCGCTGCCAAGCCCGCACCACAGGCGGGTTCTACCAATAGACAATGATCATCAAGAAAACGCTCGCAGGCCATCAGTGCGCTTAGATCTGATACCACGACACTGTGGAAAAGAACAAGTAAACACTTCCATCTTTGCGCTTCAGATTATAGCCAGTACGTATAAATCCAGAGGCCACATTAGCGAACAGCTAGCGTAATAATGGCCCAGCCAAGCGCTGTTTCTGTGCACGAACAGCGTCTGTTAGAAAGTCCATCAATGCATGAATCCTCACTACACCACGTAGATCCGGGTGCATTAAAAACCACAAGCCGTATTCCAACTCGGGGATGGGATCAGTGAGCTGGATAATGTCTGGGTCTTCGTAGGCAAGATAGCAGGGCAGAACGGCTAACCCCATACCGGAACGAACAGCGCTGAGTATATTGACCAAGGTGTCGACACGGTAGACACAAGCCGTTTTCAGCGCGTGCCTGTCCATCCACTGGTCAAGAGCTGAATCCTGCAAACGCGGTCCAGCACCAATCCAGGGTTGGCTAGCAAGGGCCTCGATGGAAGCCCCTGGTGTCAGCTTGAGGCTTCGATTTCCGTAAACCGCCTGACCTATAGCCGTCAGCGGCCGCCCAATCAGATTGTCAGGAGGCGCGTTGGAGGGACGAATGGCAACGTCAGCTTCTCTGCGCGTCAGGTTGAACAATTGGTTGGATACGGCAACATCAAGCACGATGCCTGGATATTGATGCTGAAACTGCGTGAAGAGAGGCGAGAGCACCCCCATCAACAATGAATCCGTTGTGGTGAGCCAGATTTCCCCACTCGGTTCCAAGTCGCGCCCGGCGACTTTACGTTCGGCGGCCAAGGCCGCTTCATCCATTATTCGGGCGGTTTCAGCTAGCTCTTCCCCGGCAAGCGTTGGCCGGTAACCGGTTCGGCTTCTTTCAAAAAGAGAAACACCAATGCGCTGCTCAATATCACCCAGCCGTCGGAAAACCGTGGCGTGACTAACGCCCAGGGCGCGTGAGGCGCCCGACAGAGAACCGGCGGTCGCGATCGCCAGGACGACCTCAAAGTCGTTCCATGCCAAGTGACTTCTTATTTTCTTTGTCATATCAGAAGATTGCCTGAGCGGCTCCCCTGTTCGTTTTTGCAAAGTTAATGCTCACATTTATGGAATACCTTGCAGTTTAGAACAAGATTAGCATGAACCTGAACCTATGCAACCGCGCTTTTATCCAGTCACCAGGGACGACGCAAAAGAGGTCAGGAACATGTTGAACTCAAGAAAAGAGCAGGACATTCTACGCCGCAGCTCGTTACCCCGCTGCGATAACGATGACGTTTCAGAAGGGAGTCCCGACGACTCGCTAAAGGGAAGCATCCCAACCAGATACCGAGATGCGCGGGGCGGCATTGATCTTAAACGTGTGCAGTTGGATCAGCACAAGGCTCGGCGACGGGTCATTCAGGCGTTGATACGACGTATCCAACATTTATGGTCTCGTTGATAAGACGCTGAATGAGCACTACCTAATATGTACAACACGTCAGCATGCCTAAAACGTGCTAACCGGGACACCCAGCAAGTTCAACCACGAACACCCGCTGATTTGGTCTATCATGTCTATTTGCAGCACAAATTTCCCAGCACCGGAAATATGAGGCTTTGACGATTCGGGCAGTTGGCAAACCGAGGTGATCAGACGGAGCTTCTGACTCTACCGCTACATAGATCTACTTTGAAACGACAGAAATTTACTGCCACCTAAGATACGATCCTCGACATATTTCATGCCAATTTTTTCAGCTACGCGGGCTGACGCAATATTCTGTGGGTCTATATCCGCAACTATGCAAGGAAGCCCTGCAGTATTGAGCCCATGCTCAAGAATAATCTTCGCCGCCTCTGTAGCGACCCCTCTACCCCAGGCGTCGCTGACTAAGCGCCAACCGATCTCTACTTCAGGCTTTAGCACATTGTAAGGAATTAAAAGAACCCAACCGTAGAACTTATCTGTTTCTCGATCACGGACCGCCCAATAGCCCAGCCCAGGGGGGTACACTTTCTCAATCCGCTCAACCACAAAGCGTCTATGAGCGCTAGGCTTATGCCAAGGCCCCTGGACGAACCGCGTTACCTCTGGGTCACGGTCCATTTTTAAACACTCTTCGAGATCACTTAACCTCCGTGGTCGGAGCGTTAGATGATTGGTGTAAAAGGTGGGTTGTGTATTACGCTGCATAACAAAACTCTAGATAAAAGCGGCCCCAGATCAATCCTCATTCCTCGTTTTTATTTGGAGGGCCGGTGGCTAAACCGCCGAGAAGCTGGGTGACAAACCGCACCTCCTCAAGCTGCACACCGCCAAGCTCGAAGTACTTTGGAGCTGCCCCGTCATGGGCAAACCCGAGTGAGTGGTAGAACGCAATTGCCCGTTCATTCAGAGGGAAGACCCACAGGCTGCATGACTTGAAACCTTGTTCAAGTATAAGCTCTTTCGCCCGAAGCCAGAGTAAGCGTCCAGCCCCCGTTGACCAAACCGATGGTGAAACATAGATAGCCCAGATTTCGGCGTCAGTATCATGCGAACCGATATCTCGGCATTGTCCAAAGCTCAGCCAACCTTGAACAACACCAGCTTTCCTGGCAACAAGTAGCTCGGGAATACCCACGGCTATGCATTCAGCCCACATCGCTTCACGACACTCTATCGATAGCGAGTCTAGATAATCAGCTGGAACAATAGACCTATATGCGGCACGCCAAGCCTCGACATGAATCTCAGCAACAGCGCGCGCATCTTCAGGATTGGCGTGTACTACGTCCATAACGTTAATCCTTTAAGATCCGGGGATGAGAAGACTCAGTTTTAACTATCTCCGAATGTACGCCTCTAAAAACGGGCGTTAAGACTAGCGTGAAGTATAACGCGAGTCTCACATTAGCGAAGGTTCGCAGTTTCAGATCGATAGGTCGCCTAATAGCGTAGAGCGAGCAGGTTTGCGCAAGGTGCTGGTTTTGGTTCATCAACTGCGATGGCGGCGGGCAGTCTGAGCAATACCACCGCAGAAATAGAAATACCACCGCAGAAATAGAATAGGAGATAGCGATATGCAGACGATTGAGCTAGGCGGAGTAAGCGTACCCCGTATCGGCCAGGGCACCTGGCATATGGGTGAGAATACCGGACTGCGGCAGGCTGAGATAAGGGCGTTGCGGGAAGGTCTTGATCTGGGCATGACGTTGATCGATACCGCAGAGATGTATGCCGAGGGCGGTGCCGAAGAGATCGTTGGCCAGGCAATCCGCGACCGGCGCGATGAGGTGTATCTAGTCAGCAAAGTCTACCCACATAACGCCAGCGCCAAGGGTGTTCAAACCGCCTGCGAGCGCAGCCTGCGCCGATTGGGCACCGACACTATTGATTTGTACCTGCTGCACTGGCGGGGCCAGTACCCGCTGAGCGAAACAGTGGAAGCTTTTGAGCGGCTACGCGAGCAGGGCAAAATCCTGCGCTGGGGAGTTTCGAACTTTGATATTGATGACTTAGCAGAGCTCGACGCGCCAGCTTGCGCCACCAATCAGGTGCTCTACAACCCCGAATCACGCGGCATTGAATACGACCTACTGCCCTGGCAAGCACAACAAAACATGCCGCTCATGGCCTACTGCCCCATCGGGCAAGGCGGCGCGCTATTGCATGACGCCACTCTGCAACGCATCGCCGACAAACACAGCGCCACCACCGCCCAAGTCGCCCTCGCCTGGGCACTGCGCCACCCCGGCGTGATAGCTATTCCTAAAGCCGTGAATCTGGAGCACCTCAAACAGAACGCCAAGGCAGATACCGTCAGACTCGACGAAGATGACCTGGCACAAATCGATTCCGCCTACTCTTCGCCAACACGCAAGCAGTCTTTGCAGATGGTGTGACCAAGCGCCCATCAAAGGCCCAGCACTGGAGCGCAGTCATGTCACTGCCCGCCCCAAACCGAGTCCTCAATGGTAGCTTGTCGGATGTCTACTCCTGCCATTACCTGCCCCCGTATCTTGTAATAAAGTTAAAAAATTAATTTGTTCCGCTTGCTGCGTCACCATTTAGCGGCTTGTTCGCAGCTGAATGTGCTCGGCTCACACGCCGGTTTAGAGCCGCGAAGAAGCGGGGAATCGGCCGCTGTGCAGTCGATTGTCAAACCCTATTGCGTACGATATTCTGTACAGTAACAACATCCTGTACAGGAGTGACCTTATGGATGCCATCAGCTACACGGCCGCTAGAACCAATCTAGCAAAAACCATGCAGCAGGTCTGTGAAGACCATTCACCCATGATCATCACCCGCAATAAGGCGCAGTCTGTGGTTATGATCTCTCTCGAAGACTATGAGGCACTGCAAGAGACAGCCTATCTTCTGCGCGCTCCTAAGAACGCCCGCCGTTTGCTGGAATCCGTTGCCGAGCTGGAGCAAGGTGGTGGTCAGGAGAAGGAACTTCTTGAATGAAGCTCCTCTTTGCCGAGAACGCCTGGGAGGACTATCAATACTGGCAGAAAACTGACAAGAGGGTGCTTAACCGCATCAACAAGCTCTTCAAAGAGACTAAACGAGAGCCATTTGAAGGAGTTGGCAAACCAGAGCCTCTCAAACACAGCCTCACCAGTTATTGGTCGCGGCGAATCAACGAAGAACACCGAATGGTTTACAAAGTCACGGATAACGCTTTGCTTATTGCCCAGCTCCGGTATCACTACTGATTTAACACCTTGTTGGAACCGAGCTAGCTCAGCACTTTAGCAACGCTGGCAGCGTACCGCCTGGAAGTATGTGAGGGTTACGCGAGATAAAAAAGCAGCGCCGGGGCTCGCCCCGGCGCTGCTATCGCACGTGGTAAAACAAATTGACGGCTAGAAGCTGAAACCGGCTGATACGGTAAAGGTGTCGATCTGATAGTCGCTGTCGAAGTCGTAGCGCTCGTATTCGGTACGGACCAGGAAAGGATCGAAGTTGAACTGCGCGCCGACACCGTAGACCGGATCGGTGCCGTCCTGATCTTCAAGATCAACGCTAGCACCGCCAAGGTTACCGTCGACGTCGGTTTCCCACTTGGCCACACCGGCCTTAGCGAAGGCGGTAAACCAGGAGGTGATGGGCAATTGACCGACCGGACTCACACCGTAGGCGTTGGATTCCAAATCGGTATTGGCGTCGCTGTTACCTTTCAGGCGCGTACGACCAAGATCGGCATAGAAGATTTCGGTAGCGAAATAAGGATTGAATTCGTAGCCGACGAAACCTTTAAAAACGTTGTCTTCATCATCATCCAGATCAAAGTCTCCAGCGCCATCAGAGATGAAATTGTCGACATCGTTGTCGTCGTTCTCCAGCGAGCTGAAACCGGTAGCGATGCCCAGATAGAGGCCATCCGCATTGGGTGCGGCAATACCGACGGTGCGGCGGCGAGCAGAGCGGTAGAGGCAAACGAGGCGGTAAGTATGGCGTAATAGAGCGCATATACGAGGCCAATAATGGATGCTCCCCCGCTTACTACGCCAAATATTTCGATAACCGTCATATTTGTCTACCAATCTACCGAACGCCTGGGCTCAGCCGCCGGTTTGGAGCGGAGCGGAAAACTGGTTGGCTGGAGCCATTTGATAGCTGTGGAGCTTGCTCAAGACTCATTACGAAGCCGATTATATGCGCAATTAATTTGAATAAGATCATCTCTCGATTCAATTTCAGTAAGAAAGTCTCTCAATATTTCCATTTTCCAGACGATACCTAAATCAGACTCAGAATTGATTCTACCACTATATATTCCTAAAAAATGTACCATTTCTTTTTTTGCCTGATACTGCTTTCCTTTGTGATCAACTATATCGCCTACTTTAAATCTGGCGATGACCAAAGATCCAGATTGCCCAGGCCGAGCCCGGCAGTCAATTAGGAAACTAGGGAGTTTTTTATAATTTGTATCTGGTTCTGAGGCAATGTAACCAGTTGACCAAATGGCAAAATTTTCATTCATACCAAATGGAAAACCCAATACATGAACTTGATCCGCTATGCGCCACTTATGCCAATCTTCTTTAGTTTCAACGAAGTGATGAATGGCATTGCTTATTTCGGATATAGGTACTGCAACCACATCAACTGAAGCTCCAAATTCCGGATGCTCTATCCATACAGGGCACTTCATTTCATTGTCAGTATACAAATCAAATGCATACCAAACAGGTTCATGAGAGCCAATTATCTGAAATCGAATATTATTGGGAATGCCAAGATCTTTATTAAGAGGCTCTCCTGTTTCTTGGTGTCTCCCAGTTATATTGTGCCTGTTGGTGATGAAAACAGGGCCTTTTTTAGAGTTGATAAAGAATGCTGTACCGGAAGAGAGTTTTGTATTATCGAAGTACATTTCGATATATAAAACTCGCATTGAATTTGTATTTATTTCCCCCGCAATCTCGGGATTTACTAATTTGGTAGATGTGCTCATCGTCATCCTTGTACAGCTAACAGTGATTCTACGCCCCGCTGCAAAACCTCAATGAACGCGAAGGCGCATTGATTGAGGTTTTGCAGCCACCTGCTTTGACTCTACCCCATTGATTATGCTGGTGGCAAAGCGAATGTTGGCAGCATATCCAAAATTCGCGGGCTTGCGCATTACCTTGCATCTCCACCGCCCGCCTCCTACACTCCCCAAACGAACAGCTTGACGGGGTGCCGGTGAAATCCGGCTGAGATGGTGCAGGGTATTTCCTTTTATGGATACCAAGCGCTGGTCCCGCTGAACCTGATCCGGCTAATGCGCTGCTCTTATAACGAGCGCGCGGGTACCGGCGTAGGGATCAAGCGATGGCCTTGGCTAGCTCTCACGATCTTACGCCACCTTTCCTCGCCATTTCCTCGATCTCTCCCGCCTGCCCTCCGGATCATTACCACCGGAGGCATCATGGGCTACCGCTTTACTGATCTCACCACCGCCTGCCAGCAAGATTGGCGTGCCTACATTGAGCACGATTTTGTGCGCCAGCTAGGCACCGCCACGCTGCCTGAAGCGTCGTTTCGCCACTACCTGAAACAGGATTACCTGTTTTTGATTCACTTCGCCCGCGCCTATGCGCTGGCTGCCTATAAAAGCCCCACCCTCGCCGATCTTCGCCAAGCCCATGAAGGCTTGAAAGCCATTGTGGATGTGGAGTTGGGACTGCACGTGGGCTTTTGTCAGGAGTGGGGAATCAGCGAGCAAGAACTGGCAGAGCTTCCCGAAGCCAGGGCCACGCTTGCCTACACCCGCTATGTGTTGGATACCGGTAATCGCGGCGACTTGCTCGATCTGCACGTGGCGCTAGCCCCCTGCCTAGTGGGCTACGGCGAAATCGCCAACTGGCTGAACGCCCAACCTTCTACTCTGCGCGGCACACAAAACCCTTATGACGCCTGGATTGCCATGTACGAAGGCGAAGAGTTTCAGGCTGCCATGCAGGCGGAGCTTGAATGGCTCAACGCCCGTCTTGCCGACGTTACCCCCGCCCGCTTTGCCGAACTGAGCAAAATCTTCCGCGATGCTACCCGCCTGGAAATCGACTTCTGGAAGATGGGCTTAGCGCTGATAGACGCAGACCTGACTCACTAACCCTGCAAAACAACCACAAACGAAGGAGACTGTCATGACTAAGTCCGTAAACAATAGAACCAGCCATTTTTTAGCCGAAACCGCCCAAGTCGATGCCGCCGCTATTGCCCCGCTGCCCGGCTCACGTAAGGTATATATCGAGGGTTCGCGACCAGATATCCGTGTGCCGTTCCGGGAAATTTCGCTTTCGCCGACCAAAACCACCGGCATTGATGAAGAGAACCCGCCGCTGCTGGTGTACGACACCTCCGGCCCCTACACCGATCCAGATGCCATTAACGATTTACGCAAAGGCTTGCCCGCCCTGCGCCGTGCCTGGATTGAAGAGCGCGATGACACTGAATTTCTGGAGGGCCACACCTCTGAGTACGGCAAGCGCCGCGCTAACGACCCCACCCTAGCCCAGCTGCGCTTTGATTTAACCCGCACCCCACGGCGTGCAAAAGCGGGTAAAAATGTCACTCAGCTCTACTACGCTCGCCAAGGCATTATCACCCCGGAAATGGAGTTTATTGCCATCCGCGAGAACCAGCGCCGCCAAGCGTTGGGCACTGCAGAAGTAGAGCGCATTCTGGGCCACCAGCACCCCGGCCAGAGTTTTGGTGCCAGCTTGCCCGAAGAGATCACCCCGGAGTTTGTGCGCCAGGAAGTTGCCAAAGGGCGGGCGATTATTCCCAATAACATCAACCACCCGGAAAGCGAGCCGATGATTATTGGCCGTAACTTCCTGGTCAAGATTAACGGCAACCTGGGCAACTCGGCGGTCACGTCTTCTATCGAAGAAGAGGTGGATAAAATGACCTGGGGTATCCGCTGGGGCGCGGACACCATTATGGACCTCTCCACCGGGCAGAACATCCATGAAACCCGCGAGTGGATTATCCGCAACTCGCCGGTGCCCATCGGCACGGTGCCCATCTATCAGGCGCTGGAGAAGGTCAAAGGCGTCGCCGAAGACCTCACCTGGGAAGTCTTCCGCGATACGCTGATCGAGCAGGCCGAACAGGGAGTGGACTACTTCACCATTCATGCGGGTGTACTGCTGCGCTACGTGCCGCTGACTGCTAAACGGGTTACCGGCATTGTCAGCCGCGGCGGCTCGATCATGGCCAAGTGGTGTTTATTCCATCACCAGGAGAGCTTCCTGTATACCCACTTCGAGGAGATCTGCGAGATCTGCAAGCAGTACGATGTGGCGTTCTCCCTCGGCGATGGCCTGCGCCCCGGCTCAGTAGCCGATGCCAACGACGAAGCGCAAATGGCCGAGCTGAAAACCCTCGGCGAACTGACCCACATTGCCTGGAAGCACGATGTACAGGTCATGATCGAAGGCCCCGGCCACGTGCCCATGCACCTAGTGAAAGAGAACATGGATAAGCAGCTGGAGTACTGCGACGAAGCGCCCTTCTATACCTTAGGCCCGCTGGTGACGGATATCGCCCCAGGCTACGACCATATTACATCGGGCATCGGAGCGGCCATGATCGGTTGGTTTGGCTGCGCGATGCTCTGCTACGTCACTCCCAAAGAGCACCTGGGCCTGCCCAATAAAGACGACGTAAAAACCGGCATCATCACCTACAAAATTGCCGCCCACGCGGCGGATCTAGCCAAGGGCCACCCGGCGGCACAGCGGCGCGATAACGCACTCTCCAAGGCACGTTTCGAGTTCCGCTGGGAAGACCAGTTCAACCTGGGACTAGACCCGGACACCGCCCGGGAATACCACGACGAAACCCTGCCCAAGGACTCCGCCAAGGTGGCGCACTTCTGCTCCATGTGCGGGCCAAAGTTCTGCTCCATGAAGATCAGCCAGGAAGTACGCGACTACGCCAATGAGCATGGGCTAAACGGCGACCAGGAGGCAGTGATGAAAGGCATGGAAGAGCAGGCAGAGAAATTTCGCCAGAAAGGCAGCGAACTGTATCAGGAAGTTTAACGTTGCAGCCTACTTAACAGCTTAGCTGCGGAATGTGGCTCTTGAGTCTTAGCAAAACTCAAGGGTCACTTTTATGCTGGATGATTTTCTGACCTTACCGTTTATCAATGAACTCTGAGAATATTAATAATTTTTTCACTCAAGCAGAGATTAATTATACATTGCTCGTGTATTATTCCTATTTACAGAACACTATGCTCAAAACATACCTTTAAAACCACCACCTGTTAAAGAACCGATTACAGATGAAAACCAAAATTTCCATAGCGGTTACCCTTGCCCTATTCAGCGCTGGCCTGCTCAGCGGCTGCAGCGATAAGAACGAGCCAACCGAAGCAGCAACGCAAGAGGAAGCACCGAAAAATATCGCGGCCCCCATGCTGAAATATATCCCGGCTGACTCTCCCTACTTCATGGCAACACGTGAAGCAATGTCTGAACAAGATGCCTTTGATCTTTATCTTCGCATGCAGCCCATGGCTGGCCTTGAGTCTGACCTGGATGAACTGCGCGGCACATTGCCCGAGATAGACGATGAAGCATTACGTTCGATGATGACGCTGTTAATCGCCACGGGTGAAGAGCTGGTCGCTGTTGAATCATTGGAAGACATCCATGCGCTGGGCCTGAAGGCAAGCTCCCAGGCGGCCTTCTATGGTCTGGGTATCTTGCCTGTTTTTCGCATGCAACTGCATGATGAAGAGGCCTTTCGTGAAACGCTGCAGCGCATCCTGACCAAGGCCGACATCACCCCACGCACGGCCTCTACTAACGGCACCGACTACTGGGTACTGACGCCAGAAGGTCCACTCCAGGCCATCCTAGCCATTGACGACCAGCAGCTACTGGTATCGTTAGTGCCGCAGGATGCCAGCGACGAGCTGTTAGCGCAGGTGCTGGGTAAAACGCTGCCCGACAGCAGTATTGGTGATACCGATGCACTGGTAGAGCTTGAGCAGCGCCATGACTTCACACCTTACGGTGCCGGGCAGATTGACTCCTCACGGCTATTTGATGAGCTGAGCAGCCCCACACATTCGGGTACTCAAGCGTTGTTGAATGCCGTTGATGCAGAACCTCTGGATCTATCCACCTGCCAGGCAGATATTGACCGCATTACCAGCCGCTTCCCTGGCCTGGTGATGGGCACGCGTGAGTACAATCTCGATCGCATGGAAGTGAATTTCATCCTGGAAACCGATGAGGATATTGTCAGCGACCTGCGCGCCCTGACCACTCAGGTTCCGGGCCTTGGCAGCACAGGGGGTATAGCCAGCTTTGGACTTGGCCTGGATCTACCCGTACTGGTTCAAACTGTTCAGAAATATGCTCAGGAAGTGCGTCAGAACCCCTTCAGCTGTGATGAGTTGCAGGATCTGAACAGTTCCTGGAATGAGATCAACACAGCGATCAACAACCCGATTACCATGATGGTTGGGCCGTCGCTGTCTGGTTTCAATGCACGTATTAACAGTCTGGCAATGAAAAACGGCGAACCCATCGTTTCCGGCATCCTAACCCTCGCCTCACAAAACCCTCTGGCACTGCTTTCAACAGCGAGCGCCTTCGCACCTGAGTTAGGGGCTCTTGGACTTGAACCCGGCGGAGAAGCCAAGAAAATCGAGAGCATGATGCTGCCACCCGATGCACCGGAACTCTACGCAGCCATGTCTGACACTGCCATTGCACTGGGCGCTGGCATCAGCGATTCGGCGAGACTGCAGAAAGAGCTGCAAGCCCCTATTTCAGAGCGTGACCTGCTGCTTTATGGCCACATGACAGGCGAGTTTTATCATTCGCTGGCCGATGTAATGGAGCAAGTAGCAACGGAGGAACTGACAGAGTCTGATCTTGAAATGTTCAAGCAGTATGGCGACATCTACAAGAACATGGAGTACTGGTTCAGAGTGGATGATGCTGGCGTTGAAATGAGTTTCTCGCTGGAATTGAACTGAGATCAGGCTCCTCCCGTAATTCGAAAAACCCGCGATTAAACGCTTTATAAATGCTCGTTAGCGGGTTTTTCGTTGATAGCCTCACTGCTGAAGGTGGCGTTTGAGTCTTAAGAGACCTCAAGCGCCACTTTGAGTACGCCGTCGCGTTGGTGGGAGAAGAGATCGTAGGCTTCGACGATATTCTCCAGCGCGTAGCGGTGGGTAACCATAGGGCCAAGATCTAATCGACCCGCGGCGATGATGCTCATCAGTCTGCGCATGCGCTCTTTGCCGCCGGGGCATAGCGAGGTAATGATCTTATGGTCGCCAAGGCCGGCACAGAAAGCGCCTAGCGGAATCGTTAGGTCTTGAGAGTAAACACCAAGGCTTGATAACGTTCCGCCGGGTTTTAGTACTCGCAAAGCTGACTCAAACGTTTGTTGCAGGCCGAGAGCTTCAATGGCGGAATCAACCCCGCGCCCACCGGTGAGTTTGAGTATCTCCTCAACGACATCGACCTTGCGAAAATCCAGCGTCACGTCGGCGCCCATTTGCTTGGCCATGGCTAAGCGCTCATCAACGCCGTCTACGGCAATGATCATCCCCGCCCCACGTAGTCTCGCACCGGCGGTCGCACATAGTCCAATCGGACCTTGAGCAAACACCACCACCGTGTCGCCAATTTTAATACCGGCAGCTTCAGCGCCAGCAAAACCGGTGGACATAATATCCGGACACATCAGAACTTGTTCGTCGGTTAGGCCATCGGGCACGGGCGAAAGATTGGCCTGGGCATCGGGTACCAAAAGGTATTCCGCCTGGGCGCCGTCGATGGTATTACCAAAGCGCCAGCCGCCCATCGGCTTGTAACCGTGGCTGTGGTGGCCGCCATCCTGTGAGCAGCAGTTATCCTGGCAGGCATAGGAGGTAAAACTGGGGCAGATTGCCCCGGCAATTACCCGTTGCCCCTCTTGGTAACCCTTAACGTTGGCACCCAGCTTTTCGATAACGCCTACCGGCTCGTGGCCAATGGTTAAGCCGCGCTCAACCGGGTACTCGCCTTTTAAGATATGGATATCGGTACCGCAGATCGTCGTCGTGGTCACGCGCATTAGCGCATCGTTGGGGCCAATCTCGGGAATGGGTTTGTCGTCTATTTCGATGCGGCCGGGTTCAACGAAGATGGCCGCTTTCATCATGGTAGGCATGGGTCGCTTCCTCTGTGAGGGGAGTCATGGCACTTCACCATTAAGTCATAGCTGACAGCGGGAATGATTGCGCTAGATCAAGCTTCGAATTGACGTGGGGCAAGTCGGCAAACACCCATCCGCTCTAAACTTAACAAGCAACTCAAGCACTACTTTATTGCCTATGAGCGTGTTGCAGCCATCTACTTACTTAAGGTTCCACGATGCCGACGCTGCCCTTCAAACCCTGGCCAACCGCTATTGCGGTGGCAATCACGCTGCTGATATGGCTGGCTATCCCCTTGCCGGAAGGTCTCACCTCGGATGCTTGGCTGATGCTGGCAATTTTTGTAGGGACAATTGCCGCAATTATTGGCAAGGCAATGCCCATAGGGGCCATCTCAATCATTGCCATTGCGGTTGTAGCCGCGAGTGGGGTAACCAGCGATAACCCTGGTACCGCTATTAACAACGCATTAAGCAGCTATTCCAACTCGCTGATCTGGTTAATTGCCATCTCAATTATGATCTCGCGGGGGCTGATTAAGACCGGGCTGGGGGCCCGCATCGGCTACTATTTCATCTCAATCTTTGGCAAGAAAACGCTGGGGATCGGCTACAGTTTGGCCTTTTCAGAGCTCTCCATTGCTCCCGTAACCCCCAGCAATACTGCTCGCGGTGGCGGCATCATGCATCCCATTATGCGCTCTATTGCTAAAGGCTTTGACTCACGCCCGGAAGACGGCACTTCGAGCAAAATCGGCAAATATCTGGCGCTGGTGAACTACCACAGTAACCCCATTACCTCGGCGATGTTTGTCACCGCCACTGCCCCTAACCCATTGACCGTAGAGTTGATCTCAATAGCCACCGGGGCGGAAATCCAATTGAGCTGGATGACCTGGGCGCTCGCCATGCTATTACCTGGTTTAGTCGCCATCCTGGCCATGCCCTATATTCTTTATCTACTTTATCCGCCAGACATTAAACAGACACCCCATGCCACGCAGATGGCGCGCGATAAGCTTGCTGAAATGGGCAAGATCAGCCGAGATGAAGGTATTATGCTGTTTGTCTTCTTAGTGCTATTGCTGCTGTGGGCAGATATCCCGGCGCTATTTTTGGGTGACTCGGTTACCCTCAACACCACCACTTCTGCATTTATTGGACTATCGATACTACTGCTGACTGGGGTATTAACCTGGGATGATGTGCTGGCGGAAAAGAACGCCTGGGATACCCTACTCTGGTTCGGCGCTTTGATCATGATGGCCACCCAGCTCAATCAGACCGGCTTGATCGACTGGTTCTCTACCAACATGCAGGACTGGATTACCATGATGGGTATCGGCTGGATGGGAGCATCTGCCCTGCTGGTGCTGACCTTCCTCTACACACACTACTTCTTTGCCAGCACCACCGCACATATCACTGCAATGATGGCCGCTTTTCTTACCGTTGGGTTAACGCTTGGCGCACCGCCCATGCCGTTTGTACTGATCATGGCCGCCACTTCCTCCATCATGATGACTTTAACTCACTATGCGACTGGCACGTCCCCCGTCATTTTTGGCTCGGGCTACCTAACATTAGGCGAGTGGTGGAAAGCGGGCTTTATTATGAGTGTGGTTAATCTTGCAATCTGGGTGGTTGTCGGCGGCTTGTGGTGGAAGCTACTGGGTCACTACTAAGGAAGCTTCTCTAGGCTATTCTCAAATACTTCAGCGCTGAAAATGGGAGACGGAAGTTTCCAGACCGAATAAACACAACAGGGGGCTAAGGCCCCCTGTTGTGTTTATGTAATGTCATTTTAGCGCTGTTTTTTCTGACTCTCCTTGGCGTCGCCTTTGCCTTTTTGCAGTTCGCCTTTCGCCTGCTGGGCCTTACCTTTGACTTCTGTTTTGCTGCTACCTGTTGCTTTACCCGCGGCTTCTTTCACTTTGCCGGCTGCTTTGTTGGCCGTTCCTTTAGCTTTATCTTCTTTACCTGTTGCCATGATGAACACCTCTAATCCGTTAGTAGGGAAACACATCAAATCACACGTCGACACACTCATCAGAGTAGCCTGTATTAAAAAAGTTGCGCTGATTTATTTATGCCAGCTTTATTGATGGCAGCTCTATTTATGGAAGACTGCTTTCTGGTAAGCGCGTTGGCGTCCAACGGTTCAACACAACGTGTAGGCAGGCCATAACCAGCAGCGTAAGCGCCAGCGCTACACTCATTGAAGAGAATCGGTAGAGTGCGCTGTACACCAGATCCTGCTGCGGGCCCAGCGACTGGCCAAACAGAATCCCCAGAGTGGTCATCCCGCCAAAGCCAATTCCCGAACCGCCACCTTCATGAATATGCTCGCGAGCAAAAAGCATCAGCCCCAGCCAGTAGAACAACACCACCAGCAGAAAATGGTGGCTTTGGGTATACAGGAGTAACTGCATGAGTAGCGCCAAGTTACACCCCAACAGCGTTCCTACCGCTCGCTTAGCGGCTGATACCCGCGCACCGGAGTACCCCAGCGTAAACAGTACCAAGATGGTCGCCATCTGCGCGGAAAGCGACCCCTGCAAGTCAAAAGCTTGAAACACCACAAACGACAGCGTCGCGGTTAGGCCACCGATTAAGGTTTCATGGCGAATCTGGGAGGAAGACTTGGTGATTCTAGGTGGCGGCTTACGCGCTTCCACGTCAGGGAACAGTGTATGCATCAGCATGGCGATAAACACTGCCAATAGACTGGCGACGAGATTACAGGCCAGTAGATCGCTTAAGTCCACATTGGGGTAGCTGGCGAAGTGAAGCAGAATGCTGAGCGTCAGCACGCCGTTGGCGCCGAATAGAAACAGCGGGCCTTTCGCCATCAAGTTAAAGCGAAACAGAAATATGCCCATCACCACCAGGGTCATGACTACCGGCATATGCTTGAGCAGTCCGACCACTAGGCTCACTTCAAGCACATTGATCGATACGTTGGCCAAAAACTGGCGCACGATATGGCCATTTAAGATAGGCACCATGCCCAGCAAGAACATTGGAAAAACAGTAAAAAACACCCCGTAGTTCCAGCCCATCAATTGGCTGACCACAAACCCCAGCATACCGCCCCCGGCCACTCGTAGGCACTGACGCAGGCCATTCTTTGAAAGTTCGGGCTTGCGCTTAGTGGCCGCTACGCTAGAAGACCGCGCTCTGGCAGACCTTTTTTTAGTAAATCTGGCTGATCTCTTTTTAATAAATCTGGCTGATCTCATTTTAATAAACCTGGCAGACCTGTCTTTAATAAACCTGGCAGACCTGTCTTTAATAAACATAGTGCAACCAACTGATCAGATGCGCCTGTAGCCATACAAAGGGTTTGGCCAAGGCAGCATCACCGGGTTGCAGCTGCACCGTGGCGCGGGCACCGCTGGGCAATAAGTTGGCGATTGGCTGGGTTAGCGCTAGGTGAACGCGCATGCGCTGGGCATCGCGCACCCAGCGGTCAGTAGTAGGAATATCAGCAAGTTGACCATCAGCAGCCAACTGCCCATCGCGAACCCCAGCCTCCATGGCGAATACTTGCGCATCAAATACCTGCCCCGGCCAGACATCAAACACCACTTTCGCTGCATCGCCGGGCGCCACATGACGCAGGCTCTTTTCACGAAAATCGGCAATGATATCGATTGCATCCGCCACTACCGCTACCGCTGGCTGGCCGGCCTGAACGTAGTCACCTACGTCTAACTGAAGATTGGAGATGCTCCCAGCTTGCGCGGCGCGCACCTGGGTATGGGCAAGATCCAACTGCGCCTGGGAAAGCCCGTTGTCTGCTTGGCGCAAACGCAGGTTCGTCTCGCCGGAGTCTCCCAACTGCACTTCCAGGCTGACAATTTTAGCCCTGGCCGCCGCTACGCTGGCCTGTGCGGTGCGCTCAGCAGCCACCTGCTGCTCGTACTGTTGGCGAGATACGCTCTGCTGCGCCACAAGGGTTTCGGCACGTTGCAGCTCTCCCCGCTGCTCTGCAGCCGTGGCCTCAGCGGAGGCCAGCTCCGCTTGCGCAGAGGTTAACTCTGCTTCCAACTGGGCATTCTTCCGCTCGGCTTGTTCGCGATTAAGCTGCGCCTGCTCAACGGCTAATCGAAATGGCGCCGGGTCTATCTGAAACAGCACATCGCCTTTAGCCACATGTTGGTGATCACTCACCAAAACCTCGCTCACTGGGCCACTGAGTTCGGGCGCTATACGCGTTACCGGCCGCATCACCCTGGCCTCGGGCGTCATGGGCATAAAGCTATCGGCTACCAGAAAATAGATAAAAAGCAGTACAAAGGCAGCAAGGGCTACCTTTACCCAGCGGGCAAATGTTTGATCAGGGGTCATGCAAAGCTCACTTGTTAGCCACCAGGCAACCACCTGGCCAGCGCCTCTCAACGGACGCCTATCGTTTCAGGGATAGCATTAGAGACTTTAGTCTAACAATTAATTAGCAAGCTAACAATATGGGCATTAAAATGACGCCCATAAAAAAACCCCATAACCACTTAGCTATGGGGCTTTGTATCGTAGAAATCTAATAGACTTAATTACCGCCCCTTAGATAGGCTCAGCACAACAATACCGCCAACGACGACGGCCCCGCCTATCAACTGGCCGGGGCTAAGCATTTGTCCCAATACGAAGTAGCCCAGCACCAGGGAGGCAACTGGCTCGATATTCATCACCGGCGCGTTGCGCGCCATATCGAGCCGTGGCACAAAAATAAATAGCGTCGAAAACGCCGAGCCATACAGCAACCCGAGCAGCGCCAGCCCCAACCAGCCCGAACTGTTATCGGGCAGGCTCATCCCCCCTGGCACCACACCGGAAATACCACCGATAATCATCATCACAAACACCGTTTGCATGGTCAGCAGGCTGCGTAGCGTGCTGCCCACACCGGCTAGGCGGTGTTCGGTGACCCACAGCGCGCAGGCGAACGCAAAAGCAGCGGTGAGGCCAAAGGCAATCCCGGCGATCCACCCCGGGCCCATGCCATCGGCACTGGCAAGCCACGAAGGAATATCCAATACCACCAGTAAGCCAATTAAAATAATGCCCATGATTAAACAGCGACGCAGCGTTGGAGGAGGGCCGCCCAGCGCCCAACTTAATAGTGCTAACTGAATGGGGAAGGTATTCACCAATAGCAGCGCAATCACTACCGGCAGCCGTGCCACCGCTGAATAGAGGCACACGCTTTGCACCGTAATTAATAGCCCCACTGCCAGTTGCCACGGCCAGGTGCCCGCAGGTAGCCACAGCCGCTTGCGCTGCACGACAACCAGCGTCAGTAGAATTAAGCAAGCCACGCCTGAACGCGTTATCACTGCCAGTAACAAGCCAGTGCCGTTATCAAACGCCAGCCGCGCCGAGACATGATTGGCGGCGAACATAGTCGCCACGGTCATCATTAACAGGATGGCCAAATGGCGCGGCAGTAGTTTCGGCAAAGGGGACGCTGACATAAAGACTCGTTATAGGAGTGAAGGTGTAAGATGGAGAGTAGCCAGGTAGGCAAAGAACCCAGCATGCCTAGCTTTTGCATAGAAGGCTAACGAAATCCTGGCGCTGCTTTTCTGCATCGCAGCATGTTAAACTAAAGTCTATATCTTTGCTCACTAACCTCCTAGCGAAAAGGTTTTTATGAACGCACCGGTGCTGGTAATTAACTGCGGTTCCTCTTCTATTAAATACGCGTTGATTGATTCAGATCCTCAGGCACCGCGACTTGAAGGCATAGCTGAGCGCTTGGGTAGCGAGGAGGCGCGTTTAAAGGGCAAAAACAGTGCCGGTGAGCGTTTTACTCAGCCGCTTCCTGGCGCTGATCACACCCAAACACTTAACGCGATTCTGGAGCGTATGGAGGACCGATTACCAGCGGCGGTGGGGCATCGCATCGTGCATGGCGGCGAGCACTTCACCCAAGCCGCACTCATCGACGATAGCGTCATCGCGGCGATCGAAACCACCGCAGCGCTTGCCCCCCTTCATAACCCAGCGAATTTAGCGGGTATTGCGGCGACCCAAAACGTCTTTCCTACGCTGCCCCAAGTGGCCGTATTTGATACCGCTTTCCACCAAACCATGCCGCCGCGTGCTTACCGTTACGCCCTGCCTGAAAGCCTCTACGCTGAGCATGGCATTCGCCGCTACGGTTTTCATGGCACCAGCCACGCTTACGTTAGCCAGCGGGCGGGCGAACTGAGTAGCCGAGGCGCAGGCGGTTGGCTAACCGCCCACTTGGGCAATGGCTGCTCCACCAGCGCGGTGTGGAACAATCAAAGCCAGGATACCAGCATGGGCCTCACCCCATTGGAAGGATTAGTGATGGGCACCCGCAGTGGCGATGTTGACCCCGGCCTGCACGCCCACCTGCACCGCCAACTGGGCTGGTCGTTAGACACAATCGACGACGTGCTCAATAAACAGAGCGGCCTACTGGGGCTTTCAGGCTTAACCAACGATATGCGCGAAATTGAAGAGGCTGCCGAACAGGGCCACGCCACCGCGCAGTTAGCCATAGAGGTGTTTTGCTACCGGATCGCTAAATCGCTGGCGGCCCTCTCCTGCGCGCTGCCCCAGCTCGATGGGGTTATTTTCACCGGAGGGATCGGCGAAAACTCGCCCATCGTGCGCCGCAATGTGTTGTCACTTATGCCCCACTTTGGCTTTGCGTTGGATAACGATGCTAACGAAGCCACCATTCGCGGCAAAGAGGGCAAGCTTGATAACGCTGACCATCAAGGCCCCCAGGTGTGGGTGATCCCCACCGACGAAGAGGGCCGCATTGCCATGGAAACCCGCCACTGCTTAGAGGTCCGTGTATGACACCCCACCCCGACCAGCCACAAGCAATTCTATTAGTGCCCACCAGCCAGGGCGCCGGGCTTACCTCAGCCTGCCTGGGATTAATTCAAGCGCTGGATACCATCGGCCTGAAAGCCGGATTTTTAAAGCCGTTTATGCAGAACGAACTCAACGGCCCAGGTCTGGACCGCTCCACCGCGCTGGTTTCGCGGGCGCTTAACCAGCGACCGCCTTCGCCGATTTCCCAAGCGCGCATGGAACGCTTGCTGCGCGACGACCAAACCGATGAGCTGATGGAAAATGCAGTCGAGCTCTATGAGCAGGTTGTCCAGCAGGCCCACCGCGATGGCAGCACCCTAGATCTTGTCGTGGTAGAGGGCGTGGTGCCCACCCAGCACACCACCTACGCTACCCAAACCAACGCCCAACTGGCCAACGCGCTTAATGCGCGAATTATTCTTGTTGGCACCGGTGACTTAAACGAGCCCCAGGCGCTGGCCGAACAGCTGGATATGCACGCCCGCAGCTTTGGTGGGGTAAGCTCCAGCCGCACCCTGGGCGGCATTTTGATGCGCATGCAAAACCTGCCCTACGGTCAGGAGGATGATCTTTCTGCCGCGCCAGGCACCTTCAAACCGCAGTTGGAAGAGTCGGTGCTTGCGGAGCTACGGCAGTACTCCCCAGCCCTGGCGACCGATAAGTTCCACCTAATCGGCGTGGTGCCTTACAGTAAAACGCTTAGCGCCCCGCGCACCCTGGATGTGGCGCGGGCGCTCAATGCCAAGCTGCTGAACGAAGGCGAGGCGTCCAGCCGCCGAGTGCTTTCCACCAGTCTTTGCGCCCGCAGCGCTGCCAACGCACTGCATATTTTCACCCCTGGCAGCCTGGTAGTGGCTTCCGGCGACCGCGACGATGTGGTGCTGGCCTCGGCATTGGCCACCATGAACGGTATTCAGCTAGCGGGCGTACTGCTGACCAACGGCTTTATGCCCAACGACAATATGATTGAGATGTGTCGCCCTGCGCTCAAAACCGGCCTGCCTGTTTTGGCGGTAGAGACTGACAGCCTGACCACCGCCCAGCACCTCAGCCAGTTAAGCCGTGAAATCCCCATGGATGATTTTGAGCGCGCCGAACAGGTGGCTCGTTACGTGGCGGCCCATATGGATCTTGAATGGCTGAAAGCCCACCTAAGCAGCGGTTATACCCGCCGCCTTTCGCCTTCGGCGTTTCGCCACCAGTTGGTTAAACTTGCCCAGTTGGCTAAAAAACGCGTGGTGCTGCCGGAAGGTGATGAGCCGCGCACTATAGAAGCGGCGATTATCTGCCAACGCCGGGGCATTGCCGACTGCGTGCTGCTAGGTAAGCGTGACGATATCGAAAATGTAGCGCGTAACCGCGGGCTGACGCTGCCCAAAGAGCTGACAATCATCGACCCCGAAAGCAGCCGCGCGCGCTATATTGGCCCGATGGTCGAGCGTCGTCGTGGCAAACTCAACGAGCTAACCGCCGAAGCGCAGCTACAAGACAACGTGGTGCTCGGCACCATGATGCTACAGTTGGATGAAGTGGATGGCCTAGTCTCCGGGGCGGTGCACACTACCGCCAACACCGTGCGGCCAGCGTTTCAACTGATTAAAACCGCGCCGGAGTATAATCAAGTCTCATCAATTTTCTTTATGCTGCTGCCCGAACAGGTGGTGGTCTACGGTGACTGCGCGGTGAATCCCGACCCGGACGCTGAAACCCTGGCCGAAATCGCCCTGCAAAGTGCCCGCTCCGCGGAAGCCTTTGGCATCGAGCCGCGGGTCGCCATGATCAGCTACTCCACCGGCGATTCCGGCACCGGCGCGGATGTAGATAAAGTCCGCGAAGCCACCCGTATCGCCAAACAGCGCGCCCCTCACCTAGCCATCGATGGCCCGCTCCAGTACGACGCCGCCGCCATCGAGAGCGTGGGCAAACAAAAAGCCCCCGACTCGCCGGTCGCGGGTAAAGCTACCGTGTTTGTATTCCCCGACCTCAACACCGGCAATACCACCTACAAAGCAGTCCAGCGCAGCGCCCGCGTGGTCAGCGTCGGCCCGATGCTGCAAGGGTTGAACAAGCCGGTCAATGACCTTTCCCGTGGCGCGCTGGTAGACGACATCGTTTACACCATTGCCCTAACCGCCATTCAGGCTAGTCAGCGTGAAGAGTAAATAGTCGGTTTCACGACCCAAAAAAACGCCCCGAGCAGCTAACTGCTCGGGGCGTTTGGTTTGACTGCTTAAAAGCGTTAGAGGACTACACCCATATAGGCACCATCGATTCCAACACCATAACTAAACTCATCGCGGTGATGGTGAGGATGGAGACACCGAACACCTGCTTGGCCCAGCGCACATCGTCATCCAACCGATAGCCACGCAGCGCCAGATAGAGCCAGTAGCCACCCATGGTCAGGGCCACGCATAGATACCCTGCGCCCGCCTGACTGGCCAACCCCAGCGCCAGTGAGGCGGGAATAAACGCCACGATATAGCCAAGGATATGGTGTTTGGCCATTTTGACCCCGCGCACCACCGGCAGTACCGGAATCGACGCCCGTTGATAATCCGCATAGCGGAAGATCGCAATGGCATAGGAGTGCGGCATTTGCCACAGGCAGAAAATCACCAGCAGCATGATGGCACCGCTATCGAACTGCCCGGTCACGGCGCAGTAGCCCACCACCGGGGGCATGGCGCCAGAGAGGCTGCCTACCAGGGTGCCGTACTCCGAGCGGCGCTTCATATAGAGGCTATAAAGCCCCACATACACACCCCAGCCAATCACCGCCAGGGCAACGGTTAACCCGTTGGTACCCAGCGCCAAGCACACTACCCCCGACACACCCAGCAGCGCCGAAACGCCCAGTGCCTGAGTAATAGAGATGCTGCCTCTTACCAGAGGGCGATGGCGAGTACGCGCCATCAATGCATCAATATCGCGGTCGATGACGTTGTTACACGCACAGCCTGACGCGATGATTAACGCAATCCCCACCATGACCGAGATAAAACTGAGCCACTCGAATTGCCCCTGAGCAGCGAGAAAATAGCCGCCCAGGGTGGCAATCAAGTTGCCGCCGATTATTCCCGGCTTGGTCAGCTCAAGCAGATCCCGCCAGCGGTTAGGCGCTGAAATTAGCCGATCATCATGTTGAGATGCAAATGCTGCATGATCCACAGCGAGCCTCCTACCACTAAGACGAGAACCGTCAGTGTGAAGACGAAGGACATCAGATTCCAGCCTTCGTCAGCTTTGGTATTCATATGCATGAACATAACCAGTTGCACCAATATCTGCAGCACAGCGGTCACCGCAATCACCACCACGGTAGCCAGCGTGCTTAGCGCACCACTCATCACCACCGCAAAGGGGATAATGGTCAGTATCAGCGACAATACCAGTCCTGTCACATACGACTTTACGCTGCCATGGGCATTCGTTGAGCTAGCACTCATCTCACAGTACCCCCATCAGATAAACGAATGAGAAGACACAGATCCAAACGACATCAAGGAAGTGCCAGAACAGGCTTAGGCACAAAATCCTCGGCCGGGTCATAGCGTTCAACCCTTTGGTAGAGAGCTGTATCAGCATCACCAAAATCCAGATCAAACCAAAGGTCACGTGCAGGCCGTGGGTACCCACCAGGGTGAAGAACGACGATAGAAAAGCACTTTTATCCGGGCCAAATCCTTCGTGAATCAGGTGCTGAAATTCGTAGATCTCCATGCCTACGAAAGCCGCGCCCAGCAGGAAAGTCACGGCGAGCCACGCTTTTACCTGGCCAAGGCGCTCGGCGTTCATCGCCAGTACACCCATGCCGAAGGTAAAGCTACTCAACAGCAGCAGGAAAGTTTCGACCAGCACAAAGGGCAGCTCAAAAATATCCGCCGCGGTTGGCCCGCCCGCCGTTCCCTTCATCAGCACGGCGTAAGTGGCGAACAGTGACCCGAAGATCACCAAATCGCTCATTAGGTAAACCCAAAAACCAAACACTGTAGTGCCCGAGGCATCGTGATGCTCATGGGGCTCGGCCGTTGCGCCGTGTTGTAACGTATCGGTTGCCATTACGCTTGCGCCTCCACGCCTAGCTGTTGCTCACGTTCGAGTTGTTGCTCACGTTTAAGTTGATGCTCACGTTCGATGCGCTCAACTTCAGCAGCGGGAACGTAGTAGTCGATATCGTCGTTAAACACCCGCGCCATAAAGCTCACAAAGACACCCACGGCACCTACTCCAGCTAACCACCAGATATGCCATACCAGCGCAAAGCCGATGACCAGTGCAAAGAAGCTGATAACTGGCCCGGCCACGGTATTACGCGGCATATGGATATCGGTATAGGGGGCTTCTTCAAGCTGCTCCTCGCTACGCTGTTTTTGTGACCAGAAACTGTCGATATCGCCCACTTCCGGCAAACGTGCAAAGTTGTAGAACGGCGCTGGGGAAGAAGTTGACCACTCCAGGGTACGGCCATCCCAGGGGTCGCCGGTGACATCCACATTTTGTTTGCGGTCACGGATACTTACCCAGAACTGAATAATGGTGCAGGCAATACCCAGCATGATGATCACCGCGCCTACCCAGGCCAGAATCATCCACGGCTGCCATTCAGGGTTCGCGTAGGACTGCATGCGGCGCACAGCACCAAAGAAGCTCAGCACGTAGAGCGGCATAAAGGCGACATAGAAGCCGATAAACCAGCACCAGAAAGAGCGCTTGCCCCACTTTTCGCTTAGCGTGAAGCCGAACGCTTTGGGGAACCAGAAAGTCAGACCAGCCATCATGCCAAACACCACGCCGCCGATAATAACGTTGTGGAAGTGAGCGATAACGAACAGGCTGTTGTGGAGCACGAAGTTGGCAGCGGGCACCGCCAGCATAACGCCGGTCATGCCACCTAGGGTAAAGGTGATAATAAAGCCCAGCGTCCACAGCACCGGCGAGGTGAGTTCCAGGCTGCCGCGGAACATGGTGAACAGCCAGTTGAAGACTTTCACCCCGGTAGGAATGGCGATGATCATGGTCATAATGCCAAAGAAGGCATTGACGTTAGCACCGGCCCCCATGGTGAAAAAGTGGTGCAACCAAACGACAAACGAGAGCAGGGTGATCGCAATGGTCGCCCACACCATGGTGGCGTAGCCGAACAGCCGCTTACGAGCAAAGGTGGAAATAACTTCAGAGAAGACGCCAAAGGCGGGCAGAATCAGGATATACACTTCTGGGTGGCCCCAAGCCCAGATGAGATTGACGTACATCATCATATTGCCGCCAAAATCATTGGTGAAGAAGTGCATGCCGAAGTAGCGATCCAGCGTCAGCAGCGCAACGGTGGCGGTCAAAATCGGGAACGAAGCGATGATCAGCACGTTGGCGCACAATGACGTCCAGGTGAAGATCGGCATGCGGAACATCGTCATGCCTTTAGTACGCATTTTGATAATCGTGACGAAGAAGTTGATACCGGTGAGCGTGGTACCTATCCCGGATATCTGTAACGCCCATATCCAGTAATCGACCCCCACCCCGGGGCTAAACTCGATCCCCGATAAAGGCGCATAGGCAAGCCAGCCGGTTTTGGCGAATTCGCCCACCACCAGCGAGATATTGACCAATATCGCCGCGACGGCAAATAGCCAAAAACTTAAGTTATTCAGGAAAGGGTAGGCAACGTCGCGGGCGCCAATTTGCAGCGGCACCACCAGGTTCATCAGGCCGATGACCATGGGCATGGCGACAAAGAAGATCATTATCACGCCGTGGGCGGTAAAGATCTGGTCGTAGTGTTCGGGCGGTAAATAGCCCGCTGCATCCCCGGCGGCCATGGCCAACTGGGTACGCATCATAATCGCATCTGAGAAGCCACGCAGCAGCATCACTAGGGCGACAATGAAGTACATGATACCGAGCTTTTTATGGTCAACGGAGGTAAACCACTCGTTCCATAGCCAGCCCCATTTACGGTAGTAGGTAATCAAACCAAACAGCGCAATCCCTGCAATGGCCATAAAGGCCACCACGACCATAATAATCGGCTCGTGGTAGGGAATTGACTCTAAACTGAGTTTTCCAAACACGGCTTAACCTCCCGCTTCTACGCTAGAGGAATGGCTGCGCATGGCATGATCCTGACTAGCGTGGTTGTTGGTGACATGGCCTGACTTGGCCGCATGATCAGTCGTGTGAGCGCTTTCGCTATCTTGTGAGTCTGCATGATCGCCGCTCACCTGGTGGTCGCCGCCCATCTGGTGATCGCCACCCGTATGGAAGCTTTTCAAGATGCTTTCATACAGCGACGGCGAAATGGCTGAGAAGTACTCCACCGGGTTAGATTCGCTGGGTTCCGCCAACGCTTCATAAGCTTCGGGGTAGGTCAGCGTTTGTGAGGCATCGCGTACTGTTTCAACCCAGGCGTCAAAATCGGCTGGGGTGGTCACCTTGGCTTCAAAGGTCATGCCGGAGAAGCCCGCGCCACTGTAGTTGGTGGAACGGCCAGGGTAGCTACCCGTTTCATCGGCGATGAGGTGGACATCGTTATCCATACCCGCCATGGCATAGATCTGGCTACCAAGGTGAGGAATAAAGAAGGCATTCATCACCGAGCCGGAACTGACCCGAAAGCGCACCGGGGTATCCACAGGGAAGGCCACTTCGTTAACGCTGGCAATACCCTGCTCGGGGTAGATAAACAGCCACTTCCAATCCAGCGCCACCGCCTGTATTTCGATCGGTGCCACATCGCTTTCCAGCGGTTTGTGCGGATCAAGGCTATGGGAGGTCTTCCAGGTCAACAGGGCGAGCACAGCGATAATCGCGCAGGGCACGATCCAGACCACCGCCTCAATCACATTGGAGTGCGCCCAGTCGGGTAGGTATTTAGCCACGCTATTACTGCGCCGGTAGCGCCAACCAAACAGCAGCGTCATGGCAATCACAGGAATAACCACAATCAACATTAAGCCAAAGGCGGTCAGAATCAGCGTGCGCTGCTCAGCGCCAACCTGGCCTTTTGGGTCTAGCAGGGCTGAACTACAGCCCGCTAGAAACAGACACAGCGCAAGGAGCACTAGCGTGCCTCGCCTGCGCCAAAGTGAGCGTCGTTGCATGGTGTGATCTCGTCAGAGGTTGTTTAAAACACTAGCTAGCCATGCTGTGCAGCTATATAGCAGGCTAACTACCACCCCATACTCTTCCCAAAGCATGCTCATAAGAACGTTGCTAAAAACAACGCTGCTAAAAACATTGCGTATCGCAGTGAGCGTCATTGCTCCGGGAAAAATATGCGTCGCCGAGAGGGGATTGGCGACGAGCCCTGCTGGCCCAATCACAAAAGGTTGGATCAACTAAGACTAAAGTATTTTCTATTGATCGAGATCATGAAAGAAGTGGCGCATTGCCGCACCCAAGGTATTGACTGTTATGGATAATGAGAAAATCGTTTACGCCACTGTTACTTCGGGGACAACTATCTCAGGTACAACGCGGCCATTGTTCTTAAGCAGTTGCGGGGCGCCCTCTTCGTCGGTGACGACCACATCAAAATCATCCAGTGCGGCGAAGTAGGCAGGCCGTACTACGCCGAACTTGCTGGCATCTACCACCAACAGGCGTTGCATAGCGGTGGCTATAGCGGCCTGTTTAGGCGCCACTTCGTGAAAGTGAAAGCAGCTTACTCCACGTTCCAAATCTACCCCTGCAGCGGAGATCAGCGCTTTATTAATGCCCAACCGCTCGATAGCGGCGGCCATATTATCGCTGCCAAACGACTGTGAGGCGGCATAAAAAAGCCCGCCTAGTAGCACTAAACGCACATTGGGGAGCGCGGCGACGGCATTGGCAATATTAAGCGCATAGGTCACCACCGTCAGTTCATGAAAATGACTTAACTGGCTCAGCAATGGCATCAGCGTCGAGCCGCAGTCAATAAACAGCGTATCGCCCTCTTCTATATAGGCTATCGCACGCTGACATAGGCGATATTTCGCCTGATAGTGGCTCGCCTGCTGTTCGGTTAAGTCATAAATAGGCGTTACGCCAGGGTAATTTGCCATCACTAGGCGCCCACCCAGCAGGCTAATAGCGGTGGGCTGGGTAGTCAGATCACGGCGGATGGTCATCTCAGAAACATCGCACAACTCTGCGGCATCGCGCAGATGAAGGGTGCCGCCACTGGCAAGCGCTTCCTGAAGCTTGGCAAGGCGCAGCGCGCTACGGCCATTCATGGTGGGCATCTCCTTGCAAACCCTCTCTTATTGGGTGGCGCACGACGTAACCATGCACATCGCGCCATAATCTTAGAGCTACAGCTTTTATTAATAGACGGCTTTCATTTCTATGCTGCGCGAGCGACGACGGAATTTCCACTGCTATCTTTCCACTTCTTTATTACCACTGCCGCGACGGCTTTTAACGAGCCCAGAGACCTTATATGAACCATCCATGTGAGAGCCATATGACATTTAAATAGCGTTGATGTGACAACGCTTGCAAATCAGCGTTAGAAAAATAACACTAAATGTTATAATTTTAACATTATTGCCAGCCCGCACGACTATAACCTCGGATAGCCATACCCAAATGGCTCCGCGACAACCCTTGTTGAGGCTCTCATGACTGCTCGCACACTCTTGCGTACACCACTTCGTACGCTTACTCGCTCTTCGTCTCTTGTCGCACTTGGCGCTGGCGTATTAGGGGCAATGCTCACTACGCCGCTAATGGCAGATGACACACAACCCTCACCTCTTGATCCGATTTGGTCATTCGCTAACGTCTCGGTTAACTACCTGGATTGGTCAAACGGCACCGAAGCGCGCACCGCGTCTAACGCGCCGAAAAGCGACTTTATGTTTCTCGAAATCGAAGGTGGCGCTGGTTTTAGCTGGGGTGAGTTTTACGGCTTCTTTGATTTCGAGAACCCCACCAATGACCAGTTCGATGAGTCCAGCGGTGGCAAAGACAACTTCCGCACTGCGGGTAAAATAACCTCGCACATTTATCTGGGCGACAGCCCGCTGTCGATTTATGCCCACCTTTACGACTTCCGCGATTACGGTTTTGAAAGCCGTGAACAGGATCAGATCCTAGGGTTAGGCTACCGCACTACCTTCGATAACGGCCTATGGTTTAAACCCTTTATTGGCGCGGCGCGGGTGCAAAGTAACAGCTATACCGGCATGAACGGCTTTATGGCCGGCTGGGTCGCGGGGTATGATTTCTCGGCGCTAAACCAGAACTTCAGCGTCACCAACTGGCACGAGCAAACGTTTGGCCGTGATGACGACTACCTGGAGCAAAATTACGTTGGCGATACAGCGGGCAGTGTGGGCACCAACGGTGCACTGAGCCTGTGGTGGCATCCGAGTGATTTAATCACCACTGGTATTCAGTATCGCTACTCTGAAAATAAGTTGGGCACCCCCAATGATTATCAGAATGCGATGATTTACTCCGTCAAGCTCAACTTACTTTAAACGCGTTACTGTCTATAAAAACGTAACTTACTCGCGGACTCGAAGGATCCCCATATGACACTCCTTATGAGCTTGGTAGGTATGGTCACTCTGGTGGCCATTGCCCTGATCTTCTCCTACGACCGTAAGTCTATTCGGTTACGTACCGTGCTGGGTGCCTTTGCTATCCAAGCAGGTATTGGTGCTTTTGTACTTTATGTGCCCTTCGGTCAGGCGGTGCTGCAAACCATTTCCTCCGGTGTTAGCCAAATTTTGGTGTATGCCAACGACGGTATCGGCTTTCTATTCGGCGGCTTAGCCGACGTTGAAAACGTTGGCTTCGTATTCGCCATCAAAGTTCTACCGGTGATTATCTTCTTCTCTTCGTTAATAGCCGTACTCTACTACATCGGCATTATGCAGTGGGTGATTCGTATCCTGGGCGGCGCACTACAAAAAGCCCTGGGTACCTCACGGACAGAATCACTTTCCGCAACGGCGAATATTTTCGTCGGCCAAACTGAAGCGCCGCTGGTGGTGCGTCCGTTTATCGCCCGCATGACACCTTCGCAACTGTTCGCGGTCATGTGTGGTGGTCTGGCATCGGTAGCCGGTTCAGTATTGGCAGGTTATGCCGCGCTGGGTATTCCCATGGAGTACTTGGTAGCAGCTTCCTTCATGGCGGCGCCCGGCGGGCTGCTATTCGCGAAGCTGATCATGCCAGAAACCCAAGACGTTACCGATAGCGACAGCGTTTCCAAGGTGGAAGAAGAGATTGAAGCCCAGGAAGACAAGCCTGCCAACGTGCTGGATGCCGCTGCATCGGGCGCCACCTCGGGTCTAATGCTCGCGGCTAACGTCGGCGCCATGCTACTGGCATTTATCGCCCTGATTGCCCTGATCAACGGCATTCTGGGTGGCATTGGCGGCTGGGTGGGCTTTGACTCGCTGAGCCTGGAGTTGATCTTGGGCTGGCTTTTTGCCCCGTTGGCCTTCCTCTTGGGTGTACCCTGGGAAGAGGCTACCCTGGCAGGCTCGTTCATTGGTCAAAAATTAGTGGTCAACGAATTTGTCGCCTACATCAACCTGGCGCCTTACATTGATGGGGAACAGGTGGTGGCTGCCACGGGTCAAATGATGACACCGCACACCATGGCGATCCTTTCTTTTGCGCTGTGTGGCTTTGCGAACCTCTCCTCCATTGCGATTCTGCTTGGCGGCCTGGGCAGCATTGCACCTACCCGTCGTAAAGAGATCGCTCGTTTTGGTGTCAAAGCCGTATTGGCCGGTACACTATCCAACTTGATGTCGGCCTCGATTGCTGGCTTCTTTATTGCGCTGAGTGGCGCGTCTGCATAGCGCTTGCCATTATTTGGGAGCCTTTGATTAACGTGATTAGCGCAATGACAGCTACTTAACGCATCGGGCGCTGCGGTTTTATCCGCAGTGCCCGTTTTATCTTTTACTGATTTGTGAGAATTCCATGACTGCGACTGCCTCCCCCCATATCGTCCAAGCCGCCCGCCAAGCGCTAACCCTCATGGATCTGACCAGCCTGAACGACAGCGACACTGACAGCACCATCGAGGCACTTTGCCAGCAGGTAAAAACGCCTTTCGGCAATCCAGCCGCCGTCTGCGTCTACCCGCAGTTTATTGTTACAGCACAACGCGCGCTAACCGCCCACAAACTCGATAGCCAAGTTAAAATTGCCACGGTCACCAACTTCCCCAACGGCGGTGACAATATTATGGGTGCCGCCCGGGAAACCCGCGACGCGGTTGCCTCCGGTGCCCACGAGGTCGATGTGGTGTTCCCCTATCGCGCGCTGATGGCGGGCGATGAAGAGACTGGCCTTGAGCTAGTCGAAATGTGCAAAGCCGCCTGCGCTGGCCAGGCCTTGCTGAAAGTGATCATTGAATCTGGCGAGCTGAAAGAGCCTGCGCTGATCAAACGCGCCAGCGAACTCGCCATTGAAGGCGGTGCGGATTTTATTAAAACATCCACCGGAAAAGTAGCCGTCAACGCCACCCTGGAAGCCGCCGAGATCATGCTCAAGGCGATTAAAGCCAGTGGCCAAGACGTGGGCTTCAAAGCGGCAGGTGGCGTTAAAACCGCCGAAGATGCGGCCGCGTATCTGGCCCTTGCCAACGACATTATGGGCCCAGGCTGGGCAACCCCCGCGCACTTCCGCTTTGGGGCCTCTAGCCTGCTGGGCAATCTGATGGATACGTTGACCGGCAGCACCAGCGCTGCCACTACAGACGGAGGTTACTAATGACCGCCAACGTAACGAAACACAACCTGCTACCCCAGGAGCTGATTCGCCTTAAGCGTGATAACCAGCCGCTGCCCGCGGAAGAGATCAAAGCCTTTGTGCAGGGCATTGCCGATGACCATATCAGCGACGCCCAGATTGGCGCCTTCACTATGGCAGTGTTTCTCAATGGCATGAGCCGTGAAGAAGTCGTCGCGCTAACTACCGCGACTCGCGATTCCGGTCACGTGATGCAGTGGAGCGACCTGAACCTGTCCGGCCCGATTGTCGACAAGCACTCCACCGGCGGCGTAGGCGATTTGGTCTCACTAGTACTCGGCCCCTGGGTGGCCGCCTGCGGCGCCTTTGTACCGATGATTTCCGGGCGCGGCCTGGGCCATACCGGCGGCACCCTGGATAAGCTCGAATCGATCCCCGGTTACGACCCGTACCCTGCACCAGAACGCTTTCGCGAAGTAGTGAAATCCACCGGCGTAGCGATTATCGGCCAGACCGGTGATCTCGCCCCTGCCGATAAGCGCATCTACGGCGTACGTGATGTCACCGCTACCGTGGAATCGATTCCGCTAATTACCGCGTCTATCCTGGGTAAAAAGCTCGCCTCAGGGCTGGATGCACTGGTGATGGACGTTAAAGTCGGCAGCGGCGCCTTTATGCCCACACCGGAAAAATCCCGCGAACTGGCCAAAAGCATCGCCAATGTCGCCACTCAAGCGGGTACGCCCACGACTGCCCTGCTCACCGATATGAGCCAGCCGCTGGCGCCCTGCGCCGGTAACGCCGTGGAGATCGTCGAAACGCTAGCCCTGCTGCGCGGTGACCGCCCCAACAGCCGCGTGATGCAAGTCACTCGCGAGCTGGCGGTAGAGATGTTGATCGCCGGTAAGCTCGCAGGCTCCCGTGAAGAAGCGCTTACCCAGCTTGAGAAGGCGCTGACCTCTGGCGCAGCGGCTGAAGTGTTTGCCCAGATGGTGCGCGAACTGGGTGGCCCCAGCGACTTTATGGAGCGCTCCGAGCACTACCTTGCCAAAGCCGACGTGATTAAGCCGGTGTATGCCGAGCAGGCTGGCACTGTTCAGCGTATTGATACCCGTGCCGTGGGCATGAGCGTGGTCGAACTGGGCGGTGGCCGTCTGCGTAACGATGCCAGCGTCGATCACAGCGTCGGCTTCACCGACATCGTCGAAATCGGCGAGAACGTCGATAGCCAGCGCCCCATCGCCATGGTGCACGCCCGCAGTGACGCCGCCGCCGAACGCGCCGCCGAGCAGCTCCGTGCAGCGTTCACCATTGGCGAAGCGGCGGCCAGCGCCGACACCCTGCTGCAAGACACCTTCCGTGGAGAAGCCTTATGAGCCGCGCGATTGTCCTAGTACTTGATTCGTTTGGCATTGGCGCCGCCCCAGATGCCGCCACCTTCAGTGATGAAGGCGCCGACACGCTGGGCCATATCGCCGCCGCCTGTGCCCGTGGCGAAGCCGATAACGCCAGCCGTTCAGGCCCGCTCAAGCTGCCCAACATGGCCAAGATGGGGCTATTCCATGCCCACCGCGACGCCACCGGCAGCGTTGCCGCAGGGGTCACGCTACCGGAAAGCTTGGAAGGCGCTTACGCCCACGCTAAAGAGATCTCTAGCGGCAAAGACACCCCCTCCGGCCACTGGGAAATCGCCGGTGTGCCGGTGCGCTTTGACTGGGGTTACTTTCTGGATAAAACCGACAGTTTTCCCCTTGAACTGCTCGATGCCATTGTCCAAGAAGCCGATTTAACCGGTGTAATTGGCAACTGCCACGCTTCGGGCACCGAGATCATCGCCCGCCTGGGTGAAGAGCACATCGCCACTGACAAGCCGATTGTTTACACCTCGGCGGATTCAGTGTTTCAGATTGCTGCCCACGAAGAGTATTTCGGCCTTGAACGGCTCTATAAGTTGTGCGAAACCGTCCGCGAACTGCTTGAGCCCTACAATATTGGCCGTGTGATTGCGCGTCCGTTTATCGGCGAGGACAGCAACACCTTCGCCCGCACCGGCAATCGTCGCGACTACAGCGTTGAGCCCCCGGCGCCGACCGTGCTGCAAAAACTTGATGATGCCGGTGGCGAAGTCGTTTCGATTGGTAAAATCGCCGATATCTACGCCCACTGCGGCATTACTCACAAAGTCAAAGCCAGCGGCCACGATGCATTGATGGACGCTACGCTCAAAGAGATTGAGCGTACCGCTAAGCGCGACGTTGGCGAGCGCGCCATGATCATGACCAACTTTGTCGATTTCGACTCGGTCTACGGCCACCGCCGCGACGTACCGGGCTATGCCGCCGCGCTGGAAGACTTTGACGCCAAGCTGCCAACGTTGTTGGCCGCACTCAGCGAAGACGACCTGCTGATTCTGACCGCCGATCATGGCTGCGACCCCAGCTGGCACGGTACCGAACACACCCGCGAGTACATCCCGATTCTGGTACACGGCGCAGGCTTCGTCCCCGGCTCGCTGGGCGAGCGCGGCACCTTCGCCGATATCGGCCAAACCCTGGCCGACTTTTTCCTGCTACCGGCCATGGCCGATGGCACAAGCTTTCTACCCGACGCTGCTTAAAGGCTAGCGCCGCTTAAAGGAGACCTTTCATGGCTACCCCACATATTAACGCTGCCCCCGGCGACTTCGCCGATACCGTACTGATGCCCGGCGACCCGCTGCGCGCCAAATACATCGCCGACACTTACCTGGAGAACGTTCGCCAGGTCAACGACGTGCGCAATATGTTCGGCTACACCGGCAGCTATAAAGGCCGCGAGATTTCCGTGATGGGCCACGGCATGGGCATTCCGTCGGTCTCCATCTATGCCAAAGAGCTGATCACCGACTACGGCGTTAAATCGCTGATTCGCGTGGGTTCCTGCGGCGCGGTACGCGACGACGTTAACGTACGTGATGTGGTCATCGGCATGGGCGCCAGCACCGACTCCAAAGTTAACCGTATGCGCTTTAACGACCACGACTTTGCCGCCATTGCGGATTTTGAATTGACCCAGCACGCCGTGGCCGCTGCCAAGGCCAAAAATGTGCCGGTAAAGGTCGGCAATATCTTCTCAGCGGATCTGTTCTACAACCCGCAAACCGAGATGGCCGAAATGCTCAAGCGCTACGGCATTGTCGGCGTCGAAATGGAAGCCGCGGGCCTTTACGGCGTCGCCGCCGAGTTTGGCGCCCGCGCCATGACTATCTGCACCGTGTCGGATCACATTCTAAAAGGCGACTCGCTCTCCAGCGCCGATCGCCAAACCACCTTTGACGACATGATGCTCATCGCGCTGGACACTGTATTGCGTGACGACGCAGCCCGCGCTTAAGAGGCTTAAGAGGAAGTGTGATGAGTCAACAAACGGATGAAGTATCAGCAGAGATCGTTGAAACGTTATTCAGCGCGCGGGCTAACGCCTATGTGCCCTACTCGGCACACCCAGTAGCGTCGGTAATGGTGACGCCGGATGGCCAGCAGTTTGCGGGCACTAACGTCGAAGTGGCGCACTACAAAGGCCTGTGCGCCGAAGCCTCGGCCATCTCCGCGATGATCACCGCTGGGCAGCGCCAGCTGGCCACCGTCTACGTCATGGGCCCAGGCGATCACCTGTGCACACCCTGCGGCGACTGCCGCCAGCGCATCCGCGAGTTCGCAACCCCAGAGACGCAGATCAAAGTCCTTTCCGGCAGTGGCGAATTGATGAAAACCTACACCATGGAAACGCTGCTGCCCGACGCCTTTGGGCCTGAGCAGTTGCCGCCACGCTAAGTCAGCCCGCCCGGCTTTCAAAACCAGCTCCATCGCGGGCTGGTTTTGTGTATTTATTCGAGAATGGCTAAGGTTTGAATCAACCCGTAGTGGGGGTTATTCGACCAGGGATGGCGAATTTAGCGCCCATGGATGGGTTTACAGCGCCCCGCATAGGGTTGTTAAAACCGTTGGGGATGCGCTGTAAAAGGCTACATATACCCCACGCCCCGCGGCATCATACCCAGGTGGTTTTCGACTTGGGTAACCCCTGGCACGTTTTCCGCAGCGACGGTCACCGCTTGTTTCTGCTCAAGCGATTCGACCAGCCCCCAGACCTCCACAGCACCGCCATCCACAATCACGCTAATGCCTTCTACCTGTACGCCGGTATTATTTTCAACCTCGTTGAGAATAGCCTCGCGAATTTGTCGATCATCCGTGGGTGACTGGGTCGGCGCTACCGCGGCATTGGCAATGCCTTGCAGCAGGTTAGCGCGGCTGACAATGCCCACTAACTTGCCATCACGCAGCACAGGTACCCGCTTGATATGGTGCTTTTCCAACATTCGCGCAATGGTATGTAGCGGCGTGTTCTCTTCGACAGTCATGGGATTCGGGGTCATGACCTCGTGGGCTTTACGACCATGCGACTTAACATAGTCGCCAGCATCCTTGCCGCCGGTAAACAGCGATAACCACCAGGAGCTGCCATGATCACTGTCATTTTTTACCCGGCGCATTAAATCGCCTTCACTGACAATTCCAATCACGCGGTGGTCGTCATCGACCACAGGAACGGCACTGATACGGTGATTGAGCAGCAGTTGCGCAATTTCTCGCACTTCCGCACCGGGCCCCACACTCACCACTTTGGGGGTCATGATATCGATAGCTTGCATGGTTCTCCTCCTTGCGCCAATCCTTAAGACACACCTAAAGACTGAACTACAAATGCAGGTTGCCCTGCCTGTTCTTTGAGCCTAGTTCGCTGCCGGCAGTTTGCCTATGCCGGTTGGTTATCTCAAAGAGCGCATTGAGGCTGCGTTGACCTAGCGCAGTTTATTTGCCCTTTTCTGATGGCTGCTTATCCACCAGACTGCTCTCTTCCACTTTCTCAACATCGACAATGCCAGAGCGGCTAACGACGACCTTCCAGCGGGCCAGGTAGGGCCTATCTTCACTGCCCGTCTCACGAATTACCAAGTTAAGCAGGTGGCGGCGTTCGACACCTTCACGCACCGCTTGACCATCTTTTAGCCGGTAGATGTGATGCTTGCCCTTACTCATCAGCCGGGTGAGCATGGAGATATCCAGATTGAGCGTTTCGCGGGTGTGTTCATAACCGCTGAGAAAACGCGTAGGCGACATACGCGAGCTTGAACGGTAATGCAGCACCACTTCTTCGCGCTGCGCCACCTTGCGACGGCGAATCTGCTGAATATCCTCGCCCAACGAAGCAAACCGTTTGTAGTCAAACCACTCCAGTTGACGCCCCACCAAGGCATTATGCGTGGGGTCACGATACTGTCGGCGCCATTTAGGACGTCCTTTACGCAGCCAGCGCCAGAGGGTATTGCGCAAATCATCCTTAAACACTTCGCGCATGGCGTAGAGCAGCGCCATCGCCAATACAAACAGGGCAGTAATTCCCCCCAGCACGCTGCGCAATTGCAGTACACCCAGGGTGACAAATGTCATCACCACAGCTGTCGCCAGTGCCTTGACAGCTTTCTGCTCGCCGCCACCCAGCTCCAACGCCTCTTGCTTCAAGGTGATCGGATGCTCAATCAAGCGCCGCAGCAGGCGCATTTTATTCGACATGCGAGTAGGGTCAGCCATCACACGCTCAGCGTTATACTGCTTTTCGCGGCGATACTCATCCTCACGATGGTAGACACTGATAAAACGACGACGAATATCGGTAAACTCACCGCCACGGGGCATATGCGCCACCAGCGCCAGCAACTGTTGTTCGGTAAACCAGGAGAGGTAATTATCAATATTGGCAAAGTACTTATTGAAGCTTTCATCATCAGGCTGATGACGTCGCAGCCGCTTGAGAATGCCGTCACTTAGGTCGATCATTTCATGCAGTTGGTCGAGCAGAGCGACGCTACTTTGTTGTACCTCGCGGTTCTCTTCCCGCTCCTCGTGGCGGGCATGACGAAGCTTATTGGCACTCACTAGCATCGATCGAGTAGTACGTTCCATCGCTTCCACGTATTGGTAGGCATAAAGGCTTAGACTCAACCGGTACGAGTCGCTACCAAGACGATTACGACTGGCCAGTCGACTGTGCACCAGTGGCAGGAGATACTCATCACTGTAGTAGGTGCGAGAGACATTGATGGCAGCATGATAAAACGCTTCTTCTGAGATAAGCTGGGTGCTTAATCCCAAGTCGCCAGGCACAAAAAGATAGACGTCGAGGTTATGCGATGTCTCTTCCTTGAGCCGCCGGGTAAGACGCAGCTGAAAGCTGTTTTTACGCTCAACGTTGATCAACTCATCAATCTCCTACTCCTTTGCCTAACTTGATGATATACCATGGCTAAAATGATCATGGTGCCGTATAAAGCCACCGCCCTCTGTTCACCTATTCATCTGTGGAGCTAGGAAATGTCCATTGCCCGTTTTTCACCCTTTGAGCTGCTGCTACTAAAGAGCCGCAGCCAAGTGGATACGGCAACCCTGCTGCTGTTGGCCTGGGTGCTGGTGCACCGCCAACACGTCTCGGAAGGTCAGCGGCGCCGCCGCTTGGCCCAGGTGACCGCGCAGTTTCGCCACGGGCATGAACTGAGTCCGGTTATGAGTATTGCTCATAGCCAAGACCTACAAGCGATTCAACTAGCCGCCGAGGTCGTTCGCAAAGAGTGCGGCACTGAGCGCAGCCTGAGCGTTATTCATCAGGCGATTACCGTTGCCACCGATGACGGCGAACTGTCGCTGGCCAACCACTATATTTTACGCTTTTTAGCCGATTTACTAAGCGTTACCCCGGTGACCTTAAACACTTTGTTCAAGGAAATCACCGGCACCTCGCTTGCCACCCCCGAAGACCCTAGCCGTGATGCCTACTGGCAAACTCACGATCCAGACTACCATGCTCGAAAAGCACGCGAGGCTGAGGCCGCCGAGCAGCAGCACCAACAGGCCAACGCTCGGGCCGAACAGCAGCAGCGAAAAAAACAGCAGCGCCACCAACAGAAGCAGCAAAAACAGCAGGAGAAGCAGCAGCGTCAGGAGCAGGCTCGTCAAGCCCGGGAACAGGAGCAGCAGCGCCAGCGTGAACAGACGCGCCGACAGGAGCAGGAGCGGCAAAGGCAGCAACAGCAGCGCGAACAGCACCGCTCTCGTCAGCAAGAGCATCGCAATCGCCAGCAGCGTCCCTCATCGCCGCCACCCGACCGCACCACGCGAGCGCTTTCAGTGCTGGGACTTACCCCAGGCGCCACCCGTATAGAAGTTCGCCACGCCTATCGGCGGATGGCGCAGCTCCACCACCCAGATCGCTTCTATTCGGAAAGCGAACACCAGGTAGCCTTGGCTTCAGCGCGTTTTCAGCGAATTAAAAACGCCTATGATTATTTGATGCAAACTTACTAAGACCATGTAAAGTTAGAGGTTTCGCACTATGCGCTGGCCCACGAGAATCAAGCCCTATGAGAAACAAGGCCCAAGAGAAACAATAGCCCCCCTATGCGCGATTTGTACCAGCGCCTCGCGGTTTCCCCCGAGGCCAACGACCAAGAAATCAACCAAGCCGTCGCTAGCTGCCTGCATAGCGCGCTACGCCAGGATGCCGAGGCAGTGTTCGCCGTTGCCGAACGCCGCGAAACCTACGATACGCTGCACGACACCGTGAGCAATATTGGCAAGCTGCGAGCACGCCTAGGGCTCAGCCACGGCGCTCACTGGCAGGGCGATGTAGCTAACGACTTTTCGCTGCCGCCTGACCACGCCATTTCGCGTCACGACGAACTGGTTGACCGCGTTAGCCACGCGGTCTCGCTGTATAATCGCTGGCGCCGCTTACGCGGGCCATGGCTACTGGTCGCCGTGTTCGCCGCCGGGGGTGGCATAGGTATCGCCTTGGGGCTCGCCCTGTGCCTGGGGCTTTTGCCGATGTGACGCTGAACGATTATCCGTCTTATCGTGCTTGCGCGCCTGCTCATCCTGGCGGATCTCGGCTTTTGTCGGGCGCGGCGCGGGCTTCGGCGGTGCAGGTTTCTTATGATGCTCGGTGTTTGATTCACTTTCTTGCGCTGCTTCACTCTTGTCCTGTTCACTCATGTCCTGTTCAATCTTGGACGAGCCGTTTTCTTGCGAGTCTTTTTCTGGCGAGCCCTTTTCTAAAGAGAACGAAGTGCCCGCGGTGGCCTCCATGCGGTCTTCAGAGCGAGCTTCCATACTGATACTGAGACGCGGCACGCCAAGATCAATCTCTTCGGCTTCCATACGCTGCTTCAGCAGTAGGTTAAATGCACGCGAGACATCCCATTGCATCTCTGGCGCGGTGCGAAAACGCATGCGTAAAATGGGGCAGCCATCTTCAAAGCCCTGGACACCCTGCATTTCCAGCGGTGACCAGATGTAGTGGCGCATCATCGGGTCGCGTCGCAGCTCCTGGGCGGTCTCCTGCATCAGCGTAATCGCATCGTCGATTTTCATATCAAACGGTATACGGATACGCATCAGCGCGATGCCGAACTGACGGGACATGTTATGTATCGACTCAATACGGCTAAAGGTGATGATGTGCACAATCCCATCCAAATCCCGCAGCCGCACGGTGCGCAGCGTCAGTCCCTCAACCGTGCCCATATGATTATTAATCTGTACAAAGTCATCTACCGCCAGCGAATCTTCGATCAAGATAAAAATGCCGGTAATTAAATCCTGCACTAACGTTTGAGCACCAAAACCAATCGCCAGACCGATCACACCAGCACCGGCTAGCAGCGGCGTGACGTTGACACCCAAATTGGCCAACCCAGCGATGACGGCAATAATCAAAATGGTGACGAAAATGACGTTGCGAATCATCGGCGTGATGGTTTGTGCCCGGGCCTGATTGACCCGCCGCCCCCGGGAGCGCGCCGACGACGTCAGCGCCCGCTGAATGGCGGTGTCGGCAAATATCCACACCAACCATGCCAGCAGCACGGTGGCACCCAGGCTAACCAGTGCCTGACCAATCCGTGCACTGGCCACGGCCTGCTGGCCCAGTCCAAAGAATGAACCGCCCCACACCTGCATCGAGAGTTCAGCAAACACCATCCACGAACAGATATGCGCCAACACAAAGCCGAAGCGCTCTAAACGTTTACGGTACTGGCTCTGACGGTGTCGGTGGCGACGCTTACCCATCCGTTCCGCCTGACGGCGCAGCAACCCAGTGACCACCAGCGTAAGCACCAATAGGCTGGCGGAAATAATTGAGCGCGCCAGGGCGGTTCCCACATCGCCAACGGTGATAAAAATTGCCAGCAAGGAACCCATTACCATCAGCAGCGCCGGTATATGCCATAACCCCCCCAGAGAGCGAACCATCTCGACGGCGGCATTGGCATCCCTACGCTGCTTGTAGGGGCGGTTGCAAATCAAATGGCGCACAGGGCGTTTAAATTTAAGAATAAACCGCGCGACCAAAAGCGCCGCGAGCATATTGGAAAGAACAGAGACTAGGCTCGACAACTCGCTACCCAGCATGTCGACCAGGCGAGTGGAGTTAACCGCATCGCCAAGCGCAATCAAGGCACCGATCACAAATAGACCGCGCAAAGCACGTTGTTGAAGTAGTTGTACCGCAGTAAACCGATGGCCGCGGCTAAAGAACGCGATCACCGTTTCAAATACCACCGACAGCGCTCGGCCACACAGGCAGATATAGGCCACCACCAGCACTAATGTCCGCCCTGGACTATCGGGCAGCACTTGACCAATACCCAATGTTAGAGCAAACGCCAACGCCCAAGGCAGCATGCGACGCAAAAAGTGCACTGCTAACAGCCAGCCCTTCGGATCCCGGGGCAGATCAAGGGGCCACTCACGCCGGGTTGCCAGCATACGCCCAAAGGCAATCATCATCACCAGCAGCACGATCCATATCAGGGCGAGCACGGCTCCTTCAACGACTGCGCGAATCGCTTCACCCTGGTCGGCATCATCGTTAAGCGCGCGCAAATCCTCCGCGCCTTGAACGAGATGGCGTGACCACTGATCAACCGGCGAGTCACCCGACTGGGCCTGATCGCCAAGATCGCTTAAGGTGTCGGCGAGTGCGCCCAGCAGCCCTTGGTGCACCACACCCTCGTCCTCACTGACAGCGTCCGCCGCGACCTGCAGCTCGCGTAGCGATTTAAGCAACTCGGTGCGACGCTCTTCATTTTCGAGCATGGTGATAACGTCAGTTAGCGAACTCTGGAACTCTTCGCCACTGACCTCGGTCGTTTCCTCTCCAGAACCGCTGCTCAGCCCAGGCAGCGACACCGTTTGCGCCTGGGCCTGTGTTATTGCCATGCTTGTCACTGCTAGGCTTGCCAACACAAACAAGAAAAAGCCTATTACTGAATTGATTAACCAGTGCTGTCGCACGCCCTACTCCTAAAAATTAGCTTTGATGGCGCCCTGCTTATCGTGTGCCGCCGCTATGGTTTACTGAACCCAGTAATACGCTCAGTCTCAATGCGTGACTATGATAGGCTGGAGACTTAAACGTTCACCTCAAGGATGCCGAGATGACGCTACAAGCTCCACCTAATCGCTTAAACAGCCACGGGAAAATCCGGCAAGTTGGCGTCGAAATTGAATTCGCTGGCCTGCCGCCCCGAGACACGGCGATGATCGTACGTGAGCTGTTTGGCGGGGAGCTTAACGTGGTAAGCCCCCATCGGCTACTAGTAGAGGATACCCGTTGGGGTGAATTTGGTATCGAGCTCGACACCCAGTACGCACATCCCGATAAATCGCTGGTCGACGACCCTCACGCCGAAGACAGCGAATGGGCCCGCCATCAGCATCAGCGGCGGGTCGAGTTTCATCAAAAAACCCGCGAATTGATTGGTGACATGGTCACCGGTCTGGTGCCTACTGAAATCGTTTGCCCACCGATACCTTGGAATGAACTGGAAGATTTAGACACGCTGTTTGAAGCACTGCGTGAACACGGCGCTAAGGGCACCGATGCCAGTCTGCTGTATGGGTTTGGGTTGCACCTAAACCCTGAAGTTGAGCGCTTTGACGTTGACTACTTGCTCGCCATGCTGCGCGCTTACCTGCTGCTGGCTGGCTGGCTGCGCGACGAAATCAAAGTCGATATTACCCGTGAGATGCTGCCCCACGCGAATCCATTTCCCAAAGCCTACGCGCTAAAAGTACTTGATAGCCGCTATTCGCCTGATCTCGACACGCTAATTGACGACTACCTGCACTACAATCCAACGCGCAATCGCGAGCTGGATATGCTACCGCTATTTGCCTACCTGCGCCCCGACCACTCCCATGAATTGCTGCATACCCAGCTTACCAAGCCGCGCCCTACCTTTCATTATCGCCTACCTAACGCCCAGCTTTCCCAGCCAGGGTGGGGTTCAGTGGTAGAGTGGAATCGCTGGGTGGAAGTTGAGAAACTTGCCGCTAATTCTGAGGTTTTGCTCGCTCGCTGCGCTGAGTATATCGCCGACCATAACCGACCAATGCTGACCCGTATAAAAGAAAAATTGGTTCGATGGCTTCGTCGTGAGCGCTAGCTTTCTTACAGCACCCGGTTTTGCATCTTTCATTTCCTGTCACAGTGAGTAACTACCCGCATGACTCGGCCGCTTATCGGAATTACTACCTCTGACCAAAAAAGCCTCCTAGCGTGGTGGTTTGATTGGTTTGCCGTCTGGCGGCATGGCGGCAAACCGCTGCGGTTATCGCCTTCGCGGCCGCAGCCAGAAAGCCTTGATGGCTTAATTATTGGCGGCGGCGACGATATTCAGGCCCATCTTTACGGTGACGAAGTCCAACTGGATGTGCGCCTTGACCCTGCTCGGGATGAGCTTGAGCTTTCCCTGCTTGAGCGTTTTATTCCGTTGAATACCCCTGTACTGGGCATTTGCCGGGGGGCGCAATTAATCAACGTGCACCTTGGCGGCACGCTGGATCCCGATATCTACACCACCAATGAAGGGATTAAACGGCGCCGCACAGTACTGCCGCGCAAAACCGTTGATATAGTCGGGGCGAGTCAGTTGCATCGCTTGCTAGGGGTCACCTGGTGCCGGGTTAACAGCCTGCATCATCAAGCCGTTTATCAGGCGGGCAGAGGGATAGAAATCGTCGCCCGGGATCGGGATGGTTTGGTGCAAGGCATCGAGTCGCGGGAGCACGACTTTTTGATTGGCGTGCAGTGGCACCCGGAGTGGCTGATTTTCAACCGCCCCCAGCAGCGCTTGATTCGCGCGCTGGTGAGGGCGTCAGAACAGCATGCTGAACGGCGGGGTTAAGAGTACGAACTAGCCCAACACCGCCAAGGCAGCCTGGTAATCAGGCTCGTTCTTCAACTCGCTCACCAGCTCGCTATGCAGCACGCGGTTTTCGGCATCCAGCACCACTACTGCGCGGGCGCATAGGCCTTCCATGGGGTTGTTGCACAGCGCCACGCCCCAGGCTTCGCGAAACTCGGGGTGGCGGAAAGTAGATAGCGTTTCGACGTTATCCAGTCCTTCCGCGCCACAAAAGCGTTTGGCCGCAAAGGGTAAATCCGCTGAAACGACCAATACCACGGTGTCCGCAAGGTTAGACGCCAGCTCGTTAAAGTGACGCGTGGACATAGCACAGGTGGGTGTATCCACACTGGGAATGATATTAAGCACTTTACGCTTGCCTGCATACGTATCGAGCGTAACGTCTTGCAGGTCGGTGTTCGTCAGCGTCATGGCAGGTGCCGCCTGCCCTTCTGCGGGCAGTGTGCCCGCCACATCCAGCGGTTCGCCTGCACGGGTGATCTGTTGCATTATCTACTCCTCATGACGTTAATAATTAAAGCATTCTTACCATTTAAGAAGCCATGTTAGGCTATCTTCACGCCTTTGTGCTCTTCCTTAAAGGCCTTTGTTCAACGTTTGCGTTTCATCATACCGAGGGAGTGATATGGCCTGTGTATTGATCGTTAAAACCGGTGACGCTTTTCCAGAAGTTGTCGACCAGCACGGTGATTTTGAAACGCTATTTAAAAAGCAGCTTAGCACTGCACTGCCGACCCATTTAGATCTGCAGGTGTGGGACGCAACACGCCAACCCAGCGCCCCTGACCTTGATGCAGTGGCGGGCATTTTGATTACTGGCTCGCACAGTATGGTCAGCGATGCCGAACCCTGGAGCGAAGCGCTTAAGCCGTGGCTGCAAGAGGCACTGGCAAACGACACGCCTATGCTAGGCGTTTGCTATGGCCACCAGTTAATGGCCACCGCTTTTGGCGGCGTGAGCGACTACCATCCGGCGGGCCGCGAATCCGGCACACGCACCGTGCGGCTAACCCAGGCAGGCCAGCAAGACCCGCTGTTTAGCCAACTACCGGCGAACTTTGTCGCCCACCTGACCCATGCCCAGTCAGTGATGCAAGCGCCTCTCAATTGCACGGTGTTAGCCCATAACAACCACGACGCCCACCAGGCGCTGCGCTACGGCCCACGCCAGTGGAGTGTGCAGTTTCACCCCGAGTTTACGGCGCCAGTGATGCGTGCCTACCTTGAACGCCAACGCGCTGCGCTGCGGGACCAGGGCGAAGAGCCCGATACGCTGCTGGCGAATATTACTGACTGCCATGAAGCCACCAGCCTGCTGCGGCGCTTTTTGGACTTTTTATAGCCCTTAGCAAAAACCCTTAGCAAAAGCCACTACTGACGCTCATCACGCCGTGAAGCCAACCTATCTGCTAGCCGTGTAGGCTCAGGTAGCTTGGTACGCCCTAAGCAGCGCAACACCCAGGCCAGTGAGGTCTCAAGAGTGATACGGTGCCCAGGCGATACGTATATGGGTTTAACCTTGGTTCGGGAGCGCAAAACCGCACCAATGGTCTCTTGCCCCGCATATAGCGGCACCCAGTCGCCGCGCTGCTCGCCCATCTCAACGTGTTGGCCATATAGGCGTGACTTGGCAATGCCGATGGTGGGCAAATCCAGCCATAGTCCTAAGTGAGCCGCCACGCCTAACCGGCGTGGGTGCGCAATCCCCTGGCCATCAACCATCACCAGTTCAGGCATCACGCTGAGTTTTTCAAATGCCCCCAGCGCGGCTGGGATTTCTCGAAACGAAAGCAGACCTGGAATGTAGGGCATGCGGGTGGGCTCGCGATGAACCACTTGCTCAACCACCGTTAAATCCGGTGCGGTGGCAGGATCCCATTTCAATACCACTACCGCTGCCCGGGTGATTTCGCCGCTGTCTTCAAAACCGATATCCACCCCGGCGATATGCGTTATCGGCGCTAGGCGATCTGTCATTTCCAATCGCTGCGCCAACTGCGACTGCAGCGCCCTGGCCTCTCGCGGGGCCAAATTCCATTCGTGAAGCGGTGCGGGCATGGCTTCCTCCCTGAACGTAAACAATCCTGTGAATGAAGAATAAGGTAGCAAAAAAACGCCCCCGCACCAGTAAAGGTGCGGGGGCGTTGAGATATTCTCAGCTGCTGCTTGGCGGCAGCTGATTAATCCTTATGTTGATGAAGGCTTAGGCGCGTTCGCGACGACGTACCGGCGCATCGCCTTCGTCACGACGACGGCGCGGAGCCCGCTCTGCCGGTGCGCTGTCTTCGCTGATTTCCAGCGGACGACCGGCCACACGGGCACGGGCCATCTTGGTCAGAATCGTCGAGGGCAAGCCGCTCGGCAGTTCGACCACAGAGAAAGCGTTGCGAATATCGATACGACCGATACGCGCGCCTTCAATGCCGCCTTCGTTAGCGAGGGCACCGACGAGTTGGCCAGGCTTGACGCCATCTTTATGACCAACCGATACGCGGTAGCGCGTCATACCTTCAGTCGGCGCGCCAGTACGTTCGCGGCGTGCACCCGGCTTACCGCCAGCCGCTCCATCACGCGAGGGCTTCTCTTTGCGCGGCGCCTGTAGGCGACCAATCGGCGGCTCGTCAGCGCGCGCCATAGCGGCAAACGCACAGGTTAGCTCGATCGGGTCATGACCTTCTTCGATCAGGCGCTCAATCAGAGCACGCTGCTCTTCGGCGCCTTTAGTCAAGGAGGCAATAACACGCTGATGGAAGACTTCATCGCGATGCGCGCGAATAGCGGCTTCGTCAGGCAGCGGCATTTCGGTCATTTTCTGACCGGTTGCCTGCTCCATCCAACCCACTTTGCGCGCTTCACGGAAGCCGGCAAAGGTAATCGCGATGCCGCTACGACCCGCACGACCGGTACGGCCGATACGGTGCGTGTAAGCTTCGGCATCTTGGGGCAGGTCGTAGTTGATCACGTGAGTGATACGCGACACGTCAAGACCACGGGCTGCCACGTCAGTGGCGATCAGCACGTCGACTTTGCCACGCTTCAAGCGCGTAATGGTACGCTCACGCAGGCTCTGATCGAGATCACCCGACAGGCCAGCGGCGTTAACGCCACGAGCAGTCAACTGCTCAACGAGCGTGGTACAAGCTGCACGGGTACGCACAAAGACGATGGCACCATCGACCGGCTCGACTTCAAGGATACGTGCAACGGCTTCAAGCTTAGCGCCACCGTCAACGCGCACAATGCGCTGTTCGATGTTTTCGCCGGTCGTAGTGCCCGACTCAATCGCAACTTTCACCGGATTAACCAAGTAACGGTTAACGATGCGCTCAATTTCAGTCGGCAGAGTCGCCGAGAAGAACACACGCTGAGCATCTTTCGGGGTATCGGCAACCACGCGTTTTACGTCGTCGATAAAGCCCATGCGCAGCATTTCATCAGCTTCATCCAGCACTAGGGCGGAGAGGCCATCAAGCTTGAGGCTACCGCGATCCAGGTGGTCGATAATCCGGCCAGGAGTACCGACAACTACTTGCGCGCCACGCTTAAGGGCGCCCAGCTGTTCACGGTACTCTTGACCACCACATAGGGTCGCAACTTCGAGACCTTTCAGGTTTTGGCCATACTTACTAAACGAGGCAGCTACTTGCTGAGCCAATTCGCGGGTTGGTGCCATTACCAACACTTGCGGCTCACGGCGAGTCAGTTCTAAACGTGACAGTAACGGTAATGCAAACGCTGCCGTTTTGCCGGTACCGGTTTGTGCTTGGCCCAGCATATCGCGGCCTTCAAGCAGCGCAGGGATGGTTTGCGCTTGAATCGGCGAGGGAACTAGGTATCCCTGTGATTCAACAGCAGACAGAACGGCAGGCAAAAGAGCCAGATCGCCGAAGCTCGGCGAGGCGACAGAAGTCGAGGTCATTAATCACACCTTGGTAGGCCGGTAAGTACCGGCAAAAAAACATCATAAGCGTCTCTGACTCTGTCATCGCACAACGACATAAAGTGTGGTCATTGTCGATAACAGGCACCGCCATAGCGGTCAAAGCCATCAATGGAGTCGGAGACGCCGGTCGCACCTAGCATCCGGTTGGCAAACACCGCGTTAGCGGGCCAACCGCTGTGGCGACCTTCTGCGCCGATTTCACCCGTGTGGTGAAATACTGGAGGCGCGCCATCTTCACAGCAATGAATATCTCGCAAATGGCGAGATATTCCCGCAAGCGCTACTACGAATAACTATTAATATAGACCCATTAATAATTGTGCAGATGTACGCTCACCGTCATGATGGAGGGGTCAACACATGCGAGGAGGCCGCATCCTACCATTGCATTTGGCTTCTGACCAGCACTTTTAAGTTGCGCCACCTTGGATCAAGGACTTGCACTCATGCAGATATGGTCTAACCTGGAAAGTGCCTAATCAAGTTCACTATTCTCAAGGAGCGATGCAATGAACTGGGATCAAATTGAAGGCAAATGGAAAGAAATGAAGGGTAAGGCCCGATCTAGCTGGGGCGAGATTACTGACGATGAATTGGATCAGATCGGCGGTAAGAAAGATCAGCTAATAGGCAAGATTCAGCAGAAGTACGGTCTCGAACGCGAAGAAGCAGAGCGTCAAGCCGACGACTGGGCTGATAAGCAGTAACCCTTTTACTGCACCTTCAGTACTCTATTTCCAGTACTCTATTTCTGTTTTAAGTAGGTCGGCTTTTTTAGCAACATTCGGTAAGCGACCTACCACCTACCGTAGCCACATGGAGAGATGCTATGCGTAAGACAATCCTGACAACCGCGATCGGTACTGCCCTACTGGGAACCTTTGCTATGGGTGCTCATGCCTCCAACGGGCCCCAGGGCATGTACTCTGCAGAAGACATTCTTGATGCCGAGGTCTATTTTGCTGGCGGTTCCGGTGAAGAGATTGGCGAAGTTGATGACATCCTGTTTGATGAAGAGATGCGAATCACTGCGCTGGTCATTGAGAGCGGTTCAGTACTCGGCTTAGGTGGTCGCGAAATCGTTGTGGGTACCGATTACTTCACCCTCGAAACCGACACAGAAGATGATGGTGATACCGAACACCGCATCATGGTCGAAGCCAGCCAGGAAGAGGTAGAAGCCTTTCCTGCTTATAATAACGAGTGGTGGGAACAGACCAAAGCTAACGCTCGAGACGCTTGGCAAACGACCCGAGAGGGCGCTGAAAGCGCTTGGCAACGTACCCGTGAAGCGTTAGATATCGATGATAATGGCTAACGATTACTAGCTGTGTTTAGCCGTATCGCAACGCTAGCAACAGAATCGTAACGCTAGAAAAGGGCCGCCCAATTGGGCGGCCCTTTTGATGCCTGCCTAAGTAAGTGATTAACGGCGGCGCACACCTTTGCCAGGCAAACGCTCCCGGTCGTGATGCTGCTGGAAATCAAGCAGCGGACCGGCAGGCACAATCCGGGTAGGGTTAATCGTGTCGTGGCTATAATAGTAGTGGCGCTTGATGTGATCCATATTGACGGTCTCAGCCACCCCCGGCCACTGGTAGATCTCCCTCACGTAATTGGAAAGGTTGGGATAATCCTCAATGCGCTTAAGATTGCATTTGAAGTGGCCGTAGTAAACCGCGTCGAAACGTATCAGGGTGGTAAACAGGCGAATGTCTGCCTCGGTCAACCACTCCCCTGCCAAGTAACGCTGCTCGCTTAAACGGGCTTCCATGCGGTCGAGGGCGTCAAACAATGCCTTCACATGCTTCTCATAAACCGCCTGCTCGGTGGCAAAGCCTGATTTATAGACACCATTATTAATGTGATCGTAGATATCGGCGTTGACGTCATCGATGACGCCACGCAGGTCTTGCGGGTAAAAATCCAAGTCGTTGCCGGTCAACTCATCAAACGCATGGTTAAACATACGCAGCAGATCCGCGGACTCATTATTAATAATAGCGTTGCGCTGCTTGTCCCATAGCACGGGCACGGTGACACGACCTGTATAGCTTGGGTCGGTCATGGTATACAACTGATGGTGAAGGTCGACGCCATTAATGGGGTCGCCACTGGCGCCTTCGTCCTGGCGGTAGGTCCAGCCTTGGTCGAGCATTAAGGGGCTAACATGGGACGTGCCGATCAACGGCTCCAGCCCTTTCAACTTACGCATAATCAATGTGCGATGCGCCCAGGGGCAGGCTAACGATACATATAAATGATAGCGCTCTTGTTCCGCGGGGTAGCAATCACCGTCTGTTTCCGGCTGGTCGCCCACCCAATCGCGCAACTGGGCTGACTCGCGTACAAATTCACCACCATGTTTTTTGGTGTCATACCACTGATCTTGCCATTTGCCGTTTACAAGCAGTCCCATCGGGCGTCTCCTGAAAAGTCTTTTGGGGTCTTAGGGCCCGTTTTTACCCGCGGCGGCGTTAGTCGTCGTTCATTTGGAATAACCAAACATCTCTCCTCCTACCTTGCCGCAAATAAAAACGGGCTCCAGCGCGGCCGTGAGTGAAACGTCAACAGGCCCTAGCTATAGCGTTACTTTTTTCAGCATACGCCCGCTTCAAGGAGGCTCAAGCGGATGTTTTACGGCCTTTCATTCGAGTCAGTCGAATCATGCAGCGCACACTCGCTTACCACAGCTTGTTTCAGCGCGGCTGCCATCGCATGAGCCGCAGGCCCTGCCCGATCCCGGTCGCGAAAAATCATCTGAATCGGCACTTCGCGAATACCGCCCGCGGGTAATGGCAGCGGTTTTAATTGACCGCTCTTTAACTCATCAGAAATACGTGTCTCCGGCATCCAGGCAAAGCCCAGGCCACGCCTTAGCATATCGAGAGAGGTGTTTAGGTGGCTGACAGTCCAGCGCTGTTCAGCTTTCAACCAGCCAGCGTTGGTTGATTGGCGCAGTGCTGAATCACGCACCACCAACTGCCGATGCTGGGCCAAGTCGCGCAGATCCAACGAGCGACCTAACTGATGCAGCGCATGTTGGGGATGCGCCACCGCAACAAAACGAACTGCTACCAGCGGTTCGCCCAAGAAGCCCTGCGCCTCAATGCCGGAGACCACTAAGTCTGCGCGGCCATCGTAGAGCATTTCAATGCCGCCATTGAGTACGCTCTCGTGTAACTGAACGCGCACCTGGGGATACGTTTCAGAGAAGCGTTCTAACGCTTTGGCTTGAGCGGCGGCAGGAAATACCTGATCGATTGCCACCACCACTTCCGCTTCTAAACCAGCCGCTAACCGGGTGGCGACGTCCTCAAGTGAAGCCGCACTCTCTATTAATTGACGTGCACGCCGAAGCAGCAGCTCTCCAGCTTCGGTTAACCGCACTTGTCGGCCAATAGGCTCCAGCACCTGGACGCCTAACTGCTCTTCTAATTTATGAACGGCATGATTCAGCGTGGAAGGACTTTTATGTACAGCTTCTGCCGCACGCGCAAATCCACCGTGGTCAACCACGGCGGCCAACATTTGCCATTGTGAAAGTGTTACCCGGGACATTTCGATTTCCTCAACGCAATACAGCGAAATAATGCGCTTAATGTTCGAAAAACTTGTGTTCGAAAACATGTGTTCGAAAACATGGCTAGAATGCCAGGAAACAGCCAACACTTCCGCTCCTGCTTGTAAAATGGCTGAGAATATTCGCTAGCGGCAGGCAAAAAATGCTCAGCGCCTAGCGAGCAACCAAACGCTCCACATTTGTTATATTTGGACTTTAAAAACTTTATTTTTGTCTATGGTTAACTCAGGTTATTTATTAAGCACACTTTATTGGTTACATTTGTTAGCAAACGGTGTTTATAAATAGTAATCTTTGTCTATTATTGTCATATTTGTATTAAATTACATTTTATGTATAGACATACAGTCTATCCTCTCATGCTTTCATGGGGTATGGTTTACGGGTTTATTCACTTTATAGTTATTTTTAATCACGAACTCGGCGGTCCATTTTCCCATGTTGCGAATCCTTCATTCGCTGCCCCGCACGCATAAATTATTACTGTTACCCGTGGCTACAATGGTCACTGTGCTGGGCACACAAAAATTATTGACGACATACCAAGATTTAAATCAACTACATACACCACTCGAAAGCGTGCTGGTACCACTTCCAAGCGACTCTACTCCGGGCGTTCCTTCCCTACGTCAAGAACGGACCCCCGTGGCAGATGCGATCGACCGCGCCTCACGCGCCCTCGACGCCACCCGCGAAAATATTCCTCTCAGTGAACTCACAGTAACCGAGATCATTGACCTTGACGTGATTGCCAGCGCAGAAGCCGGTATGGCGAATCAATCAGCCCTAGGTAGTGATGTCACGGTGCTGAATGCCGCATCACTCAATGCACCAATGATTAATACTCCAGCACTGGGCAGCGGTGCCCTTGATGATGGCGCGCTGCATATGGCGATTGTGCTGGGCACGCTGACCAGCGGAATGCTGGATGCAGATAACAGCTCCTCTGTTGAGCTAGCCGACGCCACCTCTTATGAAGACTACGGCGTTGAGCTATTTGACGATATCTCGTTCCTGGACTTAGAACTGGCGGCAGAAGAACCGTTCGTGCCTAAATGGAAAACACACATTGTTGAATCCGGCGAAACTTTTGCCGTACTGGCACAGAATGAACTAGGCCTTGGCTACAGTGAAGTGATGGCCCTGCTTGAGGATTTACCCGATCAGCGCATGCTAACGAATTGGCGCGCCGGCCACAGCTTTGATTATCAGTTGGATGAAGATGGGCGTTTGTTATCACTTCGCATGATGAAAAATACCCGTGATGGCATATTGCTGGAGCAAGATGCAGACCACTTTGCCATCACCACTATTGAACGCCAGGGCGAACCTGTTCAGCGCCTCTATGCAGGTAGCGTCAGCGGTAGTTTTGCGCGTTCGGCCCAAGCGACCGGCTTGAACAGCGGCTCGGTAACAGAACTGACAAAGCTGCTTGAGAAGAAACTCGATTTTCGGCGTGACAGCCGCCGCGGCGACCGTTTTCAGGTGCTGGTTGAGTCCGACATGATCGATGGGGAAACGCTTGATTCTCGCGTATTAGCGGTTCATTACGATGGCGAACGCATGGACTTAACCGTTGTTCGTAATGCCAGCGACGATAATTTCTATACGCCTGAGGGCGGCAGCTTGGATCCTGCCTTTGCCCGCCACCCGTTTGATGGCAGCTATCGGTTAAGCTCCAGCTTCAATCCGCGGCGCAAGCACCCGGTCACTGGCCGTATTAGCCCCCATAACGGCACTGACTTTGCCATGCCGATTGGCACACCGGTAACGGCTCCCGCTAATGGTGTCGTTGAGCGCGTGAGTAACCATCACGCTGCAGGACGCTATATTGTCGTCCGTCACGACAATGGCTACCGGACGCGCTACCTGCACCTCTCACGCCCGCTGGTCAAGCAAGGTGAACGCGTAACGATGGGCGAGCGTATTGCACTGTCAGGCAATACAGGTCGTAGCACCGGCCCTCACCTGCACTATGAAGTCATCGTCAACAACTCGCCGGTGAATGCGATGACCGTTCCCCTACCCGAAAACACTAGTTTGAGCGGCGACACGCTTATTGCCTTCCAAAACCAGGCTGCGCCAATGTTAGCTGCGCTGGAAAGCGGCGAAACCGGGCCGGTTAGCGTGGCTAACTATCAGCAGGAAAGCGACGACTAGCACTTCGCTACCCAATAACGAATGCCTATACGTAAAACACCGCCTTCAACTAGGCGGTGTTTTACGTTGGCGTGCATTATTCTACAAATACTCAACCTTACACTGGGCGCTGCAATGCAGCCAGTAGCGACGCATCGCGACGATAGATGTCAGGCCTAAACTCCACCTCGCCTTCGGCATTCGGCCACGCGGTTAAATAGTGCAGTGCAATGGGAATACGCTGGGGCAAACTCACATTGCGATCGCTACCGCCATTTAACAGCGTACTCATCTGGTAACGACTGCCGGTGTCTTGCAGCAGCATTTGCGCTAGCTCAGCCACGCCTTCAACCCGAATACAGCCTGAACTGAGTGCACGCTGTTCACGCTGGAATAAACCCCTTGCGGGGGTGTCATGCAAATAGATCATATCATCGTTGGGAAACCGAACCACGACGCGACCTAGCGGGTTACCCGCGCCCGCCACTTGACGCAACATAACGCCGCCGGGGCGCTGCCAATCAATCTCCTCTGCAACGAGAGGCTCACCCATGGGGCTAATCACCTGGATGTTTTTACGCGCTAAGTAATCGATATCGGCACGCACCTGGGGCAATACATCCTCGCGCATAATCGTCGGTGGGATCGTCCAGGAAGGGTTAATGGTTAAATGGCTGATCGTGGAGTGGATAATCGGCGTTTCGCGATGCGGTGTTCCTACCACCACCCGGGCATCCCAGTGCTGGCCGTTCGGGCGCACGTAATGCATCCGGTAGCCTGCAATATCGACCCATACCCTTGGCTCAGCTGACTGCATCGGACGGATCCACCGCGCGCGCTCTAAATTGACCCGCAGTTGATCGATTCGTGACGCCACCGAAGTATTCAATGCCAGACGAGTTTGTTCACCCACCACGCCATCTTCCTGCAGCAAATGGCGGCGCTGAAAACGCCTCACAGCAGCTTCTAGCGGTGCATCAAAGGTGCGCCTATTAGACGCCACCTGCACCCCAATCATTGGATAAGCACTGCTGTCAGCCACCTGCAAATCAGCCTCTCCCCACAGCGCTAAACGTTGACGCAGCACATTAACACCGTCAGCTTCGTCCCCTGGCCTAAGCGACTCATCCCGCGCGGCTAAATAGGGCACGCTGCCTAAGCTAGCCAACTGATAATGCTGCTTCAGGGCGTCGCGCAACTGCTGATATTCGGCTGATGAGGGCCGGGCCAGCGCGATGGCGTTATCAAGCGTACGATCATCGACGGCATGCACAACGCGCACAAGCGAGTAACCACGTTCAGGGCGCGGCACATCCCACTGGGGCTCGACATCACGCGGGTTCACTTTGCCGCGCTCTAAATGATCCAACGCTAGCAGCAGCGATGCAGTCGCTTTAATATCAAACGACGCCTGAGCGACTTCACCACCTGCCTGACTACGCTGAAACTCATTGAGCAGCGTGTCAGCGTGGTAATCTTCGGGTACTAAGCCGTCGGTTTCCAAGCTATTTAGTGCAGCGACTAATGATTCAACCGTCCTCGCTGACTGCCAGGCGGGCTGACCATCGCGCAGCTGATAAAACTCTGCAACGGTGGGTAGCCGGTGCGCTTCCACAGTGCTTAATTGTTGGGCTATTGCCTGTTGTAACGGTGCTGAATCCGCATACACATTGCTGATGCCTAAAGGGCTGTGGGTAAGCGTTAGACATAGAGCGATCCCTATCGTCCATCGTCTTAGTGACTGTATCTCTTTCATCGCCCTCTCCTTGCGTTACTATAGACTTCTACACCGCCGACCTTCTTTTTTATCTTAGTCGGCTACCCATCATCATGATTGATATTACTAACGGGATCGATTTATATGGCGCTTCGTCCACATCTTGTCACGTTACTGTTTTCATTGCCTTTAGCATTATTTACATTACCGCTACACGCCGCCAGCTTCTTCGCCCAAGTTGCTTCAACTCCCCCCGCAGGCATACTACCTTTACACCACCAACTGCAGCAGCTAGCACCCCAGGCATCGCCCGCCGCACTGCGTTTGGCCGCTCAAGCCCTTAATTGCGCCGAACCGGATGCCGAGCGCCTAGCGGTGATCGATTACTCCCTGCCATCTACAGAGCCCCGCCTGTGGGTATTTGATTTGCGCCAGCATAAATTGCTTTTCGAAGAGCTTGTCTCTCACGGACAAGGTTCCGGCGACGCCCAAGCAGAGACGTTTTCCAATACCCCCGACAGCCATCAGTCCAGCATTGGCTTATTTCGCACCATGAACAGCTATTATGGCCGCAACGGCTATTCGCTACGCCTAGAGGGCCTTGAACCCAACGTCAACGACTTGGCGTTTGAGCGCGCTATTGTGATCCACGGCGCTGACTATGTAAGCGACGCGTTCATCACCCAAACAGGAAGACTCGGACGCAGTCATGGATGTCCGGCGGTAAGTGAAGACGTTACTTACCCGCTGATCGACAGCCTAAAAGAGGATCAGTATGTCTTCGCTTATTATCCCGATGCCGAGTGGCTTGCCACCTCAGCATTTCTAGGCTGCACAGCGGACGCCGCACAGCTTGCCCAGCGCTAATTTCGGGACTTTTAGTCAAGGTGAGCGTTAACAATCTCAGTCTCGCAGCTAGTCAGTGGCTCAATTTCATCATTTACGGCAACTAAATCAGGCGTTCGGAGGAACCTTCTGCAATACTTTGTGACAAATTAACACAAGGTATTGCTATTTGCCGTAGGTGCCTCTGCCATGTTCACCTTTATGCACCCGTATCAAAAAATTCGCCGCCTGGAACAGGAAGTCGCCGATTTACGAGAGCAGCTTGACGCTGCTACTCCTTCCCCCAGCTGCCGCTTAATAAGCCTGATGAAACCGGCGCAATCCATCGGCATGCTACAGGCGAGGGGTACAGATATGCTGGCTTCTCTAAATAGCGGCATTCAGGAATACGCCGACCAGCTTGCCGGCGAGCGCTCCACATTAACGGAAACGGCTAATTTAATCGCCGCAGCTGAACAAGCCGTCAATACCCTTGATCAGCGTTGCCTCAACACAGAGCATGCCGAAGCGTTACCCCCGTTAGTGCTAGCCAAAACCTTACACGCCCTAAACCAGTTGCAGGTCGCCCTCTCGCGGAATGCGGGCCATGCCCAAGCGTTAGCGGTTAGCACGGCGCTTGAAACAGCCCATAGCCAAGGTCTACTTGGCAGCACTGCCCCCACTAACCAGCAGTCTCCAGGGCTGGCAGCCATTGCAGATGACGTGCACCGCTTAGCGCTTAATATGCACCGATTTAGCCACCAGCTCAGCTTGCTGATGGAGCAAGTTAATAGCCAAGTAAGAGAGCACTCACAAGCCGTGGTGAAAAAGCGCTTGGCAGACGATGAGATAGCCCACTCGGCGCAAACAGCCAAGCAAGCATTGTATCAACTTGCTGATCAAACCCTGCATATGCACAAAGTGATTCATCACAGCGCCACTGCTGCATTTTTACACTCCGCTAAGCTTGATCATGCGGTGTGGAAGTGCCGACTTTATAAGCAGCTACTATCTGCCAACACAGATACCCTGTTAGAAGACCACCACCAATGTCGTTTAGGCCGCTGGCACCAGCAGGGTGAAGGCTATCAGCGTTACGCTTGCACCGAGGCTTATCGAGCGCTGGCGGCACCGCATCGCCGCATGCACGAAAGCGGCGCTGAAGCGCTTAAGTTTGCCCGCTTGGGCGACCGCAATGGTCAATTGGCCGCCTTAGGCGTGATGGAAGAAGCCAGCCAGCAGCTTGCCCTTCAGCTGGACAACCTAATGGAGCACGCCATATTTGAGGCGCCATACTCGCCCAGCCATCACTCACCGCTATAGGGGGCACCTTAAAGAGGAGGAAAACTACGCGCCTCTTTGTTGAAGCCACTCCCTTGAGTGCTCATTGTGGAGCTGTCCGCTAAATAGCCTTTCGTCTTCTCTAGCTGCCTATGTCATGCTGTTTTCACTGCAATCACACTCCTTAAAAGCAGGCAATGGGAAAAGCATATGGCAAAGGTCAAAAAGCTAGACCTCGCGTTACAAGGTGGCGGCGCTCACGGAGCTTATACCTGGGGTGTGATTGATCGCCTTCTGGCAGATGATCGCATTGAAATTGAGGGTATCAGCGGCACCAGCGCCGGGGCGATGAACGGCGTGGTGATGGCCGATGCGCTAACACGGGGTGATAAAGAGACCGCGCGGCAAGCGCTGCACGATTTTTGGCAAGCGGTGAGCCGTGCGGGTATGGCCAGCCCCATCCGCCGCTCCCCTATGGATATATTGACCGGCAACTGGAGCCTGGATCATTCGCCCGGTTTTATTGCGATGGATCTGTTAAGCCGTGTGGCCTCCCCCTATCAACTCAACCCGCTCAACCTAAATCCGCTGCGCGATATAGTGGCGAACCATATTGATTTTGAGAGAGTCAGAAAATGCCAGCAGCTCAAGCTGTTTGTAGCGGCCACTAACGTACGCACAGGTAAACAGCGCGTGTTTCATCGCGAAGAGATGAGCGTTGATGCTGTGATGGCTTCTGCTTGCTTACCCTTTATGTTCCAAGCGGTAGAGATCGACGGCGAAGCGTATTGGGATGGCGGCTATATGGGTAATCCGGCGCTATTCCCGCTCATAGAGGAGTGCAGCGCGCGAGATATTCTGCTGATACAAATTAATCCTATCAGCCGTAATGAAGTGCCCACTACGGCATCGGCCATTATGAACCGTCTTAACGAGATCACCTTTAACTCTGCACTAATTAAAGAGATCCGCATGATCGCGTTGCTTAAGCACGCCCTCGATGAGCAAGGAATTGAAAACTGCTACCAACAGGCTTTGTTCCACCGCATCAGCGGTGAACAGGCGCTTGAGGGGCTCTCAGTCTCCAGCAAATCCAATTCCGAGTGGGCTTTTCTATGCCATCTATGTGAACAGGGCCAAGCAGCCGCCGAGCGCTGGTTAAGCGAGCACTTCGATGCCATCGGCAGCCACTCCACGCTTGATATAGACGCCGTCTATTTGCATGAATAGCGGGCGACGCCAACTACGTTTAAAACTCTTCTTTTAAAACTCTTCTTTTTAAACCCTGCGTTTAAGAATCTGCTTTTAAGAACCGTATAGCACCAAGATGCCGCAAAATGCGGCACTGCATGCCCAATCATGCAGCATAGCCTTGATCGCTCATCGCTCACACGCACAGCAGAAATAAATTAACATGCTGATTCTTAGCAACAAACAATCAACTGGCAAACTACCTGCATAACTCCTACCAGTGGTGGTAGGCGTGGACCAGGCCCAACTGGGTACGAGTGCGTCGAACCTGACCTTCAACGGTGAAGGCATGTTCTCGTCAATTGTTTGCGTAACGCGCTAGCTCGTTTGCGTTGCGTTGCGATCAACTCGTTTTATGCCCCGTGAGGCCATCCCATGGACATACGCAACAAAGCCAACCGCATTCGGTTATTTAACTTCTCGACCCCTCAGATGCGCGCTTTCCACTTCTCATGGTTCGCGTTTCATATCTGTTTCTTCGGCTGGTTCGGCATCGCCCCGCTCATGGCGATTGTTCGTGAAGACCTTTCTCTAACCCAAACACAAATCGGCAATACTATTATTGCTTCGGTGGCGATTACCGTCATTGTGCGCCTTGCCATTGGCGTACTCTGCGACCGAATCGGCCCGCGTAAAACCTATACCGGGCTACTGCTGTTAGGTGCTATTCCGGTGATGGGCATTGGCTTAGCCGATAGTTTTGAAACCTTTCTATTGGCGCGCTTAGCCATTGGGGCCATTGGTGCCTCCTTCGTGATTACCCAGTACCACACGTCAATGATGTTCGCCCCCAATGTGGTTGGTACCGCCAACGCTACCAGCGCGGGCTGGGGCAACTTAGGCGGTGGCACCACACAAATTCTGATGCCGCTGATCTTCTCTGGCATGCTGATGCTGGGCGTTAACGAAGCCTTTGGCTGGCGTTTGGCGATGATGGTACCAGGCGTAGTGATGTTCTTTACCGGTATTGGTTACTGGTTTTTCACCCAGGATGCGCCCAACGGTAACTTCAGCGAGCTACGCGCACGCGGCGAGCTGCCTGAAGCGACAGGTGAGAACGGCGCAGGCCAAAGTTTCCTAGCCGCCGCCAAGGATATTCGTGTTTGGGCACTGTTCGTTGTCTACGGCCTCTGCTTTGGCGTGGAGCTGACGATCAACAATATTGCTGCCATCTACTTCTTCGATAAGTTTGATCTCACCCTGGCTACCGCAGGCCTGATCGCTGGCTTGTTCGGGTTAATGAATATTTTTGCGCGTACCCTGGGGGGCGTTTTCTCGGATCTTTTCGCCAAGCAAGGGGGCTTGAAAGGACGCGTTCGCTGGCTGTTTATTGCATTAGTTTGCGAAGGTATTGCATTGGTAGCGTTCTCGCAGATGCACGTATTGAGCCTGGCTATTGGTATCATGCTCGTGTTCAGCCTGTTTGTGCAGATGGCAGAAGGCGCTACCTACGGTGTTGTCCCGTTTATCAATAAAAAAGCCTTGGGTGCCGTCGCGGGCATTGTCGGTGCTGGTGGTAATGTGGGCGCTGTAGGCGCTGCTTTCCTATTCCGCAGCGAAAGCCTGACCTACCAGCAAGGCCTGTTCTATTTAGGTCTCACGGTGCTGATATTGGCCTCCTGCGTGCTGCTGGTACGCTTTAGTGATGCCACCGAAGCCGAAGAGGCCAAAGCCTACCGCGATGCAGTAGGTGATGACGTAGGCGCAGGCGCTCTGTCGTTACGCTAAGCGCTTTCCAGTACACTTTTATACTCATACGTAAACTCATACTCCCATACGTTCCTATTCACTCCCATATGCCTGGTCTGGGTATGGGAGAAAACGCTATGGGAGTGTTTACATTTAGGCGGCGAGTCACCAAGGAAATTTCTATGTCTTCAGCGCAGCAACTGCTCTTAACCGCCATTCGTTGCGATATCGACAACCTTACCCACCTTGCCACCACCGCCGATATTGTCGGCGACATTAGTCGCTTTATTCACATGCTCCAGCGTGAACGAGGCGCCTCGACGATTTACCTAGCCTCCCAGGGTCAACGCTTCAAAAACCGCCGCGACACCTACCGTGAGCACAGTCAGCAGGCCGAAACATTAATGCGCCAACGGCTGGAAGCGCTCAGCGAGGAAGCCCGCCCCCAGGCTGCCGCGCGCTTACTGCGCCGGATTGCCGCCGTTTGGTACGCGCTCGACGAACTTGGCGCGCTTCGCCAAGCCATCGATACCTTTGCCATCACACCCGATGCGGCGACTCAGGCCTTTAACCAGTTGACCAGTGGACTGCTGGCCATTGTGTTTGAGGCCGCTGACACCTCTATCGATCCTGATATTACCCGCACCCTGGTCGCCATCTTCCACTTAATGCAGGGCAAAGAACTGGCTGGCCAGGAGCGCGCCTGTGGCGCCTTTGGCTTTACCCATGGCCACTTCGATGAGCCCCACCGAGCTCTGCTAAACCAACTAATGACGGATCAACAGCGTTGCTTTGACACCTTTGTAGAGTTCGCTACGCCTGAAGCGCAGCAGGCATGGCAAAAGGAGCTTTTACCGCGCACGCTGTCGGGTATTTGCCAGTTGCGCGATATCGCCTGCCAGCGCTCATCAGCATCGCAATCAACGCCCAAAGAGACACCGGATACACTGGGTGAAACCTGGTACGAACTGACCACCCTGCGTATCGACTCAATGAAAATGGTTGAAGATGCGCTAATCTCACAGCTAAGCGTGCTTTGCCACCGCAAAATCGCCCAGGCCGAGGACGCTTTAGAAAAAGCTAAAACGCAGCCTTGTACTTATGCTCCTGCGCCTTGCGAACAACTGCTGGCGCTTAATGATGGACAACCACTAGGCGACCTGACGGCCAACGCCCTCACCTCGCCATTAGGCCGCTCGCTGATTGAACTCACTCAAGCCCAGGCCAGCCGTTTACAGGGGCTTAGCGATGAGCTCGAAAATACCCGTAAAGCGCTACGTGAACGCAAACTGATCGAACGCGCCAAGGGCCTTATCATGGCTCACCAAGAGATGAGTGAAGAAGAGGCCTACCGCTTTCTGCGTAAAACTTCGATGGATCAAAGCAAAAGCATGGCGGATATGGCCCAGGCTATTCTCGATCTCTCCGCGATGCTAAAACGTAAAGATAATAAAACGTAAAGCAGGAGGGCTCTCCTGTAACGGTCAATTAGCAAAGCCATAGCAGGCTGGTAAGGCAATTATTTGCAGGATGCCGTCACCTTAGCCATGCTAAAAGCTTACCTGACGAACCAAGCAAGGAGCGCAACCCATGCATACCGGCGTGCTATTAATTACCGGCGCATCTAGCGGCATCGGTGCAGCCACCGCCCGAGCAGCCTCACGTGAAGGCTATAAACTGGTACTGGCCGCCCGTTCTAGCGACAAGCTCACCACTCTAGCGCAAGAGCTGGGGCCGGAAAACGTGCTGACCTGCGCGCTGGACGTGACCAACATGGAGCAGCAGCAGGCCATGGTTGAGCAGGCACTGGAAACCTTTGGCCGCCTGGATGCCGTCTTTGCCAACGCTGGCAGTGGCGGCACGCCGGGCGGCTTTAGTGAAGCTGACCACGACGCATGGCGTGAGATGATCCTCACTAATATCTATGGGGTGGGCCTCACTATTCAGGCCTGCTTGCCCGCCCTAAAACGTAGCCAAGGCCATGTGTTGTTAACCGGCTCTGCGGCAGGCCGCACGACCATTCCAGGCTCTATGTATAGCGCGACCAAATGGGCGGTCACAGGAATCGGCTATAATCTGCGTGAAGAGTTGCGCGGTACCGGCATGCGGGTAACGCTGATAGAACCGGGAATGGTCGACACACCCTTTTTTGATCAACCGCCGACCCATGCCTTAGAAGACCGCGATATCGCCAATGCGGTGGTTTACGCGCTGGCACAGCCTGCCCATGTCGATGTGAATGAAATTCTTATTCGCCCCACCCCGCCGCTTGAGTGAATGCTTGTGACATAGCGAGCACCACCTGTTGCAATCCCACACCTTGCAATTCACCTGCACTGGCCGCATAACGTGTAATTACCAAGCGCGCTAAGCAATTTCTCACTCTACGCGCCCACGATTTTTGCAGGTGATCCATGAGCCAACTCGCTTCCACGGCACTCTCCGTCCTTGACCTGGCGCCTATCCGCCAGGGCGGCAGTGCCGCAGAAACCTTCCGCGATAGCGTTGCCCTTGCACAATTAACCGAGCGGCTGGGTTTTACCCGTTACTGGCTTGCCGAGCACCACAATATCGCCGGTATCGCCAGTGCAGCGACCTCGGTATTGATCGGCCACATAGCAGGGCAAACGTCCACTATCCGCGTGGGTAGCGGCGGGATTATGCTGCCTAACCATCCACCGCTGGTGATTGCCGAACAATTCGGCACCCTGGAAACGCTTTACCCTGGCCGTATTGACCTGGGCCTAGGTCGCGCACCAGGCTCGGATGGAGCCACCATGCAGGCAATGCGTCGCAACGTCCATGCGGGGGTAGATGATTTTCCGCAACTACTTAACGAATTGCGCAGCTACTTAGACGATGCAGAGCCCCAGCAGCGTGTGAAAGCAGTGCCTGGCCAGGGCACCCATGTGCCTATTTGGTTACTGGGTTCCAGCGGCTACAGCGCTCAGCTGGCGGCAAAACTGGGCTTGCCGTTTGCGTTTGCCGCGCAGTTTGCACCAGGCTATTTATTTGAGGCCCTGCGCTTATATCGCGACAATTTTCGACCCTCGGAACACCTGGATAAGCCCCATGCTATGGTTGGATTACCCGTGATGGCCGCAGAGAGCGATGCGATGGCTCACTACCTGGCCACGACTGCACAGCAGAAGTTTTTAAATCTGATTCGCGGTAAACCGACTCAGTCACAGCCACCGGTTGAACAGCTCGATTGGTCGCCGGTTGAGCAGGCCCAAGTAAGCCAGTTTTTAGGCGCGGCGATTATTGGCGGGCCAGAGACGGTTAAAGCGGAGCTTGAAGAGTTCCAATCGCGCACTGGCGCCGATGAGCTTATGATTAATAGCGATTTTTATAATCATACTGACCGTCTACGCAGCTACGAGATTGTGGCAGAGGTTGCTCGGTAAGCGCATCTCAATACAGGATATTTATGACCACTCTCGCTTTCTCTTCGATGACGGATGACGATTTTGCTGCTTTCTGGCCAACTTTCCAAGCCATTGTCGCAGCGCAAGAGACCTATGCGTTTGATCCCGATATCAGCTACGAAGCTGCCCGTCAGCTATGGTTTAAAACGCCTAACGCCAGCGTGGCTGCCAAAGATGAAAATGGTCAAGTGCTGGGCGCTTACTATCTAAAAACCAATGCGTCGGGCCCCGGCGATCATATATGTAACTGTGGTTATATGGTCACCCCTGCCGCACGGGGCAAAGGCGTAGCACGCGCCATGTGCGAGCACTCCCAGCAGCAAGCACGGGAACTTGGGTTTCTAGCCATGCAGTACAACGCCGTGGTGGCCACCAATGAAGTGGCGGTCGCGCTATGGCAGAAGCTTGGTTTTAGCATTGTGGGTACCGTACCAAACGCTTACCGCCATGCACGCCTTGGGTTTGTCGACACTTATGTGATGCATAAGACACTTTAACCGTTACGTTTAATGTAACGATTGAAAGCAATGGCTTGAGTTAGGAGTTTACGCCCCTAATTCGGCCTTTGTTTCTTACCCCTTTTCCCCCACCCTCTTTCTCTATAGAAATTACCCCCCTCTTTTAATCATCGAAAAAGCCTAAAGACTTTTATTTTAAATACAACTGAATAACTCCCCTTCAAATAGCAAGCAAACATTTAACTATACAACTTTACTGTGATTAAGCATTTAAAAATATAATATATTAAAAACAGCTTAATTAACCCGCCAAATTAACAAGCAATTGGTACCTTTTAAAACGCCCTTAAGCATCAATACAGGTGCTGGGAGCATTTGGAGGCATATCGATGCAAAACATATCCGTTAAAAAAGTGATTGCCGGTGCACTGATCGTGCTTTTAGCGATGATCATAGTACTGGGTAGTATGGGTGTAATGGAAGAGCGCGAGGCCGCACAGCTGCTATCAGAAATTAATGAAATAAGCGCTCAGCAAGCGAGTGCTGCCAACCGAGCAGAAACGAATTTGATGGAAGTTCGGGTAAGGTTGGAGCGTATGTCGCAGCACTACCGCGTTGGCAACGCAATCAGCGCAGAACGGGCACTAGGAGACGCACGACAGAGCTTGGAAAAATCCGATCAACGCATTGCGGAACTCACTAGCCTTGAGCTACCGAGCGACTCAGAGCGACGCCCGCTGATTGATGCGATTGTTGATAGCTACAACCTTATTGTCACTAACACACTCAGAGAGGATTTAGCCAATGCCCGTTATGAGGCACTTGATGCATATCGGGATCCCATCAATCAACAATTTTCCAGCTTCAGCACTGCCATCAGTCACTTTAACGACTACGCACTGAGCAGAGGCAACCAAGTGTATTCGGAAGCTCAACGCGACAGCATAATGTTTGGCATTACGGTAGGCGTACTCATTTTAGCGGCCATTGTCCTCTATATCGTGGTGCAGATCATGATTAACCGGCTCGTTATTAATCCACTCCAGCGGGCGGTTAGGATATGTGAGAATGTAGCTAAAGGTGACTTAACCAGTCACATTGAAGGCAGGGGACGTAATGAGATCGGTCGCCTTTATAGTGCCATGGAGGATATGCAAGAGCGCCTGGAGGAGATGATTGGCACACTCAATCAAAGTAGCGAAGCCGTCGCCTCTAGTTCCAAACAAATCGCGAGCGGCAGCCAGGACCTCGCCTCACGTACCGAGCAACAAGCCGCGGCATTGCAACAAACCGCCGCAAGTATGGATGAAATTTCATCAATTGTGCGGCAGAACGCCGACACCGCCGGTCAAGCACAGCAACTAACCCAAGACGCAGCGCAACAGGCGAATACCGGTAAACAGGCCTCAGAGCGCACCAGCCTACTGATGCGCGAGCTGGAAGAAACCTCACACAAAGTCCACGATATTGTTCAGGTGATTGACTCTATCGCCTTTCAAACCAATATCCTGGCGTTGAATGCCTCGGTGGAGGCCGCTCGTGCAGGAGAGCATGGCAGGGGGTTTGCGGTGGTTGCCAGTGAAGTTCGCTCATTAGCCACAAAGACCTCCACCTCTTCGAAAGAAATACGCACCATGATTGAAGATATCTCGCAGCGTATTGTGGTGGGTGCGGAGCAAGCAGCGCAAAATGGCCATGATATGGCGGAAATTAACGAAGCAATTCGTAAAGTGACGGAAATGATGCAAGAGCTCGCTCTCGCCGCAAAAGAGCAGGAGTCGGGCATTAGCCAAGTGAGTACGGCAGTTTCTCAGATGGATTCCGCCACTCAGGAAAATGTGTCGTTGGTTGAAGAGACCAGTACGGCATCCGCATCACTCCAGGATGAAGCCACCCGTTTGGCCGAGCTAGTCACCACCTTCAAACTCAAGCACGCCACTAACAGTGGCACAGCAAGCCCCGCCATCACTAGCTCACAGCGGACTGCTGCTACTCATCGCTCTTATCAATCTAAACAATTGCCTAGCGCCACACCCGATTGGGAAGAGTTTTAGAGAGGCGTTCTAGACCGCACTTCGGGGCCAGCTCGGCTGGCCCTTTACCATCGAGCCAACGCTAACATTAATAAAAATTACAGACAGTAAAATGCAAATATTGACAGAATAGGGTACGTTTTCTCTACATAATAATAATGAAATTAAATAAATTCTTTCTCTGTGATGGCAAATTATGTCTGTTCAAGCTTGGTTATTTTCACGCTTCTCGCTGCGCTCGCGATTTATTGCCCTGATTGCCACATTGGTGTTTGCCACAACGCTGCTACTGGGCTGGGTGGCATCGCGGGAATCTGCGCAGCAAATGGAAGATAATATTGGTAATGCGACCGCCGAAGCAGCCTATCAAATGATAGATAAGCTGGATCGCAACATGGATGCGCGCATTAAGGAGGTCAAACTCCTATTAGCTATGCAGGCGCTCACCAATGACACGAATACGAACGTTCTTCGGGAACAGCTAGAGCGTTTACAAGACAACCACAACGTGGTGTCTTGGATTGGCTTTACCGATCCAGAAGGTACTGTTCAAGCAGCAACTGAAGGAATTTTAGAAGGCGTTTCAATCGCGCAAAGGCCCGTATTTATGGAAGGGCGCGAGGCGCTCTGGATAGGTGATGTTCATGAGGCAGTGTTACTCGCACAGCTACTGCCCAACCCCAGCGGTGAAGCGCTTAAATTTGTCGACATTGCCACCCCGGTGTATGACCGCAATGAAGAACTCCAGGGCGTTCTGGCAGTACATTTGAGTTGGCAGTGGGCCGAATATATTCAGCACTCCATGTTCGCTCCCACTCTGCAGCGGCAAGATGCCGAGATGCTACTGCTTTCAGCTAACGGTACCGTACTGCTGGGTCCGGAGGCGCTTATAGGTCAAACGCTAAACAGCCTAAAACACATACCAGGCCCGACATACACATCGCCGCAATGGGCGATTGAAACCTGGCCCAATGGCGAACAGTTTGTCACCGGCTATGCGCGCAGCAGCGGCTTTGAAGACTTCTCTGGCCTAGGCTGGGTTGCCGTTAGTCGTAAACCGGTATCTACCGCCTTTGCCCCTGTCGAAGAGCTACAGGCAGCGATTATGGGCATAGGTATACTCTTGGCACTGTTATTTGCAATGGCGGGCTGGATGATTGCCTCTCGCATGGTAGCCCCTCTCTCTCGCTTAGCCAGTGCCGCCGATAAAATACAGGATGGCGAGCACGCCTACTGTATTCCTCTGGAAAGTGGCTCTCCAGAAATGAAACGCCTGTCGACCTCTATGCGCAATATGGTTAGCCGCTTGCTGGATCAACGGCAGACGATCCACCGCTTGGAAGATTTAGCCAATACCGACCCGCTGACGGGTCTGCCCAATCGTGCGTTTCTTAACCAATACCTGCAGCTCGCCATTCCAGAAGCTGAAAGGAACAAACAGAGCATGGCGGTGATGTACATCGATCTGGATGGTTTTAAACAGGTCAACGATGAGCTGGGCCACCATGCAGGGGATCTGCTCCTCATTGAGATCACTCAGCGCCTGAAGACCGCCCTGCGCAGTGGCGATGTGGTGGCGCGCCTGGGTGGCGACGAGTTCGTAATGGTGCTTAAAACCAAACAGGAGCACTTGGAAATGCTGACCCATGAGGTTAGTAGACGTTTACTGACCGCTATCGCCCAACCGATTTTATTACCCGAAAACAAACGCGCCCACGTTGGCTGTAGTTTGGGCGCCGCCTGGTGGCCACACCACGGTCTACATATTGATACGGTGCTACAACTTGCGGATAGCGCCTTGTATGCGGCTAAAAGCAAAGGTAAACACCAGCTAGTGATTCACAGGCCTTAGCAGTTAATTTCAAACCCCAGCCATTCAGCTTAAACCCTAATCATTCACGTCAAAACAGGCTTGCAGCTGTTGCTCTGCATCGGCACTGCCCATTGCCGTTAACTTAGCGATATTGCGCTCGGGGATAGCGTCAGTATCGCCGTAAAACTCAATCGCCTTTTCGACGCTCTCTTCGCGCAGCAGATGCACCATGGCGTAGGGAGAGCGATTGGTATAGTTAGAGGCGTCGTCGGGCTCAGTTCCATCGAAGCAGTAATCGGGGTGAAAGGTGGCGAGCTGATAGATCCCTTCATAACCCTGGTCAACGAGAATGCTTTCAGCCAGCTCAACAAAATCCAGGTAGTGATCAAAGCTTTTGAAAAGTGTTGGGAATACCAGCAGCGTCGTTTCTGTTTCCGGATGCTCATCCAGCCACTGTACTTCAACCATCAACTCCTCAAGCGCCACTTCGATTTTCTTGGAGCGCACAACCTCAACACGGATGGTTTCACGCGCTAGCTCCCGTTGAGCGAATGGGCAAATATCATGCGCCACAATGAAGGTACGCACCCATTTCAGCGTTTGCGCAACTATTTGCTTATCTGTGTGCATAGCACCCTCTTTACTTATCTGGTCGGCGATGACCGACACCCTATGCGCTGCAGTTTACCAACTGTTGGTTGATAATGTTTGTTACCAACTACACGTGATCTTGATAGCGCTTCAGGGCGACTTCATAAGATTTGTGAATATGGTCGTCCATTAATTCACGCGCTGCTTTGGCGTCCCGCTGCAGTGCCAGCTCCACGAGTTGATGGTGCTGTTCATCCAGCTCTTGACGAATCGTCGGCATCTTTGGCCCCAGGCGTCGGTAGCGATCGAACTGGTCGTGCAACTGCTCAATAAAACGTAACAGCCAGACTGACCCACACGGCGCCACCAACGTACGGTGAAACTGAGTATGCAGATGCTCCCACTCCTCGCCTTTATCCAGGCTAATATCAGCTCGTTTCAAACGGTGCGCGGCTGCCAACAAATCGGCCTCCCAAAGCGAGTCACCGTTAGCAACAGCCCGCTCTAACGCCATCCCTTCCATCTCCAAGCGCATCTGGGCAATATCATCCAGCTCATCCCTTGACAGCTTCGGCACGCGAAAACCGCGCTGATTTTCCTGCACTAGCAACCCATAAGCAGCCAATCTATTGAGCGCTTCCCGTAGCGGGCTCAATCCTACTTGGTAGCGATCCTTTAGCGCATTGATAGCAAGCTTTTCGCCGGCAACAAAACGCCCGCCCACCAAATCTCTACGTAAATGATCAAAAACACGACTTGATGCAGTACCTGCTGGCCCTACTGGCTTAGCCGACGTAGGTAAAGAATTATTCATGACGATGTCCTTTATTCATCTCAGCTCCCGATGCTCATTCTATTTTTCACGGTTGACGCCGGATCGAGCACTACCTATATTCTATTTTAGACAAGATAATCGATTTTTTAACCTACAAACGATAAATAAGGTCTGGATATGCTTCTGGTCTCCTCGTTGACTCTGCGGGATGCGCGCCCATGAATCCACCCGCCGCCTCCTGGCAACTGTTCTGGGCCTTTTTCCGCGTCGGCATCTTTGGCTTCGGCGGAGGCCCCGCGATGATTCCCTTAGTTCGCGCCGAGGTCGTCACCCGCCACCACTGGTTAACCGACGAAGAGTTTGCCGACGTCTTGGCGATTGGCAATACCTTACCCGGTCCAATCGCCACCAAAATGCCCGGCTATATTGGCTACCGTGTGGCCGGTATCACCGGCTGTATCGCCGCCGTCATTGCCATTATCGTCCCGATGATTGTGGCAATGATTGTCATGTTAGGCATTTTCAGCCGATACCGCGATGTGGCATGGATTCGCGGTATGGGCCAAGCGGTCGTGCCTGTGGTAATGGTGATGATGGCACAACTCACCTGGGACTTTTTTGATAAATCACGGGCCGCCCTTGGCTGGCTGATAAGTATTGTCATAGCCATTATTGCCGCAGGGTTGATCTACTGGCTCGGCATCCACCCAGGCTGGGTCATTGGCGCCATCCTGATTGCCGCTCTCTTACGACCTGCCGGTAAGCAAAAAGCGGAGGGGGCGGCATGATTTATTGGGATCTCTTCTTAGCCTTTTTTATTCCGAATATTATCGGCTAAAGCGGGGGGGCCCCCCC
>NZ_JH393257.1:335034-494937 GCF_000236035.1 Vreelandella boliviensis LC1
TGAGGCCGAAGTGGTTGGCCGTTACGGCTGGATGACCGCGCAAACCTTCGCTGAAACCCTCGCTTTGGGCAACGCGCTGCCTAGCCCTATCGCCACCAAGATGGCCGGCTATGTGGGTTATGAAGTCGCGGGCATTGGCGGCGCCTTCATCGCAGTAGCCGCCACGGTTATTCCAACGTTGCTTTTGATGCTTGGCGCACTAGGGCTGCTTTATCGTCACCGCGACTCTCCCCGGGTTAAGCGCATGAGCCAATGGGTTCGCCCGGTCATTGCCATGATGATGGCTTGGCTGACGCTGGGGTTCCTACTCGAAAGCCTCAACACTAGCGGCACAATTCACACTCTTATCATTGGGGTAGTCGCAGCTATCGCACTGATGCGCTTCAAAACACACCCGGCCTTTGTCGTCATGGGCGCCTTGGTTTATGGAGGGCTGTTTCTCGGCTAACACTCACTGACACACGATCTCGTCAATAGACGATTGTGTGGTGACAACAAGAACCCGATAACGGGACCACGCGCTCACCACGCCGCTGCAGTTGGAGCGGCATCCCACAACACCAAACTCAATCTATAAAGGTGTACAAGAATGACGCGTTCAACATTTACTCTAAGTACGACCCTCGCCGCCATCGGTCTTGCGTCTAGCATGGCATTCGCCTCCACCGCTCAAGCTGATTATCCTGAGCAAGATATCCGTTTGATCATTCCATACGGCCCTGGGGGTGCAACCGATATCCTTTTCCGGCTCATTTCCCAAGAGGCGGAAAAGACGCTGGGTGAATCCATCGTTCCCGTCAATATGGCGGGCGCAGGGGCGACTCTGGGGTCTCGCAACGTGAAAGACGCTGACCCCGATGGCTACACGCTGCTTGGCAGCCACGACACCATTGCGCTTTCTAAGCTAGCAGGCACCGTCGACTACTCGTTTGATGCCTTCGAGCCCATCGCACTACTTACCCAAACCATCAATATTCCAACCGCACACGCCAATCATCCCGTACAGAGCGCCGATGAGATTGCTGACTATGTGAGTGAAAACCCAGGCCAAGTACGTTTCAGCATGATTCCTAGCTCCACTGACCACTTTTTCTGGGCACAATTTTTCCAGGAAACGGGCATCGATATGGCCGATGTACGCCTAGTTGGCTACCCCGACACGGGCCAGCAGGTATCGGCGCTGATGGCGGAAGAAGTAGATTTCGCCATGTTTAACCTGCCATCAGGCGGTGCATTCTTTGAAGACGGCACCTTCCGTGCTCTTGGCATCGCTCATCCAGAACGTCTCGAAAGCATGCCGGATGTCGCCACCCTGCGCGAGCAAGGTATTGAAATGGATCACTCCACCAGTCGCGGCATTTTCGCTCCCAAAGGCACACCTCAAGAAGTCCTCGACACCATTGCTGATGCATACGAACAAGCTCTAGAAAACGAAGAAGTGCAAAGCCGTATCGAAAATGAATTTGGCTCTGTCGTGAGATTTCTAGCGGGCGATGATTATCAAGCGTTCTTAGATGAAAACGAAGCTGCGCTTAGCGCCGCTGCCGAAAACATCGATTTCCAGAACTGAGGACGCATTCCCTAGCCCTCGTATGTACGCGGGCTAGGGTTGCCGGAGGCATCGCTAATGCTAACGCTAACTAAAGACCGCGCCTTGGCGCTGGCGCTGCTATTGATTGTGGCTGTCATGTGGAGGGAATCAGGCAGCATTGCCCCGCCCACCAGTTGGCAACCTTACGGGTCAGCGCTGTTCCCACGCATTTTATTGGTAGTGATCGGCGTTTTTTCACTGTTAATTCTGGTGCGTTCCTTATTGGTAAAAGTGCCAGAGCGGGCTGGCGCAAAGCAGCTCATTCATGAGTGGTTTCAAAGCCGGCGCACCATACTCGCTCTGTTCCTGCTGTTCGGGCTGTATGCCGCGCTACTTCCCGTAGTGGGTTATATCGTAGCCACCATCGGCTTCTTAGTCGCTTCTCTTGCGCTACTAATGGGTGTCAATACACGACGTAAATGGATGATCAATCTCACTCTTAGCTGCACCTTAGCTATCGTGATATTTGTCGTTTTTCGCTATGGCCTGAATGTTTGGCTGCCTTAACCTGGAGTAAATAATGACGAACTTTTTTCTCCAAGCGCTCGCTGAGGTCGGCACGCCATCGGTCTTGGGCTTAATTTTTATTGGCGTACTGTTTGGGATTGTGGGCGGTAGTATCCCTGGTTTTACCGTCACTATGGCCATCTTGGTGGTCTTCCCTTTCACGTTTGCAATGGATCCGGTAAGCGGTGTCTCGCTGATGGTAGGCGTGTTTGTGGGGGGGTACTCAGGCGGCATTGTGTCTGGCGTTATGTTGGGGATACCCGGCACCCCCTCTTCTATTACTACCGTTTATGACGGCTACCCGATGGCCCAGAAAGGCGAGCCTGGCCGCGCCCTGGGCATTGGCGTCGCTTCATCGTTTTTAGGCACCCTCATCAGCGTGGCAGTGCTGGTCTTTTTCGGGCCGCTCATTGCCAGCTTCAGCATGAACTTCCGCCCTTGGGAAATCACCGCGTTAATCGTTTTCGCGCTGACGCTGGTGGCAGGACTCTCCAGCGGCGCTCTGCTCAAAGGCCTTATGGCCGCTGCTTTAGGGCTTTTGATTACCACCGTTGGTTATGACCGTAACAGCAATCTGCGCTTTGACTTTGGCCTGCCGGCGTTGGGGTCTGGGTTCGAAATTCTCCCCGTGATGATCGGTATATTTGCTTTCTCACAACTGCTTGGAAATATAGAGAAGATCAAAGATGAGAAAAGCGAAGCCAAAAAAATCGATACCAACGTAACGATTCCTTACGGCCAGATACTCAAAGATATGACGGGGCAAAAGCTGAACATTTTGCGCTCTTCTTTGATTGGCAGCTTGGTGGGCGCGCTTCCTGGCACGGGCGGCACCGTAGCTAACTTTTTAAGTTACGACCAAGCTAAGAAATTCTCTCGTCATCCGGAAGAGTTTGGCACCGGCACCCCCAGCGGCATTGTGGCTTCTGAAGCCTCCAATAGCGCGGTGGCAGGTGGCGCGTTTGTGCCCACACTGGCGTTGGGAATACCGGGTGATTTGCCCATGGCCATCATGATGGGCGTACTGATTCTGCATGGCATTACGCCTGGGCCAATGATGTTTGAACAAAACCCGGTGCTGGTGGGCGCTATCTACGCCAGCCTGCTAATTGGTGCAGTGGTGATGGTGATCTGTAACCTGCTGCTAGTGCGCTGGTTCGCCAAAATATCGTTGATCCCCCAACAGATCCTCGTTCCCGTCGTATTAATGCTCTGTGCCATTGGCGCCTACGCCCTGAATAACAACCTGTTTGATATTTGGGTGTTGTTTATCTTTGGCATCATCGGCTATCTGCTGTGGAAAGCGAAAGTACCGCTAACGCCCCTGATACTCGGCGTGGTACTTGGCGACAACCTTGAGCGCCAGCTATTCCGCGCACTTGAGCTTAATGAAAGCTGGATGACCTTTTTAACTCGGCCACTCTCTGCGCTTTTCTTAGCATTAGCCATCGCTTCCATTCTGTTTTCGCTCTACCAGGATCGAAAGATTCAGCGTTTAAAAGGACTCTAATATGCAACAAGATGCACTCTACTACCCCAGCGCCTCACGGCGGATGGCCACATTTGGCAAACGCGGCATGGTCGCTACTTCTCAACCATTAGCGGCGCAGGTGGGTATTAGCATACTGCAGCAAGGCGGTAATGCGATTGACGCCGCGATTGCCACAGCAGCGGCATTAACGGTGGTTGAGCCTACCTCCAATGGCATTGGCAGCGACGCCTTTGCCATTGTGTGGGTAAACGGCAAGTTACATGGCCTCAATGCCAGCGGCCCCGCCCCGCAAGCGGCTACCATTGAAGCGCTGAAAGCACTCGGCCACGACACCATTCCCAATCACGGCATGCTGCCTGTCACAGTGCCCGGCGCGCCTGCTGCGTGGGCGGCACTGTCTGAGCGCTTTGGCAAGCTGCCGTTTGCTGAATTGCTAGCCCCTGCCATTGCGCTGGCAGAAGAAGGTTTCCCTGTTTCTCCCGTTATTCACCAAATGTGGAAGGATGCCTTCACCAACTATTCGGCCTATAGCGAGGCTTCTTTCAAACCTTGGTTTGATACGTTTGCCCCCGAAGGCCGGGCACCGGAAGCTGGCGAACTGTGGCGCTCGGAAGGCCATGCTAAAAGCCTAAAAGCAATTGCCGACACCCACGCTAAGGCATTTTACGAGGGCGAACTGGCCGAGGCTATCGACGCCTTTTCCCGCGAACACGGAGGCCTGTTGCGCAAAGAAGACCTGGCGGCTTACCAGCCGGAGTGGGTCGACCCGATTAGTGTGCGCTACAAAGGACATGATATTTGGGAAATCCCTCCCAACGGCAGCGGCATGATCGTGCTGCAAGCGCTGGGCATGCTTGAGCACTTAGGCGAAGAAGGACGCGATCCGGTTGAAACGCTCCACCGTCGTATTGAAGCCACCAAACTAGCCTATGTCGATGGCTTCGCACATGTTACCGACCTTGATGCTATGCGCCCCACTGTTGATCAGATGCTGGATGATGACTACTTGAAGTCACGTACCGCACTGATTGGCGAACAGGCGGTTGACCCAGTACACGGCAACCCGATTCAGGGCGGCACGGTGTATCTGGCAACGGCTGACAGCGACGGCAATATGGTGTCGCTTATTCAAAGCAACTTTAAAGGCTTTGGCTCAGGCATGGTCGTTCCTGGCACTGGCATTAGCCTGCAAAACCGCGGCTGGTCGTTCTCACTCGACCCCCAGCATCCCAATGCTTTGGCGCCCGGCAAGCGCACCTATCACACCATCATCCCTGGCTTTATTACCAAAGATAACCAAGCCGTTGGGCCCTTTGGCGTCATGGGTGGCTATATGCAGCCCCAAGGCCATGTGCAGGTGGTAACGGCGATGCTAGAGGATCAGCTTAACCCGCAAGCGGCACTCGATATGCCTCGCTGGAAGTGGACCAAAGGCAAAACCATCGAAGTTGAAGCCGACTTCCCTAATCACTTAGCGCTTGCACTGGCACGCCGGGGCCATGACATCGTCAAAGTTGCCGATTCCATCAGCTTTGGCCGTGGGCAAATCATTTTGCGCGACCCTGACACCGGCGTACTGCAAGGGGGCACCGAGCCACGCACCGACGGGGCTGTGCTGCCCTGGTAATATCTCACCACTAAACTGCCTTTCCGCCGCGTTGCCGTTGAAGGCAACCGGCGGTTGGGCTGGCTATCCACGCTCAACCACCGCATCATGACACTCCTTTTTTACTCGGTACTGTGCTAGCCCATCTATGTCTCCACCACCTGCTGAATCGACTTCCTCCTCACCGCTAAGCAGCTTCTTTGGCGTATTCCGTTACAGCCGCCGCGCGCTTGGTTTGGTGTGGGGAACATCCCGCTGGATGATGCTTGGCTTAGCCCTTTGCACGCTGGTCGCTGGCGTTCTACCTGCCGTGGCAGCGTGGGTGGGACAGTTGATTGTGGATGGCGTGGTGAGTGCCATGGAAACCCATCAAGCTGCCACGGATCCCAATCTGCTGGTATCCATAACGCCGGTGTTAAAACTGGTGGGTATTGAAGCTGTTATTATTGCGTTTATCGCCCTGGCCCAGCGCGGCCTCTCAGCCCAGCAGTCATTACTGCGAGCACTGCTGGGGCAGAAGGTTAATGTGATGATCTTGGAGAAAGCCGGCCAGCTGTCACTTAGCCAGTTTGAGGACTCAGAGCTTTACGACCAGCTCACGCGAGCTCGGCGTGAAGCGTCTACTCGCCCGCTTGCGCTGGTGAATAAAACCTTTGGACTGCTGCAAAACGCTATCTCGCTGGGCAGCTTCGGGGTGCTGCTGGTGCAGTTCTCCCCTTGGGCACTGCTGATCTTGGTGGCTGGCGCTCTGCCGGTATTTATCTCAGAGGCCAAATTCTCCGGCGATGCCTTTAAGCTGTTTCGCTGGCGCTCACCGCAAACCCGTATGCAGATTTATTTAGAGACGGTGTTGGCGCGGGAAGACAGCATTAAAGAGGTCAAGCTGTTTGGTCTAGAGGGACTATTTCTCAAGCGCTACCGGGATATCTTTACTCAACTCTTTGCCGAAGATCGCCGTTTAACGTTGCGCCGGGAAAGCTGGGGGTTTCTGCTCGGCTTGCTTGGCACCTTAACCTTTTACGCCGCCTACGCCTGGGTGGTGATTGAAACGATTGCAGGTGCCCTTACCCTGGGTCAGATGACCATGTACCTGATGGTCTTCAAGCAGGGTCAGGCCGCGCTCTCCGCCAGCCTCACTGCTATTAGTGGCATGTACGAAGATAACCTCTACCTCTCCAATCTTTATGAGTATCTGGAGCAGCCGGTGGAGGGAGAGAACGGTACGCTAACCCAAGGCGCACTGCCCGGCGACGGACTGCGCTTTGAACACGTTAGCTTCTCCTACCCTGGCGGCGGCGATGTTCTCCAAGATCAGGCTCTCCAAGATCCGGTTCTCCACGATATCTCGCTGCACCTCTGCCCTGGCCAAAGCCTGGCCTTAGTCGGCGAAAACGGCTCGGGCAAAACCACTCTGATCAAACTGCTCACGCGGCTCTACCAGCCTACCCAAGGGCGAATTCTGTTAGATGGCAGCGACCTGCGGGATTGGAGCACTCAAGCGTTACGTGAGCGCACCGGTGTGATTTTTCAGGACTTCGTGCGCTATCAATTGCAGGTGGGCGAAAACCTGGGCGTAGGCGATACCCATGCCTTTAACGACCAAGAAAGGTGGCAGAGCGCCGCGCGTCACGGTATGGCAGATGAGTTTATTACGCGCATGGCCAGCGGCTACAAAACCCAGCTGGGCCGTTGGTTTAAGAATGGCCAAGAGCTCTCCGGCGGACAGTGGCAAAAAATTGCCCTCTCAAGGGCTTATATGCGCGAGAACGCGGATATCTTGGTGCTAGATGAACCCACTGCAGCCATGGATGCCGCCGCAGAAGCCGAAATATTCGCCCGCTTTCGCGAACATAGTCGCGACAAGATGGCCATCCTGATCTCCCACCGATTCTCAACAGTGCGTAGCGCTGATCTCATTCTTGTTATCGATCAGGGACATATTATCGAGCGTGGCACCCATGAAGAGTTGCTTGCTGAAAATGGCCGTTATGCGAAGCTTTTTCAACTGCAGGCGGCAGGATACAAATAAGCTCTCAAATATAAATCGTTCTTATTACAAAATATACTCTCTTATTCTAAAGCTCCTTAAAGCGTGGATCGTAAACAAAAGTGACAAGTATCATAAAGCCGTCGACCATGCTAATACTTTAGCGGTAATGTGCACTCATCGTTTCCCACTACAGGAGTGGCACAGATGAACCGCCTCCATCAGATAAAAGTTAAATATGCTCTCGCTTTCATTAGTGTTGCATTAGCACTACTGATTATCGTTGTTGCAGACGTACTACTAGTTAACATGGTTAAAAACCGTTTAGATACTTTTATCACTAACTATATTCCTGCTACATCAGCCACACTTAACGGCGACCGTGATCTTTACCAAGCGCGGGTAGCAGAGATCGAATATCTGCTATCTGACCCCAACACTGAGCGAGCATCAGCGCTTATCGCTGAGTTTGAAGAAAATGCCCAGCAAGCCTACGATCGTATGGGGTTGTATGCCCAACTGATGCAGAACTACCCGGAGTTAACTGCCCAATTAGCCAATTTTGAAACGCTCTATACAGACTGGAAACAAGAGGCAGAACGGGTATTCGAGCTGCATCACCGTGGAGATACTACTGCAGCTTCAAACAGGCTAACTGGCATCTCACTAGACCGCTTTAATGAACTACGCAATATATATGATGTTTCAGGAACAAATATTGAGACAGCCACTTACAAAGCAGAAGCAGCGGTGATTGATAGAATCCAAGTGCAGCAAACAACCACTATCATTGTTGCATTAATTATCTTTATAGCTGCAACACTTATTGCTCTGTTAGGGCCGCTAATGATGTCACGGGCAATCCGTCAAATTAGTGGGCGTATCAAAGAGATTACCGAAGGCGATGGTGACTTAACCGCACGTATTGATAGCCAGCGCCGCGATGAAATTGGTGAACTTGCACAACAGTTTAATGCCTTTATTAAGCGCATTGACGATACGCTGCAGTCGGTTAGCAGCAGTACCGTTAGCCTCCAGCATGCGTCAACTGAAATTGCCAAAGGCAGTCAAGAACTCGCAGCACGTACTGAGCAAGCCGCTGCGAATTTACAGCAAACCTCTGCCTCGATGGAACAAATCGCGGCGGTGGTCAACAACGCCTCGGACTCTGCCCAACAAGCTGACCAACTAGCGCTTTCAACCCGCGACCTCGCTCAGCAGGGCTTGCACTCCATGAACAGTGTTGAGCAGACCATGGACACGATTAACGACTCGTCGTCTGAAATCAGTAATATCGTTAGTCTAATTGATAGCATCGCTTTTCAAACCAATATTCTGGCGCTGAATGCGTCAGTAGAAGCTGCACGAGCGGGAGAGCACGGGCGGGGCTTTGCGGTGGTCGCCCAAGAGGTGCGTATATTAGCCAGCCGCTCCAGTGATGCATCGAAAAATATTGCCACCCTGATCAATACCTCGTTAAGCCGCACAAAATCGGGCGTTGACCAAGTTAAGCAAACCGGCGTAACCATGCAGGAAATGGTAAAAAGCATTGAGCGTGTGGCTGACGTGATTGCTGAAATTAGTGCCGGTGCTAAAGAGCAGAGTGTGGGTATAGGTCAAGTCAACGACGCGGTCAACGAGCTGGATAGCATGACCCAGCACAATGCCTCCATGGTGGAAGAGTCCAGTGCTGCCGCAGCGGAGCTAAGAGAGCAAGCAGACCGGCTAGGCGTGCTAGTGGGTGCATTCAAGCTCAGTAATACCAACCAACAACCAGCCCTTGGCAAAGCAGCACTTGCTTCTAAGACGAATAAGACCTCGCCTACTGCTCCGCGTCGTTTGGCGAGCTCCCAGCAACCCGAGTGGGAGTCGTTCTAATCAAGCTCGCTTAGTTTTCAACGCTTCCTTGGACTTACGCTGAGTCCAAGGAAGTTTAATTGCCGGCTTATATAACGCATATCCATATCAGCAAGCTCTTTGGCTAACCACGGCCGCTCATAGTAGTCATCAAAGGTACACGTATGCTGTCTGATGCTTTAATTATTGATGATGATTGCAACGTCCAACTGTTGGGCAAAATGCTACTACGCCAGCATGGTTATCAGGTGGTGACTGCGAGCAGTTTTGGCGAGCTTGTGCGCCAACCCGACCTGCTCAATGTCGAGCTGATCTTGCTTGATATCGGGCTAGGCGAGTTTACAAGCCTGGATATTCTGGAATATCTGTATGATCTACGCTTAAACGCTTCAATTATATTAATTAGCAGTTGCACGGAAGAAACTGCCGCGCATGCTATTGCAGAAGGTGAAGCAAAAGGCTTGAAAATGTTAGGCTTCCTATCTAAATCCAAGCTACTCACCGGTCTAACGACATTCCTTGGGCCATTAAAAAAAGCGCCTAAAGCGCCTACAAGCGATGAGTTGGCGAAGGCCATTCGTGAACAACAGCTTTTTCTAGCTTTTCAACCCCAAATAAGCCTGCAACATGGCAACGTTATTGGCGTTGAAGCACTGGTACGTTGGCAAGATCCTCAACGCGGCGTGCTATACCCCGATAGTTTTATCCCTCTAGCAGAGCAAAATGGCCTGATGCTTCCACTTACTTGGTACGTTATTGAGCTTGCCATGAAGCAGCAAGCCCAATGGCAGTCGCGCGGGTGGGACTTAAACATCTCGATTAATATACCAGCGGCCTTTATTCAAGCAGAAGGTGTCCTGGAGGCGTTTGATCAACTCACCCAAGAGCACCAAGCTGTTCTTAGCAAGATCACCTTGGAACTCACCGAAACGGCGGGGGTTGAGTGTTTAGGCTACGCTTGCTATGTGCTCAAAGCGTTGCGGCAACGGGGCTGCAAACTGGCGTTAGATGATTTTGGTACCGGTCACTCTTCGCTAACACAGCTCTATCGGTTGCCTTTCAGCGAGCTCAAAATTGACCGTAGCTTTGTCTCACTGATCGACCAGGACAAAGAAGCACTGGTGATAACAGCGTCGATTATCGACTTAGGCACACGCCTGGGACTGACTGTAGTCGCCGAAGGTATCGAAACGTCGGCGCAGTTCACCTTGCTTGTTGAAGCTGGGTGTACGGTTGGACAAGGCTACTGTATTGCTCACCCTTTAACCGCTGGCGCTTTCAACACCTGGTTACGCGAGTACTCACCCTCAGCGCCAATAACTCATCAAACGAGCATGCTTTCTTGCTCTAAAGCCTGCTGAGTAGTGACCTGGAGAACGACTAAACGCTCCAGATAGATAGCCAATTCGCTAAATGAGGCTTCTAGCGCTGCTTGCTCCAATTGGCTTGCTTGCTCAGCAATCGCAGCACAGCCGAGAGAGGAAGAGGCGCCCTTCAGGGAATGCGCCTCTTGGCACAAGGCTTGGCGGTCCTCTGACTGCCAGTAGGCATTAAGACGGGCACTACGCTCACCAAGCCGCGTTAAAAATGTAGACAGCAGTGCCCCCAACGCTCTTGGCTCAAAGGTGCTTTTCAGCTCTTCACAAAGGCGCTTATCGAGTACCTGAACGGCGCCAACGGTATCACCCAGTGATTGGTGGCTTTTAGGCGAGTGACCGTCAACGTTTTCAACCGCTAAAATTTCGTCGTTAGAGAGATAGCGGCAGATCACCAGGTTCAGCTCATCCCGAGTAAAGGGTTTATGAATCATATCGTCCATACCGCTTTGCATACAGCGTTCGCGGTGCTCAGGCATAACATTGGCAGTCATCGAGACAATCGGTAGCCGGGGTAGCTGATGCACGGCTTCGTAATCACGCCAGCGTTGGGTGGTTTCGGTTCCATCCAGCTTGGGCATCTGCATATCCATTAAGACCAAATCGACCCTGCTATGGTCTACTTGAAGCAAGTCAAGTGCTTCCAAACCATTCTTTGCGATGGTCACCTGCTGGCCAAGGCGTTCAAGCATCACCCGTGCTACCGTTTGGTTTAGCGGATTATCCTCAACCACTAAAATATGGTGCTTTTGCTTAGTAGTGAGTTCACGCTGGCTTTCACCGGTTTGGTAGACCATTGGGGGGTCGGTTTCCGGCATTCTAACGGTAAACCAAAATCGACTACCCAGCCCCTGCTGGCTGTTAAAGCCTATCTCGCCCTGCATAGCTGCGACCAAACGCTTACAGATCGCCAGCCCAAGTCCTGTGCCTTCATGACGCCGCGCCATGGAGGTATCCACTTGAGAGAACGCTGAGAAGAGCTGTGTATGATCCGCGTCAGCGATACCACAGCCGGTGTCATGCACCTCGACGAGAACATTATCGTCGCCAAGTGCCTTCACGTGGCATTTAACGAACCCCTCTTCCGTGAACTTCAATCCATTATTGATTAAGTTCATTATGACTTGACGAAACCGAGCGATGTCCCCCATAACAAAACGCGGCAGCAAAGGATCAATCGTATAGCTAAAGGTGACCTTGGCCTTTGTCTCGCGCAGTGTGTAGCTTTCACATAGCTGGTCGATACACTGATGGAGATCAAACGGCTGAACATCCAGATCAAGGCGCCCAGATTCGATTTTGGTGTAATCAAGAATATCGTTAATGACTGCGCGCAAGCTTTCCGCACTGCGCTTGAGAGCAGCTAAATAAGTCTTCGCACTGGGTGTTTTAACCTCTTCGCTTAACAAGTCCGCCATCCCCACTACGCCATTTAACGGTGTACGAATTTCATGGCTCATCACGGCCATAAATTCGGATTTTGCGAGGCTGGCTTTCTCTGCCTGCTTGGCAGCTTCATTTAACGCTTGGCTCTTGGCTTCTAGCGCTTGGGCCTTGAGATCGCTTGAGCGGCTTTCCAAAATCAGCGCGCGAACTAACATCCCACCAGAAAACATAAGCAAGATAATAAGCAGCAGCACCAATCCGTAGAGATGCGTCAATACGCGGCGTTCCTCGCTGCGCTTATGTGAAACATGGGCATTGGTTTCGACCAGAATGGTACTGGTGAGCTGCTGTAGTTCAACCGTATCCTGCAGGAGGGTAGCTATTAACGCGCTATTTAACCCGGCAGGGTAGTCCCATAGCGTTTCGAGTAGGGTTTCCATCTCTAAAATGCGGATTTGAGTTTCTTTAACTACCTCCTCAATATCCTCAAGTTGCGCCACAATCCTGCCTATTTCACCTTGAAAAAAAAGTGACTGCCGACTGAAGAGAATTTCATAACGTAGCAACACATCGTCAACGGTGACGTTATCGGATCTTGTTGATTTCATTAACGTTAAGCGAAACTCGCGTACCTCACGATCAAACTGGTACCCGGCCCATAATAAGTTTTCGAGCAGGCGATTTTCCAGCGCATGCTGACGGTTGTAAATAACCCCACCGGTGGTTAACGCGGAAAGAAAAAAAAGGATCGCAGAGAATGTCGCGACCCTCGTACTGCGGGAAAAATAGAACTTAAAAAAGGCCAGCATGGCAATTACCCGGTTACATTATTCGACAACGATACGCGCCACCTGCCACACCGATCGCGAGAATATCTCTTCATTAAGCAGCTCGGGGTGTTTGTCAAAGGGGTAAATAACAAACAGCGGCCCCTGATCGCGAACACGTAGTACTTTGCCGTTCGCCTGCATGGCTAAAATCACATCATATTGCTCAACATCACTAACGGGTATAGTGGCCGCATACTCATTCAACGCTACCACACGCATGTTCTCCCCCTCGGCACCCGCGGCTTCCAATATGGCTCGCCCCAATGGGCCAGAGAAGCGCGTCATTCCATCATACCAGGGCGTGCGGGTAGTTGTTTCGTGTTGTACTAAGACCTCTAGCATCGCCCTATCAAAATGGGCCTCATCACCCACATTTGGCTGCCCTACCTTACCACTCACCACTAACATTACCGGGCCTTCAGGGGCTTCCAGGGCGATAGCCTGGGGCGACAGCAAGGTAATCCCCACTGCGGCGATAACCCCCCTGAATTTAAGAATCAGAGAACGACGCATTAAATTGCACCCCGGTATTAGCGATTAAGGATACAAGAAGTATATATCGGCCGCCTGCGGACAAACTGTGAACCTTTGTGTCAACGCATTATTATCAACTAAACTTTAGGTATTAGTTTTCTACACCTACGCGCGTGACATTTACAAGATGACAATAAGGGAATTCACCATGCATATTGGCGTACTTGAAGATGACCTCGACCAACAGGCATTTATTGAGCAGTGCCTACTAACGGCAGGCCACCAGGTTTCTTTGTTTACTCGCGCCAACGAGCTGCGTCGCGCAACCCAGCAGCGGTCATTTGATTTCTTGATTATCGACTGGTGGTTGCCAGACAGCGATGGCATGGACGTCGTTGCCCACCTGCGCCAACACGACAGCTGGCGCGGTCCAATCCTGTTTATTACCGCGAGCCAGGGCGAAGACGACGTCGTTAAAGCACTCGAACAGGGCGCAGACGATTTTCTCGCTAAACCCCTGCGGCCCAGTGAGCTTATTGCCAGAGTGAGCGCACTAGGTAGACGGTCAGGGTATGCCACATTGCGCCCAGCATCGGCTTGCCCAGAGACCTTTACCCTGCATACTGAGGAGCATTACATCAGCGTAGCGGGCAACCCCGTTGATTTAACCGAGCGTGAGTATCGGTTAGCCACACTCTTCTTTTCAAAAATTGGCGAGCTGATTACCCGGGCGCATTTATTAGAATTGGTTTGGGGTATCAAAGGGGACGTTTCGACACGCACGGTGGATACCCACGTAAGCCGCCTACGCCGCAAGCTGGAGCTGGATGGACGGCACGGCCTGCGCCTACGCAGCGTTTACCAGTCTGGATATCGAATGGAGACCTGCCAAACCACCAACGTAGAGCAAGTGGCTAATTAGACTTGACGCTCATATGAGCATCGGTTAAAAGATAGGAGCTGCCTTGGAAAGGTAGCTTGGTTTTATTAACCAGAATTTTATTAACCAGAGTTTTATTAACCAACGTTTTACCAACGAAATGTCCTTAAAGTAAAACTTTTCAGGAACCTCATCATGCGCTGGCAAATCCCCGCGACACGAATGAATAAGCTGCATCGCATTATTAATAATGCGGTATCAGCCTATTGTTGTCGCGCGCCAGACATGTAGAGAGAAAACTGGCCGCGGCAAGTGTCGCGGCCATGTGTTTTATCGTTACCTTTGATACTCCTTGCTCGCGATGTTGCCCGGCCTCCTAACCCAGGAGACCGACCCCATGGCAATTGCAACCATTACTCGCAAGCTACTCAACGCTTTAAAGCACTCTCGCACCCAGCGGCGTTTTTACGAAGATCCGCGTTTTCATGACCCGCATCTGCTTAAAGATATCGGTTTACGCTGGGAGCAGGGCCAACTGGTATCCATTCATGGCGTAGAAGAGCTGGAGCCAAGTCTACGCAACCAGCGCCTTCAGGCTGAAACCCGCGATGCCTACGAAAAATGTCCACATTGTGGGAGTAGTTTGGCATAGCCAACGCCCCGGTCACAGGAAGTGACCGGGGCGTTTTCAGTTGCGCGCTATGCCTGGCGCACCAATAAAAAAAGCCGACCCATTGGATCGGCCAAACTGATGGGAGTCTGCACAGCATGGGGGATACTGTGCAGAGATGCCTGGGGAAGGCATCGCCAAAACGCCGGGTTAAGCGGCTTGGCGATACCCTCTCTGGGAGTCGCGTCCTTTACGGGAGTAGCTGCCTTTGCCTTTTTTCGGCGTTTGCTGCTGCATTTTAAACATCGGCGTTCGCAGCTGCGCTTTTAACGCGTTGTCTTTAATCCTGCGCTGTTTCATTCACTTTCTCCTTTGATTAGGTGCCTGCAAAAAGCAGGCACCGCTATGACAGACGCTAACGTTTAGCGTTCACCTCTTTGTGTTTAAATTAGTGCTCAAAATTTTGGTTAAGCACACTATTTACTCATCTCACTCATCTCACTCATCCCAAGCCGGAGCAAAATCGGGGTTGGCAATGCGCTCTTTACGATCAAGCGTAGCAATTTCCGCCATTTCGCTGTCGCTTAGCACTAAATCAAAGGCGGCAATGTTGCTTTGAATATTACGCGCTTTGGTCGATGAAGGGATCGTCATCATATTGCGCTGCTTTACCCAAGCAAGGGCAATTTGCGCGGGCGTGACGTTATGCGCGTCGGCAATCTGTTTAAGGGTCGGGTCGTCCATTACCTTGCCCACAGCCAGGGGCATAAAGGCCGTAACTTGAATACCGTGCTGTTCGCAGTGATCGACCAGTTTACGGTTCTGTAAGAAAGGATGAACCTCGATCTGGTTGGTGAGGATTTCACCTTTGCCCAGAATGCTGACCGCTTCGTCCACCTGTGCACAGGTAAAGTTGGAAATACCAATATGGCGCGTCTTACCCTCGGCTTTCACCTTTTTAAGCGCCGTCAAATAATCGACCATCGGCACTTCATCTTCTGGGGACGGCCAATGGATCAACAACAGATCAACGTAATCGGTGCCTAATTTCTTTAGGCTTTCGTCCACGCTGGCTTCCAGCGTTGCGGGCTCCAGCTTATCGAACCACACCTTGGTGGTTAGGAAAATATCGCTGCGTGGCACGCTGCTGTCGCGAATCGCTTCGCCTACGCCAGCTTCGTTGCCGTAAAACTGCGCCGTGTCGATGTGGCGGTACCCGGCCTCAAGCGCCGCGTGAATACTCTGCTTGAGCGTATCGCCTTCCAGGCGAAAAGTACCAAAACCGGGGTTGGGTATCACAGTGTGCATCATTAACATCCTTTTCTATTGATAGCGTGTTAACTAACATGGGGTGGAAACCACCCCACTTCAACCCCAGTTGCCGGATCAACGGCAGTGTATCAACGCACCAACAGGGCGATAACCACTAGCGCCAATACTAATGAAATGCCCTTCCAAAACAGCACCGGGTCGCGCTCTAGTAGCGGCAATTGGGCACGTTTCAGCATGTCTGGGCTTGGTGAGCGTAGCTCGAAAATAAACTCCGAAAGCGCTGGGAAACGTTTATGAGGGCTGGGATGCAGCGCCTTTTTGAGCACCTCATCCACCCAGGCGGGCAGTTCGCGGTTTTCGCTTAGCGCCGATTGGTAGGCAAGCTTATGCTGCGCTGCCCGGGTGCGGGTTTTGGCCACCTCGGTGCCATAGGGTAGCGTGCCGGTTAGCATTTGATAGGTAATCACCGCCAGTGAGTATTGATCCGAACGGGGCGTGCCGCCCTCCCCAAGAAAATACTCCGGCGCAGTATACTGGGCGGTGCCTAGAATATCGTCGCTAGCCGCACTGCCCTCTTCGGCGATCCCCGCCACCTTGGCAGCACCAAAATCAATCAGCTTCACCGTGCCGTGGCTATCAATCATAACGTTGTCGGGGCGCAAATCCTGATGGAGCATTTCCAGCCGATGAAAGGCGCGCAGCCCCTTGGCGATCTGCTCGACGATAGGTCGCACGCTGGCCAAATCGGTATCAGGATGGTCGCGCATCCACTGGGTCAAGGTTTGCCCTTCGATATACGCCAGTACGGTGTACAGGTAGTGGCGTGGTCGCTGTTGGGCAGGCGCTTTAAGCACGTGTTGATTATCGATGCGACGGGCCATCCACTCCTCACGCACAAACCGCTCAATGCTTACCGGGTCTTGGCTTAGCTCGGTCGAAAGCGTCTTCAGCGCTACTTTCTCACCGCTCTCTACCTCTTCCGCCAAAAACACATGGCTGCGGCTGCTGGCATGCAGTTGACGCACAATACGGTAGCCATCCAGCTCGCTCCCCTCGCGCAACTCAGGCGGTTGCGGTAACGCGCCAAGCGCCGCGTAAAGCTCATTGGAGTGACGTTCAGGCAGGCTATCAATGCGCACAATCTGCACGGTAAGGTTATCGTCGCTGCCATTGTCGAGGGCAGCGGCGATCAGTGCCTCAGCTGCCGCGTCCAAATCCCCCCAGTGGGCATAAATCAGCGCAGCCATTTCGGCGTCAGTCAGCCACTCATAAACGCCATCGGTGGCGAGTAAAAACACATCACCTGCATTTAACGATACCGCGCGGTAATCCAACTCCAGGTGCTGACCAGCTCCCATGGCACGGCTTAAATGACTGACCTCCCGCGAGGCCCAGAAGCGGTGATCCTCGGTCAACGGCTCCAGCGTATTGCCCGCGAGCTGGTAGATACGGCTATCGCCCACATGAAATAGATGTGCGGTAGTGGATTTAATCACCATCGCGCTCAAGGTGCACACATAGCCACGCTCAAGGTTATAGCGGTATTGGCTCTGTCGGGTTTGGGCGTATAGCCATGCATTAGTAGCCTGCAACACCCGCTGGGCGGAGGTTTTAACCGCCCACGTTGCCGGGGTGGCGTAGTAGTCCGTCAAGAAGCCGCCCACCGCTGCTTCGCTGGCCTCGCGGCTCACTTCGCTGCTGCTAATTCCATCGGCTAACGCGATCGCAATGCCCTTGGTGGCGCGCAAGGGTTCGCTGGGCAGGTAAGCGCCATAAAAATCCTGATTGCTTGGCTTGCGTCCTTTATCAGAGTGCTGGCCGAGCGAAATGGTCAGCGCTGCCATTATGCTTCCCCTAAAAAAAGCCTCCGCCGGAGCGAAGGCTTGGTTAATGACAAACTACTGCCTATCAAATCATAGGGCTTTTTGCGGCGCGGTACGTACGTGGGTGGTGTAGAGCGTCAGGCCGGTTAATGCCAAACCACCAATTAAGTTACCCAACACTACCGGTATCTCATTCCAGATCAGGTAATCCATAATCGAGAAGTTACCGCCCATCATCAGCCCGGAGGGGAACAGGAACATGTTGACCACCGAGTGCTCAAAGCCCATGCCGAAAAACAGCATAATCGGCATCCACATGGCAATTACCTTGCCGCTCACCGTGGTTGAAATCATCGCCCCCACCACGCCCAGCGAGACCATCCAGTTACACAATACACCGCGGATAAAAATCGTCGCCATGCCGCCAGCACCGTACTCTTTATACCCCACGGTGCGCCCTTCCCCCACTTCACCGATCACCCGCCCGACTTCGCTAGGTTCGGTGCTAAAGCCGTAGGTAAACACAATCGCCATCAGAAAAGCGACCGTTAATGCCCCACCAAAATTACCCACAAACACAATGCCCCAGTGCTTGAGAATACGGTTAATCGTCACGCCCGGCCGCTTATCCAGCCACGCCAGCGGGGTTAACACAAACACTCCGGTCAACAGATCAAACCCCATCAGGTAAAGAATTGAGAACCCCACCGGAAACAGGATAGCGCCGATAATCGGGTAGCCGGTTTGCACTGCCACGGTCACCGCGAACACTGCTGCGATGGCCAAAATGGCCCCCGCCATAAAGGCACGAATCAGCGCATCACGGGTAGACATATGCAGCTTGGCTTCACCGGCATCGACCATCTTGGCGGCAAATTCGGCAGGCAATAAATAGGACATAGAGTGCGTTTCCTTTGTTGTGAGCTTCAGGGTCAGATGAGAGGTGCAGCGCAAACATCGGTGATTTTTACAGCAGGCGTGGTGGCGACTCGCTGCACCACGCTGCCTACCACAATCAAGCAGGGTGATGGCAAGGGGGTGGCGGCGAGCTGTTCGGGCATGTCCGCAAGCGTGCCCACCAGCGACTGCTGCTCGGGCTGACTGGCGTTGGCCACCAGCATGATCGGCCACTCATCCGGCAGGCCTGCCAGGCGCAGCCCGTGGCAAATTGCGTCGACCTTGGAAAGCCCCATATAAAACACCAGGGTTTCGTCCTTGCGCGCAAGCGATGACCAATCCGGGGTGCCGTCTTCGCGGCAAAGCTGGGCAGTCACAAAGCGCAGCTGCTGGGCATGGCCGCGATCGGTGAGCGGAATGCCCATGCAGGCGGCAGCCGCAGAGGCGGCGGGAATCCCCGGGACGATGGCAGCCGGCACCAGGGCGGCTGCCAGGGCATCAAGCTCTTCACCCATCCGCCCGAACACCGCCGGGTCACCGCCCTTCAGGCGCACTACCGATTTTCCTTCGTCGGCGAGTTTTACCATCAGCTCGCCGATCTCAGCTTGGGGTACACTGTGGTGACCGCGGGCTTTGCCCACGTAGTAGCGCTCGCTGCTGCTAGGAATCAGCGCCAGCACGTCATCGCCCACCAAGCGGTCATACACCACCGCGTCCGCCTGCATAATTAAGCGTGCAGCCTTGAGGGTTAGCAGTTCGGCATCGCCGCTGCCTGCACCAACCAGGTAAACCTGCCCGGCGCGGCACTCGCCACGCAGTGGCAAACGTATGTCAGCCCCATGCTGCACCAGCGGCGTCAGCGCGCGGTGAGACAAGCGCATAAAGGCGTTAAACCACTTCTGTAGTAAGGGGTTGCTTAGCGCGGGCATTGGGCCGCTCCTCTTCGATAAGTGATTTTAGTTCGGGAATACAGCTGCCGCACTGGGTGCCGCAGGCGAGCCTGGCGCCCAACGCTTCTACGCTGGTGTCACCCTCACGAATGGCATTGACGATGGTGGTTTGGCCCACTTGGTGGCAACTGCATACCACCGGGCCGGTATCCGCAGCACCGTCGTCGCAGCCGGCCAATAGGCGGCGACGGTGGGTATCGCTCAGCTCTGCCTCGTTGAAACGCGCTTCCAACCACGCTAGCCCTGGCAACTCGTTGGGCGGGCCAACCATCAGCCACCAGCGCAGTTGATCGTTTTCCACGCAGGCGGCGCGCAGCCGCCCGTTAGTGGGGTCTTGACTGACGACCGATACGTCGCCGGGCAGCCACGTTTTCAGTTGCACCAGCCAGTCATTAACCGGCTGCGTATGGGCAAGCTGCCAACGCTGGCAACTGCGCATGGGAATACGTGTCCAGTAGGCACTGGTGTGCCACGGTGTTGATTCCGTTGTTCCTTCGGCGACCAACAAGGTGGCCTGCCAATCGGTCGCAAGAGGCGCCAGCGCCACGGCGCCGTGCTTCGACTCCGGCTGCCCAGAGAGCGGATCGGTAATGCTGTCAATTAGCGCGCTGCTTCTGGCCTGCTGGGTAAAGCAGTCAGTCCAGTGGATGGGGACGAAGATCTCACCGCGGCGCTGGGCATTGGAGACCCGCACCCGAGCGCGAAATTCACCCTTCGCGGCGGTTAGCACCGCCAACCCCTGATCGGAGACACCGGCGGTGTGGGCATCGTCCGGGTGCACGTCCATAAAGGGTTCAGAGCGGTGATTCATTAACCGCGGTGAGCGCGCGGTGCGGGTCATGGTATGCCACTGATCGCGGATTCGACCGGTATTCAGCCGCAGCGGGTAAACGGCGCTCAGCGCCTGTTCTGGCCCTTGGGGATGGATCGCCAGCAGCTTGGCGCGACCATTGGAGGTGGCAAATTCGCCATTCTCAAACAGCCGAGCAGTGCCGCGGGGTGCGGCCTTTGTGACCGGCCACTGAATGGGGGCCAAGGCGTCGTAGCCATCCCGGCCCAGGCCCACCAAACCCGAAATATCAAACAACCGTTTTGGGCTGCCAGTCGAACCGTTATTTTCAAACCTGGAGAGCCGGGCGTGCTCGTCGAAAATTTCCCAGGGGTGGGTGTAGTCAAACGCCTCGGCAAAGCCCAATCGTTTCGCCACTTCGCACATTATCCACCAGTCGTGGCGAGCCTCACCGGGGGGCGGCAGCATGCCCCGCTGACGGGAGATGCGCCGCTCGGAGTTAGTCACGGTGCCATCTTTCTCAGACCATCCCGAGGCGGGCAGCACAATATCCGCGTAGGGCAGTAGATCGGTATGAGCCGCGCACTCGGAAACGATCACCAGCGGGCATTTTTCCAGCGCGGCACGCACCCGCGCCGCATCGGGCAGGCTGATGGCAGGGTTAGTCGCCATCACCCACAGCGCTTTTATCTCACCGCGTTCAATGGCTTCAAACAGCTCCACGGCTTTATAACCCGGCCCCTCCGGCAGAGCTGGCGCTAGGCTGTCGGTAGCCCAGAAGCGGCTGACCAGATCGAGGGCGCCTGGGGTGTGGTAATCCATATGCGCAGCTAACTGATTAGCCAACCCGCCCACTTCACGGCCCCCCATGGCATTGGGCTGGCCGGTAATCGAGAACGGCCCCGCCCCCGGCAGGCCGATTTTGCCGCCGGCCAGGTGGCAGTTAATAATCGCGTTGCACTTATCGGTACCGCTGGCGGATTGATTAACGCCCTGGGAGTATAGGGTGACCACATGCAGTTGGCTGGCGAACCAGTAATAGAAGGTTTCCAGGCGCTCTGGGTCTACATCACAGGCCGCCGCTACCTCTGCCACCGAGCCCGCCGTTTGCTGCGCGGCTTCCAGGGCCTCGTCAAAGCCCTCGGTGTGGCGCTCAAGGTAGAGAGTATCGAGCTTACGACGCTTTGCCATCCACGCCAACAGGCCGTTAAACAGATAGGCATCGGTGCCCGGTTTTATGCCTAGATAGAGGTCGGCGATTTCGCAGCTGTCGGTCACGCGGGGGTCGATCACTACTAGACGCATCAGCGGGTTGCGCTCTTTGGCGACTTTAATGCGCTGGTAGAGCACCGGGTGATTCCAGGCTAGGTTTGAACCCACCAGCACGATCAGCTCCGCCTCTTCCAAATCCTCGTAGTTACACGGCACCGCATCGGCACCGAAGGCGCGCTTGTAGCCCGCCACCGCGGAGGCCATGCACAGCCGCGAGTTAGTATCCAAATGAGGTGTGCCCAAAAAGCCTTTAAACAGCTTATTGGCCACGTAGTAGTCTTCGGTGAGCAACTGGCCGGAGAGATAGGCCGCCACACTGTGGTTACCGTGCTCGGCCCGTAGGCCATTCAAACGGTCAGCCGTGGCACTCAACGCAGTGTCCCAGGAGACGTCTACACCATCCATCCGAGGATGTGTCAGGCGGCCCTGCTCGCCCAGGGTTTCGTGTAGCGCAGAACCTTTGACGCACAGCCGCCCGAAGTTGGCCGGATGCTCGCGATCGCCCTCGACAGCGCTCAGCGTGCCCGCTTCAACGGTTGCCGTCACGCCACAGCCAACGCCGCAGTAAGGGCATGTGGTTTTGGCTTGCTGGGTCGTTTTGGTCTGCTGCCCTGCTTTTGCCCCTCGCATAGCTACTCCTCGGGTCGTACCTGAACGCCATAAATACATATATAAATGTCGGGCATAAAAAAACGCCCAGTCCCGTTCTCTAAGGCGCTATATAAACGCATTAAGAGAAGAGGGCTGGACGTCGTTGCCGCAGCGCACCTTCGTCGGTGCAATTTTTTAATTCAAACAGCTACTTTAAATCAAACAACTACAATTCAAACAACTACAATTTAAACAGCTACACATTCGGCTACTTATTTTTCGAACGGCTTTGGATTTGTTCGCTGCCATCGCCTAGCAATGAGCGCTTATCCTTTGTTAACTCACTTGTTGCTTAGTAGAACTGCAAAAGCCAAGCCTAAAATCACCTCATTCAAAATTAACTAATCAAAAACAAATAGTTAAAAATTAAAAATCAGTAATGCAGCGCTCGTTTTGGCACTCATCGCGGGCGAAATGGTGTGTGAGAGTGCATGCCACCACTCTTTTCGCACCATCACTGTGCAGCCTATCCGAAGAGCCGTAACAGCGCCCATCTACCATCTACATCTAAGCATCTGAAGTTACTTAAAAAAATAAGCTACGCAGCCAATTGGCTAGCTCCTTGCTTGTTACAGGGTAAGGTTTTTAATCAGTTGGCAGCCAATGGCGGTTGTCGCGCGTTTTTAAACATTTTTTAAAAAACGCTACCGGGCAACGACGCCCCTGTTACGTACGCTTCTGCAATTTTTGCAAAGAGGTGCGAGACAGGGGCGTTTTTTTGTTTGGTGCTCAAGCAGCCGCAACGACAAGAGGAGCCACCCATGGAAACCATTTCCCGGTGCTCACCCCACGATAATTTCAATGACCATCTAGTGATTATTGGCAATGGGATGGCTAGCCACCGTCTCATCGAGGCGTTGGTCAAACAGCCCACACGCCCCCAGCGCATCACGGTGATTGGCGCCGAGCCAACCCCTGCCTATAACCGTATTCTGCTCTCACCACTGCTGGCCGGTGAGATGCAGCAAGACGCGCTTACCCTGCGCGATACCGCATGGTACGCCGATCAAGGCATCACCCTGATACTGGGCGAAAAGGTCGAAACACTTGACCGCGAACGCCACACCTTGACTACCGATAGCAGCCAGTCGTTTGATTACGATCATTTGGTCATCGCCACCGGCTCGCGCCCAGCGCTGCCCGACGTTCCCGGCATTGAGCTTGAGGGCGTACACGGCTTTCGCGACCTAAAAGACGCCGCAGCACTTGAGGCAATAGCTCACAGCGGCGGCGACGCTGTCGTCATTGGTGGCGGCCTGCTGGGTCTTGAGGCAGCTGAAGGGCTGCGTAAGCGCGGCAGTGGTATCAACGTTAGCGTGCTCCAGCGTAGCGAGCGGCTAATGAACCGCCAGTTGGATGCGACCGCCGCGCATCTGCTTAAAGACACCCTCACGCAACGCGGCTTGAACATCATCACCGCTGCGCAGTTAGCCCGGTTGGAGGGTGACGACCAGGGCCGGGTCGCCAAGCTGCATCTTGCCGATGGCCGCCAGTTGAAGGCCTCCAGTGTGATCGTTGCCGCGGGCATTACCCCGAATGCAGAGCTGGGCCGCCAAGCGGGCCTGACCACCGAGCGCGCCATTGTTGTAGATGAGTTTCTAACCACCTCTGACCCGGCAATCTCCGCCCTTGGCGAGTGCTGCCAGTTTGAGGGTACTACCTACGGCCTGGTGGAACCTATCTGGCGCCAGGTAGAAGTGCTTGTCGCAACGTTGTGCGGCGCGGCCACCCAAGGCTACGCAGATGCCCCCAGCGCCACCAAACTTAAAATCAGCGGCGTAGCGCTCTATGCCTTTGGCCCCACCGAGGCCAGCGCCGAGCATGACGTATTGAGTTACCACGACCTTGAGCGCGGCGACTACCGCCGCCTGCTCTTGCGCAACGGCCAGATTGAAGGCGCGGTGCTCTACGGCGATACCAGCCAGGGCCCCTGGTACTTCGAGCAGGCGCTTGCTGGCACCGACCTTAACGCTTACCGCCAAGCCCTGCTGTTTGGTGCGGCGGATGTCGATGTGCTACGCGAAGCGGCGTCTCAACATACCCCTGGTTCTTCAAAACACTCTTCTCATACAACGTCGGAGGCGGCTTAGATGTCTACCCAACAGAAGCTTATTATTATTGGTAACGGCATGGTCGGCCACCATTTGGTCGAGCAGTTGGTCGATAACGGCGGCCTTGAGCGTTATCAAGTCACCGTGTTTGGCGAAGAGCGCCACCGCGCCTATGACCGGGTGCACCTATCCGAATACTTCAGCGGCCGCGATGCAAACTCGTTAGCGCTTTGCGAGGCAGATTACTACGCCGTTAGTGGTGTGGAACTACGCACCGGCGAAGCCGTGATTGAAATCGACCGCGACCAGCAAGAAGTGGTCACCGACCAGGGCCGTTACCCCTATGACCGCATCGTGCTGGCCACCGGCTCTTTCCCCTTTGTGCCGCCGATTCCCGGCAACGACCGCGATGGCTGCTTGGTGTACCGCACTCTGGACGACCTAGACGCCATCCAAGCGGCTGCCGAAAACGCGACCACCGGCGTAGTGGTGGGTGGCGGCCTGCTTGGTTTGGAAGCGGCTAACGCCCTGCGCGGCTTGAATCTGGATACGGCGGTGGTGGAATTCGCCTCACGCTTGATGCCCATGCAGGTGGATAACGAAGGCGGCGAGCTACTGCGCGAAAAAATCGAAGCACTGGGCGTACAAGTCCTCCTGGAGCGAGCCACCCAACGTATTGAGGATGGCGAAGCCAGCCGCCACCGCATGGTCTTCCAAGACGACAAAGTGCTGGAAACCGACCTGATCGTGTTCTCCGCAGGCATCCGCCCCCGCGACCAGTTAGCCCGAGACTGCGGCCTGGAGATTGGCGTACGCGGCGGCGTGGTGGTGGATAACCAGTGCCTGACCAGCGACCCGGCTATCCTGGCGATTGGCGAGGTGGCGCTGTGGAACCAGAGTATCTTCGGCCTGGTGGCCCCCGGCTATCAAATGGCTAAAACCGCGCTTTCGACGCTAACCGATGGCGACACCCAGTTTGGCGGCGCCGACATGAGCACCAAGCTCAAACTGCTCGGCGTGGATGTGGGGTCAATCGGGGACGCCCATGGCAACCAGAACCCCGGCGCGCGGATGTTCCGCTACCTGGATCCGATCAAGCAGGAGTACCGTAAGTTGGTGGTCTCCAGCGACGGTAAAAAGCTGCTCGGCGCCATGCTGGTGGGCAATAACGGCGTTTACGATACCCTCTTGCAGTACTACTCCAACGGCATTGAACTGCCCGATGAACCCGCCTCGCTGATACTGCCCCAAAGCAGCGGCGCAGCGCCCACGCTTGGCCCTGGATCACTGCCAGAGACCGCCACCATCTGCTCCTGCCATAACGTCTCAAAGGGCGATATTTGCGCCTCCATTGATGCGGGTGCGATCGATTTAGGCGGGGTGAAAGGCGATACCAAAGCCAGTACCGGCTGCGGTGGCTGTACTGCGCTACTCAAAAGCGTGGTCGACCATGAGCTGGAAGCCCGCGGCGTCGAAGTCGACAAATCGATTTGCGAGCACTTTGCCCATACCCGCCAGGAGCTTTACGACATCGTCCGCGTGGAAGGCATCAAAACCTTTAGTGAATTGATCGCCAAACACGGTAACCAGGACACCCATTGCCTGGGCTGCGATATCTGCAAACCCGCCGTGGCGTCCATTCTGGCCTCCTGCTTCAATGAGCCGATCACCGACGCGGCACATATCCCCTTGCAGGATACTAACGACACCTTTATGGCCAACATGCAGAAGAACGGCACCTACTCGGTAGTGCCGCGTGTGGCCGGTGGTGAGATCACCCCAGACAAGCTGATCGTGCTGGGTGAGGTAGCCAAAAAATACAACCTCTACTCCAAAGTCACCGGCGGCCAGCGCATCGACCTGTTCGGCGCTCGCCTGGAAGACCTGCCGGATATCTGGGGCGAGTTGATTGCTGCAGGTTTCGAGACCGGCCACGCCTACGGTAAATCCCTGCGCACGGTGAAATCCTGCGTGGGCAGCACCTGGTGCCGCTACGGCGTGCAGGACAGCGTCGGCATGGCGATCTGGTTAGAGAACCGCTACAAGGGCCTGCGCTCACCGCACAAAATTAAATTCGGTGTTTCCGGATGCACCCGGGAGTGCGCCGAGGCCCAGAGCAAGGATATCGGCATTATCGCCACCGAAAACGGCTGGAACCTCTACGTTTGCGGTAACGGCGGCATGCGCCCCCGCCACGCCGAACTGTTCGCCACCGATCTCGACGACGAGCAGCTCTACCGCACCATTGACCGCTTCCTGATGTTCTACGTGCGCACGGCCGACCGGCTCCAGCGCACCTCGGTATGGCGGGAAAATCTCGACGGCGGCCTGGAGTACCTCAAAGAGGTGATTCTGGAAGACAGCTTAGGCATCAACGCCGAGCTTGAGCGCCAAATGCAAACCGTGGTGGATACCTACCAGTGCGAATGGGCCGATGCGATTAGCGACCCGGAAAAGCTCAAGCGCTTCCGCAGCTTCGTTAACGACGACCGCCCGGATCCTTCGATCATTATGACCTCCGAGCGCGGCCAGCTACGGCCTGCTTAAGCGACGCTGGGCCCTGACACTAACAACGACACTGACACTGAATAAAAACGAGGCAACCCATGACCGCAACGGCACTGAAAAAAGAGATAGATATGGCGGATGTTCAAAACAGCAAGGCATGGCAAAAAGCCTGTACTAAAGATGATCTGGTAGCTTTCTCTGGCATCGCCGCTTGGCTGGAAACCGCCGACGGCCCCGCCCAGGTCGCTATTTTCTACTTGCCCGGGCTGCGAGGACAGGGTGATGAACTCTATGCTCTCGATCATCATGACCCTTTCTCGAACGCCAACGTCATCGCCCGAGGCATTGTCGGCGACCTTAAAGGCGCTCCAGTGGTCGCTTCGCCTATCTACAAGCAGCACTTCCGCTTGGAAGATGGGCAGTGCCTGGAGGATGAGAACGTCAAGCTGCGCACCTGGAAAATCGAGTTTAAAGGCGATGAGGTATGGGTTGAGGGGTGACACTCTACTCGGATTGAAATGGGTGGCTTCAATGCCGCCCTAATCTTTCCCATCAACGCTATTGATCCAAAAACCTTCATTTTTTAATTTATATATAAAAACAACAATTTACAGCATTTAAAGCAGGCCTTCCTAACAAAAAACAACCTAATTCTTAAAAATATTGCTTTTTCCTGAAATTGTGATCTATAGTGTCTATAGGCATTGTATACGTTGTATACAATGGTAATTAAAAATATAAACAATATTTTCAATAACTAGCATCAAATAAAACAAGCAAAAAAATGAGGAATAAACAATGAACAAAAAATCAATTGCTTTATTAAGCGTAGCAATTAGCTCAAGCTTTTTATTAACTGGTTACTCGGAAAAATCTAATGCAGAGGAGGCCTATCCAGATCGCCCTGTTAAGGTAATCGTAGCTTATGGAGCTGGTGGCTCAAATGATTTGACTTCACGAGTTCTAATGAAAGAAGTTGGAGAGATATTAAATCAACCGTTTAATGTTGAAAATATTTCTGGTGCCTCCGGTACAATCGGCTCAACGATTGCTTCAACTGCCAAACCAGATGGCTACACGATCTTTTTCGCTCCTACTGATCCCATCGCCGTTCAACCAAACTTAAGAAGTGTGGCATATAGCCTGGATGACTTTAAAGGCATCGCGGGGGTTTCATATGATGCAAGCGTATTAGCTGTACGTGCTGATTCATCCTGGGAAACTTTAGATGATCTGCTCAAAGAGGAGAATACAGATACTGTCATTAATCGTGGACATTCGGGTGTTGGCGGAGTTGCACAAATATTCTTAGAATCATTTTTTGACCAAACTGATTTAGAATCTAGAGATATTCCTTTTGATGGCGGTGCGGCCGCAATTACAGCCTTATTAGGAGGTCATGTAGATGCAATAGGTGGAACGGCTGGCGCAATGATGCCATATATTAACTCAGGTGAAATTAGGGTTTTAGCAGCTGCTGCCGATGAGCGCTTAGACCACCTTCCAGATGTACCGACATTTAAAGAAAAAGGTTATGATATTTCTCTTGGAGTCGAGTTTTTCGTGCTTGCTCCCAGCGGTGTATCAGATGAAATTGTTACCACGCTTGAATCTGCAGTAATGGAAGCAGCGAATAGCGAAGAATTTAAAACATTTGTTGATCAAAGAGGGCAGCAATTAATCGTTAGAGATGGCGAAGAAATTATGGCAAAAAACAGAAGAGATTACGAATTATTCAACCAGCTTATTAACTAGTCATGCTCAATGGGAGGTTTGAATATCAATTCAAACCTCCCATATAAATATTAATAATTATAAACGGTGAATAATATGCTCGTTATTCTTTATAAATATGCTCCAAGCATATGCACTGCCTTGATAGGACTGGCGATATTTATTTTAGTGCCGTTTCAGATAGATTTAAGTCATATGCGAGGGAGTAATCTTTCTGGTGTAGATGCGCGAACGCTGCCCTACCTTTTATCTTTTAGCATTATCTTTCTAAGCTTACTAGAGATAATACTTATAAATAGAAAAAAAACAAAAGAAAGCAATGCCAATAAAAAACCTCAATACTTAAACATGCTAAGAGTCTGCATTACCTTTCTCAGCATTGTATTATGGATCCTACTTGTACCAATTATAGGATTTATAATTTCAATGATTATTCTTCTAGCCTTTGTAATGATGGTAATGGGAAACAGGAAGATATTGCAGCTTATTTTGGTACCAGTAATCACTAGTGTGCTATTGAATTATATATTTACAACGTTTCTAGGACGGACACTACCCACTGGTATCTTTTTTTAATTAAGAGGTTTCCATCATGTTATTAGATTATCTTTTACATGGCATGACCCAACTGTTTGCATTAGATATGCTCTTGCTTATGTGCACAGGAGTTGCAATTGGTCTTTTTATTGGAGCGATGCCAGGATTAACCGTTACATTAGGTGTTGCGCTTGTGCTTCCGTTTACTTTTGGCTTGGACTCCTTGTCTGGCATTATACTTCTCACAGGAGTTTATTGCGCAGGAACATATGCTGGAGCGATCACTGCTATATTAATAAACACTCCAGGCACGCCCTCTTCAGTTACTACGGCTTGGGATGGCTATCCACTAACAAACCAAGGAAAAGCTCCAGATGCACTACGTTTAGCATTATATGCTTCTGTGATAGGTGGTTTAATAAGTGGCGTTTTTCTAATATTGCTTTCTCCACAGTTAGCCAAAATAGCTTTGAAATTCGGTCCTCCCGAGATGTTTGCACTAACATTTTTGGGATTAACTGTTATAGCAAGAGTTAGCGGTAGCTCTCCTATCAAAGGATTGATATCAGCTGCAGCCGGTTTGTTATTCGCAACCGTAGGAATTGATCTTATCTCAGGCGTACCTCGCTTCAGTTTTGGAATGAATTTTTTAAATGCTGGCTTAGGTGTTATTCCCGCATGCATCGGTTTATTTGCAATAGCGGAAGTTTTTCATCAAATTGAAAAACGCAACAAAATATTTATTCCGGAAATACCTGAGTCTTCATCAAAAATAAATGAAGTATCATGGAGGCTTTTATTAAAGCACAAAATGCTTTTAATGAAATCTTCTTTAATCGGTGTTGGCGTAGGGGCTATTCCAGGAACCGGTGGCAGTGTAGCTTCATTTATTGCCTATGATGAAGCAAAACGAGCCTCTAAAAATCCCGAATTATTTGGCAAAGGTAGTTATGAAGGACTAATGGCTTCTGAGTCTTCCAACAATGGAATTACCGGCGGCTCTTTAATACCAACTTTTACGCTCGGTATTCCTGGAACTTCCTCAGCTGCTATATTTCTGGGGGCTCTGATGATTCATGGCTTAACGCCGGGTCCGGATTTATTTAGATTTCAAGGGGAGCTAATTTACACTGTTTTCTTAGGCTTTTTTATTGTAAATATAATTATGTTATTTTTAGGCTCCATAGCTTCTAAATGGGCTATAAGTTTACTTAAAATACCTAATTCAATACTATACCCTGTCGTACTGGCTTTTTGTATAATTGGCGGGTATGCGATAACAGGCACTTTAACTGGTGTTGGAGTAAGTTTATTTTTTGGTGTTATTGGCTATTTAATGCTTAAAAATGGATACCCACCTGCCCCTATGGTTATAGCTTTAATTTTAGGACCTAAAGTCGAAGAGTCTTTAAGGCAGTCATTAATATTATCTAGTGGAGATTTTTCAATATTCTTCACAAGACCAATTTCAGTTTTTTTCATCATATTAGTAGCACTAACAACGTTAATCCCTATTATCCGGAATTTAAAATTGTCAAAAAATTTCAAAAAAAATACTAAAAACTAACAGATACTAGTTTACATCTATCTAAATGTGTTTTTAGAATTTAAAGGAGCAACATATGTCAATCTATAAAAGTTATGAAACTGCCACAAAACCAGAAGAAGCATATCGACGAGTATCAAAAGACATACTTAATTTAACAATGAAGCCAGGACAAGTTATCACTGAGCAAGATATTTGTGAAAAGTATAATATTTCAAGAACTCCAAGTCGTGACGTGCTACAACGATTAAAAAACGATGGCTTAGTCATCAGCATTCCTTATAAAGCGAATTATGTCACATTGCTATCTATGGACACTATTAAGCAATTTATATACATGAGAAAAGTACTAGAAATATCGGTCATAACTGATTTCATTAAACATATAGATGCTGAAAAAATATATAAGCTCGAATCAAGCCTTCAGAAACAGGCTTCCTTACTTGAAACTGACTTCACTGCAGAAGATTTCTACAAATTAGATGGTGAATTTCATGCCATCTGGTTTAATGCGACTAATAAAATTAAAATATGGGAGCAAATTCAAAAATTACAAGTGCATTACACAAGATTTAGAATGCTAGACATTGTTGCTATAAAAAACTTTAAATCTATTTATGACGACCACTGCAGCATTGTTGAAATAATAAAAAATAGTGATTATGAGCAAATTGAAAAAGCTTTTACTAGCCATTTAAATAGTGGACTCTCGCGACTGGGAGACAAGGTTTATACTGATTACGCTGACTATTTCGACAATGAATAAAAACCAAAAGAGGAAGTAAAATGAGAATTAGGCATGAATCCAATCCTGAAGATGTAAAAAACTATACAACTGAATCTTTACGAAATCATTTCTTGATTGAATCGCTTTTTAAAAGCGATGAATTAAGCATGGTTTATTCACATTATGATCGCTTAATTGTGGGCGGTACCATTCCACTTAAAAAAACAATTAAGTTGGATGCTGGTGATATTTTGCGTACCGAGTTTTTTTTAGAACGCCGTGAGATCGGTATCGTTAACATTGGTTCAACAGGAAAAATCACTGTAGATGGAAAAGCCTATTCGTTAAACAAACGCGACTGTCTATACATTGGCTTAGGAAATAAAGAAATAATTTTTCACAGTAATGACTTATCCGATCCTGCAATATTTTACTTTGTCTCTGCCAACGCTCATAAAGAGTATCCGACAAAGGTTTTAGCTATAAAGGATGCAGTTCCTACCAAGTTAGGTTCTGACATTGAATCTAACAATCGTACTATTTACAAATATATTCATGGCGAAGGCATTCAAAGCTGTCAATTAATGATGGGAATGACCTTACTTGAGCCAAATAATATGTGGAACACAATGCCTGCCCATGTCCATGATCGACGGTCAGAAATTTATCTTTATTTTGATATGGATGAAGAGTCAAGAGTATTTCATTTTATGGGAAAACCAGAAGAAACTCGCCACTTACTTATAAAAAACCAGCAAGCTATCATATCACCGCCTTGGTCGATTCACTCTGGCGTGGGCACAAAAAACTATACGTTTATTTGGGCAATGGCAGGCGAAAACTACACGTTTAAGGATATGGATTTTATTCCTATAGAAGACTTAAGATAAAATAAAAAATTATTACTTACACGCAAAAAAAATAAGGAAAACTTATGAACAATTATTTTTCATTGAAAGGCAAAGTTGCCGTGGTAACAGGTTCTTCTACTGGTTTAGGTCAAAGTATGGCAATTGGGCTAGCCAAAGCAGGTGCTGATATTATTGGGATTGCTTCCCGAAGCAATCAAGATGAAACAATGAAGGAAATAGAAAAAACGGGGCGTGAATTTTATCAAATCCAAGCAGATTTATCTAAGAAAACTGAAATTAATTCTATCGTTCAAGATTCAATAAACAAAAAAGGTAGAATCGATATTCTAGTTAATAATGCAGGAATAATTCGACGAAATAATGCTGAAAATTTTTCTGATGAAGACTGGGACGACGTTATTAATGTGAATTTAAACTCAGTTTTTCGGCTAACGCGAGAAATTGGTAATCACATGATAGCGAATGGGTCTGGAAAAATCATTAACATTGCATCAATGCTGACTTTTCAAGGCGGCTTAAAAGTACCGGCTTACACTGCCAGCAAACACGCAATCGCAGGCTTAACAAAATCATTTTCTAATGAGTGGGCTAGTAAAGGTATCAATGTGAATGCAATTGCTCCTGGCTATATGATTACAAATAACACTAAAGCTCTTAGAGAAGATAAAAAACGCTATGAGTATATTACGTCAAGAATTCCGCAAGGAGAATGGGGAACACCTGAAGACCTTAAAGGTTCAGTCGTATTTTTAGCATCTAACGCCTCACGTTACATCAATGGGCACATTTTATGCGTCGATGGAGGATGGATGAGCTCCTAAGGAATTGAGAGTTACCATTGAGGTAACTCTCAATTCCTTTTTATGATTCTTCTAAAAACCTAATCAGCGCTGCGTTAAATTCATCGGAGTGTGTAACATTAATAGCATGCGGGCCACCTTTAATCACTTGCGTTTGCGCATTGGGCAGTAGCTCCTGGGCTCGCTTACCGCTGACTTCAAAGGGTACGATGCCGTCTGAATCCCCGTGCAGCACTAATGTAGGCACATCAATGCTGGGCAGGTCTTTGCGAAAATCTGTATAGCTAAACGCCTTGATGCAGTCGTAGGTCGCTTGAGGTGAGGCAAAGGCGGCAATATCGCGGTGGTATTGGCGGTTTGGCTCGCTAACTAAGTCGCTGCGTTCACCTGCCGTAAAGAAGCTCTTGGTAAACTCTTCCAGGAAGGCAAGGCGGTCGTCTTTTACCCCCTCAAGGAACTGATTGATGGTGGCATTATCAAGACCACCTTCAGGATTATCATCAGCTTTATACAGGTAAGGCGGCACCGCCGCGGCGAAAACGGTTTTATGAACACGCGCCGTGCCGTAGCTGGAAAGATAGCGGGCTACTTCACCTCCGCCCATTGAAAAGCCCACCAGGGTGGCATCGTGCAAATCCAGCGCCTCAATCAATTTCTTGAGGTCTGACGCTAGGGTGTCGTAGTCGTAGCCGCCATCGGCCTGGGTTGACTCGCCAAAGCCCCGGCGATCATAGGTAATCACCTTGTATCCCGCCTCGACTAACGCAGGCACCTGCTTTTCCCACGAGCGGCCACTTAGCGGCCAGCCGTGAATCAGCACCACGGGCTTACCCGCCCCGCGCACTTCGTAATAGAGCTCTACCGGCGTGCCCTGTTCCGTTCCTACACTCAGCATTGGCATCGTCTCACCCTCCTGTTTGGCTTAACGTGAATTAAACAAACGCCCCATTAGGCTAGTAGAACTTACGATGCTTTCCAAAAGTGCGTAAACGTCGGGATTCGATAATTCGCTAACAAAGTTGCTATGCTTATTGGCTATTTTGACTATGTACACTGGAAGAAACCTTTGTGAAGACAGAATCGAGCACTTTAGCGTTTTCAGCCTTTATGGCACTGCTGATTGGATGTGCAGGCATCGTGGCCACACTGGCGTCTAACTCCCAAGCGATCCTGCTGGATGGGCTGTTCAATCTGATCTACTTCGGCGTTGCCCTGGTGACCATCAAGGTAAGCAAGTTAGCCAGCCGCCCCGATAGCGAATCCTACCCCTTCGGCTATAGCTACTTTGAATCGCTGGTCAATCTGTGCAAAGGCCTTCTAATCTTAGGCGTGTCTATTTTTGCCTTGGTGGATGCCATTGCGGCACTACTCACCGGCGGCCGTGAGATCGCGGCGGGCTTGGCGGTGCTGTATGCCCTTTTCGCCACCGCGGCCTGTTCGCTAACCGCCTGGGTGATGCACCGCAGCCAGCGCCATGTGAGCAGTCCCTTGGTAGCGGCAGACAAACTCAACTGGTTAGTCAACAGCGTTATCTCAGCTGCTGTGCTAGCCGCCTTCTGCCTAGTGATGCTGTTTGAGCGCTTGGGCTGGCAGACGATTCTGCCCTACGTGGACTCGGTGTTGGTGATTGCGGTGGTGGTGCTTTGTTTGGGCGTGCCGGTGCGGATGGCCTCCCAAGCGTTAAAGGAACTGCTCAACAAAACCCCGGAAGAGGCTATCGCGGCCCCTGTTCGCCAGGCCGTGGCAAACGCTCTGGCGGACACCGACACCCAAGAAGTGCGCGTACGTATGGTGCGCCCTGGGCGCCTGCTGTATGTGATCGTGCATGTGGTGCTGCCCGAGGCATCCGACGTTTCGGTCGCCAGCCAGGATTTGCTGCGGGTAAGAATCGACGACGAAGTCCGCCGCTACTACTCCCCCGTCGTATGTGATGTGGTATTTACCACCAATACCCGCTGGGCGGCGCCCTCCTGCGGACTGTTGGTTGAGAAGCACTGATCATGACAGCTTGAAAGCCAGTGTTTTCCTAACGCGCCTTGCGCAATAGAACGAGCGTGGCGAGTGCGCCGCCCAGTAGCGCGAGGCCAAATAACGCTAACGCCAAGGTATGCCCCACGGCATCAATCAGTACCCCGGTGGTAATCACCGGGATACTAAAGCCCAAGTAGGCCATCAAAAAGTAACCCGCGCTGGCTTGTTGGCTCGTCGACGCGTCCGCTATCGCCAACACACCGCTTAATCCCCCCAGGTAGATAAACCCATAGCAGGCGCTGCTGGCAGCCACCGTGCCCAGCAGCACTGCTGCGAGATTTCCTTGAACGGCGCCCCAGGCGATCAGTGCATAGGCAATCGGCAGAATCACCAGCCCCAGCTGAGTCGCGGTAGCTGGCTCAAGCTTTCTCGCCCAAGGCTGAAACAGCACCCCGCAGCTGCAAATACCGAAGGTAGCGAAGCCGCTCCAGGCGGATAAACCGTGTTGGTTTAATGCCGAAGGTAGAATCGCAATGACCAGCCCCACCGTGGCCCAGGCGAGTAAAATCGCCAGTCCATAAGAGAGCGCCCCCTTGGGATAACGGGGAAGGCGTAGCATTGGGCTTTTAACAGCACTCGGTGCGCGATCCTTAAGCGTGGTGACCACCACTAGCGCCAGCACAGCGATAGCGAGATAAAGCCACAGGCTGGGAGGCGATACGCTGGGAGTATGGAAAACAAACAGGCTAGTGACCGCCGCCCCCAGGCCAAACCCCAGCGCGGTACTGGCGGTGACATAGCTGGTCGCCACACGGTTATCCTGCCCACCCAACAGCATGTGCATATAAGCGGGCGCCACCGAGGAGGTTAACCCGGTGCTGATACCCAGCAAAAAGCGAGCAACCCCCAGCGCCAGCAAACCGGGTGCTATCAAGGTCATTGCGGTGGCCAAGAGGCATAGCAGTAGCGCAGTAACGATTAGCGGCTTGTGCCCTACCCGATCAGCCAGACCATTCAACCCCAGCAGCACCGGCACAATGCCCAACACATAGCAGGCGAAAGCGATGGTGGTGGCCCCAACGCCCAAGCCATCCCGCGCCGCCAGCGCATCGTAAAGCGGGGCCTGTAAGTTAACCGCCGTGGTAATGGTACATAGCGCAAAGGCCAGACAGGCGGCACTTTTTGTATTGATCGTTGCAGTCGCAGCGCGGCTCATAGCAAAGTCCTAAATAAGCGAGTCGTTGAATCGCTAAGCTCGCACGCTTACCGGGCAGCGGTAAGGTACACTTCACCACCACTTTTCAGACACTGTTCCGCCCTTTTAGCGAACAGTTGAAACGACAAGGCATGTTATGCAGCTAGAGGTTAATCGGCACTCTGCAACTCCCATCGCGCAGCAGCTCGAAGCGGGCATTCGTACTTGGATTGCAGCACACGGTGCCGGTGGTGGCCGCCGGTTGCCCTCTATTCGCCATTTAGCGGCCACCCATCACATCAGCCGTAACACAGTGATTGAAGCCTACGAACGACTTGTGGCATCTGGATTAGTGCGCTCACAACCGGGCTCAGGGTTTTACGTCGCGGATAACGCGGCAGCGCTGGTGTCACCACCGACCACAGCGAACGGCTTGGAAGAGGTCACCAACGGGCTGTGGGGGCTTTTTAGTGCGAATGAGCACACGCTAAAACTCGGCTGCGGCTGGCTGCCCAGTGATTGGCGCGAAGGCGACGATCTCACCCACGCCATTCGCCAAGTGGCACGTAAAAGCCGTTCGGGAATCTTCGAGTACAGCACCCCTCAAGGGCCCCAGGAGTTGCGCGGTTTGATCCAGGAACGCTTGCGCCCACTGGCGATTACCGCTGACGCCCAGCAGATCGTGATGACCGGCGGCGGCAGCCATTCGTTGGATTTGCTGGTAAGAATGCTGCTTGAGCCCGGCGACGTGGTATTTGTAGAGACGCCGGGCTATTACAATCTGTTTGGCCTGCTGCACTTGCAGCGCATTCGCGTGATTGGCGTGCCGCGTCTGGCGGACGGGCCGGATATTGAGCGCCTGGAGGCGTTGCTAGCCCAGTACCGCCCTAAGCTGTTGTATATCAACAGCGTGTTTCATAACCCTACGGGCAGCACGCTCACCGCGGCGATTGCGCACCGGGTTTTACAGTTAGCCGAACAGCACGATTTTCAGATTATTGAAGACGATATCTACGCGGATTTTCAGCACACCCCCACCACGCGCCTGGCAACACTAGATGGCTTAAATCGGGTGTTTTATCTAGGCAGCTTTTCGAAAAGCCTCTCCTCCTCACTGCGAGTCGGTTTTATCGCCGCGCCAACAACGTTGGTGCAGCGCTTAGTGGATATCAAGATGTTGACCAGCATTTCGGCTTCACGGTTTGCCGAGCAGGTGGTCACCGTCATGCTGCAAAACGGCAGCTATAGGAAGCTCACCGAGCGGCTGCGCATCAAACTGGCCAATCAAATGGCGATGGCACTAACGATGCTTAACAATGCTGGCTGGGAGGTATATACCCAACCGGCTGGCGGGATGTTTGTGTGGGCAAAACCACCGACGGCCATAACGCCTGAAACACTGAGCGAACTGGCCAACCGCTGGGAAATTACCCTATCGCCGGGGCACTTATTTTTCGTTGATAATCAGCCGACGCCCTGGCTGCGGCTCAACGTTGCCTATATGCAGGATCCCAGAGCGAAGGCGTTTATTGAAGCAGGGCGTTAAATACCGACCCTTCCTTTACTTCTTTTGACTCTTTCACTGGCCATACATCCGCATCCACCAGTTCAGGGCGTTTAAGAATGACCGGGTCAAATATTGGCTCTTTAATACCCTCGCGGCGCTGACGCTCATAATCTTTTAGCACGCCGACGGCAATCGGCCCCATGATCAGAATGGCAAACAGGTTAGTGGTTGCCATTAGCCCCATGGCCAGGTCGGCAAAGTCCCAGACCACGCTCAGTTCAGCGACGGAACCCAGCAGCACCATGGCGATAATAATTACCTTGAACACGCTTACCGCCTTTGCGGCGTGGCGGCGGAATAGAAATTCAATATTCACCGATGAGAATGAAAAGTTGGCCAAAATAGAGGTGAAAGCAAAAAACAGAATCGCCAAAGCGATAAATATCTCCCCAAAGCCGCCTAAGTGGTCGACCATGGCATCTTGAGTAAGCTGAATGCCTTCGATGCTGTCTCCTGGAGACTCCGACATCAGTCGCTCATAAACACCGGAGAGCAGAATCACCACCGCCGTGCAGCTACAGATCACAATGGTATCAACGAACACTCCAAAGGATTGCACCAGCCCCTGGGCCGCAGGGTGCTTAACCGTCGCCTGAGCGGCCGCATTAGGGGTTGAGCCCATGCCCGCTTCGTTGGAGAACAGGCCGCGCTTGACACCATTTTCCATCGCCGCTTTAATCGCGTAGCCCGCAGCACCACCCACCGCAGGGCCTAGGCCAAAGGCACTCATCACTATCAGCGAGAGCATATCGGGTACGGCAGAAAGGTTATTTACCAGAATCCATAGCGCGACTAGCAGATACGCAATCGCCATTGCCGGGACGATCTTCTCGGCGGTGCGCGCCACCGATTTGAGGCCGCCATAAATGACCAAGCCTGCCAGGATGGCAATCACCACGCCGGTGAGCCAATTGGGTATTCCAAAGGCGCCGTTCATGCCTTGCGCAATGGTATTTGATTGCGCGGCGTTAAACGCTAAGCCGTAAGCAATAATCAGAAACACCGCGAACAGCGCACCTAGCCAACGCCATCCCAGACAACGCTCGATGTAGTAGGCAGGTCCGCCGCGAAATACGCCATCCTCATTGCGATGCTTATAGACCTGGGCCAGAGTCGATTCGATAAAAGCGGTGGCAAACCCAAGCAACGCGGTCACCCACATCCAGAAAATCGCCCCCGGCCCACCAACCCAAAGCGCCAAGGCCACCCCCGCTAAATTACCGGTACCAACCCGCGCCGCCATCGACGTAGCAAACGCCTGAAAGCCGCTGATGCCATCCCCAGCACCACGGGCGGTGAAGGTAACATAGGCCATATGCCTGAAAAGGCGAAACTGCATACCCCGGGTCATGATGGTAAACAGCAAGCCAGCGCCTAGCAGCAGATAGACAAGTATGTAACTCCAGATAAAGTTACTGACGGGCATCATGATGGTATAAAGACCATCGCGTAGTGGGGCAATGAGTAATTCGAGGGTCTCCATGGGAATGCTCTCCAGTTTGTTTTTGTTCGCACCCAGGCTGCTAGAAAGCCCAGAAAAGTACCCTATCCCTATAGGCTGAGTTGGCTTGCAATAGTGAAGCCCACTCAACGAGTCTAGACAGTTTTTGAACACCCCCAGCAAAAAGCGTAAAAAAAGACTACTAAACGAGCACCCCGAAATAACGCATCAGCCCAATCACCACACTGAACGTCACAAAAGACGCCAGGGTAGCGGCCATTAAGGCGCCTGCGGCAACGTCTGCCATGCCGTAACGCTGGCCTAACAGTGGATAGATACTCGCCATGGGTGCGGCAGCGAAAAGAATCGCTCCCGCAAGCAGCAGTGGATCTGACGTAGGCATGATTAAAAAAGCCAACACGATGGCCAACGGATGGAGAATGAGTTTACCCACCACAATTTGGCTGACATCCATGACCACACCACGTACATGGAGACCATAGATTGCTCCCCCGATAACAAAAAGTGCCGCCGGGCCAGCCGCGTTAGCCACCATATCAATCGCCTTGGTCACTGGGCCTGGCAAGCTAAACCCCGATAAGGCGATCACTACGCCTATAAAAATGGCCATCAAGACAGGATTTCTTATCAGCCGACTCGCCGTCTGCTTAAGCGTGCAAGCAAGTCCGCCCCCCGACTGTCGTCCCATCTCTGCCAGTATCAACGCGGCGGGTATGATCAGCAGATTCTCAATAATCATACTTAACGTCATAAACGTAACCGCCGGCGGCCCTAACACCATTGCCGCAACGGGATAGCCGGTGAAGGCACTATTGGAGGCCGACATCCCCAGGGCAAACATAGCGCCGTTTTGCAGGGTTTTTTTCTTGATAAAAACAGCTAGCCCTAAAGCCAGTGAGAAGATGATCGCCGACCCTAATCCATAGGCCAATAAATAATCGACGTTAAATACCTCCTCAAGCGGGTTTTGCGTCAGGGCACGGATCACTAACGCAGGTAGCGCAAAGTACATCACGAAGCTGCCGACACCCTGCATCTGCTCGCGGCTAACGATCCTCAAGCGCATAGCCACAAAGCCCATTCCGATAATTAAAAAGATCGGCGTGGTGATGGCTAATATTTCAAGCATGATTGCTTCATCCCATTATGGGTAACGCCGTTATTGAACAGTCAGTGCGTTGAGCTCGTCATACAGCGCTTTGGGGAGAGTAAGGCCATCGACTTGGCTTCGCGCTCTTGCCTCAAAGCGGCGCTGGGAAGGCAAGCGCGCACCTTGGACCAGAATGCCTTCGAAAAGGGCTTCAGCGTGTTTGAGATGGCTCGCTGCGTCCTTACCTAGAAAAGCCTCAGGCGACATCGCGATAATTAGTTCGCCATGAAAAGGCTTGCCGGTTTTCTCTGCATTCGCTGCTTGGGTTTCATGGCCTAGCAGGTCGCCAATCAGTGGGCCCGCCAACAGCTCCACCATGGTGGAAAGCGCCGAGCCTTTATAACTGCCAAAGGGCAACATCGCGCCAGCGAGTGCGGCCACCGGGTCAGTCGTCGAGTTCCCCTCACTATCGATCGCCCACCCCTCGGGGATCGACTTACCCGCTCGCCGATGTAGCTCTATCTCGCCACGGGCGACCACGCTGGTGGCAAAGTCAAACGTATAGGGCGTATTCCCTGGACGGGGCCAAGAGAAAGCGATGGGGTTGGTGCCAAAAAGCGGCGAAGTACCACCCGCCGGAGCCACAAAGGCGTGGCTGGGTGTCATGGCCAACGCTACCAGCCCTTCTGCTGAAAGCGCTTCCACTTCGGGCCACAGGGCGGAGAAGTGAAAGCTGTTGTTAATCGCCAGCGCCGCAATTCCACTGCGTTTAGCTTTCTCAACCAAATGCGGCTTACCCATTTCAAACGACAGCAGCGAGCAGCCCTTATTGGCATTAACCTTGACGACACTTGTGGCTTGGTCAGTGATGGTCGGCTCGGCTTGGGTATCAACTCCGCCGTTCAAGGCGGTTTGGACACAGCCAATCAGCCGGTATAAACCGTGGGAATGGCATTCATCTCGCTGGGCCGCCATGACGCTGCGCGTAATCGCGTCAGCGTGGGGCTGGCTAAAGCCATTATGGGTGAGCACCTTGTGACTCAACGCTTCGGCTTGTTGTAGAGAAATAGTAATATTATCACTCATAGAATCACCTAACTCACTCTTCTTATTGATTATTTTCTTAAATCTGTCTTTAAAACCGCACTAAAAAAAGCAGGCAATCATTGCCTGCTTTTTGACTGCAATAGTGGCAGTTACTTTTAAAGTTCGCGTTTTCCGTCAACTAACCGCGATACTTTAAGCGGGTTGCCCTCTTTAAGCGCATCGGGAAGCAAGCCTTCAGGCAGGGACTGGTAACAAACCGGCCGTAAGAAGCGATGAATAGCCGCTGAACCGACTGAGGTCGTACGCGAATCAGACGTCGCCGGGAACGGCCCGCCGTGCACCATGGCGTGACAAACCTCGACACCGGTAGGCCAACCATTGGCGAGAATACGTCCTGCTTTACGCTCAAGGGTGGGCAGCAGCGCTTTAGCGGCATCCAGGTCGGCATCGTCCATATGCAGTGTGGCGGTGAGCTGGCCTTCCAGCTGTTCAGCCACGCGTTTAACTTCCGACGCATCTTCGCACTCAACCACCAGCGAGGTGGCCCCAAACACTTCCGCTTGCAGCGCGTTTGATGCGAGGAAATCGCTCGCTGATGCAGCAAACAGGCCCGTTTGGCACTGATACTCGCTGCCGGTTTGGCCTCGGGCGATTTCACGTGCCTCGGCTGCGTCGCTTAGGCTGGTCACGCCCTCTTGATAGGCACGGTGGATACCCGGCGACAGCATGGTTTGCGCACCGCTAGCTTCCACTGCACCACGTGCAGCCTCAATGAAGGCGTCCAATTCAGGGCCTTTTACCGCGATCACCAGACCGGGGTTGGTGCAGAACTGGCCCGCGCCCATATTGAGCGAACCGACAAACGCCTCACCTAGCTCTTTACCGCGGGCTTTTAGCGCCGCCGGTAGTAAGAAAACAGGGTTAATGCTGCTCATCTCAGCGTAGACCGGGATCGGCTGGGGCCGTGCTTGCGCCGTTTTCATTAGCGCCATACCACCACTGCGCGAGCCGGTGAAACCAACGGCTTGAATGCGCGGATCGTCAACTAGCGCTTGGCCGATTTCGTTACCGGCACCAAAAAGCAGTGAGAACACGCCTTCCGGTAAATTACAGGCTTTTACAGCTTTTTGGATCGCCTGCCCGACAAGCTCCGAAGTGCCTGGGTGCGCTGAGTGGCCCTTCACTACGACCGGGCAGCCAGCAGCCAGGGCTGAAGCGGTATCACCACCTGCCACCGAAAATGCTAGCGGAAAGTTGCTGGCGCCGAATACAGCGACTGGGCCCAGGGCGATATGGCGCTGACGCAGGTCGGCGCGGGGCAGCGGCTGGCGATCCGGCATCGCAGGATCGATACGTACATCAAGCCACTCACCGGCACGTACGACTGAAGCGAATAAACGCAGTTGACCGCAGGTTCTGCCCCGTTCGCCCTCGATACGCGCTTGAGGCAGGCCGGTTTCGGCCATAGCTCGCTCAATCAGCTCACTGCCAATCGCTTCAATTTCGCTAGCGATGGTTTCTAAAAAGGTCGCCCGCTCTTCGAGAGACGTTTCGCGGTAAGTGGCGTAGGCCGTTTCAGCCAGTTCGCAGGCTTGCTCAACGTGAGCTCGATTGCCGCCGACATAAATAGGTTCTAGCTTTTCGCCGGTGGCGGGGTTAACCGCTTGAATGTTGGCCTGGGTGCCGGTCACTGATTGTTGACCGATCAGCATTTCGCCTCGCATTGTCATACATCGCTCCTCATATGGTCAGTGATATCACTGGGCGTAATACCACTTGTCACTTTGCTACTGTCCGCGATACTACTTTTCAAGATACTGGGCATACGTGTTGCGCGCCCGGTTAAGGTGCTGAAACATCGTTTCGCGGGCAGCTTGCGTATCGCGGGAAAGAATAGCTTCGAGAATATAGCTGTGCTCTTCCTGAACTCGCTCTAAATAGCGCTCAGAGGAGATCGGGTTAATATCAATACTCAGCAGCTTGGCACGGGGAATAACGCTCTGACTCCACTGCTTGTAAAAAGATTGGAAGAAGGGATTTTTGGTCGCCGTGGCAATCGCAAAGTGAAACAGATAATCCTCTTCGCGAGCTTGGGTCTTTGCAGTATACGCATTGCTAAAGGCAAGGTGCTGCGCCTCAAGTCGCTGACGATCTTCATCGTCATAGCGTAAGGCAGCCAGTTCAGCCGCCGCTGGCTCTAAGGTTAGCCGCAGTTCCAGCAGGTGCAAGATATCTTCCACGGTAGTGGGATTTATGCGCTCTGCAGGCCGTGCCTCTACCGTGGAAGAGCGCAGCACAGAGGTACCTACTCCACGCCGGGTCTCCACCAGCCCTAGGGATTTAAGATGCGTAATCGCCTCGCGAATCACCGTGCGGCTAACTCCAAAGGAGTCACAAAGGCTGTTCTCAGTGGGCAGTTTCTCTCCCACCGCGACTTTACCCTGAGTAATCAACGCTTCCAATTGGTCAGCCACGTGCACGGACAAGCTTCCCTGCTGCGTCACTTTACTTACTTGAAGCGGTTTTAGGGCAGATGCCGTTGCGCTAGGTTTGGCCATGAAAGCTATCCTTCGTTAAAGTCCAGGTTGTATTATATCGTACAACCTACCTCTTTTAAGTACCATCAAACGTCGTCAGGGTGGCCTGATTTGGTGAATTTACCGCCCTGATAGCGCACGGCTAAATCATTGCCATCAATATCATGATCCTGCTGCTCGGTCTCTTCCCGCCAAGGTTCAGAGCTGTCTTTAGGTACCCAGCCTAAAAAACCGGCATGGGAATTGTCCCACCACTTTTCAGCATTATCTGATGCCCCGTAGATCACCGTATACCCTAAACGCGGTGTTACAAAAGCACGCTGCAATAGACTGACGAAATCCGCCAGACTTAGCCAAGTGGCCATCATGCGGGTATCGGCAGGCTTATCGAAGCAGGAGCCAATTCTAACGCTCAGGGTCTCTACCCCAAATTTGTCGTGATACAGGCTAGCGAGGTTTTCTCCAAAGCATTTTGATACGCCATACAATGAGTCGGGCTTTTGCACTACCTGGGTGTCGATCAGTTGATTACGCTCATAAAAACCGATGGTGTGGTTGGAGCTGGCAAACACTATCCGCGGTTTACCCTGTTTTCGGGCCGCTTCATAAAGGTGGTAAGTACCCATGATATTGGCCTGCAAAATCGACTCCCAAGGGCTCTCTACCGACATTCCCCCCAAGTGAACGATGCCATCACAATCGCGCACTAGATCCGCCACCGCTTGCATATCGCTAAGATCGGCTTGAACCAGCTCTTCCCCCTCACCGGCAGTTCCTAAATCAGCAATATCGGAGAGCCGAATATGCTTAGCGAGTTTGGATAAATGAGGCCGCAGGCTTTTGCCCAGACCTCCGGCCGCGCCGGTCACTAAAATTCGATTTAACATATGAACTCCTTACTATTTTGCAAAAGTCATAAAATGACGAGCTGTCTTAGAAGCCGTAAAGCGCGGCAGGGTTATCCACCAGGATCTTTTGGCGGGTGCTCTCATCTGCCCAATGCAGCAATACATCAAGCTGTTCGGCATCGTCGGGATACTGCATCCTGGGTACACCGACATGCGGCCAGTTTGAACCCCAGATCACACGCTCGGGGGCATGCTCGATAAGCCGCTTGGCGATGGGGCCGACATCGGCATACTCAGGCCCACCGCTTAGGCTGGTTTCATAACCCCCGCAGATTTTTATCCACGCATTACCACGATCCAGCAGGCTCACTATTTGATCAACGCGGGAATCATCGGCAGCTACAGGCGGCATAAATTTGCCAATATGATCGATGATGTAATCAGTTTTGATCGCTTTCAGCGTGGCCATGTAATCGCCTATCTCACGGCCATTAAACTGCACCATCAAGTGCCAGCCGAACGCACGTATGCGCTCTTCAACCTCTGCCAGCCCGTCTATTCCCACAGCGCCACCGGGTAGCTGCATAATCCTGGCGCCACGAGCGCCTTGGGTGTGCATTGCTTCGATCTCTGATTCAGAGGCATCCGGCGCTACCGCCACGATCGCCCGGGCGCGCTCCTGTCCGATTTCCGCCACGCCTTGTAAAATCGCTCGGTTATCAAACTGGTATGCATTGGGCTGGGTCACCACAACACGCTCTAGCGAGAGCCACTTTTGAAGGGCTTGGTAATCGGCAACCGTTGCCAGTTCAGGAATCTTGGGGCCGCCTGGCTGCGCTTCATAGCCGGGTAGGTACAAGTGAACGTGGCAATCGGTTGCCCCTGCGGGCGCCTTCAAGCGTGGATGCGTACCGGTTAATGGACGTGTATTGGCGGGGATAGACACGATTATTTCTCCCTAAGAGCGTAGGTGGATAGCGCATCGCGATTAATTTCAATACCCAACCCCGGACCATCCGGAATCGTCATCACGCCCTGGTGATGTTCTAGAGGTGTTTGAACAATAGCCTGGCGGAAGGGGTTCTCGGTACGGTCGAATTCCATAATGGGTTCGATAGGTTTGCGGCGCGGCGGGTTGGGCGGCAGCGCAGCCATAAACTGCAAGCTTGCTGCCAAACACACCGCTGTACCCCATACGTGGGGCACCAAACGCACGCCGTGCATGGCCGCCATATCAGCGACACGGCGCATTTCGCTAAAGCCACCGACACCACAAATATCCGGTTGCACAATATCTACCGCACGGCGGGACAAAGGCTCCTGCATGGCATAGCGCCCGTGCCAGTTTTCACCACTAGCGACGGGAATCGGTTGACCGGCGCGAACGGCTTCGTAGGTGGAAATTTGCTCGGGCAGGACAGGCTCTTCGAACCAATCAATGCCAAATGGCGCTGCACGCTGACCCAGTTCGATCGCTTCCAGGTAGTCATACCCGTGATTGGCATCGATCATCATGCGCATATCCGACCCAATGGCCTCACGCACGGCGGCAATCACTTCCAGATCTTCCTCAACGTCGAAGCCGATTTTAATCTTGACGGCGTGAAAACCTTCACGGCGATAGCCTGCCACTTCGGCGGCAATATCGGTTACCCGATCAACTCCAGCCCGGGCGAACGAACCGGTTGCATAAGCACGTACGCTCTCACGGAAGCGCCCGCCCAGCAGTGTTGAGATCGGCACGCCAAAGTGCTTGCCTTTGATATCCCACAACGCAATATCAATACCGCTTAATGCCGTGACCGTTAACCCGCGCTGGCCTTGGTCGCGCAGTCGGTTATAGAGCGTTAGCCAAACTTTTTCCGTTTGCAGCGGGTCTTCGCCTATTAGGGACTGGGCGTAGACCTCCACAATCGCTGCGTTGGGCTTAGCCGGCCCTAAGCACTCGCCCCAGCCGATGGTGCCATCATCGCAGACGATTTCGACCAGGCAGTGTTGGCGGCGCGAAAAGTGCATGGAAGCACTCTCAAACGCCGTCTCAAGTTGGTAATCGAGTATATGGGTGTTTACGGCGACGACTTTCATAATTGATCTATCCTTGTTAGCGGCTTTTTGAAAGCGCCCTTATTGGAAAAAGCTGGGTAACGTCAAAGAGATAGCGGGTACGTAAGTCACCAGCATTAAGGCTGCAAACAGTGCTAAGAAGAACGGCCAAATAGTGCGTACCGCTTCCTCGATTTTGATTTTGCCGATCACACAGCCGACAAACAGACAGGCACCTACGGGGGGTGTACACAGCCCTAGCCCCAAGTTCATCATCAAAATAATGCCGAATTGGATCGGATCCATGCCGAACTGCATGGCTACCGGCAGGAAAATAGGCGTACAAATAAGGATTAACGCCGCCATGTCCATAATCATGCCTAAAATCAACAGGATGATATTAAGCATAAGGAAAATAACCAGCGGCTTATCGGAAATAGCCATTAACCCTGTGGTCAGCATTTCCGGCACATTGTAGAGCGCCAACAGGTAAGAGAATGCCGATGCACACCCAACTAAAATCATCACCAGCGAGGTGGTTTTTACCGACTGAACAACAGCGGCTTTAAAAGAGGCCCAGGTCAATTCACGATAAACCAGACCGGTTACTACAATAGCGTAGATAGCCCCGAAGGCACCGGATTCTGTCACGGTCAGAATGCCCGAAAGCACCCCGCCGACGATAATCACTGCAGTCATCAGGCCAGGTAAGGAGGCGAAAAAACTGATCATCAACGCATACCAGCCAGGGAAAGCTTCGCCCTTATAACCACGCTTCACCGCTACAATATACGCCGCAACCGCTAAGCTAAGGCACATTAAAATACCGGGAACAATACCGGCGATAAACAGCTGGGTGACCGAGATACCACCGCCTGCCGCTACCGCATAAAGAATCATATTATGGCTAGGAGGAATAACCACGCCGGCTACCGACGAGGTGACAGTTACGTTCACGGCATAGTCGGCATCGTATCCCTTCTCTTTCATCACCGGGATTAGGATAGAACCTAACGCCGATGTGTCCGCCACTGCCGAACCGGAGATTCCCCCGAACAGCATGGAAGAACTAATGTTCACCATTCCCAAACCGCCACGCACCTTACCTACCATCGCCGATGCCAAGCGCACAAGCCGAGTGGAGATACCACCGTGCATCATCAGCTCACCGGCAAAGATAAAGAACGGGATAGCTAACAATGAAAACACGGAAATACCCGAGAGAATGCGTTGAAAGGCCACAAACAACGGCAAGCCTTCATACAGAAAGGTAACAACAGCGGCCAAGCCAACGGCAAACGCAACCGGCGCGCCAACTATCAGACCTAGGAAAAAGATCCCGAAAAGAATAATAAGCCCCATCGTTTATACCCTCTTAACTTTTCGAGACATTAAGCGCTGCGCTATATCCGCCGCAGCAAATAGCATGATCAACACACCGCAGATAACTAGCGGAGCCGCACGCCAGCTTTCTGATAGTCCTATCATAGGAATAGCGCGTTCCAAGTTGGTCATCACCAGTGTCCAGCCTTGGAAGGCCATAAAGCCGCCAAACGATAGAATAAAAAGATCAGCAAGATGGTACATTAAGCTACGCAAAGGACCGGTAAAGCCCTCACGTATAAAATCAATATTCAGATGGGTGTGATGCCTAACCCCAGCCGCCGCGCCTAAGCAGGTGATATAAACAACCAGTACTAACGAGGCTTGCTCAACCCAAGTAGGCGTATTGTTTAGCACATACCGGCCGAAAACTAACCACCCAAATATTATAATAAGAGTGACTAGCAAGATCCCCGCAATAAGAATACATAAGCTGGCGACACCATCTAAGATTCGATTCAGCGAGCTGCTCTCTTCCACGTCTTCCTTATCGACGGGCGATTCAAGTTCGTTACTCACGGCACATATCCTTCTCAACTTCCGACAGCGATTAACTGCCGGAAGCGTGTGGGCGACAAATTTACTCGGTGGCGCGAATTTCTTCGATCAGCTCACCTGTGCCAGGATTATTAGCAATAAAATCTTCATACATGGGTTCCATAAGTGACTGGAAGGCGGCTTTATCGTCCACTTCGTTAATCTCTACGCCGTGGTCGAGGACGATCTGACGACTCTCTTCCGAGCTTTCTACCCATAGCTCACGCTGACGTTTGGAAGCCTCTTCGGCTACTTCACGAACAATTTCCTGATCTTCTTGTGAGAGTTTTTCCCAACTTGCTTTAGCCACACACAAGCACTCAGGAATAATTAAGTGCTCGGTTAACGAGTAGTAGCCCGTCGCTTCATAGTGGTTGCTTGACTCAAAAGAGGGATAGTTATTTTCAGCACCATCGAGCACGCCGGTGGTTAAGCTCTGATACACTTCACCATAAGACATCGGCGTGGCATTACCACCCATGGCGGCGATCATATCGACGTAAAGATCGTTATTCATTACCCGAATCTTTAAGCCTTTAACATCTTCAGGAGTTTTAATAGGGCGTTGGGTGTTATAAATGCTGCGAGCACCCGAATCGAACCATGAAAGTACCACCAACCCTTTATCTTCTAAAGCGTCGGCAAAGCGCTCGCCAATTTCTCCGTCCATTACTGTATGCATATGTTCAACGTCATTGAACAGGAAGGGTAACGAGAATACGTTGGTTTCTGGCACGATGGGCCCCATCGGCCCCATATTAAAATTGGCAAAATCCAATGCCCCGTTACGAGTCTGCTCAATGGCGTCTGATTGGTCACCCAGCACGGCGTTGTTATAAACACGTGGAGTAATACGGCCTTCCGTTTGTTCCGCCACCGCGTCAGCAAACTCTTCTAACGCTACTGTATTAGGATAGCCGTCAGGATGGATGTTCCAACCACGCCAGTTATCTGCTTGAGCAGGCAGTGCAAAGGCTATAAGTGCCATTACGCCAGCGGTGGGCAACATAGTTTTCAAAGAACGGATTTTCAATGAGCTGGTTTTCATAGCGCTGTCGCTCATGCAGTTATTGTGTGTGCGCATGTCTAACATCCTCTTATTATTGGCAATTGCTTACTAACTGTTAGTAATAGCTAGTAGTGGGTTAGTACTTCTTTGCTACATCGATAAGCGCTTCAAGCTGCTGGCACTCATCTTTAGTGGGCATAGCCAGCGGTGCGCGGACACTGCCTGCAGGTCGACCGACAATGTCAGCGCCTGCTTTGATGAGGCTCACTGCATAGCCTGCTTTTCGATCCCTGAGATCCACGAAAGGAATAAAAAAGTCATTGGTGATCTGCTTCACAACTTCTTTATTGCCTTTGCGTAACTCCTTGTAAAACGTTACCGCCATTTCCGGTACGAAGTTGAAAACGGCAGAAGAGTAAGTATTCACGCCAATGGAGACGTAAGCTTCAGCAAAAATTTCCGCCGTGGGCACGCCGCCGATATACACCAATCGGTCGCCAACAGTTTTGACGATCTTGTTGAGTGCTTGGATATCGCCTTTTCCATCTTTTAGCCCCACCAAGTTAGCGCAGTGGTCGGCGAGTTGCTGAACCGATGAGGCATTCAAAATGCCATTGCCACGGTTGTAATAAATCACGTTGATTGAAGTGGCATCACAAATTTGGCGTGCATACTCGACTAAGCCATCCTGTGGGCACTCTGTCAGGTAAGGTGGCATCAACAGAATGCCATCGGCGCCCGCCTCTTCAGCCGCTTTTGCAAAGGCTTTGCCTGTCTCTACGCTTAAGCCAGCACTGGCAATCACCGGCAAACGTCCGTCAATCACCTCGACCGCCACGCGAACAATTTCGCGATATTCCTCTAGAGAAAGACTGAAAAACTCCCCCGTTCCACCCGCGACAAAGACCGCGGAAATCTCGTGGCTAATGAACCACTCAAGCCGCTTGCGATAGCTCGCTTCATCAAAACGGCCCTGACTATCGAAGTCCGTGATGGGGAACGATAGCAAGCCATCGCCGATGGCATTGGTTACTGCTTCTCTTGAAAACGTCACGTTACGCCCTCTTTGTGAATGCGTTGACCATTGAGTGAGCAGACATCAGCCGGTCAACATCCTATGTAATACATCATACAACTAGAAAGATAAGTATCGGCGAAGCATGGCGCAAGTAGAACTATCAAAATTTAAACCAAAGTAGCAGACGCATGCCGGGCAGCAGCAACTAACTAAAGATCAAAGTGTATTGCTGTTGGCTCACGACCCTACCGTTAATTTCCTGGCCTGCTAATGGAAAATACGTGTTAGTAGCAGGCCAGTTTCCAACAGTGTGCTTTCAACACTTCCCAGCCCACCGAATCCATACAAGACCGAGGAGGGGGTCAGCGAACCAAAGCGGCCCTTTTCGGATCAAACTCCCAACCAGGAATCAGGAACTGCATGGCCATGGCATCATTTCGCTGCGTGGTATCAAGCGACCTATAGAGATTATGTGCCTCCATGAGTTTATCTTCATCCAACTCAACACCTAACCCTGGAGTCGTTGACACCTTTAGCTTGCCATCGCGGATAAGCAAAGGGTCTTTAGTGATTCTCTGTCCATCTTGCCAAATCCAGTGAGTATCAATCGCGGTGATGTCGCCTGGGCAGGCAGCGGCAACGTGGGTCATCATGGCGAGCGAAATATCGAAGTGGTTATTGCTATGAGAGCCCCAGGTCATGCCCCACTCGTTGCAAAGCTCACCCACTTTAACCGCACCTTGCATCGTCCAGAAATGACAATCTGCCAAAGGTATATCAACGGAATTGAGCTGGACGGCGTACTGCAGCTGTTTAAAATCTGTCGCAATCATATTGGTAGCCGTAGGCAGGCCAGTGCGCTTCTTAAACTCGGCCATCGTCTCACGCCCAGAGTAGCCCTCTTCTTGGCCACAGGGATCTTCGGCGTAGCTAAGCAGGTGTTTAATCGGCTCCAGAACTCGCACCGCTTCATCAAGCCTCCAGGCACCGTTGGGATCAAGCGTCAATCGAGCATCTGGGAACGCTTCATGGAGCGCGCGAATGCAATCGGCCTCCTCTTCCCCACGTAATACACCGCCCTTTAGCTTGAAGTCTTTAAACCCATAACGCTCATAGGCGGCTTTGGCTAAATTAGCCACGGCTTCGGGTGTCAGGGCTTCTTGGTAGCGTATTTCGTCCCAGGTGTCCTGAGGGTTCTGCGCTTGAGGATACGGTAGGTCTGTTTTGCCAGGGTCACCCAATAAAAACAGGTAGCCCAATGCCTCTACTTCATCACGCTGACGACCATACTGGCCGAGCAGGTCAGCTACGGGCAGTTGCAGTGCCTGCCCATAGAGGTCTAATAGCGCCGATTCAATCCCCGTGATGACATGCACCGCTACGCGCAAATCAAACGTTTGACGGCCCCGCTCTTCCCGTCCGTTCTGCGCCAATTGCAGCCGCACCTGATTAAGGGTGTGCTTAATATTATTGATCTGCGAGCCTTCTACTAACGCGCGGCACTGCTCCAGCCCCTTAAGAATGCCGCCACTGGAAGGAATCTCACCAACGCCTTGGTTACCGGCATCATCTTCAAGAATAACCACACAGCGAATAAACCAGGGTGCATGGCCGCCACTGAGGTTAAGCAAAAAGCCGTCGTAGCCTGCAACAGGAACTACTTTCATTGTTTTAATCTTCGGAAACATATGTCGTACACCTCTCTTATAATTGATCTAAATTGAGAAACTCTTTAGCAGGGAATCAAGTCACTGGCGCAGGATTAAACAATACTAAATCGTTATGAATACCTAGCCGATCGGCCGCGGCCTGTTGGCGCCCGCTGGCCACATCGAGAATCAGGAGAAAGAGCTCCCAGCCCACCTCTTCGATACTGGCATCGCCTGTGGCAATGCGCCCCGCATCTAGATCGATAATGTCGTGCCAGCGTTTGCCCAGCGTGGAGTTAGAGGAGACCTTGAGCACTGGCACCATGGCTAGGCCATATGGCGTCCCACGCCCCGTGGTAAACACCTGCAAGTTCATACCCGCAGCTAGCTGCAGAGTGCCGCAAATAAAATCGCTGGCTGGGGTGGCAGCGAAGGTCAACCCTTTGCGGCGCAGCCGTTCACCAGGGCCAATCACATCGACAATCGGTGAGTTGCCTGACTTAATCACTGACCCCAGCGCCTTCTCAACCACGTTGCTGAGCCCGCCTTTCTTGTTGCCTGGGGAGGGGTTGGCACTGCGATCCGCCTGTCCTTGAGACAGGTAGTCGTCATACCAAGCCATTTGCTCAATCAGCGCTCTCCCCACTTGCTCATCAATAGCTCTGGGCGTCAGCAGATGGATCGCGTCCCGTACCTCGGTAACCTCCGAGAACATGACGCTCCCACCCGCCCGCACGATCAAGTCGGTCGCAAAGCCCACCGCAGGATTCGCCGTTACCCCCGAAAAAGCATCGCTACCGCCACACTGCATACCGACGACGAGCTCTGAAGCCGGACAGGTTTCGCGTTGACGTCGATTGAGGCGCTCTAAGTGGCGTTCGGCCATGGCCAGGATACCCTCGACCATCTCGCCAAAGCCCTGGAAGGAGTCATCTTGAAGGCTTAGTACGTTGGCTTCAGGATCGGCGGCCTGGGTGTTTTCGTAAATTCTCACTGGCCGATCGGAAAGCAGAGTGGAGGGTTGCAGCTTCTCGCAGCCCAAGGCGATGATCATTATCTCGTTGCCAAAGTTAGGATTTAGGGCGATATTTTTAAGCGTCCGAATTGGCACAATAGCCGCAGGCGCATTGATCGCTACTCCACAACCGTAAGAGTGATTGAGCCCCACTACGTCGTCGACGTTTGAGAAACGCGGCAGCAGTTCGTGCTTGATCCGCTGCACTACGTAATCAACCGTACCGGCGACACACTGCACGCTGGTGGTGATACCCAGCACGTTTTTGGTACCCACACTGCCATCCGGATTGCGAAAGCCTTCAAAGGTGTACCCTTCTAGAGGTTCCACAGCAGTTATCTCACGCGTAGCCAACGGTAACTCATCCAGAGCAGGCGCCGTTGGAAGCTGCACATTCGTCTCGTTCACGTGACTGCCGCTGGCAATAGCCACCAATGTCGTACCTATGACCTCTCCATAGCGAACGACTTGATCGCCTTCAGCCATCTTTACCAGAGCCACCTTATGGCCCTGGGGAATAGCCATCGTAGTGGTGATACCGCCCTCGATAATGGTGCCTTCGGCAAGGCCACCCTGCTCAACCACAATGGCGACATTATCGTTGGGGTGTACGCGAATAACGCGGGAATTAGTTTGTGTCATGACCCTTTCCTGAGGCTGTGGGTGTACTGCCAGTCACCTGGGTCAGTTCCATTTTTTGCCTGGCGCGGGACTTGAAACCCATCACGATCGCGAACATGACCGAGGCTACAATCAACCCCCAAAGCACCACTGCGATGGGGCTTCGGGTGAAAAATATCGAGTAGGTACCGAACGATTCCAGGCTTTTAACGAAGTAGATCTCGGCCTGACTGCCTAAGATAAAACCAATGATCAGTGGGGCGACCTCTAGCCCAATTTTCTGCACTAGATAGCCTAGAATGCCAAAAATCAGCAACGTCCAGACATCGAACATAATCCCGTAGTTGATGGCATAAGCACCGACCACACACATCATCACAATGATGGGAAAGAGAATATGCTTGGGCACCATCACCACTTTGGCGATGTATTTAATGGCATAGAACATTAAGAAGAACATCACGATGTTGGCAAACACCAAGGCAGTCATCATGACGTACCATGTTTCGGTATTCTCAGGAATAAATAGCGGCCCTACCTGGATGCCCTGCAGAGTAAACGCACCAATCAGAACAGCCGTGGTTGAGTCACCAGGAATCCCCAGCGATAACAGTGGAATGAGTGCACCACCGGTCAACGCATTGTTGGCTGACTCCGAGGCTATAAGTCCCTGCGGCGCCCCTTTGCCCATTTGCGACGAATCCCGCGTTAAGTTTTTCTCTTGGGTATAAGCCAACACAGAGGCTGCGCTACCGCCGACCCCAGGTAGCATGCCCACAAAGGTACCGATAAAAGACGAGCGCACCAGATTAGTCAGGCGCCCATTAAAGACCGAAAGCGAAAAGCCTCCTCCCCTGCTGATCTTGATGCGTTCGTTGACCAACCCGCTCTTAGCTCCCTTTTCCGCCTCAAGCAGGATCGTGGAAATACCAAAGATGCCGATCAGCACCGGCAACAGCGAAAACCCTTCAAATAAGTAGGGTTCCATGAAATCAAACATCAGCCGGGTCTTGCCGTTACCGCCATCCGAGATGCTGTAGTCCCCAATCAGGCTCAGCCAGATGCCGATAACTCCGCTAAAGATGCCAATCAGCATGCTGCTGGACAGCGAGGCAATGACACTCAGCGCTAACAAAATGATCAAAAACTTCTCCACGTAGGAGAACTTTATTGAGAAGTCTGCCAACAGAGGCGCAAATAAGAAGAGCACTGCGGCGCTGATAAGCCCCCCAACAACGGATGCGACAACACATATTTTCAGCGCTTTCTCACCCTCACCTTTTTGAGCCATGGGGTAGCCATCAAAGGTGGTGGTGATTGACGACGGCGTGCCAGGAATATTGAGTAGCACCGCCGGAACCATCCCACCCGAGATGCCTCCCACATAAAGGCCAAGCAGCAGCGCTAAGCCGTGGTGCAACCCAAGGGCATAGGTCAGCGGCAGACAAACAGCCACTGCCATGGTAGCGGTCATGCCAGGAATAGCGCCGAAGATGATACCGATCAGGGCACCGAGCCCGGCGAGTAAAAAAAACGTTATGTCGAGAAGGAAGAGAAAATCCATGCTGGCACTCGCTTCGGTCACGGTAAGGTAATAGTGAACAGCTTGGCGAGAACGAACCAGGCCAGACTAGGGGCAACGATGGCATTGACCACCACAATGGTGATGGCCTTTTTCGTCCAGTCATGCAAATAGAGCAGTGACATTAGGAGCACGAAAGCCATCGAAACCATTAGGAAGCCATAGCCCGTGTAGGGGAATATATCTCCCACCACTGCCATAAAATAAAAATACGCCACGATTAAGACGAGGGTTCCGAAGAAACGGAAGTTATCCCTGGCCTCACCTACGATGGGTATCGTACGTTCCCCCCGCTTCACAGCCACCATGAAGGGAGCGACCTTCGTCACCAAAATCAAGGCTAATAGTCCCGCCATGATCCAGTGGATGATCCTCGGGAAGAACAGATGGGAGGTCTCGAAATCGATTGAAATACTAAGCAGACTTAAAAGACCTGATTCCATAACGGCTCCGGGCATAAGCAGCAGGGTATTCTGCTTATCATTGTTCTATAGCGGCTCACAAAGAGGCGAGACACCCGCCGCAAATGCAGCAGGTGCCCTACCATTTACTTGATGTTGTTAATAATTTCTTCGTAGCGAACCATTTTATCGGCGAGATACGTCGAAGCTTCATCGGAGGGTTTAAAGTCGGGGATAAAGAAGGCACTCTTCTGAATTTCTTGTATCTCACCTTCCTCATAGATCTCCGCTAGCGCCTCATCGATTTGCTCCACAATCGCCGGATCCATGTCTTTGTTGTAGAGGAAGAAAAACTCTTTATCGAAGGTGAAGTTCTCGTCATTCCCCATGGTGACGTTCACATTGGGTTCCACATACTCTAGTAGCTGTTCGCGGGTGGTTTGACCGAGCCCCTCTTCTGGTGCCTGTTCAATGGTGTCTTGGCGCGCTGTCAACCAAACAAAACGCATCGCTTTTTGATCATCTTCAGGCAAGCGAGTGTACTGTTCGTTGGCCTGCACGGAACCATTAATCACATCAGCCTGGCCGTCGAAGAGCTGCTGGTTTTTGTCGGACTGTGAGCCGGTGTTAACAGCGACTAGGTTATCTTCCTGCCCAGGATGCTCGATGGCGATGGCATTCTTCAAAGCACTAAAACCAATCTCGGAGACGCCGCCCGGCTGGATAGCGACACGAACGGTCTCGCCACTGCCTACTGCAGCAATAATGTCGTCAAGTGTTTCGTAGGGTGAATCTTTAGGCACTAAATAGGCATTGCCCGGATTAATGGCTATTGTCGGTCCAACGGTATATTTCTCAAAAATATTGTCATAGCCTTCCACGCCATACAGGTAACCAAGATAAGACTGATCGTGGAAAATCATCAGCGTATTGCCGCGAGAATCACGATCAAGGGTACGGAAAGCAGAGCTCGCGCCAACCGCATCCACTTTCATATTGAGGCCCAGCTTTTCGGCTAGTTGATCCACCACAATGCTAGAGTTTTGATACGTGTCACCACCGGTCGACGTTGAGCCAATGACGACCCGGATATTGCCGCGCAAAGGGCCATCTTGAGCCATGGCCACGCCAGAGCTGATGCTCAATGCCGCCATCAGCGCTGCTGAACCGACACTTGTCATTAATTTATTGGAAACGATCATGCATTCACCTCTTTCGCTCGTTGTTAAGTTGTTATAGCTCAGTGGTTTAATGAATAAATGGCTTAACGAGTTGGTGCTGTATTACGACTAAACGCTATCAAGCAGCTTTTTAAGCTCCTCATTCCCTCTGTATAAATGTATTGACCATTGGGGTAGCAGACACCATCGGCGACACGAATAATCAAATACTATGTAATACATCATACAACAATGAAGATATGTAGCAGATCGGAATGGTGCAAGCAGAACCAGAAGAATTTAAACCAAAGTAGCAGGCCCAAAATTGCTATTAATAACGTTTAAATGACGTAAAGAGGACGCCATGTTTTTGAAAAAAAAGCTATTGTTACACCTCAACCACCCAATCTGGCTTAAACAGCGGAAGATTGAATTCATAGGGGTAACCGCCGGGGTTGGCGATGATACGGGTGCCGTTGCGCAGAATATCCACGGGCTCGTGAACATGCCCGTGCACCCATATATTCATCTTGCCCATTAAATGGGGCAAATGGGAGGCAAACGCGGGGGATAACGCGTCGCCCAGGTATTGGCCAGGAATACAGTCGTGCAGCGGAGCATGATGACTAACCACCACCTTAGGGCCATCAAACGGCTGGGAAAGCTCGTTTTCAAGCCAAGCGAGTGCTTCAGCGTGCACTTGCTGGCTCGCCTGTGGTGTAAACGTAACGCCAGGCGAGGTTTGAACGATTTTAAAGTCGGGCATGTAGCGCAGCGCCTTAGACTCAGTATCGGCGGGGTTTTGGGTCGGGTCACCGGCGTACAGCGCAAAGTCAGTCCATAGCGTAGTGCCGTAGAAGCGCACGCCATTGAGGGTCACGGCACGATTATCCAAAAGCTCAATGTCGAGCCGCTCGGCTTCGAGCGCCAGCTCATCACGTAGCAGCGGCATGCAGGTACCGTAGAATTCATGGTTGCCTGGCACATAGATAATCGGCGTGCTCGGAAAGCGGTGACGCGCCCAGGCAAGGCCTTCGCACTTTCGGTGTATATCTCCCGCTAGAACTAATACATCGGCATCCCTCTCAGGCAGCTCGCGGTTACCGTCGAAAAACTCCAGGTGCAGGTCAGACAAAATACGCAGACGCATAGGACTCCTCGTAGAGACATTACTAAACCGCGATCTAATCAAACCCCGTCGCAGCGTCAACCCAAGCAGGGGCCGGGGAAGGCCAGCCAGTCGTCAATAGCATCTTCAAGCCGATCTTCGCGCTCCACGCGCTTTCCCCATAACCCCATGGCTTGTGCCACACAGCCAAGATCAGGATTTTCCAACTTCGTGTAAGTATCCAGTAACCCTTCTACTTTCTGTTCCAACTCTACAAAACTCAATGGGCTATTTTTATACACCATGATTTTAAGCGGAATGCGCCGCTACACCAGAGTGAGTAAGTCGCCCATTAACATGGTAAGGCCACCGTCGCCGCACATAGCAATGACCTGGCGTTTAGGATAAGCCAGTTGAATTCCCATTGCCTGGGGATAGGCGTTCGCCATGGTGCAAACTTGCTAAGGTACGCCGCTGCCCCAGAGAGCGAATGTGTCGCAACATCCATACGTTCACACTGCCTGTGTCAGCAGTAAAAATGGTGATATTGCCGCCCTTATTAAGCTGATGTACGGCGGGCACCAACGCTAACCCCTGGGTGAGGTAAGCTTCTCCTCCAGCCGCAAACCCACCGACTTCCTCATGTCGAACGCCTATCCACTCTGGGTCACTTTGTCGCAGGGCATCCGTGAAGTGGTTCAGCGTATCTCCCACCACTTCATAACAGCGCTTTGCGCCAGCGTTCTGGAGAGTTTCTACCATAATTTCAGCAACATTCGTGCTCATTAGCGATTCCTTTCGCAAGCGCGTAAAAAGTGATTAGTCACCCTGTAGCCTAGCTGGTTAATGCCAAGAGTGCGCTCCAATCGCCCCCAAACCGCGACGCCTCACCACAATTATGCTGCACTGCAACAAAAATAGACTACAATGATAATGTAGTCCCAATAGGAGGACCGCATAATGACTTGTTTAATTCCCCCCCCTGCACACGATAATGAAGTTCTAGAGTTCTGGAGCTTGAATGCTCAGTGGCATCGTGCCGCAGCTGAAGCGCTGAAAGCCTACCTAGGCTAAATCAGGTGCTTTTCTACCCTCAAGACCAAAAACAAATCACCGAAGCCGGAATATTTTCCGGCTTTTTATGCTTATGAAAACCTTTTCCATTCAAAGACCTAATATTGTTCTACAGGCATATGTAAGCCATAGCTTACAAAAAATGGCAAATCACCTACATCGTTAGTACTAGCCCTGGCCGTCGAAAGCTCTTAATATCTCACAACAGCTAAATTGCTGCTTTGCACAACACAGGCTGTGTAAAATATAAGCTTTTACAACATTAGTATTTTAAACAGGTCTCAACGAATACCCTGACCCCCTGAAAGAGGAGTAGATGCCATGCAACACTTAGTCACCCCAACACAAGCGTTGGAAGTAGATGTTATGGAAGTATGGGCGCAGCGTGCACGCCAGCAGCGTGCGGCACTTGACGCTATCAAGGCTTACCTGAGTTAAGCATAGAACCGGCTTGCTGTTTCTGTCCTATCCAACGCCTCGTCTCACCGAGGCGTTTTTTTAGTTAGTTTTACAGCCAGTTGGTTTCGGGGGCTTCGGTGGTGTCTAACTGGCCAAGATAGGTGTCTTGCAAGATATACATCCGCTTTACATCGCGGTATTTACCATTGATAAAGAACTCCTGCACCAAATGGCCCTCTTCAATAAAACGACTCTCCTCGTAAAGATGAATCGCTTTGACATTCTCTACCGCCACAATGAGGTATACCTTATGCAGGTTTAGGATTGTGAACGAATAGTGCAGCGCTTGGCGGATTAAGGAGCGGGCAAATCCTTTACCTTGGTGATCTGGGGTAATAATGATTTGAAACTCGGCACTGCGATGGATGTAGTCGATCTCAATCAGTTCTACCAGACCAATCGCATTACCATGGCTATCTTCGGCGACAAAGCGCCGTTCGGCGTTGTCATGGATATGTTTGTTATACAGTTCCTCCAGCTCATCAAATGACTCGTAAGGCTCTTCAAACCAGTACGACATAATGCTCTGGTTATTGTTTAGTTCATGAACAAAGCGCAAGTCGTTGCGCTCCAATGCACGCAAATAAAGTTGGTGGCCCATTACCCGCTATCCTTATGAATATCCGTTAAGATATACGCGTTTTAAGCTTGTCCGCTACCCAATTCTTACATTTAGGTTAGGACATTTTGGCCAGGCGTCTAAATGAAAACAGCTCAGCCAAGGGGTGCTCTCTCCCCTCAATAAGCGCTCGCAGCAGTTTGGCGCCTATCATGCTATAGCTGATCCCGTTGCCGCCATAGGCCATAGCAAAATGTACGCGTGGGCTCTGAGCTTCATAAGGGCCGAAAAAAGGCAATCCATCGCTGGTTTCAGCAAAGGTGCCGCCCCAGGAGAAGGTAGGGTTGATATCGAGTTTAGGCCACAGCGCCTCTACCTTGCGTGCCAGCCCTTCGGCTTTCTCCTCTACCCGAGCGTCGCGGCGCTTGGGAATATCTTCATCGTCATCGTCGCCACCCACGAGAAGGCGTCTATCGCGGGTAGTACGCATATAAAGGTAAGGCCGCGCTGACTCCCACACCATGGTGCTGCGAAGCTTACCTAGGGATTCTGGCGGTAACGGGTCAGTGATAAGCGCATAACTACTGCGATTGAATGCCACCGGTTCGGGCAGCCAAGTTTGCGACTCATACCCTGCGGCCATCACCACATACTGGCAACGTAGCTTGGCACCATTGGCTAGCGTGAGCGTGACGCCCTGATCGTCCGGCGTCATCGCCTTCATTTGCGTGCGGTCATATACTTCTCCCCCACGTTCGACAACTCTGGAAAACAGCTGATAAGCCATGCGATAAGGGTCAATAGTGGCGGCTAGCTGAGTAAGAATAGCGCCAGGTGCCTCAAAACCGTACTCCGCCAAAATAGCCTCGTGCTCAAGCCATTCGGCTTCAAACCCGTGTTTTTGGCGCAGTGCTAACTCCTCCTTAAGCGGCGCGACATCCTCTTCGCTACTGGCGTAGTAAAGGCTTTGCTGACGCTCAAAATCCACATCACCCATGCTGGCTGCTAAGGTTTCAAGCTCGCCGATGGCATCTGCGCAAGCACGGTAGGCGAGTACTGCATCAGCCTCCCCGTAGCGCTTAGCCAAGTCGGTCATATGGGTATCAATTTCGTATTGCAACAAAGCCGTGCTAGCGGCTGAGCTTCCCCAGCCCACATCCCTCCGTTCAAGCACTACCACATGATGGTCATGCTTGCTTAGTTCATCAGCAATCAACGCACCCGTGATGCCGCCACCGATCACAACAACCTCGCATTGGTGATCACGAGTCAGTTGAGGAAAAGTTTTCAACAGACCATTTTTGACCGCCCAAAAGGGATAACCACTTTTCAGATCCATCTGTTTGCCTTTGTTTGAGAGACTTGCAGTATGCTGTTAACCATAGATGGTTCCCCAGAACTTGCTTGAGAAAACGCTTCTGAGTGACTGCCCCACACAATAAAGGAGATGTGCATGATTGATTTACGCAGTGATACGGTGACCCGTCCGACCTCTGCAATGAAAGACGCCATGATGGCCGCCCCGGTTGGCGATGATGTGTGGGGCGATGATCCAACGGTCAACGCGTTTCAAAACAATTTAGCCGAGCAGGCAGGTAAACAAGCGGCGCTGCTGTTTCCTAGCGGCACGCAAAGTAACTTAGTGGCGCTAATGGCCCACTGCGAGCGTGGCGATGAGTACATCGTTGGGCAGTCGGCCCATACCTATCGTTATGAAGGCGGTGGCGCGGCGGTGTTAGGCAGCATTCAGCCACAACCTATTGAAAACGCCGCCGATGGCAGCTTGCCGCTGGAGAAAATCAGCGCTGCGATTAAAGCCGTTGATTTTCACTTTGCGCGCACCAAGTTGTTGGCACTGGAGAACACCATTGGCGGCAAAGTCCTGCCCGCAGACTACGTATTGAAAGCCACCGAACTGGCCCGGGAACGGGGATTGGCAACGCACTTGGACGGCGCGCGGCTATTCAATGCCGCTGTTGCTACCGACACCTCACTCAAGCAACTGTGCCTGCCGTTTGACAGCGTGTCGCTATGCTTTTCAAAAGGCATGGGCTCGCCTATTGGCTCGGCCCTGGTGGGCTCTCAAGCATTGATCGACCGTGCACGACGCTGGCGTAAAGTGGTGGGTGGCGGCATGCGCCAATCCGGTATTATCGCCGCCGCCTGCCAGTATGCGTTGGACCATCACGTGGCGGACTTAGCCGACGATCACCGTCGTGCAGCGCGACTGGCAGAAGGCTTGGCTAAGTTGCCCGGTGTCGAGATCACCTCTCAAGCAACCAACATGGTATTTGCCCACTTCCCCGACGAACATATTCAGCCCCTCTCTTCATGGCTCAAAGAGCACGGCATTTTGATCGAGCTACTCTACGCCACGCGTTTTGTTACCCATCGCGATATTAATGATGCGGATATCGACAAGGTTATCGCGGTGATGGAAGCCTACTTTAGTCGCCACTGACGACTAGCTGGCACTGAGCGCGAGATGCACAGCGATGCCGGCCATCATCAAACCAATCAAGCCGTCGATAATGCGCCACGCGATGGGCTTCGAGAGCCAAGGTGATAGCGCAGCACCGCCCCAGGCCAGCAGGCTAAACCACAGTATGGAAGCAGTAGAGGCCCCCGCCACGAACACACCGGCGCTCTCCTGCTGAGCGCCAACGGCGGGTATCAGCAGCAGCGTGTCCAGGTACACCTGTGGGTTGAGTATGGTGACCGCAAGGGTGGCGAAAATCACTTTGCTTAAACTGCGCGCTTTGCCCGCTTCCGCACTTAGCCCCTGCCGACCGCTGAAGGCCCTAAACAACGCCTGGGCCGCCAGCCAGCTTAAAAACACCACGCCCACCCAACGCATGACTTCCAACGCGCTGGGCATCGTCAGCAGAAAAGCACTCACCCCAAACATACCCGCCGTAAGCAGGATAATATCCGCGCTCATGCAAAGCCCCGCCGACCACCAGTGGTACTCCCGGCGAATCGCCAAGCCTAATATGTAGGCGTTCTGCGCCCCAATCGCCATGATAATACCGCCACACACCACCAGACCGGTGATATAACTCTCCCACATTGCCCAGCTCCCAGTGCCAGAATAAGCGTCGTGTTGATCAAACGTGGCACTAAGGTAACGGGCAGTGTGGATAACTAAAAATCCTCCTACTAATGGGGTATTAGTTTTTCTTATTCTGAAACCATTTATCAATGTCGTAAAAGCGCATTTCGTATCAGCGTTGCGATGAAGCAGTGGGTTGAGGCTCAGCCGGTGTTTCCAGTGCCTCAACAAGTGACTCGGCGAAGCGGAGGGCGGAGGGAAGAGCCCCTATTGGCCAATAATTAGCTGGTAGGTAGCTAATTTTTTCTTCTCGTTGACTAATTAGTATTTGCCAGATAGCACTGCTCTCCAAGCGTTCGCCAATCCTCTCTTGATAAGCAGGACTCTCAATGATAACTAAATGTCCTTCTGATCTAGCTAACACATCAATAGTTACGACTGAAAGCCCGATGTCACTCGTGGGCTGATCCCAAGCGTTAGTTAACCCCAGTTGATCAATAACGCCTTGTAATAAACTGTTCTTCCCATAAACCCAGGCATGGCGGTCATCTCTGAATTGAGCAATAATAATTGGAGTTTCATTTTCATCTACCTTACCCCTCATTATAGCTATTTTTCTGTTTGCCTGAGTCGTCGCATTTAAGGCTTCTGTGTGTAAATTGAGTTGTTCCGCAATCTCAAACGTAAAATCGATAGTTGATTGCCATGGATCATTCTCAAGAGGGTAAAGAGAAATATTCATCGTGGGTGCTAGCGATGATATATGCTGCATTAAAATCGGATTACCTCCCACAATAAGTGTTGGATTATAGTCTGCAATTAGCTCTAGGTTTGGCATAGGTTTTAAACCAACTTCAATGGCATCTCCTATTATAACCTCGTTTCCAGTCCAGGCTTGATAGTTTCTGAGCTGAGCAATTGCTATAGGCGTCACGCCCAGCATATCAAGAGTTTCAGCGACAGCCCAGTCAGAGGCAACAACTGATGGCTTTTCATAACTTAATGCGAATTCTGAAAAAAAATAAAAAACAAATATAAATATGATTTTTTCTACCATAATATTCTTAAAACTCGAAATATTAACTAAAAAGCCCCGAAATTAAATTTCCGGGGCTTCGCTTTACCAAGCGTAAGATATCGTTCCTATAACATTCCTTCCAACACCGTACTTACATGAGTCTCCGAAATACCCACAGTCACTTATATACTCTTTGTCGGTGACGTTGTTTGCGTTAATCTGCACATGCCAGCCATCAAAGCTAGCATCGACTCGTGAAAAGTCATAGTTCAATGATGCGTCAAAAAGTGTCGTAGAGGGAAGTGAGTTTTCATTAGCGCTATCATAGTAACTAGAGCCTATATAGCGCACTCCAGCACCAAGCCCTAAGCCGTTTAAAATGCCGTCGTTGAACTGATAATTAGCCCATAAGTTTGCCATATTTTCAGGCGTTCCTGTTGGTCTTTTTCCTAGATCATCTTCGTTGCTTTCAGTGACTTCTTGATCGAGATAGGTATAGCTGGCTACGAGGTCAACGCCAACGGGTAGACTCGCTCTTGCCTCAAGCTCAAGACCTCTGGAGCGCCATTCGCCTGTCTGCTGATTAAAGCCAGGATTATCTAAGTCAGCCGTTGTAACATTCTGGCGAGTAAGGTCAAAAATTGAACCTGTAATAGAAAAATTGCCATCGTTAGAGAGATATTTTATACCAGTCTCATATTGCTGGGCTGTTTCTGGCTCGAAAGTCACACCATCAGCACCTTGGCCTACAATTGGCAAGAATGATGTAGAGTAACTAATGTAGGGTGTTAGACCATTTTCTGCGATGTAAGCAAGCCCTGCTCGATATGTAAACTCGTTGTCGTTTGCTTTATTTTCAGTATTTTCGACTCGATCACGATTAGTTTGACTGCTCCAATCATGACGACCAGCAAGCGTCACAGCCCAACGATCATTAATTTTTATTTGATCTTGCAGATATACACCTGTTTGCTCTAGCTCTTGTGAAGCGCTAGCTGAGGCTGACTTTTCTGGAGCGTCCGTTCCATAAACAGGATTAAATATATCCAAAGAATTAAGGCCCTGGACTGAGTAGTAAGTAAGGTCGTTATTGGCTCTTTGCCAGTCCACACCTACTAATATTTTCTGATCAAATCCTTGAGACCCGACATCAAATTGTATTTGGCTATCAGTTGTAATAGCGTCAATTTTTTCATCGCGTGCTAGCCCAAACCGGGGAATCGTGCGTAGGTCATCCATTATTTGACCAGCATAAATGTTTGTAATATCTGTTTCTGCTTCTCTATAACGTGTGTTTTGTCGAATTGTTACTATGTCGTTAAGCTCATGCTCAAATAAGCTAGCTACCGAAAAATAATTTTGTTCGAAGTTGTCAGTATCAGGCTCACCGACATAACGTGAACGTGGAATTTGACCATTAGGGTTGCTGTCTAGTGTGCCAAGCCTAGGAAGTACGATATAAGAACCAATCGTATCAATTTCTTTATATTCAGCTAGTAGAGTGAGAGATGTTTTATCATTTGGTGTCCAAGAGAGACTAGGTGCGAGATAAGTGCGATCATTTTTTGTATAGTCGATCTCTGCATTCGCATCTCTTAGCAAACCAACAAAACGATATTTTAAATTTCCCTGTTCATCTAATGGACCGCTTACATCAGTATTGACCTGATGGTAGTCGTTACTACCTGCAGATACTCGTACTTCACCTTGAGGGGCGTCGGTGGGTTTTTTACTGACTAGATTGACAATCCCGCCAGGGCCGCCTTGTCCATAAAGAACTGAGGATGGCCCCTTCAAGACTTCAATACGTTCTAGCCCATAGGGCTCTGAGACGGTTCGACCCTGGTTATTAAACCCTGTTAGCCTTAAACCATCGTGAAAAAAGTACTCTGTTCCGCCAAAACCACGTATGGAGATAAAGTCACGTCGAGGATCTAGTCCATTAGAGTGGCCAATAACGCCCGCTGTATAGCTCAGCGTATCTCCGATTGATTGCGCGCCCCGTGCTTCGACTTCATCTCGAGTAATAACAGATATTGATTGCGGTACTTCGTTAAGAGGTGTATCGGTTTTAGTGCCTGTCGCGCTGCGCGTTGCCACGTAGCCATCTACTGGCCCTGTGGCCGTCTCACGCATCCAATCCGCTTCCACACGCACCGTCGACAGCTCTACATCCGTGGGCCGCTCTTCCAACTGATAACTACCATCGCCACGGCGCACTGCGCGCAAGCCGGTGCCAGCCAACAGGCGCTGCAAGCCGTCATTTACTCCATATTGACCCTGAATTCCGCTGGTTTGTTTACCAGCGGTCAAGGTAGCATCGAAGGCAATCTCAATACCTGCACTCACCGCAAAGCGATTAAGGGCGGTGTCGAGGCGCCCTGCTTCGATTGAATAGGTTTGCTGGGCGGCGACGCCCTGCCCTGTGGCTTGTTGGGCAAGCGCCGTGGCGGGCAATCCGCCTGCCAGGGCGCTTGCCAGCAGGCTGTATTTAATAACTTGCGGAATGGCTCGCGCCAGAGGCGTACGGATAAAAAAGTGAGAGTGCGCTTGCTGCGTCGTCATGAAGATCCCCGTTGAGTGATGCATTTTTTATGTCTACATCACCTCTTCCGAACGAGAACGAGAATCCCTCAATATTTTGCAGACAATTTTTCTTTTAACTTTTATCATCACGGCGAGACTTCACGGTCACCCATAGCGGCGTGCGGTAAACCACTTCCAGCGACAAGGCATCGGCCAGGCTGGCCAGGGCGCGGTCGGTGTCTTGCAGCGAGAACACGCCGCTTACCCGCCGGTTGGCCACCTCAGGCGCGCAGCGCACCACCCCATGGCGATAGCGAGCCAACACCTCGACCACCTCGATAACCCGCATGCTCTCAGCCACTAACCGCCCCTGAAAGCGGGCGATTTCGGTAGGGTCGAGCGGCTCCGGTGGCATCACCCGACTTGCACTCATCTCGGCCTGCTGGCCAGCATCCAGCGTTGTCCGTTCGTCGCTTCCCCGCCGCTCCAGAGCCACCCGCCCCTCGTAAACCGCCACGTGGGTGCTGCCTGCCTGTTGTTGCACGCTGAAGCGGGTGCCCAGCGGATAGGAAAGTCCCTCACGCGTCAACACGCTGAATACACGGGCATCTGTGGTTTTGGCCGTGGTAATCAGCACGCCACCACGCACAAGGTGAATGCGCCGTTGATCAGCGTCGAAGCTGATATTGATGGCGGTATCAGTATCCAGGTGCAGTTGGGTGCCGTCGCTCAACGTCACATCGCGCATCTCGCCAATGCCGGTCGCGTAGTCGGCGAACTGACGCTGCCATTGAGGCGTACGCGGCAGACCAAACCCCAGGCCGCCCGCGAGCAGTGCAACGCCGCCCCATTGGACCAAATGACGCCTGGAGAGCGGCGAGGAAACCTCGAATAACTCACTGCGGGCCGCATGGCTCGGCAGTGTTCCCAGACGACCATCGATTGCCTGCAACTGCTGCCAAGCACGCTCGTGTTCCGGAGCGGCTTGGCGCCATTGCAAGCAAGCATCGCGCTGGTCGTCGGTGGCGTCGTCGCTCCATAGCCGTGCCATCCACAGGCTGGCTTGCTCCAAAACGGCGGGATCTATGGTTTCTCGAGAAGGAAGCTCTTTGGATACATCGGTGGACGGGCGGCTCATGGCATTCACTTACGATTAAGGTTCATGCATGGCGTGATGGCATACCAGCAGCGCCTTGGCGATGTACTTTTCGACCGAGGAGACCGAAACGCCCAAGGTGTCGGCAATTTGTTGATAGCTCTGCCCATCTAGGCGGCACATTAAAAAGGCTCGGCGTGGCTTTTCAGACAGCCCATGCAGAAGTACATCGATCTCGACCAATGCCTCGATAGTGATCGCTTGCTCCTCTGGAGAAGGCGATAACGTCTCCGGGAGCTGGCTGAGAGTTTCCAGATAGGCGGTTTCGATCCGCCGACGGCGGTAATGATCGACCATCAGGCCTTTGGCGATCTGGGTCAGAAAACGCCGCGACTGATCCGGCGCTGGCGTGGTGCCCCTCGCCAGTATGCGTAGGTAGGTATCGTGAGCAAGATCCGCAGCGGTATGGGAACAGCCCAGCTTGGCGCTCAACCAGCGCCGCAGCCAACTGTGATGATTGTGATAGAGCGCGTCGAAAGGAGCCTCGCGCCTAGCCTGCTGCTTTATCGATACCATCGCCCGTTGCCATTGATTGCCTGTGAAAAATGCCCCTCAAAAAGAGAGGGCAAAACCAGACGCAAACAATAAGTGATAATACGTATCATTACAAACGTATTAGTGGTATCGAGTTACTTCAGGAACCGGTGATATTAGGGCTCAGCGGGCGCTTCCAGTGCCTCGACCAGAAGCTCGGCGAACCGGAGGGCTGAGAAGAACCCTCCCCATGGCCAATAATTTGCTTCTATACTGACCGGCGTATCATTCAGCCAATGTTGCCATAGCCCCGACGTTGGCAATGCTGAATCAGTGAGATATTTAGAGTAAGCCGGGCGGAGCAGGATAAACCTTCCCTCTAATTGAAATGCCTCTGAGATGGTTAATATACTGAAACCCCATTCGTTAGTAGGCCCTTGCCAAGCATTCTCCAAGCCAAGCCGAGTGAGAACCATATCTTCCAGGCTCCCAGCCCCATAGAGTCGCAGATGACGGTCGTCTAAAATTTCTGCGACAAATAGAGACTTATCAGACCTTTCAATCTGTGCCGCAATTTCTGACATTCTGGCTTCTACAGAGTCAATTAATTCTTCGGCCTGCTGTTGCTGACCGCTAAGTTCCCCCACTTCTTTAGTCAACTGTTCAAGGTTCTGCCAAATATTTAAGTTTTCACCAAATAAGGGGATTTTTATTACATCAGCAATGTGGGAAAGCTTACCCTCTAGATTCAAGTGGGCCGGAGGCGAGATTAGAATTGCATCGGGCTCCAATGACGCTAGGTATTCAAAGTTGGGCTGAAACCTTTGCCCGAGTTCTCGAGTGTAAGGCAATAAGGGCTCCCGGTAGAAGCGCCTATATTGTGCCAAGCCCGCCATTGCTAAAGGCGGCTGATGCAAAGCCGAAAGTGTATCAGCAATAGCATAGTCAAAAACGACTAGCTTTTTGGACTCTTCAGCATTAGCGAATGAAACGAATAGTGGTGAAAGCATAACCAGGAAGAAAATTATACGGCCTGATGGTAGTAAATTACCCATATAGATCATCAATATACTTTCTTTCTATTTTGGCTTTTATAATACGAAGGCAGGCGGTGAGGCCGCCTGCCTTTGTCTCTCTTGGTAATGACATTACCACTGATAACTTACTGAGCCTACAATGCTTCTCGGCTCGCCATAGTAGCAGCCATAAGTGCAGGACTCGATATAGGTTTTGTCAGTGAGATTGGTGGCATTCAATGCATACACCCAGGATCCAGTTTCATAACTCACGCGCGTATCGACAAGTGTGAACGACGGCACTTCTCCCTCTAACCAGGTCGCTCGGGTTGGGCCAACGTAACGAACGCCAACTCCTACCTTCAGCCCTGGCAGACCGAAATCGCCAAAACGATAGTCGCCCCATAAAGAGAACTGATTATAGGGCGTATTAGCTGTTCTCTTGCCCACCTGATCTGGCGTAACAGGGCTGCTTTTCGTTGTACGCGCATCAGTGTAAGCATAGGCCGCGACCAAGTTGGTATTGGGGCCGATCGCTGTCTTCGCTTCCAACTCAACACCGCGTGAACGCACTTCGCCTATCTGTGTCTGGAAGCTAGTGTTCACCGGGTCGGTGACGCTAACGTTTTCCTGTGTCAGCTCGTAAGCGGTGGCGGTAAGCATGGTATCCCAGCCATCCGGCTGAAAGCGAACGCCCAATTCATATTGTTCGCCTCGCGTGGGCTCGAACCGATTGCCATTACGGTCTGTGCCGCTGGTGGGTTCAAACGACTGGCTGTAGCTGATAAAGGGCGCTAAACCGTTATCGGCAAGATAGACGCCCCCTACACGGCCGGTGAAGGCATTGTTCGTACTGCGGGTCCACTCGGTGGGGCCGAAATAGGGAGAGTACTCGCTCTCAGTCCAGTCTTGACGTCCTCCCAACATGAGAACCCACTTGTCGGCGATTTTCATCTGATTTTGAGCATACAAGCCAACCTGCTCGCTGCGTTGCTTGGATGACCATGCAAAAGGCACTCGATCACCTAGCTCACCGCTACCGTAAACAGGATCAAAGAGATCAAGCGGTGGCGCTGTGCGGTTGTAGCGCTCGGTTTCGTGCCGTTGTCGTATGTAGTCTATTCCGATCAAACTGGTGTTGGTGGTATTGCCAGCCTCCCAGTCATATTGCAAGGAGGTATCTGAGGTCAAGCCTGATGACGCATCGCGTCGATCTTGAGCGCTCCTTGCATAAATCCGCTGATCGATACTTTGACCGAGACCCATCTGAGGAAAATCTCGATCGGATCGGAAAGTACGCAGACTATGACGGAGGTGGAGGCTGTTAGAGAGATCGTGCTCAAACAAGTAGCCGATCGAATAGCGCTCGTTATCGTACTCATCATAGCCGGGCTCCCCAGTAAATCGCTCCCGGGGAATTTGACCATTCGGGTTAGGAAGAATAGTGCCGCTGGTGGGTAGCCCATAAACATAGGCCGTTTGATCGCGCTGATACTCGCTCAGCAGAGTGAGCGAGGTATCTTCGTTTGGCTGCCACTTAAGGGCTGGGGCAATATAGGTGCGATCATCCGGCACATGGTCGATAAAAGTATTGCTATCCCGGTGCAGCATGGTTAAGCGGTATGACCACACGCCATCCTCATCTAGAGCATCAGAGAAATCAGCAGAGATCTGGCGACGATCGAAACTGCCCGCCTCGATATTTACCTCGCGCAGGGGCTCGATGGTCGGGCGTTTACTCACAGCATTGAGCATACCACCAGGAGAAGCCACTCCATAAAGAATAGAGGACGGGCCCTTTAATACTTCCAATCGTTCCAGACCATAAAGCTCTTGCTGGCCATCATAAAGATTCGCTTGGTACTTACTGCCGTCACGGTAGGATCTATCAACGGTGAACCCGCGGACTCTTAGTGATTCAGTGCTACGGTCGGCGCCTTCCTGCCTTGATATACCAGGAGTATAGCTCAGGGCTTCAGTGAAATTCCGAGCCCCATAGTTTTGAAACTCCTCACTACTTACAATCGAGATGGACTGCGGCGTTTCAATAATCGGTGTATCGGTTTTGGTGCCTGTTGCGCTCCGGGTGGCAGCGATACCCTGCACTGGCCCGTAGGCTGTCTCCTGCATCCAGTCGGCTTCCACCCGTAACAGTGCGAGATCCACATCATCAGGCCGCTCCACTAACCGATAACTACCATCGGCTTCCTTAACCAGAGACAAACCACTCCCGCTGAGCAGTGCCCGCAATCCACCTTCGACATTGTAGTCACCAGATAGCCCGCGGGTTTGCTTACCCTGGGTCAGGCTGGCATCAAAGTAGATAACCACGCCGGAATCGGCGGCGAAACGACTGAGGGCGTTGCCCAAGTCACCGGCAGGCACTTCAAAATGCTGCGCACTTTGCTGGGCTGGTTGCTGCGATGGCTGCTGGGCGTGGGCGGTCAGTGGCAGCAGCACGCCGGGCAGTGATAGCGCGGTACACAGCATTGCACCGCTAACCGCATTGGCGAGCCGGGATTTTGTAAACTTAGTGTTGTGCATGGGTTCCCCTCTGGTTAGCAACAAAAAAGTGCCTCTTTAACCAGTAAGTCGAACGGGGAAACCAAAAGGTACCGCCATGGACAAAAATTATTTTTCCTCGTCCACCGTCACCCAGTAACGCGTGCGGAAATTGACCGATACCGGGAAGGATTTACCCAGCGCATGCAATGCCTGATCGGTATCGTCTACCCTGAAAGCGCCGGTAATACGGAAATTAGCCACGCTGGGGGCGCAGCGTAAAACGCCTGTGCGGTAGCGGCCCAGCTCGGCAAGAAATGCATCCAGAGGCATGTTTTGCACCACCAGCATCTGGTTAGTCCAGGCGTCATCGGTGGGTGCCAGGCTTGTCAGTGGGGACGCCGTGTCGGCGGTAAAGGTGAGCTGATGGCCAGCAGGGCACTGGTTTTGAGCCCCCGAGTGAGTAGTCACTTCCACACTGTGCTCGAACACAGCGACCTGGGTTTCCGCTTCTAACATCCGCACCGAGAACCGCGTGCCTAAGGCGCGCACCCTACCCTGCGGCGTTTGCACAATGAAGGGCCGCGGGTTCTCGTTACTATCGCTGGCGGTGGTTATCATGATTTCGCCTCCGCGTAATATCACCAGGCGCTCGTTGGCACTAAAGTGGATATCCACAGCCGAAGCGGTGTTCAGTATCAGGGTGGTGCCATCCGCCAGCGTTAGCTGTTTGATCTCGCCAGTGGCGGGGGGGGGGTCCGCCAGCCATTGCTCTACGGTGGTGTGGCGGTAGGCGGCCACGCCCAGAGTTCCCGTGCCCAGCACCAGTGCCAGACCTTTCAACACACTACGACGGCTCACACTGAAGTGCTGTTCGGCACGCTCCAGTGTGTTTAGTGCCAGGTGGCCCGGCACTCTACCAAGCCGGGCCTGCAGTTGGTCTACCCGCTGCCAGGCCCACTGATGCATTGGGTCGCTGTCTAGCCACTGCTGCAGGGCCTGCTCGTCTGCTGGCCCTGCCTCTTCTGAACACAAGCGTGCATACCATTGCGCGGCCGCTTGCAGTGCCTCCCGCCGAGACTGTGCCAGTTCATGGGGGGCTGTGACAGTCAAAGGTTACAGCTCCGCTTCCAGCGCATAGAGCAAACAAGACTCGGTGGCCTTGGCCATGTATTTTTTGACTGAACTGAGCGATACACCCAGCTCCTGGGCAATATCCACGTAACGCATACCCTGTAACTGCGATAACAAGAAGGCTCGCCGTACGTTACTCCCCAGGCCGCTGAGCATGGCATCCAGCTCGTGCAGGGTTTCCAACATGATGGCCTGCTCTTCTGGCGAAATGGCAACCGGTTCCGGCTGATGGGCCAGACTTTCCCAATAAGCTTTTTCCAATGCGTGGCGGCGGAAATGATCGATTAAAACCCGATTGGCGATGGTCGTCAGAAAACTGCGTGGCTCTCGGATAGCTTCAACCTGGCGTTCGGCATCGCTGCGCCCCAGAATGCGCACAAAGGTATCCTGGGCAAAATCCGCCGCCTGCTGCGAACAGCCCAAACGACCACGCAGCCAGCCAAGAAGCCAGCGGTAATGCTCGGAATAGAGGGTATGTACCTGCTCGCGCAGTGGGTAATTCCCAGACGACATGGCTACCTTCTGGCCTCAATATGATGTAAATGATAATTATTGCCATCATATTGGGTGCCCCAGGAGGATACAAGCCCTTGATATTGATTCCTGGCGTTACGGATATGAAAGATTGCGAGGCAGCCTACTCCCCTTCCCACGCTAAAAATGCTCTAGAAAAGCGAAAAGCAGGCACCTCCGGCAAGTGATAGCGTTCATCACAATATACGTATTAGCAGTATCAAATTCCTGAAGAGAAACCGCCGCGTTAGGGGGCAGCGGGTGTTTCCAGTGCTTCAACCAGAGCCTCGGCGAAGCGGAGGGCTGAGGGGTGAACGCCGGCTATCCAAAAAGTCGATGGCAAAACGACATTATCACCCCGCTGAACGCTGGGAAGATAACGCCACATACCACTCGTTTCGATATTGTTTTCTATGCCTGCGGGGAATGCACTTTCCATCACGACCAGTCTCGCGTCTTCGAGATGAACCTTGAAGAGTTCCCTGATACTTACCAGTGAGCGTCCCCACTGGTCGGTCTCTCCTGTCCATGCATTGCGAAGGCCCAACCGATCTAGCACTCCCTGAAATATACTGTTATCACCGTATACGCGAACATATTGCTCAGTTATTAACTGGACGACTAATAAAGGAGGCTGAGGAGTCAACTCATGTTTAAGGGATTCCAAGTTAGATTGAGTATCCATAATCAACTTTTCTGCTGCAGCTCTTCGCCCTGAAAGCTGACCCAGCTCAAGAACAAAAGCATCGAATCTTGACCATATATCCTCGCCAGTATTTCTAGTGTAAGGGTAAAATTTAATTAAGCTTGAAGTTGAAATATTATCTAGTACGGTTTTCATCCGAGTATGACGAGGTGCAAGAAGCATTCGATGGGGATTAATACTACTAAGCAGCTCTAGGTTGGGAAATGATGGTGTTCCAATATCAGTGATGTCAGCATGTGCATATTCATTGCCGGTCCATGTGTGAAACACCGCAATATTACCCATAAGAACAGAACCAGGAGGTCTGAGTGCGATAAGTGCTTCCGCAGTAGTCCAATCGAAAACCGCAATGGATGATGGTGCTGAAGCAGCCAGTGATGAACTAGTGTTCAAGGAAAGTAACAGCACGAAAGGAAGAGTACGCAAGAATCTAGGAATAGATTGGATAAGAAGCATAGCAAACTCCTTTAATGAAATATAGTGGAAGATATATTGGCAACCGGCACTTTCATAACCTTATTTGTTGAATAAACTCAGCCCCACTAAGGTGAGGCTGAGTAAAATGCTTGCTCAGAAACATGTTGAGCACTGCTATGCTGGCTTTTAGAAGTCATACTTCATTGTTATCATGAAGTTGCGTGGAGTACCGTAATAGTTGTGCCTAGTAATTCCTCGAACTGAAGAGTAATACTCTTTATCAGTCAGGTTGTTGCCATTTAGAGAGATGTCCAAGTTCTCATTGACGCGATAACCAGCCATGGCTGAAACAGTGGTATAGCCCCCTTGTTCGATACGAAAACCTAAGCTTTCGGCATAAACACTGCTTACCGTATTTATCCCGGCACCCACGCGCCAGCCCTGATTAGGATCATCGCTAAAGCGGTAGCGTGACCACAGGTTGAAGTTATGTTCCGGCGTATCCGGCGAAAGTGTAAGGCCCTCTGAGTTAGCATCTCTTACGTATTCAGTTTGTGTATAGGCATAACCCGCACTCAGATCCCAACGGGGCATTAGCTGACCGCTGACCTCCAGCTCAAGGCCCTCACTCTTGGCTTCGCCAATCGGAATTGAAAAACCTGGGTTATTAGGGTCCGTATAGGCACGATTGGTGTCTTCAATACGAAAAACTGCAGCATGCCAGTTTAAGTCGCCCCCAGCATGGGAACCCTTAATGCCGAACTCGTACTGCTCTCCTTCTCTTGGATCGATCGGTTCGCCATTGCTGTCTGCCGCCGTTTGTGGCTCAAAAATACCCGTATAACTGGTGTAAAGGTTGAGCTCTTCGTTAAGCCGATAGATCAAGCCAGCGTAGGGAATAAATTCGGTACCACTATCTCCTTCAATAATAAAATTATCCGTTTCCCACCAATTGACTCGACCACCAAGTGCAATAGTGAAATCATCGATAACATTGAAGCGCGCTTGGCCATAAGTAGCGTATTGTTTTGTACTGAACTTCGATCTTCCTGGGGTTGTTTCAAAGCTTGGTTCCGCGCGACCATATTCTGGATCAAACAGATTCTGGGGAAGGTATTTTGGATCGCCGTAGGCCCATTCACTATCCCGATCACTATTCTGGTAACTCGCACCCAACACTGCTTCATGGGTAACTCCAGCCAGTTGAAATGGCGTTCTAACCTGAGCTTGAATGTGATCAGCCTGTTGGACTGTATCCCAAATAATCTGCCGAACCATAAAATCACCGCTATCTCTTTCGACGGTGGTGAGATCCCCCTCGCTGCTTTTCTTCAAACTTGCATCGCGATCCAGCCGGTTGGCCTGAAATGTAATTTCACCGCCGTTTTCGAGGCGATGCTCAAGTTCAAGAAAGTAGCGCTGCGCGTCTCCTGCCTGCTTATCCCAGTCGGACCCGAGGTAGGTAGAGCGGTCTACATTGGGTAATGTGCCATCACCATAGATAGGCAGTCCTGAGTGAGGGCGGAACTCTTCATCTTGTAAAGTGACGCCCACCGACAGTGTCGTGTCGGGGGATAAGTCGAACTCAAGCGTGCCATAGCCTATCTGGTTTTCTGAGTAAACGTGGTCAATAAAAGAGTTCCTATCATCGTAGACACCGACGAAACGACCGCGAACTCGTCCTTCGCTATCTAGTGCGCCGGTAACATCGATAACACTCCGGTAAGCATCATCCGAGCCAGCAGAAAGGGAAACCGAGGCCTGACTTTCTCCTAAGGCGCGCTTGCGCACTAAGTTGATGGTACCGCTGGGTTGGCCAGAGCCATGAAGGATGCCTGCGGGCCCACGAAGCACTTCTATACGATCTAGCAGAGCTGTATCAAATACGCCGGCACTTTGCCAAGCGGAACCGACACTCTGAACTGGGCTACCATCCATAAGAAAGGAGTCGATATTATAGCCACGCGCCTTGATTGTGTACTGGTTACCCCCGTATTCGTTCACAGTGATGCCCGTAACGTTACGCATGGCCTCAGCCAGCGAGGTAGTCCCTTGATCATCCAGACGTTCTCGCGTCACGACGCTGATGGACTGAGGCGTTTCCTTAACTGACTGTGAAAACAATCCGATGCTAGCACTTTCACTTGTATAGGAATCGATGTTCTCGGTCATGCCGTAGGGCAGACGCGCTCCAGTCACCTCAACCGTCGACAAAGCCACCCCATCTGGCCGTTCCTCCAGCCGATAACTGCCATCCCCCTGCCGTACGGCCCTAAGGCTGGTGCCATTCAGCAGCCGTTCGAGCCCTTCGTCTACCCCATACTGGCCCTGCAGGCCAGGGCTCTGGCGCCCTTGTCCCAACTCACCCGCGCCGCTGATAAAAACACCTGCCTCAGAGGCAAAGCGATTAAGTGCCGAACTAACAGGGCCCGCGGGGATATCGTACTGGCGTGTTTGCTGCTGGCTGGTTTGCGCCATGGCGGGTGGTGACAGCAGCGGCGCGGCTAACAAACCAACGGCGGCGAGATGAACCGCCAGCGCGAGGGCGCGGCGGCGCCGTGGGAGCTGACGGGTAACGGCTAACGATGAAGGTAATACAGAGCGTTGTTGCGGCATATCGGTTCCCCTTGCAGATGGTTTTTGGCTGCTTATATAGGGGAATCGAACCCGCACGAAAAAAGGGAACCAGGAAAATTAATTTTTTCCTTTTATTCTTGGCACGTTTTTATTCGCGCCCTGACCCGGCCGCCTCGATCTTGATCCACCAGGGCATCACTTGCCGCACCGTCACCGGCAGCGTGGTCTCGACCATGTGCAAGGTACGCTCCAGGTCATCAAGCGGGAAAGCGCCGAGCAGCGTGAGATCCGCCACCGCCGGGTCGATCTCAAGACGGCCGCGGTGATGCTGGCTCAGCTCCGCGGCGAACGTTTTCAGCGACATATTTTCTGCCAGCAAAACACCGTTGGCCCAGGCAGCCCGGCTACCGTCGGCGGGGTTGAGTTCGCCAATGCCGTTAACGGCGTAGCTGGCCTGTTGCCCCGCGTCGACCACCTGGCGCTGGCTAGCATGGTCGGCATCGCCAAGAGTCTGGATAGCCACCGCGCCCTCAAACACCGCCAGCAGTTCATCGGTTTGGCGTTGGCGCACGCTAAAGCGAGTGCCCAAGGGCGTTAGCCGAGCACTTCGGGTATCTACATAAAAGGGGCGTTCGGGGTCTTTGCCGGTCGTAATCAGCACCTCGCCCGCCACTAGTTGCAGTCGGCGCCGCTGGTGGTCGTAGTCTACGTCCAGCGCCGAGGCGCTGCTTAGCCAAACTTGGGTGCCATCCTCTAATTCAATGCGGGTGATGTCGCCGGTAGCGGTGCGGTAGTCGGCGCCCCAGTACGCGACCCATTTGGGCAATGGTGTCCACTGCCAGGAAAGCCCGATCAACACGGCCGCAAATGCCAGGGTAGAGAGCCCACTCAGCAGGTGCCACCGCCCTCGTCGTCGTTGCCGCGCCGAGCTGATCACCCGGTCGGCGGTCTGCCGCTCCGTCTCATCCAGGTTGGCGGTGAAACGCTGGCTAACGCCTTCCACTTGTTGCCAGGCCCAGCGGTGGGTATCGCTGGCCTCCAGCCACGCCTGCCAATGCTCATATTGGGCTGAAGAGAGCTCGCCTGCCTGCCATTCGGCAAACCACTCGGCGGCCTCTGCCAGCGCGCGGCGCTTGGCGGCTTCATCATGGCTGACGGCAGAGGCCATTTAGAGGCTGGCCTCGAAACCGGCTTCGATCAATGCACATTGCAGCATGGCCTGGGCCATGTACTTCTTGACCATTCGTTCGGAAACGCCGAGTTCTTCAGCAATCTGCCGATAGGGTTTGCCGTGCAGTTGAGAGGCCAGAAAGGCAGTGGCGACCTTTTCAGGCAGTCGCGACAGCATACGGTCTATCTCGCACAGGGTCTCGATGACGATCTGCTGGTGTTCGGCGGAGGGCAAATGCGCCTCAGCGCGGGCAGCCAGCGCCTCTTGCCAAGCCCTTTCGATATCCTGGCGTCGCCAATGATCAACGCACAGCCCTTTAGCCATGCGGCTAAGGTAGGCTCTGGCACCGTCGAAGCTATCCAGATGCCGCGGCGTTTGCAGCAGGCGCACAAAGGCGTCTTGGGCCAGGTCTGCCGCCGATTCGCCGCAGCCCAACCGCCGACTCAGCAACTGCTGCAACCAGGGGTGATGGTGGTGATAGAGCTGACTGAGTGAGTCCCGGCAGCCGGTGTGGTATGCCGTGGTTTCGGCTGATGGGGGTGCCGCCGCCATAAGAAATAGTCCAACGCCATTTTCGAAAATGATTCTTATTCTTTTTCAATTCGAAAGCAGTGTCAATGCCTGTCAAGGTAGTAGAGACAGCATACTCAAACATTTCATGCCAATTGAGATCTGCGACAGAAAATATCGGCAGATTACTCTTAATTAAACTAATCTAATATATAACCGCTTTCCTTTTTGGATTATCAAATTTTACTTAGCATATAAATTTCGTAGGAAGCCTGCCACTAACCTAAAAGATGGCTTTGGGGTGCTAGTACACAGAGCAGTTGGATTTTGTTTGGCTATCAAGTATGCAAATCACCACAGAGCCGCGAATTCACTAACGTACCCTCGAAAAAAAAGGAAATTTAGCATGCCCATTCACCGCATTAATTTAGACGATCAATCGAGCTTACGAGATGTTTATGCAACCAACACTTCAGAAAAGAGCCTACCTAAATTTCGGATACCAGAGCAGCGTACTGAACCGCATGCGGCCTACTCGCTGGTGAGAGATGAGCTTTTATTGGATGGCAATGCTCGACAAAACCTCGCCACGTTCTGCACCACATGGGTGGATGATGAAGTTAAGCAATTGATGACGGATGCCGTCGACAAAAACATGATCGACAAGGATGAGTATCCTCAAACAGCGGAGATCGAGAACCGCTGCGTACATATTCTCGCAGATCTATGGCACGCCCAGAAATCATGGGAAACAGTAGGGTGCTCTACAACAGGTTCAAGCGAAGCAGCAATGTTGGGTGGCCTGGCATTCAAATGGAAGTGGCGCCAGCGCAGGGAAGCAGAAGGTAAAGACACCAGCAAGCCGAACATCGTGACTGGACCTGTGCAAATCTGCTGGAAAAAATTCGCGCGGTATTTCGATGTTGAAATCAGGGAAGTTCCCCTTGAAGGCGATGCTCTTGGCCTGCAGCCAGGGGATCTCCGAAAGTATTGCGATGAGAATACCATCGGTGTCGTTGCTACGCTCGGCGTTACATTCACAGGTATTTATGAACCGGTTGAGGCTTTGGCCTGTGAGTTGGATGCGCTAGAGCGCGATCTAGGATTAGATATCCCAATTCATGTCGATGCTGCATCCGGTGGTTTTATTGCTCCATTTATACAACGTGACTTGGTGTGGGATTTTCAAATTGAACGGGTTCGGTCTATTAATGCATCAGGACATAAGTATGGGCTTGCTCCATTAGGGGTGGGTTGGATTATTTGGGCATCGAAGGAAGACCTGCCCGAAGACCTGATCTTCTACGTTGACTATCTCGGCGGTAACATGCCGACCTTCGCGCTCAACTTTTCCCGTCCAGGCGGTGAGATCATAGCTCAATACTACAATTTCTTGCGCCTCGGCCGCGATGGCTACACAGCCATTCAGCAAGCCTGCTCTGATACGGCGCAGTGGCTGGGAGCTAAACTAGCCAAAATTGGACCCTTCGAAATGGTGTATGACGGGCATGGCGGCTTACCTGCTGTCGCCTACAAACTGACTGACTTAGATCATGGCTTTACCCTTTATGATCTTTCAGAGCGGTTGCGGATGCGTGGTTGGCAGATAGCATCCTACCCCCTGCCATCAAACCGGCAAGAAACCGTCGTTCAACGCATTCTGATCCGCCATGGTGTCAGTCGTGATCTGGCTCACCTTCTTCTTGATGACATGAAGCGAGCGATCAACCATTTAGCGCAGAACCCTGTGCCACACTCGACCGCAAAACCGGGGTTCCACCATGGCTAAGATGCATAAGTGCGATGCAGCACTCAATAACACCTTCGTTTTCAAAGCTTGTTTAACATTAATGTTTGTCGCAGGGCCTGCCGCGGCTCAACGTGAAACGCCCTCCGAGGGGGGGCGCGTGATCGGGCAGATTTTCGATAGAATAGAACCAGTAGCTGAAACAGGACTTCATGGATTTTTTCAGCTATTAGGAAATCAGCCAATTGCATTCATTCTTCTCGTTCTTACTTTTGGCACCCTAGTCGGGAAGTTAAATGTAAAGGATGTCTCGCTCGGCTCTACTGCAGGCACCTTGCTTGTGGGGGTCGTAATATCAATGATCGCTGAGGCTGCCTACGGAATAACCTATTCCATCCCTGGAATTTTATCTTCATTCATGCTCCTGCTTTTCATGTACGCCCTTGGCCTGAAAGTCGGGCCGCAGTTCTTTTCAGGGCTACGCAAGGGAGGTCTTGCCTTTATTGGAATAGGTATCATCGTTTGGGCTTTGAATTGGATCATTTGCTATGTCGGCGCATCTTGGGCAGGGCTGGCCCCAGGCTATGCAACGGGGCTCATTTCGGGCAGCTACACTATTACGGCAATTCTCGGTGTAGGCCAAGGAGCATTAGCTAGTGGCGCCTATGCTCCTCCCCCAGGGATGACCATCGAAGAGGTTGGGGCCAATATGGCCGCAGCCTATGCCATTAGCTATGTGCTGTCGAGTATCGGCATTATCTTGTTGATCCGCTATCTTCCGCGTATTTTCGGCCGTGATGCTAAGGCCGACGCAAAACTTGCTGAGGCCGATTATAGTGGTGGTGCTACGCATCCAGTGCCTGGGGCGCCGGGGGCTTTGACTATAGGGTTCTCTCCGTATGATCTACGCGCTTTTTCCGTAACCCACGACAGCTTTGTAGGACGTAGTCTGTCGCAGTTGATCAACGACTACCCCCAGGTTCCAATCCTGCGTGTAGTGCGCGATGAAGCGGTGTTGGAACTTTCTGCCAACACTATTCTCACCATGAACGATATCGTGACCGTGCGTGCGAATGTGCACGACCTGATTCTCAGGGAAGGTGAACTGATAGGGCCCGAATCCGATAGTCAGCTTGCTCGTAGCGTTCCTTTGGAGGTCGCGGACATTCATGTTGGTTCGCATGCGGTCTCAGGTAAGACTCTCAAAGAACTGGCAAGCCATGGAACTGGAGGTGTTGAGGTACAAGCCCTATTTCGAGGTGGTAACGAACTCCCATTTGGGCCTAAAAGCATCGTACTATTTGGCGATGTGCTACGCTTAACAGGCCCTGACATTGCACTTAAAGCCGCAGCGAAGCAACTTGGCGGTCACGCGATTCTGCCAACCATGAAATCCGAAGTACTTTATCTGGCACTAGCCATGCTGGCGGGGTATCTAGTTGGTATCGTGACTGTCACTGTTTCTGGCATTCCTTTCTCGTTAGGAACCTCGGCAGGGTGCATTCTTGCAGGTGTGGGAGTCAGCTATTTCCGCAGCCGGAACCCTGAATTTGGTGGGCCAGTCCATGAGGGAGCGCGTAGCTTTCTACAGGACTTTGGACTGAATGCATTTGTTGCCGTTCTCTCCGCCAATGTCGGGCCAAAAGTCATCACGGCTTTAGGAGGTGACACAATCTTATGGCTGGCATTGATTGGCACTATCGGTGCGCTGTTGCCGCCACTAATTGCTTTTTGGGTCGGCATTAGATTTTTCGGTCTCAACTCCATTATCGCTGATGGCGCGACTACCGGTGGGCGTAATAGCACACCGGGCCTGAACGCCATTATTGAAGAATCGGGAAGCTCAGTGGCCGCTGTCCCCTACCCTGTGAGCTATGCCCTTACGACCGTACTGGCGCTAATCGGTGGTTACTTATCAATGATTTTATCCTAATAGATCAGCTAGCCAGATAATCGGTACGGCTAGTCGCTCACCCTTGCCACCGCATCGCGACTGGCGGCTTCACGCTGTTCGCCGGTGAGTTCGACCAACTGACCCTGGCGCATTTCCAGCAACCGGTCGGCCTGGTCGAAGTAATGATCATCGTGGCTGATGACCACCAGCGTCTTGCCCAACGCCCTAAGCTCCGGCAGTAGCTCACGGTAGAAGACTCGCCGAAACTGCGGATCCTGGTCGGCCGCCCACTCGTCCAGCAGCAACAGGTCGCGCTGCTCCGCCACGGCCAGCAGCATCGCCAGACGCTTGCGTTGGCCCTGGGAGAGGTTAATGTTGGTGACGCGATTACCGTCAAAGTCGAGCTTGCTGTGCATGCCTAGAGCCGCCAGCCACTCTTCCATTAGCGCCGGGTCGGGTGACTCGCCCGCGGGGCCCATCAAACGGTCAAATAGATGCAGGTCGGTATAAATCGCCGAGAAGTGTTGGCGATAGCGTGTCCAGTCCTCCTCCTGCAGCGGCCTACCATCGACTCGGACAGAGCCGCTTTGCGGCTGGTAAAGCCCTGTTAGAAGCCTCGCCAGGGTCGATTTGCCACTGCCGTTGCCACCAATCAGAAACACCACTTCGCCGCGATTTAAGGTCAGATCGATAGGGCCGATAGCAAAGCCCGGCCGGGATTCCTCATCCGGGTAGCGATAGCTGACCTGCTCCAGGGTTAGCGTCTGCCAGTTGTGGCGCAGCGAAGAGTGGCCGAATGCCTCACGGTGCTCTGCCAGGTCTAAACTGCTGATCTTTTCGAACGCTACCCGGGCGTTAATTAGCGTCGGAAAGGCACCAATGGCCTGCATCAGCGGCCCACGTAGAAACAGTAGCGTGAGTGAGAACGTCGTGGCGACCTGCACCGATGCCCAGCCCAGACCATTGGCCAGGAAGAACGCTAGGCCAATCGCCCCCAGCATCATGATGTTGAACCAGTTCACCGCGCTAAGATGGTAGGTATCACCAAGTATAAAATGGCGCCGACAATCCTTTGCGTTAGGGGTGTAGACATCGCGATACAGCCATTCGGCACGGTCGCGATTGAGCGCCAACTCTTTGCGCCCTTCGATTACCGATTGATAATCCGCGTAGAGGCGATCCTGTATTTCGCGCAGTTTGGCCATATGCCCATAGACCCGCGCCACCAAGCGTATACCAATTAAAATAGTCACGATCACCCAGAGCGCGGTGACCCCCAGCATGGCAGGCGAAAGCCACGCCAGGTAAAGCGTGGCGCCGATCGTCAGCACCCCACCCTGCACCAGTTCCGGCAAGCGTATAAACGCAACGGTCACTGAACTCACGTCGGTGGAGAGGCTCGCCAACAGGCGCGCACTGCCAATCTGCTCGGCGCGTTCGATATTGGTATCCAGAATTCGCTTGATCAACTGCCCCCGCAGCCGGTAGACGAAATGATGACCCAGCGTGGTCAGCGCCAACTGGGATGCCAAGGTAATAACCAGTAGCAGCGCTATCAGCCCCAGGAACTCGGGCAGTATGCGCCAAGGGTCAGTGAAAGTACCCAGCAGCCGTTGATTGATAAAAGCGATGACACCAATGCCCAAGCCAGCGCTTATTAGGCTAAGTACCACCACGGCCACAAACGGCCAGCGGTAATCACGCCATACAATCCTCAACAGCTCCATGACAAGGCTCCTTTGGCGATTCGAAGGTTAGCGCCGACGCTTGGCCGGCTTATTTTCAGGTTTTAGCGGGCAGCCGCCGCAAAGTGGCTCCCCCCGCGGCCGGTATTTGATACAGCACAGCCGCCTCACCCGGGTTGGCGTCTCACCACCCAGTTCCAGATAGCGCACTGGCTGATAAAGCCGATTGCGGCGCCCATCGGGGAGCGTCTTGGTATCGAGATAATCCAGCAGCGGGTCACCCGCGCCGATGAATTCCGGAAGCCGCGAGCAGGTCTTCCCCACGAACTCCACATAGGCGCCAAGGTTGCTCCAAAACACTTTGGTAGAAAGCCCAGAGACCGCTGCAAGCGCCTCAATCAGTGGCGCACAGTGGTCGTCAAAAAGCGTGGTAAAGCGTGTCTGGGGCGCTTGAGAGGAGAGCGGGACGCCACCATGGGGCAACCAGATACGCCCGGTCTGACCTTTATCGCCAAGCGCCAGCCGTAGTTCGTTTATACCCACCGGCAACGCGTAACCGAGGAGCAGATTGGCCACCAGCGTCGGAATCGAGACAATGCTGAAATGATACTTCGACCAGATTGAAGCAACGGCTTTGCGGTCGGCACCTTCACCGTGGCTGCGGCCGTAGCGCGCCAATTGCTCACTCAAGAAGCCTCGATCCAGCAACCCAGAGGTTGCCAGTGTCGGTTCGTCAGGCTGACCAAACGCTGGGGCTTTCAGGTTATCCAGCGGCGGCTGGCGGTACAGCGCTAACAGCGCCTCCGCGGGATCCATCGTTGCTGAAAGCTCACTCGGTTTGGTCGCCACATGACTCATAGCCGCCGCAGTCCCCACATAAAGTAAGCGCCGCCGATCAGGGAGGCGACCAAGCCGGCCGGCATCTCGTATGGGAAAATAATCTGACGGCCGACCCAATCCGCCAGCACCATCAACAGCATACCAATCAACGCCGCGCCCAGCAGATGCTGCCCTGCCCGGGAGAAGCCGACCAAACGCGCCATATGCGGCGCCAGCAAGCCAATAAACGACAGCGGCCCAACCACCAGGGTGGCGCAGGCGGTGAGTAGCGCCACCAGCAATAGCAGCGCCAGGCGGGCACGGTTCAGCGTTACTCCAAGCGCTTTGGCGGTAGGCGCGCCTAATGGCAAGATATCCAGCCAGCGGGTAAAGGGCAGCGTGACCAGCGCCAGTACGGCGGCGATACCGCCGACGACAACGGCATTGGTGATATCCACATAGTAGGTAGAGCCCGCCAGCCAGGCGATCACCTGCTGGCCGCGAGGGTCGCCACCCGCCAGCATCACGCTACGCACCGCATCAAACAGCGCACTGACCGCCACCCCGGTGAGCAGCAAACGTTCGGGGAGATAACCGCTCTTGCGGTTGATACCCACCAGCACCAGCAGCGTTGCGAAAGCCCCTAACGTTCCCACACCAATCAGCATCATATTAGTGGGCGCTGGCAGCAGGAAAATCCCCAGAATCAGCGCAATGGCACAGCCACCGCTGATGCCCAACACTTCAGGGCTGGCCATCGGGTTGGCGGAAAGGCGCTGCAGAATCGTGCCGGCAATCGCCAGCATTAACCCGCTGGCGGCGGCCGCCCTTACCCGCGGCATGCGCCACTGCATCACGTTCCAGTTATCCGGCGCCAGCCAATACCAGCCATCTACGCCCTGGCCAAACAGCAAGCCGAGGATCGTTGCCCCCAGTAACGCGAGGATTAAACCAGTGGCTAAACGTGACGGCGCAGGGTGGCGATGAGCGAAAACACCCGCCCCTTTCGGCGGCTGGTCGCCTTGGAGTTTCAGGCGTGGGATCAGCCACATTAACAGCGGTGCCCCCAGGGCACCGGTAATCGCCCCGGTGGGGATAAAGGCCGCCACCATGCCCCCGAACTGCTGCAGCAGCAGATCCGTGGTGGTCAGCAGCACAGCCCCAAGCAGCGCCGACCACAACAGCCGCGGCCCTAACCGGCGTGCCCCGGCCATGCGCACAATATTGGGCGCTGCCAAGCCGATAAAACCGATGATGCCCACCACGCTGACAATGCTCCCGGTAATAAATACTGCCAGTCCCATGCCCGCAAAACGCAGATAGGTCAGCGAAACCCCCAGGCTCTTGGCGCTGGCATCGTCCAGCTCCAATACTGCCAGAGGGCGCAGCAGAAACCAGGCGGCAACACAGCTAATCGCCAGCCGTGGCCAGAGAATCGCCACACCATCCCAACCGTTTTGCGCCAGCGAGCCCGCGCCCCAAATCAGCAGTCCCGAGAGCGCCTCGTGGTTAAACAGCAGCAACGCAGTGGATAGCGCCCCCAGGTACAAATTAACGACCAGACCTGACAGCACCACCACAATAGGCGCCAGCCCGCGCCGCCACGAGAGCAGGAAAACTAACCCAACCGCCAGCGCGCCACCCAATAAGGCGACCCATTCGCGCCCAGCGACAAGCAGCCCCGGCGCCAGCAAGGTGGCGGTCATCAACGCCAGGTTAGCGCCCGATGCCACCCCTAGGGTGGTGGGCGAGGCCAGCGGGTTGCGCAGCACCTGCTGCATGAGCACGCCTGCCAGCCCCAAGCCGCCCCCGGCCAGCAGCGCGATCGAAAGGCGCGGCCACCAAGCGTAGTAAAGCAGCAACTCATCAACGTTTTCAAAAGAGGGCGCCACTAATGCCTGCAGGCCTAGTGTAAGACCGCCTTGGCCCTCTAGGCCCACCCAAAACAGCACCACCATGGGCAGGCTAAGCAATAGGCAGGCTTTAGCGGGCGACATCCCCCCCATTCGTTGGGCAAATTGCGCGGCGCCTAGCATAGCGAGCCCCCTATTGTAATAACCGAACAGTTCGCCAAAAGAGACGTGATAGGCAGCAGCGTCATTTTCTTAGCCTTACTATTTATAAATGCGAGTTGATGGGAGTTAGTGATTAAATTATTAACAACGATTCTAAATGATAATAATTAGCACTACAATTGACACCTTTATTGATGGAGACAGTGACTATGGCGGCCAAGCAGAGCTACCGGCTTTTCGATATCACCCTCGCCCGGCGCACCCAGGTCAGCGCTTCGCTCGTCAGGTTTACCTTTACGGGCCCAGACGTCGGCCACATGGCGACCTACGCCCCGGATCAGCGTGTCAAGCTATTCTTCCCCGAAGGCGGTGGCAGCCTCGACCCGCTGTTTGAAATCGCCAAGCTGGAGGAGCACGACTGGTACGGCGCCTACCGCGCACTGCCGGATGCCCAAAGGCCCTCAGCTCGCACCTACACCATTCGCGCTCTGCGCCCGGAACAAGCCGAGGTGGATGTGGAGTTCGTACTCCATGGTGACAATGGCCCCGCCTCACGTTGGGCAATACGCGCCCGCCCCGGCGACCGCCTTGCTATGACAGCCCCCGTCGCCAACGCGGATGGCCCAAAACTGGGTTACGAGTGGAAGCCGCCCCAGAACGTGCGCCGGATTCTGATTATCGCCGATGAAACCGCTCTCCCCGCCGCCGCTGGTATTCTGGAAACCCTCGATGACCTGCCTCTCAAACCCAGGGTCGAAGCGCTGTTCGAAGTGCCCCGCAGTGACGATGTTCAGCCGCTGCCCCAAGCCGCCAAGCTGCAGTGGTTGGCCCGCGATGCCGAGCACGGCTGCCAACACGGTGAGCTGCTGATGAGAGCGCTGCGCGATATCGATTTGCATAGGGAAATTCAAGCGCTAGGCGGCACGCCTGCTAACGCTACTACCAGCGCCACGACCAACGACGAAAGCGACGATGAGGACGGCCCACTCTGGGAACCCGCCACTCTGGATGACAGCGCGCCCTTCTACGCCTGGATCGCCGCTGAAACCAAAGTCGCCATGAAGCTGCGTCGCTACTTGGTTAACGAGTGCGGGCTACCCAAACAGTACGTCACCAGCATGGGCTACTGGCGCCAGGGCAAGGCCAATGGGTAAAGGAGCAGCAAACAGCACAGCGCTGCACAGTGATCACATAAGCACGCCAGCCCAAACGCCTATTGGCTGGGGAGACAGCCCCAGCCACTACGGACGAATAAGCCGTGCGCTGCACTGGCTGACCGCCGCGCTGGTCACGCTGCAATTCACCGTGTTGCTTGCTTGGCGGGGAATGGGTGAAAACGCGATTACGCTGTTTTTGGCAAGTATCGGCCCCCACGGCTCGTTAGGGTTTCTGATCCTGATCGTGACCCTCGCGCGTCTTGGCTGGGCATGGGTCAACCGCAAGCAACGTCCTCCACAGCCGACTGGATTAGGTGGTCGCATGGCGCGCCTGGTGCATATCACCTTTTATGGGCTGCTGTTGTGGCTACCCGCTTTCGCCATTCTGCGCCAATACGGTCGCGGCGGCGCACTGCGCTTTTATGGCCTGGAGCTACTGCCCGAAGCGGAGCGCAACATCACCTGGATGATCGCACCCGCCGATCTGCTTCACGGCCCACTCTCGTGGCTGCTATGTGGATTAGTCATCGGCCATATAGCGATGGCACTGATTCACCGCTGCTGGTTCAAGGACAAGGTACTGGCGCGGATGGTGGGGGTAAATTGATAAAATTTTAATCCGCTGCTTAAGAGTCACTAAACGTTAATTCAGCACGGATAGGCGTCAGGGATAATTTTGTCGAGAGTGGACCACTGATATGGCCTCAATGCGATCCGCCACTTGGTAGACCACAATAAAGTTTGGGTGAGCAACAATTTCTCGTGTACCCGGCCAGCGGCCCACTTGGTGTAAGAGCGGCACCCTCTCCACTGGGCTTTGTATGTCAGCGCGTGATAATAACTGGCATCTTCCACGCTGCCAGATTCTGCTCTACCCCTGCACCAGTGTCTGGCAGAACAGCGAGTCTCACCGCCGATACGCACAAGCTACCTGCTGGAAACAGACACCCTGCAGTGGATGTTTGGTCACTATCTCAATAACGATGAGGAACGCCACGACTGGCGTTTTGCGCCACTAGAAGCTGCTGAACTCAAAAACCTACCACCTGCGTTTATCACCCTAGCCGAACATGCCACCTGGTCGACGAAGGCATCGCCCTACGTGAACCGTTTACAGCAAGTGAACGTGGATACCCAACTGACCCTTTACCCCGGCATGGTGCACGACTTCGCACGCCTGGGCAGCATCGCGCCAGATGCCACCGGTCAGGTACGCGCGGATATCGCCAAGGCGCTACGGCAGCATCTCAGCAACCATCCAAACCCAGTAGATGTTTAGTTGTCGCCGCATGGGGTACGGCATGGATCGTACATCTGACGCTTCTTGCCACGGGTAGCATTTTGAGCAACAGAGTGTTGCAAGAGCGTACAAATACAGAACATAATACTAATAATAACAATTACTATTAACATTAAAAATATCATGCAAGGGGATTACTATGCACCAACTTCGTACCGGCCTGCGCAGGCAATTGCTCACCGTGGCCATTGCCAATGCCTGCGCTGCAACGCTATTCGTGGCTCCAGCGGCTTTCGCTCAAGGCACCATGACGCAAGAGGCTGAAAACGACGAAACGATCAATACATTGCCCACCGTCCAGGTAACCGGCGAGTACCTGCGTGATGCTTCGACGGAAGGAACAGGCTCATACACAACTGACTCAATGAATACCGCAACGCGGCTAGGCTTATCCATTCGTGAAACACCGCAATCAGTATCAGTTATCAGCCGACAACTGATTGATGATATGCAGTTAGAATCACTGACGGATGTGGTCAATACAACGACGGGCCTCACTTCAACTCAGCAAGATAGCCAAAGACATGTTTTTTCAGCACGTGGGTTTGAGATTAATAATTATCAAATTGATGGTGTACCAACGGCTTGGGAAAGTGGTTATTCCGCTGGTGAATCACAAATGGACACCATACTTTATGACCGTATAGAAGTAGTTCGTGGTGCGAGCGGTTTAACTTCCGGCGCGGGGGATCCTTCGGCCGCGATTAACCTTGTACGTAAGAAAGCGGATAGTGAGGAATTTACTGGGCATGCCGCTATCAGTGCTGGCAGCTGGGATCGCCATCAGGGTACAGTGGATATTTCAACGCCATTAAATGAAGCTGGAACCGTACGTGGCCGAGTCGTTGGCAGCTATCTCGAAGAAGGTTCTTTTGTTGATTCGCTGGAAAATGAAAAATCTGTTTTTTATGGCACTTTAGCTGCCGATATCACTGATAATACCTTGATGAACATTGGCATCAGCCACCAACGAAACAGGCCCACCGCCTCAACCTGGGGTGGTTTGCCTGTTTGGTTTAGTAATGGAGAAAGAACAGATTGGTCTCGTTCTAAAACGGTCGGCGCAGACTGGACAAGATGGGATTCAGAAGTCACCAACTACTTCGTAAACCTTGAGCATAACTTCGATTCTGGCGCATCGATTTACGCAGCTTATAGCAAAAATATTAATCAAGCTGATTTACCGTTAGTCTATTTGTCCGGTTCTCCAGATAGGCAAACCGGCCTTGGAATGGGCGCATTTCCAGCTTGGTATGAATTTGAACGAGAGCAGGACAACATCGATATCTATGGTAACCTGCCATTTGAATTTTCTGGTCGTGACCATGAGATGACTGTAGGTCTTATGCACAACAATCAGGACTTTACTTCCGAACGTCGTAATGCACTGAATGTTCCCTCAGTTGGAAATTTCTATGCGTGGGATGGCTCTTATCCAGAGCCTGACTGGGGTCAACAAACAACCAATATGAGAAAAGAAACTGAACAACTTGGTGGTTATGGCGCTTTACGCTTATCGCTGGCTGACCCACTGACGCTGATCCTGGGTAGTCGCATTACTAACTGGGACATTGAAGGTATGAAATCAAATGGTGACTTATTTGATTTTAGCCATCATCAGGTAGTCACACCGTATGCTGGCTTAATCTACGACATTAATGATGTCTATTCAGCTTACGTTAGCTATACAGATATTTTCAATCCTCAAGACGCGCAGGATAAAAATGGCAATTATCTTGACCCACTTGAAGGTAAAAACTATGAAACTGGTATAAAAGCGGAGTATTTCGAAGGGCGTCTGAACGCCATGCTATCAGTATTTCGTATTGATCAGGATAACTTGGCACAGCCCGATACGGGATATTTGGTTCCTGGAACCACTAACCAGGCATCATATGCGGCGGAAGGCACCACCAGTGTCGGCTATGAGTTTGAAGTGTCTGGCGCTATTACCGATGATTGGAATCTTATGTTCGGGTGGTCACAGTTCCAGGCCGAAGATGCTGATGGTTCAGCAGTAAATACCGCTCAACCTCGTCGTACCGCAACCTTGTTCACTACCTATAAACTAAATGAATTAACCCTCGGTGGCGGTTTCAATTGGCAAAGTTCCAACTACACAATGGTAACCAACCCTTTGGGAAATAGCGAAGAAGTAAAACAGGGTAGTTATGCACTTGCTCAACTGATGGCCAGATATCAGATGACACCGGAACTAAGCGCTCAGCTGAATATAAACAATCTATTTGATGAGAAGTATTACACCAACAGTGGTGCTTGGTTCGGGCAGTTGGCGTATGGCGCTCCACGTAGCGCAAACTTGACATTAAAATATGACTTCTAAAGCATCAGCATAGCAATATTTAAAATTTTCGTATCAGATGTTTACCCAGCCCTATCTATTTAGGGCTGGGTATTTTAGTAAAAAAACATTGCTGCCAAAAGATAATTTTTTCTAATGCGTGTCTAGGCATCGGCGAGTTATTTTTTAATTTAACACTTTAAACCATAGCAGTCATGATACATGTCTTTAAGGCGCGACACATGAAGTTTTTCACGACCGCACTAGTGTTTCTTACATTCTTCAGCATTGCATATGCTGGCGAAAGACAACCCATTGCTACTTTCGACTGGGCTGTTACAGAAACCCTGAGTATGCTGGACATTGGCTCGCTAGGCGTAACGCAACTGGAAACTTATAACGAGTGGGCAGATAATGGGCTTATCGCAGATGATGCTATAGAGCTGGGCTTTGGCTCAATGCCAAACCTTGAGCTGATATCACACCTAAACCCTTCACTAGTAATAGGGGGTCTTACACGTCTGAATGAAAAACTATCGCATATCGCGCCCACGGAAAATATCTCCCTATTTCCGATTACGGGCGACCCTTGGCAGGCAGTGCAAGACTTCACTCTGGCTTTAGCGGAGCGACTGGGGCACCAAGAGGATGCAAGGCGTCTTATCCTTGAATCTGAACAACAACTTGCTAGGCTCAGCCATAAAATTCCTACAGACCAAGCCCCTCTCCTTATTATCCAATTTAGGGATGATCGTCATGTCTGGATATATGGTGAAGACAGCCTATTTCAAGGCATTTTAGATCAACTTGACCTTACCAATGCATGGAATAAACCAACAAACCATGTAGGGGTTTCCACTGTCAGCATTGATGAACTACCCGCCATTGAAGGGAGGCTGGTTGTTTTGAAGAGCCCTCATTATACCTCCAGCATTGGTGATCGCCTCAACCGTGGCGGGCTATGGCAGGCGTTATTACGTCTACGCGGTGGCAATACTATCTACCTTCCTGTTAATTACTGGACTCTGGGAGGCCTCCCCTCTGCCATGCGTTTCGCCGAGACCTTGGTAGAAACGCTTGAAGATACATAATTTCTTCTCAGTCGCCCCCAATTAGACGGCCGAGAAGAAGGCGGACTACCTGTACAAACCAGCAATCAAACCAGTTCTTGTTCGTCTACTATTGCCTCCCGTTGAGCTACCTCTTGCAGTTTCTCCGCCACCTGCAGCAACAGCGAATCACTGGCAACAATCGAGAAGTGATCCTCAGAAGTTTCAATAGCCCGACGTGGCGCTTGCCCCACTTGATGAGTTAGCGCTTGCCGTTCCTCTTGTGGACGCCCTTCAGACCACAAACAATCCGCCTCACAGCTCAACCTATGCAAGGCATCGGTCTTTAGGGAGAGCCTCTTCAGATGGCGTGCCACACAGAAGGTCCGTGCCAGCTCTTCACCACCCAGAGCGGCATAACCTTCCCGTCCATAGGCCGCATCCGACGCCAGTAGGCGTTCTAGCATAATGGCGAGCTCCGTTTCGCTTGGCTCCTTACGGGGCGCTTCATGAGCACTATTGGCGACCAGTTCAGATGAAATGCTCGGCAAGATGACCGACACAAAGGCCGTAAAATCCTTTCGCCAATCATCTTCGTTCGTCTGGCCGCTACCGGGGATATAAGGATCGACCAGTGCCAATAGGCTCACCTCCTGGGCTTGCTTTTCAAGCCGCGCCGCAACCATTGCCGCCAAGGGACCACCTAGCGACCAGCCCAATAACCGATAGGGCCCCTTAGGCTGCAAGCAATACTTTTTCTAGCATTAGATTTCGGTCACTACACAGCCCCGTGATATTGACTTCACCCATAAGCTATTCATAATACAAATAATAACGATTAATATTCGTAAAAATAGAAAAATACTAACGCAAGGAGAACATTCGTGCACCACCCCACTTTCCGCAAGCGGTGGCTGACAGTCGCCATTGCTGTCGCTACCTCAAGCGCGTCGGCTGTTGTCGTTGCGCAGGACGCTGAGCTGGCACCTTCGTCAAGCAGTGAGTCTTCAACCCCGTTACCTACACTGCAGGTCACGGAAAGTCGTCTTTATGAAGAAGCCAGCGGCCCTGTGCTGGGTATTGCAGCCACCCGCAGCGCGACAGGCACCAAAACCGATACGCCGATCATTGAAACGCCACAGTCCATCTCAGTGGTCAGTAGTCAGGAATTCCGCAATTATGGCGCGCGCAACGTCAATCAAGCGCTGGGCTATACGGCTGGCGTGGCCAGCGCCTATGGCGGGGGAGGTGCTGACACAACCCATGACAGCATGATGATCCGCGGTTTCAGTGTGTATAACAGCTACCGGGATGGCAGCAAATATCAAGCCAATGTCTTCGATGCCCAGCAGGAGCTCTATGGCCTGGAGCGGTTGGAGGTACTCAAGGGGCCCTCGTCAATTCTGTATGGCGTGGCGTCTCCTGGGGGCTTGATCAATGCGGTCAGCAAGCGCCCAACCAGCGAACCCTTGCGCGAAGTTAATCTGCAGGTAGGCAGTTTTGATCGGCGCCAAGTCTCTGCGGACTTTTCCGACTCCCTGGATGAAGATGGCGAGTTTTCTTACCGTTTAACCATGCTGCGCCGCGAAAGCAACACCTTTATCGACCATGTGCCGGATGATCGCACTTACATCGCGCCAGCCTTTAAATGGCAGCCTAATGAGGATACCTCGCTGACCCTACTCAGCGAGTATCAGCGGGACGAGACGACTTATGTCTACGGGCTACCCGCCAGCGGCACCATTCTCCTCAACCCAAACGGCAAGATTCCTCGGGAGCGATTCGTTGGCGAGCCTGGATTCGATGACTACGATAATGAGAGTTACTCCCTCGGCTACCTTTTCGAGCACGACTTCTCCAATCGCCTGAAACTCAGCCACAATTTTCGCAGTTTCCACTCGGATAGAAACTTCGACAACGTCGGTATTGTTCAGCAACCTCAAAGCTCCGCTGGGCGACTTTTTTCCAGAACCGCCCATGATCGCCGCGATGCATCCAGGGCGGTCTCCTCCGATACATCCTTGCAGTACGATTGGGAGGCCGGAGCGACAACCAACACAACTCTGGCCGGTCTTGACTACGTCCGCCAGCGCCACGAAACAGAACGTTACCAGCAGACCGTCCCTGCCCTGGATATCTACAATCCTGTCTATGGGAGTGGACAATTGGGTGAGAGTATCCCCAATCAATATTCCAATGTGAGCCGTAAGGAGCAGGTTGGACTGTATCTTCAGAACCAGATGAAGATTGCCGATAAATGGGTCGTCATGCTGGGCGGGCGTCAGGATTGGACGGATACTGAAGCCTCTCGGTATTTCGACCCTTCTCAAGAGCAGCAGCAGGATGATGAGGCATTCACAGGCCGTGTTGGGTTCGTTTACCTGGCCGATAATGGCTTGGCACCTTTCGCCAGCTTTAGTCAATCTTTTGAGGTGGCAACGGGTACTGATCGCAATGGCGATCAATTCGAGCCCACCCGAGGTGAGCAGTATGAGCTGGGGCTGCGTTTTCAGCCAGAAGGCTGGGACACTATGTTAACCGCCACCGCTTACGAATTGACCCAGGAAAACATGCTAGTCGCTGACCCGGTCGACACCACTTTCCAGACACAAATAGGAGAGGTGCGTTCTCGGGGCGTCGAGCTGGAGGCCAAGACGGAGATCGGCCTCAATGCCAACCTGGTCGCCGCGTATGCCTACACTGATGCCCGGACGACTAAAAGCAGCCCGACCACTCCCGAAAAAGTTGGCGAACGAACCGGTCAGGCACCCTACAACCAGTTCTCGCTATGGGGTGACTATCGCTTCAGTGATTTCGGTCTACCAGGGCTAAAACTGGGTGCGGGTGTACGCTATGTGGGTTCAACGCTTCCTAATGCCTATCTTGATGGCGAAGTGCCTGACTTTACCCTTGTTGACGCCATGGTCAGCTATGAGACGGGCCCATGGCTACTCTCCTTAAATGCGACCAACCTGACCGATAAAACCTATATCGAGTCCTGCACCTATGCGTGTTTCTATGGCGAACCGCGCAGTCTTGTCGGTACGGCGTCCTATCAGTGGTGATGATGGCACTTCTTTATTCACACAACACAGGCTGGATCGTGACATATCAAAATAGGCCTTTTTATCGCCCTGTAAATCATAAATGCATGGCCTTATCGATCACGTTGCTCATCAGCATATGGATGAGCAACGTTTCGATAGCCAGCGATGAAAACAGCGTAGCGCCATTAGCTACGTTTGATTTCGCCATCGCGGAAACCCTCAATGCAATTGGTAACCCTCCTAGATTTCTGTCGGGTCTAGAGGGTTATGAAACATACTCGCGGCAAAATGGCATTATTCCCAATACGACTAACCTGGGTTTTCGTCATCTTCCTAACCTTGAGTTACTTTCAAGCGATCCCCCACAGCATATTCTGATTTCACCGCCCGCCCATGCCAGCTTACTGCCAAGGCTCAGAAAAATTGCTGATGTTATGGAGTATCCACTTTATAAGTATGCCGATGTTGATGGCGGCCATAACGACTGGGAAACGATCGAAGAACTGACGCGTCAGCTTGGCGATTTGGTTGGCAACCCTGCCGCTGCGGAGAATTATATCGAGCAGTCCAACCATCACTTCGCGGCGTTGAAACGACAGCTTAATGATATCGACTCACCTGTTTTGCTGGTGCGCCTGTTGGATGAACGCCATGCCCGTGTTTATGGCGCAGGAAGCGTTGAGGGCATGATGTTAAATAGCCTTGGCCTTCAGAACGCTTGGCAGGGAGACTTAGGCCGATGGGGCATGACAACCGTTAGCGCAACGCCTCTGTTTGATATCGACGCCAAACTGGTATTTCTTGACAGCCCCTATGGCCCGGACGGAGGCGTGAGGCAACTACTCTCGGATGGACAATGGCGACACTTGCCAAGCGTGGAACAGGGCAACTACACGATTATTTCCGTCAACTATTGGTCCTGGGGAGGAATACCTGCTGCCCGGCGTTTTGCCGACAGTCTTGTCAGCCGCCTTATTGAAAGCGATAACATTGATAAAGCTTCTGCCGATACAAGCCAGTGACTCGCGTTTTTACCTAAAGTACTAAACCTCAGCCTTCCGCAATCACTCACACCTTCCGCTGATACTCTCGTCGCTGCCCAGTACAAACCGTAGCCATGCTAGACTGTTGACCATATCGCTGTTTTTTGCCCTGGAGGCCCACCGTGACGGATGCCCATCGCCGTAAGTTACCCATCGGGATTCAGACGTTCTCGGATATCCGCGAGGGCGACTATTATTACGTCGATAAAACTCCGCATATCGAGCGCCTGGTTAACCAGAACAAATACTACTTTCTCTCGCGGCCACGCCGCTTTGGCAAAAGCCTGTTGCTGGACACCCTGCGCTGCCTGTTTGAAGGTCGCCAAACGTTGTTTGAAGGGCTTTATATTCACGATAAGTGGGACTGGCAACAGCGCTACCCCGTGATTCGTATTAGCTTTGCCGATGGCGTGATGCAGAGCCGTGAAGGTCTGGACGAACGTATTCGTGAACAGCTAAGGGTTCAACGCGAGCGGCTCGGCATTACCCAGCACCATAAAACCGATATCCCTGGCGAATTCTCCGCGCTCATCCGCGCCGCCCACCAGCAGAGCGGCCAGCGGGTGGTAGTGCTGATTGACGAATATGATAAGCCGATTCTAGACAATATCCTGGCCCCCGAGCGTGCACGGGAACTGCGCGAGGGTTTAAAGAACCTTTACAGCGTGCTTAAAGACGCTGACCCGCACCTGCACTTTGTACTGCTCACCGGCGTTTCCAAATTCAGTAAGGTCAGCCTTTTCTCAGGATTGAACAACCTCAACGATATCACCCTGGATGCCCCCTTCAGCACGATTTGCGGCTACACCGACGAGGACATCGACACAGTTTTCGCCCCGGAACTACCCGACCTGGATCGCGATGAGATCCGCCAGTGGTACAACGGTTACCGCTGGGGTGACCGTGCGGTAACCTCCGTCTACAACCCCTTCGACGTACTGTTGCTGTTTCAGAAGCGCGAGTTCGGCCCGTACTGGTTTGAGTCTGCAACGCCGACGTTTTTGGTCGACCTTCTTAAGCAACGCGGGGTTTTCACCCCTCGACTGGAGACCTTACAGGCAAAAGCGCAGTTGCTCGGGCGTTTCGATGTGGATGATATCACCACCGAAGGGCTACTGTTCCAAACGGGCTATATCACCATTAAGGATGTGCAGGAGCCCATACTGGGCTATCGCCTCTATACGCTGGGCTTTCCGAACCGGGAGGTGGAAAGCAGCCTCAACGACTTATTGCTGCCGGTATTGGGTATTAACACAAGCGAGGCACAAACCCACCAACTGGCGTTATTCGATATTTTTCAGCGCCATGACCTTGCTGCTTTGGAAGCTCACCTTAAAGCCCTTTATGCGGGCTTGCCTCACGACTGGTACCGCAATAACCCAATCGCTAAGTACGAAGGACATTATGCCAGCGTCTTTTACAGCCACTTCGCGGCCTTGGGGTTGGATGTGACGGTGGAAGATGCCAGCCACCATGGCAAGGTGGATATGAGCGTGGACTTTGGCGGGCATATCTACCTGTTCGAGTTCAAGGTGGTGGAACAACTGCCGGAAGGTAAAGCGCTGGAGCAGATCAAACACAAGGGTTATGCCGATAAACACCGCGCCTCCGGCAAACCCATTCATCTCATCGGCGTGGAGTTTTCCAGCGCCCAGCGCCAGGTTGTGGCGTTTGAGGTGGAGACCTTGGCTTAATTAGCTGGCGATTATCCGCTGTCATCGGCTTGTCATGAATGGTTAGTTACATTGAACAGGTAAGTAACCGCCATGCACTAAACACGATGAATGTTCAGGGGTAACACAATGCTCGACAGCAGCAATGACCTACTCGAAACGGTAAAGCAAGCCGCCTATGAGGCTGGCACCCTGCTGCGCGAGGGGTATTCGCAAAAGGGGCGAATTGCCTTTGAGCAAAAGGGGACGTCAGATTTTGTCAGCTACTACGATACAGCAGCGGAAAACATCATTATCGACTGTATCAGCAGCGCTTTTCCCGATATCGCTTTCTTGGGCGAAGAGAGCGGACTTACACCCACCGATAGCGACTATACCGTCATCATTGACCCACTCGATGGCACCAGCAACTTTCTGCATGGGGTGCCTCACTTCTCTGTCTCAATCGCGGTCACGAAGGGCGAGGAGCTGATCATCGGTGTTGTCTATCAACCGCTGCTTGATGAAATGCTCTGGGCAGGCCAAGGCATCGGCGCCTTCCTTAACGATAAGCCGCTCACCACGCCTGATGCACGGCCGCTAACAGAGATGCTGGTAAGCACCTGCCTGCCCTACCACGCTAAAGGCGACTGCACGACGACCATAAATCAACTCGCCGTGCTAATGCCCCAAGTGGCTGGCATCCGCAGCCCAGGTTCTGCGGCGCTGGAGATCGCCTATCTCAGTCTAGGCCGCTTTGATGCCTTTTGGTCTCAAGGCGCGGCGCTTGAATTTTGGGATATCGCCGCCGGTATAGTGATTGCCCGCGAGGCTGGCTACACCGTCACCGACCTCGCGGGCAAACAGAGCCCTGGTCAATGGAGCAGCATACTCGCGGCACACCCCGAGCGGTATGGCCAACTGCTAGGGTGTTTAAAGGCCTGCTGATAAATAAGCAATATGCTCTTTTAGCACACGCTTTTTTAGCGGACGCAAACCGCCACAGTTGAGCCCACGCCCAGCTTATTTCTTGTTCTTTCCTCCCTGGCGCGCCTTGAAGCGGGGGTTGGCCTTGCAAATAACGTAGAGCCGCCCGCGTCGTTTGACCACTTGGCAACCGGGATGGCGATTTTTGGCGGACTTGAGTGAGCTAAGTACTTGCACGCTATTCCCCCCTATTTGGTGTTAGTCGATTGGCGCGAAACCGCACCGAAACGCTGCTGGAAACGCGCCACCCGACCTTCAGCGGAGACTCTGCGTTGCTCGCCGGTATAGAAAGGGTGAGAAGCGCTAGAAACATCCAGGTCAATCACTGGGTAGGTATTGCCATCTTCCCAGACAATCGTCTGCTTTGAGGTGCAGGTAGAACGGATCCGAAAAGTCGCGCCGCAGCTGGTATCGCGAAACACCACGTAGTCATAGGCAGGATGAATCCCCTTTCGCATGTTCGACTCCTTCAATAAAATTGATATAAGATAACATATCAATTAAACATGATTCTCATTAGCGTGTAAAGACTGGCATTTAGCCATGTTGACTGCCCGAGAAACGCCTTACACAGTGATAGTTCTTATTGATGGGCCGAATTTCCCACAGAGCGCCCCCAGTCTCGGCATAAATTTTTTTATTTTTTTGTTAAAAATGAGAACCATTAGCACTAGAATGGAGGCATTCTTATTAACCCTATCGCCAGGAGTCATTCATGTTCGAGGTCAAAGGCGCTACCTTTGAAATCAATGGCAAGCCGATTTTAAATCCCATCGACCACAGCTTTCATGAGGGCAAAGTTTACGGCCTGATTGGCCATAACGGCTCGGGCAAGTCGACGCTGATCAAGATGATGGCGCAGCAACAGCCGACCAGCCAAGGTGAGATTCACTTTGATCAGCGCCCGCTGAATAATTGGGGAAATCGCGAGTTCGCCCGCCAAGTGGCCTACTTGCCCCAGCATTTGCCCAGCGCTGAAAGCCTTACCGGGCGAGAACTGGTGGCTTTTGGCCGCTACCCTTGGCACGGTCTGCTAGGGCGCCACACCCAAAAAGACAAAGACGCTATTGACCGCGCCATTGCCCTCACCCACACAGAGGCCTTTGCCGACCGTTTGGTCGATACGCTCTCCGGTGGTGAACGTCAGCGGGTGTGGCTGGCCATGCTACTGGCGCAAGGCAGCCGCTTTCTACTCCTTGATGAGCCACTTGCAGCGCTGGATATCGCCCACCAAATCGAAGTGCTGGCACTGATCCGCAAGCTGTGCGATGAACTCAATCTTGGCGTTATTATCGTATTGCACGATATCAATATGGCCTCGCGCTACTGCGACGAACTGATGGCGCTGCACAGCGGCCGCCTGCTGGCCCACGGCGCCCCAAACGATATGATGTGCGACAGCACCCTAGAAGCGATTTATGGATTACCCATGCAGGTCATAAGACACCCCAACGGAGAGCACAATATTGCCGTCGCGCAATGAATCAAGGCATACCAACGCGCTAATGCCTGTGCTATTTAGGGGCAGAGTTTGATACCTGTGGCACCTTTTCGCTGGACGGATGCGGCCTACAAGCGCGCCAAACAGGCCGCCCGTTAAAGCGGTTTAGATATTTATTTGCGCGACAGCATCTTCACTTGCGCGCGCACGCTGCTCGCCTGTTAGCTCGCTTAACTGCCCCTTCGACATCTCCAGCAACCGGTCGGCGTGGACGAAGTAGCTGTCGTCATGGCTGATAGCAAACACGGTTTTACCCATGGCTTTTAAGTGTGGTAACAGCTCGCGGTAGAACAGGCGCCGGAACTGCGGGTCTTGGTCCGCCGCCCACTCGTCAAGCAGCAAGATATCGCGCTTTTCGGCAATCGCCAGCAATAGCGCCAAGCGTTTACGCTGGCCTTGGGAGAGCTGGGTGTTGATAACGCGATCTCCCTCCCACTGCAGTTTGTGCTGCATCTGCAGCCGCTCAAGCCAAGTATCGACAACCTGCGGATCAGCGGGCAGCCCTTCAGGGCCCATGGTCTGATCAAACTGGTGGAAATCGGTAAACACGCTGGCAAAGCGTGCGCGGAATGCTTCCCACTGATCAGCAGTAACCACCTGCCCATCAATCTTGATAGTACCGCTTTGGGGGCGGTATAAACCGGAAAGCAACCTAGCCAGGGTCGATTTACCGCTGCCGTTGCCGCCGATCAGAAACACCTGTTCACCGCGCTCTAGGGTCATATTAAGCGGCCCTACCTGGAAACCCTCGCCTTGGGCAGTGTTGGGGTAGTGGTAAGTGACCTCCTCCAGCTCAAGGCGCTGCCAATCGGCCAGCGTATCGTCTACCGCAAAGCTTGACTGGTACTCGGCTAGCTCCAGGCTGCTCAATTTATCAAAGGCCACTTGAGCACTAATTAAGGTTGGCCAGGCGCCCACCGCCTGAATCAGCGGCGTGCGCAGGAACAGCAGCGTCAGCGCAAACGTTGAGGCTACCGTGGTATTGGCCCAACCCAACCCATTTGAGAGGAAAAACACCACGCCGATGGCGCCCAACATCATAATGTTAGACCAGTTATTAGCGCTTAAATGATAGGTATCGGCGCGGATAATGTGGTGACGATAGTCGCGGGCATTGGCGGTATAACGCTCATCATAGAAGCGTCGGGCACGGTCGCGGTTCAGCGCCAGCTCTTTGCGCCCTTCTATGGCTGCCTGGAAATCTTTATACAAACTGTCTTCGCTTTCACGCACGAGGCGAAAGTGGCGATACACCCGCGATACCAGCACCCAGCCCACGCCCATCGTAAACGCGATCCACAGCACGGTGATCACCACCATTTGCGGCGATAGCCACGCCAAATAGGCCACCGAAGCGAGCGTTAGTACAACGCCTTGAATCAGCTCCGGCAGGCGCACAAAACCAATGGTGATATTGCGCACATCGCTGGACAGGCTGGCAAGCAAGGTGGCGTTGCCCAGCTGCTCCAGGCGCTCAATATCGGTGTCGAGAATCCGCTTCACCAGCCGCGAGCGCAGGTCAAACACAAAGTGGTGCCCAAGCACGGTCAGCGCCAACTGCGTGCTTAGCGTAACCGCCAGTAGCACCGCCAGCAGACCTAGAAATTGCGGCAGCGCGGCCATACTGCCTACTTCAATAAGTCGTTGATTGATAAACGCAATCACCCCCACGCCTAAACCAGCGCTCAGTAGACTTAAAGCAATGGCGCCTAAAAAGGGCCAACGGTAGTGATGAAATACTAAGCGCAGCAGTTCCATGGGACTCCTTGCCTTCCTGTAAAGGGCGCTGAAGTCTATCAGCAGCAGCTCTTGCCAAGAAAGCGTTATGCAACAGGGTTAATCAAGATGGCTAATCGAAATGGATAGTCGAAATGGATAGTCGAAATGGCTAATCAAAATGGTGCTACGTGCTATCAGGTCAGATGGTTATCCCAGCGGAGTTCCAGGCTGGCAAGCAGCTCGGGCGCTGACGTGCCCGGCGTTACACGGTAGAGCCCGCCCTGGCCGGAGGAAACCAGAAAGCCGCCGTTACCATCGCAGCGGGCACCAGCGGCGTCGGGCAGTGCCAGGTTGGCATTCAGACGGCCTTGTTCAGCATCCAGCAGCAGTACCCTGTTGCCGCGGGGTGCGGTAATCAGAACGTTGGCCGAAACACGGCTAAACGCGACGCTAGCAATGTAGTGGTGCAGGCTGGCGGTGACTTCATCGGGCAGCGCCAGCTCTGAAAAGCGCCCGGCGGCATCCAGGCGGCAAATCAACGGATGGGTTTCCCACTCGGGGCCTTCAAACTGGTACCCAGCGACTACCGTGCCGTCCGCTGCCACGTCCAGATGACGGCAGCTTAGCTGGTGGTGCGAAGGCGTGTGACGGGCCAGAATTTCGCCGCTGTGGCGATCCAGCAGCAGCAGCGCCGGGGCCATGGTGTCCAGGTTGAGCTTTACCCGGCCGTAGTCGGGGTGTGTCTGAATGCCGCCCAAACCAATCACCAGGGTGTCACCCTCCGGCATCAGCCGAAGCTCATGGGGGCCAATACCCTCCAGCGGCATGTCGCGCACATGGGCGTAGTCGTTGGCAGCGTCGTAAACCCGCACCAGTCCGGCGCTATCCGCCAGACGGTTGGCGGTGACATACAGGTAGCGCCCACTCAAGTCGAACACGCCATGGCCGTAGAAGTGATAGCCCTCCCCGGCAGCGATGGTGTGGGCGAGTTGGCGGCTGTCGCCATCGATCACGTACATCCGCGTACCGGGGCGGCGGGCAAACAGCACCGCTTGGCGGGAATCAGGCCGCAAACAACCGCCGTGGCAGCGCTCGGGCACCTCAATCATAAAGCGGGTCTGTCCATCCAGCGCCACCCCGGCGATAAAATGCCCGCCGCTGGGATCATCCACCGCGCTAAATAGCCAGTCCACCTCCTCACGGGCGGGCAGCGCCCAACTCAGCGGCGTCAGCGCCATGGCCACGCTGCCCAGACCCACCTTGAGTATCTGGCGTCGCTGCATGGCTTAATCCCCGTCGCTAGAATTAAAGCCGCGTACCAGGCCAAGTTCGCCTGCGATCTCGTTACCCAGCAAATGGCGCAGCTGGCTGATATCAAGGTAAAGCGACTGCAGGCCGCGAAACGCCGCTTCGTCGTCCAGGGCAGGCACCAAGCCCGGCGACAGCTCGCTAGCCTGGGCAAGCGTCTTATCCAACTGATCACGAAACGCTTCGGCGAGGGGCAGCGCATCGGCCTCGCGAAGCAGCGTGGTGAGGCCGGGCAGGAAGCCGGTACGCAGCCCCTCCAGGCTGCTCTCTACCAAACGAACCGTTTTTCCGCTACGCCAGGCTTCGGCTAAGTAGCCGTTGGCAGGTGCGCCTTTGAGGCCCATGGGCTCGCCAAGGCGTTTATCTTCGAGTATTTCGAGGGACTGGATGGCGCTCGCCAGCGTGGTCTCAGTGTAGTCAGCCGTCTCAAGATAGTGCTCGCCAAAGGCCTGCCAGTCGCGATGCAGCGCACTGGTGGTATCCGCGAGATGCGTCGTGATAGCCTGCATCAAGTCGCAGGCGGCAGGCTCGCTTAGGACCTGATCGTCCATGGCGTCGTCATAAAGCAAGTACTCAAGGGCGGGAAAGCCCTGAATCGCCACGCTGTCACTGGCGATATCCTCGACATCCGGCGCGTCGGTTGCTTTCAACCATATGCCCACCTTGCGGCCCACCAGGTTTTTACGATCTGGCCAGAACTGCAGCTGCCAGCCTCGGCTATTTTGCTCGACCGGGCCGAACTGGATAAAGCGCACCGCCTGCCAGGCTTGATAAGCGCTCATCCAGTCATTTTCCAGGCGCTGTCGGAGCGCCTCGTCAGGGCTCTGGCAAAAGCGCGCAGCGCTTGCTTCCAGGCGCTCTGAGGCGGCGCTCAGTTCAGCATACTGAAGTTCCACCGCGCCGTGCCACATTTCCCGCGACGTAGGGGTGTCCGTAGCAAAAGAGAGCGGTGTCGCGAGTAGCGCGCAGGCCAGGAATCCCAGGCGGCGAAGAGAAGCGATCACATAAACTCCTTATCAACAATGAGTTACAAGGATTCAAGGAAACGAACAAGTTCCGCTCGCTGGTCGGCGGGCAATTCGCGATAGGCCTGGGTGGCACTTTCTGCCTCACCCCCGTGCCAGAGAATCGCCTCCTCCAGAGTGCGGGCGCGACCGTCGTGGAGAAAACCCGCTCGGGGATTAATCGTTTGGGCCAGGCCAATACCCCACAGCGGCGGGGTGCGCCATTCGCGGCCATCGGCCTGGAACTCGCTGCGATGATCGGCCAAAGCGTCGCCCAGATCGTGAAGCAGCAGGTCGCTATAGGGCCATACTTCCTGATTTGCTAGCGCCGGACGGGTAGCATCCGCAGCGGTGCGATGACGGGGCGTGTGGCAACTTGCACAGCCCAGCGCGTTAAATCTCTCAGCACCCTGTTTCACTGCTGGGTCACCCATATTGCGGCGCATCGGCACCGCCAGACTGGAGGCGTAGAAAGTGACGAAGTCGGCTATTTCATCGCTGACTTCAGGCGTTCCGCCATTGGGAAAAGCGTCGCACCCCTGGCTCTCCATGCAGTCGGTTTGCGGTACCAGGCTGGAGGTCAACCCCATATCTCCTGCAAAGGCGTGCAAGCCCTGCTGTTCAATGCTGGGCTCGCCAGCTTTCCAGCCGAAACGCCCCATTACCGTGGTGCCACTGCGCGCATCCCAGACCTGATTGGCGCGGCCTGAGATGCCGTCGCCATCCGCGTCATCTGGGTCAGCGGCAGCCATCAAGTCGGCTTCGGGGATTACCTCTAACAGGCCTAGGCCAATCATCGGCGGCGCCAGCCGCGGTGAGGTCTGTAGTGTCTCGGGCAGTTCTCCGTAGGCGGGTTCGGCAATCGAGTAGAGCGGCTCCTGCAGGGTAACGCTAGTGCCATCGGCAAACGTCACCTCCCGGGGGTGATACTCGATCAGCATTTTGGCCTCTGGCTGCGCGCCAGATATCGCCGCCGTTTGTAGCTGCAGGCCATAATTGGGCACGGGAAGCGCACCGCGCTGTTCTAGCGTCGCTGCGTCTGCTTCGCTAGAGGGCAGAGAGAGACGCAGAAAAAGCGCGATAGGGTTTTCATCGCCCGTCGGAGGATGTCCCCGGCCATCTTTTATATGACAGCCCTGACAGCTATTGGTATTGAATAGCGGGCCCAGGCCATCGCGGGCCTCGGTGCTGGCGGGGGCGGCCACCCAGGGGTTACGGAAGAAGCTATTGCCAACGCTGAAATCCAAACGTTTGGTCATCGACATATTACCTAGCGGCAGCGAGTAGGCGTTGTGGTCGAACTGCTCCACCGACCCATCGCCGCCGCTCATGGGCGTCGTTTGGATGGGGGGGTAATCTTGGGTAGGTGACTCGGCAGCCTGCAAGGGCGTTGCCAGCAGGGCCAGCAAGAAACTGCTGTGGGCTAATGTGCAGGGCAGCCACTTGGCTTGGATAATACACCGGGGTAAGCGGTACATGGCGATACCTTGAGAAGGATGATGCTGAATAAAAAGCAACAGAGCCGCTCGATAGTAAAACTATCGGCGGCTCATGGTAGACGCTCGTTCGGTCTAGAACTGGTGACCGGCGTCATCAGGCTGCAAGGAGGTGACGCCCAACTCACCGGCGGCTTTTTCAAGCGATCCGGTTTGTGCCACCAAAGCTAGAATCGCGCCGTTGATCAACTCGCTGCCCTGCTCGTTACCCGGCGCGATCATCATATCGAAGGCCATTGGTGAGCTTTCCGACTCGGCCGCCTGCTTGATGGCATCGAGTCGCGCCATGGTAGCGTCAAGCTGTTCACTTAGGTTGTCGGCAAGCGTTTCATCCTGTTGGGCCAACAGGTCTTGCAGCGAAGGCCCCTCGACCACGCTGCCGTCTAGGCGCTGGTAGCTGCCGGTGTAGATATTCTGAATACCCTGACCGTTGTAGTAGTGAGAGTTGTGGGTATTGTCGCTGAAGCAGTCGTGCTCATCCTCAAACGAGTTGGCTTCAAGCGCGACCTTCAAGCGTTCACCGGCCAGTTCACCCAGGGACAGCGAGCCCATGCCAAACAGCATGCGACGTAGCCCCTCTTGATCGCTTTCCGCCAGCAGCTCCTGGCGATAATTACCTTCAGTTTCCGGTGCCCACTGGGCCACCATCCACTCAAGATCATCAACAAGCAGGTCGGACACCGCGTTCAGGTAAGTGCGGCGGCGATCGCAGTGGCCATGGGTGCAGTCATCACCGGTTTGAAAATCACTCACCGGCCGCTCGCCACTGCCTGCCTCAAAACCATTCAGATCCTGCCCCCAAAGCAGAAACTCAATGGCGTGATAGCCGCTGGCGACGTTGGCTTCCGAGCCGCCAATTTCGTTAAGGTCGGCGAGGAGTTGCGGGGTGATCTTGCTAACATCCAGGGTTTCTCCGCCTACCGTGATGCGCTCGTTGGCAATGATATTAGCGGTGGCGCCTTCGTTGCCCAGTTCATATTGGTAGTCATCGCCTTCAACGTAATCGATCATGCCCTCATCGAGGGGCCAGGCGTTTAGCTGCCCTTCCCAATCGTCCACCACGGCATTGCCGAAGCGAAACACTTCGCTCTGCTGATAAGGAACACGCGCTTGCAGCCAGGCGTGTTTGGCGGCCGCCAGGGTCTCGGCAGTGGGATTGGCCAGCAATTCGTCGATGCGCTCGTTCAATGTCTGGGCGGCACTCAGTGCATCGGCGTAATTGGCATGAGCCAGATCGGCGTAGTGATGAACCACGGCGTCTGCACTAAGAGTATCGCCTGCAGCGGTGTCGGCAGCAGCGTTGTCAACAGCAACTGGGGCAAAAGGCATCAGCGCGCTAAGCGCAACGATGCCTGCAAGAGGGCGACGGAGCATGATGGCGGGCATTACAGTGTCCTTTAGGCTGTGGCGTTACAGGAACTACTAAAATAAGGTGCTAAGGCATCTAGCTAGGATTAGTGTTGCGCCTCAAGCTGGAATGTAATTCATTGCCTTATGAGATTCAATACCATTTAATCTCATAAGAGAGCGCGACAGGGTTTAATCATCTTTTTTTGCTTCACGTCACTTTTTGCTGCCCAAGGAACACCGCCATGCTGGATTACAAACTGCTTCATGCCTTGGCGACCGTAGTGGAGTGCAACGGTTTCGAGCGCGCAGGCGATGTGCTGGGGCTCTCGCAGTCGGCAGTCTCCCAGCGCATCAAGGCACTGGAAGTTCGCCTTGGCCAGCCGGTGCTGGTACGCCACCCTCATCTAGCCCCCACCCCTGCAGGCCAGCGACTGTTGACCCACTACCAGCAAGTACAGCTATTAGAGCGAGACTTGCGGGGCTCCTTACCCACACTGGATGACCAGGCACCGCGCCTGCGTATCGCTATCAATGCGGATAGTTTGGTCACCTGGTGGGCTGAGGCCATCGCGACTATCTGCCAGCAAGAGGGTGTACTGCTGGATCTGGTGATTGAAGACCAGGATGTCGGGCTCAAGCGCCTGCGCGATGGCGATGTAGCAGCCTGCCTGTGCGCCACGCCACAACCGATTGCCGGGGCACGTTGTGTCGCTCTGGGAGAAATGCGCTACCACCCTTTGGCGACACCGGCGTATATCGAGCGCTACTTTCCAGAAGGCCCTTCGGAGGAGAACTTTCAGCGTGCGCCAGCCATCGTCTTCGGTCCTCACGATCAATTGCAGCATCGCTTTCTGGCTCAGTGCGGTTACCACGGCCACTTTCCTTATCACCTATGCCCATCTTCAGAAGGCTTTGTGCGCTTAGCCGCGGCGGGGATCGGTTACGGCATGATGCCGCAACTACAGGTTGGCGAATTAATAGCGAGTGGCCAACTGGCCAGCGTTGCTCCCGGCCATTTTTTGACAGTGCCACTATATTGGCATTTTTGGCGCCATAGCGGCCAACTAATTCAACAACTTACAAAAAATTTAAGCCAAGTTATGACTTAAGCATGAGTTTTTTAAACGCTATTTTTGGCCAAAGCCGACTACACTCAAAAGGCTTATCGTAGGCACAGGGAAATTGAGTTGCTTTTGGGCGGGGTGGCATGCAAACCGCATCTGAGCGCTATGTCGACGAATTAGCGGCCCCCGGTGGGTAAGGGAACCCAGGGAACAGCGAACGGGGTAATAAAATCAAAAAAGCGATGCCCTATGCATGCACGACGTTTAACAACGGGTGTTTACACCGGTTTATTGCTGCTGCTTGCGGTTTATTTTATGCCGTGGGCTCAAGCAAATACACTCCTATCCGCATCGCCGAACCAGGCGAGCTACTCACTTACCCCTTATAACGAGTTCTGGCTAGCCGACGAACAGTCTTTAACGATTAACGATTTACTCAGCCAACAGCGTACTTTTCAGCGAACGCACCAAGCCCAAGATTTAAATTTCGGCTATACCCGGGGTGATGTGTGGCTGCGAACTCAGGTACGCAATGACTCACCGGAACCCCAACGTTGGATAGTGGAGTTTGAATACCCGTTCTTGGATTACGTTACCCTTTATACGCTTCGCCAACAGCATAGCGATGTGCAGCATAGCGGCAGTGCAGTTCCCGTTGAACAGCGCGCGCTCGCTCGCCGTCAGGCAGTTTTCCCTCTAGAACTGGCCGCCCACGAAACCGTCACGCTGTATACCCATGTAGCTGCCTCAGGCAGCAAGATGCTTAGCTATAACTTATTAACGCCAGAAGCATTTTATACCCAGAACGATCGTCATAATTTTTGGCTGGCCACCTACTTCGGCATGCTACTGGCGATGGGCTTATATAATTTACTACTATTTTTTGGCTTAAAAGAGCGCGTATTTCTTCACTACTCGCTATTTGTCGCTGGCTTTGGGCTCGCCATTCTGGCGTTTAACGGCATTGGCACACTCATGTTTTGGAGTTTTCTGGGTGAAAACACGTCACGCCTGGTGGCGCTCGGTTTCACCTTTGCCTCTACCATGGCCACGCTATTTGCGCAGAGTTTTCTTAATACAGAGGCGTACTGCCCACGCTGGCATCAAGTATTAAGCACCTTTCGCAATTACTGTTGGCTGGCCGTCATTGCCTCGCTACTGCTGCCCATTCCTGCGGCCCTTCACCTAATGGATGTGACGGGTTTTATGGCGGCTTTACTGCTCCTGATATGCGGCAGCTACTGCAGCCTACGGCGGGTACCCAGCGCTCGACTGTTCGTGTTTGCGTGGTCGATATTCCTGTTAGGTGCAGGTGTCTTTGCACTACGCAACCTGGGCATACTACCGGCTAATTTTATTACCCTACATGGTATTCAAATTGGCTCCGCGCTAGAAATGTTACTGCTCTCGTTTGCGCTAGCATCGCGCTTCAACAAACTTAAACGGCAAAAAGAGCGGGCTCAAGCCGCTATGTTAACTGCGCTTAAAAAGCAGGAAGCCGCGCTGGAGCAAAAAGTCGCCGCCCGCACTAGAGCGCTGGAGCATTTAGCCAACTGCGATATGCTGACCGGTTTATTAAATCGCCACGGCTTGGCGCGCTGCGCCAAAGAAGCTCTGGAGCGTAATCGCCAATATAGCCAGCGCCTAGCGTTACTGATGCTCGATCTAGATCGCTTCAAACCTATTAACGACTGCTACGGCCATGAGGCGGGAGATTTTGTATTACAACAAATAGCTAAACGAATCGCCCACCTGGCGCGCACGGGTGACCACTGCGCACGCTTTGGCGGTGATGAATTCATTATTATCATGGAAAATATCGAACCAGACGATACCCTTGAGAATATACAGACCCGTATCGCTGAAGCCATTCGTTCACCGATCAAACTCCCCTGCGGCGAGCGAGTCAGTGTTAGCGTGAGCATTGGGGTAAGCACTTGTCAGGAAACAGACGACGCCACTCTTGAGAGCTTACTGCGAGAAGCCGATAGCCATATGTACGCTGTCAAATCACGCCAAGCAGCAAAGTGCTATCGCTACGGCTCGGCGAGTTAGTCTTTAGCCAATGTATTGGCCGTTAATCAAATAAACTCATACGCTTCATAACGTTATCGCGCTTGATTTTCCAATGGAATATAGCGCCGGCGACGTGCAGTACCACCAAACCTAAAATGACCCACCCCAGGCGCCCATGCCACATAAAGAGTTGCTCAGACAGCTGCTCGCGCTCGCCAATCAACCCTGGCAAATGCCAATTAAAAAACTCCACTGGAAAGCCGCCGCTTGCGGTGGCTGCCCAGCCCAACAAAGGCATAACAACCAGCGCAATGTAGAGCAAATGGTGCACACTTGTACTGGCAATCCGCTCTAAGGTATTTAGGGGCGGTTCATGATCGGGCACCACAAAAGCCAAACGGGTAATAATACGTAGCGTCATTAACAACAGTATCAACACACCCAGCGTCTTATGGCTGGTATACAGTATGTTCGTGAGCATATTGCCGACTAGAGCGACTGTGCGTTCATAGCCCAAAAAGCCTAGCGTTAAACCGCTGGCCAAAGAGAGCAACACCGCGCCAGCCACCAGCCAGTGCAGCACCCGATGCGGGTAGATATAGCGATCCAGTTCGTGCATGTTGAGAGCTCCTAACAGCGAATTCATTTGCTTTCTAGTCTAGTCAGTAACGCTCCCTTGCGCTGATTAAAGCACTACACGACCATCAACGGTAAGCATTACTTAGGCTTTGTGCGACCGATACCTAGTTCACCGCCTTTCGACCAATTCTCACCATTTATCTCTTGAAAAAATACCTGCACGCTTTGCGGATCGGTGCCATACACCTCGGTAAAGGCGGTGGTAATACGTTTTGCCAACTCTCGTTTCTGCTCGACGTCACGGGGGAACTGCTGAATAGTCACAATGGGCATTTAAGACTCTCCTGGGGTTAAAAACCCACTTTATAGCGCTTGTTCGGGCACTGCCAGCTGCTCGCGTATTAACTCTCCCAATCGACGCGCAGGCTCCGAAGGGCGGTGCGGCGCCCGGTGCAGCGCCAATTCAATCATCGGCAGCGCAGGCAGCCCGCTGCTCTCTTCCAGCGGCCTCAGCGCAGGGTTTAGCATGCTGCGAGTCACCACCACAATGGCCAGCCCAGCGGTCACAATCGGCGCCAGCCCTGCCATGGATTGACTGGTATAGGCAACACGCCAGCTACGCCCGGCTGATTGCAAAGCCTGCTCAGCCACTTCACGAAATACGTCTGCCCCCGGTGAATAAAGTGCCAGTGGCAGAGGGTCACTAAGCAGCGGCTGCCGGTTCATACCGACTGCCCACACCAGTGGTTCACGACGGATAACATCACCGCCCGGTGAATTGCGCTGCCGGGTCACCAGGGCGAGATCCAACTCTTTGGCCTTAACCTGCTCAACGAGATGTGCGCTGGTGCCACAGATTACCTTGAGCCCCACGGCGGGGTAGAGCTGATGAAAGTACGCAAATACCGAGGGCAGCAGCGAGGCGTAATCTTCAGGAATGCCGAGGGTCAGATCCCCTGTTACCTGCCGCGCTTGCATATCGCTCCACGCGTCATCGTTAAGCGCTAATAGCCGCCGGGCATGGTTAAGTAAGCGTTCACCTTCTGAGGTAAAGCGTATTCGTCGCCCTTCCCGCTCGTGCAACGTGAGCGATAGCTGCGCCTCTAACCGCTGCAGCTGCATGCTCACGGTGGACTGAGTGTACGCCAACCGTTTCGCGGCCGCGGTCACGCTACCGGTGTCCGCAATCGCCACCAGGGTGCGCAGCAGGGTTAGGTCTAAGGTGGGTGCACGCATATATCACCAAGCTTGATAAAAACGATCATAAAAGATCGATGTTGTGATGCATTGATGATGAGTATGCTGCTCGGCACATGCTCAAATCAAGGAGAACTCTTATGCATCCCGTTCACTCCCCCGCGGTATTCCCACGTTGGTACAGTGTTGGTGCGGCGCTGGTGGCCGTGATGCTTTGGAGTGCGGCACCGCTGCTGGCTGAGTTTGCCAAAGCGACACCGCCCTTGCAGCTAACCGCCGTTACCTTGTTAGCGGGATCATTGGCAACGCTACCGTTAAGCCGCCGCGTTAACGTCGCCGCCTGCGGCGCGGGTTGGCAGCTCAGCGTGTGGGTGGGCATCCCACTTCTCATCTTTGGCGCCGTAAGCACCTACTTTATCGGTATGCGGTTAGCGCCCGCCGCCGAAGCAGCGCTAATTACCTACACTTGGCCCGTGCTGTTTGTGCTGCTCAGCCAATGGAGCCGTTTTGGCCGCCTGCGCATCGCGGGGGTTGTCGGCGCCCTAATTGCGTTTTCAGGCGCGGCGCTACTGTTGGTTCCTCAAGCCATCAGTGGGGGCCTGGGTGGCGCCACCACAGGCTACGCGCTAGCACTGCTGGCCGCATGCTGCTGGGCAATCTATTCATGGTTAAGCCAAGCAGCGCCAGTGGCGTTAACGCCGCTGCTGCCGCGGCTACTGCTCATCGCCTGTGCTATTGCCTTAACCGCGAGCCTGGCACTGGAAGGCACGCTAGCTTTTCCCAGCGGGGAGGCATTGCTGGCAGGTATCGCGCTAGGATTAGGGCCTTACGGAGTGGCCATGGTGGCGTGGGATAAAGCGTTGCGCTGGGGGCACGCTAGCCTTGTAGGTAGTTTGGCGTATGGCGTGCCGATTCTGGCCGCTCTGCTGCTGGTACTGGCAGGCATGAGCGTGCTCGACTGGCGTTTACCCGCCGCGGCAGTACTAGTGGTGGTTGGCTGCCTCAAAGCTGGCCGCTGATGCACGTCACAAAACGTTTATAGCGAAGAGTCGATAGCAAACAAAACTTAAACGCCCTTGTCGCAATCAGCAACAAGGGCGTTGTTAGTTACTTATCTCTTTCTTACCGACTTATAAAATCGCCGAAGCATCAAAGCTCTGGGGGAATATCTGTCGGCGCCATCTCAAGGCTTAGTTCAAATAAGCCGCTACCGGTAGCGCTAAAGCCGCGTGCGCTCACCGTGTAAGTGCCGGGCAGCAACGACTCTTGAAGCCGTGAGTCGGTACCGCCCGCGCCGTCGTCATCGCTGGCGACAAAACCTTGGCCACTAATCTCGATAAAAGTATCAAAATCGGCAGAGCGCATTTCCAACGTGACTAAAGAGCTCTCCGCTACCTCTAGCTGATACGTCAGCGGTTCTCCGCTATACCAACCGTTCAGCGCTTCACCAGGGGTAAGTGTGCCTTCATTGCGCAGATCAACATCTGGCATATCACGCGGCTCCATGGAAAGCGTAAACATGCCGCTGCTCTCGCCATAGGCAGTACGTGCCGTTAACTGATACTCACCGGGGGCAAGAAAATCAGCGATGCTAGCGTCCAGATTGCCGGCACTATCATCATCTTCGCGGTAGTAACCGTTAGGTCCCTCAAGCACCAGATAGGAATCGATGTCACTGGAGCGCATCTCAATTTGGTACATGCCGGCTTCTTCTACCTCTACTTGGTAGCTAAGCTCCTGACCACTAAACCAGCCGTTGAGGGAGTCCTCGGGAGTGAGCGCTCCATCATTGCGTAGCTCACCATCACCCGGTAACTCGTGAGGCTCTACTGAGAGCGTATAAACGCCATTGCCATCACCGTAGGCGCTGCGTGCTGTAAGGGTGTATTCACCCGGCTCCAGGAAATCGGCAATGCGCGCGTCTAAATCACCAGCACTGTCGTCGTCTTCACGAGCGTAACCATTCGGCCCTTTAATCTCCAGGTAGGCGTCGAAGTCGTCAGAGCGCATTTCCAGTTGATAGAGGCCCGCTTCTTCTATGTTCAAGGTGATTTCACGGGCATCCCCTTGCAGCCAACTATCGATTGGCTCACCCACTGTCACGGTGTCGGCATCCGTCAGCTCAACGGTTCGGCTGTCAACGGTAAACGGGCCATAGCTGTGGGCATCGGCTCCGCTAACCACCACCACATAGTCACCGCTCTCCTCAATACGGTGACGAATGATAGGTGCATTATCGAGTAGCTGAAGCTGGTCGTCATAAAGCGCCAAAACGCCCTGCAAGGCACCATTGAGAGACACCTCAACAATCTCATCCTCTTCCAGTGCGATTGCGTAGCGCATGAAGCGGCTGCCATCGTTACCATTCAGTTCGCTGGCCGAAGTTATTTCGCCACGCAGGCGCTCATCAAGCGTAAGCTTTTCAAGGCCAACAATAGCCTCGGCAACAGACGGTTGATCAATTGTCTCAGCGCTTTCGGTAGCCGCTTCATCGACGGTCTGCCCCGGCAAGGGAATAATTTGAGCGGCGAGAAAACCAACGGCTGCGCCACCAACCGCCACCAATACAAACGTAAACGAAGAAGATCTAGCCATGAGCAGTTCCTTGTTGAGTCGCAATGACAATTATTAATTAGATAAGCACTCGTGATTATAAGATGCTTACTCAATTTAAGTGAGCGTTTCATGAAAAATACTGCATTGCACAAAAGTCTTTCTTGATCCATTTCACACCTGCACTGATAAGTCACTGAAACCCAAGGCAACATAAGTAGAGATTAAAAAATCTTGAAATTGAACCTATCTGCATCGATCTTCTCAAAGCTTGCTGACTCGTTGCGACAAGGGTAGTATCGAAAGGCCTATCAGGCACCTCATCAAGAGTGTGGGATTCGCAACACGCAAAACCGAGGTACTCCTATGGGAGCCCAAATACGACTGATCCGAACGATTTGCTTGGCAGCAGTAGTAGTAAGCAGTGCTGCCAACAGTGCTTTTGCACATGAGACAGAAACGCAGGAAGGCGTTGCCTCCTTTTACAGTGACCGCTTTCAAGGCGCGACCACTGCCAGCGGAGAGCCCTTTGACCAGCAGGCATTGACCGCCGCGCATCCGAGTTTGCCGTTTGGCACGAAGGTGTTGGTGACACGCCCGGACACGGGGCAAGAGGTAGAAGTACTGATCAATGACCGCGGCCCCTTTATTCAAGGACGCATTATTGATTTATCTAAACGCGCGGCTGCGAAGCTTGGCATGATTCGCCGCGGTACAGCGCCAGTGATGGTAACGCTGTTGGATTAACGGATAACACATCCTTGATTGTTGTGTGATACCCCTTAGCCTAATCAATGCGACAGCACACAAAGCACCATTAACACAAGACAGCAAACAGACAGGGCGACCAGCGATGGTTCGCCCTGTTTTCTTATGCGGCTTACTTCTCGATACATTAACGAACTTGCAAGCAGGCTAAGTGTCTCTATGCTGCAAGGAGTTCAACACGCTATTCGCAGGAGGCACTTATGCAGTCACAATTTTATACCTTGACCGATTACCCCAACGGCCTACCCGACCGGGCGCTATTCAAACTAGAGACACAAACGCTACCCGAACTGGCCGAGGGCGAAGTGCGCATTCGTAACCACTGGCTTTCCGTCGACCCCTATATGCGCGGTCGCATGAGCGGTATTCGTACCTATGTGGAGCCGTTTGAACTCGGCAAGCCGATGGAAGGCGGCGCCATTGGCGAGGTTATCGAGACCAATGATTCAAGCCTAAAAGTGGGCGACAAAGTCAGCCATATGGGCGGCTGGCGGGATATTGCCCAACTGCCCGCAGAAGGCGTCACAAAGCTACCCGACATCGACGTTCCCGAGCAGGCCTATCTGGGTGTGCTGGGAATGCCCGGCATGACCGCCTGGACAGGCCTCAACCTGATTGCTGAATGCAAGCCGGGTGACAATGTACTGGTTAGCGCGGCTAGCGGTGCAGTAGGCTCCCTGGCAGTTCAACTGGCCAAAGCAAAGGGCTGCCATGTGGTCGGTATTGCAGGCGCTGCTCATAAGCTGGCCTGGCTTGAGTCATTGGGCGTTGAACCGGTTAGCTATCGTGACCGCACAGCACAGGAGTTAAGCGACGCCATTAAGCTCGCCAGCCCCAATGGTATCGACGTCTATTACGAAAACGTCGGCGGCATCTGCCTAGAAGCGGCACTTAGCCAGCTAAATGAAGGCGCGCGGATTGCCGTATGCGGCATGATCGACAGCTACAATGCCAAAACACCTACCCCCGGACCCAGTAATCTCGCACAGCTAGTGGTGCGCAAAGCTAAGATGCAGGGCTTTATTGTTGCTGACCACTGGGCTAGCTACCCCTATTTCCTGAACGAAGTAGCCCCCCAGGTAGCGCAAGGTAAGCTTGTTTACAAAGAGACAGTGAAGGAGGGCCTGGAGAGCACACCTGATGCGTTCCTAGCTCTGTTTGACGGTGGCAATACCGGCAAAATGCTGGTCAAGCTATAAACCCCACGCCTTCTACCCAACCCTACCGCGGCATCAACTATGTGGCGGTAGGGTGTACCCGCCTTAGAAAAAACCATCAAATCGTTAGACCAATAGCGAATTGATTATTAAAATCATTAATTATAGCGGTGTGTTTTAACCCATCGGCACTGCCGATGGGTTAAAACGCGTTGTCGTTTCGTCGCTTGGCTCTTCAGGCTAGGCAATTATAGTCCGTTGAAATTTATACGTTTTCACAAGGGGACATCTCATGGAAGAAAACACGCGCGATCACGGTAAAGGGCCAGCGATAATCGTTGGCCTGTTACTACTTATTGTCGGCTTGGCGCTCGCTTTTGGCGGTAGCAAGCTCGTCAGCGTAGGCGGCAGCGCTTACTACTTAATTGCCGGTCTTAGTATTATTGTTTGTGGCGCTCTATTTGCTCTGCGCCGAGGCGCCGCGCTGTGGCTCTACGCGCTGATTCTTTTCGCCACCTTGGTGTGGGCATTGTGGGAGGTTGGCCTCGACTGGTGGCAGCTAGTGCCCCGCGTCGCCATTCTCTGCTTAATCGGCATTCTGCTGCTCCTGCCCTGGTGGCGTAAACCGCTGCATTCAAAAGGCGGCAGTCTGGCGCTTATTGGCAGCATTGCTGCCGCGGTTATAGTGGCCATTTCCAGTCAGTTTAACGACCCCGGCACTATCGAAGGGTCGCTGGCGAATAGCGACACATCAGCCGATAGCGTCAACCCTGCCCAAGTGGCGGGCGATGACTGGCCCGCCTATGGCGGCACCAATGCGGGCACCCACTACTCTTCCCTTGATCAAATCACCCCGGACAACATCGACGAGCTTGAAGAGGTATGGCGGATTCAAACCGGTGACAAAGCGGGCCCCAACGCGCCCCCCGAGATCACCAATCAGAATACCCCGCTAAAAGTGAACGACAGCCTGTATATCTGTACGTCCCACAGCCGGGCAATGGCACTATCTCCTGAAACTGGCGAAACCCTGTGGGCATTTGACCCCGAGATCAGCACTATGGGTGCAGATGACTTCTCTGGCTGGGCGCACATGACCTGTCGTGGCCTCGCTTACTACGATGCGGCCAGCTATTCAGGTACTGAGAACACACCTAACAACGAAACGGCTAACAACGACGCTACCCCAAGCAGTGCTACAGCGCTCTCTTTTGATATCTTCGATAGCAACGACATTTTCAGTCTGGATCTCTCCTTCTTGTCACTGATGTTTGGTGTCGAAGAAGAAAACGGCACGCCACAGCCAATGCTCAGTGAAACCGACGTTATGTGCCCACGCAGGCTCTACTTGCCCACGGCAGATGCGCGCTTGATTGCGCTGAATGCCGACACGGGTGAGCGGTGTGCCAACTTTGGCGATAACGGCGAAATTGATCTCACCAACAATATTGGCGATTTCTCACCGGGCGGTTACTACTCCACATCCCCTGCTACGGTGACCGAGAACCTGGTCATTCTAGGCGGCCACGTCACCGACAACAGCTCCACCGACGAGCCTTCCGGTGTTATTCGTGCCTTTGATGTGCATACAGGTGAGCTGGTGTGGAACTGGGATAGCGGCAATCCCGACAACACCGATCCGTTGCCAGAAGGCGAAACCTACACGCGCAACTCCCCCAACGTATGGGCACCGATTAGCGTTGATGAAGAACTGGGCCTCGTTTACCTGCCCATGGGTAACGCTACGCCTGACCAGTATGGCGCCGACCGCACCGAGAACGACGAAACTTACAGCGCGGGACTGGTAGCACTTAACGTCGATGACGGTCAGGTGGCGTGGGTTTACCAGTTTGTGCATCACGACCTGTGGGATATGGATACACCTGCGCAGCCGGTACTGATTGACCTAGCCACCGATAATGGCACCCAGCCCGCGGTTATTCAGCCGACCAAGCAAGGCAGCCTATACGTACTAAACAGGGAAACCGGCGAGCCGATTGTGCCCATTGAAGAGGTGCCTGCACCTCAGGGCGCCGTAGAAGGCGACTGGACGGCCGAGACGCAGCCGCGCTCAGCGCTCAACCTGCTGCCACCGCCGCTCACCGAGCGCGACATGTGGGGCGCTTCACCGCTTGATCAAATGATGTGCCGCATTCAGTTCAACTCTTTGCGCTACGAAGGCCAGTACACACCGCCTTCGCTGGAAGGCAGCATTATATATCCGGGCAATGTCGGCGTAATGAACTGGGGCGGTGTTGCCGTTGATCCCGAACGCCAAGCGCTGTTTACCGGGGCTAAATATTTGGCCTTCGTTTCCACGCTGGTACCCCGCGAAGAAGTCGAAGAGGCTGAAGGCTCTGCCAGTGAGCAAGGGCTGCAAATTAATGCAGGCGCGCCCTATGCCGTTAAGCTAGGCCCGCTACTTTCAGTGCTCGGCCTGCCCTGCCAAGCGCCCTCCTGGGGTGACGTTGCGGGCATCGACTTGCAAAGCAACGAAGTGGTATGGAAACACCGCAATGGCACCACCCGCGACAGCATGCCCTTCGGCCTGCCGATTGGTTTGAACGTGGGTGTACCTGCACTAGGCGGCCCGTTAACCACCGCTGGCGGTGTGTCATTCTTAAGCGGCACGCTGGATCAGTACCTGCGTGGTTACGACATCACCACTGGCGAAGAGCTGTATAAAGCTCGCCTACCTGCAGGTGGCCAAGCCACACCAATGACCTACACCGGCAAAGATGGCCGCCAGTATGTGGTCGTCACGGCGGGTGGCCACGGTACCTTTGGCACCAAGATGGGCGATTACGTGATTGGCTACGCGCTACCGGAGTAACCGGTTAGCTTAGCGACGTATAAGGGTAATCGCTAACGAGAACGGGCGGCCTCATCAATGAGCGCCGCCCGTTTTTATTTATAAAGCCTTTAAAACTTCTCTCTAGGAGGCTGACCGGCTTGGCCGATCGTCGCGAGAAGAACGGATTTTGAGCCAAATTTATCGATCGATTGAGGCGAATAGCGCGCCATTTAAGGAAATCGATCGAATAAAGTTGGCCAAAATACCGGGATTCGCAGTAGATCAGTGTTAAGTCGGACAGCCTCCTAGCACAACACCTGTTAGCAGAGCACTTTTTAAAAACGCACTTCTAAACCGCCATAAACACTGCGCCCTGGAGCAGGCTCATAGAATCGGCCATAAGTGCCGTTCAAGCGCACGTTGGCGTAGTGCTCTTCATCGAACAGATTGCGCACGCCGACATAAGCATTTAGCCGCGTATCGCTTCCTAACTGCCAGCCATCCCCCACCCGTAGGTTTACCAGCCAGTAGCTATCCACCTCTGTTTCGTTGGCATTGTCCGCCACCACATCGCCTACGTACTGTGTTTCAAGGGTGGCAAAGCGTTCATCTAACCCCTGCCACGTTAGCTGATTGACCCAGGTTTGCTCGGGCAGGCCGGGAATACGGTTACCCGCAAAGCTTTCAGTGGGGGTTGCGAACTGATCAAACTCATAACGGGCTAGCGTTAGGGCACTATTTAGCCGCCACTGGCTGGGCACCTGCCAACCCAGCGCCAGTTCAATGCCATCTCGGTCAGTGTCGCCCGCGTTTTGATAGAAGGTGCGGCCGCCGTCATCATAAGGCACCAGCTCATCACGTACGCGTACTGAAAACAGCGCTAAATCGTAATCCATCGCCAGCGGCTCTATATAACCTCGCAGACCCACCTCACGGTTCCAGGCTTTTTGCGGCGACACCGATGGGTTAAATCCGCCGCCCGCGGGGTTAGCGAACTCTGAGAACGTCGGCGTTTCAAAAGCGGTACCGGTATTGATATAAGCCTGATGCTGCGGGCGGTAACGATAGCTAAGCCCCGCTGAGCCGCTCCATTCGTTGAAGGTTTGCTCGCCGCTTTGATCGCCACCTTCATCGGCCAGATAGCGATCATCTATCTCTAATTCCACCCTATCAAAGCGCGCTCCCAGCGAGAGCGTTACCTGCTCTGACAGCGCTAAATCGCCCTGGGCAAAAACCCCAGCGGAGGTTGCCGTCTGGGTCTCTTCCGCCAACTGTTCGCCAACAACGCCTTGGCCATTTACAGCATTACGAAAGCGCTCGTCGTCCTGACGGGCTACATCCACTCCGGCTATATAGTTAAGCGGCAGGCTGGCTAGTGTGATTTCGTGGTGATACTCGGCACTCGCTCCCAGGTAATCACGCTGATAGCCGATGCGGCTATCGCCCACATAGGGCAACTGCTGCTCAAAATCGCGTTGTGCAACGAAGCCTTTTAAGTAGAACTCGCCAGGGCCTGCGGACAAATCTTCGTACTGTAAGCCAAGAAGTTGCTGATCAACACTTTGTCTTGAGTCGAGACGTGTAGGGGAATAGAACGCGGAGTCGACTGTACCTTGTGGATCATTTCTCACGATTTCACGTGTAATACCCCCCGCATCTTCGGAGCGCGGGTTATCCAGCAGGTTGATAATCGCGGTTAACGCCCGGTCGCTTCCTAACTCGCGGCGCAGCTTGGCATTCAGCAGGTATTTCTCTGTGGAGCTCTGCTCCCGGTAGCCATCTACATTGAGCGCCGAGAGGCTCACATGGTGCGACCAATCACCTTGAGCACCGCCTGTTTGCACGACCGCCTTACGGTAGCCATCGCTTCCCACCTCGGTACGCACACTTGAGCCAGGATTATCACGACCATCCGCGGTGGTGACATCAATCACCCCTCCCGCTGCATTACCGTACAACACAGAAGAAGGCCCACGGATCACTTCTATGCGCTCGGCACTGTCCAGGTCAATGGCATCTAGCTGCGCTTGGCCGTCGGGCAGCGTATAGGGAATACCGTCCACCATCACGGTAATACCGCGAACGCCAAACGGCGCCCGAGCGCCGAAGCCGCGAATGGCGATGCGCTGGCCCTGGGCAAAATTATCACGGTTCTGCAGGAATATTCCCGGCACGCGCACTAACGCCTCATCCAGCCGCGTGCGCTGCTGGCCTTGGGCAATGGCTTCGCGGTCAAGCGTTGTTACCGCAGCAGGCGTGGCGTACAGCTCTCGCGATAGCCGAGGCGCCGTCACTTCCAACGTGGCCAAGCTATTGCTATCGGCCGGACTCTCTTGCGCCCAGCTTTGGCCTGCACCAAGGCAGCTTAATAAGCAAAAAGACGTGGTAGTTACTTTTAAAGGTACTTTTTTTAACGACGTTTTTTTTAACGATACTTTGAACACGGGATTCCTTCCAAACAGCATAGAGCGGAATAAATGGCGGAGTTGAACGAATGTCTACTCGGCTAGTCACATAGGATTCGCCAAGGCATGGATAAATAGATGGATCGTGCCTACACTTGTACAAGTTACACCAATGAAAGCAAAGGAGGCTTCATGGCGTTTACAGCGACTGATCCAATCAAGATGATTTTTGCCGTAATACTTCCCCCGCTCGGCGTATTTTTTGAGGTCGGTTTTAAAGGGCATTTCTGGCTGAACATTATTCTAACGCTATTTGGCTTCGTACCGGGCATCATTCATGCGTTTTATGTGATATTGAAGCACTAGGTTTTAGAAACATTCGGTTTTAGAAGCATTCGTTTTTAACAGAAACGTGTAGCGAATATGACGCCGCCTAAGCTAACGCTTGGGCGGTTTTTTTATGTCAGCGTAGCGTTCATTTTATTAGTGTGGCACAGCGATATCTACCAAGTGAGTAGGCGGCATTAAATCAAGGCTTGCCTTCATGGTGCGCACTTCCTCCGCTGGCGGGCGGCCAAAGAAGCGCTTAAATTCACGACTAAACTGCGAGGGGCTTTCATAGCCTACTCGGCTAGCAGCTGCAGCAGCCGTCAATCCATCACGTATCATTAACAACCGAGCATGGTGTAGGCGGGTCGATTTTATGTACTGGATAGGCGAGGTTTGAGTGACCGCCTTAAAGTGTACGTGGAAGGCTGGCGCACTCATGCCTGCTTCATTCGCCAGGCTGCCTACTTCCAGCGCTTCGGCATAGTTGGCATGAATACGGTTGAGTGCCTTGGCAATTTTACCAAATTGCCCAAAATGGGAGAGCGCTGTTCGAACACTGCCGCCCTGCTCTCCCGTCAATACCCGATAACAGATCTCCCTAACAATAAAAGGGGCGAGAATATATGCATCCGTTGTTGAAGTAAGCGCACTCAGTAAACGTAATGTCGCATCTGCCAGCGGCTCTTCCAGCGGGCTAGACAGCATACTGCGCGGCGCCTCAAACTCATGCCCCCCTGACGCTTCCAACATCGTTACCAACTCGGCGATCACCACCGCATCCAGGCGGATAGCAATACCCAGCATTGGTTCGTCAGGGCTGGCTTCTGTTTCCGAAGTAAACGGCAAGGGAACAGATAGCACCAAATAGCGCTGTGCATCGTAGATATACACTTCATCCCCCAAATAGCCACGCTTTCGGCCTTGGCAGATGATGACGATACTCGGCTCGTAGAGTACAGAGGTGTTTTTAAGCGGGCGGTTAGAGCGCATAAAGCGTACGCCATCCAGTAGCGACTGGGTATACCCTTCGTGTGGTGCGAGTTGATATAAGCGCTCGACGATCTTGCTGTAAACCACAGAATCACTCTTCGATGTCATGTTAACCACCTCGGCCAGACGTGTCGGCACCTGAATCGGCCCTAAGAGCCAATAACGCCATAAGAGCAATATACATGCTTTGTTGCTTGTCTCGCCGCCCACATCTAACAATCAAATAGGATTAGGCAAGCATGCAATAGGATCGCCTATAAAGTTACCAGCCGTGGCAGCTTAATCTTCTTGGGGTACCCACTACCCTGAGGATTATCCAATGACTGCTTCATCAACCTCAACCCCGTCTTCCAAAGTCGTTTTACTGACCGGTGCCAGCAGCGGCATCGGTGAAGCCACTGCTCGCTGGCTTGCAGGTCAAGGGCACCGTTTGATTATTGGCGCACGCCGAACTGACCGGCTGGAAGCATTGACCCACTCCCTTCGCGAAGAAGGAGGCTTAGTGGACTTTCAGGCGCTGGATGTCACCGACCCTAAAGACATGCAGGCGTTTGCGGATTTTGCGATCAACTCCCACGGCCGCATAGATGTGATCATCAACAACGCAGGCGTTATGCCGCTATCACCATTAGCAGCGCTAAAGGTAGATGAGTGGAACCGCATGATCGATGTCAACATTCGCGGCGTACTCAATGGTATCGCCGCTGTTCTGCCCACCATGCAAGCCCAGGAAAGTGGCCAGGTGATCAATATCTCCTCCATCGGTGGGCTCACTGTTATGCCCACCGCAGCAGTCTATTGCGCCACTAAATATGCGGTGCGCGCTATTTCCGATGGGCTACGTCAGGAAACCGACAAGATCCGCGTTACCTGTGTCTACCCAGGGGTGGTGGAGTCAGAACTGGCTAACACCATTACCGACACTGAAACCGCAAAGGTAATCGACCTTTTCCGCAAAATTGCCCTCAAGCCCGAGGCTATCGCTTCCGCCATTGCGCATGCCATCAACCAGCCTGATGATGTGGACACCAGCGATATCGTCGTACGGCCTACGGCGAGTCACTAACTCCGCTTCAGTTGATGCCCGAACTATTGGCCGAACGTAATCATTAGCACGAGCGATACTAATGCAAGAAACCAAGCTTCCTATTTACTGGAAACGGGCACTGGTGGTCGCGGGCATTATCACTATTGTTCCAGCGACCACCTCTGCTCAAACCATCCTAAACGGAGGAAATGACGCCATGGCAGACCACCCGTATGCAGGAATGTGGGTAACTGAAGACGGCTATATCCGACATGAACTTCTAGTTAACAACCGCTACGACGAGGCCCGCGGTGAGCGTAAAAGCGCTTACCAGGGGCGCTATCAGGTGACTGGTAACCACATCGAATACTGGGACGACACCGGCTTTACCGCTGACGGTGAATTCATTGATGACGTGCTTTATCACGCTGGAATGGTGCTATATCGCGAGGAGTAATTTTTAACGTCCGAGGGGGCTCTTGATCTAAGCTTCCAGCATCAAGACTTAAAAACCTGCACAAAATACAAACAGGCATACTAAGTAGCAACAACAACCAATTAAATACAAAAAATTATAGAAATAGGCAATAACGCAAGAGAAACACGTCTATCTCACTAATCCCACCCACCCTATTATTCATCATGTGCTAGCAAGTATTAAAGCAGCACTACATAAGCAATTCCCATCTCGTAGAGAAGACTCTCCTGGTGAGGAGTTAATTACCAAAACTTTTCCACACTCGATTTATTAACCAACCATTCATTGAGTAATTGGCAAATAATATATATCTAGGAGATAAGCTAATGTCGCATATAAGCGTTTGGATAAAATCAATTGCTATCAGCGCGTTTACCCTTAACTTGATAGGGCAAGCATCGGCAAATAACAGTACTAATGAGTTATCGCTGGACTCAGGTACTTCTGCGCCACAAACGGTGTTTGGAAAACATCGCCATGTGTTAGAGGTTGAGCGGGCATCAAACATTACCATTCGAAGCCAGGAATTATTTCCAACCAATGGTGCTTCGCACTTTCAATTGAAAGCAGTTTTATTAGATGCTCACAGTCACATGGTGGCTAGCTCACACAGCATTAAAGGGGGTAATATGGAGTTGAACCACCCAGCGCAGCCTGGCACTTATACTCTGGTAGTGAATGGCCATATGCGCAGTGCAAAACGCGAAGGTTCGGAACAATATATACTTGAATCCAACTTATAAACTTAGCACTAGGCCTCACACAATAGCATTGAAAAGTCACACCATAGCTTATTAAAAGCTAGAACGAGGATCATTTAAATAGATCTCATCTGATTAAAATACGCCCCGAAAACTGGATACTGCATCTAAATTTCGGGGTATTTTTTGTGCTTCAACAAATCTCTGTTAGGAAATGCCTCAAATAGAATTTACCGCAATACGTCATGAACAGAAATAATCGAAGTGACGAACAATCCCACCACTGCCATTTAGATCCGCCCTGTGGCGTGATCGATAAGAAGGTACAACGGTACAGAGCTACGCACTGTAAAATGGCTGCAATAGCAAGCGACCTCCCCCATCATGATGGCTACCGTTTGGCACCTTTATCCAGGAGCGTAGATGCATACGATCAATCCCAACAAGCTGCACCACAGCAAATGGACAGCCGCAGAGCCACTTAACAAAGAGAAGCACTTCATTGTTACCCAGCTGCTACGCGATAAAGAAGAAAACGTAGTAGACGTGGTGCTTGAAGCTATCCACTCTCATCGTGAAATCGTGCTGCCGTGGCAAAGCTTAAAAGATGACAGTATATGGAAGATGGGCTGGCAATAGAGGCTTTCACTGACCTCATAGGCAAGATAATCCAGAAAGGCTTTGACACACGCTACAATTCATGACACTGTAGCGTCAGTTGGTTAGCAAGCAAGCATGGTTTCAGAAGTGTACGAAAAAGATTTAGAAATGTACGAGATAGAAATGTACGAGATCTTTCGGCAAGCCTGTAATTGTATTCCTTGTTTTATCCGCTATTAATCTGGGTGATACCAGGAACTTTACTAAGCGCTTTGCGCGAAAGGATTTTATTATGTCTACTGGCACAGTTAAGTGGTTCAACGATACTAAAGGCTTCGGTTTTATTGCTCCTTCTGACGGTGGTGATGACCTATTTGCCCATTTCTCTGAAATTCAAGCAGACGGCTTCAAAACCCTGCAAGAAGGTGCTAACGTTTCTTTTGACGTTACCCAGGGTAAGAAAGGCCTTCAAGCTTCAAACATTAAGCAAATCTCCTAAGCCTAAGTCTCTTATGACATAGCGCTTTAGAATTTGCCCGAACTTTCCAAAGTTCGGATAACAAGGCCCGCTTACGCGGGCTTTGTTGCGTTTGGAACATGCTAAAGTTGCGTTTGCGCTATCCTCTTATATTCGCGTATATACCACTATTCGTGCATCCACCGTCACTACCAGCATCTCAAGTGTCGCTGCGCGAGCACGCCCTTCGGCGCTGGCCCGGTAAAGATGCGGCGTCATCGCCAACAGATCGGCAATTTCCTTACTTCCATTTAGTCCTAGCGAGTAACTTACTCTCTCGCTGCTGTGGTAAGTAAAGCCTTTCGGCACTTCCGCCTCAGCCGAGCGCTCGGGTTTTAACGTGGGATAGATAACCTCCCGCAGCTCCCGCAGGTGATCGGGCCCCGCCTCAACCAGCAGTAATGCGCCACCGGATTTCAGCACGCGCGCAAACTCACTAACCACCGGAAAGCCAAACATACACAACACGCTATCCAGCGTTTCCGTCTGCACCGGCAGGTGCGCATTACTGCCCACGACCCAACTACTTAGCGGGGGTGCGCATTACTGCCCACGACCCAACTACTTAGCGGTGAGTGTTTAGCATCCTGCTTTGCCGCGGCCAATACCGCCCATTTAGAGATATCCAGCCCCATCAGCGAAAGTGACGGTGAGTTAGCCGCAGCGTCAGCTAGTTGTCGGAGGTAGTAACCTTCACCACAGCCAGCATCCAGGCAGCTAAACGGCAGGTTGTCTACCGTTTGAACCTTGGCATGGCTCAGCACGGCATTACTGACTGACTCCGCAATGGGTTGGTAATGCCCAGCGTCAAGAAAGCGCTGCCGAGCAGCGACCATCGCCTTGCTATCACCAGGGTCGTGGGAACGCTTTTGCTGCACAGGCAGCAGGTTAACGTAGCCCTGCTTAGCGATATCAAAACTGTGCCCGTCAGGGCAGATCCAAGTGTTACCCGAGCGAATTAGCGCTTCGCCATCTAATGGACAGGCCAGAGCCTGGAAGGGAGTGATGCCCATAGCTGTTTCTGTAACCATTGTGGGAGGGTTGGAAGTGCAACGGAGGACTGACCATTCAGCGCGTCACCAGGACAATGCCGACCAAGATAACGCCGCCCCCATCACAAAATTGATGCTTAGCGGCTCGTTGAGCAATAGGGTACCAAAAAGGACGCCGAAAAGCGGCGCCAAGAAGGAGAACACGCCTAATTGCGAAGCACGGTAGCGGCGCAGCAACGTAAACCAAAGCAGCAGCGCGGCAAACGAAATTATCAGCGTCTGAAAGCCGAGGCTGGCTATGGCCATCGGGGTAAACTGCGTGCTCATTAACTGCCCCGATATAGCCGCCACCGGCAGTAACAACAATGCCGTTACACATAGCTGATAACTCAGAGTGAGCTCTGCTGGCGCTTCGGAAAGCGAGGTCTTGCGGATCACGACGGTCGTAGCCGCCCATGAGAGGCCTGCAAGCAAGCCCAGTGCATCACCGAGAATAATCTCGATGCTGTAGGCACCACTTGGCGCCATGGCAACCAGCATACCCAAAAATGCCAAGCCAACGCCCCACCACTGGCGAACGGAGAGTTGCTCCCCAGGTACCCAGAGATGTAAACCCAGGGCGGCGAAGATGGGAGCAGTATAGAGAAAGACCGACATGTGGGAAGCCAAAGTATAGGTTAGCCCCCACGCGACGAAACCGAACTCAGCAGCAAATCCAAGGCCAACCAGTAACCCTGGGGCCCAGTGGTGCCCCAAATCCGCCCAGCGAATGCCGCGCCAATAAGTCAACACACCGACCAGGCACCCAGCCATAGCGGAGCGCAGGCCGATCTGCACCATGGGTGAGATATCTTCAGCCACGCCTTTAATGGCCACTTGCTGAAAACCCAGCACTAGGCAAAATAGCAACATCAACGATGCTGCCGTAGTATCCACTGACTTTCGATCTGATCGACCAACTATGCTGATAGCGTCGGTGTTTGAGACTACTCTATGATTACTCATTACGGGCTCCTATAACATATAGGCGCCCATTGCAGCAGTAAGCGAAATTTCGTACAAACGATTACTTATCGGGTCTAGGCTTAGGAAAACTCACGCCATGAGAATAGAAAGGCTACCGCTGAATGCACTGCGCGCGTTTGCCGAAGCGGTGCGAGAAAATAGTTTCAAAGCTGCCGCTTATCGTCTCGGAGTGACCCCTGGCGCAGTTAGCCGACAGGTCAAACAGTTGGAAGATCGCTTAGGCGTGGTGCTCTTTGAACGTCATGCCAATGGGGTTTGTGTCACCGAAGCAGGCCGGGTACTTGCTGAAGATGTGCAAGCTGGCCTTTTACGCATCGCAAGCGGCGTACAGAACGTCACTGAGCGCTCTGAAGAGGCCTTTCGATTACTCCTGAGCGCACCGCCCTCGTTCCTACAACTCTGGCTACTACCCCGCTTACCCCTTTTTGAAGTGAATGAGCGGCAAATTGAAATCTCTCTGGATGCCGAGGCGCGCTTAATACCACCGCTATGGTTGCCCAACAGGGCGCGCTTATCACTGCGCTACGGCCAGGGCCCTTGGCCCGGTGTCACCAGCCTGCGTCTGTTTGAAGACACGCTATTTCCGGTTTGCTCACCCTCCCTATTAGCCCAGGCAAACATGCAAACCCCCAACGATTTGCTGGCACAGACACTGCTCACCGTGGATTGGTGCAGCCACGCTGGCCACCATATCCCAGGCTGGAGCGATTGGTTTAAAAGCGCCGGAGTAGCACTGAACAAGATGCCCAACCAGCGGCAATACTCGCTTTACAGCCTAGCCCTCGATCAGGCCATTGCCGGCCAAGGCGTGGTACTGGCCAGCTACCCTCTAGTGGCTGACCGGCTCGCTAGCGGTGTTTTGGTACTCCCATTTGCGGAACACTATCCACTCGCATCTCCATTCGCCTACGAACTGATTCTGCCTAGTGGTGGAGAAGCGCCACCTGCAGTGGCTCGCTTTGTCGAGTGGCTAGAACAAGAAGCCGCTCTCTTTCGAAACACATCGCAGTAGCTTAAGAGCTTGTTTGGCCTCCCCTCTTGTAACCCTGAAACAGCCCATACTGCCATTGCCTTACCGCCAGCACCGAGGTCGTGCCAAACCGCTGGTGAATGGGTAACCCACTCTCTCGCTCGCATAGGGAATGGAACTCTTTAGCCAAGCGCTGCATGGTCTGCTGCCATTCAGCATTACCCGCAGAGGATAATAGACCATTGAGTACAATGAGCTTTTCGCTGTCACTATCAAAATGAGAACGGAAAAACTCGTTGGCGATATGCTGCTGAAAAAAACGCTGGATAGGGCCGCCCGCTAGCCAGCGAAAATTGGCGGCTACCCGCCGTCTGATCCGGTTATCGGGAAGTAGATCAATAAGCTTAAGCCGCTCAAGCTTCAGTAACTGCCGTATACACTCTGCTTCACTTAGCTGGTACTGGTGATGAATTTCGTCGAAGCTATAGCCATTGATAACGCAGACAGCCACCAGAAACAGCTCACGATCATCCACAATGCTCTGCTCTTGGGCATAGGTTAGCTCCTGCAAACGCTTCTCGTCAGCTTGCATAGTCTGCACCAGCTCGGCGAATTCGATATTTAGCTGGTCACAGATGCACTCTAGCCGCGATAGGGTAAAGTGCTTTTCAGCGAATAGGCGCTTCACAGAGGCCTCGCTCAACGCCAACCAATGAGCGACATCAGCATAGGTTTTACCCTGAGCGCGAAGCTGGCGCTTTAGCGTTTCAATCAGCGAATCGGCTTGGGACATAGAAACCTCGTAGACAGCAGAAAAAGTCATAGCACATTAAAAGTAGCGCATAATGATACCAACAAGCACCCATAACACAACTTCGTGCAAATGAGTTGCAACCAGTAAGCCTCATATTGAAAGTACTACCACTTCCAGGGATTTATAAGGCTACACAGCTATGCATCGACTACTGCACTTGAAGGGCGCTTGGCCCTATCTGATCGCCATCTTTCTCAATGCCTTTGTGGATTTGGGGCACAAGATCGTCATTCAGAATACGATCTTCAAAAGTTACGATGGCGAAACCCAGGTCGTACTCACCGCGCTGGTTAACGGGCTTATCCTGCTGCCGTTTATTTTGCTGTTTAGCCCCGCGGGGCACGTGGCAGACAGCTACCCCAAGGTGCGCGTTCTGCGCATCTCAGCATGGGCAGCCGTGGCGGTATCGCTGGGCATCACCGCCGCCTACTACCAAGGCTGGTTTTGGCTGGCGTTTGCCATGACGCTACTATTGGCGATTCAATCGGCCTTTTACTCCCCGGCTAAATACGGCTTGGTAAAAGGGCTATTCGGCAAGCCGCGTTTGGCGGAAGCCAATGGGTTGATCCAAGCCGTCACGATTGGCGCCATTCTGGCCGGCACCGTGGCGTTTACTGCACTGTTTGAAACCTGGATAACACCTGATGATCAAACCCCAGCGCAACTATTGCGCCAAATAGCCCCTCTCGGCTGGCTGCTGGTGCTCAATAGCGCTATCCAGGTGGTGACGCTTTACCGCCTTCCGCTTGATGCATCCTCTCAGTCAGAGTCACCGCTGACTTGGCAGCGCTACATTAAGGGTGCTGCCCTGAAAGACAACCTGCGGATTATCGCGCGTCAGCCTGTGATCAGGCTGTCCATTATCGGCCTTGCCACCTTTTGGTCAGTGGGCCAAGTGCTGCTGGCTGCTTTTCCCGCTTATGCCAAAGATGCACTCAGTATAGATAACACCTTAGTGCTCCAGAGCATTCTCGCCGCTAGCGGTATCGGGATTGCGCTTGGCTCCCTATTGGCCAGCAAGCTTTCCCACAACCGTATTGAAACCGGCTTAATCCCCGTCGGCGCTGTTGGGGTAGCCGTTGGTTTGTGGTGTCTGCCACTTTTAACTACGCCCGTTAGCCAAGCGCTGAACTTTGTGTTTATCGGCGTCATGGGTGGGCTTTTTATCGTACCGCTTAACGCACTGATTCAGTTTCACGCCGCCGACAACGAGCTAGGTACCGTGCTGGCCGCCAACAACTGGATTCAAAACATCTCCATGATGGGCTTTTTGGTGCTCACGGCGCTGTTTGCGCTGGCCGGTGTGAATAGCCACTACCTGCTGCTACTCATCGCTACCGTGGCCATGGTGGGCGGTGGTTACACCATTGTTAAGCTGCCCCAAAGCTTGGTGCGCTTTCTGTTGAGTTTCCTGCTGACACGCCGCTACCGCGTAGACGTACATGGATTGCAGAACCTACCCGCCCAGGGCGGCGTGCTGCTATTGGGTAACCATGTCAGTTGGGTGGATTGGGCCATGGTACAGATCGCCAGCCCGCGCCCAGTACGCTTTGTGATGCTGAAAACGGTTTACCAGCGTTGGTATCTGCGCTGGTTTTTCAAAGCACTGGGCTGCATTCCCATTGAGCGCGGCAGCGGAGCCGAAAAAGCCTTGGCCGATGTCGCCGAACAGCTCAACGCAGGCGAAGTGGTGTGCCTGTTTCCTGAAGGGGCGATCAGCCGCACTGGCCAGCTGGGTGAATTCCGCCGCGGTTATGAGCGCGCCTGTGAAATGGCCAATCCCGATGTAAAAATTGTGCCTTTCTACCTTCGTGGCCTCTGGGGCAGCCAGTTCTCACGCTCTTCCAGCAAATTAAAAGAGCTGCGCAACGCCTCACTGCACCGCTCGGTAGTGGTCGCCTTTGGCAAACCGTTGCCCAAAGATACCCCCGCTGATGTGCTTAAACGGCGCATCTTTGAGCAGGCGACGCGTTCCTGGCAGCGGGCTATGGACGAGCTACCCACCCTGCCTAATGCCTGGATTCAAAGCGTAAAGCGCCGCCCTAGTGGCCTTGCCCTGGCAGATACCCTGGGCCGCCCACTCAACGCAAGCCAAGCGCTAACCGCCAGCCTGCTGATGGCAAAACGTATTCGCAGGCTCAACCCAGGGCAGAACGTTGGCCTACTGCTACCGACTAGCAGTGCCGGGGTTATCGCCAATATGGCCACGCTGCTGGCGGGTAAAACGGTGGTTAATCTTAATTACACCGCCGATCACGCGGCGCTCTCTTCTGCCCTTTCCCAGGCTGACATTACCACCGTGTTCACCTCACAGCGCTTTGTGAAGAAGCTTGAGCAGCGCGGGCTCAACGTCAGCCAATTGCTTAGCGAAAAGCAGGTGGTTTTTTTAGAAGACCTGCAGACCACGATTGGCCACGCCGAGCGTTTGAGCACCTGGCTTGCGGTGAGAATACTGCCGACTTGGCTACTGCAGCGCTGCTTCTGCCGCAGCCATGATACCAACGCCACAGCGGCGATTCTGTTCTCAAGCGGGAGCGAAGGCGAGCCCAAAGGCGTGATGCTCAGCCACCGCAACCTGATGGCCAATATCAAACAGACCTCTGATGTGCTCAATACCCAGAGCGACGACGTGGTGATGGGCTCACTGCCGCTGTTCCACGCCTTTGGCCTTACGGTCACCCAACTGCTACCGCTAATTGAAGGGCTACCGCTGGTGTGCCACACCGACCCCACCGATGCCCCCGGCATTGCGGGCGCTATTGCCAAGCACAAGGCCACTATCATGTTTGGCACCTCCAGCTTTTTAAGGCTGTTTGTACGCAGCTCAAAAGTGCATCCGCTAATGCTGAAAAGCTTGAGGGTGGTGGTTGCCGGGGCAGAGAAGCTCGACGAAAACGTGCGTACCAGCTTTGCGCTGAAATTCCACAAGCCTGTGTATGAAGGCTACGGCGCTACTGAAATCGCGCCTGTCGCCTCGGTCAATCTTCCCGACGCCATGGACGTTCACTATCAGCAAGTGCAGCGGGGCAGCAAAGTAGGCACCGTCGGTATGCCGTTACCCGGCACCAGCTTCAAAATCGTCGATCCAGAAAGCGAAGAGGAGCTGCCTACCGGCGAGGCCGGTATGATATTGATTAGTGGCCCGCAGGTGATGAAGGGCTATCTAAATGACGCTAAGCGTACGGCTAAAGCGCTCCACGTGATCGATGGCCACCGCTGGTACATAACGGGAGATAAAGGCTTTATCGATGAAGACGGTTTCTTAACCTTGATTGACCGCTATGCTCGGTTTGCCAAAATCGGCGGTGAAATGATCAGCCTCAGCGCAGTTGAAGGGGCAGTTAAAGCGGCCCTGGAAGATACAGATACGGCGCTGATGGCGGTTAGCCTTCCCGATAGCCGCAAAGGCGAGCGCATTGTGATGCTGTCAGAAACAGCGCTGGATGCCAAAACCGTTAAGGCCGCGATGCTTGCCAACGGTACATTATCCATGATGATCCCCAGCCATTGGTTTACGGTGGAAACCATTCCTCATCTCGGCTCTGGCAAGGCAGATTTCGCAGGGGCGAAACGTTTGGCTCAAGAACTGATAGAGGAAGAACTGAAGCATTAAAAGCTGATGTCTCAATAAGATACTGTACAGTGAAACCCAACCTCAATTTTCGCTGTGCAGTATTTAGTTTTTCTTGATTAATCAACTCGTAAGTCCGCACGCCACTTAGCTTAACAATAGTTCAATCAGTACCATGACTTCATGCCAGACATTGCGTCTTCAGCGCCACTTGACCTCAAGTTCACTTCAGGTTTTAAGCTGCCTTAGTCGAAGCAAAAAGCTACTGGAGATCTTATGCGCTTATTCAGAGTCATCAGCAAAACTATTTGGGATCAAACTCAGCAACTTGGCTATGTGCCCCGCTGCGGCAACGACCATAAGCTCGACTGCGTTCATTTGAATATTGAAGAAGCCGTTCTTTTTATCGCCAACAAATACTTCGTCTACGCAGAAGCGCCGTTGGTATTAGAGATTGATGGAGCGCTATTTAGTGACCGTATTGAGTGGCTGCCTCCCAGCGACGAGCAGCCCTGGCTGCAGCCGAGAGCGCATATCGACAACCTGCCCCAAGCAGCCATCATCACCGCCACACCTCTTAGCTACCGAGATGGTTTTTTTGGATGGGAAAATGATAAACAGTGATTTAAAGGTATTTTAAAAAGAAGTCCAGAAGCAGCTCGTAATGCTTATTCTGCCCAACGCTGCTGGGTATATGATCTTCGCCTTCGTAGTAGTGCACTGCCGGGCTGCGGCCATGTTCATGCAGGCGTTTTTCCAGGCGCTTGGTCATTTCAACCGACCACATGCGGTCTTGGGTGCCATGGGAAAGAAACAGCGGCCCAGGGTAGCGCTCAATTGCTATCGGTGTGGTGGGCAATAAGCCTTCATGGCTCCCCTGCCATGTCCAGGCGCGCTTACTGACATCCCAGGCTTGCCAGCCGGGGTCACCCGCATCGCGAAAACCGCGTGCATCAAAGGCACCGCATACGACATCGGGCGGGCTGTGTGCCGCGATAGCATCTGGCGCTCCTGCGATCTTATCTCTTGCCATCAGTGAACCGAGCAATAACGCGTGCTCAGCGCCGCGTGAAAGACCATAAAGCCCTACTCGTTCATCAACGAACTGGAATTCTCGTAGGGCTTTAAACGCCTCCACACTGCGGTCGAGCGGGTAATCGATAATATGCCCCGCGTTCCAGGCATTACCGCCGCTTGAGTAGCCGTAGGGAAATGCCAGGAACCCATGCACGGCGAACAGCATTGCGTCCCGGTGGCTCCACCCTGCCCACGCGCCTTCAGAGCCATGCAGCAACATGATAGCTGGAAAGGGTCCATCCCCCGGCGGGCCATAAGTAACGCCCCAGCCGGGTAGTGCGCGCTGCACAATATTTAACGGCATTTAGGCTCCCCGCAAGCCTCCCATGTGTTCACCCTCTACCCCGCATACCATCGACAAATCTCACTACTGCAAATAGCCCCTCTAAACGAGTTACCTGTTCCGCCGGTATCCCGCCAGTGACACGGCTAGGCGTACGCATAAAGTGCTGAATCCATTTTTGATCGCCGCCAGTCAGGGTAAACAGCTCTCGGGCTAGGCGAATGAGCAGCAAGGCTAGCTCGCCCTGCTTAGAGTTTGGGTCTAGCTTTAAGTTATTTACAAGCTGCTTAATGGTTGTGCGGTGCACGCCAAACACTTCTGCCAAATCAGACTGTGATAACCCCAACTGCTCGGCGGCACTCAGCACTGCTTTCGCTAAAACCCTTTCAGGGGTGGGTTCTGTTTGAGCAAGGAATGGCATAGCGCACCTCGAAACGATAATTTTTCATCAATAATAGCAACAAGGTCACTTATTCACGCACAAGGCATCATTGTTGTATTAACTCAGGTAGCAAAGCCGAAGATTTCATCCGATGCTGCGCCCCAATAAAGTATTAAGTTAAACTCGCATAGAGGCTGGAAATATTGCTTCCATAGCGTTGAAATTTTAAGGATCATTAGGCTTTAACCGCCACTAAGGATATTACTATGTATCAGCCGATTGCTGTTTTCGACGCAGGTATTGGTAGCTATGCGATTGTTGCCGAGATACATAAACGTCTTCCCAAACAGGATATTGTATATTTCGCTGACCGGGCGAGCTTTCCTTATGGCAACAAAGGGCGGGAAGAGCTACTCGCTGTCATGCATCGCACGCTGCGCTTTCTCGAGGGCTACGCTCCCTCGGCCATCGTCATCGCTTCGAACGCCCCTTCTATCATGGTGCTGGATGACATTCGCCAGAACACCTTGGTGCCATTGTTCGGTGTCTATCCGCCCATCGAAGAAGCACTCGCCATGTCAGCGAGCGGCAAGATTGGCATCATGGGGGTGCACTCACTCATTGAAAGCTCTTCACTGAAGCAGTTCATCGCTCGCCATGCGCCCCACTCGAATAATGTCAGCCTGATCAATGCTTCGTCCATGGTGGAGCTCGTTGAGAATGGCGCCTTTCTATTCGACCCGAACGCTACGCAGAAAGCGGTCACTGCTTTTATCGACGACGTATTCCAACAGCATCCCGATATCGACACTCTGACACTTTCGAGTACGCATTTACCATGGCTGCGTCCCTTTTTCGAAGCAGCGCGACCCAGTTGCCGCTTCCTCGACCCCGCTGAATCAATTGTCGTGGGGCTAGGCAAAGGGACACTGGGTACAGGCCAGATTCAAGGTCTGGTAACTGAAAGTGAGGCCTATGATGTCGAGACCTTCCGCCGTATGTTGCAGCAGTTCGGCGTGGGCATCCCGTTAGAAGTGGTCTCGCTTAAATGAGATTAGGGCCTGTTGAGTTCTCCGCGTGAACCGCATTGCTATGCCCAACAACATCAGACCCTAGACCTTAGCAGCGGCACTTACCGCTGTCTAATCGCCTACTACTCAGGTGAATCTTTCTCAGCACTCTCCGTTCCCGAAGCGCGTTTGCCATGCTCACCACGGGCAATATCGTTGTGACTAATAACCACAATCTCACGTGGCCACCACTCGGGATGGTTATCGCGGATAAATGCCAACAGCTGCTCGCGCACATTCATCTCCGCCGTCCAACCCGCCAAGGGGTCTGACGTCATGAGGTAGCAGGTAACGGTTTGCGCCGTTCCTGTTTGTGCCGTTACATAACAGAGCAGCTTATGGTGTTCGATAACGCTGTCTTCTTCCTTGGCGACCTCGAGAAACTTATCTCTTAACAGCTCTATGTCGGCACTTAGGTGAAGCGTCAACGTTAAAGACCGGTACATTTTCGTACTCTTTACCGACAAATTATCGAAAGGCTTAGAGGTAAAATAGGTGACAGGTACAATCAATCGCCTCTCGTCCCATGACCTCAACCGAATAAAGGTATAAAAAATGCCTTCGACATAGCACCACTCACCTTCAAAGATCACCAGATCGCCAATGCGAATAGGTTTGGCAAACGACAACTGAAAGGAGGAAAGAATATTACCCAGTACCGTTTGGCCCGCCACACCGACTAGAACAGCTAATACGCTAGCAGAAGCCAAAATAGACAAGCCGAGGGTCTCGAAGAGCTGAACCTGACCCAATATGTAGACTGACACAGCAGTCACGGTGATCAGAATAATCGCCCGACGCAACGCATAGAGAGAAGTCAGCAGCCTGCGTTCGTCCCTAGGCTTTGTATCATCAATTTCGCCCACGATGCGCCGCGTCAAACGCAGCATAATGGTATCCACTAAGCTCAACGCAATCGTGCCGACTCCCCAGGCCATAATACTGATTAACAGCACCCGAAACGTTGTGGTGGCGACCGCCGAAAACGACACCACATAATCCAGCAGCATCTGGGTGACTAAGGACATCGCAATCAGCGCGGCAGGCATGCCAATCTGACTGGCAAATATGCTCGACGCACCAGAGGGCAGCCATTTCGATATCAGCCCTACCATGCAGTGAACCACCCATCCGACCATGCCTACGAATACTAAGAAAGCCGGAATGGCGATCCACTCCCATATTCTTAGGATGCCAAACGATGCCTGAAAACGTTCGGGAATATAGCTTTCTAACATTGAAGGGCCATACTGCTCGTACAGCACCGGTATGTACGACACGCTGACGGGCATGATCAGCCAGACCGGCTCCTGTTCACCCACCCGGTATCTACCCAGTCGAATATCGTAGGTTTCTCCATCGGCTTTTAAAGAAGAAACCTCAACATTTCGACGCGTCTCGCCAACGCGAGGGTCCTGGCCAGTGGGATCCTCAATCACAGCGTCTTCTCGGCCTGGCAGATCAGAAACGCTAAGCCAATCGCCGCGCTGAAAAATCTCTGCCAACTGCCGAGCTAGCTCCCCCCCTTGCTCGCGTTGTTCATCTTCTGAAAATTCAGAAAGGTTGAGCATATGAGCAGCGGCTTCATACTTTTCCTGATCCGTCAGCTTCAGAAAACTCCTGATCGACTCCCGCGGCGTTACCCGGTTCGCTTCTTCAGGAGGTTCACCAAGCCCAGTATTTAACAAATCGACGGTAAACCATCGTTCGTTGTCGCTCTCTCCTCCTTGAGTCTGTGCCACGCATAGGCTGGAAAAGGTCAGTGCCATCACCAACACACCCCATGCGAGCCACGAGCCGTTTGCTTTCATATATGCCTTATTCATTGAAGTGGGCCAGTTTGCGTACCCCTGACGACCAGCATTGAGCACTGGATCATCCATGTCAGCGGTTGGATAAAGTACAGACTACCTTGCTTAATGAGACAAGGCGATGTGTAGCGACGGCCACACTCCTAACAAGTAATTAGCTCGTCACATAGCTCGTGGGTCTTGGTTGCCAGAATTGGACTGGAGGTTGCAGCATACAGTTCAGTTATCGGGTTCGTGCAGTGCGCGCTGTTCTCGTCGCCAAGTCGCGGGCGGCATTCCAAATGCGCGCTTGAACGCTTTGCTAAAGGAAGCCTCGGACTCGTAGCCAGTATCCAACGCGATACGCGCGATGGGGGTAAGCGACTCGCGCAGGCGACGGGCGGCGACCTGCATACGCAGCCTAGCGAGATAGCGCATCGGCGGCATACCTACCAAATCAGTGAAACGCCCGGCAAAGGCAGAGCGCGAGAGTCCCACTTGGCGCGCCAGCACTTGCGTTGTCCAGTGACGCTCGGGAGAGTCATGCAATTGGGCCAGCGCACGACTGACGAAGGGGTCGCCCAACCCGCCAACCCAAGCACGCTGCTCGGGCGGCAAGCGGGTCAGATAGAGCTGCGCAGCCTCGATAAACAGCAATTCAGCGAGCCTAGCGAGCAACGTCGGTGAACGCACAGACCCTGCAGCTAGCTCGGAGGCGGCAAAACGGAAGGAGCTCTCAATCCAGGCCCTGGCCGCGCCCTCCACCACATCAAGCGTCATCACTCTGGGCAGTACGCCAATCAGGGCATCGCAAGGTGTCTCGCTATTCAAAAAACCACACAGCAGGCGGGTGGTCTCACCACCGCCACCGTAGACGATCCGTGCCAATCGGCCTTCATTTGTGGGCACCAGCAGATGATCGATGCTGATAGGCAGGGCGCCTAATTCACTGGAGAGAAGATGTGGGTCGTTGCGCGGCAGTAGCACAATATGCCCCGCCGACACCTCTAACGGCGTCTCCTGGCCCACTTGCAACAGCAACCGTCCGGCACTGACATAGTGGTAAGCGAGAATGCCCTTAGGCACTGGGGTGAAAAGCCGACAATCCTCTTGAGTGACCTGCGCCGCCACACACCAGGGTGCAGAGAACTCCGCATCAAGAAAGATGCCGCCGGTAAAGCGAATCATGCGCAGCACATCAAGTGCAGCATCCATGGGGCTGTGTCTCTATCGCGGCGGATCGGACAACAAAGCCGGCGCCTCGACCATTAAAGTCTACCGTACCTCATCGTAGTCTAGCAGCCTGGTGAGCGGGCTGGCCGCCGCCGAGGGGCAAAAATACTATCACCGCCAATTATCACAACGACAAACTGGAGATATCTACTATGCTGACCGACCGCCAAGGCAACGCCCTGCCCGGCGCCACTTCTGAAACCCAGGTGCTTTATCACCGCGCCATCGACGCCTTCAATCTCTACCGCGGCGACCCCGTCACCCCGTTGGATCAGGCGATTGAAGCCGCCCCAAACTTCACTATGGCGCGAATCGCCAGGGCCTATCTGTTTGCTCTGGCCACAGAACCCGCCGCCGCAACCGCGGCCAAAGCCGACCTGGCCGCCACTAATGGTGCACGCTTGAATGACCGGGAAGCCTCCCATGTCGCCATCCTAGCGCAGTTGCTTGCTGGCGAATGGAGCGCCGCGGGGATCGCCCTGGATTACCATAACCTGCGCTACCCACATGATCTGCTGGCCCTGCAGGCCGGTCACCTAATCGACTTCTACCGCGCTAACGCCCGCAACCTGCGTGACCGCCTCGCTCGCGTGCTGCCAAAATGGTCGCCCGATATCCCAGGCCATTCAATCGCCATGGGCATGTTCGCCTTCGGGCTGGAGGAGACAAGTGACTACGCCCGCGCCGAGCAGGTTGGCCGACAAGCGCTGGATCTGCAACCGCTCGATTGCTGGGCGCACCACGCCGTAGCCCACGTCATGGAAATGCAGGGCCGTGCCCAGGACGGCATAGGCTGGATGACCACGCGCGAGCCTTACTGGTCGGGCGACGACAATCTGTTCAAGGTGCACAACTGGTGGCACCTCGCCCTCTGCCACCTCGACCTCGGACAGACCAGAGAAGTGTTGGCCCTCTACGATGGTCCGATCCGTCAAGAACGCAGCGCCATGGTGCTGGATATGATCGACGCCTCAGCGCTGTTGTGGCGGCTGGCCCTCACCGGTCAAGACGTCGGAGAGCGTTGGCAGGAACTGGCGGCCGCCTGGGATCAACACGCGGACGGTCAGCTATACCCTTTTAACGATTGGCATGCGGTTATGGCCTACTTGGGTGCTGGCCGCGACGACCGGGTGGAAACGCTTTTGACGACGCTCCGCAATACCGGCCGCGACTCCGAGACAGCGGACTGGGCTCGACGCATCGGCCTGCCCTTGGCGGAAGGGTTTGTAGCCTTCTGGCGCGGCCACTACACCACTTCAGCCGAGCGCCTTCACTCGGTACGTTATATTGCCAACGCCTTCGGCGGCAGCCATGCCCAGCGCGATGTCATCGACTGGACGCTGACCGAGGCCGCCATCCGTGGAGGCAATCGCGAGCTCGCTGAAGGTATGGCCAACGAACGCTTGGCGCTCAAGCCACATAGCCCCATCAACCGCGACTTCCTACGTCGGGCCACCGCCCCGGCTGTAGCCGAGCGTCAGCTTGCCTGAGACGCGAAAACGGAGGCTCCCGCACCATAAGGCGGGAGCCTTCGTCATTTATTTGCCGGTTCGTAGGGCTCGTGGCTCAGATCCTTTAGCGCTTCATTGTGCAAGGAAACCAACAGCGGTTCACCGTCAGTATTGACACGAAATTGACCATAGCGCGCGGACTCATAGCGTTCGGCCTGGCCTTCCTGAAAGAAGAAAGCGTTGGTAGCAAAGCGTACTTGACCATTGCGAAGCCGATAGCCCAAACGTCTTTCGTTTCCGTTCAGTGGGGCGCCATTGTCCAACCGCTCAAAGCTAGCAAGACGCTTTTCATCGAGTCGCACAACAACAGTGCCATTGTGTGCTTTCGGGGTATCCCCATCGGCCCCAGCCTGATGAAGCGTGCTTTGAATTCGGTTGCTGAGTGCGAAGTTCAGTGCCATATAATCGCCCTGCATCAGCGATCGCGGATCTACCGGTGCCAGCTCAAGATACATAACCTCGCCTTCGGCTAAGTGTCCTTCCTTTTCCCAGATGGCCCAATTAACCGCGGCCAGGATCACCAGTAGGGTTACCGCCACGATGATTTTATTCATCACCTTGCCCCTTTATGTTCCACCACCAGTGCCTTAGCGCAAAGCGCATTGTCAGAATAAGCCCGCCAATGATCAGCAGTGTTAGCGCTTTGGTTAACAGCGTCGCGTCCAGCCAGTAGTAATAACTGCCAATGCCCATTAACAGCAATAGCACCCCAAGCCCCATCACTAGGCGATGCCCTATCGCGAAACCTAACAGTAAGACCACCAAGCCCTGGCCCACCCCCGGCGCATAAAATGAGACCACCAGCAGCGCGATAGGGCTTAGATATAGCACCCAATGGGTTTTGAAATCAGGGATTGTATAAAGCAGCAGCGCCAAAGAGAACGCCATTAACACGGCGTTTAACCAAGCCGCCGACCATGCAAAAGCGGTAGTGCTCTGTGCGTCAAACCAGAAGGCGAACGACTGGCCGCTATGCGCTAATCCCTGCATCACCAGCAGGCCTATTAACAGGCCATAGCCCCATGCGTGCATGTCCCGAATACGGCTGGGCCAACGAAATTCGTTTAACCAGAGCATCGTTAGCGCCAGCAGCACTATCCCACTTGCCACTGGCGCCATAGCGTTCACTGCCAAAGCCATATAGAGCGCCAAGCTGGCGGCAAACGCTGAAAACGTACGGTGAACCAGGCTCGGCATTACCAACGCCAGGGCGCTCTGCAAGGCCAGCAGCGACCACCCCAGCAGTAACCAAAATGGATAAGCAGAGTCATTCCAAAACGCTACCACTGCCCAAGCAATCAGCAGCTGCCCGGCTAAACTAACCGCCAGCGCCAAGTGTTCGAGCACATCACTGCGAGCTTTGCGAAATAACCCATAAGCGGCGCCGATCATCACCAGCCCCAAGCCCAACGACGCAGCGGGACTCTCCGCCACAAACACTACGCCCATGGCGATAAAGCCAAGCAGAAATAGCGCCGCCAACCAGCCGGAAAACGCTTGCAGCGCGCGCACAAACCAGGGCGTTTGCAACTGCGCAGAGGTAGTAGGCTCGTTTAACGTAATGCCCGCTTGAGTCAGCCTGGCTTTAAAGTCATTAACGTTGTTCGTCACTGGGCGAGCTCCCGATGTAGCCGCTTTAGCCATACCACTGCCCCAGCGCCCATCGCCAACACCGCGATAGAGATCAACATCAGGCTTCCTTCCTGCCAATCGCCCTCCCACAGCAAAATTCTGGCAAGTAGCAGCGTGGTCACCGTTATCAATGAGACACAGCCGCCCGCGATCATAAACAGGTCAGGCCACGAGTAGCGATAAACGCTATACAGCGCCGCCAACCAGAATGGATAAATCGCCAGCACTGGCGACCCGACGAGGCCTGTATCAACTATCAACGTCATCATTAACAACGTCACCGGCAGCCCGCTGCCCACCGCCAACAAGCGCACCGCCCACTGCCGTGGCCAGCCCCGGTAACGAGCACCCCATTCCCAGGTTGCCAATGCCAGGGTGTTGAGTAAAAACAACCCCCACAGCGCAGCATCGCTACTGGTCAAAACGCCAAACGGCCCGCCCCAGGTACGAAAATAGAGCCCGACGGCCAGATTCAGCAACCCCAGCCACAGCACCCACAGCAGCTCAAAACGCGCTACCCAGACCCATGGCAGCGTCATCACCGCCCAGGTAAAAAACAGCTGCCAGGGGTCGGCGCCGGTTTGGTACACCTGCCCAAACAGCGCCAACAGTACGCCCACCAATAAAGTGGCCGACGTTAGCGCCACACGCGAAACCATCGGGCTGGCCTTGGGCCAAATGGCGACAACTACCGCCAGCACCGACGCCGCTTGCACTAAGCCAAAACGTGCCCAATGGCTCATCTCCGCCCAGTTGTAGGCAATAAAAAACAGCACTGCGAAGGCCATCGCCAGACCACCCAGCCACAGCAGCATTCGATCAATAAACACGGCCCAGGCACGGGGCGAAGGGCGGAGCTCGGCAACCTGGATAGCCCGCGCCACCTGTTCAGGCGGTATCACGCCCTGCTCAATCAGTGATATCAGTTCACGGCGGGTAGATGCCATGGGTGCTCCTTGTTGAAACTCACTTGTTAAAACTCACTTGTTAAAACTAACTTTTTGAAATACAGGAGTTGGTGTTATTGCCATCGCACTATCATTCGGCCATCCGTGACACTTTTGTGAGATTTGCGCGATACACTCTTTAACACTGCGTGATTCTACTGTGATGGTGAGCACCGAGGATATCTTTAAGCCTGCCAGCCCGGCAGACTTAAAATCCAGGGGAAATCACTATGAACAAGTTCACTACCTTCGCTGCCATCTGTCTACTCAGCCTGATTGCAACGGCCAGCCATGCTGATGAAAAAATGTCCGAAGAGGGCATGATGGAAGACGACATGCATGAGTCGATGGAGCACGAATCAATGGAGAATAGTGACATGAAGACGGACGATATGTCCGACTCTATGGATGACTCCATGACCGATTCAATGGACAGTGATATGCAAGATGACAGCATGTCCGAGGGCGATATGGAAATGGAAGAGGACATGGAAAGCGAGGGAATGTAAGCCTCAGGCACACAAACCTATCGCGGACATTTAAAAATCAGGAAGCTATGACACGAAACGTACTGATTATTGAGGACAACCCCGGTATCGGCGAGCTCGTCCGCATACACGTGGCCGAACTCGGCATGAACCCCGTTCTTTGTGAGCGTGGGGATACTGGGCTTGCGCGTTTTCGCGAAGGGGGAATCGACCTGGTGATTCTCGATCTGATGTTGCCCGGTATGGACGGGCTGTCAGTATGTCGCGAAATCCGCTCCGGCCCAGGCTATGTTCCCGTACTAATACTCACGGCTAAAAGCACTGAGCTGGATCGGGTTCTGGGCCTGGAAATGGGAGCAGATGATTACCTCACCAAACCCTTCAGCGTGGCCGAACTCTCTGCCCGGGTGAAGGCCTTGTTCCGACGCGCGGATGCCATGGCATCCGCGCCAGTCGCAAAAACCTGCGACGAAGAGTTGACCACCGATGGGTTGCGTATTGACCCTGTCCGCCGACGGGTGTTTGTAAAGGAACAAGCCGTCGAGCTCACCGCGCGGGAGTTCGACCTGCTCTGGCATTTTGCCAGCCATCCAGGTCGGGTATTCAGCCGGGTCCAACTGCTCGACGCCGTATGGGGCTACAGCCACGAAGGTTACGAGCACACCGTCAATACCCATATCAACCGGCTGCGGGGGAAGATCGAAACGGACCCCGCTCACCCGGCATTTATCCAGACGGTTTGGGGGGTGGGCTATCGCTTCCGCGAATAATCTATGCTGAAAACACTCTACACTCGGCTAGCCCTTGGCCTATTTCTGCTGTTGCTGGCCGTCGGCCTGCTTTACACCTTTATTAGCCTGTATTCGCTGCGTGAATACAGTGCTTCAGTCAACCAGGCACTGCATCAGGATCTGGCACAGAACTTAGTGTCTGACAGAAACCTAGTCCGTGACGGTAAACTTGACCGTAGCGCATTAGAAGAACTGTTCGCCTTGTACATGGCCATTAACCCCAGCATCGAGATCTACCTGCTGGATCTCGATGGCACACTTCTCTCCTATTCGGCAGACCCAGCGAAGATCAAACGCAATCAGGTATCCCTGGCGCCCATACACAGGCTGATGGATGACATGAGCCTTTACCCGCTACTCGGCGACGACCCCCGCAACCATGACCGGCAGAAAGTCTTTTCTGTTACCCCGGTGCCCTCGGCGGACACTCCGGAAGGCTACCTTTATGTGGTGTTGCGGGGTGAAGAGTATGACGCTGCAGAAACCATGGCCCGTGGTGGCCGTATTCTGAAGATGAGCGCATGGGCGTTGCTGGTTAGCTTGACGGTGGCGATGGTCGCGGGACTGACCATTTTCCACCTGCTGACTCGCCGATTGAGATCGCTAACGCGGCTGGTAGAGCAATTCGAGAATAGCGATATGCGCCAGGACCCGTCCAGCACTTGGTCTAGCACATGGTCTAACTCCCCTGGGTACAGCAAAAGATGGCGCGATAAGCGTCCCGAGGTGCGTGACGAAATCGACTACCTGGGTGTCACCTTCGATGAGATGGCCCGCCGGATTGCCACTCAGATCGAACAGCTGACAGAAAAGGATGCTCAGCGCCGTCGCTTAATTGCACAGGTATCCCATGACCTTCGCACGCCGCTGGCTTCTATGCAGGGCTATATCGAAAGCCTTAAATTAAGACGTGACAGCCTCAGCCCCCAAGAGCAGGATCGCTTTCTCGACATTGCCCTCAAGGAGGGCCGCCGTCTAAGTCGCTTGGTGGATGAACTCTTCGAGCTTGCTGCCCTTGAGGCAAGGGAAAAACAGCCTGTGCCGGAACCCTTCCCACTAGCAGAGCTGGTACACGATGTGGTTCAGAAGCACGGCCAAGCCGCGCGGGACAGTCAGTTGACGCTAAGCCTAAGTGGCGATCCGGCATTGCCAACCGTCTACGCCGACCTCGCCATGACCGAACGTGTACTCGATAACTTAATCAGCAACGCCATCGCCTACAGCCCCCCAGGCAGTAGTATTGATGTCATTGTTGGCCAGACGGGTGGCGAACCAGAGGTTTGCGTGCAGGATAGTGGCCCCGGCATTTCAGCACAGGATCTGCCGCATATCTTTGACCCCTTCTATCGCGGCGAAGCCTCTGGCGGCGTCGGCCATGCCGGGCTCGGGCTGGCGATTGCACGCAGAATCATGACGCTTCAAGGCGGCGATATCCGCGTTGAAAACCTTTCCTCTGGGGGAGCATCCTTCTGTATACGCTTACCGGTATACGCATCGCATTGAGGCGACGTTTAAAAAACGTAATAACTTTGCGAATTTTCTGTGATAAATCTTGTACAAGATAGTCACAGTAGTAACACACCTTATCCATCGCCAATGGAGGCATCCCATGCTGATCAAGATTGCCAAACCGAGTGACTTACACGAATCCGATGTAACGCCTGAGTCCATCTACCTCTCTCGACGGCGCTTTATGGGCGGTATGGCAGGCCTAGGCGCGGGGCTCGCCCTCTCCGGCCACGCTCAAGCAAATGCCGACTACTCGGATGTTCCTGACGGCGATGCCCCCGCGTGGTTAAAGGAGAAAATCAGCGACACCCAGTGGCGGGCTATCACCCCTAGCGACCCTGACAAAGATAAAATAGCCCCCTTTGATGACGCCAGTGGCTACAACAACTTTTTCGAGTTCGGCACCGACAAGGGCGACCCTGCCCGCCATGCAGGCAGCCTGCAGACCGAACCATGGAGTGTGGTGGTGGATGGCGAAGTCAACAACGGTGGGCGTTTTGCCCTGGAGGACTTTGCCAAGCCCTCGCAGTTTGAAGAGCGCATTTACCGCCTGCGCTGCGTAGAAGCGTGGTCGATGGTGATTCCCTGGCTGGGTATTCCGCTGGCGGAAATCATCAAGCGCGCCGACCCCACCAGCAAAGCCAAGTACGTGCGCTTTGAAACCCTGGTAGACCCTGATCAGATGCGCGGCCAGCGCTCCTCGTTTTCGATCATCGACTGGCCATACGTGGAAGGCCTGCGTTTAGACGAAGCCATGCACCCGCTAACGCTATTAGCCATGGGCATGTACGGCCGCGAACTGCCCAACCAAAACGGCGCGCCATTACGGCTAGTGGTACCCTGGAAGTACGGCTTTAAGAGCATCAAGTCGATAGTGCGTATCTCGCTGGTTGAAGAGGAACCGGTTAACTCTTGGCAGCAAATCGCCGCTGATGAGTACGGCTTCTATGCCAACGTTAACCCAGAAGTCGACCACCCCCGCTGGAGTCAAGCCACCGAGCGGCGGCTGCCCAACAGCCTGTTCAGCCCCAATACCATCGACACCCTGATGTTTAACGGCTACGCCGACGAAGTCGCCGAAATGTATGCGGGGTTAGATTTGAGGAAGAACTACTGATGGCAACGCAGCACAAATGGCTAGCCTGGCGCGTGGCGGTATTTCTAGCGGCGCTAGCACCGCTGCTGTTTTGGAGTTGGCAGGTGGCAAATAACGCCGCAGGCCCAGAGCCAGGGCGTTACCTGTTGCTCAACATTGGCATTGGCGGGCTGTGGATGCTGCTGCTGACCCTCAGCCTTACTCCTTTGACCAAGCTCACCCGCTGGAAAGGCTTTGCGCTGATCCGGCGCCAGTTGGGCCTCTGGACGCTGGCCTACGCCACCCTGCATATGCTCAGCTATGCGCTGTTTATCCTCGGGCTTAACTGGGCGCTGCTGGGCAGCGAAATCGTCAAGCGCCCGTATATTATCGTCGGCATGATCGCGCTGATCGGCCTTGCTGTACTGGGGGCGACGTCTAATAAATGGTCGATGAAGCGCCTAGGCAAACGCTGGAAGCCGCTGCACAAATTTTCCTACGCCATTTTGGGTCTGGTGCTGCTGCACTTCTTCTGGGTCGTGCGCGCCGATATGCAAGAGTGGGCGATGTATGCCGCCATTGCTGCACTCATTATGGCCACCCGCCTACCTCCTGTTGCCCGCTTTCTGCCTAAACTGCGTTATCGTTTTAGCCGTTAAAACGCCAATAGATACCCTCGCGTACCGAACGGGTTCATGTTCTGTTCAGCTAATACGTTTATGCTGCGTGCAGTCAATCGGATACCGTTTGGAGTAGTGATAAATGGCAGTAACGTATTTGGGCGCTGGTCGGCTGGTTTCGGCGCTGGCACTGATGTTGATCGGATCTGCTGCGGTTGCTGAGCAGTCTGTCAACGATGAACAGCCTTTGCGAGTCGAACAACTGCAGCGCTGTGGCAACCTGCTGCAACTGGATAGGCAAGCGTTCTGCCTGCGTGTCAGTGGGCTTGAGAATGGCGATTTTCAGCTGAAGCTGAACGGCACAGCGCTTCGGCCAGATAACATCACTCACGACAACGACCGGGTGCGTGTAAGCATCAGCAGCGCTGATGCACAAAGCGGCCCACTATGGTTTGAGCAGCGTGAGCAGTCCAGCAACCCGGTTTGGCTCAGTCTTAACGGCAGTCACGTAGTCGCCGCCACGGATCAAGAGGTGGCGAAGAACATGGATGGCATCACCACCTACGTGGATCTGGTCAGCCTGATTATTGAAGAGAGCCACGATGGCGCCGAGGAAGCCCAGCGTTTGGCAGAGAAGTACGACGCCGAAGTCGTCGGTATGATCCCACCGCTCAACACCTATCAGCTGCGCTTGCCCGCCAACAACCTGGAACAGCGCGACGCGCTGGTACTTAGGCTGGGCAGCGAAGTGAGCGTGGATGCGGTGGTGGTCGAAGAGTCGGGGGCAGAAGAAAGCATTGAGAGCGAGATTGAAAAGCCGCCCGCTGCGGATAATAAGGAGTGGGCGTCGAACCGCTTTCTGGATGCCGTGAACTATTACCAGCGACGCCTATCACGGCAGGGCCACGGCGGGGGTATCGAGACGCAGCCCATACGTATTGGCGTCATCGAGCGCGAGGTGGACTTCGACGCGCCGGATTTTGCCGATTACCTGGGCGACTGCCGCACTGACTCAACGAGAACCTGCGTTTATGCCCGCGATGCGGCTAAGCCCGACGGGCATGGCACAACGGTCGCCGGGGTATTTGCCGCTGCCTGGAATGAAGGCGGCAATAGCGGTTTTTTACGCGGATTGGACGACGTGGGCCCTGGCTTTGATGTAATTGTGGATCGCAATTCAGATGCAGGCATTACGGCGAATGTTGCGGCTTCAGTCAATCTGGTGGAGGACGGCGTACGCGTGCTCAACTGGAGTTGGGGCATCCACCGAGTAGGCGCCATCGACATAAACGGGAAGGAGATCGATTCGCTAGTACGCTCCGGCATCGCCATGAGCGGTTACGAAGAGCTGCTCGAAGAGTTTTTCCTATGGCTGCGCCGCGAACACCCCGATGTGGTGGTCGTGAACTCAGCAGGCAATGCTTCGTCATTTTCGGGAAGTGACGATTATCGCCTGCCCTCCTCGTTTATTACCGACCAACTGTTTGTGGTGGGAGGGCATCAACGCAGCGATGAGGATGTTCAGATTGACGATCCCCGCTACGTGGTCAAACGTAACGCATCCAATATCGATATGCGGGTTGATATAACCGCAGCGGCCTGTGTGCGGGGCTCTTCCCTGGTAGAAGGTGAGCAAGGCGAAGTCCATTGCGGAACATCCTACGCGACGCCTCTAGTCGCCGGCCTATTGGCGGCAATGATGTCGATTGACCCCGAGCTTACCCCGGCACAATTACGCATGCTACTTCGCCGCAGCGCCATGACGATCGGGGAAGAGTTCGATTTCGAGCCGACAGACGCGGATGACCTAACCGCACCGATACTGCCATCGGAACGAGCTAACGAGCTGAACCACCCTGATATAGGCCTTTCCGCTCGGTTGGATATGTACAAGGCGCTGGATCTAACGGTGCAAAGTCTGGATAGGGATCGCTAGGCCAGATAAATCAGCCAAACAAAGCCCAGCTAACGGGATGGGCTTTTGCCGAGCAAGCACTTTGCGAAGATGGTTACGAAAAGCCGCCACTGTTTGCAGAGTTCTAGCCGCCCCGAGCCCCCAGAAGCTGATTAAGCACCCGCGATTCCAGCACAAAGGGAACGGACATATGATCTTCGCCTTCCACGCGGTAAAAGCTACTTCGCAAACCGTATGCCGACAGGTCTTCCAGCCGCTGATAAAGCTGACGGGCATCCTGCTGGTTCTGCAGGGAGTCGTTGTCGGCCACGATCAATGACAAGCTGCGATGGATAACATTGGCCTCTCCAGCTTCAACCTGTTGCCTGAAGTCACGTTCATGTTTCAACAGATAGCTATTATCCCACCACAGGCTGGGACTGGCGGCGACAATGTGGTTAAACATATCTGGCCGGGTAAACAGGGTATAGATTGCAAACATACCGCCAAAAGAGTGGCCGTAAAGACTTTGGTGGTGAGGATCCACAGGAAAGCGCTCGGCGACGGCTGGCATCAGGCTGTGCTCGATAAAATCCAACAGCTCATCCTGCCCGCCCTGAGGTGGCGTGTTCTGCTCCTCTGCCACTGGCGGTGATAAATCGTAGGAGCGCCGCAGGAAGTTATGCGGCGCTTCACCCGGATAAGCGATGCCCACAATAAGGGCCTGACGAAACGGCTCTTGTGCCCGCTTGGCCTCATGCAAGGAAGCGAAATAAGCGTTGCCATCCAACACATAGATGACCGGGTAACCGCCGCTATCAGGCACCTCGCCTTCCGGTTTGCTGATAAGGATACGATAGGTGGCACCCTGATCGTTTTGCACCGTCCATTCCAGCGTCTGATCTAGGGTCACTTGACGTTCAACCGTTATTGGCGACGCCTGTGCTTGCGGCGCCGTCAACAAGAGCAACCCGGTAAACACTAAACTACTCACGAACAGTTGCATGACTCGTTGCCCTCGCGATTCTATCGCTTCATCACCATTGGTAAGCGATGCTACCAATCAGGCTGCGACCAGCGCCGCGATAACAATAAATGCCTTCACAGGAGATATGCTCCTCATCTGTTACGTTAGTGGCGTTGAGGCTGGCACGCACACCCTGTAAAGAGCCCGCGAAATCATAGTGAGCCGCCATATCAATCAGGCTGTATGCACCGTTTTCATTGCTGTTGGCGTTATCAATGTACTCACTCCCGGTGTAGCGCACCCCACCGGACAGATGCAGTCGTTCCAACGCAGGAACGCGATAATCCACCCAAAGGGACGCCAGATGGCGTGGGGTATTCGCCAAGTCACTCCCCTCGTTGCCATCATTGTCTGCGGTGATTTCGCTGCGGTTATAGTTGTAACTTGCGGTCATGCGCAGGTTATCGGTGACATTCCCAACAGCCTCAAGCTCCAGCCCACGAGTGCGCACTTCTCCGGTTTGGATTTGAAACAGCGGATTGTCCAGGTCGTTGGTTTTACGGTTGATTTCATCGATCTGGTAGATCGCCGCAGTCAGCATCGCGTCACTACCTGCTGGCTGGTATTTCAACCCCAGCTCAAACTGCTCGCCTTCGGTGGGATCAAAGTCATTGCCGCTCGCATCAGTGCCGCTCTCAGGCAAAAACGACTGCGCATAGCTAAAGTACGGAGATAGCCCTGAATCGAAGGCATAAAGTGCGCCAAAGCGCCAAGTGTTCTGCTCATCTTGGCTTTCACTGGTAGTACCGGTGAGATGGTTGTGCGTCTCATCTTGCACCCAATCGCGACGCAGGCCTGCGGTCAAACGCCAGTTATCGAGTTTAATCTGATCCTGTAAATAAAGACCTCTGCGATGGTTTTTACCACTGTCGTTTGTCCAAACGTTACTCGGCTGAGCGATAGGCTGACTATAATCCGGGTTGTCGATATCGATCGACGGCGCGCTGCCACCAGCATAAATAACATCGTTCTCAAGATAGGAGTAATCGACGCCTAACATCACTTGATGCTCCACCGCGCCCTGATCAAAGGTCGCCATAAGCCGGGTGTCGGTGCTAAGCGACTCCATCTCTTCGTAAAGGCCTACACTGCTACGGCTTAGCGTTGTACCGGCTAAGGTGCCAGCTGAAAGGTACTGGTTGGTGGCATCCACCTGACCGTAGCGTACATTCTGCTGCAGTTGCAGTTGGTCACTCCAACGGTGGTTAAATTCATAGCCCAGAGCCCACTGCTCTTGCTCCAGCTTGTCGTAGTCTTCATCGCCAGCCCAAAAATGGGTCAGGTTATCACCATCCTGATAAGGGCGTGGTGAAGCGGAAGTCTGGCGCTCCTGATACTGTGTAATAAAGGTAATATCGGTACGTTCGCTCATCTGCCAATGGAGAGTTGGCGCCAGCAGGGTGACGTCATTATCCACCTGTTCGATATCTGTTTGTGCATCGCGCATAACCCCCACCAAGCGGTACTGCACACCGCTGCCTATATCTCCCCCCACATCGAACTGGCCTTGCAGATGGTCATGACTCCCGACCTGCAACTGCACTTCCTTCGTCGCATCTACCTGCGGACGTTTGCTGACCCGGTTCACCAACCCACCGGGTGAAAGCTGACCATAGTGCATCGAATCGGGGCCTTTAACCACCTCAATGCGCTCCAGGTTATAGGGCACGGTAGAATAGTAAGAGAGCCAGCCGCTATTGGGTTGGCGCAAGCCATCAAGAAAATCGCCATGATATACCGTCGGGAACCCCCTCACCGAGATCAAGTCAAAGCGCGGATCCATCCCCGATGCTTCCACTCGAACCCCTGCCGTATAGGCCACCGCCTGCTCTACGGACGACGGCTGACGGTCACGAAGCTGCTCTTCGGTGACCACACTGATGCTTTGCGCAAGCTCTATCAGCGGTGTATCGGTTTTGCTACCCGCCGAGGTGCTAAAGGCCAAATAACCGTCACTACTGATTCGGCTACCCACCACCTCGACGGTATCCAACACCATGTTTTCTGCGCTACCCGCTTTTTCCATGACATAGTCCGCAGGCCCCCGCTTGACCACTTTCAAACCACTGCCCTGAAGCAACTGGGCAAACCCCTCCTCCACGCTATAACGCCCATTCAATCCAACACTGTGCAGTTCATCAGTGAGATAAGCCGAAAAAGACAACACAACGCCCGCATGACTGGCAAACTGACTCAATACACTGCCCAGTGATCCCGGTGCGATGCTGTATGCCTGCTGGTTAGCAGCCTGTTGCGCCTGCCCGTCCGCTGTTTGCGCCTGTGCTGCCTGAAGGGGCAACAGCACCATCGAACTCACTAGGGCACAACCCAGTGCGATGCCGCCAAGCGTGCACACCTGTTTGCCATGGTGATATCGAAAGGATATGTGTGTCTTGTTGGGGTTAAGAGGTATTGTCATCGCTATCTCGTCAATTCCAGAGTCTATAGATTTATCTCTGGGTCGAACGAGATCGAAAAAGGGACAATAAATAATCCACTTTTTTTATCCGATCGCTTTTATCGTTACCCAATAATGGGTCAGGCGGTCGACGCTAACCGGCAACGCATTGGCAATGGCTTGCAGCGCCCGGTCGGTATCATCAATAGGGAAAGCGCCTGACACCCTCAGCCCAGCAATGGCGGGATCACAACGCAGCATGCCTGTACGGTAACGGCTCAATTCTGCCACCAAACGGCTCAACGGCCAGTCTACCGCTACCAGCAGACCGCGCGTCCAGCTATCCGCCTGGGCGCTGGCGGTGGCAACCTCTACAGAGCGTGAGCTCATCTGTGCCTGCTCTCCGGCAACAAGGCGCTGTGTCTTGCCACCAGCCGACTGCGGAATCAACTCGACCTCATCCTCCAGCACAGTAACCTGGGTAAAAGTGCCCTGCTTGCGCACGGTGAACGCGGTGCCCAACGGCACCACAGTGCCCTGCTCGGTATGCACCTGCAGCGCTTCAGCGGCGGCAACGCCTTTCGCCCCTTGGCCCGTGCGAATAAAGATTTCGCCTGCATAGAGGCGAATCAACCGAGTGGTCGAGGTTTCCACTACATCCAGCGCGGTGGCAGTATTCAGTACCAATTGCGTACCGTCGGCCAGGGTATATTCGCGGCGCTCGCCCCGTGCAGTGCGGTGACTAGCCATCCAGCTTTCTACTGGCGCCTGCTGCCAAGCCAACGAACCCAGGACACTGCCGGCTGCCAACAAGGTAAAACTGCGCAGCACTGCTCGACGGCTATACCCCTGGCGCTGCTTGATCTGCAACGCATCAAGCGAAGGGGCGCCAGGAATCACCTGCAGTTGCTGACGCAGTTTTTCCACTTGCTGCCAAGCCTTAGCGTGGGCCGGATCCTCCGCTAACCACGCTTCATGGGCGTGTTTTTGCTGTTCGGTAACCTCCTCCGAGCACAGCAGCGCATACCAGCGGGCGGCAGACCTGAGGATATCTTTGCGGGCTACCCGGGTATCGCTCATAGCGGTTCTTCGCACATCAGTAGCAGGCAGTGCTCGGTGGCTTTGGCTATGTATTTTTTTACCGAACTGACAGAGACCCCCAAACGCTCGGCGATTTCGGCATAACGAAGTCCTTCCAGGTGGCAAAGCAGAAACGCCTCGCTGACCTTCTTGCCCAGCCCTTCCAACATTTCATCGACCTGAAACAGGGTTTCCAGAATCAGGGCCTGCTCTTCCGGCGAGATAAACACCGGCTCAGGTTGCTGCTTCAGGGCTTCCAGCCAGGCTTTTTCCAAAGCATCCCGACGCACAAAATCCACCCACACTCGGCGGGCGATGGTGGTCAGAAAGCTACGCGGTTCATGGAGTTTACTAATTTGGTCGGCGTTACTCGGAGAGGTGAGAATGCGCAGAAAGGTATCCTGAGCCAGATCAGCCGCCTGCCAGCTACAGCCCGTTTTGCGCTGCAACCAGTGCTGCAACCAGCCATGGTGAGCACTGTACATCTCGGCCAGCGGCGTACTTTTAGCTGAACCCGGCATTCTCCCCCTCCCAAACGATCAGCAAACGGAGGGTAATTCTAATAACAGCAATCAGTTAATACAAATCATTATTATTTTCTTTACGTACATTATCATTCTCTTTAGTGTTGACCCGCTTATTGAGCGCTCATTCCTCGACGATGGCGACCGTACACTGTCTAAACCGCACCATCAGTTGAGTCGATGGGCATAGCTCTCGCTTGTGCGAATCGGGCGAATATTCATAGAGTCACTCCCTTTCAACTGCTGTTACCCGACAAGCTGGCTCTTGGATATCTTGTCTTGATGTTATGGAAAATCTTCCACTGCGCATGTTTATCTTCGTCGACCCAAGCGTACAGCGAACCTTTTTTGTTTCCCTTTTCATCGCCGCCACGATCCTTCCGGCATATCAATGTCACGCTGCGCCTCATCCAGCGCCTGACGCAATCCTTCCCGATCGTACGGTATACAATAAGCTGGTTTGGCGCGCTCAAAACGCCAGCTTTCGGCAAGCGACCCCACATCAACAACATCGAAGCCCAGCTGGCGCACCAGGTTTGCGACGATCACCTTGGCCACGTCATCATCCCCCGCTATAGGTAAGGCTCGCCGGGTTCCCGAAGGTAGTGTTTGCCCGCCTTGCTCCAGATCGGTGGCCAGGATCGCATTGAATGCCTTCACGAGATGGGTACCTGTCAAATGCTGCGCCAACAGTCCACTCGTCGTCGCCCTGCGCTCATCCAGTTCCGGAATCGACCCATCTCGATCCGGGTAGTAGTTATTGGCGTCCAACACGATCTTGTCACGTAGCGACTCAACTGGAAGATTCGCGTATTGATGAAAGGGAATGGCGATCAGGATAATGTCACCGAAACCGATGGCCTCTTGCACAGTACCAATTTGTGCACCAATTTTCGGCGGGATGCTGCTGAGTATCTGCGGCCCCCGCGAGTTACTGACCATGACCTCATGGCCTGCCGCAATCGTCAGCCGTGCAAACGCTTGCCCGATAAATCCCGCACCAATCACCCCGATCTGCATGTCTTTCTCCCGGCAGCTTTAAGATAAACTGCACTTTATTCCTCTACCTATACGTGATAAACATCACCTTAGTTACTTAATCATCTAACAAGAGTTGATAATGCTGGATCGGCTAACGAGCATGGCTATTTTTGTACGGGTTGCCGATCTTGGCTCCTTCACGGCCGCCGCCGCAGAATTCGGCCTATCGACGCAGATGGTTTCCAAGCACATCATGGCACTGGAGCAGCAGCTTGGGTCGCGGCTATTGCACCGCACCACACGCAAACAGAGCCTGACCGAGATCGGGCACCTCTATCATGAGCGTTGCCAAACAATCCTCGCAGAAGTCGAGGCGGCCGATGCAGTGACGAAACAAGCCCAGGCCGAGCCACGGGGCCGTCTCAGAATCAACGCGCCCGTCACGTTTGGCAGTCAAAGGCTAGTTCCTTTCGTTACCCGCTACCTTCTTGAGTATCCAGAGGTGGAGGTGGATCTCACCTTGTCGGATCGCTTGGTCGACCCTATTGAGGAAGGCTACGAAGCCGTCATTCGCCTTGGGCCAATCGACGACAGCACCACACTGGTGGCACGTCCGCTTGCTCCCTATCGGCTTATCGCCTGTGCCTCACCTACCTATTTAGCTGAACACGGTGAGCCTAAGACACCTGCGGATCTGGTCGAGCATGAGTGCCTGGGCTTCGCCTATGGGTTCGGCGCTTTGGGCAGAAAGTGGCGTTTCAGTCGCGACAGCTGCACATATGATGTGCCCGTGAATGGGCGGCTACAAATCAACGACTGGAAGGGGCTGCTTCGCGCAGCCCTGGAGGGGTTCGGCATTACATTGGGCTACGAAGCCGCACTAGCTGAGGAGTTATCCGCCGGGCGGCTGGTGCGCATCTTGCCAGACTATGAGGGGCCTTCAAGACCCATGCACTTGCTCTACGCCGCCGATCAGCGCATGACACCGAAGCTACGTCATTTTATAGACGATATTGTGACTACATTCTCTTAATTGTGAACACATTCGCTTAGCCGACTATTGAGGGCGTATCTGCTTCAATCCGTGCCACCTTTGCAGAGAATAGATACCTGACGTCCCCCATCTCGTACTCTTAGCAAATACTATTTAACCCACTACCCACTCATTAAAAGCCCACTGCTCGGTATCGGCTCCCTTGTGGGCATAGTAAACCAGCCGCAGGTGGCGCTCTTCGTCAACGGTGAGCGTCGTGTGTTCAAACGCCACAACGCCGAGCGCTTCAAGATAAAGATGACGCACTCCCTGGCAAGGCACGTTGACCTCCTGGTTTTTCCGCCATGCCTTAAACTCAGGTGCCACTTTGGTTAACTCTTCAACCAACTCATCAATAGCTGGATCTTCGGTTGCACGGGCAAAGTCGCGCTGGAAACTGGATAGCATTTGGCAAACCTGCTCTTCCCAGGGTGATAGCAGTTGGCGCATGGCAGGGTCGGTAAATATCAACCACAGCATATTGCGGCGCTCTGGTGCATGGGCGGAGAAGCTGAACAGCTTATCGGCGACGGCGTTCCAGGCCAGCACATCCCAGCGTAAGTTAAGGATATAGGCGGGCCGGGTGGGCAGGTCGTCCATCAAGGTTTGCACCAGCGGCGGCACGCTACACCAGGTTTTACCTAGCTCTGAGGGTAGCCGCTGATGGGCAAGCAAGAACAAATGGCGGCGTTCCGCCGCATCCAGCTTGAGCGTCTTGGATAAGTTGTCCAGAAACGTCGCCGATACGCTAATATCGCGGCCCTGCTCCAACCAGGTATACCAAGTCAGCCCTACGCCCGCTAACGCGGCGACTTCTTCTCGCCTTAACCCTGGCGTACGCCGCCGACGGCCACGGGGAAGCCCCATCTCTTCCGGCGCGATTTTCTCTCGGTGCTTACGTAGAAACTCAGCCAAGTCTTCCCGCGTTCGAGTCAGCGTCCTGGGAGCAGTCATCTTATTACCCTTCTAATAGCTTGTTACCCCTAGTAATAGCATAAACACTTAAATTGTACCCCCTTTAAAGCCTCTCCAGAATAGCCTCTCGCTGACAGAACTAGCGATGATTTTTCGATCCTTATCTAACGTGGAGAGCGTGATGGCTGACCAATCTCGTTTATCGGTTTATTTAGTTGCCTTGGGTGCGTTTGCGCTGGGGATGGCCTCTTATGTCACCGCTGGGCTCATTCCACTTATCGGCGACGCTTTTAGTGTCTCTGCTGCCAAGGCCGCACAGTTAGTCACGGCGTTCACCTTAGCCTATGGATTAGGCTCGCCCATCGTCGTGGCACTACTGCCCGGCCATCATCAACGCTTGGGCTTACTGGTGGCGTTAGCCATTTTTATTGTGGCTAACATTGCCAGCGCGCTGACCACCAGTTTTATATCCCTCGCTATTTGGCGAGCGGTCGCTGGCATGGGCGCGGGGGTTTATCTTGCCATGGGCATTGCCGCCGCAGCCGCCATCACGCCTGAAGTGCAGCGTGGTAAAGCGATTGCGATCATTATGGGCGGCATGGCGAGTGGAACAGTATTGGGGGTGCCTGTCAGCCTACTGCTGGCGGAACGCTTAGGTTGGGCGTCAGCCATGTGGCTTATCGCAGTACTCGGCTTCATCGCCTATGCGGGGCTACAGCTGAAACTACCTGCACTTCCAATCGCACCAACGCTGTCACTGGTCCGCAAACTAGCTATTTTGAGAAACCCTCATGCCATGGGCATTCTGGCAGTTTCCCTATTGGCGGCCATTGCCAGCTTAGGCATGTATACCTTTATCGCTCCGTTTATGGCGGCCGCCGAGTCA
>NZ_JH393257.1:494947-514305 GCF_000236035.1 Vreelandella boliviensis LC1
TGTTGAGTCGATCACCGGTTATTTGTGGGTGTGGGGCATTGGCGGTGTCGTAGGCAGCTTTCTGATTGGCCCATTGGTCGACAAAATTAACGGCCCGGTAATTACTTTGGCGATTATGCTGCTGCTCTGTATCGCGCTGATCGCACTTCCTTTTTCGGCATCCGTTCATCCACTGCTAACGTTACTGCCGATTGCGCTTTGGGGTGCCGTAGGCTGGGCGCTGCAAGTGCCACAAAACAACGAACTCGTTAGTACCCGACAAACCCATGGCGATGGCAACTTGGCCGTCGCGCTCAATGAATCGGCGCTCTATTTAGGCAGTGCGATAGGCGCGGCGAGTGGCGGCGTTTTGCTTGCTTTCCACCTTCCCGTTTCGACATTAGCGGTGGGCGCGGGGGCAATCGCCGCCATGGGTGCGGCTTTACAGTTAATCATCGTGATACGCGCTAAGCGCTAGTTATGCATTTACCTACCAAGGTTCATTCAATGTGTAGACGCGTTTTAGTATATCAATCTACTGAAGCTGCTAACCATCGGGGTGATTGCGCTTTTTCTGGAATGCATCACTAAACGCCGCCGCCAAAATGCCAGTGGGCATGGCGATGATGCCTATGCCTGCCACCGCTGTTAGGCCCGCAAAAAATTTGCCCAACGCGGTGATAGGTGTCACATCGCCATAGCCCACCGTGGTAAGCGTAGCGATGCTCCACCATAGTGCCCGCGGCACGCTGCCAAACGCCTCTGGCTGAGCTGCCGCTTCAACGACATAAAGGCAGCATGATGAAAACAGCAACAATAACCCGGCCACACCCGCGCTTAACCATAGCTCATAAGAGCGCGAGTGAAGCGCATCCGCCAACCCCGACCATGCTTGGCTAAACCTTCCCAGGCGGGCAAGCCGTAACATACGCAGCAAGCGCAATAGCCTTACCAAAAATGCGTTGTCATGAACCATAAAACCTAAGAAATACGGCAAAATAGCCATTAAATCGACCAGCGCCCAAAACGAAAAAATATAGCGAAAACGGCCACTCAAACCACGATACCGAGGATCTTCCCCTATCGAATAAAGCCGCAGTAGATATTCAATAATGAACACCACCACGAAGATCGTTTCAAGCGTAGGAAAGAGCCATGGCGCGCTTGCGCGAAGCGTAGGTTCAGTCTCCAAAATGGCCGTCAACGAGGCCAACAAAATAAGCACACCAATCACTTGATTGAGTACTGACAGCCCATTCTGCTTTCGGGCTTCTGGGGCCAACTGCCGATAAATCGCGGCCTTATTCATCGTTATATTCACGCCTATCCATCCACATCATCTTTTTCAGCTCCATTACACATAATCAACTGACGTAGCCCTTATTGCGGAAGAAAACTACAACGTCAGTGTCGACGCCCCAGCCGATCAACGATAGGCGCATGTTGCGCCATCAACTCCACGACCCAATCGATAAACACGCGCAGCTTGGCGCTGACGTGCCGATTCGGTGGAAACGCGACGTACATCGGCATTGGGTCAAGGGGCCAATCCTCAAACAGGCGCACCAGCTCGCCGCGCGACACATGCTCCCTGGCCATGTAGTCAGGAAGGCATAGTACACCGAGACCCGCCAGGCCCGCCGCAAGACCGGCATTTCCATCGTCGACCGAGATCACATAACGCCCTTGCACTCTGACGCGCTCTCCGTTGCGGTACATGGCGTAGGGAAAGGCCAAGCCAGAACGCGCCCATCTGAAACCAACAATGTAGTGAGGGGGAAGTGACAGCGCTTGCGGGTGCGAAGGGACACCCGCCTTTTCCAAATAGTTCGGTGCGGCGTAAACACCAAGACTCAGGTCTCCTATGCGGCGTGCCACCAACGACAAATCGGTAAGTTCCCCGCCGCGTACCACGCAGTCCACGCTTTCACCGATTAAATCCACCATGCGATCACTGACACCCATATCGAGTTGAATATCGGGATATTGAGCGTGGAACGCGGGCAGGGCGGGAATCAGGATCGTGCGGGCAAAAGGGCTGGGTACGTCCACTCTTAGTCGACCGCGGGGTAATACCGAGGCATTGGACAGACTGGTTTCGGCATCATCCATATCGGCCAGCAGTTTGATGACGCGCTCGTAGTAAGCGGCACCGTCCGCTGTGACGTTAACCTTGCGTGTGGTGCGGTTGAGCAGCGTGACACGCAGACGTGCCTCCAACTGCTGCACGAGTTGCGTCACGCTGGTCTTGCTCATATGAAGTGTCTCAGCTGCCTTGGTAAAACTGCCCGTTTCCACGACCCGGGCAAAGGCCTGCATTGCGTTAAAACGATCCATGGCTGTGCTAAACACCTCGCCATTGTTTGGAATATACAAACAATGTTAAACAGAATTCGCCGTTTATCCATCGCAAATGCAGGCCTAAAGTGATGTCATCGTAACTAACTGGTCGATTTTGACTTACTGATGGAGATACATATGGCTAAGCGTGACGTGGTTTTCCCATCGGGCCGCCAGGCGCTTTATGAGCAGAACGCCTATTCTGCTGCCGTTCGCTCCGGCGATCTACTGTTCGTGTCAGGTCAGGTCGGCAGCCGTGAAGATGGCTCGCCCGAGCCGGACTTCGCCGCTCAGGTACAGTTGGCCTTCGACAACCTGCATAGCGTTCTGGAAACAGCGGGCGCAAGCTTCGAGGATATTGTTGATGTGACGAGCTTCCACACGGATCCGGAAGCTCAGTTCGCCGCAGTCATGGAAGCCAAGGCACGCGCGTTCCCGGCAAAACCCTACCCCAACTGGACAGCGGTCGGCGTGACGTGGCTGGCGGGGTTCGATTTTGAAATCAAGGTGATAGCCAGACTACCCGAGTAATCAGAGATACGGTTCAAGCCCCTATTCGTTGCGACGGCGGGGCGTTTCTGGTCGCTGCCTTCGAAGAAGGTATGACCTTTTCAGTTTGCCATTTGACGAAGAGCGTGCCCTTCGTATTTGCTATCGTTATCGCTAAACTGGCATCTTTAACGCTGCCCGAACGGATCGCCCTTAACCATTCAGAGCTTATGATCAACGCCTTTGCCGTCTCCAACTACCGCAGTCTGAAAAACGTTGTCTCTCCCCTGTCGGGTCTCAATGTGGTGACCGGTCCCAACGGGTGTGGGAAATCCAACCTGTACAAGTCGTTGCGGTTACTAGCAGACACAGCCAAAGGGAACCTGATCGCTTCGATTGCCCAGGAAGGTGGGCTCGATTACACCTTCTGGGCTGGCCCGGAAAAACTCACCAACAGCATGAGAGACGGCTCTGCCCCCATTGAGGGCACCGCCAAAAAAAGCAATACCCGCCTTAGGCTGGGGTTTGTCGGTGAAGACTTTGGCTACGCTATTTCGTTGGGAATGCCAGCGCCCCAAGGGTTTGCGGGCTACGGGGATCCCTCCATGTTCCAGTTCGACCCTGAAATAAAACGTGAATGCATTTGGGCAGGCGACGTTTGCCGGCCCAGCAGTTGCCTTATCGACCGCGTTGGCTCTGTGGTAAAAGTGCGCATCGGTCGCAAATGGGAAGTTTACAACACCCACCTCAACAGCTACGAAAGCATCCTGAACGAAATCAGTGACCCGGTTGCCGCACCTGAAGTCCATGCGGTTCGACAAACAATCCGCAACTGGCGCTTCTACGATCAGTTCCGAACCGATCCGCAATCCATTATCCGCACACCGCAAATCGGCACCCGCACGCCAGTGCTGGATCACGATGGCCGCGACCTAGTGGCCGCCTTACGCACCATTCACGAAATCGGTGATCGTGAGGCACTGTATGCAGCAATTGAAGACGCCTTTCCGGGCGCGAGCATCAATTTTGCAGGCGACGCGGGTAATCGTTTTGTGCTGCAATTTCTGCAGGAAGGGTTGTTGCGCCCGTTGAACCAGTCGGAATTATCCGACGGCACACTGCGCTATCTGCTGTTAGTAGCGGCGTTGCTCACCCCTAGGCCGCCTTCCCTGCTGGTGTTAAATGAGCCGGAAACTAGCCTGCACCCGGATTTGCTACCCGCCTTGGGACGCCTGATTATCCGCGCATCGCAGGACACCCAAGTGTGGGTGGTTTCTCACGCGCCACGCTTGGTGGCGACGCTGGAACAAAATGAGGCATGCAATTCTATTGCGCTGGATAAAACGTTTGGCGAGACCGTTATCCTCGGTCAGGGCTGGCTGGACGAACCGCCCTGGCAGTGGTTGGATTAAAAAGCGGATACATGAGCAGATTGGAACAATGGCCTGCCCTTTTAGTTTCATCGCTCACGGCCTGACTACCAATTCCTCACCAACGACTCAATGTACGTTGAGTAATGCTAGAGTTGAGAGAATCAGGCAGCGGTATGGGTGGCCGCTCGATCAATCAGGCAGTCAATGAAAGGATCTCATCATGATTGAATCAATCGAAGAACTCGAAGCGATTAGAAAATCGTGCCATTCAATGGTCACCAAGAGTTCAAGCCTCTCTGCGGGCGCGGCGATTATCCCCATACCAGGGGTAGATATAGGCTCAGACGTGGCCATATTGATGCGGCTAATTCCCAACATTAACCAGAAATTTGGTCTAACGCCTGAACAAATCGACAGCCTGGACACTGAATCCAAGCTCTTTGTAATGACGGCCATCTCGAATACCGGCAGCAAAATGGCCGGTAAATACATCACGAAAAAACTAATCGTGATGCTACTAAGCAAGATGGGCATCAAAGTAGCGTCTAAAGGTGTTGCTAAGTTCGTTCCTTTGGTCGGTAGCGCCGTCGCTGGTGGTATTAGCTTCACCGCAATGAAGTATATGGGTAGCCGCCATATCGAAGATTGTTACCAAATTGCCTTGGCAACACTGGAGAATGAACGACAGAAGCACGAAATCATTATCGAGCCCGAGTAACGCTACTAGCCCAAGTCGCCTATTAACCCAAGCATGCATTAAGATTCCAGGCATAATATATGTTATGTTATAACATATATTAAAGAGATACGAGTCACCAATGAACATCTGGATGCAGCTAGAGAATGCCGAACGTGGCGAACGCCGACCGTTGGCAGCAGTGATCAAATCCATTCCTTGGAACGCCGACGGCTTGATCACCGCCATCGCTCAGCAGCACGACAGCGGCGAAGTGCTCATGTTGGCGTGGATGAACTGTGATGCGCTACTCGAAACACTGGCCAGCGGGCAAGTCTGCTACTGGTCCCGCTCGCGGCAGACCCTATGGCGCAAGGGCGAGAGTTCCGGCAATCGCCAGCACCTAGTTGAGGCACGGCTAGATTGCGACGGCGACGCAGTGCTATTACGCGTCAACCAACAAGGCCCCGCCTGCCACACAGGGAGACCCAACTGCTTTTACAACGCCATTCGCAACGAGACAGTCGAAGTCATCACCGCTCCGCTTACTTGAACCAAGACCCACAGCCAACCGAATGGGTAAGTACCACCACGACAGCAAGGAGTAATAACCATGCCTTTACTGGATAGCTTTACCGTCGACCACACCATCATGAACGCCCCGGCGGTGCGGGTTGCCAAAACCATGCACTCCACCTCCGGCGATACCATTACCGTGTTCGACTTGCGCTTCAATAAGCCCAATGAGGATATGATGGGCGAAAAAGGCATCCATACGCTGGAGCACTTATTTGCCGGTTTTATGCGCCATCACTTAAATAGCGACAGCGTCGAAATTATTGATATTTCGCCAATGGGATGCCGTACCGGGTTTTATATGAGCCTACTGGGAAGCCCAACGGAAGAGCGCGTTGGCGAGGCGTGGTTAGCCGCCATGCGCGATGTATTAGCGGTAAATCGAATGGAAGAGATTCCAGAGCTCAATGAGTTTCAGTGCGGCACTTTCGTGATGCACTCGTTGGAAGAAGCAAAACGCATTGCCCAGGGCATTATTGACCAGGGTATTGGGGTTAACAAAAACGACGACATCGCCCTCAGCCCGGAACGCTTAAAGGCGCTGGGTAACGATGTTAAATAACGATCCAGACCGGGCAACAGCATAAGCCGTTGCCCGGTATGTGCATTATCGTTTTAACAACGATTAGCTGATGACACTCACAGGACCATGATCATCACAGTGATCGCCATGAGGGTGATGCAGGTGACCATCGACCAGGTAATCGATGTGGTCGCCATGGGGAACCGCCTCGTGGCCGCAATCAGGGCCATGAACATGATCCGCATCGTGCCCCGCACACTGATGATTAGGTGTGCAAGCATCAGGATTTTTGTCCGACACCTCAATCACATGCTCATCAACATGATCGCTGTGAGGGTGGTGCAAATGACCATCGTGCAGATAATCAGTATGGCCGTTATGTTCAATTTGCGTGTGACCGCAGTTCGGGCCGTGCTCGTGCGGGTGGTTTTGATGAATGTTGCAGCTCATCGTAGGCTCCTTGATAACATTGATAGATAACAAGTGGATCGTAGGGATTACTCTGACGCTTTAACCTCTTCATCAACATGGGCGAGCGCGTTATCAATTAACTGAACAACGTGCTGGTCGGCCAAGCGATAATAAAGATGCCTTGCATCGCGTCGACGTTTCACCAGGTTAGCGTTCAACAGCGTTTGCAAACGTGCTGACACGGTGGATAGCTTATTGCCGTCAACCACCAGTTCGCCGACACAGCGCTCCCCGTCTTTCAGTTGATACAGCAACAACAGCCTTGCCGGGTCTCCCAATGCTTTGAATAAAGCAGCCGTCCTCGCTAGCTGTTGAGAACTAGGCACTTGGTCAGATACATCAGGCTCGTGGGCATGTGGCTGGCAAGAGGTCATTAAACATTCCAATATTATATGTAATGACATTACATTAGCTCAAGAAAACGTGTTTGGCAATAAAACAATGCTTTTCCTACGCTTGGCCGATATGGCCGCCGCCCGCACCTGGTAAGACAGCGCCGACTACCGCGTCTTAATCGTTGATGGCTTAACCGAAGCTTAAAAGCAAAACCCCCGCCTGTAAAAGCGGGGGTTTCGATTGTTGCCTTAGTTGCCGAACGCATCAGTTGGCTGGCTTATCCAGTACTGTTAGCTCACCAGCGATAGCTGACTTTGGCACTGATTTCACGGCCTGGATTGTAGTAGTCGGCCGTACTGGAACCGACCACATGCTGCTCGTCGAGTAAGTTACTGACGTTGACGGCGAGGTCTGCGTCTTTAGTTAACTGGTAGCTAAAGGCCGCGTCAAACAGCGTTGCCGCACTGCTCTTGGATGTATTGGCGACATCAAAGTAGTAAGAGCCGACGTAGCGGGCGCCGAGACCAACACTCATATCCTGGCTTGGTAAGGTATAGTAGCCCCACAGCGAAGCCGTATGTTTGGGTGCAGCAGTAAACTCATTGCCCTCTCTGGCGGCGTTACTGTCGCGCACCACTTCTGACTCCATATAAGAGTAACCACCGGCCAAGCTGAAGCTATCAGTCAACTCAGCCTTCGCTTCCAGATCAAGGCCCCGCACCCGGGATTCACCCACGGTTTCCCGTTCGATAACGCCATTGTCCTGTACAACCGCGATAGTGACGTCATCCCGAGTCAGGTCATAGATGGCCGCCGAGAACAGCGCATTGGTTCCAAAGGGGGCGTATTTCGCACCAATTTCGTACTGTTCGCCTCGCTCAGGCTCAACACCAATCGTGGGGGGAGCCACGGATTCCACCATGCTGATATAGGTCGAAATTTCGTCGGTAACGCGATAGGTCAATGCACCGCGGAGGGAGGTCTCAGAGAAGTCATCGGAATCGGTGACGCCGGCCATGTTAGTGCTGGATACGTCCATCGAGTCGTTGCGCACGCCCGCGGTCACAATGAATCGATCATAGAAGGACAAGTTCTGGGTCAGGAAGACCGACTCGGTGGTGAAGTCCTGCTTGTCGCTGCTATAGACGTTGAGGCTACTCGGCGCACCGCTAAAGACGGGATTTGCGATATCAATTGAGGTCGCATCCCCGTAAAACGAACTGTCTTCGGTGGAAGCATCGCGATACTCGACACCCACCAACGTGCTGCTATCAACCCAGTCAAAACGGGCGTCGTACTGCAGGATCGCGTTGCCGATCAACTCCTGAGCTTCGCTGTCGGAGCCAAAGTAATCGCGATCCACCACGCTGCCTACTCGCGCTGCAGAGTCAGTGATATAGACGTAGCCGAAGTCGTCGGTCAGATCGCTGTAACGCAGGTTGCCGCGCAACGTCAGGCCGTTATTGAAATCATGGGTAAGCTGCCCGGTGAGGCTGGTGCGCTCAACGTCGTGATAGTTGAAACCAGGCTCACCAAAGAAGTCGCTGCGATCATACTCACGATCAAGAGGATAACCGCCACTATTGGGGGTGTCGTCACGCTTCAGATAGTCGAAAATAACACTCGCTGAAGTGTACTTAGTTGGCTCCCAGGCTAGACCGCCCATCAAGAAGCCATTGTTGTCTTTAGAGTGATCGTATTCGCGATCGCTGTCCCGGATAGTACCGGTGAAACGGTAGGCCACTGTCCCGTCAGCGTTCAGGGTGTCACCCACATCAATACCGGCCTCTTTTGCGTCGAATGAACCGTAGGAGAGATAGCCCTCTCCAAAGCGCTCAAACCTTGGTCGTTTGCTCACGAAGTTGACCGAGCCACCTGGATCCGCCGGGCCAAACAGAGTGGAGTTGGCGCCACGCAACACCTCAACCCGCTCGTATGCGTAGGGCTCTTCACGAACACCGCGCATTGAACCTAGCGTCAGCCCGTCACGGTAAGTGGTGGCCTCGAATCCGCGGATTTTAAAATAGTCGTTACGGTCATCGGTGCCATAATAATCGGTGAGAATCCCTGGGGTATATTGCAGGACTTGCTCGGTGGTAGACGCGTTGCGCTGCTCGATCTCTTTCTCAGTGATGACAGATACAGAGGCGGGTGTGTCGAGAATACTGGTAGCCACCTTGCCACCCACCCACAGCTCCTGGGCCACTATCGAGTTGGCATCATCATCGGCATAGGCCTGTGCATTGACGATAATGGGGGCGAGGCGATACCCCTCATTATCATCACTACCGTCGCCGGTTTCCTGCGCATTCCCGAGCATGGGAGTAGTCACCAGCGTCGTGCCGCACAGAATGGCGGTAGTGGTCTGCTGCCACCGTAACCGACTTGCGTTGCGCCGGACTGTGCTATTGCTATCAGTCATGTTGAAGATCCCTTGAAATGAATAAACCTACCCTGCTCGCCTCTTGGTTTTCTGTTGAAAGGCCGGGAGAGTATCCGAAGCCAGCATCTCCCAGTCAATAGTGATAATACCAATCATAATCATTTATTTTGAACTTTTATTTATGATCGCAATACACTAATGAAGTCATGCACCAGCCGGGCTACCCGTCATACATCAGCAACGCTTGTATGCCAGCGGCATCTAATCAGAAATAAAAAAAGCCCCGCGTTTGTTTAACAAGGGGCTTTTGGTAAGAGAGTGCGCTTGGTTCAGAGTGCCTCGACAGCGGCACGCCCTTTGATAATTGAGCGGGCAAGCATCAGATACGCCACCGAACCGCAGGCGGCCATGGCCAGGATAACCGCTCCAAGCGTATGTGGCAGCAGGGCAGACAGTGCGCTCAGAATCCCGGCGATGCCGAACTGGGCGGCGCCCAGAAGCGCTGCGGCTGTTCCACTGCTGGTGGGAAAGAACTCTAAAAAGCAGGCCTGAATATTCGGCGAGATCGCCCCTATCGAGCCGATGGTCAGCATCATGGCGATTAGGAAAGCGTACAGCGGCCAGTCCATGAAGGCCGCCATCACCAACAATACGATGCCCACTGCCTGACAGCCCGTCGCCAACTGCAGGATGCGCAGCGACGACAACCTGGAAAGCAGGATTCGATTGAGAATATTGAAAATCAGCATCGCAACAATGTTCGCCGCAAACAGCATCGAAAAGGCCGAAGGCGACTGACCGAAGTGCCCCTGATAGATAAAGGAGGCGTAGGTGATGAACATCATCAGGGTAGAAAAAGAAGCGGCCTGCCAAACGATGAACGGCAGGGCTGGCTTTGTCGACAGCACCAGTTTATAACGCGCCAGCAGGCTCATCTGAGGGCTTTTCGTTCGCGACACCTTGCCCGTGCCGGTAAAGAGCACACGCACCAGCAATGGCACCAGCAGCAGCGCGTACGCCGCCAAGGCAAAGAAAATAGTGTGCCAGGAACCCAACAACAGAATCGCGCTACCTACGCTCGGCGCAATACCCGGCGCCAAGACCATGATAAAGCCCATCATCGAGAACAGTTTCGCAGCGTCGCGGCCCGCCACCCGATCGCGCACTAATGCCGGTACTGATACCAGGGTCAAACCGGCACCAATAGCCTGAATTGCCCGCCCACCGAGCAGGGAGTTCAGGGAATCAGACATTCCAATGGCAATGCTTGAGAACGCAAAAATCACCAGCCCGCTCATCAGAACCCGCTGCCGTCCGTAGCGATCTGAAAGCGCACCGCCAATTAACTGACCCAACGCCAGCGCAAAGACATACACCGACACACTCAACGATACCGCCTGCTGAGAAATCCCCAGCGATTCGCCGATGACCGGAAAAGCAGGCAGATATGTGTCCATGGAAAACGGGCCCAGCATCATGGTCAATGCTAGGCTTAGCACCACAATGAAGGGCGTTTTAGATTGGATCATAACAGCTCGCGGTAAAAGGACGTAATGATGGACAACATAATTGATATGATAACGACGTCACTCGCTGATTGAGTGGCGCTCTTAATCAACGTTTTTCAGTTACTCTCCGGCAACGTGATGGCACCTTTAAGATAAGGCGCCACGCGGCCTTTGATAATCACGCGCTCGCCTTCCAAGATGCAGCTAAGCGTGCCTTTGCGGGCACCGCCCTGGCGTGCGGTTAACGTTTGCTTGCCTAAACGTCTAGCCCAATACGGCGCAAGCGAGGTATGGGCCGAACCTGTAACGGGGTCTTCTTCCACGCCCACCTTAGGGCCAAACCAACGGGAAACGAAGTCCACATCATCGCCTTTAGCGGTGACTACCACACCCCGCCCCGGCAGCTGTTTAAGCTGCTGCATATCCGGCGCTAACGATTCGATCAACGACACATCATTGATCACCACCACGATATCGTCAGAGATTAGCATCTCCTCAATTTCAATGCCGCCAAACGCTGCCGCTACCTCAGTGTGCATTGCCAAGGGTTCTAGCGTTTTAGCGGGAAAATCCATCGCCAGCTCGTCATCCTCACGTTTTACTAATAGCGGCCCACTGCGGGTCTGAAATTGCAGTATTTCTGAGCTATCGCCTAATACATTAAAAATTACCCATGCTGCCGCCAACGTGGCATGACCACATAAATCCACTTCCACCGAGGGGGTAAACCAGCGCAGGTGGTAGCCTGTTTCAGTCGACACAAAAAAGGCCGTTTCGGACAGGTTGTTCTCCGTGGCAATGGCCTGTAACAGCGCATCATCCAGCCATACTTCCAGAGGGCAAACTGCTGCGGGATTGCCTTCAAAGGGCTTAGAGGCAAACGCATCTACTTGGTAAAGATCAATGTTCATAACAAACGGCCTTGTCTAACTTCAGAAGTCATTTCGGGGATGGCTCTAAACTTGTTCACAATGATACCAAGCCTTGATTAGCCAAGGCTCTGCTGAGCAAATTCACCGCCTGCTCGAATTCTATGCCACGCTCGGTTAGGCGGCGTTGGTTTAGGGTATAGCCATGAACCAAGTGGTCTTTTAACACCTGAGTGGCCCACTTGCGGAACTGCACGCCACGATGGGACTTCACCCGATAGCCAACTGAAATAATGGCATCTAGGTTGTAATGGTCTATTTCTCGCTGAACCTGACGTTTCCCCTCTTGGCGAACTATCCGGAATTTCCGGATAGTTCCCTCTTTCTCCAATTCTGCCTCTGCATATACATTGCCAATATGTTCGTTAATGGTTCGAACATCTTTGCCAAACAACTCGGCCATCTGCGCTTGGCTCAACCAAACGGTCTCCTGCTCCAGGGTCACCTCTAGGTGTGCTTGCCCATCTTCACGGGTAAATATCTGTATTTGCTGGTCATTCATAAGTGTTTCCTCCAGGTTTACATCAAGCCTTATGCATCCCTAAAGCAAGCATCATTTAATGCAGCAACATTTGCCGTTGGAGTAGGGGTTGCAGTCGATACTACTGCGTCGTCTTCAGCACATCCTCTAACGATGTAGCCACGAGATAGCGGGCAGGGTTTTCACTTTCCTCTAACGCTGCAAAGTGCGCCATACCGCACTTTATTTTGGCATTTTCGTTACTTCGGCGGTCATCACCGAAAAGACTGTTCTTGGTCTCCACAACTAAATAGAGCCGTTGCTCGCCTTCTTTGTCGAAGACAATCGCCCAATCAGGATTGTATGACCCCAATGGGGTTGGCACTTTAAACCAGCTGGGCAACTTAGTATAAAGCTCCACGCCGTCATTTTTCTCTAATGAGTCGGCGAAGTCTCTTTCGGTGTTCGAATCAAATATGACGTGTTCGTAAATAGAGCGTTGGGTATTCAATAGCATGTTACGTAGATAGCCGGTCAGTTCATCCTTAGCGAACAGCTCCTGGGCGTAGAAGTGATCCTCACCTATTTTATGGTATTTAATGCCATCGACTAACGCTAAGCGCTTGCAGCGATTAATAATTTCGCCAGCCTGCTCAATAAACTGCTGTGGGTTGCACTTAAAATCATCCAGGCGACCGCTTTTGGTCAGGATAGTGACGATACTTCGCCGCGTTAGGTGGGTACGATCCTGCAGTTCGGTCAATAAGTCCGGCAGTTCAATGTCAGATTCATTAAGCACAACCGTACTGGCGCCTTCCTTTTCCGTCGCCTGAACGCCGCTTTTTCCAATCGCAATATCTACCTTTCGCCATTGTAGCCGTGCTTTCGAAATGGCCGGGGCTGCCTTTAAAGCGGTTATGCAGTCATCCACTAATTGGTCATTGTCGAACTGCACTCGATAGGTCGTTTGGTACTTAATACGATCCCACAGCGCCTTGAACTCATCTGACAGATAAACGGCTTTGCCTGTCTTGTCTTTACGCAGCGGCACCGGCTTACGTTCGTCGGCATTTTTTACTTCCAGCCGCCCAGAGACCTTACGTAGCACCGCGATAATCTGTTCACGCTCTGCCGCCTGAAAAGTGTCAGGCAATGCCAGAGTGCCATTTTTCAGGCCCTGCTTCAGTGAGTCCTGCACAGCGCCGTTGGCGTCAATGTACCCCGCCGTCTTAAGGTACTCCCACAGTTTTTTAGACCGGTCTAACCCTAAGGCAGAGAGAGATTCATCGGCAGACGTCACGGTAATGCCGGCGAACTGGTGTTGCTCCAGCACGCCGAAGCGGATACCCGTCTCAGCTTCAATTTCGCTTTGCAGGTTTTCGGCAAACTGTTCGTAAGACTCCGTGGCGATGACGGTGAGGCGATTAATGTCGAAGCCATGAACACGCTCACCCTCCTGGTTCACACACAGCCTTAAGCCCCTGCCGATGGACTGCCGCCGCTCACGCTCTGAGCCCATTTCCCGCAAGGTACAAATCTGGAAAACGTTGGGGCTGTCCCAACCTTCCTTAAGCGCTGAGTGCGAGAAAATGAACTTGAGAGGTGTCGCAAAGGAAAGCAGCTTCTCTTTATCCTTCATAATTAGGTTATATGCCCGCTCCGCATTTTCACGGCCGCTGGCATTGTTTTCCGCGGTATCTAACCACCCCCCTTTTCTATCGACGGAGAAGTAGCCGTCATGCGCCTCTTCAGCGGCGTAACCCCAATCCACGTCGTTGAAGAGGCCTTGGTAGGCGGGTAGCTTAGCCGCTCGCCGGTACTCTTCCTCGAAAATGCGCGCATAAGCGCCTTTAACAGGATTGCCATCAGCATCATATTGGCGGTAAAGCTCTACCGAATCGATGAAGAAAAGGGACAAAACTTTAATGCCCTGCGGCCGCAGCAGCTTTTCCTTATCAAGATGTTCGCGAATGGTGCGACGTATCATCTCACGCTGCACGGCGAGCCGGTCTACGTCACCATGAGCCTGCCCCAATTGAAGGAACTCTTCACCGCCGGGGTAGCGCAACTCCAGAAATTCTTCACCCTTGGATGTATTGATCTCACCCACGCGGAAGTCAGCATAGATATCACGCTTCGCAAGAGGCTGTAGTTCGTCTCCGTCACACACCGTCACCTCTTGGCGCTTAACCCCCGTCGCGGTTTTGACACTCAGCTCAACCTTGGCAGTGATATTGCCGCGCTTATTACTCACCGAGACCAGTCGCACAAAGGCTCGGTTATGAGCATCTTCGACCGTGGCAGCCGCCACCTCGATTTGCTTAACCAGCTTGCGCTCATAAGCATCAAGCGCATCAAGGCGATACACCATATGATGCTTGTCTACATGGGTAGCCGAGTAGCGCAGCGTGCAGAGTGGATTCATGGCATCTAATGCGGTTCTGCCAGCGCCTTTTAGACCTCCATCCACACTTTGCGGCTCGTCTACAATGACGATGGGCTGGGCAGCTTTTATAAGATCAATGGGTTTCTCGCCGCCCGTTTTCTCGCTTTGCTTATAAAGGTTGTTGATGTCCTTCTTATTGATGGCACCCACCGTGGCCACCATTATCTGTATGGTGGAGCTGGTAGCGAAATTGCGCACCTGGCCCAATTTCTTAGCGTCATATAAGAAGAAATCCACCGGGGTCCCGGCATAAATCCCATTAAAGTGCTCTTGAGTGATCTCCAGCGACTTGTAGACACCTTCTTTAATGGCGATTGAAGGAACCACGATGACAAATTTGGTGAATCCGTAACGCTTATTGAGCTCGAAAATGGTGCGCAGGTAGACGTAGGTTTTACCCGTGCCCGTCTCCATTTCGACGGTAAAGTCGCCCGAGGTCAACGTGTCGGAAGACGCTAACCCGTTGCGCAATTGCACCGCGCGCAGATTTTCTAGCAGTTGGTCGTCCAGTAACGTTAGTTGATTGCCAAGGCCTAGATCAGTCTCTGCCATACCCAGGGCCAACTGATGCTCTGGCTGCTTCATCGAAACCGTGAATTCGGTGCGGCACACTTCTTGTCCACGGAATAAATCACAAACGGCTTCAATGGCCTGCATCTGATAGTCGAGATTCGGATCAAAATTCAGTTTCATATCTGTATGCCCAGCCATTGAACGACTTGTTTAGCAATATCGTCGGGATGCATTCCACCAATATTTATATTTCCCGAGTCACGGCGAATATCAACGGAGTGATCATTCAGCCGAGCTATTTCTTGCAGCCGTATCACTGGCTCTCTCGTCGAAAAATACAAAATTACTAGCGGCGTAGGGAGTTGGTTCACACGTTCATAATGTGACCTTAGCGCCTCAAGGCGCTTATATTTACGACCATCGGGGCGTGGGTAGTATCTGTTTATAAGATGGTTATCTATTACATCCCCAATCGTATGTTTTTTATACTCTATAACAAACCGAACCTGGTTCTGATCATCTACCACGACCCCATCAGCATCGCCGGGGAATGCTGCATCGGAGCTAGAAAGAAAGCACTCAACGGCGCTTGTTCCAAATTTCAGCCCCTTCGTGCCTACTTTTACAGGGCCGCCAGAATGCCCCTGTATCGCCGTTTTGAGATTGCTAACTGAATACTTTCCTATCCCTAAATCAGCATTTTCTTTTCTTCTGATTGCCCATATGGGCGTTTGCTCAGTAATAACCGAAACAGGAATATCGGGGAGAATGATGGCTGACAAATCATGCCTATAGTTCGAACAAACTCTTTCAAGACCCTCAAAATAGCGCCGATCTTCACTTTTCTTAAATAAACTCAAAAGATCGCTTTCTAGCTCTTCCGCCATTTCGCTTTCGTGCTCAAATCGCACCTGACGAGTCATCCACACTCTATTGGCCAATAGGGGCGGCGACTGCATCCAGTCGACGAAAAAGTGAAAGCTCAACAAGCGCCAACCGACGGGTAGCGAGGGTACAATCCAATCACTCGGATCAGGACCACGGCTCACAGCTCTCCTGTCTGCGCATGACGCTTGCTGAAGAGGAGTAATCAACATATTAACGCCTATAAGCTGCGCAAATTTTTAATGCCAGACTGCTGCAGAATGGCTGACATATTCAACTTGGCAACATCATCGGCAAAAGCCTCATCAAGAAACACACAGGTAACCTCTGCGGCTGATTCGTGCTCTTGGTACCACTGAACGATTCCCGAAGCCAACGCTTCTAAATCGGAAGTTGAAATCGACCGTGCGAAGCAAGCTATTAAGGTGCCCCCACTAATAGAATAAACATGATGGTCAGCAATAGTGCGAGACTCGATAGGTACACAAATATCGTGTCCTAATTTTAATAACAATTCACAAAGAATATCTTCTTCACTACGCTCATCGACCAGATGATTGACGTTCTCTAGAAGAGATTGCTCGAGATTGGCAGGCTGGGGATTCCAAGCGCGTACGTTGGATGTGCTCAAGCCGAGAACACGAAAGCCAAGATCGCCGGCATATTCTGGCTGATTCTCCCTGAGCCGATTAATTGACCGCCGAATTCTCTCTGCGGTTATTTCAGCGATATTTTCCAGCTTTAGCGCTTCATCATGATTAATATTGTCTAAAGGCTCTGGGAGCTGCACACAAATGAAACGCCTATTCCCTTGGTCTTGAGCATTTGCATCAAGAACGGCATGCGCCGTTGTGCCTGAACCAGCGAAAAAATCGAGAACGATGTGCTCTTTATCAGGGCTTGTTGCCAGATTAATCATTCGCTGCACAAGCCTAACTGGCTTGGGGTTATCAAAAATACCGCCAAGTCCCAAGGCTTTAAGATCACTATTGGCCTCATGATTGTGGCCAACTTCTTGATATGGCCACAACGTAACGGGAGTAACCCCCTGCTTCACTTCACTTAAAAATGATTTTTTTTGAGGCGTCTGGTCACCTTTCTCGCCAAACCAGATTTCATTGGATTCATCCATCTGCCGCATTGAGGCATCATTGAACCGCCGATAGGTGCCTTTAGGGGGCGCCCATACGATCCCATTATTAAAGGTGTACGGTTTGGTATTAGTACCGCTTTTGGCATGGAGCGGCGTAGCCTTCCAAGGCCCCTTAAAGTGGTCATCGGGATTCTTATAGGCGCGAATCTGATCTGCATTCCGCTCTTGCCCATTAAACTTTACGAGGCTTTTATTTTTAGCGTAGACCAGAATATGGTCATGATTGTCTGAAAACCATTTGGCATCGTTGGAACGTGTGTATTTTTTTTGCCAGACAACGTTGGCAATAAAATTTTCCTCACCGAATATTTCATCACTTAATTTACGAAGATTAGCTACCTCGCCATCATCAATGGACATAAAAATCACGCCATCTTCGCAAAGTAAGTTACGGGCTAACTTCAACCTTGGGTAGATCATATTTAGCCAGTCCGTATGAAACCGACCGCTCGTTTCAAAATTGCTGCTTATCCTCTCCCCGCCTTCTATCTGGCCGGTCATTTTAAGATAGTTTTTAATATTATCCTGAAAGTTATCCGGATAAACAAAGTCCTTGCCCGTGTTATAAGGAGGATCGATATAGATAAGCTTTACTTTTCCGGCGTAACTCTTCTGCAGCTGCTTGAGCACTTCGAGGTTGTCGCCCTCGATCATTAAATTCCGGGTAGTTTCCCAATCGAGGCTTTTTTCCTTGAACGGGCGCAGCGTTCCCATGCTAGGCGTTAAGGCTAATTGACGCGCACTACGCTTACCATGCCAATTGAGTCCGTATTTTTCATCGGCATCAGTGATAGCGACATCGCCCACCAGTGACTTAAGCACGTCGACGTTGACGGACACGCCACTGGGGCCTTCGGTGACCAGTTCAGGAAATAATGCTTTCAATTGCTCAATATTTTGAGCGACTAGGTCGGCTGACTGGGCTTCCGAATCCGCTGCTGCTATTTTTTCCATACGTCCTTCTATCTCTATTATGTTCTTACTTTTAAAAGTTACTCGCTTGACAATAACTCACGTGAACAGCTTGATAAAAACTTAGCGCAAAACGCCTTCCGGCTATTTAATTAGGCGCCTTTAACGTTTATATCGGCTGAAAACTATCCCGACCTTCGATCAGCACGGCACTCCTAAAAAAGCGTGGCATATCGTTGTTATTCTCCTAGGGAACGATGAGCTTTCCAAGGGTTAATTACCTTCAAGTTGGTTCCTCATCGCGGGATGCAACCTGATAGCCCTGTGAGTCGGCAATGGCGGCACTATAGCCCTCAGGCACGGAAAACCTGGGAAGGGCTGCAACATGAAAAAAGGCTGCTAGGCTCAAACTGGTATTCGCAAAATCCGCCGATCAGTAGGAGGACACTGTGCAGATCCCACAACCCGAAACGCTCTATTTCGACAGCGATGAAACGAACGGCTTTCCCAACTCCCCACTGCCGGTGCTGATTTACCGCCAGGTTCTCGACATTAGCAATGCAGAGGAACGGGCCAATAACTTTGAAAATATGCTCAAACGCCACGGCTGGCCCCCCGCATGGCGCTACCACCTATATGACTTTGACCACTTTCACTCTACTGCCCATGAAGCACTGGGTATCTTCCGCGGGCAGGCCCGGGCACGGCTGGGAGGCCCTAACGGCCACGAGCTGATGCTTTACGCAGGCGATGTGCTGGTGCTACCAGCGGGCGTTGGGCATGCCAGCCTGGAGGCGGACGATGACTTCTGCATGGTAGGCGCTTACCCACCCGGGCAAGACCCGGAAATAGAACGCGGCGACCCAACGCAGCTTGCGGCAGCGCAATCGCGGGTGGCTTCCGTAGCCTTACCCAAGAACGCCCCGGTAGGCGGTCCACTAGAACCGCTATGGGGGCAAGATTCTTAGCAACGAACAGAGCTGTGTACACGACTTAATCGGCTCACATCTTGAGCCGATTAGGCTTTGCATTCGGCTCAAGATCATTTTCTAAAGTGATATGAGTGAACATATTATGGGGGTGCAATTCATGATGCCGAGCGCTTAGATGCCTGATACGCACTTCGCGACGTGCAACTATTCGGCATTCGCCTCTTTGGTAGGAACGAGGTGCAGCACACCCACCACAACCGAGCCCACCCAAAAGCCAATCACCGCAGAGCACAGCGTATTGAAGCCCCAGCCCAGCGTGCCGCCCAAGGCACCGGTTGCCTCGCTAATGCCATGCTCAACATGGTGTACCCACGCATAGGGCGCGTTAAACCAGCCCGTACCATCGGTACCCAGATTGGCCATCAAAATATGCCCACCCACCCAGAGCATGGCGACGGTTCCCACGACCGAGAT
>NZ_JH393257.1:514663-515070 GCF_000236035.1 Vreelandella boliviensis LC1
AACAAACGCCACCACCACCAGGCTCACTAGCTGTGACCAGAACCCTTGATGGGAGACCGTGGCAAGCGCGATCACCATGATTTCGGCAGACAGAATCAGGTCAGTTCGAACGGCGCCGCTCACGATCTTTTTCTCAGCTTCCGGTCCCTTTTCTACCGCTGGTTTGTCGTCTTCATGCTTGCCAGAAAGCTTGTGCCAGACCTTCTCCGCACCCTCAAAAGCCAGATAGGTGCCGCCCACCATCAGGATAATTGGCAATAGCGCGGGCAAAAAGTGATTCAGCAGCAGCGCCACCGGCAGGATAAAAATCAGCTTGTTACGGATGGAGCCCAGCGCGATCTGCTTCACAAGTGACAGTTCACGCTCCGCTGTCACCCCCTGCAAATATTGCGGCGTCACCGCCGTAT
>NZ_JH393257.1:520474-542274 GCF_000236035.1 Vreelandella boliviensis LC1
CATCCACCACCACCCCAGCCGCCTTCGCCGTCGCACGCCCAGCGGCGGCACTCACATCGTCCAATGATGCTGCGGACAACTTCGCCAATGCGGAAATGTCATCCAGTAATCCTATCAAGCCGCCTATGAGAGTTTCCTCCGTGAATAAGCGTTATAAGTAGAAAAGCACAGGGTGGCAGAGGCGGGAGGACTGTTATGCAAAGAGGTACCGCCGACTATGTCTCACTGGCGGTTCCGTTACCAAATCATTGAGCTTGCTTGGGACTAATATTACCGTTTTGTTCACCTGCTACAGTTGAGCATGCTCAAAGAGCTACAGAATGTGGAGTCTCTCATTGAGCCGGAAGAACAGGTCTAGAGGAAAGGCCACTGACGATTTAGGCATCAGGTATTCATAGTAAAATCACATTGACAAAACTGTTTAATAATTATTCTGAACAGGCGCATGAATTCTAAACAAACCATTGAAATTTAAACAAAAAAATTATTAAATAAATAGAATAATATTTTCAAATTAAAACTTTCATACCAGCAACCAATCGAAAGAATACTAAACATTAGGATTCTGCATGAGCTTAGACAAAATCTCGAGAAAAACATCTGAAATCTCTCCTCAGCAACTGAAAGATATTTTTTGGCGAGTTCTTTCTTTTTTATTATCATCGACTTTTTTTACACTCATACCGATAATTTTCTTTCTAACATATATGTTGGAAAATAATTTTTTTTCTTATGACTTTTTTGAAAAAGGATTATTTGGCATGAAGGCTTTTTTCAGCCTACTCGTAATCTCCTTAATAACAATTTCTGCAGTATTATTCATGCCAACATTTCCTTTAGCAGCATGGAAATACGAAAGAAAACTAAACATCCCAAATCTAATATTATCAATCGTTATCTCTTCTTCTTTCTGGGCAATAGCAATCTACGCTTCAATTATAAGCAGTGATCTAAAACTGCCCTTTATTCTATATATCTCAACAATGGGATTTTCAATTGTTTTACAAATAAATTTAATGGTCTATGCAAAACCAAAAGTCCAGTTCACAGTATTATCTATGATAATAGCATTAACTTTCTATTTAACTTTCATCTTCAAAGATGTAACTTCAGGGCTAATAGGAAACACATTAAGATCGTACGGAAGCGGCGGCGGAGTATGCGTCACGATCACAGACACATTAGAAAGCTATGATCTTAAGGGTAGGCTTATCCTAGCCTCTCCTGATTACATTTACTTCAAAAGCAATGGATTTACGTCAATAACTGCAGTTAAGGTTGACAGCAGAACAATATATAAAACAGGCAATGAAGAATGCTCTGAAGATACTTAGCCTTCACTAATAAAGCCATCCAAACATTGGGTGGTTTATAACCATCCTACAATAGCCTTGAGCCAATTAGCTCTCATTTTATCGTTATTCTTTAAAATTTAAAACGGTAGCTATCAAACTACATATTGCCATAAAAAACCATTTGATTGATCATCGGTAACTGCTGCGAAACCTGAAGTCTTTGCTTTTAACCAAGGGGGGTTAATTTTGCGGGAGAGAATTTCTAAACGAGTCAACCCCAAAAACCGCCACCCTACTACTGTTGTACTCCAGAGTTCGATGCTACTTGACCAGTAGCGGTACTTTACGGTGCGGAACGATCATGGCCTTGCCAAGCGTGCGGTGGCACAGGCATGCGATAATGGCGGCAGGCCGTGAGGAGAATAGGGATCAGCCCCATTCTCACAGCACCTACTCGTTCATGCAGCGGATGCTCCTTCATTACGCGATTAATGAGATCAAAGACGGCTTCAAGCGATTCGTTAAGCGGCAGACCTGGTACCGATAAGCCATGTTCTCGGTCACCATCCCAGAAGACCTCATCTGTTTGGCCATCAGGAATCCAGATTTGGTGTGTCATGTGCGGAGCGTACTTGAGCAACGTGCTGCGCAAGCGCTCTGAGCGTTCCTTATCTCCAATCATTTCAAGCCAAGCAAGCACGAAGGTATACAGAATTCCCGCACGCGTATTCTCTTCAAAGTATGCGTCGCTGCGATCTCCAGGATGAGCGAGGACGTCTCGATAATCTGTCTTCGGGATCGGGTAGTGTTTCCGATCCATAAGGCCGTTGCAAAGGTGTTCGGACATGCCACGGATATAGTCGGCGACGTTGGCAAGACGGCCACGTACTGCTGCGAGACGCATGAATAGGGCTAGCTCAATCGCAAAATCGTCACGGATGGGGCTGCAAAGCACCGGGTTTGCGTTAAGCATTTTGATCGCTATATCGAGCACATCGTCCGCTCTTTCGCTCATTTCTTGCGCAAATACCTTGTCTCGCGTGGCACTGATTGCATCCAACCATAGTCCGTGTAGAGACAACCTCCCCAACGTCTCGAACAGCGCAATGTTAATATCGACCGCGTTGCGTGAATTTACGGCCATTGAAAGCGCATAGTGCTTATCGGCGAACGGTCCAATTTTTTCGACGAGAAGAAGATGAGCAATGATGATATGAAGTTGTAAGACTTGATCGAAATGAGCCATCCGCTCCTGTTGCGTAGGCCCCTTACGCAGACGGGTAATATCGCAATGCGGCCAGCTACGTAATAGTACCAGCTCAGATACGCGGTACGCCGTGTCAAGATTGCCCGCATCACGAGCCCATACGAAAAGAATCCAGAGACAAAGATATGCCTTACGTAGTTGACGTGTACGCTCTGCCTGGTTCTTAGGCTTGACGAAGATGGCATTCAGCAAGCTGCTGAAATGCCGATATGCGACGTCGGGATGGTCAAGCATCGCTAGCGCCTTCTGGAACATCCCCCGACTCTCACCCTCAATTAACTCTGCATGCAGTACGCCGCTAAGGATCAAATCCGCGAGGCGATCTCCGTTCCACTCGGCGAAGTGCACGGTAGCCTTCTCGTTCGTCCGGCAGAAGCCACTCCACTGGGCTCGAACATTCTCACGCATCTCGCCACCCATGCAGACACAAACGACGATGGGCAAACCCGATAGGTGGGGCGGGATGCGGTTCGGGATATAGTCATCCAGAATCTGGTTAAGAGACGGCCGCACGGCCTGCTGACCGGTATCCCAATGTTCTCTCGTCAAATCACCGGACTTGATTGTAAACAGGAACAAACTTCTAACATTATCTTGATCAGGATCGGGTCCGACTGCAGCGACGTCGACACCGGCTTGCCCCGTACCACGGCGGGGGCGTGTTAGAACTTCGAATCCACTCTCAGCCAGAAGATCGGGCAAAATAGCGTCGAGTTCGTCGCGTTCGCGCAGCGAGCGCAGATAGTGCGTCAAGACAAGTTTCATCGCTGTTCTCGCGGCTCAAGTTTGAGATGAATAAGCAAGTGATCGAGACCGATCGGGTCAACAATATTGAGGAGAGGTAACTCAGACGAGATCGAGAACGACTTCATCTCGTTCTCGGTGAGACGCGTGGCGCCCTCACCGGTGTGAATCGGTGTCAGCGACGAGCGGCCATACAGGATGTATTGTTTAGTGAAGAGATCCCCAAATATAGATTCACGCTCCCCCTGCTCCATGCCCTTTTCCATCTGCTCGTTCCACTGAACACGCTCAGTCTCGCGCTGCATTTCACTAGGGTGCAGTTCGACTAAACTTTCAATGCCTTCCATTGCGTCATTGAATGCAGCCCTTCGTGCGAGCAGTTCCGTAATACCAGAGCCGTTCGCTCCGCCGTCTTCAACATAGCGCTCAAGATAGTCCTTCAACTTGCCACCATAGCTCAGGAGCAGGGGGTCGTAGATCAGACTGAGGACGTCACTGGCAATATCCGGGCATCCATCGCGAAGTACCGCTAATGGTATGGCAACCGCTGCCAGTGGATCGATAAAAAACCATCCGACAGCCTTCCGGCAAAGGAACAGCTGGTCTGATGAACCCGTTGGAAGAGAGGACTTGGGAATTGAGAAAGGTGGGCCATCGTACCCAACGCTGCACACTTTATTCGCCACGCATTTACGAGTGTATACACCCCCATTGAGCAGCCAATATACAATCGCATTACCAAGCATGTCAGAGCCTGCATTTGTCAGCGCATGGTAAGTACTCTGGAACGCGTCCAATGTAATCCGCTCCTCCGAACGATCGAGCAACTCGGCAAGTAGTCGAATCACTTGTTCAGCGCGCCCATCCCTCACAAGTTGGTATGAGGCATGATCGATGTGCGAGATGGTTCCAGTATTGCCTGGATCAACATTTGCAACAGTATAGAGACACAGGTCTATGGCGCTCTCTGTAAGGCCTTCTCGATAACGCCACAGGAGATCTGCCGCCAAGTGAATCGCGGATGAGCTATGCGTCTGAATGATCCGTTCAAGTCGCTCGTCGAAGCTGGCTGGTGCGCATACTTTCCGCTTTGCGGCAGCTCGGTAGGCCGCTTCAAGGGATCGAAGTGCAACTCCCGCATCGTCGCTAGACGCGCCTTGGAATAATGCGTCGGATACCTCATGGTAGCGTTCACCCAACTCCATGGCACCCAGAGCCGAGATAGCTGCAAGCTTCGCCTCCTGCTGATGTGCTTGCGCGAAAATGAGGCCTTCATCAACATCACCGTTCATTTGGAGAACCGTGCATAGTTGACGCAGAGCGAGATTATCGCCGGTTCGCGCTGCTTCGTAGACTTTGGAAGATCTGGCTGCGTCCTTAGTCGCCCATTCCCCGAAAGCGATACTCAGGGCGCCAGTATCCAGACCGTTGCCACCTGTATCGAGCAGGCGCGTGATGAAGACAAGAAGGACATCCAGGTCTACGTTCAGAAGAGGTATCAGATCGCATAGAACATGCTGGACGAAGAAGAAGCGCGGCCCCTCCAACTCTGTCAGCGCTTCTTCGATATGGAGGTCAATCGGTGGCGCATCGGTAGCGTTCAATATGGTTGCGAGAGTCTCGATCAACGCAGAACGGTTATCTTCTAGACGCCGGTTCCCCCGATCCGCAATAGTACGGATCAAACCGTGTGTACAAAGCTGAGTAGCTAATTCCGTCTCGTCTACCGGAGTTCCCTCAATCGCCATTGATCTACCTATTTGATCCTTCGTTCCCAAAAGAGCTTACAAGATTCTCAGAGTCGATGAAATTTCCCAGTCTATTTCGCGCTTATGGTGCTAAATATGATTCTCTCACTAATTATATAAAATATTATAAATATCTTTACTTCTTAAAAACTGAAACACTTAAACCCACGGTAAAAAATATAATTAAAAACAACAATCTATTAACAGGCACTTTATTCAGAGCTAGATTATTTTTAGGACTTAGTTTGGGTTTCAATAGGCAACCTAGGACGTAAATCAAGAAGATGTACACATATATAAGTACCTCCTCCCAAGGCATTCTGGACTCTATCGGCTTCTGCAACCAGCAACGACAACAACTCATCCTCTTTAATCATGCGTTTCTCAACTGGATGTTGCCATTGACGGTCTTTTGCAAGAGTTACCAGCAAAGCTCCAGCTTTACTGTATTCTGCTGCCATGTATTTCTTAACCAGCTGATTTTCTATTGTATCTCGTAAGTCTTTTGCTGAGCGCCCATCACCAAGTTTTAGTTCAATCACAGCTTCATGCTTAGAAAGAGCAGAGCGCAAACGTATATCAGTTTCCTTTTCGTCAGCTGTCACAGCTTCCTGGTCGACAGTGTAGATCGAGTTCGCAGCATGGCACAGTTCGCGCGCAATTTCTCGACGCATGATCCTCTCGTCTGATATTCCTGCCCAAGCCTCTCGCGGTGACGTATCAAGGAGAAGAAGGTCTTCAAGGTCAGACAACCTATCCTTCATAATCGCAAACATGGCTTCATTCGTTGAGGCAGGCGCTTCCCCGCTTCGATCAAGCGCTACCGCTTGAACCTCATCAAATGCGTCAGCATCAATCTCTTGCGCCCAATTCTCTTCTGCCACAGCCAAAATGCGATCCTTGAAATGAGCGCACAAAGGATCTGCGGCCATCTCGAGCTTGGCAGCCAAGCCCTTCTCGCCTTGAGCGTTGAGTAATGCCGTTACAATGTTATTGCGTGCTTGTTCTGCGTCGTCTCGAGTGTCTGGTGAATAGGATCCTTCGTGTTGCGCATCGTCTTCGATTCGGACGTGGCTATAGGCCAGACGAAGCAGACGCAGCAGTAAATGCGGCGTGAATCGTTCGTCACCCAGACCAATTGCGTTTTGGCGATCCCCAAAGAGGTTGGCCAGCCATTTCACAGCTTCTGATCGCTCAGATGGCTCAACCATCTCGATCTGGTCTGCCAGCTTTTCGACACCTACCTGCGGATCAACCCGCATTAAGGTCGACAGCCAAACAAGACGCAGCGCAAATGGCAATTTTTGCTCCAGCCTCTGGAGCGCCCGTTCTCGAAGTCTGCCAAATTCAGTGGCGTCTCCATGCTTCAATATAACCAGCGTGACTCGCCGAACCCTTTGGGTCATCCCGGTCGTGTTATCGACGCCATCAATACAGTAGTCCCCACCAGCATCCAGCCAAGATTCCAGTCGTGGTAAAAATAACCTCGCAATTCTCTCAGGCGCATAATCAATTCCTTGAAGTAGGCTCGAATGCCCATACTCACCTGGTGGCCGGTTCAGTTCCCACGACAATTCATTTCCAAGCGTCTGTTCAACAGCGTTTGGATGTGCGCCTCCGAGACCCTCGACCCATTGGGGCAAACCGTTCAGTTCCATCGGAGCGTACCGAGCGGCTAATTGGGCTTCAGCATTGCTAAGTTTAGTTGCCCAATCGGGGGCCTCTGCTTCGGCGTAGATCGCGGCCAGACCAAGTTGCCAACGTACAAGAAATGTATTGCGCTCACCTTCGGGCCTTTCACTGGGGAAGGTCGGGTGATCATCGCGCCATATTTTCATCAGCACACAACGAAGCCTGTCTGCTGTTTCTCGATTGAACTGCTCTTCAATGAAGCGCCGATTCCAACCTGACGATCGACTGTCGTCACCATCGTGATTCATAGCGCGCCACAGGTTCCACGCCGTGTTCCAGCTTTGCTCCGTCGAAAATGCGCTTCCAGGCTGATTGGCAACTTCTCGCCAGAACTGAATCCAGCTAGCGCGGCTCTTGGCTTTCCGCCGCTCTTCTTGCTTCTTTCGTTCAGCCTGCTTCTTTTCCCAACGACGATGTTCTTTGTCGTGCTTCGATAGCTTCAGCCAGTCGTCAAGTCTTTGCACTAATGAAGGTTCATCCAATATGAGAGGCATTAGTCCTCTAACGTGCTCTTTCCATGTTTCTTGATCCGGCGACAGACGGATGGCTGCCTCTAAGAGCATTGCGCGTTCACCCGCATCCCGGGTCGTGTCAAAAAGCGCGTCGCTCACCCAAGGCAGATCCCGGTCCGGTCTTAGCTGGACGGGACCATCGTGAATTGTGATCTCTGCGAGCCGTCTCCAAGGGTCTTTAATTTCATAGAGTGACTGAATCAAAGCGTCCTCAACCCAGAAGAGACGTGCATTATTCTCTGCATTCAGATTGCTCAACCGTTCGCGAAGCGACTTGATCGGCTCATCGTCGCCATAATCCCGATGGTGTAATCGCAATGCGATTACACCAGCATGCAGCCAATGATCATCTTGACTTATATCTAAGCCGCGTTCACATGTTGCTGCGAGTGCTCCGCTAAGATATGGCCGATCGCTCGTAATATGTGGCCACTCTTTGCGCCATTTAATCCCCTCTGATACTAACGAGACGAGGCCGTCACGAAGCTCCTTAAGAGTAGGGAGATCAAGGGCCGATGCTTCTATCAGGCGTGGAAGTTGCCAGCTAAGATCGCCTGCACTACGCTTCTGTCGCTTTATCCATCGAAGGGTTCGACAAAGCTGCTCAATCGACATGTAATTTGGGAAAAGGCGTAGTACGGCACCGCGCGACACTCTGTCAGGCCAGAGATCATCAGCATCAGCTATGCTGGCAGCAATTCTCTTTAACCTCTCGTCAGCAAGGGCTACTAACGCGTCAATGGATGTTATGCGCTCGACTGCGGATGCTGCAATGTCCTGGGCGATACCGAATACGATGTCGGAACAAGCTTCTATCCGGCCCGCCTCGATAAGACTGATGAGGACGTCTCGAACATCCGGACTCTCTACTCCGCCACGCCAAATCCTGTCAATTTCATCTGCCAACTCTTTCGATGCAAAACGATGAACCTGAATGTGAGGCACTTGAAGGCCTCTCCAGCCACCTTGGCCATAACGATTCGCGTAGGCGCGAAGAGCTTGATTTCGCTGTGTTTGCGTTAGCGACTCTGGGTCGCCTTCGTCCAGAAGCACTGCAGGCTCATTGTCCCGCAAGAGTTCAAATATCCCGTCTTCTTGCAAGGCTAGCCAACCCACCACTGGTCGCTTGGACGGTCGCACTATTGTCTTACCTTTGGTCTCCGCGAAGAGAAGGCGTTTGAGGGCTCGAAACGGCATGCCTTTTCTTCGAAAAGCTATCAACCGCTCCGCAGCAAGATACTCGGCAACAGAGCGATGATGGAAGCGTACTCGGCCATAAGAAGCGAAGCCAAATAGCGGTCGCTCCAGCAGTGCTTTTCGTTCGTTCGGTTGCCAATCAGATAGGATGATCGCGGGATCTAGAGCGGCCTCCTCGTCAAGAGTGTCAGACGCTGCACTATGACGAATTGTTAGACGACGTGTCATCTGAACGGCAAGTGCGAGTCGGCTAGCTCCCTCAATTGCTTTGTCGACAGACAATTCCGCCGGTTCCGGTCTGTCGTCGCGAGGAAGCAACTTCACGCGAACATTCGTGGCAACCTGGTCGCGATGTGTTCGAATGCGCTTGTGCTCACGCCAATCTGCGCACAGCTCAATGAGGTCCTGAGGCCTGCGCGCAAACTCTAGAGCATTGCGACGTTGTAAATCTTCAAAAAAAAGATAGGGATCGCTCACTCCCTGGTGCCGACAAAAATCGACGATCTGTTTGTCCGACAGCGGCATTAAGGCTACAGACCGCCAATCGGGTGATTGATTCTTGCTTCTGTCGCCGTGTTGCTCCTGATGCTCACGCATTGCAATCTTCGCAAATGCCTCTTCATCGGAGTTTAAAGACGGCGCCAGAGGAACAGGTAATACATTTCGAACCAGCTGTTCGTCGAAGGGTATCGGCCGTGTCGTGATGACGACCCGCGACCGGTGAAGCTGATTTCCGATGCACTTCTTCAGTCGTTTGAGCGCACGCTCAAACGACCCCAACGTCAATTTTAGCTCGTCAATCGAGTCCAGAAAAAATGTCGCCACCTCGGACTGTGAGGCAAGCCAAGCGTCCAGCCGGGCTTCTTCATCCGCATCTACCAGGCTGCGAAATTCTTCAGTCGCCAACGCGGCCAATTCAACGAAGAATGCAGGCTCTCCCGCAGCCCAAAGACGCTCCGACTGTTTACGGCATTCGTAAGTTTTTCCTGCACCCGCCTCGGAAATTATCAGTACACGTTTTGAATGCAGTAAATCATCCCATGTAACGCCTCGGGCCCAGCCCAAGCCAACCAAGAATGACTGCTGGTCAGCCTCAGTAATTTTCCCATCAGGAATGTCTTTAAAGGTTCTTTTTATCATTATTGCTAATGCTACCTCTGAACTGTGAACTGATCAGTCGCGTATCTAATGTCCTCTGTTACAACCTCGGCCTCTTTAAAAGCCAACTCATTGAAACGCATTAGCTTTATAGAAAGCCACTCAATGACGCGGCGTAAGGACTCCTACAAGCTTATAAATCGTTGTGCAGGATCATTGAGCCACTACAAACACACCATGCTTGGTTATGCAGAACGCTCCGAATTTACCAGCGCCAAAACACAAAAAGCCCGCATATACACGGGCTTCCGGAGCGTTTATTGCCAATCGCTACTGGTCTATGCCGGACGTGTGATCACTCCCACTCAATAGTAGCAGGCGGCTTGCTGCTCACGTCATAAGTCACCCGCGAAACCCCCGCCAACTCATTGATAATCCGGTTGGAGACCTTCTCCAGCAGCTCATAAGGCAGGTGCGCCCAACGGGCGGTCATGAAGTCGATGGTTTCTACTGCGCGTAGCGCGATGACCCATTCGTAACGGCGGCCGTCGCCTACTACGCCTACGGATTTGACCGGCAGGAATACCGCGAACGCTTGGCTGGTTTTTTCGTACCAGCCAGAGGCGCGTAGTTCTTCGATGAAGATGGCGTCGGCGTCGCGGAGGATGTCGGCGTACTCTTTCTTCACTTCGCCGAGGATGCGAACGCCCAAGCCTGGGCCGGGGAACGGGTGGCGGTAGACCATGTCGTAGGGCAGGCCGAGTTCCAGGCCGAGTTTGCGCACTTCGTCTTTAAACAGTTCGCGCAGCGGCTCGACCAGCTTGAGCTTCATGGTTTCCGGCAGGCCACCTACGTTGTGGTGGGATTTGATCACGTGGGCTTTGCCGGTTTTAGAAGCGGCGGATTCGATCACGTCCGGGTAGATGGTGCCCTGGGCCAGGAACTCGACGCCTTCAATCTTGCTGGCTTCTTCATCGAACACATCAATAAAGGTGTTGCCGATGATTTTGCGCTTGGCTTCCGGGTCTTTCTCGCCCTTCAGCTTGCCGAGGAACAGGTCTTCGGCGTCTACGCGGATCACCTTAACGCCCATGTGCTTGGCGAAGGTTTCCATGACCTGGTCGCCTTCCGCTTTACGCAGCAGGCCGTTATCGACGAATACGCAGGTCAGCTGGGTGCCAATCGCTTTGTGCAGCAGCGCCGCGACTACGGATGAATCCACACCGCCGGAGAGGCCGAGCAGTACGTGGCGGTCGCCGACTTGCTCGCGCACGCGCTGTACCTGGTCTTCGATGATTTGCGCGGGTGTCCAGAGCTTCTCGGCTTTACAGATATTCAGCACGAAGTGCTCAAGAATGCGCTGGCCTTGCAGCGTGTGGGTCACTTCCGGGTGGAACTGTACGCCATAGAACTGCTTTTCTTCCCACGCCATGGCGGCAATCGGGCAGCTGGGGGTGGAAGCGGTCACGGTGAAGGTATCCGGCGCTTGGGCCACCTTGTCGCCGTGGCTCATCCATACGTCCAGCAGGGCCTTGCCGGAAGCGGTGTCTAGGTGGTCTTTAATGCCATTGAACAGCGCGTTATCGACGTCGATTTGGATCTGCGCGTAACCGAACTCGCTCTGCTTGGAGCCTTCCACTTTACCGCCCAGCTGCTCGGCCATGGTCTGCATGCCGTAGCAGATACCAAATACCGGCAGGCCCATTTCAAACACGCACTGGGGCGCCCGCGGGGAGTCCAGTTCGGTCACGGATTCCGGCCCACCGGCGAGGATAATGCCGTTGGGGTTGTACTCGCGGATCTCTTCTTCGCTGATATCGAAGGCGCGCACTTCGGAGAAGACGCCAATCTCGCGAACGCGGCGGGCGATTAGCTGGGTGTACTGTGAGCCGAAGTCGAGAATCAGAATCTTGTGGGCGTGAATGTCACTCATGGCGGGGTCTCGGTTAAGCGGTGTGGGTGCCGCTGGTAAGGCCAAAAAGCAAGCGGCGAGCTGTAATGCCCGCCGCCGTTTTAACTAAATACGCTGGTTAGCTCACCCGATAGTTGGGCGCTTCCTTGGTGATCTGCACGTTGTGAACGTGGGATTCGTTAAAGCCAGCGCTGGTAATTTGTACGAACTCGGGCTTGGTGCGCATTTCCTGAATATCGCGGCAGCCGGTGTAGCCCATGGAGGCGCGCAGCCCGCCCATCAACTGGTGGACGATGGCGCCCATCATGCCTTTATAGGGAACGCGGCCTTCGATGCCTTCCGGCACCAGCTTCTCGGCACCTTCGCTCTTATCCTGGAAGTAGCGGTCGGCGCTGCCTTGGTTTTGCGACATGGCACCCATGGAGCCCATACCGCGGTAGGCTTTGTAGGTACGGCCCTGGTAAAGCTCGACTTCACCCGGCGCTTCTTCGGTACCGGCCAGCAGGCCACCGACCATCACGGCGCTGGCGCCGGCGGCAATTGCTTTGGCCAAGTCGCCGGAGAAGCGAATGCCGCCGTCGGCAATCAGCGGAATGTCGTACTCTTTGAGCGCTTCGGCCACGTTGGAAACCGCGGTGATTTGCGGTACGCCAACGCCTGCCACGATGCGCGTGGTGCAGATCGAGCCAGGGCCGATACCGACTTTAACGGCATCCGCACCCGCTTCGGCCAGCGCTCGGGCCGCACCGGCGGTGGCAATGTTGCCGCCAATGACTTGAATGGCCGGGAAATTCTCTTTGATCCAACGTACGCGGTCGATAACGCCTTTGGAGTGGCCGTGGGCGGTATCGACGATAATCACGTCTACACCGGCTTCGGCCAGCGCCGCAACACGGTCAGGGGTTTCCGGGCCGGTGCCGACTGCCGCGCCGACCAACAAACGGCCGTCGCTGTCTTTAGCGGCCATCGGGTAGGTGCGGGCTTTTTCGATATCCTGAAAGGTGACCAAGCCGCGCAGGTGGAACTCGTCATCGACAATCAGCATTTTCTCGATGCGGTGTTCACGCATCTTGGCTTTGCTGGTTTCAAGATCGGTGCCTTCCTTAACGGTAATCAGTCGCTCGCGGGGGGTCATGATGTCCGCTACGCTGTCGCCGTGGTTGGGCTGGAAGCGCATGTCGCGCTCGGTCACGATACCCACCAGCGTTTCGCCTTCCACCACCGGGAAGCCGGAGAAGCCGTATTCACGCGCCATGGCGAGCAGATCTTCGAGCTTGGCTTTGGGGCTAACGGTAACCGGGTCTTTGACGATCACGCTTTCGTGCTTTTTGACCTTGCGAACCTCGGCGGCTTGCTGGGTCATGGCCATGCTCTTATGGATAATGCCGATGCCGCCTTCCTGGGCCATCGCAATCGCTAGACGCGCTTCGGTAACGGTGTCCATCGCGGCGGAGAGTAGCGGAATGTTGAGCGAGAGATTGCGGGTCAGTCGGGTTTTGAGGCTGACATCCTTGGGAAGGACATCGGAGAAGCCGGGAACGAGGAGTACGTCATCGAACGTTAGTGCTTCTTGGGCCATACGTAGCATAGCGGCAACACCCTGATTGAGAGGAAGTGGGGCGTGAAGGGTTAATCGCCTATTATAGCGTTTTGAGGGCCATCCCAGCAATGCAGTCACGCTGTTGTGCTTACAACAATTGCTAATGACGTATGCTGTTAGGCTTAATGAGCTGCCTATTTATTAACGAAAGCCCGCTATTTACAGACACGGCCCGACTATCTTGAACAAGGCATTTTTATGCAAGAAACCGCAAAAGCCCTCACCGTCAGCCAGTTGAACCAGCGCGCCAAGCAAACCCTTGAGCGCGATGTGGGCGAGGTGTGGGTGGAGGGCGAGCTTTCCAACGTTTCCCGCCCTGCGTCCGGGCATGTTTATTTCACGCTGAAGGATGACCGGGCGCAGATCCGCTGCGCGCTGTTTCGTCAGCGGGCGCGGTTTGTTTCAGCGCCGATGCGCGATGGCGATCAGGTCAAGCTGCGCGGGCGGGTGTCGCTGTTTGAGCCACGCGGTGATTACCAGCTAATTGCCGAGGCCGTTCAGGCTGCGGGCCTGGGTGAACTGTTGGCGGCGTTTGAGCGCTTAAAAGCGCAGCTGGATGGCGAAGGCGTGTTTGCCAACGCTCGGCCGCTGCCCTTCCCGCCCCGTAAGCTGCTGATTTTAAGCTCCGCTACCGGCGCCGCGATTCGTGATGTGCTGGCGGTGCTGGAAGCCCGCTGGCCGCTGGCGGATGTGACGCTGATTCCAGTGCCGGTGCAGGGCGCTGAGGCAGCACCGGCGATGATCTCAGCGCTGGCATTGCTCAATCGTCAGGCACGGCTAGACCCCGAGCGGGACGTAATCCTGATTACCCGCGGCGGCGGGAGCCTGGAAGACTTGTGGGCGTTTAATAATGAGCATCTGGCACGAGCGATTTTCCACTCCCGGCTGCCGGTGATGTCGGCGGTGGGCCACGAGGTGGATATCACCCTGGCGGATTTTGCCGCCGATGCGCGCGCGCCCACGCCTTCAGCCGCCGCCGAACGGCTGGTGCCGGATCAAACCACCCTTAAGCGCCAGTTTAAGCATCAGCACAGCCGCTTGCAGCGGGCCATGCAGGCGCGCCTAGAGCGCGACAGCCAACGGCTGGATACCCTGCGTGCCAAGCTGCGCCACCCCGGCGAACAGCTCAACCGTCAGCGCCAGCACATAACCGCTCTCGACCAGCGCTTGAATCGTGCCATGCAGCAAACCTTCACCCAGCAAAAAGCCCAGGTAACGCAGCTGAACAGGCGCTTGGCCAGCCAGGATATGGGGCGGTTGCATCGCGCGGAAAGTGAACGCGTGAACCAGTTACAGCGCCGCTTGGCTTCTGCCATGCAGCGCCATCTAGAGAGCCGACAGGCACGCTTGAAAGCCGCAGCGCGGGAGCTAAATGCGGTCAGCCCGCTGGCGGTGCTGGGGCGGGGCTATGCGATTGCCCAGGATGAGCAGGGACAAATCATTCGTCGTGCGGAAGATACCCAGCCCGGCCAGAAGCTTAAATTAAAGCTAGGTGAAGGCAGGCTAAGCGTGGAGGTTAAGCGGCGTCTAAAGTCCGGGGTTTAAAGACCTAGGCTAAATGGCCGATAGTGATAGTAATAAGCTGAGGAAGCCATCATGAAGATAGGATTTTCTACATTCACACTGATTGGTCAACGCCAAGACAAGCCGCAGTATTTAGCATCTACCCGTATCAACCAGCAAAAGAGCGAACCGGCCTCTGCGCCTGCTGAAGACGACCCGTTCACAAAGCGTCTGAAAAAGCAGCAGGAAGCGCTGGAGAGTTTGGCGGCGCTTCCTACACCAAAGGAAGCTTCCCAGCAGCAGGCCACTGATAAAGTGGGCTTCTTACGCCAGCGGCTTGAAATGCTCAAAGCGATGATGGCCTTTGCCTCGCCTGAGCAGCTTAAAAATATGGCCAAGGAGCTCAAGAGCATCGCTCGTGAGCTTGCCGGTGCGGCGAAGCTATTGAATAGCCAAGGTGGCGGTGGTGCTGGCATGTCCGCTATCCCGTCAATGGTTTCAACGCCAGCAGCTCAACCGGCAGTGGCTCAATCCAGCGGGGCCGGCTCAGCCGCGGCACAGGCGGGTAGTGATGAGAGCGCCCAGGCAAATATTTCGAGTGACGCGCAGCAAGCCGAAGCCGGTGCGAAAACAGCAGAGGAAGATGCAAAGAGGGCTGCTGAACAAGAGGCCGAGAAAGCAGCGGGCGAGTCTGAAGGCGATGAATCTCCCGAGCTGGGTTTATTACCTAGCCTACCCACCCTCATTCAGAATGAAGACAACCGCTCAAAATCCGATGGTTCCAGCGCTAGTGAACACGCACTACGCGGCGTACTGACTGACGCGCAAAAAGAGCTACGTGAAGTCATTAACGCACTTAAGGTTAGGCTGAACGAAGAGGATAAAGAAGCCCACCGTGAGCTAAAGAAAGCTGAGGAAGCCATGGACAAGACTGATCGAGCGGTTGCCGCATCAACCTCTGACGCCCTCTATTCCTCATTGGGGCAGTTGCTGCCTACCTCGCTAAGTGACACTTCCGTATCAACGCCCTCCATTAGCGTAGAGGTTTAACGCTAAATGAAAAAGGCGCTACTCATCAGTAGCGCCTTAGACGTAACAGCACTGCTATTAGCAACGCTTAAATGCGTATTCAGTGACCTTTTTTGTGGTCATCATCCGATTTCTTGCTGTCGGAATCCTTGTTGACATGATGGGTATCCGGCATCGGGTTGGCATCATCATGGTGATCGTCACGATCTTTAGGGGCTTTCTTGTCGTTCTCAGGAACTTGTGTCATCGCTTACTCCTTACCGTATGTGGCCTTAGTTTCTTCAATCCCTTGGCAGTAACAGCCCAAAAGGCGACTTAGGGCGTGCGGTTAGTGCCCGACCCTTGCGTGTTGCCAGAGGGAGTACTCGAACCCGCCAGGCCTGGGCTGTGCCTTTCAGGGCTGTTTTGCTCAGAACGATTTTTCTCAGCATCACCCGAACGTTCGGCAAAAGGGGTTGGTGAGTCTTTTAGACCCGTTTCCCTGTCCTGCGGCGCGTTTACGTTAGTGCCGCTGGAACTACTGCCACTTGCCTGCGTATCTTTATCCTGTTGCGATTCGCCTTTATACGACTCGGCTTTTTCGTGAATAGAGTGCTGAGCTTTATCCATTTGCTCTTGCCCAGTCTCCGCGGCTTTATGAAGAACGCGGTCACGGTACTCGCCCATATATTCATCTTCTTTCTTGGTGGCGGGAAAAATACCACCCAAGGCTGCGCCCAGCGCGAACCCTAGCGCGCCAACCACCAGCGGATGCTCCTGAATAAAGTCGGAGGCCTGGCTCTCTGCTTGACGAGCGCGCTGCCCCATAGTGTGCAGGTTGTCGTGAGCGCCATGCTGCAGGTGAGACGTGGAATCTCGCATATTATCCCCCAGATGGTGGGCCTTATCGCCCCACTGTTGCGCCGTTTGTTTGGCTTTCTGGCCCAGGTGTTGAGCTGAGTCTTTGGCTTTATGGCTCATCTCGCTCATACGGCCTTGGCCATCGCTTGAGTGCTCAGTTCCACCGGCTCCAGCTGGCTGGGCATGCATAGCGGCATTGGGGTGGGTACCCTCATGAACAGGAATGCCCACCGAACCGGGGGCGCTACTAGTGTTCGATGGCGTGTTCGATGAGTACTGCCCTCCGGTGTAGAAGCGCTGGTCAGTATCTGAAGCAAACTGATGCTGGCCTCGATTAGGCTGACGCTGTGACAGCATCATCCAGCCTAGCCCCGCCGTGGTAACCAGAAACGGCAGTGGGTTCTGCTTAATCGTGGTGCCTAAATTAGCCATGAACTCGTTGGCACCGCCATGGCGCAGATACTCGTAGGACGTATTCAGCAGCTGCTGAGGAGAGAACCGCTCTTCGATCTCGTTCAGAGTGGTATCGAGGCGCTCGCGGGACTGATTGATATCCTTCTCAATCTCTTCGGAATTGCGTTGTTTATCATGATCCGTCATTTCAACTCCTCCTTGACGTTGTGCTGATGCTTCTGCGCAAACGCCTTGTCACTTTGCAGACTATTCATCGTGCGGGTAGGCATCAAGTTGCGTGCCTGCAGTTTCTTTTGGCCCGCTTTGAGCATAACGATGCCGATGACCGTCACCACACCACCCACAATCAGTGCCGACAGCCAAGGCGTGGTGTCGGGCGGAAGCACTTCATTAAGCAGAAATACCATCGCGGCGAGCAGGGTTAAAAAACCACCTAACAACACCGCACCGGCAATGGCAATCGAAGCGATGCCCGCCATGGCCTCGTGGGTTTTTTCCGACATTTCTGTCTTGGCAAGCTCAGCTTCGTTGCGCACCAGTGAGCTAATTTCTTGCATCACTGTTGAAAGGAGCGACCCGACCGATGAACTTTGCGACGTGGGTTTGTTTTCCGAATCCATTATTTGCCTCCCTGCTCTCAAATTAGAGCGATTCACTACCTGGAGCTGAACGTCTCGCTTCGGTACTGGCTAAACGACTGGCGTGGTCATCAGCGCCTGGTGTTTGCTGGCTAGAGCTAGTCGGGCTAGAACTGTGTTGACCAGAGCTGCGCAGAAAACGAGAGACCAAAAAGCCAGCGGCAATTACGCTACCGATAAACAGTGCAGGTTCGCGGCGACTAAAACTTTGTGCTTCATCGCAAACGCTGCGTAAGTCTTTATCGCGCAAGTTATCCGAGAAGCGCTCGGTAGTATCAGCAAACTTTCTCGCTTGTTTTGAGAAAAAGGGCTGCTGCTGGTTATCAAACTCGTCGGCCATTTTTTGCAGAACGCCGGTTAGCTTATGAGACTGTTCCGCAGCATTATCACGCTGTTGGTTAAAATAGCCTTCAGCTTGGTGCTGGGCTGCCTCTCCTACCTCGTGGGCGGTGTCGCGTCCTTGCTGCTTGAGCGATTCCGTTGAGGGGTTCTGCTGGCTGGGGGCGCCTGGGTTAGGCTGCTTTCCTTGATCGATCATCTGTCACTTCCTCCTTGTCGTCTCACTTGTCAGCATCCGTGGTGAAACAAAATCAATATCAGCGGAAATCTATTAGGAACAATTAACTAGTGCAATTATAAACTTAAAGAAAACAAGCACTAATACTTAGCTAATTACGCCTTTTATTTAATAGATATGCCACACATAAAACATAGCGGTCATTATTTTATTGTCAATTCGCGGCCAGTTATTTTTTCAATAATCAATCATCTTATTAACCTATGTTAATAAGATGATTTTAAAGCCTGTTAAATAACATTGATTATAGAAAACAGACTTAAATACCCGAAAAGTTATCGACAATATATTCATCGACGTTAGGTTTGCTTGTTTCTACGCGCTTGGTCTACGTTGAAGGGTGACGTTGGCCCGAGGAGCGGGGGCACGTCGAATGCCTCAATCAGCATCCATCGGTTTTTATGCCACAGCTTATGCCGATATTTTCTGTGCAAGCAATTTCTGTGCAAACCTATCTCACCAAAGCTGCCCTGCCCCATCTCAGCAAGGGCGACACTATTATTACCACCTCATGTCTCTCGCCCTGGCGTTGGGATTTAAACCTGCTTATTTCATGGACTTAGGAGCGCGTTTTGCCCTCTGCGATACACGCCCTGCAAGAGATCGCAACCCCAGGCACGGAGCAGGTTTTGTTAGAGCGCCTGTCTCGGCGTATTAAACAAAACTGCCAAAAAATGACTAAATGCTGGATGGCTTAAGCAATTATCTACCCCGGTCAATATGACTGACTGGCCTCGCTTCTCATTGCCGCCTGGGAATAGCGGTCGAATAGGTATTGAGATGTGAGAGGTGTTCATCCACTTGCTGCAAGGCTTCTAGCGTTTTAGGCCGGTCAAATTCCGCCAATAAGCTGCACAGTACTTCGGAAATAGCTAATGCGGGTGTTAGTGTATGGAAGAAGCTATCGCTTTCCGTGGGGCAAAGGATCGTCTGCGCTGACATCGCTACCAGCGGCGACACTTCGCTATCAGTAATAGAAACAATGCCCACCCCTTTCTCTTTTGCCAATTGGGCAACTTCCAGGGCATCTCGTGCATAGGGTTTGATAGAGATGACCAGCATGACATCCTCAGAAGTAGCGCGAATGAGCGCATCGCCGCCGGTACCCCCAGGCCCATCTAAATGAACCGAACGGTCTCCCAATAGGGTCATCACGTAATGGAAGTGCCAGGCAATGGCATGGCAGGAACGTAAACCTAGCACGTAGATCTTTCTCGCTGACATCAGTCTATCGGCTGTGGCTTCCAGCCGCCGCAGCGAATCGGGCTCGCAGAGTTTAGCAAGCTGGGCACTCAACCCTTGAAGCATATGCGTGGCGGTGTCGCTTGCTACAGTTTCTCTACCTTCATCTACCCGCTGGCGAACTTTAGCTGCAAAGCCATCGCTGCCCTGACGCAGCGCCGCCGCATGCTGTGCCCGAAGTTCATCGTACCCTGGCAACCCCAGGAACTTGGCAAGCCGGGTCATGGTGGCGGGTTGCACCGCCGCATAGCGAGCCACCTCGCGCATGGAAACCAGAGCCACTTCCTCTGGATGATCAAGCACGTAACGAGCGGCCTGCTGGAGCTGCGGGGACATGACATCGTACTGGGCGATAATCTGCTCTCTTAGGGGATCGCTCGGCGGCATAATCGGTTGCTCTTGGAGAAAAGACAGTTGGCTCTGTGAAGGAATAGTCGGTTGGCTCTTTGCAAAAACCAATGATCCATATGTTTCATACTATATTAAAATGATTTTATTGTTGCAAACATCTTTATGGGTGTGCCAATCTCCTTGTTATATGAATTTCTCACTGCCTGATAATAAGGGAAAGAGTCTATGACGCGTATTCTTCACCGCAGTATTGGCGTGGCACTGCCTCATGCAGCCTCGGCGCAAGGTGTCTATATCACCGATACCATGGGGCGGCGCTACCTGGATGGATCAGGTGGTGCAGCGGTTACCAGCGTCGGTCACGCCCACCCGGAAGTGCTGGCGGCCATGCGCTCACAGATCGACAACCTCTGTTACGCCCATACCTCTTTTTTCACCACCGATGCCGCCGAAGAACTTGCTGAAAAACTCGTGGATTTAGCCCCTGAAGGGCTGGATTATGTTTATTTGGTGTCGGGTGGATCAGAGGCTGTTGAAGCGGCGCTGAAAATGGCCCGGCAGTACTTTGTCGAGATTAATCAGCCCCAGCGGCGGCACATCATTGCCAGGCGCCAGAGCTACCACGGCAACACCATTGGTGCGCTGGCAACCGGGGGCAATGCCATGCGGCGCCAGCAGTTTCAGCCCATCTTGCCCGAAACTCACCACGTATCGCCCTGCTATGCCTATCGCGACAAGGGCATCGATGAGACGCCAGAGGCCTACGCTGCCCGGCTTGCCGATGAGCTTGAGGCAAAGATTCTGGAACTGGGCCCTGACGAGGTTATGGCCTTTGTTGCCGAGCCCGTCGTCGGGGCTACCTTAGGGGCGGTCGCCTCTGAGGCGGATTACTTTAAACGCGTGCGGGCTATTTGCGATAAATATGGCGTGCTGCTAATCCTCGACGAAGTGATGTGTGGCATGGGCAGAACCGGCACCGTCTTTGCTTGCGAGCAAGATGGGGTAACGCCGGATATCGTTACCATCGCCAAAGGGCTGGGGGGTGGCTATCAGCCCATCGGCGCGGTGATGCTATCGGCTAGTATCTATGCCAGCTTCGCCAATGGCTCTGGGCTGTTTCAGCATGGCCATACCTACCTTGGTCACCCTGTCGCCGCCGCGGCCGCCAACAAAGTGGTTGAGATCATCGCACGGCCGGAAACGCTGGCGAACGTTAATGCCATGGGGGCGAGACTGCAAAGCGGCCTTGAAGCAGCGCTCGGCGCATTCCCTTATGTGGGCGACATCCGCGGCAGGGGCCTGTTTCGCGGTATCGAGATCGTGGCGGACAGAGAGAGCAAAGTGCCTTTCGACCCGGCCCGCAAACTTCACGCCAAGATCAAGCGCCAGGCCATGGCGCGGGGCCTGGTCAGCTACCCAATGGGCGGCACCATTGATGGCATTAACGGTGACCATATCTTGCTGGCACCGCCTTATATCATTGAGGCTAGCGAAATAGATCTGATTATTGAGCGTATTGCCGAGTCCATCGACGCGGCCATCGCAGAGTGATAAAACAGCTATCTCAAACAGCTATTTCAAATAACGATCTGGCTGGAGCTAAGCCATGACAACTTCCATGACACCGTCTCCCTGCCCGCCCATTTCCGACGCCGACTAGCCTGAAGAGATCGCTGATTTACGTGAAGGCTTTGCTGGGGCGCTCAACGTCTATCGCACCATGGCCCACTAAACGAGTCACGCCAGTTGCTTGACCAGCACCTTCGATTTACGGGCGTGGTTGTAGGTTTCGCGTTTTAGCGGGGGCAAGTCTTCCAGGCTGGCGGAACGAAAGCCGCGCTCCACAAACCAGTGGACGGTGTGGGTCGTCAGCACGAACAATTCAGTTAAGCCTCGCTGGCGGGCGCGGCGCTCCATGGCCTCCACCAAGCGCTCGCCACGCTCGCCGCCGCGGTAGCTGTCGTGAACCGCCACGCAGGCCAATTCAGCAATGCTGGTGTCGGAGAATACGTGTAGCGCGGCGCAGCCAATCACCATGCCGTCACGCTCGATCACCATATAGTCGTCAATCTCATACTCAAGGCGCTCACGGGAGCGCGCCACTAGCATCCCTCTCCGCTCTAGTGGCTCCCGCAGCCCCC
>NZ_JH393257.1:542284-575380 GCF_000236035.1 Vreelandella boliviensis LC1
GGGCGCAGCTGTTCGTAACGGTGCTGGGTAATCATGGTGCCCACACCGTCACGGGTGAACAGTTCACCCAGCAATGCATCGTGGTTACGCCAGGAGAGCAGATGCGTGCGTGCCACGCCTTCACGGGCAGCGGTGCAAGCGGCCTGTAAGTGGCGGGCTAACTCGCTGCCCGGTGCGGCGTTGGTTAAACGTGGCTCGGCTTCCGCTGGGGAGAGCTGACGTAGCAACGCGCCGTGCTCATCCTCAAGACCTTCCGACTCGCCGAGCAGAATCAGCTTGTCAGCTTTTAGCGCCACGGCGGCGTGTTGGGCCACTTCGGAGGCGTCCAGGTCAAACACCTCGCCGGTGCTGGAGAACCCCAGCGGCGGCAGCAGCACCAATGAGCCTTTTTCCAACAGGCCTTCAATGGCGCTGGCCCGCACCCGGCGCACTTCGCCACTGTGGTCGAAATCCACCCCTTCGCGCACGCCGAGCGGCTTGGCGGTGACCAAATTGCCAGAAATAACGCTGAGCTCTACGCCGTGCAGTGGCGTGCTGGGCAGGCCAAGGGAGAGCCGGGCTTCCAGCCACAACCGCTGGCGGGCGGCAACCTGTTCTACATGGGCCATTACCGCACGGTCGGCCACCCAGCGGCCATCGATACGCGTGGGTTCGACACCGGCAGCGGTAAGCGCTTCGTGCACCTGGGGGCGAATGCCGAACACCACCACCAGGCGAACGCCCAGGGTATGCAGCAGTGCCAGATCCTGAATAAGCTGCTCCCCTCGCCCAGACGCCATCGCTTCGCCCTCAATTAAGATGACAAAGGTTCGCCCCCGGTGCGCATTAATATAGGGGGAAGCGTTACGAAACCAATCAACAAAGGGGAAGCGCTTATCCAAGGGCCGCTCTCCGGCAGCAGGTGAAAGAAAAATCAGGCGTTTAGCATGCTCAATTAAGATACTTTACCAGAGCAAGAAAAACAGCGGCACCTTCTGATGCAAATCTGCTCAATCTAATGCAGAAAAACATGAAGATGCCGCTGTCATTTTTACCACTTAAAGAGTTCTAGGCGCGTTCGAGCCTTTGCGTACTGCACTATTACTGGCTTGTTTATGAGCCGAACATACCTTTGAGCATGAAGAAAAACAGAATCGCGAGACCTGCTCCAGCGGGCAACGTAATCAGCCAGGACATCACGATGGTGCCAATAACCCGTAGGTTAAGTGCTGCCATACCGCGCGCTAGGCCGACACCTAAAATAGCCCCCACCAGCGTATGTGTAGTGGAGATTGGCAGGCCGGTACCCGAGGCCAATACCACCGTGGTCGCCGCTGCCAAAGTGGCCGCAAAACCACGGCTGGGCGTCAGTTCAGTGATACCCGTACCTACGGTGGCAATCACTTTATGGCCGTAAGTGACAAGGCCAACGACGATGCCCGCGCCACCCAGCACCAGCACCCACCAGGGCACCAGCGCGGCACTGTCGATGACGCCTTCGCTGCGTACAACGCTAATCACTGCCGCCAGCGGGCCCACCGCATTCGCCACATCGTTAGAACCGTGGGCAAACGCCATGGCACAGGCAGTAAAGATCATTAGCACGCCGAACACGCGCTCAACGTTGGCATAGCCGAAGTGGTCGCTGTCGTTCTGCACGTATTTAACCCGACGCTGCATAACAACACCCAGCGCCATGATAATAAAACCAATCAAAATGGAGAGTAGTAGGCTCTGCCCAAAGCTGAGATCCAAGCCTACGTGGGATAACCCTTTGGTCAGCGTGACCATAGAGACAATAAAGCCGACCAGGAAGATATAGCCAGGTACGTAGCGCTTGGCAGCGGCAAAGGGGTCGTTGTTTTCAAAAATCAGGTGGTGAACAGATTTGAACAACACGAAACCAATTGTACCGGCAAGCAGCGGCGAAATAATCCAGCTAGACGCTATCTGACCTACCTTGCCCCACGCCACTGCCTCCATGCCTAGGCCCACAGCGCCAAAACCGACGATAGCACCGACAATTGAGTGGGTGGTTGAAACAGGCCAGCCACGCGCAGAAGCTACCATCAGCCAAATGGCAGCAGCTAATAACGCGGAGAGCATTCCGTAAACCAGTAGGTGCGGATTATCCGCCAACAAAACGGGATCAAGCATGCCCCCGCGAATCGTTGCGGTTACCTCGCCACCGGCCAACCAGGCGCCGAGAAACTCAAAAATAACGGCGATAATGATCGCTTGCTTGATGGTGATCGCTTTCGACCCCACCGAGGTTCCCATGGCATTAGCTACATCGTTTGCACCAACGCCCCAGGCCATAAAGAAGCCGAATAAACAGGCCAGAATAATGAAGATTTCACCGTACTGGGCAATAATCAGCATGAGGGTCCCCTTAGCGGGCAGTCAGGATCTGCAGACGGCTACCCACACGCTCAGCGCGGTCGGATAACTCACCTACCCAATCAATGATCTTGTAGAGAAAGATCACATCTACAGGCGGTAGCTGGCTCTCAAGCGCGAACAGCTGGCGACGAATGGTCACCTGTTGATCGTCGGCTTGGTGCTCAAGGGTGTGTAGTTCACGGATCATCTTCTGCATCACATCAGAGACGTTTTTGCCAAAGCCGGACTCCAGCAAATCCTTGAGCTCTTCCAATGCTTGACGCGCTTGAGCTACGCAGGCAACGCTGGTTCGGATGTAGTCACGCATCGGTTCGGCCAGTTCATCCGGCACGCACATTTTACGCCCCAGCATAATGCCGGTAATGTCGCGCACCTTATTGGCGATTTTGTCCTGCACGCTGATCAAGTCGAGCAGGTCAGAACGTGAGACGGGCAGGAACATGGTGTTGGGCAGGTTCAACCGCAGCTCGGTTTTCAGCGTATCGGCGTCATGCTCTAAACGGGTGACGTTTTCGCGCAGTTCTTCCGCTTTGTCCCAGTCGTTAGCAAGGGTTGCTTCAAAAAACGGCAACAGTTGATCGGCGCACTCATTCGCCTTGACTATATGGGCCAACAGCGGCTGGAATGGCGAGCGGCCAAACATCGAAGAAAAAGGATTGGAGGTAACCATAGTGCCTTTAAGCCTATTTTCGGGGAGCCGGGAAATGGCGGCGCCAGTATAAAGAGTGCGCCCGCCGCCGTCATGAAAAGTTCATAAATGTAATCAAATATTCATCTAAATTTCACTATAACGAGGTGGCGAGCGTCATGGAAACACCAACACCCATAGAAGTAGAACTGAAACTAGCACTTGCCCCGACCGGGCCTGAAGCGCTTGCCAAACACTCCCACCTCGCTTCGCAACCAGCGCTTCAACAATTATTGACCAACACCTACTTTGATACCCCTCAGGGCGATTTGGCCAAGGCACGCATTGCGTTGCGCCTGCGCCAGGTAGATGGCCAGGTGCTACAAACGGTAAAAACCGCAGGCCAGGGTGGCGGCGGGCTCTCGCAACGCCAAGAGTGGGAGTGGCAGATTGCGGGGCCTGGGTTAGATTTAGCGGCGCTTGCCGAACTCCCCCCTTTTCAAGGTGAGCTTAGCGGTGTGCTCGACGCACTCGCCCCCCAACTCAGCACCGATTTCACACGACGTAGCTGGCAGCTAAAAGAGGGCGCACAAGGCCAGGTGAGTCATATTGAGCTGGTAGTGGATGAGGGCGAGATTATTAGCGGTGACTACCGCACGCCGATTCGCGAAGCAGAACTCGAATTAAAAGGCGGCGACCCGGAAGCGCTGTGGGCACTGGCATTGACCCTTGCCGAACAGGTAGCGCTGCGGCCTTCGGACAGCAGTAAGGCGGCCCGGGGTAATGCGTTGAGCGAGCAACGCTGGCCGCTGCCGCAAGCGCACTCCCCAGCGGAATGGCTGCACCGCGCCACCCTGGCGCTGGACGCCTACCACGACAGCCAGCAGGCCAGCTTTCTAAGCGATGCCCAGCAGGCATTGACCACCCTCGCCGATCACCCTGAACTGGATGCCGCTGAACGTGGCTATGCCCAGGCGCTTCCCAGCGCACTCGACGCGCACGGCCAGCCCAATACGGCCTACGGTAAAGCGGCGTTAGCACTCGCCCATCGCCTGGCGCACCAAACCGCGCTACGCTAGCGGTTTAAGGCTCTATAGAGCGGCATTGAGGCTCACTTCAGGATGATGCGATGAATTTACACTTAACCCCTGGCGGAGAAGGCCTGCGCGCGCGGCTGTTCCACATCATCTTCGAATCCGACACGCCGGGCGCTAAGGCGTTTGATATCGCCTTGATCGTGGCCATTCTCATCAGCGTCGGGGTTATCCTGCTGGGTAGCGTAGAGCGCTATGCGGAGCACTACGGGGCGCTGTTTTTTTACGTTGAATGGATTCTTACCCTGCTGTTTAGCCTTGAGCTGATTGTGCGCATCTACTGCCTGGAGCGCCCGTTACTCTATCTAAAAAGCTTTTACGGCATCGTCGATTTAATCGCGATTCTGCCTACCTGGCTGGTGCTGCTGGTACCCGGCGCCCATGGGTTGGTGATTGTGCGCATCCTGCGCGTGCTGCGTATCTTCCGTATTTTGCGCTTGATGGAGTTTGTCGGTGAAGCAGGTCTGTTAATAGATGCCCTCAAACGCAGCCTGCGACAAATTCTGCTGTTTTTCTTCTCTATTTTTATGGTGGTGACGCTGTTTGCGGCGTTGATGTACACCATTGAATCTCCCGAGGCGGGCTTTACCAGTATTCCCATGTCGATGTACTGGGCCATTGTCAGCATGACCACGGTCGGCTACGGCGACATTGTTCCCGCCACCGCCCTGGGCAAAGCGATCACCATGGTGCTGATGCTGCTGGGCTACTCGATTATCGCCGTGCCCACCGGGGTTTTCTCCGCCCAGGTAATTCGCTCGATTCGTGAGGATCGCTACTCAGAGGAAGCCTGCCCCGGCTGCGGGCACGACCGCCATGAGAAGCGTGCCCACTACTGCCTGCGCTGCGGTACCTGGCTTGATGAAGACAGCGAAGACCCGCGCACGAAAGACGACGACAAAAAAGATGAAGCTCAAAAAAGTAGCGGCGTGGGAGACGCAGACAAAAACGCGCCCCAGGACAGCTAGACTAAGTTGCTTAGAAACAAAAACTCAATAGCCTAACCTGGGGCGCGCAGCGTTCATTTAGTGAGGGATGGAGTGGTTATCTAACCGATCACTCCACTTCGTGGGGGGCGTCCCAGGCGTCTAGCTCGGCATCGCTCCAAGCGCCATAGGTAGCGTTGGGGAATACAATCCAGTCGTTACCAAACCGCTCGGCATTCTCCTCAACCAGCTCGTGCTGCTGCTCCAGATCGGCACCGGCGAAGTCACCCGCAAAATCGTGTAGCGAGTCGCCTAGCTGCATTACCATGGTGTGGTTATCAACCACCTCGGCACGGCGCTCCGCCTTGGCAGGCCCTAATAGCATCACGCTCTGTTCAGAAACCTGGGGCAGTTCTAACGTTTCTAGCGTGGCGATGGTATCGACTTCGTTCTCCTGGTAGCGGTCGGAGACGTAAAAAATGGCTACGCCCTGCTCGTCCGCGAAATCCAGAAACGCTTTGGCACCCGGCATTAAACGCGGTTCGCCTTCACGCTCCCAATGCTTCCAGGTGTCCCAGGTGGTGTAGTCGTGGCACGCCTGCATATCGCGAACCAGCAGCGCGCTATTATCCAGCACCGTTTCATCCAGGTCGGTAATGATAGCCAAGCCGTCGCTGCCACCATGCGCCTCGATCTGATCCTCAAGCCGGTAGGTGGCGAGGGCAAATCCCTGGCGCTGCAAGGCGGCCGCTTCTGCAGACTGCTGCTGATAGCGCAGGCCCATCGCATAGGCTTGCTGGGCACACAGTTCTGCATCATCGCTATCTGCGTGGCTGGTCAGCGGTAAAGCGGTCAGGCTGGCTAACGCAGCAAGGGTGCAGAGGCGAGAGGTGAAAGGTATCGTCATTAAATGATCTCCTGGGATGGGCGATCTCAAGAAGACGAGGCGACTCCTCGCCTTAAAGGATCACGATTTATTATCAAAAATAAGCATAAGGATCATATTTTATTTTCATTGAACATTCAAATAACGATAAAAAAGAGCAAATCCCGGCCCTATATGCCTACAAGCCAAGGATTTGCCTTAAAATTAGCCTTAAAAAAGTGCTTTTAGCCGACGAAAGGGGAAATGTCGCCGCGCCCTTCACGGATGATTTTCGGCGGCAGCTCGCGCAGGTCAATAACGCTAGTGGGGTCTAAATGGCAGGCACCGCCGTCGATAATGGCGTCTAGGTGGGCGCCAAAGCGCTCGCGGATCTCTTCCGGGTCGTTCATGGGCAGGTCATCGCCTACCGGAATCAGCGTGACGCTCATCAACGGTTCACCCAATGCCGCCAGCAGCGCGTGAGTAATGCGGTGATCCGGCACGCGTACACCAATGGAACGGCGCTTGGGGTGCAGCAGCAGGCGCGGCACTTCGGATGTGGCATCCAGAATATAGGTGTAAGGCCCAGGCGTGTGGGCTTTCAGCAGCCGGAACACATCGTTATCCACCTTGGCGTAGGTACCGATTTCCGAGAGGTCGGAACACACCAGGGTGAAGTTGTGTTTATCGTCCAGTGAACGCAGCCACTTGATCTTCTCGATAGCTTTCTTCTCGCCCAGGTGGCAGCCGAGCGCATAGCCCGAATCCGTCGGGTAGGCCACCACACCGCCTTTACGAATGATGGCAATCGCCTGATCAATCAAGCGTTTTTGGGGGTTCTCCGGGTGAATCTGAAAGTATTGGCTCATTGCTAACTCCTATCCGTAGGCTGTTCTTGTACCGCACTCGTATAACCGTACTCATATAAACGTATTCGTATAACCGCACTCTTATCACTGCACTTCTAAAACATAGCGTAAACGCTAAGCGGGTTCCCCTGCCGCTAGCATTCCAGCGGGCGCATCGCGCAGGTGCACCAGACGTGGGTGCTGCCATATGGGGGGCGCCGCCGTGCGCGGCACCAGGCTCATACTGCCGGGGGCCGCGTGGCTGCCGGGAAAGTGAAAATCACTGCCCATGGAAGCGTACAGTTCGCGCTCCACTAGCTGACGCGCCAAGTCGCGGGTGCTGTCCGGGTTCTGCTGGCCGCTTACCAGCTCCACCGCCTGTCCGCCCGCCGCCTGGAAGGTGTCCATCAACAGGCCACGTTTGCGCCGGGTTAAGCCGTGGCGCAGGGGATGGGCAATCACGGCTACACCGCCGGAGTCGACAATCCAGCCCACCGCTTCGCTGATTTCCGGCCAGTGGGCTTTAACATCGCCCTTTTTTCCACTGCCCAAATAGCGCTTAAAAGCACTGGCCCAATCAGGCACCACACCTTCCTCTACCAGCGCGCGGGCAAAGTCCGGGCGGCCCAATGGGCGGTCGCTGCCTGCGTGCAGGCGCGCTTTTTCCAGCGCGTTGGATAAACCGACTTTTTCCAGTCTTTCAGCGATCACGGCTGCGCGCTGAATGCGCGCTTCACGCTGCTGAATCAGGCCTTCTACCATTGCTCCCTGCAGGCCGCCGGGCATTAGCGCCACCACATGGATATTGACCCCCTGCCAGCGTGTGGATAACTCACAGCCGGGGATAAGGCACAGCCCTGCTTGCTCCGCCGCGCGACCCGCTTCTTCAATGCCGTCCATGGTATCGTGGTCGGTGAGCGACATGTGCGTCAGCCCGCGCTCAAAGCACAGTGTCACCAGTTCGGTGGGCGATAGCGCGCCATCGGAAGCGGTGGAGTGCATGTGCAAATCAACTGGGTAGCGCTGATCGGCATCAAAAGTAGTGGGAAGTCGAGGCATAAGCATGACGCCGTGTGGCCAGTTTGTCAGAATGCGTTTTTCAGCTGTGAATAAAGCCTTCGCAATGGGTAAGATATGGTGCGCGCTTATGCCAGTGCGGTCAATTAGCGGTCACGATGCATCCTCTTTTAATCAAGGAGTTAACCCCACATGCTGTATGCCATTATGAGTGAAGATGTGCCCAATAGCTTAGAGCGTCGCCTGTCTGCTCGGCCCGACCATTTAGCGCGCCTGGAAGCGCTACGCGATGAAGGCCGCCTGGTACTGGCTGGCCCTCACCCCACCATCGACGCTGAAAACCCCGGTGATGCAGGCTTTTCCGGTAGCTTGGTCGTAGCGGAATTTGCCAGCCTGGAAGACGCCAAGGCGTGGGCCGATGCTGACCCTTACATGATCGCGGGGGTGTATGCCAAGGTTATTGTTAAGCCGTTCAAGAAAGTTTTGCCTTGACCTCAGTAGGCGAGTGTGGAGGATCCGTATGCTTTTACACAGAGCCTGTGGAAAACTCTGTGCAAACCCGGCGGACGCTTTGCGCTAAGCCAGAGATAACGCCAGCGCCGACAAATTGATCATTTTTTAACCACCTGTTCATCAATACGGATACCCGCGTGACCCAACATTCAAACGCTTTGCCACCGCTGGCGGCATTAACCACGCCAACGCTTACCTGGAACGAGGGAGCCCCCCACGCAACAGCGTTTGATGATATCTATTTCACCCGTGGCGATGGGCGCGCCGAAACCGAGCATGTGTTTCTTGGCGCCAACCAGCTTCCCGAGCGCTTCGCCGCCTGGGAGGCCCCGCGGCCCTTTGTGATTGGTGAAACCGGCTTTGGTACCGGCCTTAATATGCTCTGCGCCTGGGCCTGTTTCGAGCAACATGCCCCGCCTTCTGCACGGCTGCATCTGTTATCCACAGAGAAGTTTCCCCTTGAGCTTGGCGCCCTTGAACAAGCGCTAGCGAGCTGGCCCTCACTCGCCCTTTATGCACAGGCACTCTGTGCCCAGTGGCCCGCCGCCGTTAGCGGCATTCACCGTCTGCACTTAACCGAGCGCGTCACCCTGGATCTACATTTCGGCGACACCACTGAACGCCTGGAACAGTTAGACGGTCAGGTCGACGCTTGGTTTTTAGACGGCTTTGCGCCGTCTAAAAACCCCGACATGTGGCAGCCGGAACTGTTTAACGCCATGGCCGCCCGTTCACGCCCCGGTGCAACGTTCGCCACGTTTACCTGCGCAGGCATCGTTAAGCGGGGCTTGAAAGCGGCAGGTTTTAACTGGAAGAAAGTACCGGGCTATGGCCGCAAGCGGGAGATGCTGGTAGGCAGTATCGAAACGCCGCCAGCGGATCAGCGCCGCCAATCAACGCCATGGTTTACGCCGCCCCCTTTAGCTTCAGTGAAGCACGTTGTCGTCGTCGGCGCCGGGCTAGCGGGAAGCAGCATGGCGGCGGCGCTGGCCCGGCGGGGGATTAAGGTAACCGTAGTAGAGCGCGAAGCCCCCGGCGCGGGTGGTTCAGGCAATCGCCAGGGTGCGCTGTATGTAAAGCTGGCCGCTGAGACCAACTATCAAAGCCGGGTTTATCTCGCTGGGCTGCTATATAGCCAGCGCTGGCTTTCGCAGCAGCTATTCACACAGCCATTATCCACAGCTCCCTTATGGCAGCCCTGCGGCGTGGTGCAGTTGGCAAGTAGCGATAAAGAGGCGCGCCGCCAGCAGCGCTTTAATCAACAACACCCGCTGCCCGGCGAGGTGGTTACCGCTATGGAAAACCCGGCGCTATCCAAGACGGCGGCCATGGCCATTGACGCCCCTCACGGGCTTTATTATCCACAGGCGGGCTGGGTAAGGCCCAAGGCGCTGTGTGAGCATTTACTTCAGCAGCCAGGCATTACTTTTCTACAGGGCGACGTTAGCTCACTGACCCAGTTAGATGACGGCTGGCACCTTAACTTAGCCGATGGCAGCACGGTCGAGGCGGATCAGGTGGTGATTGCCAGCGCCCATTTGGCCAACTGCTTCGCGCAAACGGCGGCGCTGCCACTGCAGTCAGTGCGTGGTCAGATTAGTGAATTACGACTACCCGATGAAGTAGCCGGCCCTAAGCGAGTGGTGTGCGCCGGTGGCTATGTGGCGCCTGCTCTGGAGGGTGTTCTGACCTTTGGCGCCAGCTTTGTGCCCAATAACGCGACGACTGAAATCACCGCCGACGACCACCAGCGTAATGTCGATGAGCTGCGCCAGACGCTGCCCGCCTTGGTAGAGGAGTTGGAACAGGCAGGCATCAAGCTAACGCCGGAATACCTTAAGGGCCGTGCCGCTGTGCGGGCAGCAAGCCCCGACAAAACTCCTTACGCAGGGCCGGTGCCGGTGGCAGAAGCGTGGCGGGCGGACTACTCGCTGCTGAGCAAAGATGCTACCCGGGTGGCGGATACGCCGGGTGAACACTACCCCGGCCTGTGGATATCCACGGCCCACGGCTCGCGGGGGCTAGCCAGCGCGCCGCTATGCGCTGAAGTGATTGCCTCACGAATGTGCGATGAGCCAATGCCGCTGGAAGCGCCACTGGTCGATCACCTGCACCCAGGGCGACGGATTATTAGTGCGATTATTCGTGGTGGGAACGCATAATAGACAAGCTTGAGATTGCCGCGTCGCTGCGCTCCTCGCAATGACAATATTGAGGCGCCTTGCCACAACACCTTCTTGTCATCGCGAGCGAAGCGCGGCGATCTCGGGTTTGCCTGCTAATGCCCGCAAAGATTGCCGCGTCGCTACGCTCCTCGCAATGACAATATTGGGGCACCTCGCCATGACATATTGGACTGGCGCTTTGCCACAACGCGTTCTTGTCATCGCGAGCGAAGCGCGGCGATCTCGGGTTTGCCTGCCAGATTGCCGCGTCGCTGCGCTCCTCGCAATGACAATATTGAGGCGCCTCGCCATGACATATTGGGAGGCTTTTCGCAAGATGACACTAAATATCGCCCTCTTCCTCGTCGTCGGCGATATCGCGGCCAAATGAACGCCACCGCGCCAAAGTCATCACTTCGGTCATTTCCAGCTCAAGGTCATGGGCGATGATCAGCTCATTGCGCTCTAGCTGCTGTTTCAGCTCGGCTACCCAGCCGTGCATGCCCTCGCCGGTGGTATCCGTAGTGTCGTAGCCCTGGCGGGTTACAAACGCCTCCAGCAGGGCATTGAGGGTCTCCGGTGGCAGCATTCGGGCGGGTACTTCAATAAAACGGCTCATTAGCGTTGCTCCCACGCTGCCAAACGTTCAATAAAGATGGCTTCGTCGACGACGTCCACGCCCATCTGTTCGGCTTTGGTCAATTTACTGCCCGCCGCTTCGCCAGCGACCAAACAGGTGGTTTTTTTCGAAACGCTGCCCGCCACCTTGGCACCCAGCGCCTGTAAGCGCGCCTTGCCTTCGTCCCGGGTCATACTCTCAAGCGAGCCGGTAAGAACCCAGGTCTGGCCTTCCAGCGGCTTGGGGCCCTGGGTGACTTCCGCCTCTTGCCAGGTAATGCCCGCGTCAATCAGCGCGGCGATGGTTTCTTGATTGTGGGGCTGACGGAAGAAGGTATGCACATGGGCAGCCACGATGGGGCCCACATCGTTAACCGCCTCCAGCGCTTCCAGCTCTGCGTCTTGAATGGCGTCCAAGGTGCCAAAGTGATTGGCGAGATTGGCTGCCGTGGCCTCGCCTACTTCACGAATGCCTAGGGCATAAATAAAGCATGCCAAGGTGGTCGACTTAGCAGTTTCAAGCGCGTTGACTAAGTTGGTGGCTGACTTTTCTCCCATACGCGGCAGGCTTTTTAGCTGCTCTACGGTTAGGTGGAACAGCGCCGCGGGGGTTCCCACCCAGTCCAAGTCGACTAGCTGCACGATCAACTTTTCACCCAGCCCGTCAATATCCAGCGCTTTGCGGCTGGCGAAGTGCTTGAGTGCCTCTTTGCGCTGCGCCGCGCAGTAAAGGCCGCCCGAACAGCGTGCTACCGCTTCGCCTTCAAGGCGCTCGATATCCGAACCACACACCGGGCAGTGTTCGGGGAAAACAATCACCTTTGCATCTGCGGGGCGCAGCTCGGTATGCACGCTCACCACCTGGGGGATCACATCACCGGCTCGGCGAATCGAGACTGTATCGCCGATCATGACGTCCAGGCGTTTAATCTCATCGGCGTTGTGCAGCGTTGCGTTAGACACCGTCACACCGGCCACGGTGACTGGCTCAAGACGCGCCACGGGAGTAATCGCTCCGGTGCGACCGACCTGGAACTCCACATCGTTAAGGGTAGTGACCTCTTCCTGGGCTGGGAACTTGAATGCCACCGCCCAGCGCGGCGCGCGGGCGACAAAGCCAAGCTCTCGCTGGTAGCGCAGGTCGTTGGCCTTGATTACTACGCCGTCGATATCGAAGCCAAGGCCGTCACGCTTTTCGCCTAGCTGCTCGCAGTAGTCGGCAACAGCCTGGGGGCCTTTGACTATCTGCAGCTCTGAACTGGCACGAAACCCTAGTGTGGATAACCGCGCCATTAAGTCGCTGTGAGCCGTATCGCCCAGATCCGGCTCCAAGCGCGCAGCCTGATAGGCGTGGAACTCTAGCGGGCGTTTTGCGGTAATGCGTGGATCCAACTGGCGCAGGCTGCCCGCCGCTGCGTTACGCGGGTTGGCAAACACTTTGCTGCCCTCCTCCCGGGCACGCTCGTTCAGCGCCTCGAAGCCCGCGTGGCGCATAATCACCTCGCCGCGGACTTCAAGCAGCGCGGGTACGTTTTTGCCCATCAGCTTTAGCGGCACTGAACGCAATGTGCGCAGGTTTGAGGTAATGCCTTCCCCGGTGCGGCCATCGCCTCGAGTTGCCCCGCTTACCAGTACGCCCTGCTCGTAAACTAGCGAGACGGCGGCGCCATCCAATTTCGGCTCGCAGGTAAACTCAACGTCGTCTGCGGCGCATTCAAGGCGCTCGGCCACCCGCTCGGCGAAGGCATGGATATCGTCACTGCTAAAGGCGTTATCCAGTGACAACATGGGGATCGCGTGGGCCACCGAGGGAAAGCCGTCTGCGGGGGCGGCGCCAACGCGCTGGGTCGGCGAATCGGTAGTCACCAGCTCTGGATGTTCGCTCTCCAACTGCTGTAGGCGCTGAAATTTGCGATCGTAGTCGGCATCTGTGAGCGTCGGTTCATCGAGCACGTAGTAACGGTAGTTGGCCTCGTCCAGGGCGGCCCGCAGTTGGGTAATCTCTTCCAGCGGTTGAGAATCAGACTGACTCATTTGAATGGGTTCCAGACTCGCAGCAAAGGTGCAAAAATTTGAACATGCAAAATGTGCTGCGTATTGAACAGAAACACCCGCCTTCTGGCAAGAAGGCGGGTGTTACGCAACCAGTGTTTCTATGTGTTTTGCAGACGGTGTTTAGCAGACGGTGTTTAGCAGACGGCGTTTAGTGGGCGACGTTTAGCGCGCTTGCATCTGACGGTGCAGCCTATGGCGGCGCTCAAACTCACGCACCCGTTGGCGGGCGAATTCGATTGTTTGCGCGGTCATCACGCTGCGGTTCTCGTCTTTCAGCTCACCGCCCATATGGCGTACCACGACCATGGCGGTTTCTACCATCGCCTCAAAGGCAGCGGCACTATCAATGGCGCCAGGCAGCGGCATCAACAGCGTGATACCAGGGGTCATAAACTCACCCATCTCTTCGATGGGGAATGTACCCGGCTTGACCACATTAACCATCGAGAACTGCAGTTCGCTATCGTCGCTCTCGGTTTCAAAGCGGTGGAATACGCCCATTGCGCTACTGTAACGCAAACCGCATACCATCATCAGATCAAGCAGTTTAGTACCGTCGAAACCTTCGGGGTCTCTGGAGAGAACACTAATCACCACGACTTCTTCAGCATTGGTCAGCGTTTCTTTGGCGTGCTCACCGCTCACATCGTGGCGTAAGGCTTTTTCTAGCGTAGGGTGTACGCGAACTCGCTCATTCACCTCACGCTCGTCGGCAGTGTCATAAGCGTTAGCCTCGTAGCTTTCTTCAAAACCATCTTCGTGGGCTGCATACTCATTGCTTTCGTAGCTACGCGCTTCTTCATCAGCAACACTCTGCTGAGCAGCAAGCCTTTCTGCGGCTGCCGCATTGGCCGCTGCTGCTTCTTCACGAGCTTGGGCTTGCTCTTGAGCAATGCGCGCTCGCTCAGCATCCGCGGCTTCTTTAGCTTCGCGCCGTTGCTCTGCTTCCAACGCTTTGCGCTCTGCCTTCTGCTTGGCCAAGGCTTTATCACGCACCGCTTTCTCAGCTTTTTTACGCTGTTTTTCCTTACGCCGCGCGATCAAACGACGTTTCAGCGAGCGCCCCATGCCTTCAAAGTCGACTAAGCGATACTCATCAACTTCATCATCATCCAACTCGTCGTATTCACCCGCTGTATCAGAGCGCAACTGACGCCGTTTCGGCGAGTGTTCATTGGCATGTTTAGCAAATACGGCGTCTTCTGGCTCAGCCCGCAGTACCGGCTCTGGCTCATGTTCTGGCGTATGTTCTTGCTGAGTGCGTGGCTGTGCCGCCATTTCTCTATCTGTTTCACTGGCAACTGTTTCACTGGCAGTAAGCGATACGCCATCAGAAGCGGCAGGCTGAGTGGTTTCAACGTCAGTTTCAGCTACCGATGCACTGGGCATTTCAGAAGAACACGCTGGCTGCTCGGTATATGATTCAGACTGCTGAGGCACCGATGCATTGATCTGCGACGTCTCAGTTTGCGGAGAGTCGGCGATTGAGATACTTGGTTCGCGGCGCTCATGTTCAGTCGGCGCATTCGCATTGTTGGTAGCATAGCTTGTAGCAGTAGCTGCAGCAGAAGTAACTGGCTGCGCGCTCTTGACCTCTAAGTCGGGCTTAACCGCTACGCTTGGAGATGGATTCGCAATTGATGCGGCTTTATCTTCTTTATTTGCCTTATCTGATTTTCGCTTGGCCGCTTTAGCAGAGACTGAACGTCTAAACTCAGAAAGAACCCTGGAAGGCCCAGGATGCTCTTGACGCTCTAACTTTGGTTTATTACCTAAGCCACTATAGTCAGCGGGCTTAACAACTCGAGCACCGCCATTAGGAAGTTCCCAATTGATCTCCGCGGCTTTAGCAGCCTCATCGGGATCATCTAGCGAACTGCCAGAAAGGTCATTCCCCGCCTGGTCCAGACGGGGTACACGACGCTGACGTTGAAGCCTCCGCGCACCGTCAATAACGATGAGCGATACCAACGCTAGCCCTAAAATAATTAGCCACTCTCTTAGTTCCATGTCGAACGTTCCATGGTCGTCTTACCGGTTGCTAAGGCACGGTGTCTAAAAGTCATGCCTGAAATGGGTAACGGCTATTGAATAATTACCTGCTATCAATAAGACCAAGCATAGCGCGATTACTATGAAAATGGCCAATTTTTGCTGCATTTAACGCGATTTTCACGCGTTGGCAAAATCTCACCACTGTTTAAACCAAAAAAATCTGACCTTAACTTCAAACAAAAGTGCCACAATCATTAGATCAAATATCTATAAATAGCTTTATAAAGGAATCCTAGAAGCAAGAAAAGCTGTTTTGACAACCGGCTCACCACCAGTACGTATTACCTCTATAGGCCGTTTAACCATCTCAAGCGCGCTATTAGTAGGTGTAATATAGTTAAGTTGAACGCTTTAGGACATTTTTTTACGCATTTAGCCAACAAAAGATTATCCGCTTGGCTTTTATGTCTCCTGCTTTGCTCAACGCCTTCTCGCTCAACGTGCTCACCACAAACACTAGCACCTCGAATACATTTTCACAGGGCTCAATCAGAAGAATTCCGCTACTTTGCTGGAGGAAACAGCCAGTGGCGTTAATCAACCAACGCCGCCGCTTCTTCAATACCCACCGAGACTAACCGCGAAACGCCGGGCTCCTGCATGGTGACCCCCATTAAGCGCTCGGCGGCTTCCATGGCAATCTTGTTGTGGGTGATATAGATAAACTGAACGTTTTCAGACATCTCTTTAACCAACCTAGCGTAACGCCCCACGTTGGCGTCATCCAAGGGGGCATCCACTTCATCCAGCATGCAGAAAGGCGCGGGGTTAAGCTGAAAGATCGCAAATACCAGCGACAGCGCGGTCAGCGCCTTTTCGCCGCCCGAAAGCAGATGAATGGTGCTGTTCTTTTTACCCGGCGGGCGAGCCATAATCGCCACGCCGGTTTCCAAGAGATCATCACCAGTTAGCGTTAGCCAGGCGGCACCGCCGCCGAATACGCGTGGGAAAAGAGTTTGTAGTCCGCTATTCACCTGATCAAAGGTTTCGCGGAAACGCACGCGGGTTTCCTGGTCAATGCGTTTGATCGCTCGTTCGAGGGTTTCAAGCGCCTCAATCAGCTCGGCGTGCTGCGCTTCCAGGTAGTTACGCCGCTCGGCCTGCTGGTCGTACTCCTCAATGGCGGCCAGGTTGATCGCCCCCAAACGGCGAATTTTATCCGTCGTGCTTTCCAAGAGTTCCTGCCAGCGGGTTTCCGTCGCTTCCTGGGGCAGTTGCTCGGCAAGCGTTTCAACGTTATGGCCTAATTCCGCCAGTTGCTCATCCTGGGTGGCTGCTTTGAGCGCTAGCGCCTGGGCATCCATACGCCGCTGCTGTAACTGCTCGCGGCTGTGTTCCAGGTTGCGCTCGTGCTGTTGGCGGGCAAGTTCATCATTGCGCAGCTGCTCTGCCAGCCCCTGAGCCTGCTGTTTAGTGGCATTCAAGCGCCCTTCCTGCTGCTCCCGCTGGTGAAGCAGCTCTTCGAGCTCTTCTCCCGCCAGTTCATCGGGCTCGATCAACATCTCCCGCGACTCTTCGAGCTCGGCAATACGCAGCGAAAGACGCTCTTCAGAGTCATTTGAACGCGCCTGCTGTGAGCGCAGGCTATCGCGCTCGGCACTCAAGCGTTCGCGCTCCAACGCCAACGCCTGCTGCTGCGATTTGAGCGGGGCGTGTTGCTGAGTCAACTGGTCACGCGCTTCACGCTGCCGGTTGCGCTGCTCAGCGCTGGTTTCCCGCGCTTGTGCTGCGCTTTCAAGCTGTTCCATCGCCACATGCCAGCGGGCGCGCTGCTCGTCGATGGTAAGCGATAACTCTGCTTCATCCTCTTGCAGCTGGGCAAGCTCTTCATCGAGTTCAGTGGCGCGACTCTCCAGATGTTCCAAGCGCTGGGCCAGGCTACGCTCTTTTACCGCCAGCTGCTGCAGGGTGGCGGCATGGGCACGCTCTATTTCGGCCTGCTGCTCACGGGCCTGCTCCAGCGTTTCAATACTCTCACTGGCCGCTTCACACCGCTCTTCGGCCAGCGCCAGCGCTTCTTCTTCACTTTCTCGCTGGGCGGTCAGTTCGGCGTAGCGGCGGCGCGTCAATAGCAGCCCGTCGATACCTTCGCCGTTGGCCTGCTGGTTCAACCAGCCACGGCCCAGCCAAACGCCATCCTGACTGACCACGCTCTCGCCGGGTGCGAGGTGCGCTACCTGCGCCTCCGCTTGTTCTGTCGTTTGCGTATAGTGAATGCTTGCTAACCACTCGCCCAACGCACCGGCGCCTTTAACTAAACTGTCTAATCGCTGGCCAGACGTTGAGGCGGCTGGCGGTGTCTGATCAATCAGCCGCCACTCCGTGGCTAAGGCCTCAGGTAAAGCGGCCAATTGGTGGCGATCCACCAAGCGGGCATTGAGCCAGGGGGCGAGCAGCCAGGAAACCAGCGTTTCCCAGCCGGGCTCGACCTGCAGCACTTCACCCAGTTGGGGGGCATCCGCCAAGCCATGCGCTGCTAAGGTCGTACCAATAGCAGGATCGTGATCCACCAGGGCGGCGTCAATCAACGCTTGAAGTGAAGCCAACTCACCCTGACGCTGGCTAAGTTCAGCACGTTGATTGTCCCGCGCCTGCGTGGCCTGCTGGTAGGCCGCTTTGGCATCGCCGTAGCGCTGCTGCCATTGATCGCGCTGGGTTTGAAAGCCTTCTGACAACTCCTCTGCTTCAGTCAACTGCGCCTGGCACACAGCGTGCTCTTCGCGTAGCGCGGTGAGGTCGGCTACCTCGCTGCGCTGCTGGCGGCGGCGCTGATTTTCCGCCTGCAGGCGCTGGATACGCTGTTCAAGGTCGCGCAACTGATCTTGGCTGCGATCCGCATCGCGGCTGGCGTCCCGCCAGCGGGTTTCGGCATCGGCCCACTGCTGCTCGGCGGCTTCCAGCGCGGGAGACGCGTCGGCCAGCGCCTGCTCTAGACTCTCGAGCTGCTCCTCCAGCGCTTCGTGTTCGGGGAGTAGGTCGTCAAAGCGCTCGTCAATGGCGGGGAAAAGCGCCCGATCGCCTTCGCTGACCCGGCGCTGCTCGCCTAACTCGCGCCGCGCCGTGGCGATATCACTGGCCAACTGAGTTTCACGGCTAAGCCCGTGGGCCTGGTCCTGCTCTAAACGCGCAACCCGCGTGGTGGTTTCAAAGAACTGCTGCTGGTGGCGGTCGAGCACTTCAGAAAGTTCGTCGTGTTGTTCGCGAGCTTGCTCCAGACGGGTTTCGCACTGGCGTACGCCGAAGACATCTTTTTCAACGGCTATTTCCAACTCGCGAACGCGGCTCTCTTGGTGGGACTGTTCCGCCCGCAAGGTGCGCCCACGCAATAGTGCAAGCTCGCCTTTTAGCCGATACTCCTGCTCCTTTAAGTCTTGGTAGCGCTTGGCGGCTTCAGCCTGACGTTTGAGACGCTCTAGCTGTTTATCTAGCTCTTCGCGAATATCGTCAAGACGATCCAGGTTCTCCTGGGTTCGCCGCATGCGGTTCTCGGTTTCCCGGCGGCGCTCTTTGTACTTAGAGATACCCGCGGCCTCTTCAAGGGTCGAGCGCAGGTCGTCGGGGCGGGCTTCGATCAGCCGCGAGATCATCCCCTGGCCGATAATCGCATAGGAGCGCGGGCCCAGGCCGGTACCCATAAAAAGGTCGGCGATATCCCGGCGACGGCATTTCTGACCGTTAAAGAAGTAGTTGGATAGTCCGTCGCGAGTGACTAAGCGCTTAACGGCAATTTCTGCATACTGGGCGTAAACGCCGCCCATGCCGCCGTCGCGATTGTCGAACTTGAGTTCTATGGAAGCCTGGCTAATCGGCTTACGGCCAGTGGACCCGTTAAAGATAACGTCGGCCATGGATTCGCCGCGCAGGGTTTTAGCGGAGGACTCCCCCATTACCCAGCGCACGGCGTCAATAATGTTGGATTTACCGCAGCCGTTGGGGCCCACGATGGCGGTCATATTGCCATCGAAGGGCACCGTGACGGGATCCACAAAGGACTTAAACCCGACTAAGCGAATCGACGTTAAGCGCATACCGAGGCGGCGTTCCCGTTGCGATTATTCAAAGACACGGTTAATCACCACTTCAACCGCTTCACCTTCGTCGATCGGCCCGACGCTGACGCTCTCAAGGTCACCAAACAGATCCCCCGGCTGAGGCGCGGCTTGACCGGTGGGCGAAACACGCACCATTAAGCGCGCTTCACGCACCTGGGAGATCTGCGCTTGGGGGGACATCGCCGCGCTGTCATCTAGCGTCACTGTCATTGGCAGCTCTGATACCTGTGTTCGCACCACAGCCAGGGGCGGTAACTCGCCCTCAATATCGCGGGCAGTGATAAACACCGTATCGTTATCGTCAACGCGACCAGCGAGCTCTTCGTCTAACCCAACGCGAACCCGAATGCCGTTACCCACAGCAACAGCCTCTTCAGGTTCTATTTCAAGTTCTATGCCCATGCGTTCCTGAGCCACGCGAATACCCTCGCGTAGCGAGGCAACCGTGTTGGGATCTTCGATATTGGCAATCGCTCGGCGCCAGTGATCAATGGCCTGTTGGTAATCGCCGTTATCAAAGGCATTAACTCCCAGTAGGCCCAGCACGGTGGGCTGGCGAGGGTCTTGCTCCAGGGTTTCATCGACTAGCGCCTGCACCTCGTCGGTAAGCTCGCGCTCGGCCATAAAGAAACGAATTTGCGCCAACTGGGCGAGCAGTGGCGGAATGCGCCCTTCAATGTCGATCAGGCGCTCCAGGGCATCCACGGCTTTGGGCATTTGTCCGGTTTCGCGGTAGAGCGGAAACAGCGAGCTCCATACATTGGGGTTGCCCGGCTGGCGTTCGGCCTGCTCCTCCATGCGCTCGATATACATCGTAAGCGACCCATCAGGATCGTTTTGCACTTCTTGTTGCACGGCCAATAGCACCAGATCACCCTCTGCGCCCTTTTGCTGATACCAAATGACGCTAACGGCCACCACAGCAACCATCACCACTGGCACGACAATACGGCCGGCACTGGCTGTTTTGAGCGGCCGACGCTCGCGAAAAGCGGTATCTTCCAGCAGGCTGCGCTCAAGCTCAAGACGGTCTTCCTCAAAGCGGGCGGTATCAATATCGCCACGCTCCCGCGCCGCTTCCAGTGACGCCAAACGGCGCTTAAAAATCGCCACATTCTGTTCGGCGGAGCTGTCATTGGCTTCAAAATCGCGCTGCTGGTCATGCAGTGAACGCGCCTTTCTTAGCGGCGAAACCAACAGCCACAACGCGGGGAGCAGTAAAACGGCAATTGCAATCCAGAGCAGCGTCATGAAGACCTCTTACGGTTAGTCAGCGCTTCTATACGTTGACGTTCTTCGGCGTTCAACGCTTTAGCAGAGGCGTTGCGGCGGGCGCGAACCATCAGTACGACCACAATAGCGCCTAGCAACACCAGGGCGATGGGCAGGCCCCACAGCAAATAGGTGCGGCTCTCTAAACGCGGGTTGTAGAGAATATATTCGCCAAACCGCTGCACCATGTGATTAATGATTTCGATATCCGACTGCCCATCTTGCAGCAGTTGATAAACGCGATCGCGCATATCGGCTGAAATAGGGGCGTCGGAGTCATTGATCGCTTGGTTTTCACACAGCGGGCAGCGCATGGAGGCGGTCAAATCGTGATAACGCTTCTCCGTAACCGGGTCGTCAAATTCACGCAGCTCGATGCCGCCCGCCACTGCACCAAACGCTATGGCCAACAGCACGAATGCTGCTAGCGTTCGCATTAGCGCCATTTTTCCACCTCCGGCAGAATTCGCTCGCGTACGTCTTGCGGTGATACGTAGCCTTTATGGTGATAACGGATCACCCCGTCGGCATCGACCAGAAAGGTTTCCGGAGCCCCATAAACGCCGAGATCAAAGCCTAGCTCGCCCTCTGGATCAAAAATATTAACTTCAAACGGATCGCCAAATTCGCTGAGAAACTGCATGCCTTTCTCGCGGCTATCGCGGTAGTTGACCCCGACCATGCGAATACCGCGGTCAGCCAGCTCCAGCAGTTGTGGCATCTCCTGCTTACAAGCGGGGCACCACTCGCCCCATACGTTCACCAGGGTCACCTCGCCCTCTAATAGCGTTTGGTCGACGAGTCGATTCTCATCACGCAGCGTGGAGGCTTCAAAGGTCGGGAACTCCCGCGCCATCAGCGCTGAATCGCGCTGGGAAGGATCCAGCGAAAGGCCCTGGTAAAAGAACAGTGCCAGGCCTAAAAAACAGAGGGGCAGCAGTAATAGCATTAGTCGTCGCTTCATGCCGTTGCCTCCCGCGCGCTCTCACCCTTGTTGGCTAAGCTCGATGCTTCACGGGTGACCGCAGCGCGGCGATAGCGTTTATCGAGTACCGCCAGCACGCCGCCGAAAGCCATCAGCAGGCCTCCCAGCCATAGCCAGCGGACGAACGGCTTGTACTGCACCCGCATCGCCCAGCTGCCATCGCCCAGGTTTTCACCCATGGCTACATAGAGGTCGCGGAAAAGGCCTGGGCGCAGGGCAACCTGTGTCATCGGCATACCGGTGGCCAGGTAAAGACGCTTTTCGGGACGCATGGTAAAGCTGCGGCCTGAATCGCCTCGCTGTACTTGAAGAATGGCGGTGTCCGCCAGGAAGTTAGCCCCGCGACGCTCGGTTAACTCGGTCATGGTGAACTGATAGCCGGCTACTTCGACCGTGGTGCCCGGCGACATACGCACATTGCGCTCAATGTTGTAGTTGGATACTACTGCAACACCGACGATAGTAACCGCAACGCCGACGTGCCCCAACACCATGCCCCAGTACGCCAGGGAGAGCTTGCGCACCCCGGCCACAAACGAACTGGCGTGGCGAGTTTTATCGAACACATCACGCACCATGGGCAGCACAATCCAGAGTGCCGAGACAATGCCCAAGGAGACAAACAGGTTCCACTCTCCGCGATACAGCAGTGGCATCAATATGCCCAGTACCAGGGCAGCGACGCCTGCCAGCCACAGTTTACGGATCAGGTCGCGCGCCGCCATGCTTTTCCAGCGCGTTACCGAGCCTAGCCCCATAAAAATACACATCACCACGGTGAGCGGTACAAACAGGGCATTAAAGTAGGGAGGGCCCACGCTGATTTTCCCCAACCCCAGAGAGTCCAAGATGAGCGGATAGACGGTGCCCAGCAGCACGGTGACAGTCATAATCACCAGGAAGATATTATTGACCAGCAGCAGCGCATCCCGGGAGAGCCAGTTAAAACCGACTTTATGACTCACCCGCGGCGCGCGTAGCGCAAACACCAGCAGCGACAGCGTTACCGTAATGGCCAGCAGCATCAGGATAAAAAAGCCGCGGGCAGGATCGTTGGCAAACGCATGCACCGAGGTCAGCACCCCAGAGCGAACCAGGAAAGTACCCATCAGCGATAGCGAAAAGGTCGAGATCGCCAATAGTACGGTCCAGCTTTTAAACGAGCCGCGTTTTTCGGTGACCGCCAGCGAATGCACTAGCGCGGTTCCCGTCAACCAGGGCAGTAACGAGGCGTTTTCAACTGGATCCCAGAACCACCAGCCACCCCAGCCAAGCTCGTAATAGGCCCACCAACTGCCTAACGCGATACCCACGGTCAGAAACGCCCAGGCGATATTTGTCCAGGGCCTTGCCCAGCGTGTCCAGGCCGCGTCCAAACGCCCGCCCATTAGGGCCGCAATAGCAAACGCAAAGACCACTGAAAAGCCCACATAGCCCATGTAGAGCATCGGCGGGTGCACCACTAGCCCGAAGTCTTGCAGCAGTGGGTTAAGGTCGGCGCCATCCTGGGGCATATCGGGCAGCAGCCGCTCGAAGGGGTTCGACGTCATCAGAATAAACAGTAAGAAGCCGACGCAGACCATACCCATCACGCCCATTACTCGCGCGACCATATCCCGCGGCAGGTTGCCGGTGAATAGGCTGGCCGCAAACCCCCAGCCCGCGAGCATAAAGCTCCATAGCAACACCGAACCTTCGTGGTTGCCCCACACCGCGCTGAACTTGTAGTACCAGGGCAGCAGCGAGTTGGAGTTGTTGGCCACGTTGGCCACGCTAAAGTCATCCAGCATATAGCTGGCGGTCAAACAGGCGTAGGCAATGGCAATAAACACAAACTGCCCCACCGCCATGGGCTGGCCATAGGCCATCCACAGAGGTCGTCTAGTCGCCGCACCGGCCAGCGGCATCACTGCCTGCACCATCGCCATAAGCAACGCAATGATGAGAGCAAAGTGGCCAATTTCAGGGATCAGTTTGATAAGCATGAGTGCTCCGCATAAGGCTTAGTTGCCAACCCTCGGGTACGAAAATTAGTATTCGCTTGCCTGGGGGACGCCTTCTTCGTCCAGGCGTTTACCCACTTCGGCGGCTTTGGCCTGGTAGTCGGCGGGCGAATAGCCCGCTTCTTCAAGCGCTTGAGCGACTTCGGGGGGCATATAGTTCTCGTCGTGGCGCGCAAGCACCTTGTCGGCATACAAGCGTCCATCGGCTTGAAGTTCACCGACTACCACCACGCCTTGGCCTTCACGGAACAGGTCGGGCAGGATCCCGCTGTAGTAGACCTCCAGGTCATCGACGTAATCCGTCACAGTAAACTCTACGTCCAGACTTTCGGGGTCACGGGAAACCGAACCCTCTTTCACCATGCCGCCTGCGCGAATCTGACGTTCCATGGGCGCATCGCCCTGGGCAATCTGTACCGGGCTAAAAAACAGGTTAATGTTCGCGCGTAGCGCGTACAGGGTTAGCCCCACGGCAATCGCGGCCAGCGACACAAGGCCCAGAATAACAAACAGTTTCTGTTTACGTTTAGGCGTCATTGAGCACTCCCCCTCGCGCTGTTTTCGCGCCGTGCGCGACGTTTCAAGCCTTTGAGTAGTAGGCGCTGCTCTGCACGCGCATGCCAAACGGTGGCGAGCAACAGCAGCGCGGTAACACCCCAGGCAGACCATACATAAGGTGCGTGACCACCCATGGCGAGAAATTCGGAAAATGAGGCAAATGCCATTAGCGGGTCTCCTCTACCTGGCCTTTGACCAGATCCTGTACCCAGCGCTTATTAGCTTCGCGGCGAAGAATCTCGCTGCGCGTGCGCATCAACGTTAAGGCAATAAAAAAACTGTAAAAACCCAGCACCATAATCACCAGCGGCAGCCACATCTCGGTAGGCATGGCCGGGCGCGAAGTCAGCGTAAATGAAGCAGGCTGGTGCAGCGTGTACCACCAATCCACCGAGTATTTGATAATGGGAATATTGATCACCCCCACCATGGCCAGCACCGAGGCTGCCCGTGAGGCGCTATCGCGGCTGGTAAACGCGCCACGCAAGGCAATCACGCCCAAATACAAAAACAGCAGTATCAGCATGGAGGTCAGTCGGGCATCCCACATCCACCAGGTTCCCCAGGTGGGCACTCCCCATACAGCGCCGGAAAACAGCGCGACAAAGGTCATGGCCGCGCCAAGGGGGGCCATCACCGCCGCTGCCATATCAGCCACTTTAATCTTCCAAACCATAAACACCAGGCCGGATACCGCCATGGAGATAAAAATGGATTGGGCTAAAAAGGCTGCTGGCACATGAACGTAAATAATTCGGAAGCTATTACCCTGCTGGTAATCCGCCGGGGCAAACGCTAGCCCCCACAGCGAGCCAACGACCAATAACAGCACCGCCGCGGCCCAGAACCAGGGCTGCAGCTTGGCGCTAATGGTGTAGAACCACTTGGGTGATCCCAGCTTATGTATAAAGGCCCACATAGCGTGTCCTGTCCTTAACCGTTAATACTGATACGCAGCGATGCGGCAATCGCCCACGGCGCCAACATGAGTGAAGCGGCGAGCAGCGCACCCAGGATAGCCAGATGGGCTGCGACGCCGTCTCCTAAAATGGCCGCCTGTACCGCGCCTGCACCAAAAATAAGTACCGGGATATACAGCGGCAGTACCAAAAGCGAGAGCAGCACCCCGCCCCGTGCCAAGCCGACGGTTAACGCCGCTCCAATCGCGCCAATCAAACTCAAGCTTGCCGTACCCAGTGCAAGCGACAGCGCCAATATGGCGTAGCTACCCGCTGGCAGCGCCAGCATAATACCTAATACTGGCGCCATCAGCGCCAACGGTAAGCCTGTCAGCAGCCAGTGCACGGCCACTTTGGCCAAACTTAGCGCGGCTAACGGCTGCGGCGCCAATAGCAGTTGCTCAAGACTGCCGTCGTCATAATCGCTGCGAAACAGGCTATCTAATGAAAGTAGCGCGGCTAACAAAGCGGCCACCCACAGCAAACCTGGCGCAATCACCGCTAACAGCTCTGGATCGGGCGAAATAGCGATCGGAAACAGCGTGATCACCAGGGCAAAAAACACCAGCGGGTTGAGCACTTCGCCACGGCGTCTAAGCAACAGCGTTAAGTCACGCACTAGCGTGGCCTTCACTGCGATCATCAAACCACCTGGGTGCTCACGCAGTGGCACTGCTGAAACCTGCTGGGTGGTGTCTGAACCATGTAGAGAGCTATTTGAAGCACCATGCAAAGAGCTATGTGAAGAGCTATGCAACCCTTTCTCCTTCTACCCCAGCGCAATCCGTCTCAACAACGGTGAAGCGGTTAACTCGTGGTGTGTGGTTACTAGCACGCAGCCACCCGACTGAGCGTGAGCAACAAGCTGTCTTTCTAGATCAGCGACGCCGTGGCGATCTATCGCGGTAAAAGGTTCATCCAGTACCCAAAGTGCACGTGGCGTTAGCGTTAAGCGCGCCAGCGCCACACGGCGTTGCTGGCCTGCCGAGAGTTGCCCTGCGGGCACGTCTTCAAAGCCTGCTAAACCAACCCGTTCAAGGGCATCCAGGCGCTGCTCTTCGTGACCGTTTGCTCCGCTACTCTCTTCATTACTCTCACCACTTAACGCCTGATACCACGCTAAATTTTCTAACGGGGAGAGACCTGACTTTATGCCCGGGGCGTGTCCTAAATAGAGCAAATTAGCCAGGAAGTGTTCACGCGCATCGTTCATCGCAGCGCCATTCCAGAACAGCTCGCCCTGATAGTCGCTAAGCTGCCCGGAGAGAATTTTTAGCAGGCTGGTTTTACCACTGCCATTGGGGCCCTCAATACGCACAATTTCACCACTGCGAATATCAAGATCCAGCCCTTGAAAAAGCCAACGATCGTCGCGCTCACAGGCAAGCTGTCGGGCTTGTAGACACAGGCTCAAGCGTCTCTCCAGGCATATTGATTTCGCGTCGAACTTTACACGTAAAGCCCCTTTCTCGCCACTCACACAATGCGGCGCTGGGTCGCAGCGTGATCTCCATCAATACGTCGTAAGACCAATTATCACTAGCACTGTATGCAAAAACAGGTCTAAAATGAAAACCACTGTATGAAAGAACATGCAATGGAGATTTCCTAATGACCCTATCGATGGCAGCACCTGCCGCTACGTTCGGCCGTAGACAACCTGCACCGCGTCCATACGCGATGGCGCCTAGCGTTACCCGACGCAACACCTATGCACTCAAAGTGCGCGGTAACGCACTGTGTGATTGCAACTTGTTCGATGGCGATGTCATTATTATCCGTCGCTATCAACACGATACCCAGACAGAAACAGCTGTTGCCGAAATAAACCAGCAAACCATCGCCTTGAGGCAGCTCTCTATTAGCCGCTTTGGTGTGGAGCTATGGCCAGAAGATGCACTGCAGCCAGCGCTTTTTTTGCATAACCGGGATATTCAGGTACTCGGTATGGTAATGGGTGTCGAACCACATCCAAGAGCTTGCCTGAAAAGTAAGCATACCTTTACGGAGCATTAATGCGCTATCGGGTTCCCGAGCTATCCCCTGCATCATGCCATACGGCTGACATTGAAGTAGAAAAGAGCCAATTTATTACCTGGCTTTGCCACGCCCCTGATATCAACACATTCACCAACCTGCTGAATGCGGCGAAAACCGCGCACCCTAATGCCAGCCACCACTGCACTGCCTATATAGCCGGGCCACCCGGCGAGCAAAACTTGATCGGCTTTTCCGATGATGGCGAGCCTGGCGGCACCGCTGGCCGTCCCATGTATCAAGTTCTCCAGGGTAGCCAACTTGGCCAGATCGGTTGTGTGGTCATTCGTTATTTTGGCGGCACAAAACTCGGCACCGGAGGCCTAGCCCGTGCCTACGCCCAGGCGGTTAGCCATGCCCTTGAGACGCTACCTACACGAGAAGTCGTCGAGCGCGATTCTTACTCCCTGCGACTCACATTTGCTAATGAAGCGACTGCCCGCAGTTGGTGCGAAGAACGTGATATTCCTATTGAGCAGGCCGATTACGATGGCGATGGCGTGCGCCTAACCATTGGCTGGCCACGGGACTATCCATTGGATATTACCCCGCTGGAAAACCGCTTAAAGAGTGCTGTTGAGGTTCTCGCTGCACCAAAGGCATGACGCAGCAGAGCAAAAAGGCCCCATATGTCATTGCGAGGATCTTGTGACGCGGCAATCTCGTCCTGCAGTGGCAAACAAAACCGAGATCGCCGCGCTTCGCTCGCGATGACACTCACCGGTCATTGCGAGGAGCCTGCGACGCGGCAATCTCGTCCTGCGGTGGCAAACAAAACCGAGATCGCCGCGCTTCGCTCGCGATGACACTCACCGGTCATTGCGAGGAGCCTGCGACGCGGCAATCTCGTCCTGCGGTGGCAAACAAAACCGAGATCGCCGCGCTTCGCTCGCGATGACACTCACCGGTCATTGCGAGGAGCCTGCGACGAAGCAATCTCAAGCCTACCCTGAGAACCAACCCCAGATTGCTTCACTGCGTTCGCAATGACACCCCTATGTCATTGATGACAGAGGACTAGTTAACCAAGATATTTAATCATCACCCCAGCGGCTACCGCCGAACCAATGACCCCTGCGACGTTGGGGCCCATGGCATGCATCAACAAAAAGTTATGCGGGTTTGCTTCCAAACCCACTTTGTTGGCAACCCGTGCCGCCATCGGGACCGCAGAAACACCCGCAGCGCCGATTAATGGGTTGATGGGCATTTTGCTCATCAGGTTCATCAGCTTGGCCATCAATACCCCAGCGGCCGTGCCGATTCCGAAGGCGACAATACCCAAACCTAATATCCCCAGCGTCTCAAACGACAGGAAGCTTTCGGCCATCAGCTTGGAGCCCACCGATAGACCGAGGATAATGGTGACGATATTGATCAGGGCGTTTTGCGCGGTATCCGATAAGCGTTCAACCACACCACATTCGCGCATCAAATTACCGAAACAGAACATGCCCAGCAGCGGTGCTGCATCGGGTAGAAACAGCGCGACCAATATCAACAGCACCAGTGGAAAGACCACTTTTTCCAGCTTGGAGACCGGCCGCAGCTGGGTCATCTTAATTTGACGCTCTTTCTGGGTGGTCAAAAGTCGCATAATCGGCGGCTGAATCAGCGGCACCAGCGCCATATAGGCGTAAGCGGCCACGGCGATAGCACCCAGCAATTCCGGTGCCAGCACGCTAGAGACGTAGATGGAAGTCGGGCCATCAGCACCGCCAATAATACCAATGGCGGCGGCCTGATTAAGCGAGAAGTCCATGATCCCCATCGAGCTTAGCGCTACAGCGCCAAACAGGGTGGCAAAAATACCAAACTGAGCGGCCGCGCCTAAAAACAGCGTGCGTGGGTTGGCCAGCAGCGGGCCGAAGTCGGTCATGGCGCCCACACCCATAAAGATAATCAGCGGGGCAATACCCGAGGCAATCGCTACACTATAGAAGCTGTAGAGCATGCCGTCGCCGTAACCCACATTCATGGCGATATCTTTCGCGGCACGCACCTGATCCGGCGCAGCAGAATCGTGAGCAATCGCTTTTAGCGACTCCCGCCATGCTTCTGCGTTCGACAGAGGATCGAGGGTAGCGCCCAACGCCACTCCCATCTGCTGCAACACCGCGGGTTTTGCAACCTCAATCGCTTGGTCTAGCGCTGAAATCGCTAGCCCCGCTTCGGGGATATTAGCCAGAATGCCGCCAAAGCCAATCGGCACCAGCAGCAGTGGCTCAAACTTCTTATAGATGGCCAGGTAGAGCAGTCCAAGCCCGACCAGGATCATAACTGCTTGACCCAGTTCGAGGTTATACAGCCCAGAGCCTTCCCATAACGTTACTAATTTATCCATTACTGGGCCCTTAGAGCTCGATCAGCGTATCGCCTACGGCTACGCTGTCGCCCTCGCTGACGTTAACCTTAGACACAGTGCCTGCGCTGCTGGCACGCACTTCGGTTTCCATTTTCATCGCTTCAAGGATGATCACCACATCACCTTCAGCGACTTTTTCGCCGGGACGTACATTGACCTTGAAAATATTACCCGCCAGCGGCGCATCGATGCTTTCTCCACTGGGCGCAGGCACTTCCTCTTTGTGTGCGTTAGTGCTGGCTGCAGTTTGCTCTTGCACCTCGCCTAACTCGCCACCTTCAGAAACTTCCACCACGAAGGCTTTGCCATTGAGCTTAACGGTATAGGTTTCCGGGCCGCTGCTAGCGACCGGCGACTTGCTTTCTGCCTTGGCAGGCACCTGCGTAGCCGCCGTTTCAGCTGCCTGTGGAACAGGCTCAAAGGCATCAGGATTGTCACGGTTCTTAAGGAACTTCAAACCAATCTGTGGAAACAGCGCATAGGTCAGCACGTCATCCACTTCACGCTTGCCTTCAGCCAAACGAACACCTTCAGCGCTGGCTTTCTCTTTCAGCTCGATGGCCAGTCTATCCATTTCAGGTGAGAGGTTATCCGCCGGGCGGCAGGTAATTGGCTCGCCGCCTTCTAATACGCGCTTCTGCAGCTCGGCGTTGAAGGGCGCAGGGGCAGCGCCATATTCACCTTTGAGCAGCGCCTGGACTTCCTTGGAAATCGACTTGTAGCGCTCGCCCATCATCACGTTCATAACCGCCTGAGTGCCAACGATTTGCGAGGTTGGCGTCACCAGCGGAATAAAGCCTAGATCTTCGCGCACGCGGGGAATCTCGCTCAGCACGTCGTCCAGCTTATCGCCCGCGCCCTGCTCTTTCAGCTGGCCTTCCATATTGGTCAGCATGCCGCCTGGTACCTGAGCAATCAGGATGCGTGAATCAATACCGCGCAGCGAGCCTTCAAAGGCGGCGTACTTCTTACGTACCTCACGGAAGTAACCGGCAATATCTTCCAGCAGCTCAAGATCCAGGCCGGTATCCCGACCGGTGTCCTTCAGCATTGCCACCACTGACTCGGTGGGGCTGTGGCCATAGGTCATCGACATGGACGAGATTGAGGTGTCGACGTTATCGATGCCCGCTTCTACCGCTTTCAAAATAGTCGACGTAGAGAGACCGGTGGTGGCGTGGCAGTGCAGGTGCACCGGAATTGATAATTCTTTCTTGAGCCGTGAGACCAAGTCAAACGCCGTGTAGGGCGTCAATAACCCCGCCATATCCTTGATAGCCAATGAATCCGCGCCCAAACCGGCAATGGTTTTAGCGAGATCGACCCAGCTATCCAGGGTATGTACCGGGCTCACAGTGTAGGAGATAGTGCCCTGGGCGTGACCTTCAACGTTACGCACCGCCTGAATGGCGCGCTCGAGATTGCGTGGGTCATTCATGGCATCGAAGACGCGGAATACGTCAACACCGTTGGTTTTCGCCCGCTCGACAAACTTATCGACAACGTCATCGGCGTAGTGGCGGTAGCCCAGCAGGTTCTGCCCACGCAGTAGCATGGCCTGCGGGGTATTGGGCATGGCCTCTTTTAATGCGCGAATGCGCTCCCACGGATCTTCACCCAAATAACGGATGCAGGCATCATAGGTCGCCCCACCCCAGGTTTCCAGCGACCAGTAGCCAACGCGATCCAGCTTTTCGGCTATCGGTAGCATATCGTCCAGGCGCATACGCGTGGCAAATAGCGATTGATGGGCATCGCGCAGCACGACATCGGTAATGCCTAGAGGGCGTTTTATTTCGTTCATGGTCTTGGCTCACAGTAATAGAGTTGTAAGTTTGTAGTAAAAATAACAAAAAAACAGTCAAAAGAGGGGTGAAATGAAAAAAATTAAGAAAGTTAGCGACGCCGCGTTGAGCGGTAACGGTGCACTGCAGCACTGATCGCTGCCATAACCTCGTCACTTTGAGCAGAGGGGACGGAAGATGGCGATGATTTTTTGCCCGTATCAACAGCGACCGGAACGGGCTGAAAACGCCCAATAAGCTTTGACATCAGCGTAACGCTAATGACCAAAATAGTAAGAAAAACAAACACTACACCCATACCGAGTGCCATCAATGCCAGCCCATCTTGCAATAGTCCTAGATCCTGCATAAGGCGCTCTCCTGCTTTTCAATTACAGTTCAAGTACTTTTATACGCACATCATTAGGCCAATACGGTGAAAGGCGCTTGGCGCAGTAAGGGGAATACACTAACCTGCCACACCCAGAATAGAATGCAATGGCGCGATAGTGGAAGTCATGGTTGTTAATTTACTACATAACGGCAGAATCGGCCTAGCCCCGATGGAAGGGGTAATCGACGCCCTGACTCGTGATCTGTTAACCCGTCATGCCGGGTTCGACTGGACAGTCACCGAGTTTGTCCGCGTTGTCGATGCCCGCCTGCCACCAAGAGTGTTTTATAAGCACTGCCCCGAACTTACGCAACCGCCTGTGGCCACACCGAGCGGCATTCCCGTGCATTTACAGCTGCTGGGCTCTGACCCAGCCGCCTTGGCGGCCAACGCGCGCCAGGCGCTTAGCTTAGGCGCAGTAAGCATCGACCTTAATTTCGGCTGCCCTGCTAAACTGGTTAACCGGCACGATGGCGGCGCTTCGCTACTCCGCCAGCCTGATCGCGTCTACCAAGCAGTGAAAGCCGTTCACGACGCTTTAGACGGGGAAATTCCGGTAACCGCCAAGATTCGCCTGGGCTTCGCTAACCGCCGCTTAGCGGTGGCCTGCGCCCAGGCCACCGAAGCGGGTGGTGCCGCCCAGCTGGTTGTGCATGCGCGCACCCGAGACGAGGGCTACCGCCCTCCGGCGCACTGGGAGTGGATCGGCAAAATTCGCCGCCAGGTGAGCATTCCGGTTGTCGCCAATGGCGATATCTGGACGCTGGAGGATTACTGGAAAGCCCGCACCCTATCAGGATGTCGTGACGTAATGCTGGGGCGCAGCGCACTGGCCGACCCTTGGTTAGCGCCACGTATTCGCCACTGGCTGCGAACCGGCGAGCGACTGCCTGAAAGCAGCTGGGCGATGCGCGCCAGCGTGCTTAAAGAGTACGCCGCCCTACAGCGCCAACAACTGCCAGACCGTGTCGTGGTCTCCCTGGTAAAGCAGTGGCTCGCCCAAATGCGCCAAGGTAGCAGTGAAGCTGAGCAGAATTTTCAGCGTGTGAAGCGCCTCACCGAGCTAGACCAACTGCTCGATAACCTTGTCGTCGACGAACAGCACGCCGTACTGTCTTAACCCCTCTCTCGATCGCACCGACCCAATCAACAGGTAAAAAAAAGCGCCCTACCGCAAAGCGGGGGCGCTACAAACGATCGCAAGACCGGGGCGCGAGCCTTAGCCGGTCAGGCTATAAATAGACGGTCAGGCTGGAAACAGAAAACCCGCTCTCAATAAGAGAGCGGGTTTTTGAATTTGGCGCGCCCGGGAGGATTCGAACCTCCGACCCCCTGATTCGTAGTCAGGTACTCTATCCAGCTGAGCTACGGGCGCGTAATATTTCTGTAAACGTTTACTTTTACTGCTACTAGTATCAACGCAGGCACTGTTAAGCGCCACTAGCCTTAATCTAAACTAACATTAAGTACAGTCAGTATAAGAAGGTGGCGCGCCCGGGAGGATTCGAACCTCCGACCCCC
>NZ_JH393257.1:580671-637776 GCF_000236035.1 Vreelandella boliviensis LC1
TGATTCGTAGTCAGGTACTCTATCCAGCTGAGCTACGGGCGCATACCTAATGTGCGATTGGCGGAGAGAGAGGGATTCGAACCCTCGATAGGGCTATAAACCCTATACTCCCTTAGCAGGGGAGCGCCTTCAGCCACTCGGCCACCTCTCCTTAACGGCACGGCGCGAATATTACCGATTTAGCTTTCTTGTGTCTAGTCCTCTGCGGATTTTTTTCGCACCGGCCATATCTTACAACTAAGCTTACGTCTAAAGCACCGAGTCATCATGCAAGCCCGCAAGTTTCATTCCACTTCGTTTTCACTGTTTCTTTCACGCTGAATACGCTGATAAATCTCTTCACGGTGAACTGCCACATCTTTAGGCGCATTAACGCCAATACGAACTTGATTGCCTTTCACACCTAGCACGGTGACGGTGATTTCATCACCGATCATCAGGGTTTCGCCAACACGGCGAGTTAGGATGAGCATGGCTGATCTCCTTTTCAGACGTTTTATGCAACGGGATATGTCAGCCGGAGGCAACACCACGCCATTATGCGGCATAGTGCTGCCTGCCACCAATAACTCCGGCTCCATGACACCTTATACCCCCCGTTGAAAGAAAGCTCACCACCACACGGCAGCAAGTACCTCTTCAGCGTAGAAGGTTTAAGGCATTAATGTTATTCAGATTCGATATCTGCCTTATCTAAACCAAAAGCTTTGTGTAATGCGTTAACGGCAAGCTCCATATGTTTCTCATCAATAACGACCGAGATTTTAATCTCAGAGGTAGAGACCATACGGATATTGACGTTTTCGTCGGCTAGAACACGGAACATTTTTGACGCCACACCTGCGTGAGAACGCATGCCCACACCCACTAAAGAGACCTTAGCAATATTGTCATCGCCGCGCAGCTCACCGCCGCCTAAATCAGGAATCACTGTCTCTTCAAGCAGCTTCTTAGTGGCCTTGTAATCACCCTTAGCGACTGTAAAGGTAAAGTCGGTATAGTCACCGGCCGGCGCCACGTTTTGCACGATCATATCAACTTCGATATTGGCATCGGCAATAGGGCCTAGGATGCGCGATGCGACACCCGGTACATCTGGCGTATTGAGCAGGGTTAATTTTGCTTCATTCTTGGTAAAGGCGATACCGGAGATCAGTGGTTCTTCCATAGCGTCCTCGTCTTGGTTTGCTTCTGCAACAATTAAGGTACCGGGGCCGTCTTGAAAGCTCGACAGCACCCGCAGGGGTACGTTGTACTTACCGGCAAACTCTACCGCGCGGATCTGCAGCACTTTAGAGCCGAGACTAGCCAACTCCAGCATCTCTTCGACGGTAATGCTCGTTAAGCGCTGAGCTTTTGAGCATACGCGGGGGTCGGTGGTATATACCCCGTCAACATCGGTGTATATCTGGCACTCATCGGCACCCAGCGCGGCGGCTAGCGCCACCCCAGTAGTGTCGGAACCACCGCGGCCCAGGGTAGTAATGTTGCCGTCTTCATCAACCCCTTGGAACCCGGCCACGACCACTACCTGCCCAGCATCCAGGTCGGCCTTCAAGTCTTCGGTTTCGATACGCTGGATACGCGCCTTGGTATAGGCACTATCGGTATGAATGCCTACCTGGGCGCCAGTGTGCGAAGTGGCTGGCACGCCGATTTGCTGAAGCGCCATGGCAAGCAGTGAAATAGTCACCTGCTCACCGGTCGATAGCAGCATATCCATCTCGCGCGGCGCGGGGTCTTCGTTAAGTGCCTGTGCCATATCGGTAAGGCGGTTAGTTTCGCCGCTCATAGCGGAGACCACGACCACTACCTGATGGCCTTGATCGCGGAAACCCTTAACCTTTTCCGCTACGGCCTTGATACGCTCGACAGAGCCCACCGAAGTGCCGCCGAACTTCTGTACGTATAGTGCCATATGCCATTTTCCTATGCGTTCGGGAATGGAGGGTGAAAGTGTCGTAAGTTTTAGATAAATAATAAGGCCGGTAGCAATAATGCCACCGGCCCAGGGGTTTAGCTAAGAACGTTTTCCAACCATGCCGGTACGCTCTTCAACGCATCCGGCAAGGCGTCGGGTTGACTACCTCCGGCTTGGGCCATGTCGGGGCGACCTCCGCCCTTTCCGCCTACTTGAGAGGCGACATGGTTAACCAGCTCACCGGCTCTCACTCGACCAGTCAGATCCTGAGTTACCCCAGCGATCAAGCTCACCTTGCCCGCCGCCTGGTCGGCAACGCCAAGGATAATCACCCCAGAGCTTAACTTGTTCTTAAGCTGATCAAGGACGCCGCGGAGGTCTTTGCCAGACACGCCATCCAGTTGCGTCGCCAACAGCTTAACGCCGTTGATCTCCTGCACCTGGCTGAGCATATCGCTACCCGCAGCACTGGCTAGCTTGGCTTTGAGCTGTTCAAGCTCTTTTTCCAGGCTACGGTTGCGCTCAACCAGTGACTCTACCCGCGCTTCGACCTGCTCTGGCTTAGTCTTCAAACGTTCGCCAAGTCGTTCAAGGCGGGCTTCCTGCTCGCGGAAGTAGGTCAGCGCATTTTCGCCGGTGATTGCTTCGATACGGCGCACGCCGGAAGCAATGCCTACTTCGCTCATTACATGGCAGCAGCCAATATCGCCGCTACGGGCCACGTGGGTACCGCCACATAACTCGATAGAGAAGTCGTCGGCACCAATGGTCAGAACGCGCACGTTGTCGGCGTATTTGGCCTCAAACAGTGCTGCCGCGCCCTTGGCCTTGGCTTGATCCAGGCTCATCTGCTCGACCTTGGTCGGCGCGTTAGCCAAAATCTGCTCATTGACCAGCCGCTCGACTTCCGCCAGCTGCTCGGCGGTCATCGGCTCGAAGTGGCTAAAGTCGAAGCGCAGGCGCCCGGCGTTAACCAGCGAGCCTTTCTGCTGCACGTGATCACCCAGTACCATACGCAGCGCTTTGTGCAGCAGGTGGGTGGCCGAGTGGTTACGAATGGTAGCGGTGCGCAGGCTGGCGTCCACTTCGCCGCGCACGCTGGCACCGACACTTAACGAGCCTTCAACCATTATGCCCTGGTGAAGATGATGCCCACTCTGCTTCTGGGTATCGGTGACCTGGAAACAGCCGCCGTCGACATACAGGTAGCCAGTATCGCCCACTTGGCCGCCCGACTCGCCGTAAAACGGCGTGCGGTCGAGTACCACGACGCCCTTCTGCCCCGCTTCCAAAGCGGCCAATTCGTTGCCTTCGCTGTCGACCAGCGCCGTTACCTTGGCCTGATCTTCCAAGCGGTCATAGCCGGTAAAGGCCGTCTCACCCTCTAACTCGATGGAGGCGCTGTAGTCGGCGCCGAACTGGCTGGCTGCCCGGGCGCGTTCACGCTGGGCCTCTAACGCCTGCTTAAAGCCCTCTTCGTCCAGGGTAACGCCACGCTCACGGCACACATCGGCGGTAAGGTCGAAGGGAAAGCCGTAGGTGTCGTAAAGTTTGAACACGGTTTCACCCGGCAATACTTTTCCGTCCAACTCAGCCAGGGCCGCATTCAAGAGCCCCATACCGTGGTCCAGGGTGCGTGCGAACTGCTCTTCTTCTTTTAGCAGCACACGGGCGATTTGATCGCTCGCTTCACGCAGTTCCGGATAGGCATCGCCCATCTCGGCGTCCAGCGCCTCGACTAGCTTGTGGAAGAACGGCTCCACCGCGCCCAGCTTGTGGCCATGGCGAATCGCACGGCGAATGATCCGGCGTAGCACATAGCCACGCCCTTCGTTGGAAGGCAGCACGCCATCGGCAATCAGGAAGGCGCAGGAGCGGATATGGTCGGCAATCACGCGCAGCGATGGCGTGGCGGTATCCGGGTGGCCAGTGGCTTTGGCCGCGGCTTGCAGCAGGTTCTGGAACAGGTCGATTTCGTAGTTGGAGTGCACGCCCTGCATGACAGCGGCAACCCGCTCCAGCCCCATACCAGTATCGATGGAGGGCTTGGGCAGCGGGTTGAGCGTGCCTGCAGCATCGCGATCAAACTGCATGAACACCAGGTTCCAGATTTCGATATAGCGATCGCCATCTTCTTCCGGGCTGCCTGGAGGGCCACCCCATACCTCTGGGCCATGGTCGAAGAAGATTTCCGAGCTGGGGCCACAGGGTCCTGTGTCGCCCATCTGCCAAAAGTTGTCTTCATCCAGCTTAGAGAAGCGCTCAGGATCAATGCCGATCTCATCTTTCCAAATGCGTTCGGCTTCGTCATCGCTGATATGCACCGTTACCCACAGTTTATCCTTAGGTAGACCCAGCGTTTCGGTCAGAAATACCCAGGCAAAGCGAATAGCATCGCGCTTGAAGTAGTCACCAAAGCTGAAGTTACCCAGCATTTCAAAGAAGGTGTGGTGACGCGCAGTATAGCCGACGTTGTCCAAATCGTTATGCTTTCCGCCCGCACGAACGCAGCGTTGCGCAGAAGTGGCGCGCACGTAAGGGCGCGGGTCGCGGCCCAGAAACACATCTTTAAACGGCACCATGCCGGCATTGGTAAACAGCAGCGTCGGGTCGTTGCCCGGCACTAAGGAGCTAGTGGGTACAATGGTATGCCCCTGCTCTTCGAAGAAAGTGAGAAAGGCCTGTCTAATCTCTGCGCTTTTCATAGGGTATCCGTAACAAGAAAGCGTGATGTCCCAGGGCGCTGTCACCGCTACCCTCAGGGGTCGCAAAGCAGCCATTATAGCGCAGTTGTCAAACGACTAAAGCCGCACTTAGTGGCAGAGAGGCAAACCGCTATGTGAACAATCAGATAAACAAGCGTATTAGAGCTCAATTAGAAATGTAAGAGGGGACGTTTTACAGGCTGGAGAAAAAGTATCAAAGACAAGAGAGCGCGTAGCGAATTTGTTCAAAATCGAAACCGCGACTAGCGAGAAAACGTTCGCGCCTAGCGCGCTCTTTGGGTGTTTCACCGGGGCTATCAAAACGCCGCGCCAGGGTTTCCCGGGCCAGTTCAAACCAATCGACCTGCTCGCCCTCCTCTACCTCTTCAAATGCACTATTTAGGGTTTCCTGGTCAACGCCGCGCTGGCGCAGCTCGCCTTTAATGCGGATAACGCCCTGCCCGCGCAGTATGCGCGAGCGCACGAAACTGGCCGCAAAGCGAGCATCAGACTGCAGCCCTTGTTCGATCAGAGCGTCTAGACACTCATCAATAGCGTCGTCGTCGAAGGCTTTTTTGTTTAGCCGCTGGGCAAGCTCGGCGCGGGAGTATTCACGCCGAGCCAGTAAGCCAATGGCGATGTCACGGGGGGTGGCATCGCGCTGGGAGCTGAATGCCATCAGCTTGCTTTAGACAAAATCAGCTTAGACAGAATCGGCTTAGCTAAAATCGTCTTAAAGCAGATCATCATCGCCTGCTTCTGCTTCAGCGGGTGCCTCGGCAGTGGCTTCATCCTTTTCCTTTTTGGGATCAGGCTTGGCCAGCAGCTGCTCACGAATCTGCGTTTCGATTTCGAGCATAATGTCCGGGTGCTCTTCCAGATACAGCGCTGAATTGGCTTTACCTTGACCGATTTTCTTACCTTTATAGCTGTACCAAGCACCGGCTTTGTCGACCAGGTTGCACTGCACGCCCAGGTCGATAACCTCACCAGCGTGGTAGATACCTTTGCCGTAAAGAATCTGGAATTCAGCCTGACGGAATGGCGGTGCCACCTTATTTTTGACCACTTTTACGCGGGTTTCGTTACCAGTGACTTCATCACCCACTTTCACCGAGCCGGTACGACGAATATCCAAGCGCACGCTGGCGTAGAACTTAAGCGCGTTACCGCCGGTGGTGGTTTCAGGGCTACCAAACATGACACCGATCTTCATGCGGATCTGGTTAATAAAGATCACCAGGCAGTTGGCGTTTTTGATATTACCGGTGATTTTGCGCAGCGCCTGAGACATCAAACGCGCTTGAAGGCCGACGTGGGAGTCGCCCATTTCGCCTTCGATTTCAGCGCGCGGGGTCAACGCAGCGACCGAATCGATAACAATCACGTCAACACCGCCGGAGCGAACCAGCATATCGGTAATTTCCAGGGCCTGCTCGCCGGTATCAGGTTGGGAAACCAGTAGATCATCCAGGTTAACGCCCAGCTTTTCGGCGTAGCTGGGGTCAAGGGCGTGCTCGGCATCCACGAAGGCACACACTTTGCCCTGCTTTTGCGCCTGAGCAATCACCGAAAGGGTCAGGGTCGTTTTACCCGACGATTCTGGGCCAAAGATTTCGCACACTCGACCAAACGGCAGGCCGCCGATGCCAAGAGCGATATCCAGACCCAATGAACCGGTGGAAACCGACGGCATGACGACACGCGGCGCGTCGCCAAGACGCATAACGGTGCCCTTGCCGAACTGACGATCGATTTGGGTGAGTGCAGCGTTTAGCGCTTTAGTGCGGTTGTCATCCTGAGCCATTCAGAGATTCCTCATAACAAGCTGTATAATTAGCCAGTAGTATGCCAAAGATTGCGCCGTAAACAAATCCTTGATCGCGCTTTCTCTCATCTATTTTATCAAGAGCCTTTTTGCATGAGCGCCTTTTTCTTACGGCTGGTTCGTCTTGCTCGCCTTCTCGCGCTCATTCAAGCGTGCAACCAGCCCTACCAAGGCCTGACGAACGGCCTGCTCTCGCACTGCTTGGCGGTCACCAGGAAAGTGGAAGCATTCGGCCTCCTGGACAGCGGTGTCGCCCCAGGCCAACCAAACGGTACCCACCGGTTTCGTATCACTACCGCCATCCGGCCCGGCCACACCGCTAACCGCAACGGCTAATCCTGCACCACTTTCACGACAGGCGCCTACCACCATGGCATTAACCACGGCTTCGCTTACTGCACCGTGTTCGGCCAGTGTAGCTTCAGGCACCCCCAATAAGCGGGTTTTAGCGGCATTCGCATAGGTCACATAGCCAGTCGTAAAATAATCAGAGCTACCTGCTACCCCGGTAATTGCGCTGGCAATGCCGCCCCCCGTGCATGATTCAGCGGCGGTCACTTCCAGTTCCAACTGTTTACACAGCCGCCCCAGCCGCTGAGCCAACAGGGTTAAATCAAGATTTTTCAGGCTAGTTTCGCTGGGCACTATCGTCGCTCCTTCAAGTGAGTCGTCTGTTCAGCGTAGAATACTGCGTTTAGCTTTCTCAAAGAAATTGCTCAATCAGGACGCCCATGTCACAGGCCATTCCCCCTAACACGCCAATGATCACGCAATATTTAAAGATCAAGCGCGAGCACCCCGAGGTACTGCTGTTCTACCGCATGGGGGATTTTTACGAACTGTTTTTCGACGACGCCAAGCGCGCCGCCGCGCTACTGGATATTACCCTCACCCAGCGCGGACAGTCAGGCGGCAAACCGATCCCGATGGCGGGTGTACCTTATCATAGCGCTGAAGGCTATCTGGCCCGCCTCGTCGCTGGTGGCGAGTCGGTGGCTATCTGTGAGCAAATTGGCGACCCCGCGACCAGCAAAGGGCCTGTTGATCGACAGGTGGTGCGTATCGTCACCCCCGGCACGCTCCACGATGAAGCACTGCTTGATGCGCGCCGCGACAACGTGCTGGTATCCGTTTCGCCCGGAAAAGAGAGCTGGGGCCTTGCCTGGCTGGAACTCTCCAGCGGCCGCTTCAACGTACTGGAAGTAGACAGCGAAGCCGAAATGCTCGCCGAGCTGACGCGTCTCTCCCCGGCCGAGCTGCTGGTACCCGAAAGCCTAACGCTACCCGAGGCCTGGTCGCAGAAACGCAGCCTGCGCCGCCAGGGCGAGTGGTTGTTCGACTTGGAAAGCGCTACCCGCAGCCTCTGCGACCAGTTTGAAGTGCAGGATTTACGCGGCTTTGGCTGCGCGCACTTAACCACCGCACTGATTGCCGCGGGGGTATTGATTGATTACGCCCGTGACACCCAGCGCTCGCGACTGCCCCACGTTACCGCGATCAGCGTTGAGAACCGCGACGACGCGGTGGTGATTGATGCTGCCAGCCGACGCAACCTGGAAATTGATCTCAACCTTGGCGGCAGTAGCGACAACACTCTGGCCAGCGTGCTGGATACCTGCACCACCGCCATGGGTTCGCGGCTGCTCAAGCGCTGGCTCAATCGCCCGCTGCGTCAACGCGAGATAGTCCAGGCCCGCCATGCGGGGGTGGCGCTATTGAGTCTGGATGCAGCGTATATGCCACTGCGCGAAACGTTGAGCGCGGTGGGCGACGTGGAGCGCATTCTGGCCCGTGTGGCGCTGTATAGCGCCCGCCCGCGCGACCTGGCACGGCTGCGGGATGCACTGATAACGCTCCCGGAACTGGAACAGCAGCTTAGCGAAGTAGAAAGCGGTAGCGCCTTGGATAACCTACGCCCGCATATTCGCCCCTACCCAGAAATGGCCGACACACTAAGACGCGCGCTGGTCGAGAACCCTCCGGTGGTGATCCGCGATGGCGGGGTAATTGCCGATGGATTTGACGCTGAGCTCGATGAGCACCGCGGCATGGCCGAAAATGCCGGGGACTATCTTATTCAGCTAGAGCTTCGCGAGCGCGAGCGTACAGGCCTTGCCAATCTCAAAGTGGGCTACAACCGGGTACACGGCTACTTTATCGAACTGCCCCGTTCACAAGCCCAGCAGGCGCCCGCCGACTATATTCGCCGCCAGACGCTTAAAAATGCCGAGCGGTTTATTATTCCCGAGCTCAAAGAGTTTGAAGACAAGGCGCTCTCCGCTAAATCTCGCGCCCTCACTCGGGAAAAATGGCTCTACGACCGCCTGCTTGGCGATCTCAATGAAAGCCTTCACGCGCTGCAGAGCACCTCGCAAGCGCTGGCGGAACTGGACGTACTGTGCGCCTTTGCTGAGCGCGCCGAGGCGCTGAACTGGGTACGTCCAATGCTTAGCGAAACCACCGGCATTCAAATTGAGGCTGGACGGCATCCCGTGGTTGAGCAGGTAAGCGAGACGCCCTTTGTACCCAACGACGTGATGCTCAATCCTGACCAGCATATGTTGATTATCACCGGCCCCAATATGGGCGGCAAATCGACCTATATGCGCCAGACGGCTCTCATCGCCCTTCTCACCCACTGCGGCAGCTTTGTGCCCGCCGATGCCGCTGTGATCGGCCCATTGGATCGGATATTTACCCGCATTGGCTCATCGGACGATTTGGCTGGTGGCCGCTCTACCTTTATGGTCGAGATGACCGAAACCGCGAACATCCTCCACAATGCTACTCAGCAAAGCTTGATTTTGATGGATGAAATTGGCCGCGGCACCAGCACCTTTGACGGCTTGTCGCTGGCCTGGGCAAGTGCAGAGTATTTGGCGAAAGGGCGCGCACTAACGCTGTTTGCGACCCACTACTTTGAAATGACGGCGCTGCCGGAACATATGGAAGGGGTGGCCAATATCCACCTAACGGCGACTGAACATGGCGATAGCATTGTATTTATGCACCGCATTGAGGCGGGCCCCGCCAGCCAAAGCTACGGCTTACAGGTGGCCCAGTTGGCGGGTGTCCCAAGCCATGTGATTAAGCGGGCTCGTGAGAAGCTGATGAGCCTGGAACAGCGCGATGTGGATAACACAGCACAGGCGCCGCGGACCACGCCCCAGCAAAACGACCTGTTCGCCGCTGCGCCGCATCCGGTGGCTGAGGCATTGGAAAATGTCGATATGGATGACTTAACGCCGCGGGAAGCTTTAGAGCTGTTGTATCAGTGGCGAGACCTGCTCTAATGGTGCTTACAGCAAGGAAAGCCACATGGCGCTTGCCGCCAGGTAGGCGCACCTCTAGAATGTCGCTCAAACTTTTAGCTTATAAAAAACGGCTGATTTATAACCATTCACGATTGACCATGGCTGGAAGTTACCCAGCCCTGCAAGAGGGATAGCAAGATGACGTTTGTCGTTACCGAGAACTGCATCCAGTGCAAATACACCGACTGTGTGGAAGTCTGCCCGGTCGACTGTTTTTACGAGGGCCCAAACTTCCTGGTCATTCATCCTGACGAGTGTATCGACTGCGCGCTGTGCGAGCCTGAGTGCCCCGCCGAGGCGATATTCTCAGAGGATGAGTTGCCGGATGGGCAGGAGGCCTTTATCGAGATTAATGCTGAAATGGCAGAAGTATGGCCGAACATTGCCGAACGAAAGGATCCGCTGCCGGATGCCGAAGAGTGGGATGGCAAGCCTGGAAAGCTGGAGAAACTAGAGCGCTAAGCATCGCGCTAATCAATGCTTCTCTTTAAAACCAGCGCTTATTTTAAATTAGCGCTGGTTTTTTTATTGTGTCGCCGAAAGTGTGTCGTCAAAAATGTGTTCCCAAATCGCGGGCAAAAAAAAGCGGCCCGTAGGCCGCCCGCTCCAAGCACTTCCTCTGACCACTCCCTGGATCAGCCTCCTCAGATGACTTCCTTGCCGGGGCTCACCTCACTGTATCACCCGACGCATCTGACCTTACATCCCGCTGCATCCTGACTAAAGCGTCCTTGCCTCCCCTTGTCCTGAGCGCATTGTGGCAGATCACAGCGGCTTCTCAACAAGGCCAAAATGCAAAAAGGCGAGTCTTAGGGACTCGCCTTTTTTTAAAAAACATTTTATAAACAAATACTTAAATTTAAATTAGCGGTGGATTAGGTTATTTCTTACCCTAAACCAAGCGATTCTCGTCGGTATTTGTAAGATATCTCTTACAAAATCTTGAGACATCTCTTACAAACAGCTCTCAAAATTCGCTCGATATCGGCGTTTTACTGCCCTTTAATGGCTTTCAAGCCTGGGTAGGTCACATCACCCAGTTCCGCTTCAATCACCAGCAAACGGTTGTACTTGGCAACCCGATCAGAGCGGCACAGTGAGCCCGTTTTAATCTGACCTGCGCAGGTGCCCACCGCCAAATCAGCAATGGTGGTATCTTCGGTTTCACCGGAGCGGTGTGAAATAACGGCGGTAAAGCCCGCATCCTGGGCCATCTTGATGGCATCCAGCGTCTCGGAAAGCGAGCCGATCTGGTTGAACTTGATCAGGATAGAGTTACCGATCTGCTCATCGATACCGCGCTTGAGAATCTTGGTATTAGTGACAAACAGGTCATCGCCCACCAGCTGTACTTTATCACCCAGCTTATCCGTCAGCGCTTTCCAACCCGCCCAATCCGATTCATCCATACCATCTTCGATGGACACGATCGGATAATCGGCGCACAGGCCTGCCAGGTAATCAGTAAAGCCCTGAGCATCGTAGCTTTTGCCCTCACCGGAAAGGTTGTACTGGCCGTCTTTATAGAACTCAGACGAAGCACAATCTAGCGCCAGGGTAACGTCTTTACCCAAGGCGTAACCTGCATCAGCAACGGCCTGCTTAATCACCGCTAGCGCATCGGCGTTCGATGCCAGGTTAGGTGCAAAGCCGCCCTCGTCGCCAACGGAGGTGGAGAGGCCTTTCGCTGAGAGCACTTTCTTCAGCGAGTGGAAAATTTCCGCGCCCATACGCAGCCCTTCGCGGAAGTTAGGCGCGCCCACTGGCTGCACCATAAACTCTTGGATATCGACGTTATTATCCGCGTGCTCACCGCCGTTAATGATGTTCATCATCGGTACCGGCATGCTGTACTGGCCAGGTTGACCGTAGAGTTCGGCAATATGGGCGTAGAGGGGTACGCCTTTGGCGTTAGCGGCTGCTTTAGCCGCTGCCAGAGAAACGGCTAAAATGGCATTAGCGCCCAGGTTCGCTTTGTTCTCAGTGCCGTCCAGCGCCAGCATCGCATCGTCCAGGCCACGCTGGTCACGTGCATCCATACCCAGCAGCGCATCACGAATTTTGCCATTGACCGCATCGACTGCTTTCAGCACGCCTTTGCCAAGGTAACGCGACTTATCGCCGTCACGCAGCTCTAACGCTTCCCGGGAACCGGTTGAGGCACCGCTGGGGGCACAGGCTTCGCCGACAGCACCACTGGCAAGGCGTACGTGCGCCTGCACGGTCGGGTTTCCACGCGAATCCAGCACTTCCAACGCACTGATAGCAACAATTTTGGTCATGGCAGTTTCCTTTACGGTAGGTCGGATAAAATTATTAATATAACGTCCTGCTTAGCGAATCGTTAGCGGCTCAAACCCTTTAACCAGCGCATCCAACTGGGCTAGCTGGGTCAAAAACGGCTCTAGCTGATCCAGTGGCAGTGCACAGGGGCCATCGCACTTGGCGTTATCAGGATCAGGATGAGCCTCTAAAAATAGCCCTGCAAGGCCGACAGCCACACCCGCGCGAGCCAATTCGGCCACCTGGGCTCTGCGGCCGTCAGCGCTGTCGGCGCGCCCACCGGGGCGCTGCAGTGCATGGGTGACATCAAAAACTACCGGGTAGCCGGTTTGCTTCATATCACCAAAACCGAGCATATCAACAATCAGGTTGTTGTAACCAAAGCTTGAGCCACGCTCACAAAGCATTAGCTGGTCGTTACCCGCCTCCTGAAACTTGCTGAGGATATGGCGCATTTCATGGGGCGCCAAAAACTGCGGCTTTTTGATATTGATGACCGCACCGGTTTTGGCCATGGCAACCACCAAATCGGTTTGGCGGGCCAAAAAAGCGGGTAGCTGGATAATATCGGCGACTTCAGCCGCCGCTTCCGCCTGCCAGGGCTCGTGTACATCGGTGATGATGGGCACGTTGTGGCGGGCTTTTATATCGGCCAGGATCTGCAGGCCTTTCTCAAGTCCCGGGCCCCGGTAGGAGTTGATTGAGCTGCGGTTGGCTTTATCAAAGCTAGCCTTGAAAACGTAGGGCATGCCCAACTTCTGAGTCACCGTAACGTAGGCTTGGGCGACTTCGTCGGCAAGCTCCGCAGACTCCAGCACGTTCATGCCGCCCAGCAGCATTAGCGGCAAGGAATTGCCGGCGGTTAAGCCGGCAACGTTAATATGACGCTCTTGTGATCTATCTTGAGATCGTTCTTGAGAAGCCATGCTTTTGCCCTCTTATTCCTGCGCATTCGCCTGGGCGCGACTGCGCGCTGTCTTGTGCTCCAACGCCGCATTCACAAAGCCCGAGAAAAGCGGATGACCGTCACGCGGAGTAGACGTGAACTCTGGGTGGAACTGGCAGGCTACATACCAAGGGTGGTCAGCAAGCTCGATGACTTCAACCAGCGACTGGTCGACACTCTTGCCAGAGATAACCAAACCCGCCTTTTCAAGCTCATCGATAAACTGATTATTAACCTCAAAGCGGTGACGATGGCGCTCAACAATTTCATCCGAGCCGTAGGCTTCGCGCGCTTTGGTGCCCGATGCCAAATGGCACACCTGACCACCTAAACGCATGGTACCGCCTAAATCAGACGCCGCATCGCGCAGCTCGACTTTGCCTTCTGGGCTTAGCCACTCGGTGATCAAACCTACTACCGGGTGCTGGGTATTGTGGGTGAACTCGGTAGAGTTGGCGTCGTTCCAGCCTGCCACGTTACGGGCAAATTCAATCACCGCCACCTGCATACCCAAGCAAATACCCAGATACGGCACACTGTTTTCCCGAGCGAATTGAGCGGCCATAATCTTGCCCTCTACGCCGCGTTCGCCAAAGCCGCCGGGCACCAGAATGGCGTCTTTACCCGCCAAGCGCTCAGTGCCGTGGTGCTCAATGTCTTCAGAATCAATATAGTCGACGTTGACCTTGATGCGGCCTTGGATGCCGGCGTGAATCAGCGCTTCGTTGAGCGACTTATAGGCATCCAGCAGCTCCATGTATTTACCTACCATGGCGATGCTGACCGACTTGAGGGGGTTGAGCTTAGCGTCTAGCACCTTCACCCACTCGGAGAGATCGGCTTCAGGCGCTTCAAGGCGCAGCTTATCGCAAACGATCTCGTCTAAGCCGTGCTCGTGGAGCATCAGCGGGATGCGATAAATCGTATCGGCATCCTGAAGCGGTACCACTGCACGCTCTTCGACGTTGGTGAACAGGGCGATTTTGCGGCGCTCGCTCTCTTCCAGTTCAACTTCGCTGCGGCAAATCAAAATATCCGGCTGGATACCAATCGAACGCAGCTCTTTAACACTGTGCTGGGTCGGTTTGGTTTTGGTCTCACCCGCCGTCTTGATGTAGGGCACAAGAGTCAGGTGCATAAACAGTGCGCGGTTAGCACCCTGCTCACTTCGAATTTGGCGAATCGACTCAAGGAATGGCAGCGATTCGATATCACCGACCGTACCGCCGATCTCCACAAGCGCCACATCAAAGCCTTCACCACCAGCGTAAACGCGTTCTTTAATCTCGTCGGTGATATGCGGAATGACCTGAACGGTGCCGCCTAGATAGTCGCCACGGCGCTCTTTACGCAGTACGTTCTCGTAGACACGACCGGTCGTAAAGTTGTTGCGCTGGGTCATTTTGGTGCGAATAAAGCGCTCGTAATGACCGAGATCAAGGTCGGTTTCGGCGCCATCTTCTGTGACGAACACCTCACCGTGCTGGAAGGGACTCATGGTGCCCGGATCCACGTTGATATACGGGTCGAGCTTGAGCATGGTGACCTTAAGGCCGCGGGCCTCTAAAATCGCCGCAAGCGAGGCGGAGGCGATGCCCTTGCCAAGAGAGGACACAACGCCGCCGGTCACGAAGATATATCGTGTCATGGATAACCTGTCGAATCATGATCAGAAGGCACGGCAGAAAGCCACGCCAGGATGGGTCGACAGACTAGCAGATTACGACCTAAGGCTCAATTTGAACTGAACTGCATAAAGTACGCACTGTCATTTTGAAGTATCGTGCTCTGTCATTGCGAGGAGCGCAGCGACGCGGCAATCTAACCCCAGATCGCCACGCTTCGCTCGCGATGACATTTAGCTGAAGCATCGCGTCCTGTCATTGCGAGGAGTGCAGCGACGCGGCAATCTAACCCAGATCACCACGCTTCGCTCGCGATGATATTTAGCTATAGCATCGCGCCTTGTCATTGCGAGGAGTGCAGCGACGCGGCAATCTAACCCAGATCACCACGCTTCGCTCGCGATGATATTTAGCTATAGCATCGCGCCTTGTCATTGCGAGGAGTGCAGCGACGCGGCAATCTAACCCAGATCACCACGCTTCGCTCGCGATGATATTTAGCTATAGCATCGCGCCTTGTCATTGCGAGGAGTGCAGCGACGCGGCAATCTAACCCAGATCACCACGCTTCGCTCGCGATGATATTTAGCTATAGCATCGCGCCTTGTCATTGCGAGGAGTGCAGCGACGCGGCAATCTAACCCAGATCGCCACGCTTCGCTCGCGATGACATTTAGCTATAGCATCGCGCCTTGTCATTGCGAGGAGTGCAGCGACGCGGCAATCTAACCCAGATCGCCACGCTTCGCTCGCGATGACATGAAGCCTATAAAGGCAGCGTTTTTACACACCCAGGTAATCCAAAATACCTTCCGCTGCCTGACGACCTTCGTAAATCGCCGTGACCACTAAGTCAGAGCCGCGCACCATATCGCCACCGGCAAAGATTTTTTCATTGCTGGTTTGGAAAGCGTACTGACCGTGCTCCGGCGCAGTGACGCGGTCACGCTCGTCAACTTGGATATTAGAGCTATCGAACCAGGGCGCGGGGCTGGCCTGGAAACCGAAGGCGATCACCACGGCGTCCGCCGCAATGATCTCTTCAGAGCCCGGCACCACTTCAGGGCGCTGACGACCATTTTCGTCCGGCTCACCCAAGCGAGTGCGTACTACCTTCACGCCTTCGACCTTTTCTTCACCGACGACTGCGACTGGCTGACGGTTGAACAAAAACTCCACGCCCTCTTCACGGGCATTGGCGACTTCACGGCGCGAGCCCGGCATGTTGCCTTCATCACGACGGTACGCACAGGAGACGCTGGCGGCGTTTTGGCGAATGGAAGTACGGTTACAGTCCATCGCTGTATCACCGCCGCCCAGCACCACCACGCGCTTGCCTTCCATGGAGATATAGTCGTTAGGGTCTTTTTCGAACCCCAGGCAGCGATTAACGTTGGCAATCAGGAAGTCGAGCGCCTTGTAAACGCCCGGCAGATCTTCGCCGGGGAAGCCGCCTTCCATATATTTATACGTGCCCATACCCAGGAACACCGCGTCGTACTCCTGCATCAAGGTCTCAAACTCGATGTCGGTGCCGATTTCAGTATTCAGGCGGAATTCGACACCCATCTCTTCAAAGACCGCCCGACGGCGCTCCATCACGCTTTTTTCCAGCTTGAACTCGGGAATACCAAAGGTCAGCAGACCACCGATTTCCGGGTACTTATCAAATACTACCGGCTTAACGCCGTTGCGGGCCAGAATATCGGCACAACCCAAGCCTGCCGGGCCTGCGCCGATAATGGCGACTTTTTTGTCGGTCCAGGTGACGTGGGACATATCCGGACGCCAGCCCATGGCAAACGCCGTGTCGGTGATGTACTTCTCCACCGAGCCAATGGTTACCGCACCAAAACCGTCATTGAGCGTACAGTCGCCTTCGCACAGGCGATCCTGGGGGCACACGCGGCCACACACTTCGGGCAGCGAGTTGGTTTTGTGGGAAAGCTCGGCGGCTTCAATAATGTTGCCTTCCACCACCAGCTGCAGCCAGTTGGGAATGTAGTTGTGTACCGGGCACTTCCACTCGCAGTACGGGTTACCGCAATGCAGGCAGCGGTGCGCCTGACTGGCCGCGTCAGATGGTTTGAACGGTTCGTAAATTTCCGCGAACTCTTTGGCACGGGCGCGGGCATCTTTTTTCTGAGGGTCTTTACGACCCACATCGACAAACTGAAAATCGTTATTTAAACGGTTAGCCATGATCTCTCTCCTGTCAGCGTGAGGGGCATAAGCGGGTTATTGCGGCTGACGCCGAGACTGATCCAGCAAACTTCCTAAGCTGGCCGCTTTTGGCTTAACCAGCCAGAAGTGGCGCGCATAGTCGCTGAAGTCTTCTAAAATCGCCGCCCCACGTGCGGAACCCGTCGCGGTCACATAGGCTTCGATCATTTCACGCAGGTGACGACGATACGCCTCCATCGCCTCTGTGTTAACGCGATGAATTTCGACCAGCTCGTGGTTGTACTTGTCCACAAAGGTGCGCTCTTCATCCAACACATAGGCAAACCCGCCGGTCATCCCTGCGCCGAAGTTCACCCCAGTTTCGCCGAGCACACAGACCAGGCCGCCGGTCATATACTCGCAGCAGTGGTCGCCCGCGCCTTCAATCACCGCGGAAGCGCCGGAGTTACGCACGGCAAAGCGTTCACCCGCGGTACCGGCCGCAAACAGCGTGCCGCCCGTTGCGCCGTACAAGCAGGTGTTGCCGATAATGGCGGTTTTATGACTTTCAAACTGGCTGACTTTGGGCGGCACGATCACGATACTGCCGCCGTTCATGCCTTTGCCGACATAATCGTTGGCATCGCCTTCCAGGTAGAGGTTCAGGCCACGGGCGTTCCACACCCCGAAGCTCTGCCCCGCCACCCCGGTAAAGCGGGCAGTGATCGGTGTCGCTTCCAAACCCTCTTCGCCATAGCGCTTGGCGATGGCGCCGGACGTTAACGCGGCCACGCTGCGGTCGCAGTTGGTGATGGTGAAATCAAACTCACCGCCTGACTGATTGTCGATAGCGTCCTTCAACGCTGCCAGCACTTCCTGGTTTTTGGCACCGGGATCGTGAGGCACGTTGCGGCTGACGTTACAGAACTGCGGTGCGTCTTTGGGCACAAAATCATTGGCCAGCAGCGGCGTTAAGTCGAGCTTACGCTGGGAAGCGGTATTGCCTTCCAGCACTTCCAGCAGGTCGGTACGCCCAATCAAGTCGGTGAGCTGGCGCACGCCCAGCGCCGCCATCAGCTCGCGCACTTCTTCGGCAATAAAGCGGAAGTAGTTTTTGACCATATCCACAGTGCCGCGGAAATGCTCGCCGCGCAGGAAATCATCCTGGGTGGCAACACCGGTGGCGCAGTTATTGAGGTGGCAAATGCGCAGGTACTTACAGCCCAACGCCACCATCGGCGCGGTACCAAAGCCAAAACTTTCAGCCCCCAGAATCGCGGCTTTAACAACGTCTAAGCCGGTTTTCAGGCCGCCGTCAGTCTGCAGGCGAATCTTGTCGCGCAGGCCGTTGATACGCAGCGCTTGGTGCACTTCCGGCAGCCCCAATTCCCAGGGCGAACCAGCGTGCTTGATCGAGGTCAGCGGACTCGCCGCTGTGCCACCATCGTAGCCGGAGACAGTAATCAGATCCGCATAGGCCTTGGCCACGCCAGTGGCGATCGTGCCGATACCCGGCTCGGAAACCAGCTTCACCGATACCTGGGCCTCTGGGTTGACCTGTTTTAGGTCAAAAATCAGCTGGGCCAAATCCTCGATAGAGTAAATATCGTGGTGCGGCGGTGGCGAAATCAGCGTCACGCCGGGCACCGCATAGCGCAACCGAGCAATCAGTTCGTTCACTTTACCGCCGGGCAGTTGACCGCCCTCACCGGGCTTGGCGCCCTGGGCGACTTTGATCTGCAGCACTTCCGCATTGACCAGATAATGAGGCGTTACGCCAAAACGACCGGAGGCGATTTGCTTGATCTTGGAGCTGCGAACCGTGCCGTAGCGCGACGGGTCTTCACCCCCTTCGCCGGAGTTGGAGCGACCGCCCGCCTCGTTCATGGCCTGGGCCAGTGCTTCGTGGGCTTCCGGCGACAGCGCGCCCAGCGACATGCCAGCGCTATCAAAGCGCGGCAGCAGTTCTTCTACCGGCTCTACTTCATCCAATGAAAGCGGCGTTTCTACAGGCTTGAGCTTGAGCAAATCGCGAATGGTGGCGACCGGCCGCTCATTCACCAACTGGGCGAATTTCTTCCACTTGGTGTAGCTGCCTTCCTGAACCGCCGCTTGCAGCGACATCACCACATCGGGGTTATAGGCGTGGTACTCGTGACCGTGCACGTACTTGAACATGCCGCCTTGAGAGATGCCTTTGCGGGGAATCCAGGCATCTTTGGCCAGCAGTGCCTGCTGCATCTGCAGCTCGGCGAAGCCAGTGCCCTGGATGCGCGACGCCATACCGACAAAGCACATATCCATTACTTCATCCGCCAGACCCACGGCTTCGAACAGCATTGAGCCACGGTAGGAAGCCAGCGTCGAGATGCCCATCTTGGACAGGATCTTGAACAGGCCTTTCTGCAGGCCTTTACGGTAGTTCTCGCGGCCATCCGCTGGGTTACCGGTCAGCTCGCCGGTGCGGTGCATATCCGCCATGACCTGATAGGCCAGCCACGGATACACCGCCGTGGCCCCCACGCCAAACAGCACCGCCATTTGGTGAGCATCCCGCGCGTAACCGGTTTCCACCACGATATTGGCATTGGGGCGTAGCGCCAAACGGCCTAAGTGAGAGTGTACGGCACCCACTGCCAGAGCGGCCTGAATAGGAATAAGCCCTTTCGCCAGCTCTGCATCGGTGAGCACCAGAATGACTTTACCGGCGCGCACTTGGGCTTCGGCTTCGTCACACAGCGCTTTGAGCGCCTGGTGCAGGCTCTGCTGCTCAGGGTCGTAGCCCAGCGACAGCGTATAGCTGGCAAATGCCGGATCGTCCTGACTCACCAGCGCGGTAAATTTGCGCGGCGACAATACCGGCGTGGTCAAAATCAAACGGTGAGCATGCTCAGGCGTGGCTTTAAAAACATTCAGCTCCGCGCCGCAGCAGGTTTCCAGCGACATCACGATCGCTTCACGCAGCGGATCAATCGCCGGGTTGGTGACCTGGGCGAATTTCTGGCGGAAGTAGTCGGTCAACAGGCGCGGACGGCTCGACAGCACCGCCATGGGCGTATCGTCGCCCATTGAGCCAACGGCCTCCTGACCGCTTTCTGCCAGTGGGCGCAGCACCTGGTCGCGCTCTTCAAAGCTAATCTGGAACATCTTCTGCTGCACGTTCAGCGCATTGCTGTCCATGTTTTGGAAACGCGCCAGCTCGGTGAGCGCCGACTCCAAATAGTTGGCTTCCTGCTTTAACCAACGCTTATAGGGGTAGGCAGATTTCAGCCGCTCATCGATATCGCTAGTGTGCAACACCTCGCCGGTCTGAGTATCCACGGCGAGCATTTGCCCAGGGCCAACGCGGCCTTTTGCGACCACGTCTTCAGGCTTATAGCCGTAGGTGCCGATTTCCGACGCCAGGGTGATATAGCCATTCTTGGTAATTACCCAGCGCGCCGGGCGCAAGCCGTTACGGTCAAGCATGCATACCGCCTGGCGGCCGTCGGTCATGACCACGCCCGCGGGGCCGTCCCATGGCTCCATATGCATGGAGTTGTATTCGTAGAAGGCGCGCAGCTCGGCGTCCATGGTTTCGACGTTCTGCCAGGCGGGCGGCACCATCATGCGGACCGCACGGTGCAGCTCCATGCCGCCGGTGAGCAGCACTTCCAGCATGTTATCCATACTGGAGGAGTCGGAGCCGGTGGTATTGACGATCTCGTCCAGCTCGGCGATATCCGGCAGTCGCTCGTTAACAAAGTTGGCTTTACGTGAGTTCGCCCAACCACGGTTGGCTTCGATGGTGTTGATCTCGCCGTTGTGCGCCAACAGGCGGAACGGCTGCGCCAGCGGCCAGCGGGGGGCGGTATTGGTGGAGAAACGCTGGTGGAAAACGCAGATAGCGGTTTCCAGGCGCGGGTCGTTCAAGTCCTGGTAGAACGCCGGTAGGTCTTCTGGCATCACCAAGCCTTTATAGGAGACCACTTCTGACGACAGCGAGGCGACGTAGAAGTCCTCTTCATCGCGCAGCGCTTGTTCAGCGCGGCGGCGAGCCATGAAGAGGTCAACGTCGAAGTGTTCGCCGTTGCCCGGCTGCACAAATAGCTGACGAATACGTGGCAGACAGTCCAACGCCATAGGGCCACACACACTGGAATCGGTTGGCACATCGCGCCAACCCAGCACGTTAAGGCCACGCGCTTCAAGCTCGCGGGTTAGGGTGTCGCGGGCACGTGCTTCACGGGCATCGTCGTTGGGTAGAAATACCACGCCCACGGCAAAGCGATCGCCCAGCTCGGTATCAAACGCCTCTTTGGCTAGTTCCTGCATAAAAGGCGTGGGCATTTTAAGTAGCAAACCACAGCCGTCGCCGGTCTTTCCGTCGGCAGCGATACCGCCCCGGTGGGTCATGCAGGTCAAAGATTCAATGGCAGTTTTCAGCAAGTCGTGGCTAGCCTGGCCTTCCATATGGGCAATCAGGCCAAAACCACAGTTATCGCGAAACTCGCCAGGCTGGTGAAGACCTCTATTCATGGGCGTGCCTCTACTAGTCAGCGTATTTTTTTAGCAGCGTTCTTATGGTATAAAGGACGGTTTTTCTTTTTTTATAGTGCTAATAACCTGCCCAGAATGGTGTGCTTCCCACGTTCGCTGCCGCAACAAAATGGCCGGTCAGCATAGCGATTGGTAGCCACTTTGCGCAATCTCTTGGCACCTGTAACGTTAGAGAAACTCTTTTCAAATCCTGTATTTGCATTCTCATTCAAGAAAAAAACACATATACTTCAAACACTTGTGATTATATAAAACGCTATTTTAACGCTTTTTATTTTCCATTAAACTTTAGTCTAAATAGCGCTCACACACCCATGCCGATAGCGCATAAGGCATACGGATTATATAGAAACACTGTTCTACTACTTGGCTGAAAATAACGCTGTGCGCACGCAAAACGGCCCTCATTAGCACGCCTGGTTTTACTAGGCGTCTAATGAGGGCCGGGCTCTTTTAACTAGATCACGCTTAACTAAGTCACGCTTAACTAAGTAACGCCGCTAGATCGCAGATATCGTTATTTAGCGGCGCGGGTAATCGTCCAGCAGCGTGCGGAGAACATCAACGGGTGTTGCATCGCTGACGCAGGCATCGCCCAGGGCGTTAAGCAGCACCAGGCGCAGTCGGGTATCGATATTCTTCTTATCCAGCCGCATACGGGTTAAAAAGTCATCGCTGGACATATTCGCCGGCGCCGCTAACGGTAGCTCTGCGCTCTCAATCACCGCCAAACTACGTGCTAGCGCTGCATCGGTGATCCAGCCTAAGCGTCGGGAAAGCGTCGCTGCCATGGCCATACCCGCGCCTACGGCTTCGCCGTGTAGCCAGTTGCCGTAGCCCTGGTGCGCCTCAATGGCGTGACCAAAGGTGTGCCCCAGGTTAAGCAGCGCACGTACGCCCTGCTCGGTTTCATCTTCGGCAACGATATCCGCTTTGATTTGGCAACTGCGCGCAATGGCTTCTGCGACTACCTCAGGTTCCACGCTGAGCAGCTCGGCCATATTGGCTTCCAGCCAGCTTAAAAACACTTCGTCACGAATCAAGCCGTACTTGATGATCTCGGCAAGCCCGGCGGAGAGCTCGCGACGGGGCAGGCTCTTAAGCGTATCAATATCCACCAGTACAGCTTTGGGCTGCCAGAAAGCGCCAATCATGTTTTTACCCAGTGGATGGTTAACGCCGGTTTTCCCCCCTACCGACGAATCCACCTGGGAAAGCAGCGTGGTGGGCACCTGGATAAACGCCACACCGCGCTGGTAGGAAGCGGCGGCATAGCCGACCATATCGCCAATCACCCCGCCGCCTAAGGCGATCAGCGTGCAGCGGCGGTTAAACCCGGCCTCTAGCAGCGCGTCCCAAATACGGCTGACCAGCTCGATGGTTTTATACTGCTCGCCATCGGGGAGCACCACCGTGCGCACCTCGAGATGATCCGGCAAGCTAGCGCATAGCTTTTCCAGGTAGAGCGGCGCGATGGTCTCGTTGGTCACCACCATCACTTGTTGTCCGGCCAAGTACGGGGTCAGTACATCGGCCTGGCCAATCAGTCCGGTGCCAATACGAATCGGGTAGCTGCGCTCGTCTAAAGCAACATGAAGGGTGTGTTGCGCGCTGGCTGTCGAGATCATTGCGATACCTTATGGTTAAGCGTTCCAGCCGACGGTGATGAGGGCTCGAGTGGGTCCACCAGCCGATGCACCCGGCGTAGGATCTCATTGACCACCGCTCGCGGACTGCGCCGGTCGGTGCGCACGGCAATATCCGAGGTGGCGCGATAGAGCGGATCGCGCTGGGCAAACATATCGTTAAGCACCTGTTCGCGGTTGGCGCACTGCAATAGTGGCCGGTTACGATCTTTCGCTGTCCGCTTAAGCTGCTGGTCAACGGTGGTCAACAGGTACACCACCGTGCCGCGCTCGCGCAGGGCGCGGCGATTCTCTTCGCGCAGCACCGCGCCGCCGCCAGTGGCAACCACCACCGGAGAGAGCTGGGTTAACTCATCTATCATATGAATTTCCCGCAGCCGAAAGCCCTGTTCGCCCTCGACATCAAAAATCCACGGGATATCTGCCCCGCAGCGGTCTTGGATGGCGTGGTCACTGTCGTAAAACGGACGCGCAAGCTCAGCCGCCAACAGGCGGCCAATGGTGCTTTTGCCAGCCCCCATGGGGCCTATGAGAAATAAATTGGGTAAATCCTGCATCAGCGAACCGTTAAGCCATCGTCTAGGAGTCGTGGAGTAATAAAGACTAACAACTCTACCTTTTCATTGCTCTCTTCGGTATAGCGAAACAGCCTACCAAGCAAAGGAATATCCCCCAAAAGCGGTGTTTTGGCGATTTGGCGCAGCTCTTCGGTGGTCAAAATTCCGCCTAACACCACCGTTTGGCCGTTATCTACCAGCACTTGGGTCTCAATTGTATTGGTATCAATCGGCGGTTCACCGCCAAACTCCGATTCCCGGAAACTGTCATTTTTAATCACCAGATCCATAATAATACGGTTATCCGGGGTAATCTGCGGGGTCACTTCCAACGAAAGTACGGCCTCTTTGAACTCGGTATCCGGATTATCGTTGCCATCGACACTCTGGAAGGCGCGTTCTTCACCCTGGCTAATTTTGGCGGTACGCTGGTTGGCGGTAATAATGCGTGGCTGTGAAATGGTCTGGCTTTTGCCTTCGCTTTCCAGCGCGCGCAGCTCTAAATCCAACAGGATATCGCCGGATAAATAGCCGAAACTAAAGCCAGTGCCTGGCCCTGTGGCAGCGCCTAGATCCACAGCCAAGCCCCCCCGGGCACGGTTAATGCCATCCGGGTTGATATCGCGTCGACCGAAGGCGCCGTTATCCTCCTCTTGAAAGCCTCGGGTGCTCGACATACCCCAGTTAATCCCCAGTTCACGGGAAGCGGTGTCTCGGGCGATAACAATACGCGCCTCTATTTGCACTTGGCGGACGGCGACGTCCAAGCGGTCGATGGTGCGCACAATATCGCGCACTTGGTCGGCGGTATCCTGCACCAGCAGCGTATTGGTGCGGTTATCAGTGCTGACGCGCCCCCGCTCGGTGAGCAGCCCAAAACCGTCACTGTCGCCTCCGCGCAGTAGCAGAGCTAAATCCTCGGCACGGGCATACTTAATCTCGATAAACTCGGTGACTAGCGGTGAGAGCGTTTCACGCTGGTTGCGCGCCTCTAGCTCCTGGCGTTCAAAATCAGCTAGCTCGCTGGCAGGCGCCACGACAATCACATTGCCCTGCTCGCGACTCGATAACTGCTGGCTTTGCAGAATCAGTGCCAGCGCCTGATCCCAGGGCACATCGTTTAAGTTGAGCGTCACACGCCCAGTTACGCTATCGCTGGCGACTAAGTTTAGCCCAGTGAATTCGGCCAGCGTGGCCAGTACAGAGCGCACTTCGATATCCTGAAAGTTAAGGCTCAAGCGCTCGCCGTTGAAGCGTTCACCTGTCGCCTGGGAGGGTTGTGACTCCTGGCTGGCAGGCTGGACTTCAACTGTCAGCGTGCGGCCACTTTGCGAGGAGATCATCGCATAAGCGCCCTGCGTGGCGATCGCTAACTGGGTGGCGCCCTGGCTGGCGCGGGGCGTAATCCGGGTGATTGGAGTCGCAAAGTCGGTGACATCGTAGACCTGGTTAAGCGAGTCAGGAATCGCCACATCGCGCAGATCTACCATCACTTGATCGGGGCCGCCTTCTCGTACGTTTGCCTCAACGCCATCGCGATCAAAGGTGACCATCAGCCGTCCGGCACCGTCTGCGCCGCGTCGGAAGTCAATATTTTCAATTTGCGGCCCTTCGTCGGTTTCAAGCCCCGCTGAAGCGATACCGGGCGATGGCGTAGAAGAGCGGCTAGCGGCGGCATCAAAGCTAATACGCAGACGATCATCCAGCACGCTAGACGTAAACGCTTGCGACTCGCTGAGATTGACCACCAAGCGCGTGCGCCCATTGCCCTCCAGAGCGGTAATCTGCTCGATACCATGACGATTAACGTTGATGCGCCGACCAGCGAGACCACTCTGGGTTGCTGCCAAATCCAGCGTCACTCGGGGCGGGGAGTCCAGGCGGTAGCTGCGTAGCTCCGGCACGCCGCCGGTGAAACGCAGATTCAGATGGGCGCCACCGTTTTCGGTGGGCTGGACTTCAATATCGGTCAACACCGAAGCGGCGGCCAATGAGGGCAATAGTGAAAAAAGTGCGGCCATGGCCATGTAGAGAGTGATTCGCCAAGCTGTAACTGCCATGAGCTATTATCCGCTTACTCGTTGTTTTCGTTGATGACTAGCGACACATGCCGCTCTTGCCACCCTTCACGCTGGGTGAACACCCGCTCGGTAACGCGTATTTCTTGCGCATTGATCTGGGCGATACGTCCATAGTCAGTGCCCATATAGTTGCCCTCTTTCACGCTTGTCACGTTGCCATCCGGTGATGCAATCAATGCCACTTGTCGCCCTCCCATACGCATCGTACCGACCAATCGCAGTTCTTGCAGTGAGAAGCGCTCCAGCGGCTCTTGTGTGCGCTGCTGGTCAGGTGCAAGAGCACCCTCATTACGATCGGCTCCGCCCGGGGCAATCGCGTCGGGGGGCAAGAAGGGGCTACGCCCATCGCTATACAAGTAGGATAAATCTTGGCTTTCGGGCAGCGCGACAGCCATAACCGGCGGCTGCCCGCCTGGGGACCGACGAATATCAGCCAGCGTGCCTTCAAGCTGCGCTAAATCAGCGTCCGCGCAGCCCACAAGCATCGCCATTGAAGCCGCCAGAGTGACAGCTGAGATTGCCCTTACCGCAAGCGGCATTGTTTGTTTAGCGCTCATCGCGAATCTGCCCCCTCGGAGGAGGGTTGGTCGCTCGCCTCCACATAACGGTAGGTGCGGGCTAACAGCGAAAGACGCAGCGTGTCGCCGCGACTGTCCACGGGCTCCAGGCTAAAGTCGTGCTGGGTCACCATGCGGGGCAGAGACGCAATGTCGGCACTAAAACGCGCCAATTGGTGATAGCCGCCCCGCACCTGGATATCCAGCGGTTGCTCGACATAGTGGGTCTGGGTTTGCGTTGGACGCAGCCGAATCGTTTCAATGGTCAGGCGGTTATCGACGGCGGCATCGCTAATGCTATCCAGCAGCGAGGGAATTTCCGCATCGGTAGGGAGCATGGTACGCAAGCGCCCCATCTGCCCTTCCAGAGTCGCCAACTGCTCACGCATTTCCGGCAAGAATGCCGCTTGCGAGGCTTTACTGCGGTATTCGCTCAATAGCCTGACTTCTTGGCGCTGGGCGGCCATAAAGGCCTCGCGCTGTTCACTCACCACGAACCACATCATCACACACAATGCCGCCAGCATTGCCAAGCAGCAGCTCAACACTTTTAACAGCCAAGGCCAGCCGCCCGCCTCTTTAACGTCTAGTTCCCGCCAGTCGACATCCCGCAGGCGCTGCCACTCGATAGCCCACTGTTCGCGGTTAAGCGTCATGGAAGCGCCTCCTCGACGCCTTGCGGTAGCGCCGCGGCGGTTTGCTCCACATCAAAACGAAATACGCGGCCTGAGCCGTTTTGCTCACTCTCTACCGCCGAGAGCGAAGGCACAGCTAACCCCGGCAGAGCGGCAATACGGCGCAGTTGCTCGGAAACCTGGCGCTCACTGCCTGCCACCGCAGTTACGCTGACGTTATTAGCGTTTTTCGCTAAGCGTTGATAAATGACGCCATTGGCCACGCTCTCCGCCACGTCATTAAAGAGCTGCACGGCATCCGTTCGTTCGGACTGCAGCGCCTGAAAAACCGCGAGCTGTTCACCTAAACGTTCGGCATCGCTTGCATAGCGTGATACGCCGTCGATATCGGCATTAAGACGCTCAATGTGGTCACTAATGTAGGTATTACGCTGCTGCTGGGCCGCCAGCTTGAGCTGGTAAAAATGCGAGATCAGCAGGCCAAGGACAACGCCCAGCACCAGCATGCCCGCCACCACGGCGTAGAATTTGCGAGTTCGACGTTCACGTTGCGCTTCCCGCCAGGGCAGTAGGTTAATCGTCATACTCATCGGCTAACCCTCATTGACTCACCCTCATGGCCAAGCCACCCGCGGTTAGCATCGCCGGAGCATCGTTGGTTAACGCCTGAAGATTTAAGCGTTTATTCACCCGCATACGCTGGAAGGGGTTGGCAATGGTCACCGACATACCGCTATCTTCAGCAATACGCTCGGCAAGCCCTGGAATCACACTCGAACCGCCCGCTAATACGATATGTTTCACCTCTTGCTGACGCCCGGCGGTGTAGTAGAGCTGCAGGGAGCGCCCCACCTGCTGCACCACGGTTTCCAGAAAAGGGTTGAGTACACGCTCATGGTAATCATCGGGTAGCCCGCCGCGCTTTTTAGCGAAACCCGCTTCCTCCATACTCAAGTCGTAGCGGTCGCGAATCGCATCGGTGAGCTGGCGGCCGCCAAACACCGTGTCGCGGGTATAGACGATATGCCCTCCACGGACGACGTGGAAGGCATTCATATTGGCACCAATATCCACCAGCCCAACGCAGGCGGTGGGATCATTCTCCACCTTTAGCTGGCGGCGCAATTCGGCAAGCGAACGCTCCATGGCAAAGGTTTCCACGTCCACTGCCGCAGGTTCTAAGCCAGCCCGCTCTAGCGTGTCGGTGAGCTGCGTCACATCCTGCTGCCGGCAGGCAACCAGCACCACCTGCTGCTGCTCATCGTCAAAGGGCGCGGGGCCAAGGCACTCAAAGTCAAACGCCACTTCATTGAACGGAAACGGAATATGGCGGTCGGATTCTGCCACGATGCGCTCTTCGATCTCCTCTTCACTTAACCCGATAGGGAAGCTCAGCGTTTTGGTGATCGCGGCGCTGGCGGGAACAGCCACCGCCGCTTTGCGGGTAGAGGGTTTGGCATGTTCCACGGCACGGCTAAGTACACTGGCGACGTCATCAATATCGCGGATACGCCGTTCGACGACCGCCCCTTCTCGCAGAGGCCGCACGGCATAGCTTTCTACTTGGTAATTATCGTGGCACTGTTTAAGCTCAAGCAGCTTGACGGTCGCCGAGGTAATATCGACGCCGATCAACCCTTTACCAGATTTTAGAAAGCGCATATTGGGGTTCGGCTCCGCCTGCTTGTCGCCCGTTTGTCACATGTCGTTTGAGGTTACATGATTTTTAGTTGTGTCACACGCGAACCCTCTTACAGCATATCAACACTGGTGGCCGCCGCCTCAGGTTCCTATAATGGCTGCCAATTGCATGATACGGCCATATAGATGCCGATCTTTTCATTCTTCCCAGGGTGCTCTTCGTACATGACGTTTCTTCGAACCCTTATTGTGTCGCTGTTTTTCCTCATTGTGTCGTTGGTTGGTGCCACCGGCCTAGCCGTGGTGGGGGCCGCCATTTACTTTGCGCCGGGGCTGCCCGACGTTCGTCAACTACAGGACTTTGAGCTACACACTCCGCTGCGGATTTTTACCCAAGACGGTAAATTGATTGGTGAGTTCGGCGAAGAGCGCCGTATGGCGATCAATTATGATGAAATACCGCAGGATATGATCAATGCCTTGATCGCTGCCGAAGATGCCAGCTATTTCGACCACGCTGGTGTTGACCCGCGCGGCTTAGCCCGGGCCGCGGTGGAGCTTGTGCAGAGTGGCGGCACCATCCAGTCCGGTGGTTCGACCATCACCATGCAGGTTGCGCGTAATTATATGTTGACGCTCGACCAGACCTTTACGCGTAAAATTCGCGAGATCCTGCTGGCGCTGCAAATGGAGAAGGTGCTCAATAAAGAGGAGATCTTTGAGCTTTACGTGAATAAGATCTTCCTGGGCAATCGCGCCTACGGCATCGCTGCTGCTGCAGAAACCTATTACGACAAGCCGCTCGCTGAGCTTAGCCTGGCGCAAACGGCCATGATAGCTGGTCTGCCCAAGGCACCTTCCGCCTTTAATCCGCTAGCTAACTCTGAGCGTTCGCTGATTCGACGCAACTGGATTCTTTTCCGCATGCGCGAACTGGGCTATATCGACGATGAGACCTACCAAGTAGCGGTTCAGGATCCTGTCACGGCCCGTCGTCACTATACCCAAGCTGAAGTTGAGGCCGCCTATGTCTCTGAGATGGCGCGTCAGTATGCGATAGAGCGCTTTGGCGATGAGGCGTACACCGGCGGCTATCGGATTTACACCACTATTAATAGCGAGCTGCAGCCCTTTGCTCGCCAAGCACTGGCCAATGGACTGACTGCTTACGACCTTCGCCATGGTTGGCGCGGTCCAGAGCAGCGTGAGATTGCCGCAAGCCTTGTCGAAGCACAGGAGCAAACGGCAACCCAAGGCCTCGAAGAGGAACTTGCCGAATCTCCCGAGATTCGTGAGACTGCACGCCAAGCCGCCCAGCGTAGCCAAACGGAAGTTGAAGGGATCGATGGCGACGTCAGCAACTGGGTTCAGGTGCTTGAGCGCACGCCCAACTATGGTCTGCTCCAGCCCGCCATTGTGGTAGAGAGCAGCGGCCGCGAAATGCAGGTGCTAACCCGCAGCAGTGGGCTAAAAACCATCGCCTGGGAAGGCTTGAGCTGGGCACGCCCTTACCTGAGCCCGCGTAGCCGCGGTGCCGAGCCCAGTTCGGCGGAGGAAATTGCAGTACGCGGCGATATGGTTCGCGTGATTGAGAGTGAAGACGGCTCACTACGCCTCTCTCAACGGCCAGATGCTGAAGGCTCGCTGGTCGCTCAAGACCCGCAGACCGGCGCTATTCTGGCACTCCAGGGCGGTTTCGACTTTAACGCCAGCAAGTTCAACCGCGCGGTTCAGGCACAGCGCCAGTCAGGCTCTATCTTCAAGCCGTTTATTTATTTAGCGGCCCTTGAAGATGGGGAGATGAACGCCGCCAGCGTCGTTAACGATTCGCCCGTGGTGCTCGACGATGGCAGCAACGCCTTGTGGCGGCCGGTCAACTCTAGCCGCGATTTCCAAGGCCCAATGCGCTTACGCCCAGCCCTCGCCCGTTCGCGCAACCTGGTTACTATCCGTGTACTGCAGACCATGGGGCTGGATCACACCATAAATTACCTGGAAGGCTTCGGCTTCTCTTCAGAGCGGCTGCCCCATGGGTTGTCGCTGGCGCTCGGCAGCGCCAGCTTAACGCCTATGGAGATGACCAACGCCTACGCGGTACTCGCCAATGGCGGCTTTCAGGTATCACCTTGGTTTATTGAGCGGGTAACCCGTAACGATGATAATGAAGTGATCGATGAAGCCACGCCACAGGTTGCCTGCCCTAGCTGTGCCGAAGGTCAGGAAACGGTGGAAATCGATGGCCGCGAATACCCAATCGCCCAACGAGTGGCCGACCCAGCGGCTGTTTATATCCTGCGCGATATGCTGCGTGACGTTGTCACCTCGGGCACTGGCCGAGGTGCGCTAAGCCTTAACCGTGAAGATATCGTCGGCAAGACCGGTACCACGAATAGCCAGCGGGACGCTTGGTTTGCGGGCTTTAACAGCAATCTAGTCACTACGGTATGGGTCGGTAAGGACAGCAACGAAACCATTTCTGAATATGGGGCTCAGGCCGCGCTTCCTATTTGGGTAGAGTTCATGGGTGATGCCTTGGAAGGTACGCCGAATGCGGTACCAGATCGCCCCGCGACGATTGTCACCGCACGTGTGGACCCGGACTCAGGCCAACGCTTAGCGGACGGCCAGTCCGGCGGTATTAGCGAGCTGTTCCATCAAGATCACTTACCGGATTACCAGCAGCGCCGCATCAGCCGCGAACTGGAAGAAGCCAGTGGCTCTCAGGGTTCTGGCACGGCTGAGTCGATCTTCTAACCCAGCCAATCCCGTAGCCCACCAAGAAAAAGGTCCACCTAGCAAAAGGTCCACCAAGCAAAAGGCCCGGAGATTATCTCTCCGGGCCTTTTCTGTTAGTGCAGGTTCGCCTAACGATTAACCACTAACGGGTGTCGCAGGCGCTTCGCGCTTGCTGGCCAGCCAGTTAGCGCCAATGGCGACGATCATGACCACCACACCGGCGATCTCGGTCATCAGATTGGGATAGAACACCCCAAAAATCGCGGCGGTAATCGCGATGCGAGGTAGCCACGACATTTTGGTAAACAGATAGCCCTCTAACGCCGCTGCAAAGGCACCTAACGCCAGAATGGCAATCACCCCGTTCCAGATAACCACCGGCACTGGGCCGCCAATGATGATCTCGGGATTGAAGACCATAAACAGCGGTATCAGGTAGAGGCCTTTAGCAAATTTCCACGCCTGGAAACTGGTTTCCATCGGTTTACTGCCGGCAATCGCCGCCCCGGCAAAGCCTGCCAGGGCGATGGGCGGCGTCACGTTGGAGTCTTGGGAGTACCAGAAAACCACCAAGTGGGCGACCAACAGCGGCACACCAAACTCGGCTGTCAATGCAGGTCCGACGAGTACAATGAGTACGATATAGCTGGCGGTGACGGGAAGCCCCATGCCCAGCACCAGGCTTGCCAACAGCACCATCACCAGCGCCAACACCAGGTTGCCACCAGAGAAAGCCAGCATCATGGAAGAGAACTTAAGCCCTAAACCGGTCAACCCGACCACACCAACAATAATCCCGGCCACCGCACAGGCCATGGAAACGGCTACCGCATTGCGAGCGCCTAACTCCAACCCCTCGATTAGCTTGGCAAAGCCTGCGCACACCACGTCTTTAACGGCCGTTGCGGTCACTGGCTGTCCCTGCCTGGGCGCCACAAAGAAGAACCACAGCACGTAACGCAATACAGCCACTGCCAGAATAGTGACTACTGCGTAGTAGCCAACCCGCATCGGCGACATACTCATCGCCAACAGCCACACCAGTACGGCCAGCGGCAGCAGGAAGTGCCAACCATCCTTCATGACCTGGCGCATCTGCGGCAACTCGTCTTTGGGCAGCCCCTGCATGCCTTGCTTAAGGGCAATGATATGGACGAACAGATAGACCGTGGCGAAATACATAATCGCCGGCAGGATGCTGACTTTGACGATATCCAGGTACGGCGTATTGGTATACTCAGCGATCAAGAACGCCCCGGCGCCCATCAGTGGCGGCATAATTTGCCCCCCGGTCGAGGCCGCCGCTTCGATTCCCCCCGCCTGCTTAGGCTTATAGCCCAGCTTTTTCATCAGCGGGATGGTAAACGCACCGGTGGTGACCACATTGGCAATCGCGCTGCCAGAAATCGAGCCCATGCCCGCTGACGCTAATACCGCCGCCTTGGCTGGCCCGCCGCGCTGGCGGCCAGTCGCCGCATAAGCCATATCAATAAAGAATTTGCCCGCCCCGGTACATTCCAAAAAGGCGCCGAACAGAACAAAAATAAAGATATAGGTCGCTGCGACACCCAGCGGCAAACCAAAGATGCCCTCTTGACCCAGGTAAAGCTGACCAGCAACCCGGTCAATGGAGTAGCCGCGGTGCTCCAAAATGCCCGGCATCCACTCCCCCAGCCACGGCAGCTCGCCCCGCGGCCCGGCAAAGGCGTAGACAATCGCCAGCAGGCCAATCAAGGTCATACCAAAACCTACCGCACGCCGGCTGGCTTCCAGTACCGTCACGGTGGCAATGCAGGCAACCAGAATATCGGTGTCACTCCAGAACCCCGCACGGCTGAAAATCTCATCCAAGTTGAGCACTAAGTAGCCACCGGTCAGCACCGCACCGGCAAAAAACACCAGATCAAGCCCCCAGCCCAATACACCACGTTTGCGGGTGGGGCCGAAGGCTGGGAACATTAAAAACGCCAGCACCATGATCAGTGCCAGGTGAATACTACGCTGATAAAAAAGCCCTAAGGGCTGAATACCGGCAGAATAAAGCTGAAATAGGGAAAGACCCACCGCCACAATGGTGATCGACAACAGCACCATTCGGGGTTGAATCGCATTACCGCCCGGCACCACACTCGACGGTTGCTTGGATTCGCTCATGAAGTCCTCGGAAGCGTTAGCTAATGTCGTTTTTATTCACGCGGGGATGCGTGAGGGGCTATCAGTTGAATGGTCACGCGTTGCCCAGCGGCGTGCTCACTTAGGCTCACCGAAGCATGCTCACCGTCTGGCCAAACCACGCGATGATTGACAGCAGGTGAACCGACCCTCAACACATAACGGTTATTTGCTACAGGCTCGTTAATCGCATTAATCCAGTAGCCGCCCTCACCATCAGAGACCTGCTTGCCGCGGCCAAAGATATGCCCAAGCCCTGCGGCGAAGTCGGGTTGGTGGCTACGCTCCAATTGCATCACGCCAGCTACGTTACGATAGCAGTCCAACACCGTGAAGTGCTCAACGGAGTGCTGCCACCGAATACACCAACGACCGTCGGCAGGGACTGCCTCATCCACCAGCGTATCGCCTTGTTCGGTCACCACGACTAAGCGCATAAACGCCGACGCCGAAGCGGGGGAAGCCCCCACTTCGGCGAACGGACAACATGCAATCAGTAGCGCCACCAGTCGTTGCTGCCACTGCATGGCGATGTCCTTATGGCAATGTTCTTATGGCAACGTTCTTATGGCAACGTTCTTATGACAACGCTCTTATAACAGTGTCACTGAACGGTTAAGGACGCAGACGATCCGGAATTTCAGCACCGACTTCTTCGAAGTAGCGCAACGCGCCAGGGTGTAGCGGCACCGGAGTAGAGTCCATGGTGAACTTCACGGTGGTGTCGTTAGCCGCTGGGTGAACGGCAATCAGCTCGTCGGTGTTTTCGAACAGCAACTGGGTCAACTGGTAAGCAAGCTCTTCGTCCATATCAGAGTTAACGACGAGAACATTGGGAATACCGAGGGTCTGTACGGCTTCGTCCATACCTTCATACATACCGGCGGCAAGCTCGTAGGGTGCGAAAACTTCTTCTTCTGCCCGAGCATTGGCCACTTCTTCATCGGACAGGCCAATCAGGCGAATATCCCGTGTAGCGGCCAGGTTGAGAATCGAGCTGGTCGGCGGCCCCACGCTCCAGAAACCGGCGTCGATATCGCCGTCGCGAATCGCATCGGCGGTTTCGTTGAAGTTAAGGCGCTGGGGAGTGAAGTCGTCATAGCTAACCCCATTGGCTTCAAGCAGAGCACGGGCATTCAGCTCAGTGCCGCTACCCGGTGCACCGACGGAAACGCGCTTGCCCGCTAGATCAGCAATCGACTCAATATCCGACTCGGCCAGCGTTACCAGCTGTACCGCGTTGGGATAAACCGAGGCTAGCGCGCGGATGTTTTCAACCTGACGGCCTTCAAAATCATCTGTGCCGGTATAGGCTTGATAGACCGTATCGGCCAGTGCCAGAGCAAGATCCGCGTCGCCGCGCATGATCAGCCCCATGTTTTCAACCGAAGCACCGGTGACTTCAGCAGTCGCCTGGGCGCCTTCAATATGGTTGTTGATCATTTCGGCAAAACCACCACCGATTGGATAGTAAACACCGCCCGTACCACCGGTGGCGATAGAGAGTTGCTGGGCGCTTGCTGGGAGCGCGACCGCGAGCATAGATGCGGCAGCTGCTGCGTATTGTAGAGAGCGTAGAGTTCGCATGAGCGTTTCCTCCGTCCTGCTTGGACTTATAGGTATGGTTGACGATAAAGGAAGTGTTGTACCCCCAGCTTCTGCTCGCCATCAACAGGCAACCAGAAGCGGTGCAAGAGAAGTTAGCACGGCTAATGCGTTAGATGCTAATAGGGCGTTATCAGCGCAGCGGCCCCTCCGCGTGTTCAACAATGTCGGCATAACAGGTAAGGCCGAGTTAGCTTCCTAGGCGGTTTAAAATAACGAAATACTGCATAAATGTCTTACTCTATGACTAATTGTTAATATTTATTGATAATGGCCGTTAATTCCCCACCTCACCTTTGTTATTGATTCAGGATAGGAGCCACTCTGCTATGGAGCCCGGTTTTAAGCAGGAAAATAGTAGCGAGAAAGACGCACCGCGCCAGAACCTGGCCATCAGCGCTTATCGCCAACTCAAGCACGACATTATTCGTGGCCTCTATGCGCCTGAACAGAAGCTGCTGATGGGTCGCCTGAAAGAACACTACGGCGCCAGCACCGGGCCGCTGCGGGAAGCGCTCTCACAGTTGGTCGCTGACCGTTTAGTGGTGGCCATTAGCCAGCGCGGCTACCGGGTGGCGCCAATGTCGCTGGCCGAACTCAATGATATTTACGACGCTCGCGCCCAGCTGGAAGGGCTGATCCTGCGTTTGGCTATTGAGCGCGGCGGCGACGACTGGGAAGCCACGGTACTGGCCACCGCGCATCGGTTAGCCAAAGTAACCGACATCAACACCCCCGACGATCTGCTGGATATCTGGGACCAGCGCCACAAAGCCTTCCATACCGCCATTGCCAGTGGCTGTAACTCCCCCCACCTGCTGCAGATGCGCAACACCTTGTTTGACCAAGTAGAGCGCTACCGCCACCTGTGGCTCCAGGAAACCGTGATGTCGCCCCAGGCGTTGGAGCTCAAGCGCCAGGAGCACGCTGCGTTAGTCGATGTCATTCTGGCTCGCGACACCGCCGAAGCCGACAGCTTAATGCGCGACCATCTGATGACCCCGGTGCCGATTATTACCCGCGTGCTGAAAGAGCGCGGTATCAATTAAGCGCTGCGGCGGGCAGATTAAATTCTGCGTTTTAAAAAAATGTAGATATTTTTAAAAAACGGCGATACATTGGCTGCAAGCTACTTTACATCTATTCCTGCCCACGAACCTAGGAAACCACGCCATGACGCATTTCAACTGGGATGACCCGCTACTTCTGGAACAACAGCTCACCGATGAAGAGCGCCAGATTCGCGATGCGGCCTACGACTACTGCCAGGAAAACCTTCAGCCCCGCGTACTGTCCGCCTTCCGTGAAGAGCGTTTCGACCGCGAAATCATGACCGAAATGGGTGAGCTTGGTCTGCTGGGTGCCACCGTTTCCCCCGAGTACGGCGGCGCTGGCGTTAACCACGTGGCCTACGGTTTGATTGCCCGTGAAGTCGAGCGCGTAGACTCCGGCTACCGTTCGGCCATGAGCGTGCAGTCCTCGCTGGTGATGTACCCCATCGAGACCTACGGTTCTGAAGAGCAAAAGCAAAAATTCCTGCCCAAGCTTGCTAGCGGCGAAATGGTCGGCTGCTTTGGCTTGACCGAGCCTGACCACGGCTCTGACCCCGGCAACATGATTACCCGTGCGGAAAAAGTCGACGGCGGCTACCGCCTGACCGGCGCAAAAATGTGGATTACCAACAGCCCTATCGCCGATATCGCGGTGGTGTGGGCAAAGTCAGCGGCTCACGACAACCAGATTAAAGGCTTTATTGTCGAGCGCGGCGTGGACGGCTTCACCACCCCCAAAATCGAAGGCAAGGTCTCGCTACGCGCATCGATTACCGGAGAGATCGTGCTCGACAACGCTTTCGTCCCCGAAGAGAACCTGCTGCCCAACATCAGCGGTCTGAAAGGCCCGTTCGGCTGCTTGAACAAAGCGCGCTACGGCATCGCCTGGGGCGTGATGGGCACTGCAGAGTTTTGCTGGCACGCAGCGCGTCAATACACCTTAGACCGCAAGCAATTTGGCCGTCCGCTGGCGGCTAACCAGTTGATCCAGAAAAAACTTGCCGATATGCAGACCGAGATCACCCTGGGCTTACAGGCCGCCCTACAGGTGGGCCGCTTGATGGATAGCGGCAACTGGGCGCCGGAAATGGTCTCGCTGATCAAGCGCAACAACTGCGGCAAAGCGCTGGATATCGCTCGTCAGTCCCGCGACATGCACGGCGGTAACGGCGTTTCCGACGAGTACGGCGTAATTCGCCATATGGTCAACCTGGAGTCGGTGAATACCTACGAAGGCACCCACGATGTGCATGCGTTGATTCTGGGTCGCGCGCAGACGGGCATTCAGGCGTTCTTTTAATCACCGCATCTTGACCACTTGTCACTTATTAACGGAGCCTCTATGAGCGAGCTAACCAAACCACTGGCCGGGATTAAAGTACTCGATATCTCCCGGGTGCTGGCTGGGCCATGGTGTGGTCAGATGCTCGCGGATATGGGTGCGGATGTGATTAAGGTCGAGCGCCCCGGTAGCGGCGATGACACTCGCCACTGGGGCCCTCCTTGGCTGACGGGCTCTGATGAGTCGGCCTATTACCTATGCGCTAATCGGGGCAAACGCTCGGTGACCGTCGATATGGCCAAGCCTGAAGGCCAGGCGGTGATTAAACAGCTAGTCGCTCAATCCGACGTTCTGATCGAAAACTTTAAAGTCGGCGGCTTAAAACGCTACGGCCTGGATTACGCCAGCTTAAAGGCGTTAAACCCCAGGCTGATTTACTGCTCAATCACCGGCTTTGGCCAGGAGAGCCCTTACGCTCACCGCGCCGGTTACGACTTTATGATCCAAGCCATGGGCGGGATCATGAGCCTAACCGGCAAGCCAGATGGCGAACCCGGCGGCGGGCCAGTGAAAAGCGGCGTGGCGTTCACCGATATTTTCACCGGCTTGTATGCGGCCAATGCGGTACTGGCGGCACTTTACCAACGCCGCGATAGCGGCGAGGGTTGCCATATTGATATGGCGTTAATGGATGTACAGGTGGGCGTGCTCGCCAATCAGGCACTGAATTACCTCACCTCGGGCAATGTGCCCCAGCGGCTGGGTAACGCCCACCCTAACATCGTGCCTTACCAAGCGTTTTCCACCCAGGATGGCCATATGATTGTGGCTGTCGGCAACGACGAGCAGTTCAAACGCTTTTGCGCGGTGCTTTCGTTACCCGCGCTAGCAGAAGATCCCCGCTTTGCTACCAACGGTGCCCGGGTAAATAACCGCGCGGTGCTCGTGCCGCAGCTGGAAGCGGCATTGGCGCAGTGCAGTACTGATCATTGGCTAGCCGCCTTTGAAGCCGTCGGCGTCCCCTGTGGGCCGATTAATACCCTAGACCGGGTATTTGATGACCCCCATGTTAAAGCCCGCGGGCTTAAGCAGACCTTACCCCATGACCAAGCGGGCCAGGTGGATCTAGTTGCCAACCCTATCCGTTTCAACGGCGCCCAAATGAGTGCTACTACGGCGCCGCCCCACTTGGGGCAGCATACTGAAAGCGTGTTGGATGAACTCGGCATTAGCTTGGAGCAGCGCACTGCGCTCCGCGAAGCGGGGATTATCTAGTCGTGTTGTTTTCTTATTTCCCTTCTTGAGCGCCTTACCCGGCGCTTTTTTTGGGCCATCAGAACTGACAGCAACCGCGAGCCAGCAGGTGGAGAGCAACCAGCCAGTGCTTCACAACACATAGCTATACAATATCTATACAAAAAAAATATTAAGATCTAAACTAAGTACCTTTGAATGCTTCGGTGTAGGCTGTAAGTATTAGCAGAGACATCCGATACTCATCCCCTAGGAGCCGCTATGAGCCAGTGCGCACGCGTTAACGGCAGTTGCAAACGCTGTGAAGGCGACTTGCCTTTTGAGTTCACCATGGCCTTTCAGCCCATCGTGGATCTATCACTGGCCCAAATCGTCACCTATGAAGCACTGGTTCGTGGCTCGCACGGCGAATCAGCAGGAAGTGTGATTGCCCAAGTCACCGACGACCTGCTCTACCGGTTTGATCAGGCCTGCCGGGTAAAAGCAATCGAGATGGCCAGCGCATTGAATATGCAAACCGACCTTTCGATCAACTTCTTGCCCAACGCCGTTTATGAGCCGGAAGCGTGTATTCAGGCAACGTTAGAGGTTTCTAAGCGTGTGGGCTGGCCCACCAACCGGCTTATTTTTGAAATCACCGAAACCGAGCGAGTCCGCGACCGGCAGCATCTATGCAATATTATCGATGCGTACCGCTCCATGGGTTTCAAAACAGCGCTTGACGACTTTGGTAATGGCTACGCCAACCTGGACTTACTCACCGAATTGACCCCTGATAAGCTTAAAATCGACCGTGAACTGGTGATGCATTGCGACAGCGATTTTCGCCGCCAAGCGCTGTTAAATGCGATCATCTTGCTCGCCCAAGAGCTTGATATGACGCTCATTGCCGAAGGTGTAGAGACCCGCGCAGAAGCTCTTTGGCTGGCCCGCGCCGGCATTGTTTGTCAGCAGGGGTTCTATTTCGCCAAACCCGCCATTAACTCCTTGGGCGCCGACATTAGCCCCTTGTTAACGGAGTTAAAAAGTGAACTAGCGGGGTTAAAAAGTGAAGTAGAGAGCGGTTCAGGAGCGGTGCATGAAAGAAATTAGCCCTGATCAGCTCTACCAGCTTTTTAACCGCTCAAAGCGCAATACTGAAAACGTGATCAAAGCGTCCCCCATTGGGATCTGTATCACGACGCCTTCTGGCCACTTTGAAATGGTCAACCCCGCCTACTGTGAGTTTTATGGCTATCGACCCGATGAGCTTTTGGGGCAACACTTCACCATGATGGTGCCAGAAGCGAACCGGGCTATTTTGTCGGCGTTACACGATGAGTTTATTCAAGGCAACGAAAACCACGAGCTGCGCCAAGAGTGGGATGTCATCAACAGAAACGGCGAATTGCGTACCATTATTGCCGAAGCTGCGCGCATTGAAGCTGACGATGGCGAGCTGCGCAAAGTCACTTTTATTATCGATATTACCCAGCGCAAACAGTTAGAAGAGCGGCTAAAGCAAGCCAACGAACGTCTGGATCATCTTGCCCACCACGATGAGCTAACCGAGCTGCTCAATCGCCGTGCTGGTTTGCAGCGGCTGGATGAGGAGATCAAGCGCTGTAAGCGGTATGACACTCCCTTCAGTATCGCCATGTATGACCTGGACAACTTCAAAGCGATTAATGATACCTATGGGCACAGCGTTGGCGATAGCGTTCTTCAGCAAATCACCACATTAGTGAGCGATGTACTGCGCGACACTGATTTGCATATCCGCCTGGGTGGGGAAGAATTTCTGATCATTATGCCGGGTGTAAACGCCAAAGAGGCTTCTCTGGGCATGCAGCGTGTTCGCGAAAACGTGGCACAACAAACCTTTACCGAGCATCAATTAACGGTGACACTCTCGTCGGGGATTGCCAGCTACGCTGAAGCCTCTGGCACACGACTACTTGATCGTGCTGATAAAGCTATGTATCAAGCTAAACAGACGGGGCGTAATCGTGTTGTCATTGCCTCGTCACCCATGTAATCAAAGCTATTTAGCACTATGCTGGTCAGTACCGTGCTGTTAAGTACCGTGCTGATAAGTACTATGCTAAAAGATCAATCCTCACCAATTAGGAAGTAAGCCATGAGCAGCAATGCCGAACTGAACGAGCTCAAACATAAATACGTCGCTGCTGGCGCCGCTAGCCCCGCAACGGCCTTCGCCGATCACGCTGAAAACGCTGAAATCTGGGATGCGGACGGCAACCGCTTTATCGACTTCGCAGGCGGCATTGGCGTACTCAACGTAGGTCACCGCCACCCGAAAGTAGTCGCCGCGGTCAAAGCCCAGCTTGATAAGCTGATGCACACCTGCCAAACGGTCATGCCTTATGAAGGCTACGTGAAGGTCGCGGAAAAACTCAGCCACATCGTTCCGGTTCGTGGCCATGCCAAAGTCATGCTGGCCAACTCCGGTGCGGAAGCGCTGGAAAACGCGGTCAAGATCGCCCGCGCCGCCACTGGCCGTTCCAACGTTATCTGCTTTGATGGCGGCTACCACGGCCGTACCTTCTACACTATGGCGATGAATGGCAAGGTCGCGCCCTACCAGAGCGACTTCGGCCCGATGCCAGGCACCGTATTCCGTGCCCCCTACCCAGTGCCTTACCACGGCGTTAGCGAAGATGAAGCCATTCGCGGCCTGAAAATGACGCTGAAAACCGATGCCAACCCCAAAGATACCGCGGCCATCGTGCTCGAACCGGTGCTTGGCGAAGGCGGTTTCTACCCAGCCTCTACCAGCTTCCTGACCAAGATCCGCGAGATCTGCGATGAGCACGGCATGCTGATGATCATCGACGAAGTGCAGTCGGGCTTTGGCCGTACCGGTAAAATGTTTGCCATCGAGCATAGCGGCGTAGAGCCGGACATTATGACCATGGCGAAGAGCATGGCCGACGGTATGCCGATCTCCGCTATCGTAGGCACCGACAAGGTAATGGACGCTTCAGGCCCTAACTCCCTGGGCGGCACCTATACCGGCAGCCCCACCGCCTGTGCAGCGGCGCTGGCGGTCATGGAAGTGTTTGAAGAAGAGAACATTCTGGAGAAGAGCCAGGCCCTGGGCGACAAGCTGGCCAAGCGCTTCAATGTGTGGGCAGACAAGTTTGATTGCATCGACCACGTGCGCAACATGGGCGCCATGGCGGCGTTTGAAATGGTATCGAGCAAAGCCGACCATACGCCTAACCCTGAACTGGCCGCTGCGCTATGCAAGAAAGCCCGCGAAGAGGGCTTGATCCTGCTTTCTTGCGGCATGTACGGCAACACCATCCGCTTCTTGATGCCTGTCACCATTCAAGATGACGTGCTCAATGAAGGCCTGGATATTATTGAGTCCTGCCTGGATTCACTGGTGTAACGCCAACCTAACTGACGTTAGTGCAGACGTGAATACAATGCCGCCCAAATCGGGCGGCGTTTTGGTTTAACGAGGCCTGCGGTCGCCTTCCAGAAAGTTGGCCGTAAATACTGCTTTGCCATGGCTCTCAAACGACCACTTCATCACTTCGCTTAACGCCGCCATTACCTCGTCAAACTCGCCAAATACCTGGGTGCTCATACGGTTGGGGTGTACTTCCAATCCTGTCGCCTCAAGGCGTTTCACCACCTCTTTGACCACCGGCTTAAAGTCATCGGCTAGCGGGTAGTAGCTAAGCTGTACGGAAAGATACATAACGCCTCCTTACGCTGTGTTTGAGGGTCTGTTGACTGCGGATAGTCGCTGCCAGGCAGCCACAATAGCGGCACGGGTCTCATCCGGATGCTCCATCGGAAACATATGCGTACCGGGGACTTCGCTTACCGTTAACCCTTTACGCTTCAAGCGTTTTATACGAGAAGCGGTCAATAGGTGGGACTCTTTGCCCGCCACCAGCTCGATGGGTACGCCCAGCCGCTGCGGCAGACGCGAGAGGTGATCGGGCAGATGGCGGAAAATTTCCACCTCAATCCGCGGATCAAAGGTCAGTTCAGCACTGCCGTCGTCTAACAAGCGCGTCCCTGCTTCAATGTAGTCGTTGAGCGCCTCCGGGGTAAAGCGGCGAAACAGGCCCCGGCGACCCAGTGAGTTAGCCATCGCCTCGCGGCTAGGCCACACAGTGCGCCGCCCCAAGGTTTTACCGGCGGGTGTGATGCGATCAATAAAGCCAAACCGCTTGGCGGCTTTCATTGCCCAGGCATCCGACCCCAGCATCAGCGGTGGGTCGAGCATAATCACCCCACAGAAGCGCTCCGGCTGTTTATCGGCGGCCATGGCCATCAAGGTGCCACCCAGCGAATGCCCCACGCCCAGCAGCGGCGTATCGCTCTCTGGCAGGTAGCCCAGCAGCTCATCCACCAAGTTGCCCCAGTTGTGGTTTACGGGATAGTCAGGGTGGTGACCCAGTCGATCCAGAGGATGCAAATCAAAGGTCTCTGCCAGCGGATTGAGCAGGCTGCGATAGCTTAACCCTGGAAAACCATTGGCGTGGGCAAACACTAAACGGGGGCGTTGGGCAGCATTAGCAGGCATGGCGGGGCTCGTTGGAGAAGTAGCGTAGTTGGGATCGATCAGTGGCAACGGTCAGATGGGTATTGATCTAACCATCTATCATACGTCTGTTTTAACGCGCTACTGAATGAGCGTCAATCCTCATAAGGGTTAACAGGCTAATTAAAACAGCGACAGCTGATGCTCCTGGCTGTTGTCCGCCAGCCGATATCCCACGCCCAGCAGGCGCACGGGACGCTCGCCCCTGGCCCAGCCAACATTCAGCAGGGTCTCAAACTGTTCGAGGTTGGGGGCGGGGTCGGCGTGCTCCACGGTCGTTTGTGTGAAGTCGCTAAACTTCACTTTGACTATCAGTCCTCGCACCGCCAGTGGCGGATCAAGCCGGGCGTAGCGGCGCTCTAAATCTTCGATTAGCGCGGGTAACTCTTGGCGGCAGGCGTCAAGGTTGGGTAAATCTTGGGCGTAGGTCTGCTCGGTGCTAATCGATTTGCGCTCGCGGTGGGTTTTTACCGGGCGCTCGTCCCGCCCCCAGCTCAGTTCATGCAGCCGTCGCCCAAAACGGCCAAAGTGCTCGACCAGTTCTGTGAGCGTGCGGGTACGCAGATCGGCGCAAGTATGAATATCCAGCCCCGCTAACTTCTCTGCGGTGCGGGGGCCAACGCCGTGAATTTTCTTCACCGAAAGCTGCTGGACGAAGCTATCGACCTTATCCGGCGTAATCACGCACAGGCCGTCGGGCTTATTCCAATCGCTGGCGATTTTGGCCAAAAACTTATTGGGTGCCACACCCGCCGAAACGGTAATCCCCACTTCACGACTCACCCGTTCGCGGACCGCTTCCGCCATTAGCGTGGCGCTACCGTGGTGCAGCGTGACCTCAGAGACATCCAAAAACGCCTCATCCAGCGACAGCGGCTCGATCAGCTCGGTGACCTCGCGATAAATCACAAACACCTGGCGGGCAACTACTTTGTATTTGGCCATATCGCCGCGAATCACGGTCAGATGCGGGCAGCGCTTGAGCGCCTGGCCCATGGGCATCGCCGAGTGAATGCCAAACTCGCGGGCGGGATAGTTACAGGTGGCAACCACACCGCGCTGCTCGACGCTGCCGCCAATGGCAATCGGGATATCCCGCAGCGCGGGGTTATCGCGCATCTCCACCGCCGCGAAGAAACAGTCACAGTCGCAGTGAATAATCTTGCGCACCGGCTACCCTTCTAGCTGTAAAAAAACACAGTCTAGCATAGACGTTATGTGCCGCAGAAAGTTCTTAATACCTGTTCGCTATCTGTGGCGGGTGCCGCTAAACGGCGCGCTTCTACGGAGTCATCGAATGGCTGGGTGACGACCTCCAGTAGAGTATGAAAAGGCGCAAAATCGCCGTCGTAAGCGGCATCGATGGCCTCTTGAACCCGGTGGTTGCGGGGAATAATTACCGGGTTGGCGCTTCGCATAGCGGCAAAGCGCTGGCTGTCTTGACTCGCCATCTGCGCGGCCCGCCAGGTATCCAGCCACGCCGTTAGCTCATTGGGTTGGGTCGTTAGCGACAGCAGCCCCTCGCGGTGCTCATCACTCGTCGAGGCCGCGTATTGGGTGAGTGCATCAAAGGTAGCGGTCATATCCATCCGCCCCTGGTGCATTTGGCTTTCCAGCGCATCCATCAGCGGCACTGCCTGGTCGCTATCTGCTGCTAGGCCTAGTTTATCGGCATGCAGGCGCCGCTGTTCGGCATCAAACAGTGGCTCAAAATGGCGGATGGCATCGGTTGCTTGAGCGACCAGCGCCTCGCCCTCTTCATTCATCAGCGGCAGCAGCGTTTCGGCAAAGCGGGCCAGGTTCCACTGGGCAATGGCGGGCTGATTGGCAAACGCATAGCGGCGGCCTTCATCGATGGAGCTAAACACCTTCTGCGGATCAAACTGCTCCATAAACGCACAGGGGCCGTAATCGATAGTTTCCCCGGCGATGCTGCAGTTATCGGTATTCATCACGCCGTGGATAAAGCCAACGCTCATCCAGCGAGCAATTAGCACGGCTTGGCGGGCCACCACCGCCTCCAGCAGTGCCAAATACGGATCTTCTGCGTTGGCTGCCTCTGGGTAGTGGCGCTCAATAACATGATCGGCAAGTGCTTTGAGCAGTGCCTCATCGCGGCGCGTGGCGGCGAATTGGAAGGTGCCAACGCGGATATGGCTGCTGGCCACGCGGGTAAACACCGCGCCGGGTTCGGCCATCTGCCGCACCACCCGTTCGCCGCTAGTCACCGCTACCAACGCGCGGGTGGTGGGAATGCCCATCGCCGCCATAAACTCACTGACCAAGTATTCACGTAATACCGGGCCTAACGGCGAGCGGCCATCACCACCGCGGGAAAACGGTGTACGGCCGCTGCCTTTCAATTGAACATCGCGGCGTATGCCCTGCTGATCGATCACTTCACCCAGCAGCAACGCCCGACCATCACCCAACTGGGGCACAAAATTGCCGAACTGGTGGCCTGCGTAACCCAATGCGCCCGATTTGGCACCCGACATGGGTTGATTGCCGCTAAACCACTCGGCAAGCGTTGTTGCGTCAGGTATCTCTTTGGCGCCTAGCTCATGGGCAAGCGGCGCATTAAACTCAATCAGCTCTGGGTGGGCCACGGGCGTTGCTTGGGTGGCGACCCAAAGGGGTTCAGGTAAGGTGGCGTAGAGATGTTCAAATGACAGCACGATGGGCTCCGCTATTGATGGCAATGACGATCTAGTGGCAATGGCTGGCTAATACCCTAGCATTTTAGTCAAGTAAACGCCGCTGCAAACAGCGCATAGCCTCTTCAAGCACCGGCGTTAGCGGTGCGCGCCATTGGTGGGTGAGCAGAGCATCCGCCCGAGTAACACCGAGTGACAGCGACGCCAACGGGATTCCCCGCTCATGGGCGGTACGGCAGAAACGGTAGCCGGAAAACACCATTAGTGAGGTACCTACAGCAAGTACCGCATCCGCCTCGGCTAGCGCTACCTGTGCAGCTAACCTTCGCTCTGCGGGCACCACATCGCCGTAGAAGACCACATCAGGCTTCAGGATGCCGCTACAGCGCGGGCAGTCGAAAATACGAAAGGAGCTGAAGTCGGTTTCCAGGTCGGCGTCGCCATCCGGGGCGTGACCGGCCTGCAAACCAGTAAAGGTGGGGTTCATTTGGGCCATCTCTTTATGCATAGCGTGGCGCATCATTTGATAGTCGCACACCATGCACTTGACCATATCCGCACGACCATGCAGGTCGATCACCCGGCGTGAACCAGCGCGTTGATGTAAACGGTCAACGTTTTGGGTCACCAACTGTTGGATATAGCCCAGGGACTCAAGTGTGGCTATCGCCCGGTGTGCGCCGCTGGCTTGGGCTTCGCGCATGGCGCTAAAACCAATCAGCGCCCGCGCCCAGTAGCGCTGGCGAACGTGATGAGAGCTCATAAAATCGCCATGCTGCACCGGGGGTGGCCGCTTCCACTGGCCATCCGCATCACGATAGTCGGGAATACCGCTATCGGTACTAACGCCCGCACCGGTAATCACCCACAGTTTGGGGTGCTGCTGAATAAAGGCTGCCAGCTCCTTGCCCGCCTGGGTAACGCTTTTTGCAATTTCCACGGCCTGCGTCAATAGTTCACCTCTAGGCAATGTGGCTTAAACTCAATGATACTGTATAGCGATAGCGGGCCATGCAACGCGCCCTTTAACGGTTATTGTGCACCCAGGAGGTACTCTTATGCAGCACGATCATGACATTATTATTGTCGGTGGCGGCATGGTGGGCGCCGCGCTGGCGGCTCGCGTGGGTCATGCGGGGTTCTCCGTCGGGCTGGTGGAACACGGCGACGCTCCTGCCGAACCTAGCGGTGACTATGACCTGCGTATTTCATCGCTGAATGCGCGCTCGTTAGCTTTTGTTAAAGCCAGCGGTACGGCACTGCCTGAAGAACGCAGCTGCCCGTTTCGGCATATTGATGTCTCCAACCAGGACGGCACCGGCCACTCGCTGTTTTCCGCAGCAGAGAGCGGCATGGAAGACTTCGGTATCTTTATCGAAAACCGCACGCTGCAGTACGCGCTATGGCAGCGCCTGGAGCAACTACCCAGCGTTACCTGCTACACCCAGTGCGCGCCGATAAGCACCCTCACCTCTAGCACCGGGCGCCTGCTGGAGCTGGATAACGGCAAAACCCTAAGCGCTCGTTTAGTTGTTGGCGCCGACGGCGCGCAATCGACCCTGCGCGAGCTAGCGGGAATCAGCGTTAGCAGCTACGACTACCACCAGCGGGCGATGATCATTAACGTAGAAACCGAACTTCCCCAGCAGGATGTCAGTTGGCAGGTCTTCACCCCCACGGGCCCCATTGCCATGCTGCCGCTCCCCGGCCATCGCGCTTCCCTGGTGTGGTACGACACCGATAAAACCACCCAAGCCCGGGAGCAGCTTGACGATGACGCGCTAAAAACAGCCATCGAAATGGCCTTCCCTAAACGTCTGGGCAACCTCATCCGCATCGTCGCCCGGGCCAGCTTTCCCATCAAACGCCAACATGCCCACCGCTATATCGGCAAGCGCTTAGCACTGATTGGCGATGCCGCCCATGTGGTGCACCCGCTGGCGGGCCAGGGGTTGAATATCGGCCTTCACGACGCCGATACCCTTGCAGAGATCATTATCCAAGGCCGCGACCCAGGTGATTATGTCAACCTACTCCGCTTTGAGTGCCAGCGCCGCGCGGCTAACCAGGCGATGATCGCCGCCACCGACACTTTTCATCACCTGTTTACCGGTGCCAAGCCGCTGCGCCAACTAGGCGATTTAAGCCTGCAGCTCGCTGAGCGCTTTCCGTTCGCCAAGCGCATGATGATGCAGCAAGCCAATGGGTTGAATCCGTTTAAAATGCGCTAGAAACGACTACGCTGATGCTGTATGGCGAAAACGATCTTGTGAAGGCGTGCGCCATACTGCCGAGTTGATTGAAGCAGAGGGCACCGACGTGACGCTTGAAACCCTGGAAGGCAACCGAGGCCACTTGGACGGCGTTGTTTCCATCGACCAGGCGAGTGATACGTTGCGGGCGTTTTTGCAGTAAAGGGGGAAAGCGCTGGCTTTGAGACTAAAGCCAGCGTTTATCACACCAGCGCCGCTTTTTTTGCCAACATTTTGATGCATTCATTGCAGAGCCGCTCAAGTGCGGCCGATACGACGCAATCGGTGAAATTTCTGCAAGCTCAACCTTAAAATCCCAAAAACAGCATATCCAACGCCGCAGAAATTTCGTCTTGCTGCTCAGCAAGGCTACCCGCAATAAAACGCAATTCGCCTTCGGGCACTGCAGCCATATATTGAGTCGCCATGACGACCTCTTGGCCCTCAATGTTGAACACAGGGTTCAGCCTCTGAGCAGGAGACGGTGCCGAGGATTTGGGCAGCAGTGGCACAACCACTCGAGTGTTCAAGCCACTGAGAAGATCTGTCTGAACATCCAGCAGATAGCCAGTACCCCCCTTATTTTCAAAGATATCGAAACGGGCCATTAGAACTGACGGTGCCGTGCAAGAGGCAATCCATTAGCTTCAACGTATGCATTCGAGCTTGCAAGGGCCGTGGCATTATCTTCCAACCACTGCTTCTGCTTATGCCGCTTCACCGCCTCCGCAATCCCTGCCTCTGCTGATCGTGAAACGTTAATTCCCAGCGCTTTTGCCTCTTTGAGAAGGGCACTATTTAGCGATAGGTTCGTTGGCTTGCGTATGGATTTGGTCACTTCGGCGGCTTGCATAATTCACTCCTCGCACATAACAATGCACATACTATATGCGCATACTTATAGCACATCAATTGGCTATTCTAGTGGCTAATGGAAAAGCAAGACTGTCTGGTAGTCGCAACAAGTAAAGGCTATTGCCGCACTGACCTGCTCGGTGATCACTAAAAAGTGGCGGGACGTTATTGGTTGGCGTTTTCCTCAGCCACCTGACGAAGCGCATCGACAAGCACTTCAGCTGGCTGGGCGCCGGAGATCAGGTAGCGGCCGTCGAGGATGAATGCTGGCACCGCGCTCACCCCTGCCTCCATAAATCGCTGCTGTGCCGCTCGCACTTCGTCCGCGTACTGATCGGAGCGGGCGATGGCCTCGGCGGCGTCACCGTCTAGCCCAACCTCAATGGCCTTCTCGCGCAGCACCGCTGGGTCGGCGGGGTTTTTCGCTTCACCGAAGTAGGCCTCGAAGAGTGCCAACTGCAGCTCCGTCTCTCGGTTTTGCGTTCCAGCCCACGCCAGCACGCGGTGGGCGGCAAAGGTATTGTTCGCCCGGCGTTCCAAAGCACCGCGGAAATTCAACCCAAGCTCTTCGGCGGCGGCCATAATCTCGCGCTGGGACTGCTCCATGCTGGCAGCATCTTTGCCGTACTTACGGCACAAGTGCTCAAGGATCGGCTCGCCCTCGGGCAGCATATCCGGGTTCAGCTCGAAGGGCTGCCAGAAGAGCTCGACGTCGATCTCGCCATCAAGGGTTTCTAGTGCCTGTTCTAAGCGCCGATAGCCGATCGCACACCATGGGCATGCGACATCGGACACTAGGTCGATTCTCAACTTCTGCATTTTGTATATCCCTTCGACATATCTCAAAATTCGATCAAACTAAAGAAAGCATGTTACGTGCATATAGTGAGTAACGGCAGCACTGATAAGGAGACAGCCATGGAAAAAGCAACGGTGTTTAAAAGTAACCGAAGTGAAGCGTGGGACAGCTGGTTTGATGGTCAAAGTGCCACCGCAGACTTTATGAGCGAACGCGAGCAGCCAAACGAACAGGAACGCGAGGCGTTTTGATGCTTTAGTACATGCTTGACACTAATATCTGCATTTTCACCATCTAACATAAACCTCTCTATGTTCGTGAGATATTTAATCAGCACAGCGACCAGCAATCGAGGCCGCTTGCGCAATGACAGCTGACAATACTTAACGTTTTAGTCGCTTGAATGCGCACTACCATGCGCATATGCTGTTTATACGCTTATGACAGTCACAGGGGGCTGCAATGGCCGCGCTATATAACACCGTCGCACCGAAAAAAGCCGCTAATTTGTCAGTGAACAGCGACTTGCTGCAAAAATCTCGCGCTTTGAACATTAATCTCTCGGCCACACTAGAACGAGCATTGCGAGAAGAGTTGGCAAAATGCGAAGCTTCACAGTGGGTTGAAGAAAATCGAGCGGCGATCAAAAGCTACAACGATTTTGTCGAGCAGCATGGCTGCTTCGGTGACGAATTTCGGGCGTTTTGATGGCTCAGTTCGATGTTTACCCTAACCCCAGCAAGACCAGCAGAGCGCACTATCCGTACTTGGTGGATATCCAAAGTAGCCTACTAACGGATCTGGCAACCCGCATTGTGATCCCATTGGGTAATCGAACGGCTTTAGGTGGCAACGCCATGCAAGGCCTCACCCCGGAAATAACCTTCAATGATCAGGCGCTATTGTTACTGACACCACAAATCTCATCAGTGCCAGAAAAACATCTCAGAAACGCCGTCGGCACCCTTGCGCATTTTAAGAGCCAAATTGTTGATGCGCTCGATCTCGCCGTTACTGGAATTTAATGTTCAGAACAGTAGTGCATACATGTCGCATAGGCTGAAACACAAAAAAACTACTCGCCCGCCAGTTCAGAAAAGCGGCCCGTTTTATCCAAGGTGTATTCGCTAAAATCCCTCGCCAGATAAAGCGACCCCGAATAGGCTTCCTTGCGGATATCTTCGATGGAGGGTGTCGCATGGGGGTTGATCTGGTAACGGGGGCTGAAGTGCGTCAGCACCAGATTGGGCAACTGCACCGATTCGGCAAAATCAGCGACAAGCTTGGCGTAGCTATGCCCAACGTCACCGGCCTTCTCGGCCATCTCTTCGGTGTAGGTGGCTTCATGCACCAGCGCCTGTGCATCCTCGCAGGCAGCAAACAACAAGTCCGGCTGGTCATTGTCCCCGGCGATCACCACTTTCCTCGGCTTGTGTTTGAAGATCAGGTAGTCATGGCTTTTTAACTGCTCACCCGCAAACTCAACATCAAACCCTTGCTTCAACTGCCCCCACAACGGCCCTCTCGGAATGCCCTGTTGAGTCAGCTTTTCAATGTTTAAATCAGCGTCGACCTTTCGCTCCGTAAACCCATAGACATAGGACGCCACCCGGTGTAAAAGCCTGAACGTGGTAACTGTTATGTTCTCAAACTCAACGCTGGGCAGCTCGTCCGAGTCGATAAAATCTAACACCAAATGCAACTATACATCATAACATCTATATGATTTTAAAAAATCAACCTCTATCGATGTAATGAAGTGATTTCTTTTTGAACCAGCTACTAATTTAAAAGTGCTAAACCTAACATCAAAAAAGATATGATAAGCACTAGGACACTGATCGAAAAACATAACTTTGCAGCAGCTTTACGCCATTCATGCTTACGTGAATCTTCAAAATTTTTAAACTCCACTACACCTCCCGACGTTCTGTTTTCAAATTCATACTTTTCTGCTTTTCTATATATCTTACCCCCTAAAACAATAAGAAATACTCCAAAGGTTATGAACAAAAATAAAATGAAAAAAACATAACAAACTCCTTTGGTTAATATAATACAAACTGAAGCTTACCCCTTGAGAAAATAGCATAAAATTTACAAGGATATTTCTTAAAATTAATCATTAAAACATCAGCAGTCAATATGTTTTTTGTGATACTCACTGATTAAATTTTAAGTGTAAAACAACTTAAAATACACTAGCTATTTAGTCTTTCTTGATCAACATGGTAGTTACACTGGATAGCAACTCACCATTTTTACTTAGCAAAAATGGACTATAGCTGTATTAATTTGTAAAACGAAATATCCCATAACAGCCTTTACCATCTAGACTTGATTCCACTGCGTAGCGCCCATGACCCATTTGGAAGCATAATGATTTCTTGTAGTAATGCGACTCTTCTCGCCTGGTTGAGTAGGATTACACTTTAGCGTTCGGACAAAAGAAGCAGGGTCGTTAATTAACATTTCAGCCCCACAGTAAATTATAGCGTGCACCACACGGAAGTGGCACGCTAGCAACAGAGACCTTTAACCAACTTAGCGACCAGCTTTGCATCAGCACCGTGACACTAATTGAGTTGGTGTATGGTGCTGAGAAGTCCGCTTCTCCCGAGCAAAATTTAAGTGTGATAGAAGGATTTGCAGCCCGGTTGGAAGTTCTCGACTAAGCCCCCAGCGCCGCCTACCACAGTGGCCAGCTACGTAGTGAGTTGGACAAGCGGGCACACCTATCAGCCCATACGATCAGATGATTGCCGGACATGCTCGTTCAAGAGGCCTGATTTTGGTAACCAATAATCTAGACGAGTTTAGTCGCATCCCAGGGCTTCGAGTAGAGGATTGGTTTTAAGACGTCTTTTCACCCCCAACTGGTATCACTACCCATGCTCAGAACAGCCTCAAGGAGAGGGGGGTATGAAAGCAGTTATTCGCCCGACAGTTCAGCAAAACGGCCCGCTTTATCCAGGGTGTATTCGCTAAAATCCCGCGCCAAATAAAGCGAACCTGAATAAACGCTCTGGGCCTCTTTGCGGATGTCTTCGATGGAGGGCGTCGCATTGGAGTTGAGCTGGTAACGGGGGCTAAAGTGCGTCAGCACCAGATTGGGTAGCTGTACCGATTCAGCAAACGCGGCGACAAGCTTGCCGTAGCTATGCCCTACATCACCGGCCTTCTCGGCCATCTCTTCGGTGTAGGTGGCTTCATGCACCAGCACTTGAGCTCCTGTGCAGGCATCCATTAACAAATCAGGCTGGTCATTGTCCCCGGCGATCATTATTTTCCTGGGCTTGTTTTTAAAGATTAAGAAGTCCTGGCTTTTTAACTGCTCGCCCGCAAACTCAATATCAAACCCTTGCTTTAACTGCCCCCACAACGGCCCTCTCGGAATACCCTTTTGGGTCAGCTTTTCAATGTTTAAATCAGCGTCGACCTTTCGCTCCGTAAACCCATAGGCATAGGAAGGCGCCCTGTGTGAAAGCCGGAAAGTGGTCACCGCGATGCTCTCAAACTCAACGCTGGGCAGCTCGTCCGAATCGATAAACTCCAAAGTGAAGGGCAAACATAGCTGCGTGGCCTCGCAGGTAGCCTCCAACCATGCCTTGATACCTGCGGGCGCCACAATGGTCAGCGGCGCCTTCCGGCCACCCATTCCCGCACTCGCCAATATGCCCGGCAGCCCGTAGCAGTGGTCGCCGTGCACGTGGGTAATCAAGATGGCTTTCAGTGAATGGAACGACAGCTTCGTGTGCAAGACCTGATGCTGGGTGCCCTCACCGCAATCGATCAGATACCAGCCCTTCCCCTTGCTCTCTCGCAAGGCGACGCCGGAGACGTTTCTTGTTTTAGTGGGTACTCCGGCGGAGGTGCCTAAGAAGAGTAAGTTCATAGCTTGTTTGTGATCTCGCTTTAAGACCAAGTTGGTGTGATGTCAGTCATCTAAATTTCAGCAATAGTGCTTTTACAGTCTCATTGGGCGTAAATTCATGCAATTGGGATTTACTTAGGTTCACTACGCTTGACTAATACCACTTGCAGTTTAAAAATTAACAAACGGTTCCGGGAACAAACCTCCAGCCCTCAATTTTTTTGATGTTTTAATTAAGTATTTTCATCGGCACCAACACGTAGCAACTCTATGAATTCCTGCCATTTTTTCTTGCGCTCCTCACCCTTGTATTGCTGCAACTCTTTAAGTGCACGTTCATACTTAAACAAATCATCAATTTTTTCTTTAGGGATACCTAACTTTAAGCAAAGCTTTTTTATCTTATTCTTTACTAACGCCTTGCTATATTTCGAAGAATTTTCATCACCCCACATACCTGTAAGTGTAGAATTAGCAGCAATTAGCTCTGACAAAATATATGATATTTCTTTCAAAGACTCTTCTTTTGCATAAATCTCTCCCTTCGCTTGTTCAATCTTTTCTAGAGTTAGCTTTAAGTTTTTAACATCAAATTCTTTAAGACGACCTAGAACTGGAACAACCACACAAACAAGAGAAAGCAGAGATAATAAAAAAAGATACCCTGGCGTTCCAATTTTTTCAGCCAACAAAAGTAGAGTAAAAGTTAAAAATCCAATTAACGCGACAATTATTGCGATAATACCTTGACTCTTCATCTCACACCTTATGCACAAAGGGGTTGTTGAAAAACCTATTTTTATCATCTGACCGCCTATTTTCTTAAAATTAACTAGTCGCAACTCCTTATTTTTTATCCAAAAATAGACTTTCACATTGAGCCTAACTGAGGGTTAAAAGATCTCTATTAGTGGATGGAAAAAGCTTATACTTCTCTGAAAAAAACAACATAAACAACTCATTTATCTTCTTTACCAATCTAACAAAACTTGACTTCCACTTTCCAAAGTCAGCCAAATCAAAACCGTTATTAGAAACAGAAACTTTTTGGGTTTGAAAATAAACTAAAGACTCTGCATGAATGTGTTTTGAAAAGTCTTTCCATAGCTTTGATATTTGCTCTACAAGAGTATTGATTTTACCTTTTAATGCGTTATCTGAGAAAGCAGGATATTCCTTTAAATAATCTTTGAGCTTTTCATGCTTGATTACAAACTCACCAACCTTCCATTTTTCAAATTCTATCGGATGATCAAAAAAGTACAATAACTGAAAAGACAATTCAATCAGGCTTCTTAAATGCATATTTGAAGTTCTATAAAGTCCCATAGAAGCTAAATAATACGACGAACTAACGTCCTGATGAAGCTCATTGAAAATACTATCCAAATTATCACAGCCAGTATGATTAACTCCTTCTTTCCAGTTCTTAAAAACCAACGTACACCAATAAACCTCAAAAACACCAGTTATTTTTAAATGACTTTTCGTTGCCTCTGAAAACAGCTTAAAATCATTATGGTAGAGCTCATAATCATTTAAAGCGTTAAATTCAACTCTCTCTTTTAGCATAATTACAAATCCTTAAGCATTTTTGCCCATTTATCTAAATCGTTTAGCATTGATTTTTTAGAGCTAACCGTTTTCTTTTGCTCTTTATAATACCCATCATTAATTAAATAAGTTAATTTGCTTTTAAGATTTTCTTTGAACTCCACATCCTTTTCAGCCCGCTTTATTATTCTACTTATTGTTGTATCTCTAGATGCTTTCTGAGATCTAAACTCGATATCTAGATTTTTATTAGAAAACTCTACTATATCAATTATTCTAGGAAATAATTTTTTGTCACTTAATATACTCTCCAATATTTTCATTCTATCAGAATAACTATTGTTCTCTAAATCAGATTCTATATTATGCAACTCTAAAAACAACTTATAGTTCTTTATGAACGCTTTTAAATATGAAGTATCAAGGCCGATCCTTTCATATTCAGATACGTTTTTTAATACTCTCTCAAGACTTTCAACATTTCTATCCATTATAACTCTCCAAGCTTACGAAGCATTTCGTTAACTATAGTTTTATAGGCACTAACTCCTGTAGAATCAGGAAACGCAACTCTAGCTGGAGAATTTGAACTACTAGCTTCGCTAAGCTTAATGTTTTTTGGAACAATGGTTTTAAAGTCATAAATTCCATATTCCTCGCATATATTCCTAATTTTAGGCATAAATTCAGAATGCAAATTCACGGTGCGTTCAACCCTTGTAAACAAACAACCTAAAAATTCAACATCTATATTTAAATCTCTGTTCAAACGATCAACTCTATTTTTTAGCAAAGGCAAACCGAGAAAAGAATAAAAATCAGGAATGATCGGAGTAATTATATAATCCGAAGCAACCAGTGCATTCTGAGGTGCCAATGTCAAATTCGGCGGACAATCAATAAGTATATAGTCATATTCTTCTTCTAATTTTTTAATTTGTCGAGAAAGTATCATTTCTCGACCTGCTTGGGCGCTCAAATCTAAATCCAAAAAAGTTAAACTCAAATGAGACGAGATCAAGTCCAACCCTACTATATCAGAAACATTCTTAATAACTGCCTTATTTATATCATACTCATCACGCCTACTGCTAAGATGCTTATTCATTCCAAGAACGTCTGCAATTGTATTTTGTTCTACATTTTTCTGCCAATCATCATATTCAATAAATGAAAATGTAGCATTAGTTTGTGGATCTATATCTATAATCAAAACTCTTTTATCATGATCTTTAACTAACACTGTAGCTACTTCAACAACTGAAGTTGTTTTACCAACTCCACCTTTCATATTAATAAACGATATTGTTTTCATCTTATTCCATATATAAAGTTGAAGATATTTCCAAGACAACAACAATGGACTTAGCCCAAGGCATCATCTCACTAAACGTTCAAGTACATTTTGATGTACTTTAATAAAGCCTGATATCACTTTACCTTATTAATTCTTCTCAAGGCAAAGCAAATATTGGCAATAGATCTAAAAACTGCCTACCTCCGCGATCTGCTCAGGCTAATCACACGGCCTATAAATGCACTACTCAGCTTTGGAAACCAGGCTTTAACAGCTGACGAGTACCTTAAGCGGAAAATCAGACAAGTAGTGAAGTACTGCGTATGAATGGCAGTTCCAACAAGTTGGCTTTTAGCTTAGCGCGATACACCCCATCTCCCCACCAAACCACTGCTGCCTGAGCCCCCGCTGCTTTTCCAACAGCAGCGTTAGATACTCACGCAATGGATGAGCGGATGGCAGCGCCGCAAGATGTTTACGCAGCCTGCGCTGGTAAGGAAACTGCTCCGCAGGCACATGCAACGACGTGGCATGTTGAGTAAGCCATTCGATATCGGGCAGCAACAAGTGAGTAGCGCCGCTATCAAGCGCAAGCGTAACGCCTTTTACATCAAAATCACCGGCGTAAATATGCGGCCGATGGGTTTTGCGCCAGGCCTCTGCCAGTAAGGCAAAGCCGCCGCCGTAGTGGCTGGGGCCGCGGGAAAC
>NZ_JH393257.1:637786-641240 GCF_000236035.1 Vreelandella boliviensis LC1
CGACCAGCGGATTGATGTAGCCGCTCAGCGCTGAAATATCCAGCGAAAACTCGTAGAAGCTGTCCAGGTTTTCGACCTGAATTAGCGCGCTAAACGCGCTCAGTTTTAGCGCCTGCACATCCACATCGCGAATAGTGCGCGGCTCGCTGGCAAGCCCGGCTATTGGCTGCGGCGGAAAGCTGACGAGTATCCGCCGTGCTCGGGGGCTTTCGCGGGTTGCTTTGTCTTCCTCTACACCCTCTTTGGCTTGGGCGCTGCTCGTCAGGCCGCTGAGGGAGCGGCCTAGCGGGGCTATTCGGGCGCTTTCTAGTACATCATCAATTTGCGCCAGCAGGGCGGCGTCAAAGCGCAGCGTTTTGCCGTTGATGCGCGTGGCCAGGTCAATATCGTGCTGGTGGCACCAGGCTACTACGTCGTCTACCCATTGGCGGCGGGGCTTTTCCACTGCGGGCTGGCGGAGGAGTTCGCGGGCGACGCCGTTGAGCCCATTGCGGGCGCGACCGGGTAGGTTCATACGGCCAGCTGCAGTTCAACGTCGTGGATCAGGCGCAGGTGATTGAAACGGCTGGCCTGGCTCTCCTGCTGTTTGAGCCTAAACGCACTCTGGTCGCTGCGCGGCAGGCCCTGGTATTCGGAAATCACCTGGAACAGCCAGATCTCATCCGGCCATTCCAGCGGGCTTGCGTGCAGGTACTCAAGGGCGCTGACCGGTTTCGCCTGGGGCTGATCGATCACGCTTAAATAGAAGTGTTCCACATCCTGCTTGAGCGCCTGCTGACGGGCGGCGGCGAGGCTGCTTTCTTGCGCTTGGGCCGGGGCAGCTGCTTCAACCGTTTGCGTGGTATGGCGCGGCTGGGGTAGCTGGTGGAGCAGTTCGGCGAGCACTTGGCTATCAAGGTTGCGATCCAGCGCTGGGGCGGCGGCGGCATTTAGCGGCGCGGCTTGATTGACCAGCGTGGGCACCTCGCTGCGGCGGGCGTAGTTACCGGGCACAAAGCCGGGGTGTTCGCGCATAAAGGCCGCCATACCGCTCATCAGGCGGCTGCGTGCCTGCTGCTTACGAAAGCGCGCCATCAGTTCGATCAAGCGCCGCTGCACTTCGCGCAGGCCGGTGTAGTGGTTACTTAGCTGCTGTTGAAGCTGGCTGATCAACAGCTTGCGCAGGCTGCCGTCGCTGCCTACCAGCTCAATCAGCTCGTCGAAGTCGATCAGCGCCAAACCGTCCAACAGGCGAGCGATCTGCTTCTGGGCGCGGTCGTTTTCGCGGATTTTGTCGTTGAGCTGGCTGACAAAACCGAAATCGCTATTGAGCCGCTGCCATAGGCTATCGATGGCATCGGCGAAGCGCCCGTTCAGGTCATCGACCTCCTGGCGCAGGCGCATCAGCTGCTGCTCTAGCCGCCAGTGCTCGCCGCGGCTGCGCGCTTCCCGGTAGCTGTGCACCAGGGCGCGAATCAGCTCCAGGGTTTCCGCTACGTCGGCGTTGACGTGGCGGCGGGTCTCGTCGGCGAGCATCTCGGCGATCAGTTCGCGCACCTTGGGCGCCAGCTTGACGCCGCTCTGTTCATCCGGCCGCCATAGAATGCGCGCCGCCAGCAGCTTGCGCAGGGCGCTGTCGCTGAGTGATTCCAAAGGCACTTCATCGCGGGTGTAGGCCTGCATCAGCGCTTCAGAATGCTTGCCCAGCAGCGCCAGCCGTTCGCTGCCGGTTTTGAGCAGGCGGCTTTCCAGTTCATTCGCACTGCTGTTCAGGCTCGTACTCACAACAGCGCCTCCTGAGCGCCAGAGCCCTCCTCTTTATCGGCGTCGATGGGTAGGTTCTCTTCATCGCGGATAAAGCGCACCAAGTCCACCAGATAGTCGATCTTGCCGGTGACCACAAACACCTGCCGCTCTGAATGCGGCTGGAGCAAATAGCCGTGCTCCTTCAGACGCTTGAAGACTTGCTTCACCTGGGCATCTAGCTGATCACTTTGCGAGCCGAAAAAACTGTCGGTGGCCAGTCGCTCCAGGCGCTCGCGCAGGCTTTGGTTATCTTCGCACTTGGCGCTGAACTCCGCCGGTTTGAGCACATCGCCGGGGGCGGCCAGGGTGTCGCGGCCTAGCGCTTCCTGCACCAGCTGTAGCCACTCCAACAGCGGCAGCAGGCTATTGAGCGTATCGCCCAGCTGGCGCGAGAGCTGATCCCGGGCGCTGTCGTTGAGCTGCCGCCAGGCCAGAAAGTAGACGCTGCCGTCTTCGTTGCTGGCCAGGCGGCGATTGAGGGGGCGCAGGTAGGCGTCAATCGACTCGCGGGTCTCTTCATCGCTGAGGTGCCGATAGCCGCTTTCATCGCTGATGGGGCAGATAAACTCCCCCGCCAACAGGCGCTCAAGCAGTGGGCCGTGTTCGATCATGCTGTCACCTCCTGCTGACGCTCCTGGAGCCGCTCGGCCAGGCGGCTTAACCGTGGCTCAATGCGTTTTAACACCCGCTTATTGGGATTGGCCTCATCGCGGTCGATCAAATAGCGATTGGCAAACAGCAGCAGTACATCGGATTCCGGGTTGGGGAAGGCGCCGACGATATGAATGCGGTTGCTGTCGCAGGCCTCAAACAGTTTTTCGACGTTGTGGTAGGCCAGGGTGCCGATTTCATCAATCGGCCAGTGGATGGCGATTTCTGCATCGCCGCGCAGCAGGCGGGTAAACGCCAGCAGGAATTTGCACAGAATCAGGTAGGCCATGCCGTGGCTGGAGGACTCCAGCAGCTGGCGGTCGTTTTTGATCACCAGATCGGTGCCGCCTTCGTTGAGGTGCAGCTCCAGGCGCAGCAGGCTTTCGAAGCTGTACTGCTGGTCGCTGCGCAGCAAATCGACCACGTCCGCCAGGGTGTTGAGGTAATCGTCGCTGGGCAGCGTCTGGCCAGATTCCCGCCACTCTTTATAGCGCTGGGCGAACAGCTTCAGCGGTTCCCAGAAGCCCAGCTCATCGATGGTGGACTGGATACGCACTTCGGCCTTGCTGATGCCTTCCAGGCGCAGGTCGTCGGCGACTTCTTCCGAAAGCCGACGGCTCTGGGCGCTGATGCGGCGGTTCAAATCGCGGAACACGGTGAAGAATTTATCTAGGTCGTCGCTAAGGTTGCGGCCTTCCTGAATTAGCTGCTGCTGTTGATCTTCGAGCAGTTTGAGCATATCGCGCAGGAGCGGCAGCTGTAGCCGTGGGTTGTCGCTTTGCAGCTTGCTGCGCTCGCTCTCCAGCGCTTCAGCGAAGCCGCTGCTGGCGTCCTTGATCAGTTGGCTCTCCACCTCCAGGCAGCCGCGGCGGAGCTGTTCGACCTGCTGGTGGCGGTTGCCCAGGGCCTGGCGGGCGCGCTCGATGCGCTCGTCCACATCGCCCAGGGGCGCGCTGGGGGCTTGGCCGTCGGGTTCGATGGCCAGCGTTTCCAGCTGGGTGAGTAGCGGCTTTCAGGC
>NZ_JH393257.1:641272-641869 GCF_000236035.1 Vreelandella boliviensis LC1
TTGGGTTTTCAGCGTGCTGACCGCGCTTTGGTGGGCTTTACGCGCCGCCTGGAAGTCATTTTTCAGATGCTCTTTATCGCGCTGCAGCTTGTGTTCCGCCTGCTCCAGCTCTGCCTCCTGGGCGACCAGCTGCGGTTTCTGCTGACCCCACTCCACGCGCATAAAGCGGGTGTACTCGGTGAGCTCATCCTGACGGGCGGCGGTGACGCGGATACGTTCGTCCTGGCTCGCCAGGCGCTGTTTGGTATCTTTGAGCTTGGCGGGGTCGACGCCCTGCTCGGCCAGCTCCTGACTAAAGGCTTCCTCCAGCTCTTCCCGCTGGCGCTGGTGCTCGGCGTTGGCGTCGCTTAGCTGCTGCTTATACTGGCGCAGCTGGGCATCCAGGCTATCAACCTGGCTTTGGCCGTCGGCTTTTAGCTCTAACAACTGGCTTTGGTGGGTCTCGCTAAGGGCGGCGAGGGCCTGCTGCTTCTCTTCGCGCAGCTCTTTTTGCGCCTGTTCCTGGTTGGCCAGCGCGGCCTGATGGGCGGCGCGGCGCTCCTGCTGGCGCTTGGTGTGGCGCTCCTGCTGCTGGCGGCGGGGCTCTATCGCAAAATC
>NZ_JH393257.1:641912-656461 GCF_000236035.1 Vreelandella boliviensis LC1
CTCGACTTCCTGCTCGGCGCGCTTGTGGGCCATACGGCCCTGATCCTGGGCTTCATCCGCCTGCTGCACGCGCTCGTTGTGCTGTTTAAGTGCTTTCTCGGCGGTCTGGCACTCTGTCGATACACGGCGCTTGGCGCCATCCGCTTCTTCGATGGCAGCCAGCAGGGTGGCTTCGTCCTGGGCGTAATCCGGCAAGGCGATGGCGGAGAGATCCAGCGCCAGCCCGAACAGATCATCGCTGGCGCCTTCGGCCAGTTGCGGGGCGAGATCGCGGCGCTCCAGCAGCTCCGGGGCGATCACTTTGCCTAGCTGCTGCTCCCAACCGGGGCGGTGGTAGCGCAGGAAGTGGCGCAGGCTGCCCTGCTCCGGGTCGCGCTGCTGATAGAGCGCGTAACAGCGCTGCTCGGCGCGCTCAAGCTGCTGGCGAAGCTGCACCAATTGCTGCTCGGCGTCGTCGCGGGCGCGGCGGCAGCTCTCAAACTCCCTGCGTAAGCCATCCAGAGTGGCGGCGGATGCGTTGCGCTCTTGCTGGGCTAGATCCAGGCGCGCCTGGGCAAGCTCAGCATCAGCAGCTTCTTCGGCAGTTTGGGTTGAAAGTGAGAGCTGCGCTTTGAGTTCGGCTAGCTGCTCAACGCCCAGTTCCAGCTGGGCCTGATACTCGCCTTCAAGGCGTTGGCGCTCCTGCTGGTAGCGCTCGTTAAGCTGCTGTTCGGCCTCCCATTGCTGTTCACGGCGCAGGGCTTTCTCTTCGACCAGGGCGTCGATCAGTTCCTGGGCTTCGCCCGTCTGGCGGGCCAGTGCTTCAGAAAGCTCGCGCAGGCGGCCGTCTAAGCGCGCCTGGCTCTCTTTGACGGCATCCTGCATCACGTTCAGGTGCTTTTGCAGCTGGTCGCGCTGTTCGCGCCACTGGGGCAGCGCATTGATATCCCGCTCCAGGGCGGGCATATCCGCCTCCGCGTAGCGCTCGTACTGGCTTTGCAGGTCGTTCAAGCGACGCTGGGTCTGCTGCAGATCGCTGACCACTTCGCTGTGGCGGTCGTTTAGCGCGTCCCGCGCCTCACCGTAGTCGCTCTCCCGCTGCTGGAACTCGCGCTGGTGGCGGGCCAGTTCGGCATCCAGATCGGCCATTTGGCGCTCGGCGCGCTGGCGGTCGTCTTCGAGCTGGGGCTTGAGCTGCCAGAGTGTGGCGTCAAGATCGGCCAGTTCGCGGTCGATGCCGGCGAGGCGAGCGAGCGATGCCTGCAGCGGTTCCAGACGCATGGATTGACGCATCTGGGCAATCCACTCCCGCGCTTTGGTGTTGCGAATCCGCGTCACCGGCAGCTCTACGCCATCCTCTTCGAAAATCGCCGCCAGCATGGTTTTGAGGGTGTCCATCTTGCCCTCTTTGGCATGCACCGCCGAGACCAGCTTTTCGATATGGCGGATACGCCGCTCGGGTTTGACCAGGCTAAACTGCGCGGCGATCTGGCGCAGCTTAAGGCCGTCGCGGCTGTTGCCGTGCAGCTGGGTAAAGTCGTTTTGAATCACCGAGCGGAATTCAGAGGTAGCCCCCAGCTTGGGAGAAACAGGCGTGCCGCTGCGGCGCAGGCCGCTGGCCCACTGGGTGTAGTCCAGTGCGGCCACGCCCGCCTCGCTTTCGACCAAATAATCTTCCGGCTGGTAAGGCCCGCCAACAAAGCGGTATTCCACCCCGCCTTCCGCTTTACGGGTCAGCACCGCTTGGCAGATATTGCCTGCTTCACGGCGGTATTCGTACACCAGGTAGCTGTTGCGGTTGGGCAGGTAAAACGCATCAAACTTCATACGCGTTTTAGGCACGACCTTGTTGGGTAGCTCGCCGTAAAACACCGGCACCAGACGCTGAAGCGTAGTTTTACCGGAGGCGTTGGTGCCGCAAATATTGGTGTGACCGTCCACACTCAATTCGACCACCCCTTCCAGGTGGCCGTGAATCATCACGATGCGTAGCAGGTGGGCCATGCCGTGTCCTTTCAATGACGATTTCAAGGGCGATCCGGATCGTTTGCTGATCGCTGAAAGCAGCCATTTTGCCAGACACTTTGATGGCTTGTCTTACTGATTACTTCTTAGCGAGCAACCCCTCAAAAAAACTCACCGCATTGGCCTCCAGCCCTTCCAGGTAGTAACCGCCTTCCTGTACCACCAGTGTCGGAACGTTCAGGCCTGCGACTTTGCGGCCCAGTTCACCAAACCCCGCTGTTGAAACGGCCACCTTGGCTTGGGGGTCGCGCTCGTAGATATCAAACCCAAGCGCCAGCACGATGGCGTCAGGCTCAAATAGACGAATGGCCTGGCAGGCTTGTTCCAAATGGTCAAAGAACACCGACTCTTCTGATCCGTGAGGCATGGGCAGGTTGATGTTATAGCCCAGCCCTGCGCCCTGCCCGCGCTCGTTTTCAAAACCGCTCACCGCCGGATAGAAGTTGGTGGTATCGCCGTGGATCGAGATATACAGCACATCGTCGCGCTGGTAGAAAATCTCCTGAATGCCCTGGCCATGGTGCATATCAGGGTCGAGTACGACGATGCGCGGATATCGCGAGGTAAGGTGCTGCGCGGCAATGGCGGCATTGTTGAGGAAACAGAAACCACCGGCGGAGTCGATGCCCGCGTGGTGGCCCGGCGGGCGTGATAGCGCATAGGCAAACCGATCGCCCGCCAGCAAAGCCTCAGCGCCGGCGACCGCACTTTGCGCCGAACAATAAGCAGACTGCCAGGTATCCTGGCCCACCGGCGCGCTGCCGTCGGCCAAGTAGCGGGCGGCTTCCGCCAATATGCCGCGCAGGGCATTGGGCGAACGCACGAAGATATTGGAGATAACCTCTTCCCCCCAATCTTCTCCAAGGGTATGCCAGCGCCGATGGGCGCTTTCCAGAAAGCGCAGATAGGCCAGCGAATGCACCGCCCTTAACGGCGCTACCCCATAATCCTCGGGTGCTTGAACATCAAACCCCAGCCGCTTGGCTGCGGCCAGAATATGCGTGGCACGCTCGGGCACTTCCTGGGGAGTGCGCATTTTGCCCCGGGAGAAATAGGTTTGCGGCTGATGAAGCAGTTGATCAGCGTGGAAGAACGTCTTCATCGGCACTATCGTCATCAGAACTATCTCCGGTTTCGCCTACACCCTTGACCACAAAATCACGAGCAACGCCTATGTGGTAGTCAATCGCCTCACGGCAGGCGTCAGAGCTGCCGCTTTCCAGCGCGTCGAGCAACTTAAAGTGGCTGGTGGCGATGGTATCGGGGGCTTCATGGGTTTTGGTAATTAAGGTAATGCAGAGGCGCAGTTCATGGGTCAGGTCGTCAAAGGCACGCAACAGCCGCTCGTTACCTGCGTAGTGCAACATTAGCCGGTGAAACTGCAGATCCTCCTCGATGCGGCGGGTGCCATCGTTACCGGCTGCCGCTTCACATAGCACCTCTACCTGCTGCTTGAGTGCGCGCTGAGCATCGGGCGTATAGCGTTCGGCCAGACGATGGATGGCATGGCGCTCAAGGCACAACCGCAAATCAAACACATCTTCGAGTTCAACGGCATTCAACGCACGAACAAAGAAGCCACGGCGGGGTTTTGAGATCAATAAGCCACGGCTTTCGAGCAAACGAGCAGCCTCGCGAACAGGGGCGCGGCTAACGCCCAAGTCACGGGAAAGCTGCACTTCAGAGAGCCGTTCACCGGGCAAAAAGTGTTGTTGAATAATCGCTTGGGTTAAATAGTCAGCCACTTGCTCGACCAGGTTTTGCTGCTGGATAAAGGCCCTGGGAGCCACCGTTGGTAAGGCCATAACTTTCACTCATGGATATGACGTGTTCTTCCCAGTATGACGAAAAATACCTTCTTGTCGACGAACGATTGCCGACTGTCGACAGTTTTACCACATGCTGCTATTTTTTTAAGAGCTGGCTTTTAAGTGCTAGCTTCTAAAGGCCCCCAACAATCATCACAACTGGGCCTGACACGCCACGCCTCGCTCGCCTAACGACTACGTAAATCTATTACGTGCAAGGCTTTATCCTAATAAACGAGGAGCAGGAAACATGAAGACACCTTTAGCTTTGGCTATTTCCGCTGCAGCACTTGCTTTTGCCACCGCCGCTCTGGCCGATGACCCCAAGTCGGGAGGAACGGTTAATACCATTATCCAGCCCGAGCCCCCCGGCCTGGTGCTGGGCATGGTTCAAAACGCGCCTACCCGTACCGTGGCAGGTAATATTTACGAAGGCCTACTGCGCTACACCACCGATCTTGAACCCATGCCCCAGCTAGCGGAATCCTGGGACGTCAGTGAGGATGGCCGCACCTACACCTTCCACCTGCGTGAGGGCGTGACTTGGCACGACGGCGAACCTTTCACCGCCGACGACGTGGTGTTCTCTGCGGATGTGTTTCATCGCGAGCTGAATCCTAGCGCCAGGGCAGTCCTGCAGCATGTAGAAAGCATTGAAGCCACCGACGACCACACCGTGGTGTTTACCCTCACTCAGCCTTTCGGCCCGTTCCTGCTCTCTTTTGAAGCGGGCACCTTCACCATGGTGCCCGAGCACTTATACGCAGGCACTGATTTCCGTGATAACGAGCACAATGACCACCCGATTGGCACCGGCCCGTTTAAGTTTGCCAACTGGGAGCGCGGTACCGTTATCGAGCTGGTTAAAAACGACGATTACTACGAAGAGGGCCTGCCCTACCTCGACGGCGTTAACTGGCACATCATTCCTGACGGCGCTTCCCGCGCAGTCTCGTTCGAAAATGAAACCATTGATGTGCTACCCAGCGGCACCGTCGAGAACTTCGACATTCCGCGCTTGGCGGCGATGGATAACGTCTGCATGACCGAAGAGGGCCACGAGTACTTCAGCCCCTTCGCCATGCTGTGGATGAATAACCGCGAAGGCCCCACTGCGGATAAACGCTTCCGCCAGGCGGTGATGTACGCCATGGATCGCGAGTTTGCCAAAGATGTGCTGTGGAATGGCCTGGGGAACGTGCCGCTCTCCGCCTTTGGCTCTAATGCGCGCTTCCAGAACGATGACCTGGAACCCTACGACCACAACCCGGATCGTGCCCGCGAGCTGCTTGAAGAGATGGGTTATGACGGTGAAGAGATCACCATTCTACCGCTGCCCTATGGCGAAACCTGGACGCGCTGGGCCGAAGCCGTGCAGCAGAACCTGCGTGAAGTAGGCATTAACGTCAGCACTCAAGCCACCGATGTGGGCGGCTGGAACCAGCGCCTGGGTGACTGGGACTACGATCTCGCCTTTACCTACCTGTTCCAGTACGGCGACCCGGCCCTGGGTATTTCGCGCACCTACCTTTCTGACAACATTGCTAAGGGCTCGCCCTGGAATAACGTCGAAGGCTACGAAAACGAGCGCGTTGACGAGCTGTTTAATGAAGCAGCGACCGCCTTTCCCGACGCAGAGCGCGAAAAGCTTTACCGCGAAGTGCAAGAAATCCTGCACGAAGATGTGCCCGTTGGCTGGCTAATGGAGCTTGGCTTCCCGACCCTTTACCGTTGTGATGTTCAGAACCTGGTCACTTCCGGCGTGGGTGTGAACGACGGCTTTAAGGATGCTTGGCTAGACCGCTAAACCCAAGTATACCCAGGTAGCGAGAGCTGCCTGGGTGTTTTAGCCATGTCATGAAGGTATCCGTCAGGAAGGTGTCTATGGTCTACGCTCGCCTAATACTTATGCGGCTGTTTAAAGCCGTGATTGTGCTGTTTTTAATCGTTATTTTTAATTTCCTGCTGATTCAATTGGCCCCCGGCGATCCGGCCGCCATTCTGGCGGGACAAGCGGGCGCAGCTGACCAGGAATTTCTTAATCAGCTGCGCGAGCGCTTCGGCCTTGATCAGCCGATGTACGTGCAGCTGTGGCGCTATGTATCGGGCATTGCGATGCTCGATTTCGGCTACTCCTATCGCTTGGGCGTACCAGTATTTGATCTGATTATGGCGCGTCTACCCGCCACCCTGCTGCTCACCGGCACCGCCTTTGTGCTTTCGCTGGTACTGGGCATTGTGGCGGGTTCTATGGCCGCGGCGCGGGTCAAGAAACCCTCTGGCTCGCTGATTATGGCGCTAGCGCTGGTGTTCTACGCTACGCCGCTGTTCTGGGTAGCGCTGATGTCGGTAGTGGTGTTTTCAGTATATCTCGGCTGGCTGCCCGCCTACGGCCTTTACACCGTGGGCGCGGGTCACACGGGGTTTGCCCTGGCGCTCGATATTGCCAAGCATCTGGTGCTACCGGCGACCACTCTGGCGCTGTTCTTTATGGCGATTTACACCCGCATGACGCGCACTTCCATGCTTGACGCTGCCCAACAGGATTACGTTAAAACCGCCCGCGCCAAAGGGTTAAAACCGAGTATTATTCAGCGCCGCCATGTGCTGCGTAACGCGTTATTGCCGATTATCACCCTGGCAGGTCTACAGGCAGGGCAGATGGTCGGCGGGGCGATCCTGACCGAAACCGTGTTTGCCTGGCCCGGCATCGGGCGGTTGATGTTCGAAGCCCTTGAGCAGCGCGACTATAACCTGCTGCTGGGAATTTTCTTCTTCTCGGCGGCGCTGGTTATCGTCTTCAACATCATCACCGACTTGGTCTACAGCCTGGCTGATCCACGCATCAAGAAGGGGGCCGCATGAGCTTTTTCGCACGCTTCGCGCAAAACCGTGGCGCTCTGGTGGGGCTGATTATTCTGCTGGTGATTATCGCCATGGCGATACTGGCGCCGCTGCTGTTTCCTGAATCGCCTTGGAGGATGGTGCAGCGGCCCTTTTTGCCCCCACTCTCCCAGGATGGCTTTCCCCTAGGCACCGACACCATGGGGCGCAACGTGGCATCCGGCTTAATGCACGGCGCCTGGGTGTCGCTTCTGATAGGGCTTGTCTCAACCAGTGTGGCCCTGCTGATTGGCGTACCGCTGGGGGCTATTGCCGGTTACTACGGCGGGTGGATTGACGACCTCCTGATGCGCTTTACCGAGTTTTTTCAGACCATTCCCAACTTCGCGCTGGCGATTGTGCTGGTGGCCATCATGCAGCCCAGCATCAGCTCGATTGTTTTAGCGATTGCGATAGTGAGCTGGCCACCGGTAGCTCGCTTGGTACGCGCCGAGTTTATGTCGCTGCGTAACCGTGAATATGTCGAAGCCGCGCGCTTGGTGGGCCAGTCCAACACCACGATTATTCTGCGCCAGATTCTGCCCAATACCCTGTCGCCGATTATCGTGCTGGCCTCGCTGATGGTGGCAACCGCGATTTTGCTGGAATCGGCGCTGTCGTTTCTGGGCTTGGGCGACCCCAACGTGATGTCCTGGGGTTATATGATTGGTGCGGCGCGCACGGTAATTCGCCAGGCTTGGTGGCTAAGCTTCTTCCCCGGAGTGGCGATTTTGCTGACGGTACTGGCGCTGAATCTCGTCGGTGAAGGGCTAGATGATGCGCTTAACCCCAAACTTTCACGCGAGCGCTAGGCGTTTGTTATGGCTGGAGAGCTTGTTATGAATGAAGCATCAACAGAAACCGTGCTTAGCATTCGCGACCTGAATATTGCGCTGCCCAAAGGGGCGGATCGTGCTCTAGCGGTGGAAGACGTTAGCTACGACGTGAAACGCGGCGAGATCATGTGCGTGGTGGGTGAATCGGGTTCGGGCAAGTCGATGGCTGCCAACGCAGTGATGGGGCTACTGCCCAAAGGCGTGCGCGCCACCCAGGGCGAGATACTGTTTGAGGGCCAAAACCTGCTTGCCATGACCGAGAAGCAGCACCGCGCCCTGCGCGGGCTCAAAATCGGCATGATCTTTCAGGAGCCGATGACCGCTCTCAACCCTTTAATGCGGGTGGGCGCGCAAATTGCCGAAGTGTTTGAGGCCCATGGTCAGTTCAATGCCAAAGAGCGCCAGACCCGCGCCCTGGAACTGCTGATCGAAGTAGGTATTCCTCAACCGGAAAAAGCCATTCGCGCCTATCCTTTCGAGCTTTCCGGCGGCCAGCGCCAGCGGGTCATGATCGCCATGGCCTTAGCGCTGGAGCCTATCCTGCTAATAGCCGATGAGCCCACCACGGCGCTGGATGTGACTACCCAGGCGCAGATTCTTGAGTTGATTCGCGATCTACAGCAACGCCGCGGCATGTCGGTGATGTTTATCACCCACGACTTTGGCGTCGTGGCGGAGATCGCCAGCCGAGTCTGCGTAATGCGCCACGGCAAGATTGTCGAACTGGGTGACGCCAAATCGGTGCTGCAAAACCCTCAAGATGCTTATACCCAAGCGCTGATTGCCGCCATCCCCAGCAATGCGGTGCCGCCTCACCGCGAGACCAGCCAGGTGGCGCCGCTGCTGGAGATCAAGCAGCTCAATAAGGTCTTTCGCTCACGAGGCGGTTGGCTTAAACCTGCCCGGGAGGTGCGCGCTCTGGAAGATGTCTCGCTTACCCTCGCCCGCGGCGAAACGGTGGGGATTGTAGGCGAGTCCGGTTCTGGCAAATCCACTCTCGGGCGCTGCGTGGTGCGTTTGGAGCACCCAGACAGCGGCGAGCTGCTGCTGGATGGGGTGAACCTTTCGCAGCTCAAAGGCGATGCGCTGCGCCGTGAACGCCACCGGGTACAGATGATCTTTCAAGACCCTTACGCCTCGCTCAACCCACGCACCAAAGTGGGCATGGCGATTGCCCAGGGGCCGATAGCTAACGGGACGCCCAAGGCCGCCGCACTTAAGCAGGCGGGCGAGCTGTTAGACATGGTGGGTTTGGGCGCCAGCGCCGTAGAGCGCTTCCCCCACGAATTTTCCGGCGGCCAGCGCCAGCGTATTGGCATAGCCCGGGCGCTGGCGCTTAACCCTGAGCTGATAGTGGCGGACGAAGCCGTGTCAGCGCTGGATGTATCGATACAAGCCCAGGTACTGGAGCTGCTGGAGGAGCTAAAACAGCGGCTCTCCCTATCGCTGCTATTTATCACTCACGACCTACGCGTCGCTGCGCAGATTTGCGACCGCATAGTGGTGATGCAGTATGGTCGCATTGTTGAGCAAGGCAGCGCCGAGCAGATTTTCCTCGCTCCAAAAGAGGCGTATACCCAGGACCTGCTGAAAGCGATTCCTGGCCGCGAGGCCCCCGTAGCGGCGACTGCATAAGTTTGCAGAGCAGGTTTTTCAAAAGCTGGTTTATAAAATGGAAAAGACGAGTTAAGGAATATACATGCAAATAACCCTTGAGGCGCTGCGCGCCATTGTGGGCCCATCCCATGTATTAACCGGCGATGATGTTCAAAGCCGCCGCGTGGACTGGATGACCGGCGCGCCCTGCCAGGCAGGCGCCATTGTACGCCCGGCGGATACCGAGCAGGTGGCTGCGGTCATGAAAGCCTGTCACAACGCTCAACAACCCGTGGTAACCCACGGCGGACTAACTGGCTTAGTGCATGGCGCGGAAGCTAGCCCGGATGAGCTGGTGATTTCCCTGGAACGCATGAGCGCGATCGAAGAGATTGACCAAGTGGGCGGCACCCTCACCGTGCAGGCGGGGGCGCCGTTACAGCGGGTTCAGGAAGCCGCCAAAGAGGTCGGCCTGCAGTTCCCGCTGGATCTGGGCGCTCGGGGCAGTTGCACGATTGGCGGCAATATCGCCACCAACGCCGGGGGCGTTCGGGTGATCCGCTACGGCATGATGCGTCAGCAGGTGCTCGGCCTTGAAGCAGTAATGGCCGATGGCCGGGTGGTCAGTTCCATGAATCGCATGCTGAAAAATAACGCCGGTTTCGATTTAAAACAGCTGTTTATCGGCAGCGAAGGCACGTTAGGGATTGTGACCCGCGCAGTGCTGCGCCTGCAGCCGCCTACGCCCAGCGAGCAAACGGCGCTGGTGGCCTGCTCTTCATTCGAAGCCCTCACCGGGCTGCTTAGCCATATGGGCAAAGCCCTCGGCGGCAGCCTGGGTGCTTTTGAGGTGATGTGGCAAAACCACTACCGCCTACTCACCGAAACCCTGGGCCGCCATACGCCACCGATTGCCACCGAGCATCCGTTTTATGTGATCATTGAGTCCCTGGGCAGCGACGCCGAGCGCAATGCCAGTCAATTCAGCGAGGCGCTGGAGAGTGCCCTTGAGAGTGAGTTGATTGTTGATGCGGTAGTGGCTCAATCCAGCACCCAGCGCGATGGACTATGGGCGATTCGAGAAGATATTGAAGGCTTGGTCAAAGGCCTCGCGCCGGTACTCACTTTCGATGTCAGCCTGCCGATTGCCGATATGCAGCGCTATACCGATGCCTTGGAAGCACAGTTAACCCAGCGCTGGGCCAATGCACGCCTGGTAGTGTTTGGCCACCTGGGCGACGGCAACCTGCATATTTCCGTCAGTGCGGGCAGCGCTGAACCCGAGGTGCGCCGCGAAGTGGAAGCCATGGTCTACGAACCACTGCGTGTTCTGGGCGGCTCGGTCTCTGCAGAGCATGGTATTGGTTTGGAAAAGCGCCCCTGGCTGGGCACCTGCCGCTCGAGCGCCGAGATCGAGCTAATGCAAACCCTTAAGCAGGCTCTCGATCCGCTTAATCTGCTCAACCCCGGCAAAGTACTTTAAGAAACGTTTTAAGTTAAACATTCACTGTATTGTTAGGAATCACCATGCCCCGCTACCCCAATCACTTACTCAGTGAAGGCCCTGTTAATCCGTTTCCCGGCATCAAGGTTCTAGAGCGCCGACTTGGCAAGCAAATTCCCCATCGGCTGGGCTCTAACGAAGGCCTGGATATGCCCCATCGCGCCCTACGCGAGCATTTTGGCGATGCGCTGGCTGAACATGTTTACTGTTACGGCGATGCCGAAGCGCTGGGGGTGCGCAAACGCTTGAGCGCACAGCAAGGTATTCCACTGGATACGCTGTTGGTAGATGCCGGTGCTGACAGTTTGATTGCGTTGGCTCTGCGCACCACCTGCGAGCCGGGGGAAGCTGTGGTGAGCACCGCAGGCACCTACCCCACCTTGGGCTATTTTGCCAAAGGCCAAGGCTGTCGTTTGGTTGAGCCCAGCTATTATGAAGCGCCCAGCGTGCTGGCGCCTGACCTGGAAGCTCTGGCCGCTGCTGCCCATCAGGAAAATGCCCGGCTGGTCTATCTGGCTAACCCGGATAACCCCAGCGGCCACTTACATAGCGATAGCGCCATCCTCAAGCTGCGCGACGCGCTGCCCGATACCTGCTGGCTGTTGTTAGACGAGGCATATGGAGACTTCCGCGATGATGCCAACAGCGAGTTCGCCGCCAAGGCCATACCGGGGGTGATCCGCCTGCGCACGTTCTCCAAAGCCCACGGCCTAGCGGGTCTGCGCATTGGCTACGCCATCGCCGACCCAGACGTACTGGCGATGATGATGAAAGTACGTATTCACTACGCGGTATCGTCGCTGACTCTGGCCGCCGCCGAAGTGGTGCTCGATCATCCAGATGAGGTGAATCAGCATGTCGCTGATGTAAAAGCCCGCCGGGAGCAGTTGGCAGCACACTTCCGCGCACTCGGCGCCGATGTGTTGCCCAGTGCCACCAACTTTATCGGCATTCGCCTACCCAGCGCCGACCTCGCTGCCGAGGTACACCAGCAGCTACTAGACAAAGGGGTGTTAGTCGCTCGCTTGGCGCATCCCGAACTTGCCAATGTAATTCGTATTACCGCGGTGCAAGCCGCGCTGGAACCAGGCAGATTGTCGGTGTTAGAGAATACGGTTAGAGCTTAAGCCGACGTTAACCAGTGGTGAAAATCAGCTAGTTCACCCCTCACCGCCTGGCGATATAAGCCTTGCAGTTGCGCCGTCACGCTGTTTTGGCTGATGGGCTCGTTGACAGGCGGCGCGCCAGCACGCCCACCGATGCGCCGCCCATCCAGCTCGCGCAGTGGCAGTATTTCAGCGGCGGTGCCGGTTAAGAACGCCTCATCGGCGGTATACAGCTCGTCGCGGGTAATCCGTCGCTCGCGCACTTCAATACCCAGCACTTTTTGCGCTAGTTGAATCACGCTATCCCGGGTAATGCCTTGCAAACACGAGGTCACCTCTGGGGTATGCAGCACACCATCGCGCAGTAAAAATACGTTGGCCGCCGAGGCCTCGGCCACGTAGCCCTCCGGGTCGAGCATGATGGTTTCATCAAACCCGGCTTTGATCGCGGTATTCAGCGCCAGTATAGAGTTGACGTAGTGGCCGTTGGTTTTGGCGCGGCATAGGCTGATATTGACGTGATGGCGCGCCCAGGAAGACGTTAGCGCACGCAAGCCGTGGGTCGCGGCCTGGGGCGAAATATAGGGGCCCAGATCCCAGGCGGCGACCATTACATGAGTAGTTAGCCCCTTGGCGCGTAGCCCTAAACCTTCCGCGCCAAAAAACACCGTGGGCTTCAGGTACGCGCTGTCCAGGTTGTTTTTAGCTAGGCACCCGCGCTGGGCATCGATCAATTCAGCTTCACTAAACGGCAGCGGCATATCCAGCGAGTGGGCGCTCTCCGCCAAACGGCGGGTGTGTTCAGCAACGCGAAATAGATGCGTGCCGCTGGGTCCAGCGTAGGCGCGCACGCCCTCGAAACAGCCCATGCCATAGTGCAATGTATGGGATAACACATGCACCTTGGCCTCGCGCCATTCCCGCCACTCACCATCCTGCCAAATCCAGCCATCGCGATCATAAAGCGGTGTCATTGTGTTGCTTGCTCCCACTGTTGGCGCCAGCTATCAATTAAGGTTTGCTGGTGCGGTTGCAGGGCCTGATAGCCCCACGCGGCAATTTCATCGTTTTGCGGGTCGGGCACGCTAATCGCACTGCCCGCCAGGGTTTGGATCACCATGTGGCCGCATAGCGGCACATAGCCTTCCGAATAGCCGCCTTCGTGAATAAACACTAGTTTGCCATCGCAGCAGCGCTCGGCGAGCGTTTTAAGCTGAGCGGTCATGGTGGCGAACGCTTGGCTATTAAGCAGCATTTTTCCCAAAGGGTCTTTAGCGCAGGCGTCATAACCACAGGCCACCACAATCAGCTCGGGGTTAAAGGATTCCAGCGCGGGCAGCACCAGTTTTTCCATGGCGTACGCGTAGGCCCCCAGACCACAGCCCGGCGGCAGCGGCAGGTTAAGGTTGGCGCCAAGGCCGGCACCTTCGCCCTGCTCGTCAAAGCCACCGGTTTCCAGCGGATAGTTGGCCGCCTGATGGAGTGAAATAGTCAGCACATCGGGCTCGTCATAAAATGCCGCCTGCTGACCGTTGCCGTGGTGCACATCCCAATCGAGTATCGCCACGCGGTTCACCTGCCCCAAGGCACGTGCGCGCATCACCGCCACGGGAATATTGCCAAGCAGGCAAAAGCCACGGCCTTGATCGGCTTCAGCATGGTGCCCCGGTGGGCGGCACAGGGCGTAAGCGTTGCTTATTTCACCGAGCGCCACGGCTTCAACAGCGGCGTTGGCTAACCCTGCGGATTGTGTGGCCGCCGCCCAACTGCCGGGCATAAAAGGTGCGCAGTCACCACCATTGCCGCCCCTCGCTTTATCTCCCGCCTGCAGTTGATCTAGATAGCGCGTGGTATGAAAGCGCAATAAGTCCTCCAGCGCGGCGGCAGGCGGTTTAACCACGTTCAGCTCATCAATCAGCCCACTGACTTCGAGAATATTCTTCAGCCGCCGCTTGCTTTCTGGGCTTTCCGAGGCGGCTTGAGGCTGTAAGAACTCACCGGGCGCTGAAAACACACCAATGGGACCCTGGTCGTGCCAGAAGCAGCGTTCGTGCCAATAGAAACCGGTTTTGCTCATGCCATAAAACCCTGCATAAAGGCGGTCAGGTTGGCGCTTAGATGCTCTGTGGGGTAACCACCTTCTTGAACAATCACCATGGGTAGCGAAAGCGCCGCCAGGCGTTTACCCACCTCGATAAATGCCTCGGTTTCCACCGTTAGCCCGGCTAGCGGGTCATCTTTATGGGCGTCTAAGCCGAGCGCCACCACCACAGCATCCGGCTCATACCGCTGCAGGTGATCAACTAGCACCGCCAGAGCGTCAAGATAGACCTCCCCATCGCTGCCTACCGGCAAGGGCAGATTTACGTTAGCGCCTACGCCCTCATCAAAGCCCTCTTCATCAGCGCCACCCCAAAAAAACGGGTAGAAATCACTGGGGTCGGCATGCAGCGAACCCGTCCAGACATCGCTGCGATGATAGAAAATATCCTGAGTGCCGTTGCCGTGGTGCAGATCCACATCAATGATCGCCACCTTATCAAAGCGTTCGCGCAGCACCGTGGCCGCCAGCGCCGAGTTATTCAGCAGGCAAAAGCCCCCGGCGCGCTCAGGCCCGGCATGGTGCCCCGGCGGGCGGCACAGCGCATAGGCCGTTGGCGCGCCATTAAGCACCTCTTCTGCCGCCGCTTCGGCGCTAGCGGCTGAGGCCAGCGCACCTTGAAAACTGGTGGCACTTAGCGGGCAGGCCATGTCGTGCAAATGCCAGCCCGCCTGCCCAATCGGATGTCGCGGGTAGTGGTGGGCGCCACCC
>NZ_JH393257.1:656471-745369 GCF_000236035.1 Vreelandella boliviensis LC1
TTGGGCGCCACCACCTCCGCTGCATTGGGCAGCGCTTGCCAGCGAGCGTATATGGTGTCCAGAAACATCAGGTAACGCGGCGTATGAATCTGCTCTAAGCGCTTGCGCAGCGTTGGTGAATCCGCCTCATTAGGCGCGGTTAGAGTAAGCCCCGCACTCGCCAAACCTTGACTCAGTAGCTCGGTGCGCAACGGGCCTTCGGGTGACGGCGCGGGCTGTCCGCGCAGCAGAAATGTCGGCGGCGCGTGGTATGCCTGGTCAGGGTGGTAAAAGCATTTCATGGTCAAGTTAGCAATCCTTGGCAGCCCGTTAGAGTAAAGAAGGAATCCAGGTGGAGAGCGCTGGGAACGCCGCCAGCAGCACAATCACCACTAAAAACGAGACGTAAAACGGCAGCGAGGCCACTATCGCTCGTTCGTAGGGCACCTCGGCTATTCGTGCGGCGGTCATCAACGTCATCCCCACTGGCGGGGTCACATTGGAAATATTCAGCACCACGATCATCATAATGGCGAAGTGCAGTGGATCAAACCCGAGCTGAATCATGGCGGGCACCAATACCGGCGCAATGACCACCAAGGCGGGCAGCACATCCATCACCGTGCCAATCGCTAAGAGTAGCAGGCAGACCAGCATCAGCTGTACAAAGGCCGCGTCGCTAAAGGTGGTGATCATGCTGGCCGCGTCCCTGGCTATGCCCGAGCGGGTAACAAACCAGCCCAATACCGCCGACGTTGCGAGTAGAAAAAACACCACGCCGGAGAAGCGTACCGTAGTGACCAGCGCATCCCATATTTTGCGCCAGGTAAGATTGCGGTAAAACACCGTGCCAATCAATATGGCGTAAACCGCCGCAAAGCCTGAGGCTTCGGTGATCGTGGTTAATCCCGAGAGAATACCGCCAAGAATAATCAGTGGTACCACCATGGCGGGCAGCGCGACCAATAGCGCGATGATCGCCGCTTTAAACGGTGTCGGTGCCTGCTTAGGGTAGTTGCGTTTCCAGGCCAGAAAGAAGCTAACGCCCAGCAATGCCAACGCCATCAATAAACCGGGGATAATGCCGCCTGCGAAGAGGTCAATTACTGAAATATCACGCAGCAGGGTTGCGTAGACCACCATCACCACGCTGGGTGGAATAATCGGCCCGATGATCGATGAACAAGCGGTGACCGCGGCGGCGTACTCGGCATCGTAGCCCTGCTTTTTCATTTCTGGGATCATGATTTTGCCGATCGCGACGGTGTCGGTTACCGCCGCGCCAGTGAGTCCGGCAAAAAACACCGAGACCGAGATATTCACGTGGGAGAGCGACCCGCGTACCCGACCAAACAGTGCATTGTTAAACGCAATCAGCTTATGGGTCAGCCCGCCTTGGTTCATCAGTTCAGCGGTGAAAATAAAGTAAGGCACAGCGATCAACAGAAAGCCCGAAACGCCGGAGAACATGCGATCAGCAATGATCCCCAGCATTCGCTCGCCGCCCAGCGCAAAACCGCCCGCCAGCCCCGACATGGCCATTACCACCGCCACCGGCGCACCGATAAACAGCAGCAGTAGAAATACGATAATCGCAGGCGTCATGAGCGGTGCTCCCCATCGGCGCTATCTATGAGCTCGCCAATCATGTCGCGCTCATCCAGAAAATGCTCCAGCAGCGCAAAGCCATGTACCAGGTGCAGCAGCATCATAACGCCACTGATGGGCACGACAATGGCAGTGAACTTGCTAGGGATTCGGATTTGGTCGGAGACCATATAGACCTGGGTAGCGCTGGTGAAGTAGCCCCAGCCGTACCAAGTCAGCATCAGTGCAAACAGGCCGATCACCGCCAAACAGAGCCCAGCAGCCACTTGCACCATGACGCGGGGCAAACTGCGTACCAATAGGGTCATGGCGACATGTTCGCCATAGCGCAGCGAGATGGTCATGGATAGAAATCCGATCCACGGCAGAAACAGCCGCGCCAGCGAGTAAGTCCAGCTTAGCGTGCTGCCGGTCATCAGCTTGTAGACAAACGCGGTAAACGAGATGCCCAGCATCGTCAGGACACAGCCCACACACACCACGATGGCCACCTGATTGACGTTATCGCTCAAGCGGCGCAAAGGAGTTAAAACACCCATGGCTATTCCTCACGCGGGGGCATTTGTAAAGCCCCAGCGTTTATCTATCGCTTACCGGTATTGGCCCTGATTTTATTGGCCCTGATTTTTATTGACCATAGATGCGGTAGTCGTCTTCTGCTAGCTGCTGGCCAACGCGCTCGACTTCGTCAAGTAGCCCCTGTACACGGGCTTCGTCCATGCCAAAGTCATCGACGATCCACTCCTGCCAGGCAGGGCGAGCAATTTCTGCCATGCGTTCGCGCTCGCCGTCGGGCATCAGGTAGCACGCTTCAAAGCGCTCGCAGGACTCCACCCAACTGGCCGTTGCCAGGGCGCCTGACATACCGTGGCTCAGTTGAATCGCTTCCCGCGCGGAGCTTACCAGCGCCTGCTGATGCTCTTCGGGTAGCGATTGGTACCAAGACTCACTGACCACCCAAGGGGCGCTGTTATACACATGCCCAGTGAGGGTGGTGTAGTCGGTCACTGCATCGAAGTTGAAGGTGGTGTTGAGCACCGGTGCATTAAACTGGCCATCGGCTAGGCCAGTTTCCAGCGCAGTGATCAACTCGCCCCAGGGCAGCGGCGTGGCAGAAGCGCCTAGCGAGCGCATAATCGCCACGTGGGCGGGGTTCTCTTCGGTACGAATATTGAGACCTTCTAGATCCTCGACGGTCTCAATTAGTCTCACGTTATTGGTAAATGCGACAAAACCACCGCCATCGTCGAAGGTGCCCAAATAACGCATATCGGCGGCTTCGACGGTGCCGGACATAAAGTCGGCGAACCACTCACCGTCGAAGAAGCTCCACGCCTGTCGCCAGTTGGTAAACAGGAACGGCGCTGTGACTACTTGGTAATCCTGGTAAAACGACGACATCGCCCCGGCTGACATAATCGTTGATTGCAGCGTGCGTCCACCCTGCACTTCCGAGCCGTTTTCTACTTCGGAGCCTAGCTGGCCGCCGCCGAAGATCGTGACTTCAAGATCCCCGTCGGTACGCGCTTCCACCAGGTTTTTGAAGTGCACCAGTGCCGGATAAATCTCGTTATTGCTCATATCCTCGGGCAGCTGCGTGGCAATCACCATCTCATAGGATTGTGCTTGGGCATTGGCGCTGGCAATAGCCAACGGAAGTGCCGCCAGGGCGGCGATAAGCAAGGATTGATTAGCTTTCATAACATACCTCGTTTTGGTTATTAGTCGGTCTTCGTTATGACTGGCGCTGTCACCTGATCGGTGACGATGTGGCGATTACTATTTTTATTTTAAAAACTATTGTAAGAACTATTTTAAAAACTGTTTTTTTAAAAACTGTTTTTTAAGAACTATGGCTGTTCGGGTAGCGACTCCCATACTTCAATGGCTGCGGCTAAATCTTCAAGCGAGGCACCCACCGATTTGAATAGCGTGATGGCGTCTGGTGCAGAGCGCCCCGGCTTAGCCCCGGCCAGCACTTCGGCAAGCTCGGCCTGAATCTGGTCAAGCTGGAACTCCCCTTCTTCAATGGCTTGCAGGATATCGCCCGCTTCGCCTTGGGCGCCGGCGTAGGTGTCCACAAACACCTCAGCGCGGCGCAAACACAGCGCATCGGTCTCGCGCATTTGCGGCCGAAATGCGCCGATCAAATCCAAGTGCGTGCCTGGAGTGAGCCACTCGCCCTTGATCAGCGGCTGGGTTGAGAGCGTTACACAGCTGATGATGTCCGCCTCTGCCACCGCATCCGCCAGCTCCTCTACTACGTGGGTCTCGAAGCGCTCGGCGTACTCGTCGGCAATCGCCGCCGCTTTGCTGGAGTTACGACCCCAGATTAGCACCCGTTTGATGGGGCGTACGCTGGCGTGGGCCTCGATCACCATAGGCGCTAGTTTGCCCGTACCCACGACCAGCAGTGTTTCTGCGTTCTCATTCGCCAAAGCTTGCGCGGCCAGCGCGGAGGCCGCCGCCGTACGACGCCGGGTTAGCTCACTGCCATCGATACAGGCCAACGGCTGGCCGTACTTACCCTCGCTGAGCAGATAGAGCCCGGAGATCGCGGGGATACCGTGGTCGGCATTTTGCGGAAACACATTGACCATTTTGACGCCGATATAACCCGCCGCTTCCCAGGCAGGCATCAGCAGCATGGTGGCCTCACCATCCGGCCGGTGCATGGCGTGATGATGGCGCGGCGGAGACTCCACGCCATTCACGAACGTGGTGTGTAACCGTTTGATTAAGCCGTCCCACGCCAAGCAGCGCGAGACTTCTTCGCCAGAAACAACCCGCATATCAGGCCTCCGGCAGTGCCGCTACCACCATGATTTCCACTTTCCACTCGGGCTTGGCGAGCTGGGCTTCAAGCGCTGCACGCACGGGCGGGCGGCCAGGTACGACCCAGGCATCCCAAGCGGCGTTCATTTGGTCGAACTCCGCCATGCTGGTGACCCAGATTTGCGCTGAGATCAGGTGTTCTTTCGAGGTGCCCGCCTGGGCGAGCAGTTGATCGATACGCGCCAGCACCTGCTCGGTTTGGCCCCGCATATCCGCGGTGGCATCTGCGGGCACTTGGCCTGCGAGGTAAACGGTGCCGTTGTGAACCGCCACTTGGCTCATCCGCGCATTGCTGTCTTGATAGGTAACGCCCATGGTGTTTTTCCTTGAAAGAGGTTCTGTTGATATAAAAGGGATCTTCACAGACTAGAGCGCCCATCGGCAAATTACTTGCCCGACACTGCGGTAGATTTGCCCGCAAGTCATGCAGACAAAAATTTTATCACTAGCGGTCAGACGAGGGCCTAACGATCTGAAGAAGGGGGAAGCTCAAAATAGCGCCGATAAGCGCGGGAGAAACTGCCCTGATCGCGAAAGCCCACCAGCATAGCGATATGCCCTAGGCTGAGCGTGCTATGGCGAACTAGCGTACGTGCGTGCTCTAAGCGTCTGCGCTGTACATAGGCCAGCGGCGTCACGCCAGTTAACTCACGAAAGCAGCTGTGGAAGTGCCCTGGGCTCAAGGCACATAGGGAGGCTAGCTGCTCTACGCGGATCTCATCAGCCAGATGTTGATCCAGCCAGGCATCCAAACGAGCAAGGTCGAGGCGTTCGCTAATACAGTGTTGACCCAACTGCCCGACCGATGTGGGAGTGGCGTCATGCAGATACATGGTCAGCGCGCGTAGCAGCAGGATCGCGATTTCATTCTGCAGCGCGGGGCACTGTTCAAGCTGATTCGCCAGTGCGTGGGTGAGCTGGTTTAACGCCGGAGGCACGCTGAAAAAGCGCGGCTTATCGAAAAGGCGCTCAATCTCGCTGCCTTTCTCAAGCGAAGCCAACTGGGCAACGGGTATATCCAGAACCAAGGTACGGTTGCTGCCATCGCCCTGGTACTCATGGTGGCGCGAGGAAGGAATCAGACAGCCACGTCTGGCCGTCACCCTTTCCCCTTGCCCCTCCATCGAAAGCTCTGTGACGCCACAGGTGGCCAGAATAAGTTGATGGAAGTCGTGGGTGTGGGCCACCTGCTCTTGGGCTAAGTTGCGGCTGTGCAGCTCAAAAAGGGCCATGGTGGGTTACCGTCTTTCGTCGAATGCTATTTAAGCACTATAAAACGGCTAGGCAACAAAAAGCGAGGGAGAAGCCAACTGTGGGTAAACGCTCTCCCGGAGTGGCGCAGTGCGGACGACAAACAAGCTGTCATCTATCAGTCATGGGCTCGGGTTAGGGTGGGGATAAGCTGCCATAAGAGTTTAAACAACATGCCACAGCGTCGACGCCCCCCTCTCAACTCTCCGCTCAGTGACCAGGAAGTCGCGGCCCTAACGCAATTAGCCAACGGCAATGCCCTGCACCAGCAGCGTGAAGCTGACCGCGAGGCGCAGCTGGCATCTAGGTTGCCACTGTTTCACTCGACCGCATCCGCCTGCGAGGCTCAACCGGGGGGCATGAAGATACTGATGATTTCGGATGTTTACTTCCCCCGCGTCAATGGCGTTTCCACCTCCATTGCCAGCTTTCGCGGCGCCCTTGAACGCCTGGGTCACTCGGTCACGCTGATCTGCCCCGACTACCCGTTGGGCCAAGTGGACGAGCCAGGTGTGCTGCGTATCCGTTCGCACCGGGTACCCGGCGACCCAGAGGATCGCATGATGCGCTATCGCGATCTGCTCGCTCTGACACCGCAGTTTGCAGGCAAGGCGTTTGATCTTATTCATGTTCATACACCCTTTACCGCCCACTATGCCGGTGTTGCTCTGGGTCGTCGGCTCGGGCTTCCGGTGGTCGCGACCTACCACACGCTTTTTGAGGAGTATGTTCATCACTATATTCGCTGGTTACCGCGACGCTGGCTACGCTGGGCCGCACGGCGGCTGTCGGTACACCAGTGCCAACAGCTCGACGCTTTGATTGCCCCTTCACGGGCAATGCAGGACGCACTTTCCCGCTACGGCGTGACCACGCCTACCACGGTAATTGCTACCGGCCTGGCGTTGGAGTCGTTCTGCCACACACAGGGAGCCCAGCATGACAGCGACTTTCGGGCTCACTACCATCTGCCACAGGAAGCACGGCTGCTGCTCTACGTAGGCCGCGCCGCCTTTGAGAAGAACATCAATTTTCTGATCGATATGCTGCCCAAGGTATTAGCCGAACACCCCACCACCCGGCTAATCATTACCGGCGAAGGCCCGGCTCATGACTCGCTTGTTCGACGTGCCGAGGAAATTGGCTTGGCAGAATCGGTGCTGTTCCTCGGCTATCTCGACCGCAACGGCCCACTACAAGCCGCCTACCGCGCCGCCGACGTTTTCGTGTTTGCATCACGCACGGAAACCCAAGGGCTGGTACTGCTGGAAGCGATGGTACTCGGTACGCCAGTTGTCTCCACCGCCGCGATGGGCACGCTGGATGTATTAAAAGAAGGAGAAGGCTGCCTAATCGCAGAGGAGAATCATGACGACTTCGCCAGCAAGGTTAACCGCCTGCTAAGCGATGACACCCTGCGCCAACAGCTCGCCGAGCGCGCCCAAAGCTACGCCGCCAGTTGGCACGAAGACACTAAGAGCACGGAGCTCGTGAGTCTTTATCGTCAGATATTGGGTGCGAGTTTGATTAATATGAGTAAGTAAGGGTCGGAACTCCGTTGGTACTTTAATGATTTTGGTAACTAAAGAGGCATAGCTAAGATTACTGAAACGCTGAGGTTAGAGCGGCAGCAAGGGAGATCGTTATTCCTGGTATGAGTGAACGCCAAGCTATCAAAATACTCGGCCAGCCTTCGAGCACTTCCACACACACTTACGGTGGCAGTCTCTGCCATTTTCTCTCCTGGGATGGAAGCCGCCCTCTTCAGGACGGACGGCATTCGGTGAGGATCTGCAATGGTGAGGTTTCTAGTTATTCGACTCAATGAAAATTAATTTTATATACCAAGTAAATTCCACACAAAGAAAAAGAAACCAAACATTATAAAGAACATACAAATCCCTAGTCTATTCGAGTAGTCACTTGACCTCACATCAAAGTTTTTTCTTTCTCTTCTAATGTTGCTGATAAAACTTTTAATAAATTAGTCTTATTTTCCTGCTCAATTTTACATTCAATACCGTCAGCATTTTTTTGCGCATAATCAACTGTTTCAGCTATTCCATCTATCAGATTTTTACATAAACACCGAGCATCATCTATAAGTTTTTTATTAGCTATATGGTTCTTCAAAACCAGCCCTTTAATCAACACGATATTGTAGCTAGTTAAACATTTATTTTGATTTAAAATCATATCTTCATCCAACAAACTTACTTTTTCCACACCGTAATTATCTTTAATGAAATTTAGTCTTTTCTCTATATCCTCTTTCGATATATTTTTTAACTCACTATTTAATTCATTAATGAAAAATTTCATCCTTGCATGGAAATAAAAGCTTTTATGATAACTAGCCACAAACCCATCACATGCATTTATATAGTTTACAACCGAATCCTCATACTCTTTTAGAAATCCTAAAACCTCATCTCTAACCCTAACTTCTTTATTAGTCTCAATTGACAAGTAGCTCCAGCTGCCTGCTATTAAAAACCCTGAAATACCGACAATAGATTCAACATTATCAGATACTAAACCACCAACTAGCATGAAAGCGATATAACTTCCTCCCATCGCTACAATCATATAAGGCCAAAAGTTGAACTCTGGAATTTTCATTTTCTTTTTTTCCATTTTTTTAAAATCCTGCTTTCAACCCAGATATAAAAAATGGCCACCCCACCAATCAGGATCGCCATCTTAATTATTTGATGAAACACTTCTTTAGCTTCATCCACAATGCCTTCCCCCTGAATACCATCTATCCACAACCCGTTGTGCTAGTTGGTACCCGTCCCTGTTTGCTTCAATTCGCGGCGCGCCCTCTCTACCCCGAGGCTTCTAAGTGATCCACTCACAAAGCCTGCCGTGTTAAGTCGTGAAAGTGTACGCCAGTGGCTTTGATGACCGCGGTCATTGTGCGCAAGGTAGGGTTACCCTTAGGCGATAACGCGCGATACAGGCTTTCCCTTGATAGCTTGGCACGTTCAGCGACTACTGCCATTCCACCCTGAGCCTCCACTACATGGCGAAGCGCCATAAGAAAGGCCGTTTCCCCACCTTCCTCATCTAGTTCATCAAATGCAGTGCGTAGATAATCGATAGCCATATCAGGATCTTCACGAAGCATGGTAATCACAGCATCATCATGGCTTTTCATTTCTTCAACCTCTTACGGTAGTCCACTAAAAATGCCTTCGCCTGTTCAATATCAGCTTGCTGGCGTTTTTTAGTGCCCCCGGTTAATAGAAGAACCAACCGTCTCCCCACTTTAGCGTAATAGACGCGATAGCCTGGGCCATAGTCGATACGAAGCTCCATCACACCGTCGCCTACGCTTTTAGTATCGCCCGCATTACCGGCGACAAGCCGGTTAAGGCGCGTTAATACGCGCATAGCAGCCTGCCGATCTTTCGCCTTGGTAGCATCTAGCCAAGCTTGGAAGGGATCATGACCATCCACGGTCAAGTAATGCGAGAGTGACGTCATAAAAACAATGTAGCCTAAAAGCTACAATCTTGCAGGCGTCAACTAATATATTTGTGCTGGTGCGACCAAAACGCGACCAAAGGAAAGAAATAGAGGAATAACAGACACAAAAAAAGGCGCCTAAGCGCCTGATTTTAAAGATGGTGCCGGTAGCCAGACTCGAACTGGCACACCCGTAAAGGCGGCGGATTTTGAATCCGCTGCGTCTACCAATTCCGCCATACCGGCAATGGATGCGCATTATACGTAATTAACGAGGTAGGTCAATCACATTGACTGACTTTATCCAGCCAAAGCGCTATCCTATGCCGCCTGTTTGATCAACGTTAAGAGCCATTACCCATGCAGCGCGCGGATTTTCATTACGAGCTACCCGACGAGTTAATTGCTCGCTACCCTTCAGAGCAGCGTAGCGACTGCCGTTTGCTGTGCGTGGATGGCCAGAGCGGTGCGTTGGAACATCGCCGTTTTCCTGATTTGCTTGAGCTCTTAGAGCCGGGCGACCTGCTGGTGTTTAACGACACCCGGGTGATTCCCGCGCGTCTGCATGGCCATAAGGCCAGCGGCGGCAAGGTAGAGATGCTGCTTGAGCGGCCGCTGGATGCCCACCGTGGCTTGGCGCATATCCGCTCGAGCAAATCGCCGAAGCCCGGCACCGAGCTAATTTTCGAAGGTGATGTTCACGCCATCGTAGAAGGTCGCCGTGATGCGCTGTTCGAGCTGCGCTTTTTAGGCGATACGCCGATGATCGCGCTGCTGGAAAAGCACGGTCATATGCCGCTGCCGCCTTATATTACCCGCGAAGACGAGCTCAGCGACCGTGAGCGCTACCAGACGGTTTACGCGCGGCGAGACGGCGCGGTGGCGGCGCCTACCGCAGGGCTGCATTTTGATCAACCGCTGCTGGATGCGCTGGCGGATAAAGGCATTAATCGCGCTTTTGTTACCCTGCACGTGGGCGCGGGCACTTTTCAGCCGGTGCGCGTCGACAACATCCTTGAACACCATATGCACAGCGAGTGGATTGAGGTCACGGAAGCCACCTGCCAGCAGGTGCGCGAGACCCTGGCAGCAGGCAAGCGGGTGGTGGCAGTGGGCACCACCAGCGTGCGCTGCCTGGAAAGCGCCTGCATGAAAAGCAGCGATGGGCAGATCGCACCTTACAGCGGCGATACCGACATTTTTATCTATCCCGGTTACCAGTGGCGCTGCGTGGATGCTTTAATTACCAACTTCCATTTGCCTGAATCGACGCTGCTGATGCTGGTCTCCTCTTTTGTGGGATATGACACCATCATGCATGCCTATCAACGGGCAGTGGCCGAGCGCTATGCGTTTTTTAGCTATGGCGATGCCATGCTGTTAACCCGCTAGCGGTTGACTGTTGACCCGCTTGACCTGTTCCAGTCGCGCCAAACGAACGAGATTAACGAGTTACTTTATATGCGAAACGAATGCTTTATGCGCTTTGAGCACTTGGCCGACGATGGTCGTGCCCGCCGTGGCCGCCTTCACTTTCCCCGCGGCACCGTGGAGACCCCGGCGTTTATGCCAGTAGGCACTTACGGCACGGTGAAAGGCATGACACCCGATTCTGTCAAAGAGATCGGCGCCGAAATCATTCTGGGCAACACCTTTCACCTGTGGCTGCGTCCCGGCACCGAGGTGATTGAAGCCCACGGTGACCTGCACGATTTTGCCCAGTGGGATAAACCGATTCTCACCGACTCCGGCGGCTTTCAGGTTTTTTCGCTGGGCGAGACGCGCAAGATCACCGAGCAGGGCGTGCACTTCCGCTCGCCGGTGGATGGCAGCAAAGTCTTTATGGGCCCGGAAGAGTCCATGGCGGTGCAGCGCTCGCTGGGTTCCGATGTAGTGATGATCTTTGACGAGTGCACGCCGTACCCGGCCACCTTTGACGAAGCTGAGAAGTCGATGGAGCTGTCGCTGCGCTGGGCCAAGCGCTCGCGGGATGCCCATGGCGATTCGCCTTCCGCGCTGTTCGGCATTATTCAGGGCGGTATGCATCCAGAGCTACGCGAACGCTCGCTCAAAGGGCTGTTAGAGATCGGCTTTGATGGCCTGGCGATTGGTGGCCTCTCGGTGGGCGAGCCTAAAGAAGAGATGATCAAGGTTCTCGACTATCTGCCCACCTGGATGCCCGATGACAAGCCGCGTTATTTAATGGGCGTCGGTAAACCCGAAGACCTGGTGGAAGGCGTTCGCCGGGGTGTGGATATGTTCGATTGCGTGATGCCCACCCGCAACGCGCGTAACGGCCACCTGTTCACCTCTGAAGGCACGGTCAAAATTCGTAACGCCAAGCACCGTTTTGACACCCGCCCACTAGATGAAGAGTGCGATTGCCATACTTGCAAGAGCTTCTCGCGGGGCTATTTGCACCACTTAGACCGTTGCAATGAAATGCTCGGCTCAATGCTCAATACCATCCACAACTTGCGTTACTACCAGCGTGTGATGGCTGATTTGCGCGCGGCAATTGAAGCGGGTACATTGACGACCTTTGTGGAAGGCTTCTATGCACGGCGTGGCCTGCCAGTGCCTCCCTTAGCGAATTAATCGCCACGCGCCTTGGCGCGTGGTTTAAACTGCTTGGCTATGTTTTTAAAAGCCATGTTTTAAAAACCATGCTTTTTAAGCTTTATTAAACCTAAGCTTTTCTAACCCAGACGTTTTCTAACTCAGGAGTTCTCTGTAATGCTGGATTTCTTCATCTCACCAGCCCATGCCCAAGAAGCCGCCGCTGGCGGTGGTATTGCGCAAATCGTCATGCTGGTCGGCTTCGTGCTGATTTTCTATTTCCTGTTGTGGCGCCCGCAGGCCAAGCGCGCTAAGCAGCACAAGCAACTGGTCACCAATTTAGACAAAGGCGATGAGATCGTCATTGGCGGCGGTTTGGTGGGTCGTATCACTAAAGTGAGCGACGAATTCCTGACCATCGAGATCTCTGAAGGCACCGAAGTTAACGTGCAGAAGAACGCCGTTGCCGCCGTACTGCCTAAAGGCACCATCAAGTCCATCTGAACCGTGTAATACCCCTGCCGAGCCAGTGCCAGCCACCCCGGCAGGGGTGACATGGTATGAATGATGGTGAACTTTGCTGTGCACGGCGTGCCCGTGCATAGCATTCCGTTTGTAATTGAAGGCAGGGCTTGCATGCTCAACCGTTACCCCCTGTGGAAGTATCTGCTGATACTGGTCGTCCTGGTGGTTGGCCTTATCTACTCGCTTCCCAATCTATTCCCCGAAGATCCCGCCATCCAAATTAGCAGCGCACAAGGCGACTCGCTGGATGCGCGTCAGATAGACCGCGTTGAAACCGCCCTCAGCGAAAACGATATTGAGATCAAAGCCCTCGAAGAAGAGAACGGGCAGTGGTTAATTCGTTTGCGCCACGACGACGATCAACTTCTTGCACGCGACATTGCCGCTGACCTTTTAGGCAATGATGCAACGGTAGCGCTAAACCTCGCCGAAGCAACGCCCGAATGGCTACAGGCATTCTCTGCTTCCCCCATGACGTTGGGCCTTGATTTGCGTGGTGGTGTGCACTTCCTGCTCGAAGTGGACATGGACGCTGCGCTTACCCAACGCCTGGAAGTTAACGCCAGCGCCATGCGTGAGCTGCTGCGCAGTGAGCGACTTCGCTACCGCAACACCGAGGTCGAAGAGCGCACGCTGTCGATCGATTTTGCCAGCAGCGAAGACCGCGATACGGCGCGTAGTCTAATCAGTCGTGACTTCCCTGATTTTGAATACAGCAGCGAGGGCGATGGTCGCGCCTCAACGCTGGTGATGACGCTTAGCGATCAATCGGTCAGCGAAATTCAGGACTACGCGATCAACCAGAACTTGACCACCCTGCGCAACCGGGTTAACGAACTGGGTGTGGCTGAGCCCATGGTGCAGCGCCAGGGGCCCAACCAAATCGTCGTGGAACTGCCAGGTGTTCAAGACACCGTGGCGGCCAAGCGTATTGTCGGTGCAACCGCGAACCTGGAATTCCGCCTGGAAGCGCGCAACGACACGCCGGATAACGAAACGGAAACCCTCACCTTTCGTAATGAACCAGCGCGCTCGGCTGAGCTAATGCGCGATGTAATTATTACCGGCGATAGCGTTTCCAGCGCCAGCAACAGCTTCGATGAAAATGGCCGCCCACAGGTCAACATCAATCTGGATGGCACCGGCGGCACGCTGATGAACCGCGCTACGCGCACCAATATTGGCCGCAATATGGCGGTGCTGTTTATCGAGCACAAAAGCGAAGACACCGTGGTAGTCGACCCGGAAACGGGTGAAGAAACCATTGAGCGCGAGCCTTACGTTGAGCGCGGCCTGATTAGCCTGGCGACGATTCAAAGCGCCCTGGGTAATAGCTTCCGGATCACCGGTTTAGACTCGCCAACGGAAGCCGCTGAACTTGCGCTGCTACTTCGTTCTGGCTCCCTTGCAGCCCCCATCTACTTCGTGCAAGAGCGCACGATTGGGCCAAGCCTGGGCGCTGAAAACATTGAACGTGGTCTACTGTCAGTACAGATTGGTCTGTTGCTGGTCGTGCTGTTTATGCTGGTGCGTTACAAGGTGTTTGGTGTGTTTGCCAACATTGCCCTAGCGCTGAACTTAACGCTGCTGGTCGCAGTAATGTCGATGCTAGGCGCCACACTGACACTACCTGGCATTGCCGGTATCGTGCTGACGTTGGGCATGGCGGTGGACGCCAACGTGCTGATTTTTGAGCGAATACGCGAAGAGCTGCGTAACGGCATGTCGGTTCAGCAAGCGATCCAAGCCGGTTATGAGCGCGCCTTTACCTCTATCGTCGACGCCAACATCACCACGCTGCTGGTGGCCGTTATCCTGTTCTCAATTGGCTCCGGTCCGGTTAAAGGGTTTGCCGTCACGCTCTCTATCGGTATTTTGACGTCGCTGTTCACCGCATTGATGGTGACCCGTGCCATGGTCAATTTGACCTATGGTAGCAAACCCGTCAAAAAACTATTGATTTGAAATTCATGGATTTGAAATGCAGGGATTTAAAGAGCATGAATTTGAACCACGTGCTTAGCCCAGAACTTAAGAGGTGGTAATGAAACCCCTATCACAGCTGCAAATCGACTTTATGGGACGGCGCAACATTGCGTTTGTCGTCTCCGCTGTGCTACTGATCGTGTCGATTGGCGCCATCGTGTTCCAGCAGCTCAATCTGGGCCTGGATTTTACCGGCGGCACACTCGTAGAGGTGCGCTACGGCGCTGCGCCTTCGTTAGATGCTATTCGAGTATTACTCGAAGAGAGCGGCTTCCAAGATGTCTCCGTACAGACTTTCGGGGCGTCAACCGAGGTATTAATCCGGCTCCAACAGGCGTTTGATGCCGATGTAGGCGGTGAGGTCGTCAACCTACTGCGCTCCAGTGGTGATAGCGTAAACCTTGTTCGCTCTGAATTCGTTGGCTCCCAAGTGGGCGACCAGCTACGTGATCAAAGCGGCCTTGGCCTGCTGGTAGCACTCGGCGTGGTGATGCTTTACGTTGCCTTCCGCTTCCAGTACAAGTTTGCGATCGGCGCACTGTTGGCGTTGCTGCACGATGTACTGATTGTAGTAGGCGTTTTCGCGCTATTTCAGCTCGATTTCGACCTCACCGTGCTGGCGGCCATCCTGGCGGTTATCGGTTATTCGCTGAATGACACTATCGTGGTTTACGACCGAGTCCGCGAAGCAATTCGCACCTCGCGCATCGACGATATGCCGCAGATCTTCAACGAAGCGATTAACGCTACGCTCTCGCGCACCCTGGCAACCTCGGGCACCACCATTCTGGTACTGCTCGCGCTGCTACTGCTGGGCGGCGATATGATTGAGAACTTCGCCATTGCGCTGCTGGTCGGTATCGTTGTGGGTACCTTCTCGTCTATCTACATTGCGGCAGCACTGTTGCTACCGCTGAAACTCTCGCGGGAAGATTTGATTCCCACCAAGAAAGAGCTCGATGAAGAAGAGGAAGAGCTGCCTTAACGGCGCCTCTCTCTGCTCAACCCGTTTCTTCTGCCCACAAAAATGCCCCTGCTGGTTTCCCAGCAGGGGCATTTTTTATTCGCCGCAAATATTCGCCACAAAGACGACTTAATTAGCGCTGTTTAGAAGTGCGGCGTTAGCTGCTTGGTCAACGCTTTGTAGAGACGCGGCCCAGCAGCCATTAACTGCCCTTCCACTTTCACCGTGGGCTGGCCATCCGGGGTCCCCATCAGTGCGCCCGCCTCTTTCAAGAACAGCGTACCCACCTGCATATCCTGCTCTTCCAGACCGAGTACGAAGGCGCTATCGACGCGGCCACAGGCCAGTTCGCATAGATCCAATAGCCCACAGCCCGTCGCCATCAGGTTTTCTACCTGAGGAGCAAGCTGCTGAGAAACGGTTAAATAGGCAGGTAGATTGCGCGGGCGCAGCCATACTTCCGGTAAGCTCATGGCCATACGCGTACCGCTGATGGCGGTAGGCTTGCTAACGCGCATACGCTTGTCGTTGTGCTGGGCGCCGCGGCCGCGGCTGGCAATATACTCGTCGTCAGCGAACGGGCAGATAATCACTGCGTGCTCGGGGCGACCTTTGATAAGACACACCACTGAGAGTGCAAAGCCCTTACCGGCAACGGCTAAATTGGAGTAGCCGTGCATCGGTTCAATTTTCCAGACGATATCCGCGCCTTCACCTTCACCGGCGCGATGCGGGGTGAAGCGGCCGGTAACACCGTGCTGGGGATAACCGCGTTCCAACTGCTGAACAATCGTCGCTTCGGCCTTGCGCGCTGTCTCATCGAGCAGGCGATCAAGGTTAAATTCATCGTGTGCGTTTTCAATACGCTCGCGTACGCGCAGGAAGTGTTCAACGGCGCTGCGCGCAGCGCGCAGCGTAAATTGGACCATCGGATTCATGGTTGGGCCTTGTCACAGTGATGTTAAAGAACGGGTAATAATAAATGGGCGCAATTAGCCGCCAGTGGCGCGTAATTCTAGCAGACCGCTCTCGGGCATGCCATCGACTCATGCTAGACTGCGCGCTTTACGCGATAATAAACACCTTCTTTATTCACCGAGCCTTATCATGCTTGAGCGCATTCGCATTGTTCTTATCGGCACCAGCCATCCTGGCAACATCGGCGGCGTAGCACGCGCCATGCACAATATGGGCCTGGCAGATTTAGCCCTCGTTGCCCCCCGCTGTGAAGTGATTGCCCAGGACAGCATATCTCGTGCGTCCGGCGCTGATCACCTCCTTCATCAAGTCAGCTTGCATGCCACACTGGAAGAGGCGGTGGCTGATTGCACCCTGGCCGTGGGCGCCAGTGCGCGCTCGCGTACTCTGCCCTGGCCAATGCTCTCACCGCGGGAGTTAGCTGACCGGCTGCCCGCCGAGTGCCAGCCCGAAGGCTGCCGCGTGGCGCTGGTGTTTGGCCGCGAAGACAGCGGCCTGACGAATGCCGAGTTGCAGCGCTGCCACGCCCACGTGCATATTCCCACCAACGCTGATTTTAGCTCGCTCAATTTGGCCGCAGCGGTTCAGGTGCTTGCCTATGAATGTCGTATGGCATGGCTAAGCCAAGCTGATGCGCCTGCAGCCGTAGCAAGTGATGACGGTGAGTTGGCAACGCATGCCGAACTTGAGCGCTACTTTGAGCATTTAGAGCGCACGCTGATTGGTATCGATTTCCACGACCCCGACCAGCCGCGGCAGCTAATGGCGAGACTGCGCCGCTTGTACCTGCGCGCCCGCCCTGAGCGTATGGAAATGAATATTTTGCGCGGGATTCTGTCGGCCACTGAAAAGGCCGCGAACACCAAGCCACCCAAGCCGTAACTTATTAGGCTGGAAACGCTAAACTTGAAGTTGATGCTGCGCGCCCCAACTTCACTATTCTGCTAACGTTATTCCCTGATTGATATTTCAAGACCCCCGTTCTGATATCTCAATAGTTAGACGCCGCCCTTTAACGCCAAGGATCACCTCATGTTTCAACGTCTACGTGAAGACATCAACAGCGTATTTGACCGCGACCCGGCCGCACGTAACTTTCTTGAGGTGCTGACCAACTACCCTGGCCTGCACGCCCTGGTACTGCACCGCTGCGGCCACTGGCTGTGGAAGAAAAACCTCAAGTGGCTAGCGCGGACGTTGTCGACGTTTTCACGCTGGCTAACCGGTATTGAAATTCACCCGGGTGCCACGATTGGTCGGCGTTTTTTTATTGACCACGGCATGGGTGTGGTCATTGGCGAAACGGCGCTGGTTGGCGATAACGTGACGCTCTATCAAGGTGTCACCCTGGGCGGCACCAGCTGGAGCAAAGGCAAGCGTCACCCCACTTTAGGCGATGGGGTCATTGTAGGTGCAGGTGCCAAGATATTAGGCCCGTTCACCGTTGGTGCCGGGGCGAAAATTGGCTCTAATGCCGTGGTCACCAAAGAAGTGCCGCCGGGCGCCACGGTGGTGGGAATTCCCGGCAAAATAGTGAAACGTGCCGACCCGGATGTGGAAGAGGCTCTGGACGTCGACCCCGCTCGCCGCGAAGCCATCTGCCAAAAATTTGGCTTTGATGCCTACGGCGTCAGCCAGGATATGCCCGACCCGGTAGCCCGCTCGATGCAGGCCATGCTCGACCATATGCACGCCGTGGATGAGCGTATCGAGCGCATGTGCTCGACCCTGCGCAAGTTAGATGACAACTACCGTGACGGCCAGCTACCAACGCTGCGCGATGAAGATTTTGCCGATATTCTAGATGAACACGATACCGGCTGCCCCGGCGTTGGCAAGCACTCGGCCACACCGCCATCCGTTCAACAAGAGACCGAGCAAAAAACCGAGCAAGACACACTGCCGCCGGGTAATGGTTGACCAAAGCACTCGGGTTTTCCCATAATGGCAGCACATTTGCCGTTAGTGCGCTGAGTTTTCAGCGTCGAGGGGCTTGCCATGCGCTTGACCACTAAAGGCCGTTACGCCGTTACCGCCATGCTCGATTTAGCTTTGCATGCCCACAACGGCCCGACCAGCCTAAGCGATATCTCCCAGCGCCAAGAGATATCGCTCTCCTATTTAGAGCAGCTTTTTGCTCGCCTGCGCCGTGCAGGCTTGGTCAACAGCGTGCGCGGCCCGGGTGGCGGCTATTTGCTTTCGCAGCCCGCGGACGCGATTAGCGTTGCAAAGGTGATTGACGCGGTGAACGAAAGCGTTGATGCCACCCGCTGCCAGGGGCTTTCCGATTGCCAGCAGGGTGATACCTGTTTGACGCACCATTTGTGGTGCGAGCTCTCCGTGCAGATACGCCACTTCCTTGACGATATGACGCTGGCACAACTGATGCTGCGCCCTGATGTCATACGTATTGCATCGCGACAGAAACAGCGCGCCGAGGCGGGCATTCTCGCTTCGGCTCCCTGACCCAACGTCACAAAACCCGAATATCCCGACCGATTAACCGCTGGAACGTAACGATGACCACACCCACGCTGCCCATCTACTTGGATTATGCCGCTACCAACCCGGTGGATGCCCGCGTGGTTGAGGTTATGCAGCGCTACCTGACGGTGGACCAGCTGTTCGCCAACCCGGCTTCGCGCAGCCATATGTTGGGCTGGCAGGCAGAACAGGTGATTGAGCAGGCGCGCCGCCAGGTGGCCGACGCGATTGGTGCCGACCCGAGAGAGATCGTCTGGACCAGCGGCGCGACCGAAGCCGATAACTTAGCGCTGATTGGCTTTATGCGCGCCAACCGTGAACGCGGCCTACATTTAGTCACCTCGACGATTGAGCATAAAGCAGTAGTGGACACCGCCCATGCGCTGGAGAAAGAGGGCTTCGAGGTCACCTGGCTAACGCCTGGTCGGGATGGCTGCATTCAGCCCGAACAGCTGCGCGAAGCCATGCGCGACGACACCGCGCTGGTCTCACTAATGGCGGTTAACAATGAGCTGGGCAGTATTAACGATATCGCTGCCCTGGCGGCCGTTACTCATGAGTTTGGCGCGGCCTTCCACACCGATGCCGCTCAGGCGGTCGGGCGTATCCCCTTAGACGTAGTGGCCCAGCAAATTGATCTAATGTCGCTGTCTGGCCATAAAACCTACGGCCCTAAAGGCGTCGGGGCGCTGTATGTGAAGCGCCACCCGGATATTCGCGTTGAGGCGCTGATCCATGGCGGTGGCCATGAGCGCGGCATGCGCTCCGGCACCCTGCCCACCCACCAAATTGCGGGCATGGGTGAAGCCTTTGCGCTGATGCACCAGCAGCATGACGACGATATCGCCCATATTACCCATCTACAGCAGCGCTTTTTGCGCGGCCTTGAAGGCGTCGAGGGCGTTTTTGCCAACACGCCGCTAGGCAACGCTGTGCCTAACATTCTCAACCTGGCGTTTGAAGGCGTCGACGGGGAGTCGCTGCTAATGGCGCTGCGCGATGTAGCGGTGTCCACCGGCTCAGCATGCAACTCGGCCAGCGTCGACCCATCCTACGTGCTGCTGGGTATCGGCACACCGCGCTCGCTGGCGCTTTCATCGCTGCGCTTTAGCTTCGGGCGCTTTACCACTAGCGCCGAGATTGATCATGCGCTAACGCTCATACGCCATGCGGTGAGCGGTTTACGGACACCGCCACGCAAAGCGGCTGACACTTTTTAAGGAGGACGCCACATGGCAACACTCAATATTACCCCGGCTGCCGCACAACAGATTCGTCACGTGCTGGACGAACGCGGCCAAGGCCTTGGCCTGCGCGTCTCGGTCAAGCCCAGCGGCTGCTCTGGCTATAGCTACGTGCTCGATTTTGCCGACTCCGTTAGCGACGAAGAAGTGCATTTTGAAGCCCACGGAGCCAGCGTCTATGTCGCTCCCGATGCGGTGGAGATGCTTAACGGCAGCGAAGTGGATTACGTCAGCGAAGGGCTGAACCGCTTTTTCCGTTTCAATAACCCCAACGTCAAAGATGAGTGCGGCTGCGGCGAAAGCTTTACCGTTTAGCCTTTTCGGTCAGGTTTCATCACCGGTATTCATACCCAGGCTTAAGGGTTATAATCGCGCCCCTAGATACCCAACAACAAGCGCCGGGTAACGCCCGACGCTTGTTAAAACGCTAGCTGCTTAAACGCTATTAGCCGAATTATTTTCTGGGCCGCCCCGGCTTTCTGGGGCGGCAATTTTGCTTAGCCCCCATTTATGGAGACCATTAACATGGCTACTGAACGCACTCTTTCTATTATCAAGCCTGATGCCGTTGCTAAAAATGCCATCGGTGACATCATCGCCCGCTTCGAAAAAGCAGGCTTAAACGTCGTTGCAGCCAAAATGGTTCATCTTTCTGAAGAAAAAGCTGGCGGTTTCTACGCAGAGCACAAAGAGCGTCCATTCTTTAACGATCTGGTCGGTTTCATGACCTCTGGCCCGGTCGTTGTTCAAGTACTGGAAGGTGAAGGCGCTATCGCAAAAAACCGTGATCTGATGGGTGCGACCAACCCGAAAGAAGCGGCGCCCGGCACTATTCGCGCCGATTTTGCGGAAACAATCGACGCTAACGCTGTCCATGGTTCTGATTCTCCGGAAAGCGCTGAGCGCGAAATTAGCTACTTCTTTGGCAACGACGAAATCTGCCCGCGCTAAGCCTTTCAGGTAGCGCCGCCGTTTCAACTTTCGTTGCCGGCCATTTTGCGGGGGCCAGTCCCCCGCCCTCTTCTAAAACGCTGACCGCCATGACCACCAATGTAGCCCAACATACGCCCGCCCCACGCACTGACGCCGAGAGCTCAGACGCCGCCCGTACGCCTGCTACAAAAGCGGCGCCTGAGCGTCAAAACCTGCTTGGCATGTCCCGCGAGCAGATGGAAGCCTTCTTCTTGTCGATCGGCGAAAAGAAGTTCCGTGCTGCGCAGTTAATGAAGTGGATTCACCAGGAAGGCAGCGATGACTTTGCTGCCATGACGAATCTCTCTAAACCGCTGCGTGAAAAACTGGCCCGGCTGGCAGAAATTCGTGGCCCAGGGGTGATTTATGAGGGTACTTCCAGCGACGGTACGCGTAAGTGGGTGCTGGAAGTTGAGGACAGCAGCTATGTAGAGACGGTGCTGATCCCGGCGGAGAACGGTAAACGCCGCACGCTATGCGTGTCCTCCCAGGTTGGTTGCTCTCTGGACTGTAGCTTCTGCTCTACCGGCAAGCAGGGGTTTCAGCGCAACTTAACCGCTGCTGAAATTATCGGCCAGGTATGGGTCGCCCAGCGCAGCGTTGGCCCGCGGCGGGATACGGCGAACCGTCCGGTGACCAACGTGGTGATGATGGGCATGGGCGAACCGTTGCTCAACTTCGATAACGTTGTGCCTGCCATGAAGCTGATGCTCGACGACAACGGCTATGGCCTCTCCAAGCGCCGCGTGACGCTATCGACCTCTGGCGTGGTGCCGATGATCGACAAGCTTGGCGATGAAATGGACGTTAGCTTGGCGATTTCGCTGCATGCGTCTACGGACGAGTTGCGCAATGAACTGGTGCCCATCAACCGCAAGTACAATATTCGTGCGCTGCTGGATGCTTGCCACCGCTACCTTGCCAAGTGTCCGGATAATCGTCAGGTCACCATTGAGTACACGCTGATCAAAGACGTCAACGATCAGCAGGAGCACGCCGAGCAGCTTGCTGCATTGCTTAAAGAGCTGCCGTGTAAAATCAACCTGATCCCGTTTAACCCGTTCCCCAACTCTGGGTACGAAAAACCGTCGCGGAACCAGGTTATGCGCTTTCAGCAGTGGCTGTATGATTTAGGCTACAACGCCACGGTGAGAACGACCCGAGGTGAAGATATTGATGCCGCCTGCGGCCAGCTTGTTGGTCGCGTGAAAGACCGCACCAAACGCAGCGCGCGCTATATCCAGTCGGTACAGCTCGATGCGGACTAAGGTGGAGTGTAGAAAACCGGGCTTATCTTGACTTCCGCTTGGCACGGCGCTTTGATGGTCACGGTTTTTATTTAGCTTAGCACTGCTGCTTGTCAGTATTGCCTTACTAGCAGTTGGACGTTCACCACACGAGGATTTACATGATCGCTCACCGCAGGCGCCAACACCCATCGCGGGTGCCCATGCTCACCGTGCTTATCGGTAGCTTGTGGCTAGCCGGCTGTGCCTCGTCCAACAACCTTACACCGCAAGCCAACCCCGCGGCAGCAGACGCCTATACTCAGCTTGGCGTCGCCTATCTGGAGCGCAACAACCTTCCCCGCGCACTCAACGCATTGGATCGGGCGCTGGAAATTGCCCCACGCCATGCAGAAGCGCTGCAAGCACTGGCACTGGTCTACCAACGCCAGGGCGAAAGCGCGCTTGCCGACGACTATTTTCAACAGGCGGTGAACGCCGAACCTGACTACACTCGAGCCCGCAACAATTATGCGGCGTTCTTGTACGGTCAGGGCCAGTTTGACGCTGCCTGTAAGCAGTTAGAAACCGCATCAGAAGATGCCCAGTACGCCAACCGAGCCCAGCTATTTACCAATTTAGGGCAGTGTTACCTGGCGCTGGAAGATTTTGATAAAGCACGCGCTCGGTTGGAGCGCGCGCAAAGTATTGATCCGCGTAATTCACGCGGCTATTTAATGTTAGCTGAACTCGAATATTCGCAGGGCAATTACTCTCAGGCCTGGGCACCGCTGCAAACCTATTTACAGCTCGCCGACCCCGATCAAGCAGCGCTAAGAATGGCGGTTGATATCGCTCATTCACGCGGCGAGCATAGCGCCGCCGCCGAATACCAGCGTCTGCTTGGCAACAACTGACTGATTGACGCCCTGATCACCGCTTATTTAATGAAGGATGCTCAGCCATGAGCGATACACAGTCACAAGAAAACGTCATTGATAGCCCTATCACGAACGACCAAAGCACTAGCGCCTCTCCCGGCGAATTGTTGGCTCGCCAGCGTGAGCAACTCGGCATTCCACTCGCCGATGCGGCCCGGGCGTTAAACCTGCGCCCCGCAGTGGTGGGGGGGCTTGAGCAGGATAACTATCAAGAGATTCCTGTCGCCGCTTATCGGCGCGGCTACCTGCGCTCTTACGCCAAATACCTGGGGATGGATGACCGACTGGTGCTTGAGGCTTATCAAGCCCGCAGTGGCGCTGCCGACACTGAACGCAAAGTCTCGCCGGTTTCGACTGCCAGGCCGCCCTCTCGGATTGGCGCTTGGTTGTTTAAGCTGGTTACCCTGCTGGTGATTGTGGGTCTTATCGCTGTGACTGTTATGTGGTGGCAGAGCCGGGGAGGTAACGAGCCGCCGGGCTTTGGCTCCACTTCCACGGAAGAGACCGCTACCGCCCCCGCAGAGTCGGCCAGTGAACCAGCTGAGACTGAAGAAAGCGCTGGTTCAAGCTTCACCAGTGGCGACGAAAGCGCGTCGCTGCAAAGTGATGCTGCGCGCGTTACACCTACAGTTTCACAAGACCAGGCCCCCGATCCGCAAGATGACGCAGACGCCATTGCTGGGCTAGACGAGCCACTACAGGATAGCGACAATAGTGCTGCCAATGAAAATGATGAGCTCAGCAGTACCGCAGAGAATAATAGTGAAGAGAATAGTACTGTGCCCAATGGCGCTGATAGCGAGCAAACCGTTGCCGCCGCCCAAAACGCCAATGCCAATCTGCTTGAGCTGACGTTTAACGAGCAGTCTTGGACTGAAATTTTTGATGCCACCAACCAGCGCGTCTTCGTTGGCCTGCAAACGCCCGGCTCCTCGACCACCGTCGAGGGCGAGCCCCCGTTTCGTTTAACCGTGGGTAATGCCACCGGCGTCGAACTGCGCTACCAAGGCGAGGAAGTTGACCTTTCCGCTCGCGCAGGCGCCAACAACGTCGCCCGATTTACCTTGGGAGAGTGACCCGTCCTATGCACGCCCCTTCTCCGATAAAACGCCGCCTTTCCCGCCAGATCCAGGTCGGAAACGTCGCGGTGGGCGGTGATGCCCCCATTGCCGTTCAAAGCATGACCAACACCAATACGCTGGATGTTGCCGCGACCGTGGCGCAAATCCAGCAGTTGGAAAAAGCCGGTGCAGATATCGTTCGCGTTTCGGTACCCGATATGGACGCCGCTGAAACCTTTGGTCAGATTAAAAAACTTGTCAATGTCCCGCTGGTTGCCGATATACATTTTGATTATAAAATCGCCCTGCGCGTTGCTGAACTCGGCGTCGACTGCCTGCGCATTAACCCCGGCAATATTGGCCGTGAAGACCGCGTTCGCGCGGTAGTTAGCGCAGCCCGTGACCATGGCATTCCGATCCGCATTGGCGTCAACGCCGGTTCGTTGGAAAAAGATCTGCAAAAGAAGTATGGCGAGCCTACGCCTGCGGCACTGGTGGAGTCCGCCATGCGCCACATCGACTATCTTGATCGCCTCGATTTCCCCGACTTCAAAGTCAGCGTCAAAGCTTCGGATGTGTTTATGGCAGTAGCCGCCTATCGCGACCTTGCTGCGCGCATCGAACAGCCGTTGCACCTAGGTATAACCGAAGCGGGTGGACTGCGTTCAGGCACGGTCAAGTCGTCGATTGGCCTGGGCATGCTGCTGATGGATGGCATCGGCGACACCATTCGGGTCTCGCTAGCGGCGGACCCTGTGGAAGAGATCAAGGTCGGCTTTGATATGCTGCGCAGCCTCAAGCTGCGCTCCAAAGGCATCAACTTTATTGCCTGCCCCAGCTGTTCACGCCAGAACTTTGACGTTATTAGCACCATGAACCAGCTTGAAGAGCGGCTAGAAGACGTGATGACACCGCTCAACGTTTCGGTGATCGGCTGCGTGGTCAATGGCCCCGGCGAAGCCAAAGAGACCGATATCGGCCTTACCGGCGGCAGTCCCGCAAACTTGGTGTATATCGACGGCAAGCCCGCCAGCAAGCTACGCAACGACCACTTGGTAGATGACCTGGAGCAGCTGATTCGCGATAAAGTGCGCGAAAAACAGCAGCAGCAAGACGATATGATTGCCCGCAGCGTTTAACCGCTGGGGCTGGCTGCCAGCCTGGGCGAGCAACGCCTGATGGCAGAATAAGGAGTTTTCTTTGAGCAAGTCCACCGTTAAAAAGATTCAAGCCATTCGTGGTATGAACGACCTACTGCCCAGCGATAGCCCGCGCTGGCAGTTTTTTGAAGCCAAAGTACGCCAGTTGATGCTGCGTTACGGCTTTAATGAAATTCGCACGCCTATCGTTGAGCAAACCGCGCTGTTTGCGCGCTCTATCGGTGAAGTCACCGATATCGTCGAAAAAGAGATGTATACCTTCGACGATCGCAACAGCGAGAGTTTGACCCTACGCCCTGAAGGCACCGCCAGCTGCGTGCGCGCGGCCATGGAGCACGGCCTGCTGTATAACCAAACCCAGCGGCTGTGGTACCAGGGGCCGATGTTTCGCTACGAGCGTCCGCAAAAAGGCCGCTACCGCCAGTTCCACCAGATTGGCGTCGAGACCTTCGGTTTTGATGGCCCGGATATCGACGCCGAGGTGATCCTGCTTTCAGCGCGCCTGTGGCAAGAACTAGGGCTAATGGAGCACGTTACCCTGGAACTTAACTCGCTGGGTTCATCTGAAGCGCGGGCGGCTTACCGAGATACGCTGGTGGCCTATTTTGAGCAGCACCATGATCTCCTTGATGAAGACTCCAAGCGCCGCTTAACCAGTAATCCGCTGCGTATTCTCGACTCCAAGAACCCAGCCATGGCTGAGATGCTCGATGCCGCGCCGCAGCTGATGGATCACCTGGATGCCGAGTCCCGGGAACACTTCGAGCAACTCACCACGATGCTTGAGGCCGCAGGCATTGCCTATGTGATCAATCCGCGCTTAGTGCGTGGGTTAGACTACTACTGCCGCACCGTCTTCGAGTGGACGACTACTGCCCTGGGCAGCCAGGGTACGGTCTGCGCAGGCGGGCGCTACGACGGTCTAGTCGAACAGCTGGGCGGCAAGCCGACCCCGGCGGTGGGTTTTGCTATGGGCATTGAGCGGCTGATTTTGCTGCTCGAAACCCTTGAGCTGATTCCCGATGATGCCCTCGGCGGTTGTGATGTTTATCTGCTGCCGATGGACGATAACGCCACAACGGCCGCCATCACCTTGGCCGAGCAACTGCGTGGAGAACTGCCGGAACTACGTCTGCAGCTTCATTGCGGCGGCGGCAGCTTTAAAAGCCGAATCAAAAAAGCCGACAAGAGCACTGCTTCGATGGCCATACTGATTGGTGAAGATGAAATCGCGGCGCAATCGGCGACGGTCAAATTTTTGCGCGATGGCCGTGAGCAGCAAAGCGTTCCTCAAGCCGCATTAGGCCGCACGCTGGGCGAGCTTTTAACGGCTAACGCATAAGCCCTGCAGGCTGCCTGCTTGCATGCGACGGTCTAAACAAACGACTTTAGAAGAAAGGAGCCCGCCCGTGGTGGAGCTGAGAAGCGAAGAAGAACAGCTAGACGCTGTCAAGCGCTGGTGGAAAGAGAACGGCATGTCGTTGATTGCAGGCGCTGTCTTGGCGGCGGCTGGGGTATTCGGCTGGAATGCCTGGCAGAACTATCAGCAAGGCCAAGCCGAAGCGGCCTCCATGCGCTATCAACAGCTGGTTAACATGACCGCTGGCAATGAGCTTGACGAAGAGCAACTAGCCAGCGCGCGGGAAATGGTCAGCGAACTGACCGACGAACATGGCAATACGCTCTACGCGGAACTCGCCCTACTGCTTGATGCACGCCTGGCTGTTCAGCAAGGTAATTTGGAAGGCGCACGCACCGCACTGGAAAACGCTGCCGACTCCTCGCGCCGCTATGTGCAGAGCCTGGCGTGGCTGCGTTTGGCCCGTGTTGAGCTCGCCGACGGCAATCCGACCCAGGCATTGACGCTGTTAGACAAGCCGATTAGCGATGCGCTAGCGGCCCAACGGGCCAACGTACGCGGCGATGCATTCTTCGCCCAAGGCGACACTCCGGCGGCCCGCGATGCATGGGAAACCGCCCTGGAACTGGCACAAACCCAAGACCAGCCGCTTTACGGCGTGCAGTTCAAGCTTGACGATCTCGGCGCTGAGGAGGCGACACAATGACTTTTGGTATCCCAACGAAACAACTAGTAAGAGCAAGCTTGGGCGCGCTGTCGCTAGCACTGCTAGTCGGTTGCGCGAGTAAAGGTGAGCCTGCTTATACCCCAAAAGAGCTGCGCAGTTTCAACGAAACATCCTCGCTAGAAACTCAGTGGCGACGTAACGTGGGTGGTGGCTTGGGCCATGCCCGTTACCCCATCGCACCTTCCCGTGAAGGTAACACTGTGTTCGCGGCAGATGTCGAAGGTGTGGTGATGGCGATGGATGCCAATAGCGGCGAGGTAGAGTGGAAAATCGACCTTGATACTACTCTTTCCAGCGCGTTAACGGCGATTGCCGGTCAGGTTTATCTGGCCACCGGTAACGGCGCAGTCATCTCTCTGGATCAGCGCGATGGTAGCGAGAACTGGCGCACGCGGGTATCCAGCGAAGTGCTCGCCGCGCCCCAGGCCAACCAACAACTGCTGGTCGTACAAAGTGTCGATGGCCGCGTTACTGCCTTGGATCGTGCCAGCGGTGAAGAGCGTTGGGTATACACCAGTTCGCAACCTTCACTCACCCTGCGCGGCACCGGTACGCCGATGGTCATTGATCCGGTTAGCTTTGTTGGCCTAGCCAACGGCCGTCTGGCAACGCTGGATAACCGCAGCGGCCAGCCGCTATGGGATATGCAGATTGCCACCCCGCGTGGGCGTAGCGAAGTGGATCGCTTGGTCGATCTTTCCGGCCAGCCGATCATCAGTCCCGATGGACGCCTGTTTGTGACCAGTTATAACGGCCGTGTGGTTGCGCTGGAAGCCACCCAAGGCGACGTGCTGTGGGAAGCGGATCTGTCCAGTCGCCATACCCCAATTCTGGTCGGCGACTTCCTGTTTGTGGTCACCGATGACAGCCAGATTGTCGCCCTCGACGCTAACAGCGGCCGCGAAATTTGGCGCAATGACGATTTAGAAGATCGTTGGCTGACGGCCCCGGCCTTCGCCGCTGGCCGCTTGGTTTTCGGTGATTTTGAAGGTTATCTTCACCTGATCGACGCTCGCGAAGGCGATATCGTGGGTCGCACTCGCGTGCACAGCTCGGGCATCAGCTTACGCCCGGTCACTGAAGGCAGCACCATTCATGTCCAGGCCAACAATGGTCGCCTGGAAACCCTGGAAGTCACTCCATGACACCCGTCATTGCTTTAGTCGGTCGCCCCAATGTGGGCAAATCGACGTTGTTTAACCGCCTAACGCGCTCGCGTGATGCACTGGTGGCCGATTTTCCTGGCCTCACCCGCGACCGCAAGTACGGCAATGGCATGCTGGGCGATAAAGTCTATACGGTGATCGATACCGGCGGTATTAGCGGTGACGAAGACGGCATTGACGCCGCCATGGCGGAGCAGTCACTCGCCGCCATTGATGAAGCCGATATTGTACTGTTTATGGTCGATGCCCGCGCTGGTCTTATCGCTGCTGACCAGGCGATTGCCAATCACCTACGGGTTAACCAGAAAAAAACCTGGCTGGTGGTGAATAAAACCGACGGGCTGGAAGAGCACTCGGCGATGGGCGATTTCTGGTCGTTGGGGCTAGGCGACCCCTGGCCGATTGCTGCCGCCCACGGGCGCAATGTGTCTACCCTGATCGACGTGGTACTTGAGCCGTTTCCCGAGCGCGATGCCAGCATCCCTGCGGATACCGGCAGCAAAGGCGTGCGCATCAGCGTGATTGGCCGCCCCAACGTGGGCAAATCGACCTTGGTCAATCGCCTGCTGGGCGAAGAACGCGTGGTGGTCTTTGATGAAGCGGGCACCACCCGCGATGCCATCGAAATTCCCTTCGAACGCCGCGGCAAGCCCTACGTACTGATCGATACCGCAGGCATCCGGCGGCGTAAGAATATCCGGGAAGTCACCGAGAAGTTCTCTATCATCAAAACCCTGGATGCGATCAAAGAGTCCCATGTCGTTATCATGGTGCTGGATGGCTCCAGCGGCTTGGTGGAGCAGGATCTGCATCTGCTCGACTACGTATTAACCACCGGTCGTGCGCTGGTGCTGGCGGTGAATAAGTGGGATGGCCTGGAGACCGAGGCCAAGGATAAGATGCGCACCGAGGTGAAGCGCCGCCTAGGCTTTGCCGATTACGCCGAGCTGCACTTTATCTCTGCCCTGCACGGCACGGCGGTGGGTGATCTCTACCCCTCGATTGATCGCGCCTTTGACGCCGCTAACGCCCACTGGTCGACCAACCGCCTAACCACCTTGCTCCAGGACGCGGTAAGCCAAAACCCACCGCCAATGGTACACGGGCGGCGCATTAAACTGCGCATGGCCCACCAGGGCGGCAGCAACCCGCCGATTATCGTCGTGCACGGCAACCAAACCGAGTCGCTACCCGAAGCCTACCGCCGCTACCTGACCAACACCTTCCGCAAGGTGCTAAAAGTACGCGGCACGCCGATACGCTTTGAGTTTCGCTCGGGCAGCAACCCGTTCGACGATATGGCAGGCGCCAGCGACAAAGAGAAGGCCAAAAAGCGCGAGCTTAACCGCACCAAAGAGGCGCGCAAAAGCCGTCGCTGATCGCTTTAGTAGCTTATCGCTATTTAAATTCGCCCGTTTGCACCGTCAAGCGGGCGTTTTGGTTCTAGCCTAAATAGGCGCCTGAACGCACAAATTCTCTTGACAGAACATGGCTTCAGCCCTCAAATAGCCGCGCTTATTAGACTGTACCTAACAAGTTAACATCAGCACCTTATACTCTGCATCGTTACCCCACTACTACGCCCTACTTAAGGGGAGTCTTATGCTTTATGCTCGCTACTGGCGATGGCTTACCATGCTTGGCGTTGCTAGCCTACTCACGGGTTGTCTCGCTCTGCCCCAAACCGGCTTGTTTGCGTTTCGTTTGGCAGTGACTTCCCTGGGGGTCGAGGATGTTCGTATTGGCCCTTACAGCATGAACGCGGGGTTAGACACCAGCGACTTAACCAGCCTGATTGCTTCCAGCCTTGGCGCCGGTAGCCTGCCTATTCAGGCCACCATTGCCATGGGGCTGGGCTTACCCGCAGGTATGCCCCCGGTGGAGATGTCAGGCTTTCGCTGGTCGTTGGATATGCCTGGTGTCGACCCTGTGCAGGGTAACTATGAGCAAGACGTCATGCTGACCTCCGGTGATGATGCCAATTTACGCCTGCCGGTTGCCTTTGATGTACTCGCCACTGATACCCAACGCATGGCCCCCATGCTGGAGCTTGCCAGCCAGTTGGCCTCCCAAGGCGAGCTACCGGCCGGCAGTCAACTGGCTATCACGCCAGGCGATCTGCGCGGTTTAGGCATGCGGCTTCCTGCAGGTTTGTTGACGCCCACCATTCGCCTAAACGTAGGCGCCGATGGGCAGTTAGTACCCCAGCGCTAAGGGTTTGTGACTAGGAGCTTGCAGCCAATCGTCTGCGGCCTAGCCTTGGTTCACAGGGGAGTGGTCAATTCAGCATCCATGCTCATCCTCTAGGTGGGTTATGATGGGGGATTGATTTACTGCTATCAGCGGTTATCTTGTGTGCAAGAAACTCTTTCGTCTATAAGGAAACCGACTCATGCGCTGGCTTCGCCTTCTCGCTGTAACCGCTTTATGTACGTCTATCGCCGCTTGTACCACCTCGCCCACCGGGCGCTCGCAACTGCTGCTGCTCTCTGATGGTGAACTCAATGAAATGGGCCGTCAGGCATTTTCTCAATATCAGCAGCAGCTTCCCACCGCTGGTCAAGCTAGTCAGCGCTATGTGCAGTGTATTGCCGATGCCATCGTGGCGGAACTCCCCGCAAAGCAGCAACAGTTAGACTGGCAAATCCGCGTGTTTGAATCCGAGCAGCCTAATGCCTTTGCTCTCCCCGGCGGCTATATGGGAGTGAATACCGGCATGCTGGATATTGCCACTACCCAAGACCAGCTTGCTTCCGTGATTGGCCACGAAATTGGTCACGTGTTGGCCAACCATGCCAATGAACGCGCCTCAACCGAGAGCGCCACCTCGTTAGGCCTGTCGGTTATTTCCAGTACTTCCGGCATGCAGTCCGCTGGTGGCCAGCAGTTGATGGGCGTACTCGGTATGGGCGCGCAGTACGGCATCGTACTGCCCTTCTCCCGGGCCCATGAGAGTGAAGCTGATGTGATTGGCCTAGAGCTAATGGCGCAAGCAGGTTTCGACCCGCGTGAAAGCGTGACGCTATGGGAAAACATGCAGGCAGCGACAGGCGGCGGTGCGCCCCCAGAGTGGATGTCGACTCACCCCGGCCAAGGCCAGCGCATTCAAGGCCTGCAAGGCAATATGGATCAAGCCCTGGCCCGCTATGAGCAGGCCCGCAATAGTGGACGTACGCCCAACTGCCCGCGTCCTTAACGGCTCTATGAGGTTTAGATGATTCGATTGGGATTACTGCTGCTGGTGCTGCCGCTATTTGTACTGATGGGCGTGTATTTCTGGGAGCTCAACGATGTCCGCGCTTGCCAGCTTGATGGCGGACATTGGGACTATATCGAGAGTGTCTGTAGAGACGCCCAGCAACCATTCGTCTCCTGGCTTGAGCGCTCGCCGCTGTTAGTCAATGGCGGCATGCTGCTCTCGGTGGTGGGGCTGGTGATGTGCACGGTGGGACTATACGTTAAGCGGGCTAAGTGAAGCATTTTAGCGGCATAAATAAAAGCGGGGGCGCATACACTATCCACCCCCGTTTTTTAGTAGCGTTAACTGGTGCAGCTATGAATAGTTAAGCGACTGGCGCAGCATTTCGCGCACAGGCGCGGTTTCGGGGCGTACATTGCGCCACAGAAAAAACGACTCGGCGGCCTGCTCTACCAGCATACCTAAGCCGTCAAGTAGCTTCGCACCACGAGGTCCGGCCCATTGTAAAAATACCGTCGGCTCGGCCCCGTACATCATGTCGTAGGCCCAGGCGTTGGTATTAAACAACGTATCAGGTAGCGGCGGTAAGTCGCCTGAAAGGCTTGCGCTGGTGCCGTTAATCACCACATCAAACGTACCATCAATAGTGTCAAAACCGCCGCCAGTGATAGGCCCCAGATCAGCAAAATCGCTGGCCAACTGCTCGGCTTTGGCTGCGGTGCGATTGACCACGACGAGTTCGCTGGGCTGCTCGGCAAGCAGGGGCTCCAGAATGCCGCGCACGGCACCACCGGCGCCTATCACCAAAATACGCTTTCCCGCCAACGCCACGCGGTGATAAGCCAAATCGCGCACTAGGCCAATGCCATCGGTAGTATCGCCGTAGGTACGGCCATTGCCGCCCAGAATCAGTGTATTCACCGCCCCTGCACGACGGGCGCGGTGGCTCAGGGTGTCGCACAACGCATAGGCATCGCCCTTGAACGGCACGGTAACATTGGCGCCACGCCCGCCCGCGTCGTTAAACGCCCGCCAGGCACCGGCGAAGCCATCCAGCGGTGCTTCTTCGGCGGTATACTCAAGCGCTTGCTGGGTTTGATGGGCAAACTCAGCGTGGATCTGCGGGGATTTGGAGTGCTTGATAGGGTTGCCAAACACGCAGTAACGATCGATCATGATGGCTCTCCGCAATATCTATGAACTGCATCCTCGGTGTATTCGCCGAGCCAGTCGCGGGGGTGTAAGAAATCCTGCAAACGCGCTTCGGCACTGCCGGGCTCGGGCTCAAAGGCGTACTCCCAGCGCGCCATTGGCGGCATCGACATCAAAATTGACTCCGTACGCCCGCCGCTCTGTAGCCCAAACAGCGTGCCACGATCCCACACCAAGTTGAATTCCACGTAGCGGCCACGGCGGTAGAGTTGAAAATCGCGCTCACGTTCCCCCCAGGCGTCATTTTTACGGCGCTCAACGATGGGTAAATAAGCCTCTAAGAAGCTGTCGCCCACCGCGCGCTGAACGGCAAAGCACTCGGCAAATTCGCCTTCGTTTAGGTCATCGAAAAACAACCCGCCTACGCCGCGGGTTTCTCCGCGGTGCTTGAGGTAGAAGTACTCGTCGCACCAGGCTTTATAGCGCGCATAAACGTCGTCGCCAAAGGGGGCGCAGGCGGCTTTTGCCACCCGGTGCCAGTGCACCACGTCTTCCAGCACGGGATAAAACGGCGTTAAGTCAAAGCCACCACCAAACCACCACACCGGCGGCTCACCGACTTTCTCGGCAATAAAGAAGCGCACATTGCCATGACTGGTGGGCACATGGGGGTTTTCCGGGTGTAGTACCCAGGAGACACCCACCGCGTGAAAGCTACGCCCGGTCAGTTCAGGACGCGCGGCGGTGGCCGAAGGCGGTAACTGGGTGCCATACACATGGGAGAAGTTGACGCCGCCTTTTTCAAACACGCCGCCATTGGTCATCACCCGTGATCGACCACCGCCGCCCTCTGCTCGCTCCCAGCTATCTTCTTGGAACTGTGCAGACCCATCGGCCTCCGCCAATCCAGCGCAGAGCCGATCCTGCAGATCAAGAAGGTAGCGTTTAACGTCATCAAGGTGCTCGTGGGCCACGGTAACTCCTGGGGGGCATTGGTGAGTAGGAATGGGTGAATAGTGAGTCGTAATCGGTGAATAGTGAATGGTGCGTTGAGCGGCTGCTAGGGGCGCATGATTTTACCGGTGGCTAAATCTCTGATGGTGCTGGGTTTGGCATTGCCGCCTAGCTCGCCTTGCACCACATGGGCCACTTCATCAGCAAAGATTTCAGTGATCTCGGCGGCACTCATCGCGGGCGGTTCGCCCGAACGGTTGGCCGAGGTGGATACCAGCGGGCCACCAAAGGCTTCACACAGGGCTTTCATCACCGGATGGTCGGTGACTCGTAGCGCTACCCGCTCGTGGGCGCCTCGCACCAGCCCATGGCTGCGGCCATAGTCAGGCACCAGCCAGGTATTAGGCCCCGGCCAGCTTGCCGCAAGGGGCGCATGCATCGCGAGTGGAAGCTGGCTCAACCAGGGTTGGAACTGCTCGATATTTGCGGCGACAAGGATGACCCCCTTGGCGGGGTCGCGCTCTTTCATACGCATTAGCTGGGCTAAGGCTGCATCGTTTTCGGGGTCGCAGCTAAGCCCCCAAACCGCTTCGGTGGGGCAGGCAATCACTCCCCCACTACGCAGCGCGCTAATCGCAGGGGCTAGATCGGTCGCCAAACTCATGGTCTCTCCTCACGGCTAACAGGCCTTTAAGGGTTTTATCCTATCATGGCCGCGGCAACCGCACCCAGCCTCCCGCTTGCTGGCTTACCCAGCCCTCCAACTCAAGCATCAGCAGCCGCTGCTGGCAGTCGCTGACCGATGTGCCAGTAGACGCTACCAGCGTGTCGATAGGCGTTGGCGTGGCCGATAGAGACGTTAATAATGAATCGGGTAAGCTTTCAGGCAATGGCTCTTCTTTGGTCGATTTTTCTGCCGTCTCCCATAAGGGTTGCTGAATAGCGGCGTCGGGCGGGATAAACGCCTCCGCCCAGTGGCCGAGATCAGTAATGATGTCGTCGACGCTGCAGGCCAGATGAGTACTGCCCTGACGCAATAGTGCCAAGCAGCCGCGGGCCTGGACGTTGTGCAGCGAACCGGGCAGCACAAACAGCTCACGATTTTGTTCCAAGGTGAGCCGTGCACTGACCAGCGAGCCGCTTTTTTCGGTTGCTTCGACCACTAGCGTGCCGAGCGAGAGGCCAGTTACGATTCTATTACGGCGCGGAAAAAATGCCGGACGAGCCCGCGTACCAGGAGGATGCTCGGACAACAGCAGCCCGCCGGGCAGGCGACCAAGCTGGTCATAGAGATCACGATTCGAGGCGGGATAGATCACATCCACGCCGCAGCCAAGGACTCCGATCGTGCGGCCTTTCGCATTCAGGGCTGCACGCTGGGCAACGCCATCAACCCCTAACGCCATACCACTGACCACACACCAGCCGCGGTAGGCGAGATCCCGGGCAAAGGTTTGGGCGTTATGGGTGCCTTCGCCGGTGGGGCGACGAGTACCTACCATGGCAAGCTTGGGGCCTTCCAGGGCGCCAAGATCGCCCTGGGCCCAGAGCACTACGGGCGGATCGGGCAATTCATTTAGCAGTGCAGGCCAAGCGGGGTGGTCGCGATGCAATACGTGGCGACTTGGGCCACTTTGCTGCCACGCCTGGGTTTCATCAATCACCTTTTGCAACGGGCTGCGGGTGGGATGTTCAAGCCACAGGCGCAACTCGCTGGCTGCACGGCTCGGTAGTGCTGCCAGCCAGCCTTCTGGCCACTGCGGCTGACGGGCTAATAGTTGCGCGATACGCAGCGCCCCCATACTCGGCAACGCATTGATCACCAGCCACGCCTGGGCATCCATACTACCTCCTTGTAAACGCGTTTTTTTTGCCACCCGCTAATTAGCCGATGACTCAACTCGATCGCCCACTTCTAGCACCCGCGACGCCTGCATCACCAAGGCATAGCTGACCTGATCATAGGGCTTAAACACCATCACGGCTCCCGCTTCCGAGCCGGGCAGTTGAACCAGTTCCTGGGTGCGTGGGTCATTGATCAGTTCACCCTGTTGATTGACTCGCAGTACATGCCCCGCCTGCAAGCCATCCAGGGTGCCGATATCCAGCGTAACGATCTGCAAGCGGCCAATAAAGCGCACGCCACCTGGAACAGCAATAATATGACCTTCGACGGCATTGAGCGGCGTGCGGGGGATAAATTCACTGCCCAGTTCGCGCTCCTCCAGCGGTAAAATAATATCGTTCGTGCGCACTTCCTGGTGAGAGCTAACGACTTCAAGCTGCGCAATATCCCCTTCACTACTGATATGGCGGGCGACACCCACGTTAATCAACTCTAAGCCAAGTGGCGTGCCATCCAATGCTAGGTAGGGGTCCGACTGCCGATAGATGCCCAACTGGCCATGGCGCGGCACATCGCCACGCACGTATAACCGGTCCCCTGCACCACTGATCAGGCGGCGATCATCTCCCGCCACTACATAAGCCAGTTCCTGCAACGCCTCGGCATCATTCACAACACGGTGCTCACGCAGAAAGGCCCGCGCTTCCTCCAAGGCGATTGGCTCGATCGCTTCACGATGGGGAAAGGTACGTACCTGCGGCGAGAGTTTGACCACCTTCTGATCACGCTCCCAACCAGCGGCATCAATGCTCAACAGCATAACGGCCGACAGCAGTAGTGCGCTAAAACCTCCGCGATAGACGTGTTGTCTCGCTGGCATACGGCTCTCCCCAGTAGGATGAATAACTGCGATGTTGAGCGTCATGAATGCGGGCTATGTGTATCGGGCGCAGATGCCCAGAAACATTGACAGCATGGTATAGTGATCCATCATAAAGTACCTAAGCTAGAAGACGCCCGTCACTGCCTAGCTTGACTTAATTCAGACTCAGCATAACGGTGATTGTAACGCCATGGCCAAACTTCCTATTCTTGAATTCCCCGATGAGCGCCTGCGCACCAAGGCTGCCGCGGTGGAAACCGTCGATGATGAGGTACGCAAGCTCGTCGACGATATGCTGGAGACCATGTATGACGCCCGTGGTATCGGTCTAGCCGCGACCCAGATCGATGTCCATCGCCGTGTCGTCGTCATGGATGTCAGCGACGATAACTCCCAGCCGCTGGTGCTCATCAACCCGCGCTATATCCCGATTGGCGACGAGAAAGAGCCACTTTCGGAAGGCTGTCTGTCGATTCCCGAGTACTACGCCGAAGTGCCGCGCTTTCTTAAAGTGCAGCTTAATGCGCTGGACCGCAATGGCGAGGCCTACGAGTTGGAGGCAGAGGGTCTGCTGGCGCACTGTATTCAGCACGAGTACGACCATCTTGAAGGCGTACTCTTTGTAGACTACCTGTCTCCGCTGAAGCGTAACCGTATCCTCAAGAAGATGCAGAAACGCCATAAGCAGATCCAAGACGCCTAAACCTTTTTCCTACTTACATTTCAGATACGTCAGGTAGCCCTCTCTCTATGTCAAGATTGCGCGTTGTTTTTGCCGGCACGCCTGAATTCGCCGCCTCTAGCCTGGCAGCGCTGCTGGAAAGCCAGCACGAGGTGGTTGCGGTATATACCCAACCCGACCGCCCCGCTGGTCGCGGCCGTAAGCTAACGCCCAGCCCTGTCAAACAGCTGGCCTTGGAGCACGGTCTGCCTGTCTATCAGCCCCAGACGCTAAAAGAGCCCGCTGCTCAAGCCGAGCTAGCTGCGCTCAATGCCGACATTATGGTCGTTGTTGCCTATGGGCTGCTGCTTCCCCAGGCCGTGTTGGATATACCGCGTCTCGGCTGCGTTAACGTTCACGCTTCGCTGCTGCCCCGTTGGCGCGGCGCTGCCCCCATACAACGGGCGATCGAAGCGGGCGACAGCGTATCGGGTGTGACCATCATGCAGATGGATGCTGGCCTGGATACCGGCGCGATGCTTACGGAAGTGCGCACACCGATTACACCGAGCACCACCGGCGGCGATTTGCATGACCGCCTCGCCATTCAAGGCGCCAATGCCCTGATCAACACGCTGGACGCGCTGGCCACAGGTTCTGCTCATGCCACGCCTCAGCCTGAAGCGGGCGTCACCTATGCCGCCAAACTCAGCAAAGCGGAAGCCGAGCTCGATTTTGACCAGCCAGCGCATCAGCTAGCCAGCAAAGTTCGCGCCTTTAACCCCTGGCCGGTGGCCTGGTGCGCGCTGGGGGATGATCGCCTACGTTTGCTAATGGCAAATGTAGAGGAAGGCGAGCATCCGCCCTGCGATCCTGGCACGCTACTTGACCACGGCGACGATCACCTGCGCATTGCCTGCGGCACCGATGGCCGCGACGTGTTGTGCGTGACTAGCGCGCAACTGCCCGGCGGTAAAGCGATGGCCGTGCGTGACTTACTGAATGCGCGCCACGCGCGCCTGGCTACCGGCACACGCCTTGGTGCTCATCTTGGCACTCGTCTTGATAAACCAGCGGCTCAGGCCAGCGAAGGAGAAACACCATGAGCCAAAAGCGCTCCCCTCAAAGCGGCGGCAGTGGCCAGGAAGTACGCGCCGCTGCAGCCCGCGCGCTGGCCCCGGTACTCAGCGATCAAGGCTCACTGGCTGGGCTGGATGAGCACAGCGTGGTTGCCCGCGACCGCGGGCTACTAAAAGAGCTCTGCTTCGGTACCTGCCGCCGCTTACCGCGTCTGGAAGCGTTAGCGGGCTTGTTGCTTAAGCAACCATTTAAAAAGCGCGACAGCGATGTTCAGGCACTGTTGCTGCTGGGTATTTATCAGCTGTTGTACATGCGCATCCCTGCCCACGCGGCGGTAGGTGAAACCGCTGGCGCTGCGCGCTTACTAAATAAAGAGTGGGCCACCCGCGTCTTAAATGGTTGCTTGCGCCGTCTACAGCGCGAATCCGAGGCGCTCCAGGCTGAGGTAGACCGGGACGAGAGCGTTGCCCTAGAGCATCCGCCCTGGCTACTTAACGCCTTGCGTCAGGCGTGGCCAGAACAGTGGCGCGATATTATGGATGCCAACAATCAATCAGGCCCTATGACATTAAGGGTGAACCAGCACCACAACGACCGCGAAGTCTATTTGGGTATGCTCACCGAAAAGGGCTTGAGCGGACACTTATGCCCCCATGCCCCAGATGCTATTACGCTGGAAACGCCCTGCGATGTGACTGCGCTGCCCGGCTTTGAAGAGGGGCATGTTAGCGTTCAGGATGAAGCCGCCCAGCTCTCGGCGGCACTACTTGGCCCCTCACTAGCGCCACGACCTGGTGCTCGCGTACTCGATGCCTGCTGTGCGCCAGGCGGTAAAACGGCCCATTTGCTGGAGCAGTTTGATATTGCCCTAACGGCTATCGATAGCGATAACCAGCGCTTAGCGCGGGTGGAGGATACGCTCAGCCGTCTAGGTGTTGAGGCGGTGCTTGAACACGCCGATGCGACCGAGCGCGACTGGTGGAGCGGCACGCCGTTTGATGCCATTCTGCTCGACGCCCCTTGCTCTGGCACCGGGGTTATTCGCCGTCATCCGGATATCAAAAAGCTGCGCCGCAAAGACGATATCCGACCGCTGGCCAAGCTTCAACGCCAGTTATTAGATAATCTTTGGCCCATGCTGCGTGAAGGCGGCACATTGCTGTATGCCACCTGCTCGGTTCTACCTGAAGAGAACAGTGAGCAGATTGAGGCGTTTCTCGCCCGCACCCCTGATGCCCATGTCACTACGCCTAACGACGTTGCCTGGGGCATTGCCAGCGGCGCGGGTCGCCAGCTGTTTCCAGCCCAGAACAGTCACGATGGCTTTTTTTATGCCAGACTAGAGAAACGTACTGCCTAAGCGTTGCTTGAAGGTAGACGTTACCTGATACCGGGTAGTGAATTTATGACAAGGAAGGAGACACTATGAGTCATCACACCTACAAGCATGTAGAACTGACCGGATCTTCAGAGAAAGGTATTGAAGAAGCGGTTCAGAACGCTCTGGCCAAGGCCTCAGAAACTATTCAGCACATGCGCTGGCTGGAAGTGATCGACACCCGTGGCCATATTGAAGATGGTCAAGTGGCCCACTGGCAGGTCACGGTTAAAGTTGGCTTTACGCTGGAGTAATCCTCACCTGCTTTTCGGCGGCGGCTGGTTTACACTGGCTGCCGTCTTTATTGCAGCGCATGATAGATGTTCTGAACGAAAACTTTCATATTGAACGTCAGGACTGAGCCCTAAGATCGCCTCTGGGTCTTAACGATATCGCGCGCTGGCGCTTTTAATGGAACCGATGCTCAGCAATGAAAATCATCATTCTCGGCGCCGGCCAGGTCGGCGGCACACTGGCAGAACACCTCGCCCGCGAGGAAAACGACATTACCGTCGTTGATACTGACGCCAAAAAACTGCGCGACCTGCACACCAAACTCGATATTCGCACCGTCACTGGGGCGGGTTCTTACCCGATTGTGCTGCGCCAGGCAGGCTGCGAAGACGCCGATATGTTGATCGCCGTCACCAATAGCGACGAGATCAACATGATCGCCTGCCAGGTCGCCCATACACTTTTTCGCACCCCGACCAAGATTGCCCGGGTACGCGCCACAGCGTACTTAACCCGTAAAGGGCTGTTTGCCCACGAAGCGATCCCCATTGATGTATTGATCAGCCCCGAGCAGGTGGTCACCGACCACGTGCGTCGTCTGATTGAACACCCCGGCGCCCTGCAGGTGCTGGAGTTTGCTGGTGGTTTGGTACAGTTGGTGGCGGTGAAAGCGTTTTATGGCGGCCCGCTGGTAGGCCAGGATTTGGCCTTTCTGCGCCGCCATATGCCCAACGTGGACACCCGCGTGGCGGCGATTTACCGTCGCAGTCGACCGATTATTCCCCGCGGCGATACGGTGGTAGAAGCCGATGATGAGGTGTTCTTCCTCGCCGCACGCCGTGATATTCGTGCGGTAATGAGCGAGCTGCGGCGGGTCGAGCGGGATTTCCGCCGGGTGGTGATTGCCGGAGGCGGCAACATCGGCGAGCGACTGGCGGAGCATTTGGAGCACAGCCATCAGGTTAAGATTATCGAGCACAGCCTGGAGCGCTGCACCACGTTGTCTGAACGGCTGGATCGCACCGTGGTGCTCCACGGCAGTGCCACCAGCAAGCGTTTGCTGGAAGAGGAGAATATCGAAGAGTGCGATATCTTCTGTGCGCTGACCAACGACGACGAGGTCAATATCATGTCGTCGCTGCTCGCCAAGCGCTTAGGCGCCAAGAAGGTGCTGACACTGATCAACAACGCCGCTTATGTGGATTTAGTGCAGGGGGGCGAGATCGATATCGCCATTTCTCCCCAGCAGGCGACTATCGGCAGCCTACTTACCCACGTGCGCCGCGGCGACATCGTCAACGTCCACTCGCTGCGTCGGGGGGCGGCTGAGGCCATTGAGGCCATCGCCCACGGCGACAAACAATCGTCTAAAGTGGTGGGCCGCACAATTCGCGAGATCGACCTGCCCGATGGCACCACCATCGGCGCGATTGTGCGCGGCAAAGAGGTCATCATCGCCCATGGCGATGTGAGGGTAGAGAGCGGCGACCACGTGATTCTGTTTGTCATCGACAAGCGCCGCATACGCGATGTGGAGCGCCTGTTCCAAGTTGGTTTAACGTTCTTTTGATAACCCTCGAATCACTGCCACTGGCGGCTAATAACAGGAGCATGCGACAACCATGAGTCTGCGGGTTATTTTGCGCATTTTGGGGCTGCTGCTGATCCTCTTCAGCCTTACCATGCTCCCCCCAACGCTGATTTCACTGTGGTTTCGCGACGGCGTGTGGAATGCCTTTATTAGCGGCATAGCGATTTCAGTGGCGACTGGATTACTGCTTTACCTGCCCAATCGTCGCTCGCAAAAAGAGCTCCGCATCCGCGACGGTTTTATTATCGCCGCGATGTTCTGGACGGTGCTGGCACTGTTCGGCTCCCTCCCGCTGATGCTGTTCGGCGAAGGCTCGCTGGGCATCACCGATGCAGTCTTTGAGTCGTTTTCAGGCTTGACCACCACCGGCGCCACCGTGATTACCGGCATCGATTTTTTACCCGAATCGATTCTTTACTATCGTCAGCAGCTCCAGTGGCTGGGCGGTATGGGTATCGTCGTTTTGGCGGTTGCCATTTTGCCGACCCTAGGGGTGGGGGGGATGGCGCTTTACCGTACCGAGATACCGGGGCCGCTGAAAGACTCCAAACTCACCCCACGTATTACCGAGACCGCCAAAGCGCTGTGGTATATCTACGCCACCCTCACCCTGGCCTGCATGATTGCCTATATGCTCGCGGGGATGGACTGGTTCGATGCCTTAAGTCATAGCTTTTCCACCGTCGCCCTGGGTGGCTTTTCTACCTACGACGCCAGCATTGGTTTCTTTGATAGCGCCACGATTGAACTGATCTGTGTCTCCTTCATGCTAATCTCCGCCTTCAGCTTTAGTTTGCACTTTATTGCCTGGCGCGAAAAAAGCCTGATGCACTATTTCCAAGATCCCGAAGCGCGCTTTTTGATGATTTTTTTGCTCGCGCTGGCGGTGGTCACCGTACTGTCGCTCTGGCTGACAGACACCTATGACACCGTGCGCGGTCTGCGCCACGGGGTTTTTCAGGTCGTTTCTGTTGCCACTACCGCGGGGTTTAGTGTCGCTGACTTCTCCATGTGGCCAGGAGCCCTGCCCTTTCTGCTGTTTGTGGCAGCCTTCGTGGGGGGCTGCTCTGGCTCTACCGGCGGTGGTATGAAGGTGATACGGATTATTTTGATCATCAAACAGGGCATGCGCGAAATTATGCGCCTGATCCACCCCAACGCGGTGATTGCGGTCAAAGTGGGCAAGGTCAGCGTTCCCGACAGCATTGCCCAGGCGGTATGGGGATTCTTTTCGGTGTACGTACTGCTGTTTTTTTTAATGCTGGTGGGGGTAATGGCGACCGGGGTTGATCAGGTCACCGCCTGGTCGACGGTAGGGTCAGCGCTTAACAACCTCGGCCCTGCGCTGGGTGAATCCCACACTCACTATGGCGACATGCCCAGCCTGGCGAAATGGATATTGGTCATGGCCATGCTGCTCGGCCGCCTGGAAATTTTTACGGTACTGGTGCTGTTTACCCCCGCCTTCTGGCGGCGCTAAGTCCTTAACGACAGTCCTTAACGACAGTCCTTAACGACAGTCCTGAACGACAGTCCTTAACATCGGTCATTCACATAAACACTTCACACCAGTCCCACTTATAGATTTTGAGAGCTGTTAATGAACCACGACGATACGTCTCACCAAGAAACATCTCATGAAGACACGTCTCATGAAAAAACGGGGCCATTGGCGGCAACGCCCACCGCGTTTCCAGCCACTAGCGGGCCGCTAAAAACGATCACTGTCGGCGATACACGCTACACGCTGCTGGGCACGGCCCATGTATCGGCGGAAAGTGCCGACGACGTGCGCAGGCTGATGGACAGCGGTGCCTTTGATGCGGTGGCCATTGAGTTATGTGACGCCCGCCACCACAGCATGTCCAATCCCGATGCCATGGGCGAGCAGGATCTGTTTCAAGTCTTTAAAGAAGGCAAAGCAGGCATGGTCGCCGCGAGCCTGGCACTGGGCGCGTTTCAGCAGCGGATTGCCGATCAATCCGGCATTCAGCCTGGGGCGGAAATGCGTGCGGCGGTTGAGGAAGCTAGCCGTCTCCAGCTCCCTCTACTACTGGTCGACCGGGATGTAGGCGTGACGCTGAAACGCATTTACCGCAATGTGCCCTGGTGGCAGCGCTTCTCGTTGTTTTCCGGCCTGATTGGCAGCGTGCTCTCCCGCCAGGATGTCTCTAAGGAAGATATCGAAAAGCTCAAAGAAGGCGATATGCTGGAAGCCACCTTCAGCGAGTTTGCCGCTGAATCGGAAGCGTTGTATACCCCGCTGATACGCGAGCGCGACCGCTATATGGCGCTACGCTTGGCCGAAGACGCGCCGCCGGGGCGCTACCAGAATGTATTAGTGGTGCTTGGTGCTGGCCACCTCAAAGGCACCGGCGAACACCTTGAGACCCCACTGCCCGCCGACCCCAAAGTGGAGCGTGAATCGCTGGAAGCCACCCCGCCGCCGTCCAAACTTTGGAAAGCGCTGCCGTGGCTAATTACCGTTTTAGTGCTTACCGGCTTTGCGATTGGTTTTTCGCGCAACACCGACCTTGGCTGGCAACTGGTGCTTGAGTGGTTCTTGATTAACGGCATACTCTCTGGCGGTGCGACGATTATCGCCATGGCGCACCCGGTGACCGTGATTGCCACCTTCTTTGCCGCTCCGCTAACTTCACTGAACCCCACCATCGGTGCTGGCTTCGTAGCCGCCGGGGTTGAGCTCTTTATGCGCAAACCCAAAGTGCGCGATTTTTCATCGCTGCGCCACGATGTCACCCAGCTGAAAGGGTGGTGGAAAAACCGCGTATCGCGCACCCTGCTGGTGTTTATTCTCGCCACGCTAGGCTCCGCTGTGGGCACCTGGGTGGCCGGATTCAGAATCGCCGGTGCACTGTTTGGCGGCTAGGCGCCGCATCGCCGCAGTAGGCGGGTCGATTTTGTGATGCAATCGACTCGCCGCGTAGCTATCGTTAAACACCTCAAAGTAGTCATCCAGCACGGCAGCAGCGGTGGTATCCCCGCCCTGACGCAGCAGTTCGATAGCCACTTCCGCTGTACATAAGTGCGCTTTTGACGCCGGTTTGCGCAGCCGGTAGCGCGTCTCGCGCTCGGTTCTCAATGGCAGCACGGGTAAAGCATCTAGATAGGCGCTTTTACGAAACATGCGCCGCGCCTGGCGCCAAGTGCCATCCAGAATGATAAACACCGGAATACGCGCCTGCGCTTTCGCCGCGTGCACTGCTTCTATACCGACCACCCGATCCGCATAGTCGGGCTGATCGTCCGGGAAAATCACAAAGGGCGCATAACGCGGGTCTTTTAGCAGCGCGGCTAACTGGGCATCCGGCGCCACGCGGTACCAGGTAAATACCTGGGTCGTGGTGATCACATCGCCAATCAAACGTCCGGTATTGGTCGGCTTAAAGTGCTCCAACGGGTGGGTCAACAGCCATACCTGGGCATGGCTCTCCGCCTTCACCTGATAGGGGCATAGGCAGTTCAGTACGGGTAGCTGGCAGTTATCACAGCGCGTTACAAAACTGCCCCGCGCTTTAAACTCGCGGCGTGGCGGACGCGAATGTTCACTGGTTAGACTGTCTCCAGAACCAACAACAGAACGATCATTCACAGAGCTTTTATCAACAGGGCTTTTATCAACAGGGCTATCAAAAGCTGACATCCGCGCTCCAGAAGAGGGAAACAACTAACAACGAAAAGGGCGCAGAGTATAAATGAGCGTGCCGTCTTTTGACGAATGTTTCCGCCACCACCGTAAACCTAAAAACCTTCCAACGTTGACACCCAAAGCGCAACGCCGCTAAAGTCTCGTCAACTATTAAAGGTATAAAGGTTTACACCATGACCGTGCCCCATAAGCAAAGCACTGAAACAGGCTATCCACAGCGTCACGACTGGACACTAGACGAGATCAACGCTCTGTTCGCACTGCCGTTCAATGACCTGCTGTTTAAAGCACAGCAGGTTCACCGTACTCACTTCGATGCTAACGCGGTGCAGGTCTCTACCCTTCTCTCGATCAAAACTGGCGCCTGTCCGGAAGATTGCAAATACTGCCCGCAGTCTGGCCACTACAATACCCAGCTAGAGAAAGAGAAGCTGCTGGAAATCGAAAAAGTCGTTGAGCAAGCCAAGGCGGCTAAAGAAGCCGGCGCCAGCCGTTTTTGCATGGGCGCAGCCTGGCGCAGCCCCCGGGACAAAGACTTACTGCTGGTTGAAGAGATGGTGCGTCAGGTAAAAGCCGTGGGCTTGGAAACCTGCATGACGCTGGGCATGGTCGACGGCGAGCAGGCCAGCCGACTGGCCACCGCCGGGCTCGATTACTACAACCACAACTTGGATACCTCGCCGGAGTACTACGGCGAAATCATCACCACCCGCACCTACAGCGACCGGCTTGAAACCCTCTCCAACGTTCGCGATGCGGGAATGAAAGTGTGTTCTGGTGGCATTCTTGGCATGGGTGAAGACGCCAAAGATCGTAGCGCCCTGCTGCAACAGCTGGCCAAGCTGTCGCCGCACCCGGAATCCGTGCCGATCAATATGCTGGTGAAGGTACCCGGTACGCCGTTGGAAAATGTCGAAGATTTAGATCCCATCGAGTTTATCCGCGCCATTGCGGTCGCCCGCATTATGATGCCCCAGAGCCACGTGCGGCTTTCCGCTGGCCGTGAGCAGATGAACGAATCGACCCAGGCGCTGGCGTTTTTGGCAGGTGCCAACTCGATCTTCTACGGCGACAAACTGCTCACCACCGGCAACCCCCAGGCGGATCGCGACCGTGCGCTGTTTACCAAGCTGGGGCTGCACCCAGAAAAACGCGAAACGTGTGAGAGCGAAGACAGCCAAGCAGCGCGCCTCGCTCAACAGGCACAGCAGCAGGTGCATGCCGAACGCGTTGCCGAGCTAGCGGTAGACGCTAGTGTCTAAAGCGTGGCGAGAGCGCTTAGCCGATGCCCGCCTAAGTCGCCAGCAGGCAAATCGCTGGCGAACCCGCAGAGTCATGGAAGTTAGTGCGCTCGACTTTGCTGGAAACGACTACCTGGGCCTGGCTCAAGACCCACGAGTCAGCGAAGCCCAAGCGGAAGGCGCACGTCGTTACGGCGCGGGCGCCGGTGCATCGCATCTGGTGAGTGGCCATTTGGCGGTTCACGACGCACTGGAAGACGCCTTGGCACGCTGGACAGGCCGAGAACGTGCGCTGCTGTTTTCGACCGGCTACATGGCCAACCTTGGTGTACTGCAAGCGTTGGCTGACCGCCATACGGCTATCTTCCAAGACCGCCTTAACCACGCATCGCTCATCGATGGCGCCGCCTTAAGTGGCGCCCGTTCGCGGCGCTTTCATCACTGCGACACAAGCGATCTGAAAAACCTGCTGGGGCGCAGCGAGTACGCCCATAAACTGGTGGTCAGCGATGGCGTTTTTAGCATGGATGGCGATATCGCCGACATAGCCAGTTTAGTCTCTGTCAGCCAACGCCATAACGCCTGGCTAATGATCGACGATGCCCACGGCGTGGGCGTGCTGGGCGACAATGGCAGCGGCTGCGTGGGTAGCGCCTTGAGCAGCGCCGAGGTGCCGATTTTGGTTGGAACCTTAGGCAAAGCACTGGGCACCGCGGGGGCCTTTGTAGCCGGGGATGCCGAATTAATCGATCACTTGATTCAGTTTTCACGTAGCTATATCTACACCACCGCCCAGCCCCCGGCGATTGCCGCTGCCACTCTCAAAGCACTAGAGATCGTTCAGGGAGAGCCTGAATACCGCGCCAAGCTAAACGCCAATATCACTTACTTTCGCCACGAAGCGTTGGGCTTGGGGCTACCGTTCAGCGAATCGGCCACCCCCATTCAACCACTGATATTAGGCGATGAAACGCGCACCCTACGCTGGGCGTCGCAGCTTCATCATCAAGGCATACAGGTAGGGTCGATTCGTCCGCCAACGGTGCCCAAAGGCGAGGCCCGTCTGCGTATTACCTTAAGCGCTCGCCACCAACAGGGCGATATTGACCAGCTGTTAGCCGCGCTCAACCACTGCCAGCACCAAGAGGCGTTATGCAGCCCCTGCGTTTAATACTGCTCTCCGGCTGGGGAATCGACCGGCGTATCTGGCAGCCACTGCAGGCGCATTGGCCTGCCCACTTGGCTGCTCACCTGACTGCCCAAGCAGTCGACTGGCCTGGCTACGGCGACGCCCCTGCGCTCGGAGCAAATGCCACGCTGACAGAGTTGGCGGAGAAAATGTCCGAATCGTTAACCAGTGATGCGGTATGGGTAGGTTGGTCGCTAGGCGGGTTACTGGCAGCGGCACTCCTTGAGGAGCTCCCCCCACCACGCGGGCTAATGCTACTCGGTGCCGGTAACACCTTCTGCGCTACCGACGGCGTCACTTCTGCCGAGCTAAGCGCCTTTCGACGTGCCTTTCAGCGCGAACCCACCGCGACTTGGCAGCACTTTTTGCGCTGGCAGGCGCAAGGCGAGCCCAGCCCTCGCAAGGCTTTCCGCCAACTGCATGACTTGCTGGGCGACACGCTACCCGCCGACAGCGCCACGCTCGCTACTGGCCTGGATTGGCTGGCATCAATTGATAACCGCCAGCGCCTAGCGGCGGCCCCTTGCCCAGTTGCACGGCTCACAGGGGAACACGATCCATTAATCGGCCCTGCCCAGCGCCGCGCTAGTGAGCTTTTAACCGGTGTTGGCCACTGCCCGATGCTCTCCCAGCCCCAGGCACTCGCTGCGAAAATTGCCCATCATGCCACCCAGATGGCCAGCACCCGCATGGCGGTTTTATGAACACGCTAACGGCGAACAGTGATGCTAATTGGCAGACGCGGGTTGCTCACGCCTTCTCCCGGGCCGCCCCCCGCTACGATGCGCTCGCCAGCGCACAGCGCCAAATAGGTCAACGGCTGTGGGATTCGCTACCCGACAACGCCTATAACGTAGTCGATATGGGCTGCGGCACCGGTTACTGGACTCAGCGGTTGGCTGAACATTACCCCGGCGCCCAGATCACTGGGTTAGATTTAGCCCCCGGTATGCTGGCACAAGCCCGCCAGTGCTATGGTGACGCTATACACTGGCAACAAGGCGATGCGGCGGCGATGCCGTTTGGTACCCATGCCTTTGATCTGGTGTTTTCTAACTTGGCGTTGCAGTGGTGCCGCGATATCGACGCAGTGATGGTGGAACTTTACCGCGTGCTTCGCCCTGGTGGGCAGGCGCATATCACCACGCTACTACCCGGCACTCTGAAAGAAATCGCCATTGCCTGGCAGCGCCCCGAAGCGCTGCTGCAAACACCCAATCAAGCAAGCGTCGAACGAGCGATAGCTAAAAGCGGCTTAACCGCCAGCCAACAAACGGCCACCGTTGAGTGCTTTTACTACCCCGATTTGCAAGCCGTGATGGCCTCCATTAAAGGGGTGGGTGCACAGCTTCCCCGACCAAACACTCGCCTTACCCGAGCGGATATCGCCGCCGCACAAGCGCGCTATGAGCAACTTCGCCAGCCGGAAGGTCTACCGGTGAGCTACCACTGCTTAACACTGCAATTGGAAAAATCGCTATGAACTTCTGGTTTGTCACCGGCACCGATACCGATGCGGGTAAAACATTAGTGACCAGCGGCTTATTGCACGCCGCCCAACAACAGCCGTTGAGCACGCTGGGTTTAAAACCCATTGCCTCGGGCAGCCAGGCAACGCCTGACGGGCTGCGCAATAGCGATGCCCTCGCCCTGCAAGCGCAAACCGTTCCATCGGTCGACTACACCACGGTTAACCCCATCGCCTTTGCCCCTGCCATTGCGCCTCATTTAGCCTCGTTAGAGGCAGGCCAGTCGCTGGAAGTCGGCGCTATCACCGATATTCTGCGTGAAACGCTTAGCCAAACACCCAGGGACTTCACCCTAATTGAAGGCGCTGGTGGCTGGCGTGTACCATTAAACGACCATGAGGATTTTGCCGACTTGGCGATCGCCCTTGAGCTACCGGTGATTCTGGTCGTCGGCTTAAAGCTGGGCTGCTTAAATCATGCCCGCTTAACGGCCGAAGCCATCCGAGCCGACGGCTTGGTACTCGCCGGCTGGGCGGGCAGCGTGGTGGATCCCGATTTTGCCGCCGACACTGCCCGTTTTGAAGCCAACATCGCGCATCTCAATACCAAACTGGCAGCTCCGTGCTTAGGCATTATCCCTCATCTCGATACCCCCAGCGCCGCTACTGCTGCCCCCTATCTCTCCCTGGAGCCGTTATGACGACACCGGTTTGGCACCGCCATGTTTGGCACCCCTATGCCCACCTAAAAACCCAGACGCCCGCGCCCAAAGTGGTAGGCGGTGACGGCGCTCACTTCGTGCTTGAGAGCGGCGAACGCCTGCTGGACGCTACCTGCTCCTGGTGGTGCATGATCCACGGCTACGGACACCCGCGCCTGGTGGCAGCCATTCGCGAACAGGCAGGCCAGCTGTGCCACGTGATGCTCGGTGGCTTAACCCACGAACCTGCTGATCAATTAGCCCGTGAGCTGGTGCGCATTACCCCTGACGGGCTGAATCACGTGTTCTATTCCGACAGCGGCTCGGTAGGCATGGAAGTAGCGATGAAGATGGCGTTGCAGTATCAGGTACTCACCGGCAATCCTGGTAAGCAAAAAATGCTCTCGTTGATGAAGGCGTACCACGGCGACACCACGGGCTGCATGGCGGTATGCGACCCGGAAGAGGGCATGCACAGTCTGTTCGCCAGCCTGCTGCCCCAACACCATTTTGCCCAGGCCCCCAAGGCCCCTTTCGATGCCACGCCTGATCAGGTAGAACTCGACCTTAGCGCCCTGCGTGAGGTGCTTGAGCGCCATCATGACGAGATAGCCGCGCTGCTCATGGAACCACTATTGCAAGCCGCAGGCGGGCTCAATATGACCTCGCCGGACTACTTACGCGGCGCTCGTAAGCTGTGCGATGAGTTTGGCGTGCTGCTGATTTTCGACGAAGTGGCCACCGGCTTTGGCCGCACCGGCAAGCTGTTTGCCGCCGACCACGCGGGTGTCACGCCGGATATCATGGTGCTCTCCAAAGGATTGACCGGCGGTTATCTGGGCCACGCCGCCACACTTGCCACGGATCGCGTCCACAACGCCTTTATCGGCGACAGCCCACACCACGCCTTTATGCACGGGCCGACGTTTATGGGCAACCCGTTAGCATGCCGCGTGGCGCTGGAGAGTCTGCGCGTCTTTGAGGAAGAGAATTACCTGGGCAAGATTGCGACACTCAGCCAGCAGTTGCAGCGTGAGCTAATTGAAGATCAAGCGCTGAACGCGCATCCGACCGTGGCCGATGTTCGGGTGCTGGGCGCCACCGCGGTGATTGAAGCGCACTCCGCCGAGGCGCTAAAAGGCGTAGGCAACTTCGCCCGCGAGCGCGGCGTTTGGCTGCGCCCCATTGGCCGCTGGCTGTATACCATGCCCGCCTACATCACCTCTGAAGCGGAGATGGTGAAGATTACCGACGTCATGAAAGCATGGTTTCTGGATCACTCACCAGTTTAGTAAAGCAAAAGATTACCCTGCTGCTTCCAGCGATTTACCAACGCTGGAACGCCCTCACCGGCGGTGGTGTTAATCGCCAGCACACCTGGCGGACTAAGCCTATCCGCTTCCGGGTCGACCAGTGCGCAGGGCGTATCGTAGTCTATGTAAGATAACAGCGATGCCGCAGGCATGACCGCCAGCGAAGTACCGACCACCAGTAGAAAATCAGCCTGACTAACGAGTTCGCAGGCATCTTCAAACAGCGGCACCGACTCTCCAAACCAGACGACATCCGGACGCAGTTGGCTGCCTTTATCGCAAACATGACCCAGCTCAATACCGCCCTTGGGCAACAAGTAACGCATACGCTCATCGATGGTGGAGCGCGCTTTTAAAATCTCACCGTGTAAGTGCAGCACCTGGCGGGAGCCTGCTCGCTCGTGCAGGTCATCAATATTCTGGGTAATGATACTGACGCTAAAGCCGCCTTGCTCCAGGGCAGCTAGCGCTTTATGGGCGGCGTTAGGCTTGGCGCGACGGATCTGCTCGCGGCGCTGATTATAAAACTCCAACACCTGCTGCGGATTGCGTTGCCACGCCTGGGGGGTGGCCACATCCTCGACCGGATGGTTCTCCCACAGGCCGTCGCTAGCACGAAAGGTTTTAATCCCGCTCTCGGCGCTAATCCCCGAGCCAGTAAACACCACCAAATGCGGGCTTGCTGCCATGATTACCTCGTCGTTAATGTTTCACTGCACCTTAAATAGAAGCCTAATATACTAGCTGGCCGATACTGCCCGCAAAGCGCTGCTTATTTCGATAAGGGTAGACATCAATAACACGGCCATCGATGATCGCCTGCTGCAGTTCCAGCCAGTAATCCGGGTCGAACAGCTCTGGGTGTTGCTCTATAAACAGACGGCGCAGCGCCGGATTAGCGAACATAAAGGGCCCGAACTCCTCCGGAAAAATATCGTTAGGACCGATGGATAACGTATCGCCCCCCTGGAAGTCATTGCCATAGGATTTAGGGATATGCCGGAAACGGCATTCGGTGAGATAGCAGACTTCATCATAGTCGTAGAAAACCACCCGGCCGTGGCGCGTCACGCCAAAGTTTTTTAGCAGCATATCACCGGGAAAGATATTCGCTGCGGCCATCTGCTTAATGGCATTGCCGTAATCTTTCAGAACCATGAGCGTCTCTTCGTCGCTGCAGTGCTCCAGGTAGATATTCAGCGGCGTCATCATGCGCTCGGTATAACAGTGTTTGATGATGACTTTGTCGTCTCTAAGCACCACCGTCGAGGGCGCCACCTCCAGCAGATGGGCTAAACACTCGGGGGAGAAGTGATCTTGGCGAACAATAAAGTTTGAAAACTCCTGGGTGTCAGCCATGCGCCCTACCCGGTCGTGGCGCTTAACTAGCCGATACTTTTCGCGCACCACGGCGTGGGTAACGTCTTTGGCCGGGTCGAATTTATCTTTAATGATCTTAAATACAGTGCGAAAGCTGGGCAGCACAAACACCGCCATCACCATGCCACGAACGCCTGGGGCGATAATAAACTGATCTTCGCGTTTCGCCACTTGACGGTTCAACGCCCGGAAAAACTCGGTTTTACCATGTTTGAAAAAGCCGATTGCAGCGTAAAGTTCGCCTTCCGGTTTGTGCGGCATTAACTGCTGTAGGTAATCGACAAACTCCCTGGGCACCGCCACCTCAACCTGAAAGTAGGCGCGGGTGAAGGAGAAAATAATCGACACCTCGTCGGTTTCGATCAGCACCGTATCAAGGTGTAGGCAGGGGTCGCCGCCCTGCTGCTCACCAAATCCCTCGCCGTGAAGCACGGGCAGTACCAGCGGCACCTGTTCGCCACCGCCACGGATACGCCCCACTAGGTAAGCGCCTTTATTGCGATAAAAGACGCTATTTAGCAGCTCGATTTCAGTGTCATCGGCGTTCAAAATCGCCGCTGGTAAGTGCTGATGTAAAAACGTTGCGCCTAACTGGGTATCTCGAGTGATATCGGCAAAGCGATTATCCAACGGGGCATCGAAAAGCGCCCACTCGAGCGCCGCCTGCCAATCGCCGTTAACCTTGTGACGACGACACAGTTCAATCCCTGAGCGATGGGCGGCATCCTCCCGGGAGCTATACACAAACATCCAGTCGTTACGGATATGGCGGTGGTGGAAAATGGCGCAGAACAGCGAGTTAAAGAAGGTTTCCGCCAACTCATAATCGAGCCGATGGCTGATCAGTTCGGCGTAGTGGTTGCGCGCCTCTCGCCAGCACTCGCAGTGAGAAACCACCTCGGGATCAAAGGTACGCTTTAAGCGCCCCAGAGTGACGTTGATTTTTTCCTGATAGAGATTGATACGCTCCGCCGAAGCCAGTTGGGTATCACGCCACGCCGCGTCACGAAAGCGTCGGCTCGCATCCGCCGTGATCTCTTTAAAACGCGCACGGTACTCATCGAAGCCATGCAAAATCGTCGTCGCTAAGCGGTACGCAGGTGAGTGTTTCACGGGCCAGGCTCCTGATCATTTTTACCAGTTTCGCGTAACCTGAAACTACATACGAGACGACCTTGGTGGTGTTAGTGCGCTGAGCTCAGTAACGCCATTAACGGCGCCACCTCGTCCGGGTCAGCGAGTGCCGTTGCCACTTTGGCAATCTCTTCTGAAAGAGGCCGATCTTTCTTAAGCGGCGGCGCATACTCGCGCACCCAGGCGCAAAGCATTCGAGAGGCGTGGCTCAGCAGGTGTGCATTTTTTAACTCAGCCCCCTGTGCCAGCACCAAAGTTTCAATTGCTAACACTTGGTAAAGCTGCTCTAAGCTTGTGCTGGCACGCCTTGCGGCGATGGTGCCCAGAGGGACGATATCTTGGTTATCGGCATTGGTGGGGATCGATTGAATAGAAGCGGGCATGGCATGGCTGCGCAGCTCAGCTACAAGCGCTGTTGCGCTGACCTGCGCGCCCATAAAACCGCTATGTAAGCCGGTGTCGAGGGGCTGCATAAACGCAGGCAATCCTTTATTTTTCAGTGGATCTGTAATCCTGGCAATACGCCGTTCGCTGTAAAGCGCCATCTGAATAAGCGCATTGTTGAGACTATCACTGGCGAAGGCGAGCTGCTGGCCAAAAAAGTTGCCCCCGTGAAGGATAAGGTCATCATCGGCCAGCAGCAGTGGGTTGTCCGTAACTGCCTCCAACTCAATACGCACGGTCTGAGCGTGCTGCTCGACTACGTCCCAAACGGCACCCAAAGCTTGCGGCGCGCAACGTAAGGTATAGGCATCTTGGGGTAGCGGCCGGTGCTGCTCAATACCGTTGTGCATATCCGGCAGCGATGTGGGAACCCGCTGCCAGGGAGTTAATGCAGCACTATCTTCAGAGAGCGACCAAAGCCAGTGGTGCAGCTGCTGCTGGCCAGGGTGCGGACGCAGCTCACCAATAGCGGGGTGAAAGGCTTCGCGATGCCCTTCCAACAGTTCGGCGTAAAGCAGTACCAGTAACGTGCTGAGCTTTAGCGCCCGTTGCGCAGCGGTGGCGTTCAAGGCAGCAATACCGGCCGTGGTCGACGTTCCATTAACCAGCGCGATAGCGTCTTTACCCTGCAACAACAGCGGCTTCCAGCCCAACTGTTGATGCGCCTCGCCACTGTCTATCCAACTGCCCTCACGCAGGCTAACCCTTCCTTCACCACTGAGTGCTCGTGCTAAATGCGCCAGCGGGGTTAAATCGCCGCTGGCGCCCACCGTGCCACGCGACGGCACTTCAGGCACCAAATCGACCTCTAGCCAGGCCTGCAACCGTTCAACCAGCACAGGATTGGCACCCGAGTGACCGCGCACTAAACTGGCCAGGCGCGCTACCATCATCGCGCGCGCATGGCGATGCGACAGCGGCTCGCCAACACCGCTGCACAAGTGATAGACCAAATTCTGCTGCAGCAACGCCGACTGTTTGGGATCCACATCGGTGGTCGCCAGCGGCCCGTATCCAGTTGTCACGCCATAGATTCGCCGACGTTGCTCGATGGCCTTGCATAAAAAGGCGTGGGCCTTTGCCACCGCGTTTTTTTCGGCTAAGGATAGTGTTATCGACTGTCGCCCCAACGCGATCCGTTCAATTTCTTCAAGCGAGCGACGCCCATCATCCATAGCAGTATTTCCTGTCTAGAAGCTTGCTTTATACAGCTACCAGTCGGTTAGCTTGCCCAGCGCATTAGTGGGCAAAGCATCTCCATAAGTAACCCCAACGGGGCGCTCTGCGGCAGGCCACTGGGCGGTGGCTTGCGCTATTGCGCTAGCGGTTTCCTGCTTGCTGATCACAGGTACCACAAAGGCCTTCAAACGCCGTGTTGTGGTAGGCCCCGTGGTACGTATCGCACACTCGGCCACGCTTTCCAGCGCACGCAAGCGCTCGGCCACATGCTGGGGGCTGACGTTAACGCCACCGATTGTCACCACGTCATCGTGACGCCCCAGAAGCGTAAAAGTGTGTTCGTCGTACCAGTGGGCGTTATCCAGCAGCGGTATGGCGATGTGGCTATTAACGCCCTGAATGTGCTGCGTATCGGCGCGTTGCCAATGGGCTAACAGTCGATAAGGCTCATCCTTCTGCCAGCGGGTGGCGACACCGCCGGTTTCGGTGCTGCCGTAAATCTCCAGCAGCCCGGTTAGCCCACCTGCGATCAACGCATCTGAGGTGTCGGCAGAGAGCGGTGCGGTCGAAGATACGCCGACGACATTGGCGGGCCAACCGTTGCGTGAACGGGCTAAATAGTCCCAGCGGGGCGGAACCGTAACCACTACATCACCAGCCGTTAAGGCCGGCAGCATTGCATTGTCGGCACTAATGCGCGGAATACCCAGCACACTGGGTAGCGCCACGCCCAGCATAAAGCCATACAGGTGGTGCAGCGGTAACCAGCTAATCACGCGGTGTATCGGCGCTCGCGAAGCAAAGCGCTGCATCAAGGCATGCGCCTCGGCTTCAATATCTTCCCAGCGGTATAAATGAGCGGTAGGTGATCCAGTGCTGCCCGAAGTTCTAAACGTTAGCCCTGAGGTTTCAGTGATGGCCCGCGCCACTAAGGAGGCCCAGTCATCAAAACTTTGGGTCATTAACAGGCGGTCTTCGGCACCTGTTTCGTGTAAACAGAAGAACTCGTTAACACAAGCAGCGAGGTGAAGTCGTTCGAGGGAATCGATAGCCGGTGTATCCTGCCAATTTGGCGCGGAGGTACCCCGATAAACAGCCAGTTCTGCACTCAGCAATGATTGCAGAACCGCCTTGCAATCGGCTTCGCTTAGCCACTGAGGCATCTTTTTATCCTTAACTATTATCCTTAACTACGTGTCTAGACTCGCAAGAAAAATTGTTCAGTTCAAGCGCCAGGCCACCCACCCCCTGTTAACCACTCTCTGTTAACCACTCTCTGTTAACCACTGAGTATTAACCGTTGAGCAAGCGGCCTATTGAAAGGTTATAAACGCTTAACAAAAATCCAATAGGTATCACCTGAAATAGCTTTTTTCATATGCACTTTTACTTTCGTAGGCGTCATCTGGTAGTCAAAAACGTATTCAAACATTGTATTGAGCTCGCCACTACTAACGCCTTCTTTAAAGCGGCCCTGAAACTCTTTGCTTTGCGTGCAGGGTGCTACCTCGGTAAAGAAGTTTTTACCGATCACGCTTTTGGGGTCTCGCCCGGTAATGCCGCCTTCCGCTGCGTTGTATTGAATAATTTTACCGTTGGCATCCAACTGGATAGCCCCGAAAGCTAGCTCATCGAGTTTTTTGTCATCCATTTTCGCCAGTGAATTTTCAATATCGTCGCCACCAAAGCGAACCGTTTCCATAGCCATTACTACACCTCCTGATTGAACGTATGGCAGCCGTTTCGAACCGCCAGAAGCTCTACAAATCTACCACGAAGATCGTTAATATTTAAATATCTGTAGAACCTATCAGTATTATATTACTAAGGCAACCAACTACTACTATTGGATGGTATTGATACTATTTTCATCTTTTACAAAGCACTACGTTTATCGCACTTACCTGCAAACAGAAAGGCCCTGCAGTGCGGTCTGCAATTAAGAAACCGAGTTGGTGAATCTCGCTTGGCGTTACTGCGGGGGCATCGCCAAGTAGCGTGCCACGCCTTACCGCCTCAAAGGCGCTCCAGGGGAAGTACAGCGTCTCCCAGGCATCTCGAGAAGGTGTAAATTTCACTCGGTATGCTGATGCATTGCCAAGGGAGGTACTTTTCAGGCGCAGTTGATAGGTGCGGCCATCACCCCGCACGGTTAGCACTACGCCCTGGGCATCCGCTAGCGTTGTTTCAAAACTGTTGGGCTCACGGCGAACGGATGCAAAACCACCGCCGTTTTCCAACGACACCTCGCCATGAAACCGGCCTTCACCTTTGATAACGCTAAACCTACTCTGGGAAACCCCGCCCATGACACCATCGTCGACGGAGTGCCAGCGCTGCTGTTCACTAGGATCATTAAAGTTCAGCGACATAAGACCACCTCACAACGGCTCATAGATGCATACATAGATACATAGATACATACATCCATAGGTACATCGATATGAAAAAAGCCCCAGACGTTTTAACGTCCGGGGCTTATCACAGTAGTCTACTCGTTGGCTCGCTTAAAGCTTAGCGGCGGCCGGTGCGGCTTCGCTCCCGTCTAGCTCCTCAGGTGAAGTGGACACCAGCGCAAACTCCTCCTCGGCGGTTTTCGCCACCAAATGATTTTTGCTGTACAAGAAGTAGTAGGCTGCCCCGGCGATAAATAGCACGATAGTGTAATTGAACGCGCGGGGATCAAAGGCGTACACCCCCGTGAGCGCCACCAACGCCAATACCAGCGCAATCGATGATGTCACCACGCCGCCAGGGGTTTTATAGGGACGCGGAAGATCAGGTTGTTTTACTCGCAGCATAATGTGGCTTAGCGCCATCAGCGCATAGGAAATGGTGGCACCTACAACGGCCATCCCCAACATCAGGTCACCTTCGCCACTAAGTGACACCAGAAAGCCAAATACGCCTGGCACGATTAGCGCCAAATAGGGCACCTTGCGCTCGCTGGTCAGCGACAGTTGCTTAGGCAGATAGCCTGCCCGGGAGAGCGCAAACACCAACCGACTGTAGCCATAAATGATCGAGAAGAAAGAGGCAATTAGCCCGGCTAAGCCCAGCACATTAACCAGCGTGGCCAGGGTAGGATTACCTGCTGCATTCAGCGCATCCACTAGCGGTACGCCGCTTTGACCAATCATCTCAGCGCCCGCGGCACCGGCCAGCAGCACCACCACTAACAAGGCGGTAAACAGCAAAAACAGCATCGCCCCGATAATGCCTTTGGGCATATCCCGCGCCGGGTCTTTGGCTTCTTCCGCCGCCAGCGGCACGCCTTCCACCGCCAGGAACAGCCACATGCCAAACGGCAGCGCCGCCCAAATCCCGTACCAGCCAAACGGCATAAAGGTACTCGCACCCGCCGCATCGGTAGGGGCAATATCAAACAGGTTGGCCGCGTCAAAACTACCGATCAGCGCCACCGCAGTGGCAATAATGGCGAACACCGCCAAGCCACTAATCACCATCATGACCTTAAGCGCTTCCCCCACGCCCGCCAAGTGGATGCCAATAAAGATGGCGTAAAACAGCAGATACACCAACGGGCCATTAATACCCAGTAATGACTCCACCGCGGCGCCGATAAAGATCACAATCGCCGCTGGGGCCAGGGCGTATTCGATCAATACTGCAAGCCCCGTCAGATAACCCCCGGCCGGTCCCATGGCCTGACGGGCAAAGCTGTAACCACCGCCCGCAGCGGGAATTGCCGCCGACATTTCCGCCAACGACAGCACCAGCGCTAAGTACATCACCGCCATCAAACAGGCGGCAATCGCAAAGCCGCCCCAGCCCGCTTCAGCGATGCCAAAGTTCCAACCGGCGAAGTCACCGGATATCACATAGGAAACCCCTAACCCCGCCAGCAACATCCAGCCTGCGGTGCCTTTACGCAGTTGGCGTTTTGCCAAATACGCTTTATCAACTGATGGTTGTGTCATCATTTTACCCTCATGGTGTGGAACGAAAGTGTCGTCAGCGGCGTGCTGTGCTATGGGCTGCTTACTGCGTTCCATATTGTTATTGGAGAATTGTTACGACGTTGTTGTTATAAGGCTGTTGCTATACGGCTGTTGCCGTGCACCAAGGTTGTTAATCAGCGACCAGAAAGTTGCGTATTGAACTGGGTGCGGCGTCCCCCTCCAGCACATCGTCTTCACTACGGTCTTTCAACTTAACCCCCGACACTTTGAGCTGACGGGCCTCTTTCAAGAGCAGAAAGAAGCGCCGCGCGGCCTCCTCAATCTGCAAACCTGCCGGACGCACGTTGGAAATACAGTTGCGTCGGTCATCTTTTAGTCCCGGTTGCGGCGCCCAGGTCATATACAGCCCCAGGCTATCCGGCGAGCTTAGCCCTGGCCGTTCGCCGATCATCACCAGCACGGCTTCAGCGTTCAGCAGCGCACCAATCTCATCGCCAATCGCCACTCGGCCCTGCTCAACAATGGTCAGCGGTGCTAGCTGCCAATCCGCAGCATCGCTGCCTAGCATCTGATACAGCGTGCTAAGAAACGGCGCGCTGTTCTGCTGCACAGCCAGCGCAGAGAGCCCATCGACAATCACCACCGCCAGGTCAAAGCGCTGCTGTGATGCGGCGGCTTGTTGAAGACATTCACGGGTTTCATCGTTGAGGCGGCGGCCATAGTCAGGCCGCTGCAGATACATGGCGCGGTCTTGGGCATGGCTATGCAAGCGTATGGGCGCCTCTGATAAATCCAGCGCTGCGGTTAACTCACTGGCAAGCGCGTCGACATCCAGCGGGGTGTGAACGGCGTCTTGAGCCTGGGCGTGGGCGAGCTGAAACGCCAGTAGCTTGCTGGTCGGCAGGCTGACACCCGCGCGCCCCAAGCCAATCCGTGCATCGGTAAAGGCGTTCAGCCGCTCCCAGGGGTTTTCGACGACAATGGGCGATGTTGGCTTATCAACCATGACGAGGCTCCTGAGGTAGATGGCGCAGGCTGTTGGCAAAAGCCGCGGGCAGTTGGTCGTTGAGCCGGTGGGTGCTGATATCCTGGAAAATCTGCATTTCTTCAAGCCAACACTCAAACTCCGGCGCCGCTTTTAGCCCCAACACGCGGCGCGCATAGAGGGCATCGTGAAAGGAGGTGGTCTGGTAATTGAGCATAATGTCGTCAGAACCGGGGATGCCCATGATGAAGTTGCAGCCCGCCACGCCGAGTAGCGTCAGCAGGTTATCCATATCGTTCTGGTCGGCCTCGGCGTGGTTGGTGTAGCAAACATCGCAGCCCATGGGCACACCCAGAAGCTTGCCGCAGAAGTGGTCTTCCAGCCCGGCGCGGGTGATCTCTTTGCCGTCGAACAGGTACTCGGGGCCGATAAAACCCACCACGGTATTCACCAGCAGCGGATTAAACTTGCGCGCCACCGCGTAGGCGCGGGCCTCGCAGGTTTGCTGGTCGAGCCCGTGATGAGCATCGGCGGAGAGCGAGCTGCCCTGGCCGGTTTCGAAATACATCACATTGCGCCCCACTGTACCGCGATTAAGCGACTGCGCCGCCGCTTCGGCTTCCGCCAGGGTGCTCAAATCAAAGCCAAAGCTGCGATTAGTAGCTTCGGTGCCACCAATCGATTGGAAAACCAGATCTACCGGGGCGCCCTGCTCGATCGCCTCCAGGGTATTCGTTACGTGGGTAAGCACGCAGGATTGGGTGGGAATTTGATACTTCTGAATCACCTCGTCCATCAGGCGCATCAGCTTGACGCTTTGGGCGACGTTATCGGTAGCGGGATTGATGCCGATTACCGCGTCGCCGCTGCCGTAGAGCAGCCCGTCGAGAATGCTGGCGGCAATGCCGGTGACATCGTCGGTGGGGTGATTGGGCTGGAGCCGTGTAGCGAGCCGCCCCGGCAGACCGATGGTGTTACGAAACGCCGTGGTGACCCGGCACTTCTTGGCGACTAGAATCAGATCTTGGTTGCGCATCAGCTTGCTGACGGCGGCGGCCATTTCGGGGGTAATACCCGCTTTCACCTCCGCGAGCACCTCGCTGGTGGCGTGGTCGGAGAGCAGCCAGTTACGAAAATCGCCCACGGTCAGATGGCTGATCGGCGCGAAAGCGTCGGCGTTGTGGTCATCGATAATCAGCCGGGTGATCTCGTCGTCTTCATAGGGGATCAAGGCTTCGTTCAAAAAGGTGGTGAGTGGCAGCTCGGCCAACACCATTTGAGCCACCACGCGCTGTTCGGCACTCTCCGCCATTACCCCGGCCAAGCGGTCGCCCGAACGTGGCGGCGTGGCTTTGGCCATCAGCTCGGCCAGGCTTGCGAAGCAATAGCTGCGGCTGCCCACCGTGGTGTGATAAGTCTGCGCCATGGCGTTTTCCTTTTTATATGACAGCTGCTTTTAGTCGCGCTGACTGCTCGTTGAGGTATAAAACTTGCTTGTATCTACCATAGCGTTATCAATAGATAGCGAGTATCGAGTTTTGGCAAACCTGCTATCATTTTGTTAATACCAATAAACACAAAGCACTAAGGCGCCAACCAAGTAAAAAACAGTTTTTATAGCGCCAGGAGAAGACCCCCGTGACCCTACTCGACAGCGCGCTTGCACCAAAAAAGCGCACGCAAGAGGCGTTTGATGCCGATGAGCATGCACAAAACCTGACGCGCTGGCAGCAACAATACGATCAGCTCAGCCCTGGCTGCTTTTACGGGCGGTTGGATGAAATCGAGCTGCCCGCCATGCAGGCGTTTAAGGAGCATACCGGGCAGGCGCTGCGCCAGGACTGCCGAGTGTGGGCGGATTCACTGTGGCTGGGCATTCCCACGCGGGCACTTGGTTCACGGATCAACGGGCAGGCGTTAGACGAGCATGAGGTGATGTGCCGACCCGGCGGGCACGATTTTGAACTGGTTACCCCAGAGGCTTTCAATATTTATGGGCTGGTGATCCGCCTGCCGATACTACAGGCGGCCGCTCGGCAGCAGGGGGTCGTGCTAGATAAGGAGTGGCGCTGCTCACCACGACGCAGCATCACCCCGGAGACGCTGCGTGCCGTGGCGTTTTTACTTGAACGCCTGCTCTCTCATCAACAGGACGCCATTGCCGAGAAGGTGCATCAAGATATTCTGCTGACGGGACTGCTCGAGCTACTCAAAACCAACCAAAAAAGCCATGCATTGCCGCCCAGTTACGCCCATCGCAAAGCAGTGGTGGACCGCGTTAAGCGCTATGTTGATGAACACTTGGATGGACCGGTGACCATGGAGGAGCTTTGCCAGCTAACCCATGTGAGCCGCCGCACCCTGCAGTATAGCTTTACGACTATTTTAGGCATAAGCCCACTGCAGTTTTTACGCCTAACGCGGCTGAATCGCGTGCGTCGGGCGCTAAGGGCAGCGTCACCGGAGCAGTCGGTCACCGACATTGCCACCTATTGGGGGTTCTGGCATCTGGGCCAGTTCGCCCACGACTATAAGCAGCAGTTTGGGGAGTCTCCTTCACAGACGCTGCATGCAAAAGCGTTTTGGGCTAAATGAACCAACACCAACAGCAGGCTATATTAAACGCGAGCAAGCTTAATTAAACGTAGGCAAGTGTTTAGATTCACGCCCCGGCAGACCATAGTCAAACCAACTGCGGTGAGCCTTGCTGTCGTCCCAAATGTGATAGTGCAGTTGCGACATCATCACCGGGTCATCCAGAAAATCCAACCGCTCCAATCGACTCATCCCCGCTGGCCCCATCAATACGGCGCGAGAAACCCGCTCGGCTCGACGTTGGCGTAGTAGCTCGGCATCGGTGTGACGTAATGTGCCTAATGCAGTGGCCAACGCGTTCGGCACGGGATCTACCACCACTTGGACAAAAGACGGTGCCGACATACCTGTGTTCATGCGGGTAAGCAAGTTCACCATGCGCCGCAATACCCGTGGTGGTTGCGTCTCTTCGGGAATCCGGAACAGCCGCTTTTGAAAACTGAGCCGCCCTAGCGAGACACGGCTCGACAGTGCCGATACCGGAATGGATAACATTAAAGAAACGACAATCGGCGACAACCACCAAAGAAATGTCGGTTCCATAACGTAAACCCCCGCTGCCCACACAGCCCCTATTAGGGTTTGGGTCCAATGGGCGCTGATTGCATCCCTCCACGTGGTGTCGCTATTTTCCCGGGACGGTGAGCTCCACTGAACCGCCCACCCCATCATGGAGGTCAGTACAAACCGGGTGTGAAACAGCATTCTTACCGGCGCTAATAGCATCGAGAATAGCGACTCAAGCACCATGCTCGTCAATACCTTGAGCGGCCCCCCAAATTGACGGCTACCCTGTATCCACACCAGTACTACGCTTAGTATCTTAGGCAAGAACAGCAGCAGCGCCGTCACACCGAACAGTCCCACCGCTAGCATTGGATTCCATTGTGGCCAAACAGGGAACATCATCCCCGGCTCGGGAAAGTAGTCGGGCGTGCTAAAGGTATGAACGGCTAAAAGGGCAGTCGAAAGAACTAAGAACAGACACCATAGCGGCGCAGAAAGATAAGACATCAAACCGGTCAAAAACACGGCACGGTGTACAGGATGAATGCCTTGCGAAAAAAATAGCCGGAAGTTCATCAAATTGCCATGACACCAGCGCCGGTCGCGATTGAGCTCATCGAGCAGATTAGGCGGCATCTCTTCGTAGCTGCCTTCCAGCTTGTAGGCAATCCATACCCCCCAACCGGCGCGCCGCATCAGCGCCGCCTCAACAAAGTCATGGGATAAAATCTCGCCCGACATTGAGCCTTTACCGGGTAGCGGCGCGAGTATGCAATGCTGCATAAATGGGGCTAAGCGAATGATCGCGTTATGGCCCCAATAATGCGACTCGCCTAACTGCCAAAAATGTAGCCCAGCGGTAAACAACGGTCCGTAAACCCGCGTCGCAAACTGTTGCATCCGAGCGTACAAATTGAGGCGTCCGGAAGCCCGTGGCGCCGTTTGGATAATACCAACCTCAGAACGAGCCTCCATCATTTGTACTAGCCGGGTAAGGCATTTGCCACTCATGACGCTATCGGCATCCAATACCAACATATAGCGATAGAGCGCTCCCCAACGCCGGCAAAAATCGTCAAGGTTACCGCTTTTGCGTTTGACCCGGCGCTGACGACGGCGATAGAAGACCTGTCCAAACGCCCCCAGGTCTCGGCACATTCCCAGCCAGGCATAGGTTTCCTGAATGGCAATATCAGGATCGGACGTATCGCTCAGAATAAAGATGTCAAAATGATGATCATTACCCGTGCTGCGTAAGGACTCTAAGGTAGCGCGCACCCCGGCAAACACCCTTGCAACGTCCTCATTACAGATTGGCACCAGTAGCGCTGTCCGCGCCTCACTATCAATTGGTTCGTCGCCCACCTCGCTATCAATGGCATAGCGATCATGACGTCGTAAGAGTTGGAAGAACCCCATCAACGCGGTCCAAAACCCAGCGGATACCCAGGCGAACAGCAGCACAAACAACGCTAGAATAGCGATTTCAAGCCACTGTAAGCCTTGACCGGGGAGTACGGTACGCATCTGATTGGCGGCGATGATACTTTGACCGAAAATCAGCACCAACAAAACCCAACGACGCCTGGAGGCGACCCACTTCCAAGACGCGGAGGGTGACGCTCTTTTACGGCGACGAACATCACCGTTAACCCAGCGCTTGAAACGTCGACCTACATTTACGAAAGGGTTGGTCGACCACTTCTGGGGTGCCAGCGGCGTTCGTTTCATCGCTGGCGCAGTGCGCAGTCGCGTAATGCCAGCAGCGTCCGTTGTCAGCACCTCTGGCGGCGCTAACGGCGGCTCTGCATAGGCAAGCGCCAAGCGCCGCCCTACCGACAATGCCGCCGGATCGTCACTGCCATCATCCTGATCATCACTATTCTCACCCAGTGCAGCGTGCAGTGAAGCCATTTCGTATTTATCAAGATCACCGACCAGTAACGTGTAGCGCTCCTTACGATCCTGGGTCTCCAACGCCAACCGTTCTAAATAAAGATCCGTTGGTGTTGCCTTTGAGCACGGCATTATTTCAACCATTAGCGGGCAGCCTATAGTACCAAGTCTCGGATACTTGATTGCCATCAAGCATTAGTTTGGCCCTGATATCCAAAGGCTGATTGCCGTTATTGCGCTTCACGTTGACAAACACACGCCAGCCGCCGGTCGCCGGATTATGCACAACCCGGGTATTGGCTAATTCGCCATTATCGCCCACGCTTGCCTCAACGCTCATGTTTGCATCGTTGCCGATACCAGCAAGTGAGGGCCCGACAAAATCAAGGACGAAAGCGAGCGTGCCGTCGGGCTCACGCACTAGGTCATCACGAATCACCTCACCCCGTGAGCGACGTGTCTCCTCAACCCACGCAAGCTGAGGATCAAGATGACGGCTTTCATTGGCGGTGAACGTAATGCGGTAATCAAACGCCAGCGGCGCTCCCGGCTGATGCGTCTCATCAGCCAGCCACATCGATACGATGTTATCGTTGGCCTCGTTGTTGGTTGGAATCTGAATCAACTCAACGCTACCGGCCCCCCATTCGTTGACAGGCTCAATCCAGGCGCTTGGGCGCAGATCATAACGTGCGTCAAGATCCTGATAATCACTAAAGTTGTGACCACGTTGCATCAGACCATAACCGCGCAACTGAGGTGTTGCATGTCGATTCATCATCAATCTGGCCGGATTGGAGAGCGGGCGCCACAGCCAGCCATTCTGCGCATCATCGATTAATAGGCCATTAGAGTCATGGATGGCTGGAATATAGTGTTGTGTCGATGAAGGCTGCTCCGGGCCGTAGAGATACATGCTGGTTAGCGGAGCTATGCCCAGCTTTTCGACTGCCCGGCGCAAATATAACCGCGACTGTACATCTACCAAGGTTCCTTCACCGGGGCGTAGCACGAAGCGGTAGGCTCCGGTAACGCTAGGCGAGTCAAGCAGGGCGAAAATCGTCAAGTACTGGCTTTCTGGATTTGGCTCAACGATCCACATTTCTGTAAAGCGCGGGAACTCTTCGCCCGAGGGCAACCCGGTATCAACGGCCAGCCCGCGCCCTGAAAGACCATAAACTTGCCCTCTGCCGACAGCGCGAAAATAGCTTGCCCCGAGAAACACCATCACCTCATTGGGATCATCACCGTTGAGAGCGTAATTGATCTTGACGCCAGCAATACCCAGACCATCGCTATGCTTAACGTCGTCGGAGATGTTTAAATCGCCGTAAGTATAGTCATCTGGGTTGTAAGCAAAGCCATGAACCTCGCCCTCCTGATCAATACTGTTGAGTTGGATGGCACTGTCGTAATGCATCCCTTCATGGATAAAGCTCAGTGTGAAAGGTGCGTCATTACCACTCCACACGTCGCGATCTCGCTTGTACTGTATTTGCGCATATTCTGCATTGCTGAGTTCGCGCAGCACATCTGGCAACGACGTTTCTGGAGCGCGGTAGCCCTGCTGGGCTAGTTCCTCTGCTTTTATAGCGACATCATCGAAGCCAAACGCAAAAGCCTCAAGAGGGATGCCACCAACCAGTAACCCACCTAGAACGGCTGCTGAAAAAATACCTTTGCAGCTTGAAAATTTACTTTGCGGGGCCGATCCATTCATTTAGCGTAATCCTCCGGTACAATCCTTTGACTGAATTCAAATTCGCTTATTTGCCGAATCGACATACGATAGAGTCCATTCGATCAGCTAAATGCGTCCTTCTGCTATTGCTCGCCATCGCTAAGACACACACCATGTGGGCATATGAAGATGAAATTACATTTTAGGTATAGCATGAGTGTAGACTACTTGGCACCCTGACTGTCCGGGCATTTTGGAAGGGATGAGGAAAAAATTAGAACTTGCTCAATATGTTGAGCAGTGAGGATGGGCGATCTATTAAGCTAGCGGTCTACCGGTTTAAGCCTTTCTCCTGAAAGCTACTATAAACTCAGTCGCCGTGTAGGCATGCAGAAACTTTCATGGCTTATCTGCCTAGGCTAAATGAGCCAGCGTTGGGCAAACTGTTCGGCTGCCAGTGGCCGATCGAAATAGTAGCCTTGCCCCTGAGCACAACCCATTGCAAGCAATGCGTTGATTTGTTTTTGGTTCTCAATACCTTCTGCAATGGTCTCAAGTCCCAGCGTATTCGCCATGACAATAATCGTCGCCACAATGACACGGTCGTTGTCGCTGGTGAGCATATCGCGGACAAAGGAAATATCGATTTTAATTTTATCAGCGGCGAAACGCTTTAGGTAGGCAAGCGATGAATAACCGGTGCCAAAATCATCAATGGAAAGCCCTAACCCGTTGCTCTTTAAAACTTCGGTCATGGCGATCGCCTTTTCAGGATTCTCCATGATGCCGCTTTCGGTAATTTCCAGGCTAAGTTGTGACGCCTCAACACCGAAGTAGGCACAGCGATTGAGCACGTTGGCTGCCAAGTCGTCCTCTTCAAACTGCTGGGCGGCAATATTAATTGCCAACTGACCAGGCATGGAGTGCCCCTGCTCTCGCCATGCGGCAAGCTGCCTGCAGGCTTCTTCAATCACCCAGTTACCGAGCGCGACAATCATGCCGCGCTCTTCGGCAATAGGAATAAATTTACCCGGCGGAACGTCGCCCAGCTCCTCATCGTGCCACCGGCACAGCGCCTCAGCTCCAATCAACAGGCCGCTGTGCAAATCCACCTGAGGCTGAAAGTGTAGGCTCAGCTGTTTTTCTGAAATGGCAGACGCCAGACGTTTGGCAATATGCAGCTGTTCGGCCACAACGCGCTCCATCCAGTGCTCAAACACACATACGGGAAGCTTTTGCCGTTTAGCTTGATACATGGCAATGTCGGCGTGTTTCAACAGCTCTAATGGCGTTGCCGCATGCTGAGGATAAAGCGCTAGACCTATTCCCACGGAGAGTTCGAAGGAGTGTTGCCCAACAATAAACGGAAGCGCTATGCTGTCACACAGTTGCTGAGCGATGGCTATCGCGCTGTTTGCCTCAACACCAGGGCAAACCACCACAAACTCATCGCCGCCTAACCGTGCTAAGTACTGTCCCTTAGTTAACGACGCTGCAAAGCGTTTGGCAACGGCCTTAAGGACTAAATCACCCAGGTCGTGCCCAGCAGTGTCGTTGATCTCTTTGAAATGATTAAGATCCAGTAGCAATAGCGCCAGTTTAGTGGTCTGCGTATCGGCGACCACTCTCTCTAAGTGGCGCATAAAGGCAGCACGATTGGGCAATTGCGTGCCGGGATCACAAAAAGCCAGTTGGCGTATGCGTACTTCGTCTTGTTGGCGCTCAAGCTCCGAGGCTGCCCGGGCGGCAAATATCTGCAATACATTGCGCACAACATCCACATCGGCCAGCGGCTTTTTAAACATTACGCCAATAAGCCCCATCGGCTGACCATGGCTATTATCTAGCCGCCGCCCAACATAGCCATTCACCCAAGAAAGTGCACCGTTACTTTCAGCAGGCAACACAATGGCGGCGCCCTCATGAACGATACACTCCTGTTCCATCATCACCTTGTGGCAGGGAACACCGGGGAGGTAGTAGGCAAAATTGCTCAGGACCTGACCATTTACATACAACGTTATGGTATGAGCGATATCAGAATCTTGCTCATCCAGCAGTGCAATAAATCCTACTTCGGCGGTTAACGCCTCAGCCATATGGGCGGTCAGTTGATGCAGAAATGCTTCACCATTTTCAGCCGAAACAGCGGTCGCCACGCTAACAACCGCGTGTTGGAAGCGTTGCTGCTCATTAATGGTATTGATCAAGGCTGTATTGTGTCGACCAATGCGTTGCAGTGCCCGCTGATTATGTAGCAGACGTTCGCGCGTTTGGCCTTCCGCTAACTGACGCGCCAACTCTGCGCCAGCCAACGCCGCAGCGATACTTAACACTTCATCGGTATACGGTGGAAGTCCCAAAGCAGAGGAGTGCATTAGCGCAATAACGCCCAAACAGCCGCCACCAGGCGCTGCGATGGCGACACCCAAATACCCCTCCGCTTTCAGGGCGGCCAAGCGTTGATCATCCGGGAACTGCTGACGAACGTGAGAGGATACATACAGTCGTGAGTGACCAGCGACCTGTTGGCATGGCGTACCTTGTAGCAAATACGGAGCCGTCTCAATGAACTCGCCCTGAGACCACACCGCCAGCGTGGTCGCAATGCCCTGGCGGCTATCGACATGTTCAACAACGGCATGATTAACTCCAAGGATATCCGCCAAGGATCTCACAAGGTGTTGAAAAAAGCCCTCTTCACTGAAGTTGGACAGCTTATCCGCCCACTGTCGAAAAATCTCTGGTACAGACGTAGGGAGCATGTTATCAAGCGCCTTCGAAATTACACATCAAGCTTCTCTCCCGCTCGTCCTGAACAGTATTTTTGAAAAAAACACGCCCGTCCGCCGCATAAACGTTTTTCGGTAGCCGATCAAACACCTGAAACTCATAAAAGAAAAAACTATTCAATACTCAACAACCTTTCCTCTAAAACTTTTTAAATAATTTCAAAAATCACTCACAGAAACTCAAATGTTAATATTAAAAACATAATTGTCTCGTGCATTTCTCAAGCTGCGCTCAGCTATTTACTTCATAGCTACAGAATTTTTCATCTCCGCACTTAGGCTTTTTTATGTTTTTTAAATGCGCAATTAAATTACCACCACTCCTCCATTATATATTTCAGGCAGTAACTAAATGAAACAAAAAGTAACCAACAGCATCCAAATCAACCTTAGAGGATGATATTCAACCTAAACAGTCCTTCATGTCAATAGGTCGTTCCTCAACCATCTAGGTCTAATGGAGGGCATTGTGAATAAAACAGAACAGAAACGGCTGGCGGGCAGTATTGGCCGCGCCATTGCCAAACAGCGGGTTCGCAGTCAATTGACCCAAGAAGAAGTTGCTGAGCGCTTAGGTGTTGGTAATGAAGCCGTTTCGCGCATTGAGCGCGGGCGGGTGATCCCCAACATTGTGCGTCTAATAGAGCTTGCTGAAATTTTCAACTGCGAAGCAGCGGAGTTGTTTGGGCAAGCAAGTTTTCATATCGATGATCAAACAAGCAGAATGAAACAGCTTTTAGAACCTTTAAATCAAAATGATCGCATACTAGTTATCGATATTGTTGAAAATTTAACTAAGCGCCTACGAAAATGCTAATAATGCATAACGATAAGGGATCTCTTTTGCAATTATAAAACCAATCAAAAATCGCTAAAAATAATCAGTTAAAGAATCACGATAATGTTTACTATTTTAAAAATCTCACGCAGCGAATAAAATATGATTAATAGCATTAGTTTTACAAAAAATAATTTTATATAATCAGCTGTACAACAAGAACATGCTCTATTGGTTGAATTATTACTTTCATGCTATAGGTAGTCTGATGTAGATAGTCGACACCCGCCGTTCAGCAATCGCAGCGTTGCGCTGCAAAGAGGCGTTATGCTAAATACCACTGAGTGGAATCGCCTACGCTACACCATTTACGCACCTTTCTACGATGCAGTAGCTACCCGTGCGTTTCGCAGGCCGCGGCGTATTGCGCTTGGCCAAGTGGATTGGGAGCCCGGTATGCGGGTGCTGCTGGTAGGCGCCGGAACGGGGTTAGACCTGCCTTTTCTTCCTCATGATATCGAATTGCACGCCACCGATATCGCTCCGGCCATGGTGAAGCGCACGGCCAAAAGGGCCGAGGCGCTGCGCCGCGATGTTGAGTGTGTTGTGATGGATGCAGAGGCGCTCAGCTACCCCGACGAGCACTTTGATGCCGTCGTCATGCATTTGATTATTGCGGTAATGCCTGACCCCCAGCAAGGGCTTGCCGAGGCATACCGTGTGCTAAAACCCGGCGGGCAGCTGTGTGTGATGGATAAGTTTCAGCCGGATGAACAGCCGTCAGGGCCGGGGCGGCGTCTACTGAACCAGCTAACATCAGCGCTCGCAACCGATATTACTCGCCAAGCGCAGCCACTGCTCACCGAGGCTGGATTCCAGATTCGACACGACGAACCGGTGCTGATGGATGGGCTATTCCGTGCACTGCTAGCCTACAAAGATGCGCCTTCTAAACGTTAATCGTGTGACTTTTTACCGCTGCGTGAAGGCTAGCGATCGTTAAGTAAACTATCTAAGCTGTCTCACTACTTTCCCGATACCACTCGGATTCAGCGAATGACAGCCCGTTCCCCTACCCGCACTAGTAAACTGCTTTTTGCCCTGCTTAGCCGCCTGCACTTATATACGGGCCTCTTCATCGGCCCTTTTATTCTTATCGCGGCGTTATCCGGCATTGCCTACTTACTCAGCCCGCCACTTGAAGAGTGGTTCTACCATGACACCCTATATGGCGTCACTCAGGGCGAGCCTCAACCGCTTGCCGAACAGATCGCTGCTGGGCAGCGCTATCTAGGCGTTCCAACCTTACCCAGCGCAGTACGCCCTGCACCAGAACACGGCGACACCACCCGACTGATGTTTAGTGAGCTAGGTCTCGGCCCTTCAGAACATCGCGCATTGTTTGTTGATCCGATTTCGCTCGCAGTGACTGGTGATACAACGGTTTACGGCACCAGCGGAATACTTCCGCTACGCACAGCAATTGATCACTTTCATCGCCAGCTGTTAATGGGTGATATAGGCCGTCTATATAGTGAACTGGCTGCCTCTTGGCTCTGGGTTGCCGCGCTGGGTGGCCTCATGCTGTGGGTTTGGCAACGCCGCACGCTAAAAGCGCGCTCGGGGCCCCAGGCAACCCGCCGACGCCACGCAACGCTTGGTTGGGTCTTATCCCTCGGGCTGCTGTTCTTTTCCGCCACGGGGCTGACCTGGTCACAGTGGGCAGGAGGCAATATTGCCGAGCTACGCCACGCCTGGGGCTGGAGTACGCCAAGCGCCTCAACAGCGCTGATCGATACCGATACCCAACCACACGATGAACATGCGGAACATCGCGGCCACATGGCCATGGTCTCCGCAGCCATCGCATTAGATGACTTTGATCGGGCGCTGAGCGCTGCGCGTCAAGCGGGTCTCAGCGCTGCGCGACTTCAGCTAACGCCCCCGAGCGGCCCTCAACAAGCATGGCGGGTAGCCGAAATTGACCGCCAGTGGCCTACCCAAGTCGACCAAGTAGCACTGCATCCGCACAGCATGGCAGTGACCGATCAAACCGACTTCGCCACCTTTCCACTAGCCGCCAAACTCACCCGCTGGGGGATTGATCTGCATATGGGCGTGCTGTTTGGCTTCGTAAATCAAGTCGTGCTGGCGCTGATCGCCACAGGGCTTGTGACATTGATAATATGGGGCTATTTGATGGCATGGCGACGGCTGCGCACGCTAAGTGGTCAGCGCTTTCCCACGGTAACTGAGCCCTGGCTATTGCTGCCGATTACCGCCAAGCTAGGCGTAGTGCTTGTCGCGATCACGTTGGGCGTGGCGCTGCCTGTATTGGGCGTCAGCTTAGCGGTTTTTATCGTGATGGATGCGCTGCGCTGGTATGTTAAACAACGCATCAGCGCACATCGCCAACCCACTGAAACGAGGTGAGAGATGCCAAAAGCCCCCGTTAAACGCTTTCGCCGTTTACCCGACGACGAACAATCGCGCGTTATCGAAATGGCCTGGGAAGACCGCACGCCGTTTGAAGCGATCGAAACGCTGTTTGGGCTTGCCGAGCCCGATGTGATTGAGGTGATGCGCCACCAGCTTAAACCCGCCTCGTTTCGTTTCGTTTATGGCGCAAGCGTGTCACCGGCCGCGCTACCAAACATAGCGCATTGCGTTCACCTGATGTGCTAAGGGGCTACTGCCCGACGCAGTATAAGCGCTGAGACCCATTAGCAGATACGAAACGGATCCGCCCCCTCCAAAACAGCCCTTTCTCTAAACACCTGCATTGTTATATTATCACATAACATAGACCCGTTTAGAGGTGACCTAGCAATGACCGCATTTTCTCCCCTACCCGTGACAGTGCTTTCGGGTTTTCTTGGTGCCGGTAAAACCACCGTGCTCAATCATATTCTTGCCAATCGTGAAGGTCGTCGCGTAGCGGTAATCGTTAACGATATGAGCGAGGTGAATATCGACGGCGCGCTAGTGCGCGGTGGCCCTGGTGAGTCGACGCTGGATGGTGACGTTGCACTGAACCGTAGCGAAGAGCGTTTGGTAGAGATGAGCAATGGCTGCATCTGCTGCACCTTGCGCGAAGACTTACTGGAAGAAGTCAGCCAACTGGCAAGAGAAGGCAAGTTCGATTACTTAGTCATTGAGTCCACCGGGATTTCCGAGCCACTGCCGGTCGCAGAAACTTTTACCTTTGAAGATGAAAGCGGCCAGAGTCTTTCTCATGTGGCACGGCTGGATACGCTGGTCACGGTGGTGGATGGTGCCAACTTTCTAGAACAGTACCGCGAAGCGCAAAGCCTCGCCGAAGCAGGCGAAAGTCTGGGTGAAGACGATGAGCGCAATGTCGCCGATCTGTTAGTAGATCAAATCGAGTTTTGCGATGTGCTTCTGATCAGCAAAACTGACCTGATTGATGCAAAAGAGTTGGAGGCGTTGAAGGCTATCCTGCACTCGCTGAACCCCGACGCGGAGCTGGTGCCGATCACCCAAGGCGGCGTGCCGTTGGATAAAGTGCTGGATACCGGTAAGTTCAATTTCGAGCGCGCCCAACTGGCACCGGGCTGGCTAAAAGAGATGCGCGGCGAGCATGTGCCCGAGACCGAAGAGTACGGGATTGGCAGCTTTGCTTATCATGCCCGTCGCCCCTTCCATCCGCAAAAATTCCACGACCTGTTGAACCAGGAGTGGTTTGGTAAGGGCCTGTTGCGCTCGAAAGGCTTTTTCTGGCTGGCCACTCGCCCTCAAGCCGCAGGTCAGTGGAGCCAGGCAGGCGGTATCGCCCACCACGGCCCAGCCGGGGTATTCTGGAAAGCCATTCCCGAAGAACGTTGGCCAACTGACCCCGAAACACGTCAGTTTATTATGGAGAAGTGGCAGGAGCCGTTTGGTGATATGCGCCAGGAGCTGGTATTTATCGGTCAGAACCTGGATCAAGCCAAAATGCGCGAAGCACTGGACGATTGCCTATTGAGCGAAGGCGAGCTTCTGGAAGGGATTGAGGCGTGGAAACAACTGCCCGACCCCTTCCCTGCTTGGGAGTAACCTAACCGGCTACTCATCCCCCACGGCCCAGTGCTGCTGCATTTGCAGGAAGGTGAGCGACGCCGACCAGGTAATCAGCATAAATCCGATCAAACCTTCGGCACTTAACAGCAACCGCATACCGCCCTCTGGCGTTAGATCCCCAAAGCCGAGGGTGGTATAGCTTATGGCCGACATATAAAGATAATCCCACAGTGCCACCGCTTCACTGCCCGAAATCTGTCCCGTTTCGGGCAAAGCTTGTAAGCTAACTAACGCCAGAGCAAAGATACATATTTCAATCAGGTGGGCAACAAACAACGCTAAAAACAGCACTAAAAAGCGGCCCCGTAACGCAAGCTGCCAATACTCCAATTTACGGCTAATGCGTACCGCCACTTCAAAATGCACCAGCACGCTGGTGATAACAGCGGCGACCGTCATCAGCAGCACCGCTACCGTTCCGCTAAACATTACAACTCCTTGAATAAGCATCCTTGTAAGAGCTTAAGCGTAGCCAATAATTCGCCTGGCGTGTCGGTGCGCGCTTTTCAGCTTGCCAAATGCCTCATTGTCCACTCACGCACCTCGGTGTAGGCGCGCTGCTCAAAGACTGCAAAGCCGTTCAGGCTGCGGGCTTTGAGCAGGGTGAAGATCGGCATGGTTAAGCCACACAGAAAATGCGCCAGCCGCTGGGCGTTAGGCGGCTGGCCGACCTGCTCAATATGGCGTTCAATCAGCGGCGTGGCATAACGTTGAAAATCAGCTTCCGATAACGCGGGTTGTGGGGGCGCATCCGGCAGCCGTACAGGATGTCCGTAACATACCGAGCAGTGTCCGCAGCGGCCCTGCACGGGGTCGAGCGGCGCACCAAAGGTGCTATTACCAAAAGTGCGATCGCCAAAGTGCTCCGCTAAACGCCGGGTGATACAGCTTTCCGATTCAAACAGCGCCAGCATGGCCTGTAATCGCTCAATCTCGATGCGCTCTCTTGTCAGGCAGTCGTCATAGAGCTGACTCGCCAGCGTCTCAATGGCAAAATTAGGCTGACACACCTCGTAAACGTCGGTCATCCGTTTGCCTTCCAGGGTCAGCCAGCCTTTGTCCTGAAAGTACTCCAGAGCAGTGATCACTCGGGCGCGGGAAGTATCGACCTGCTGCGCCAGCCCTGCCTGGTGTAGGCGGTCAAAATCCACCGAGCCCCAGGTGCGTGCAATGGGAATATTATCGACTAATAGCCGCACAAAGGCCGCCCGTTCGCCTTCAAAACGATTTACCAACTCACTCGGCTCAATGTGGTAGCGCAGCCGGTACTCTGCTAGAAATGCAAAGCGCGGCGCGATAATGCCGTGCATCTCCAGCCGCACCAACAGCGTTTTTAGCGGCAGCGGGCGGATATTGGTATCACGGGAAAGCGTATTGAGCAGCACCTCCCACTGGCGATCTGGCGCTTGGCCTGCTGCAGCAATCTCTTCCAACAGGCGGTAGATACCCGCGTATTCGGGAGTGTCGCCGTAAACGAAGTTTTCCAACACCCGCAGGCCATCGCGCCCGGCCATGGTCAGGCAGGTGGAAGGCAGCCCGTCGCGCCCCGCCCGACCAATCTCCTGGCTGTAGTTCTCGATGGATTTGGGCAGGTCATAGTGCACCACGTTGCGAATATCGCCCTTATCGATGCCCATACCAAAGGCAATAGTGGCCACGATGCAGGGCGACTCTCCGCCCATAAACTGGCGCTGGATCTCATCTCGCTGCTGGGAATCTAGCCCCGCATGGTACGCCTGGGCGGCAATACCCTGGACCGCTAGCGCTTTCGCCACCCGTTCGGCAGTTTGCTGAAGGGTGACGTAAATAATCGTGGGCGCTTCGCTACCCGGCTGCATCTGCGGCTTCAACCAGTTAATCAGTTGCTGCTGGCGGTCTTCCATGGCAGGCGCCACCAGTAACTCCAGATTCGAACGGTAAAAACCGGTGGTAATCACGTTATCCGCTGCGATGGCAAACTTCTCGCCCATATCGGCGATCACGGTCGGCGTTGCCGTGGCGGTGAGTAGCAGCACCTGGGGAATAGCGAAGTCGCGCTGGTAGTCCGGTAGCTTCAAATAATCGGGGCGGAAGTTATGCCCCCACTCTGAGAGGCAGTGGGCTTCATCCACCACTAAAAGCGATATTTGAACCTGGCGTAAAAAGTGCCGGAAGCGCTCGTTCTTGAGCCGCTCCACCGAGACCATCAATATTTTAAGCTCGCCGCTTTTGGCGCGCTCCATCACCTCACGGGTGGTGTCTCTGTCTTGGGTGGAGTCAATACTTGCAGCTGCTACGCCGTGGCGGGCCAAAAACGCGAGCTGATCTTGCATCAGCGCCAGCAGCGGCGATACCACCAGGGTTAAGTGCGGTAGGTGCAGCGCTGGAAGCTGGTAGCAAAGTGACTTCCCCGCGCCGGTGGCAAAAATTGCCGCCGTGGAGTGCCCGTCCAGCACCCTTTCAACCACCGCCTGCTGGCCGCCGCGAAAGTCGTCAAAACCAAATACGTCTTTCAGCGTTTGCTGAGGTGATATAGGGGGCATGAATACTCCTAACGACAATGGGCGGTGTCCAGCAAGTCTATTTTGATACAAACAGCAGAGGTAATTCCATAGCGGCCAAATTCGTTGCGAACCTCCTCACGCTTTTGTGTAGCATGTGGAGCTTCTATGACGTAGTGAATTATATTGCTGTGGAGATAAGATGTTCACAATTGCGCTTTTTTTTATTGCCAATGCGCTATTTTGTTTAGCATATATTGTTCGCGATATGGCGTGGCTACGCGCAATTACCATTTTGGCGGCATTATCCACGTTGCCGTATTTTTATTTTCAAACCACTCCGCTTTATGGTGCCATGTCCTGGCAAATCGCCTTTATCGCGATTAATACCGTCAACTTAACGGTGTTACTGCTCCAACGTCGCCCGATTAAGCTCACCCAGGAAGAGCAGTGGCTGCACGATACAACCTTTTCGCTGCTTAAACCTCGCCGCATGCGCCGCTTGTTACAGCAAGCGGAGCCCCATGAAACACCGTCAGGTGAGGCGCTAATCGAACAAGGTAAAGAGCTGCAAGCGCTTATCATTTTGCTTTCAGGCAGTGCCAGCGTTAAGGTTGATGGCATTGAACGCGCCACGCTTTCCCCAGGCGATTTTGCGGGTGAAATGAGCTTTATGACTGGTCGGTTAACCAGTGCTGATGTGATCGCAAACAAACCGGTGCGTTACTTAATGTGGCCATCCTCGGCTCTTGAGCGTCTTTACCAACGCGACCCTGAGATGAAAAGTGCGATACAAAGCATTATTGGGTTCGATATGGCGACTAAACTAGCGCGGTAAGAACCTAACGCGTCAATAGAAAAACAGCAAACGTGACGATATTCCGTGACGACATCTCAACCCAGTCATCTATCAGTGTTATATATCTAATCCGACAAAAATGGAGTGACAGCACCGTGAATGTCAATGTCCTTGGCGCTAGCGGAGGCCTAGAGTCTTCTCAAGGGACTAGCGCCTTTCTGCTGAACCCTTCCACATTGCTCGATGCGGGCACGGGTGTTAACCAACTCAGTAACGAACAGCTTGGAGGGCTGAAAAACATCCTGCTGACTCATGCCCATATCGATCATATTGCCAGCCTGCCACTGCTAATCGACAGCCTATTTGAAACGCTTGTATCTCGCCGCCAAGCCTTAACTGTTTACGCATTACCTGACGTTATCAAAGCTCTCCAATCCCACATTTTCAATCATGTTATTTGGCCTGACTTCGCCCAACTGCCCTCTCCAGAACAGCCTGTATTGCGTTATGTACCCATCACTCACTGGCATCCGTATACGTTTGATGCCACCGTCGCAGTGACTCCTTTTCCCGTTACCCATGGCGTCCCCGCCTGTGGTTATTGGATAAGTTGCCCGACAGGCACCGTCGGGTTTAGCGGCGATACCGGGCTTTCCGATATCACCATCCAATCGCTTAACCGGCTAGGCGCACTCGACACGTTGGTGATCGAGTGTGCCTTCCCCAACCATCTCGACCGCCTCGCCGAATCGGCTTACCACTTGACCCCACAGCGGCTCGCCAAACTATTTTACCGGGTGGCGACCCCCCCTAAAAAACTATTGATAACCCACCTGAAACCGCCGTATCGGTCAAAAATCATTCAACAGCTTCATGCCGCCCTTCCCACGACACAGCCATGGCAGGCGATCTGATAAAACCGCTTGAGGAATACGCCACAAGTGTAACGCTGAGTGGAAGCCATACCTTTTACCCACCCGTACACTGGTATCCGTATAAGTAGCAAGGAACTGGGTTAGCCTATGAGATTAATAACAGTGCGGCCTATTCGTCTTTACTGCCTGCTGAGTATCACACTTGGGCTGTTATTGACCACGCAAGCCCATGCCTATAAAGAAACGTTACAGAACGCTCACCAAATGCTAAAGCAAGGCGACGCCAAATCCGCCTATTCAAGCATGAAAGCCGTTGAGGTCGACCACAGCGGCGAGCCCGCATTTGACTACTGGCTGGGAGTGTTTGCACTGCGAGCTGAACACTTCTCCCACGCGCTGATTGCTCTGGACAGGGCATTGAAGACTGAGCCAGAGCACGCAGGCGCGAGAATGGAGCGCGTCGCCGCGCTACTGCAATTGGATCAGCGCCGCGCCGCTGAACAGGAAATCGAGCGTTTGGAACAGCTCTCCCCTCCGCCCATAGCACAAGCGGCCATTGGCCGCTTCAAAGAAGTCATCGAACAACGCCGCCGTGAAGACAACGACCCACAGCATAATCTGAACGTAGGTGTCGCTCTTGGCTACGACAGCAACCCCCAGCGCTACAGTAGTGATATCGCACTTGACCCTTTACCTACGTCACTACGCAGTGTGGTTGACCAACTAATCGATAGCGGTGTCTTGGAACCTGACGACCCCAATCAGCTTGACGACGTTACTTTTGCCAGCCGCTCAAGCCTCTATCACCGGCTGCAAGCCAATTACCGGGGGCGCTACCCAATTGACGAACGCTCACGCTGGCTGTTTGACGCCACTGCCCAGGCCCAGCGTTACTCCCAGGACAGCGCCGAAGAAATTGACCTTACGCTGTTACAGCTGGTGCCTGCCTACCAGCGCGAACTGAGCAATGGCCACACCTGGACACTGCAACCCAGTGTTTTACAAGGCTGGGGTGGTGCCGACCAGAACCCGCTTTTGACCCGCTGGGGCCTTAGCGGCCGCTACGCCTACACGGTAGGCACCGATAGCCAGCTGATCTGGCAGCTTAGCACCCAACACAACGACTTTGACAACGCGCTAAGCGATTACGACGCAGGCCGCCTGGGAGTTGAGCTTACGACCCCCTTGACTCACGCTAACCTGCGCTGGCGGGCGCAGTTAGGCCAGGAGTGGGCCCGTGGCACAGCCAACCAACAACGTGCGGGCGGTGACCTCAACCACTGGCAAGTGGGCATGGGCGTGGATGTACCCATTGGCGAGCGCCAACTCATACGCGGCGATGTGGATTACCGCGAACGTAACTACCAGGACAACGTTAACAACATCACCAGCCGCTACCAGCCTACCGCCCGCGAAGAGCAGATATGGGAAGCGCGCCTAAGCTGGCTCTACCAGCTCAATCGTCACTGGCTGGTAGAAACCTCGGCCCATTACGAACAGCGCAACGCCTCCATTGAATTTTACGATTCGACACGCCTTCAAACGCAGGTCGGCGTTCGCTACCTTTTTTAGGGAGGGCTTATGGCTCGTTTTACACAACACCCCATTGCCCGCTGGGTATCGCTCCACGCCACTGTTGGCAGCCTAATGATCCCCATGGCCGTATGGGCCAACACCCCCGCCGGGCAGGTGATGTTCGTTCACGGCAATGCCTCAATTGAGCGCGAGGGCGAACGTACCACCGCCGAACGCGGCGATGACATTTTTGCCGGCGACACCTTCCGAACGCAAAGCGCCAGTACGCTACAGATCCGCTACAGTGATGGCGGCACCAAAGCCATTCAGCCAGAAAGCACCTACACCCTGGAGAGCTACCAAAACAACACAGAGCACCCTGACACATCCGAACAGAGTGGCGAACTGCTGCGCGGCGGGTTACGCGCTGTGACGGGGTTGATTGGACGAAATGCACCCGCAAACGTCAGCTATAAAACGCCGGTGGCCACCATGGGCATTCGCGGCACCAGCTTTCAACTAGTTCACGTGCCAGAGGGCAAAACGCCTCCCTTGCCTGGCATGGCTACCGGCAGCTACTTATATGTCGAGAGCGGTATGCTCTCCATGAGCACCGATGCTGGCGAGCGTATTGTGCGCCCGGGGCAAGTCGTGTTTTCCGCCACTGCAGACGCTATCCCAGAGTTCCTCGCCGACGGCATAGCGATTTTTAAACAGTTGGAAGACCAGCGCCGCGAGCAAACTAGCCAAGACGACGAAAACCTAAGCACAGACACCACCCAGCAAGCTGGCAACAACACTACCGTTGCCAGTACCACTCTAGATACCGATAGCGATGCCACTGACGGCACGTTTTTCGACCGCATCGCGCTGGCACCGACCCCCAATGAACAACTTCAGCGCGAGCAAACCAACAACCTCACCCAAGAACAATCTACCCGTGCCCGCGCCTTTGCAGATAATTTAGAAGACGACGTCAACCAAGAATCTGAGCCCGAGCCGGAACCCGAATCTGAGCCAGACCTCGAACCTGAGCCGGTGCCCGAACCAGACCCCGAACCAGACCCCGAGCCGGAGCCGGAGCCCGAAGCCGAGGCTTGGATCGACTTCCCACCTACCGCTGAAAACAGCTTAACCACGCTTATCGGAAGTGACCTGTTAAATAGCTTTTACGAAGAAAATACGACGCCCACTAAACAAGGCAGCCAAAATGTAGCGGGTGGCGAAGTGGTATGGGGCTACTGGGACGCCGACACTCCCGACCCCTTCGCTCCAGAGGAACAGCCAATAGGGAGCAGTATCCCCTTTATTTCAGCATCGAATGCATTGGCCGATACGCTAAGCAACGAGCTAAGCAACCAAGCGCTCGATGCAATAAGCGGACAGCTAGCCGAGGGCGTGGCATTTAACTGGATAGGCGGTACCGGGCTGGTCAACCAAGCAGGCGACAATGTGATACCCATTCTTAGCGACAGCACCATCACACTCGTCAGTAGTGCCAGTGAAAGCAGCGTATTGGTTGATATAAGGCTGGAAGACTTTGGTCAGTTGGTTGGTGGGCTAAGCGCTGAAGAAGGCAGCGCAGCTTTCGAAACCTTCCCGATCGATACCATCGACCTCACCCACGAAAACTGTGACACCGACTGTTTTGATGGTTTGAACACCTTACAAGGCCGATACATTGGCGAAGATGCCGCTGCCATTATGAGCCTAATTGAGGCCGCAGGCAGTGATCTGGACAACTACAGCGGTACCGGACTATTCGGACGCGAGGAAATCGCCCCTTAATCCACTGACAAGACACCTTTATTTATTAGTATGCGTCCACACCCCGTCCCAATCGGCGGGGGGTGGGGTTTCTTGGTAGTATTCGATGCGTTGCAAATATAGCTGGGTAGGTGGGTCTTGTTGATCTTCCAGCGCGGCAAACGCCGCCTGCGCCTTTTCAAACGCAGCCGCCTGATAAAACGCTACAGCTTCATCAAATGCCGCCTGCCATTCACGCTGGCCCGGGGTTAATCCCCTCCATTGGCCAACCGGCTCCAGCACCCAAACGGGTGCATCACGACCTTTAACACGTACTTTATCCAAACGGCGAAAACACCAATTGGGGGCTTGCTGCACGGTTGCTTCACTCACCAGCACACTCACTCCGTAGGCCTTAGTCAGCCCCTCCAGGCGCGCCCCCAAATTAACGTTATCGCCCATTACGGTATAGGCCATCCGGAAGCTCGACCCCATGTTGCCTACGCTCATTGACCCAGTGTTCAAACCCACTCCCATGGCCAGTGCTGGCTTGCCCTCATGGATAAATATCTGGTTGATATCATCAAGTGCTTCAAGCATTGCAAACGCCCCTTCAAGGGCGTGCTCGGCGTGCGCAATATCGTGAAGCGGTGCGCCCCAAAAGGCCATAATCGCATCGCCCATGTATTTATCGATGGTACCGTCGTGGGCATGAATCGCTCCAGTGAGGGGCGTCAGCAGCCGGTTCATCACCTGAGTCAATTCAGCAGGTGGTAGCGTCTCAGAAAACGCCGTAAACCCGCGCACATCTGAAAACAGCACCGTCATCTCACGCTCTTCACCTTGCAGGCTCATCCCTTGGCCGCTGTGTACCATGTCGTCTACCAGCTTAGGCGGTATGTACTGCCCAAAGCGTTCGGCTACCCAACGCTTCTGCTGCGATTCAGTTAAAAAATTCAGCGCCAGGTGCCATAGCATCTGCAACACAAACAGCACCAATAATGCCGCCAGCGGCAACACCAGCCCCTGTTGCCAAGCCCAGAAGTTCCCTCCCAGCGTAATGCCCAGCAGCCCAACGCTTACTGCCAGCAAGGTCGGCGCGTTCAAACGCGGGTACAAAAATGTCATCAACACCCCCAGCAAGGCCAGGCTGACCAGTTCCGCCCCCGCCACCCACGGCGGCTGGGCCTTATAGCTTTGGTGCAACATCCCCGCCAGCAGCGTCATGTTGATCTCTGGCCCCAGGAAAACGCCGCCCACCGGGGTCGAACGCAAATCCATCAAACCCGGCGCTGAAGCCCCAAGTATCAATGTTTTACCAGCAAGTGCTTCAGGCTCGATACGCTCGTTCAATACATCGGCGGCTGAAATATAGTCAAAATGTCCGCGCTCGCCGTACCACGGCACCAGCGCCGCCCCCTGGTTATCCACCGGAATTTCAAAGCCGCCGACATCCAGCGCCTCCAGTTGCGCCACGCCCGCGCCTTCGCCCACTTTTGGCTCAATCGTCGGCCCGCCTATCATCGCCATTAACATCGCAAGCGGCAGGCTCGGATAAAGTTCACCCTCCCAGCGCTGCAGTAAAGGCACCCGGCGAAACACACCGTCGTCATCCACCTGTGGGTTATCAAAAAAACCGCCGCCCATCGCGCTTTGCTGCAGCTCGGGCAGGTTGCCGGTAAAACGCTCTGGTTCGGGTACTGAAAGCGAGTCGCCTCCGTTCACCTCCACCGGCGCGGGCAATGTGCCCACTGGCGGCGGATCATCTTCGGCGACGCTTGCTTGAAAATAATACCCCAGTACCACTGGGTAGTTAGCCAAGGTGTCGGCCAGCACCGCATCGCCACTGTCTGGCGGCCCACGTTCTTCAAGCGCGGGGTAATCGCTCACCAACCTTTGCCAGTACTGTTTGAGCAACGTCCCTTCCGGCTCGGCAAACACAATGTCCACCCCTAGCAGCCCCGCGTGGTAAGTATCAAACAGCGTTTCTACCAGATCGGCGACCACTGAACGCGGCCAGGGCCACTGGCCAACCTCGTAAAGGCTGCGCTCATCAATATCAATAATGGCCAGATTAGGGTCGGCCTCCTCGCTCAGCGTTGCTCGCACGCGACTGTCATAGGTCTGCCACTCCAAGCGCTCCAGAAACGGCATCGGCATACAGCCCACCAGATCCAGCAACAGCGCCACCACGATGGCCATGCCGCCACCCCACTGCAGCCACCGCCCCTTTTTGGCATACACCCTCGACATACCCGCGACCCTATTTCCCTGATACTAAGACGTTATGGCGGCCAACCCGAGTGCTGACTTTATCATCAAGCGCCCAATCATCGTCATGCGTTAACCATCGTGTTGCTTATCTTCTCTTAAAGCTTTTCTGCAGGTTACACATTTCTCTGAGACGTTAAGCCGACTTGTTTTCAACGTTTTTAATACTTATTAATGAAGGCCAACACTTTTAATAACGCATCAGACAGCCATGGCTTTTTTTTCATTTTCAACAGACGACTTTGCACCCAGCGAACGCCTGGAGGCTGCGCAGGATATATACAGCGCCATGGCGCAAGTAAAGCTTGATGCGCCCAGGAAGCAGATTCCGCATGTTGAAACACGCATCAGGCTACTGCCGGGAATTTCCATCGCTCGGGTGACCGCATCATCGCTGCATGCGGCGCGTGAAAACCCGCAAGTCGCTGATGGTAACGATGACATTACGCTTTTAATCCATCCCGGTGGCCCCGGCGGCTGGCTCTCTCACCTACAAGCCCATGATTCTCTTGCCTGCACGCCGGGCAGAGCACGCGTGGTCTATAACCATCAGTCAGGTAGCGTCGACTTTTACGGCGAGCGGGTCAATTTCCTAAGCATCGCGTTTGCACGCGCGCAGTTGGCGCCGCTGCTTGGCGATATGGACCGTTTGCCTAAACACCTGCTTTTGCCCGGCGAATCGTTACAGCACCTAAGCCGACTCTGCCTAGCACTGACAGAATGTCCCGACGCGCTTGATAGTCAACCCACCTCTCAGTTGACTCGACAACTGCTGGATCTAGCGTGCTTGGCACTAGGTGCCACGCCGGAGGCATACGAATACGCCCAGCGTGGCGGCCTGCGTGAGGCACGTTTAAAAGCCATTAAAGCTGATATAAACGTTCATGCGCGGACGCCGATCACTTTGAATGACCTGGCACGACGCCACGCTGTATCGCCCAGCTATATCCGGGCACTGTTCAATAATGCGGACACTTCCTTTACCGACTACCTGGTTGAACAGCGTCTCCAGCGCGCGTTTAGTGCGCTAACATCCCCTCACTCAGCTCAGCGTTCAGTGAGCGATATCGCCCTGCATTCGGGTTTCAATCACCTTTCCTGGTTTTACCGCGCGTTCAAGCAGCGCTTTGGCGTCACACCAGGCGAGGTTCGCAACATTGCTCACATCAGCTGCCCTCCAAACACGCCCTGATTAAATCCTCGCAAGTGTAGCGCTGAGTGGAAGAAGCCCCCCTTGCCAACGCGTAGGCTGGTAAAAAATTATTACTGATAAAGGCTAGGGGATCATGAACCGTATCTATCGCACCGTTTGGAACGCTGCCAGAGGGCAGTGGCAAGTCGCGCCTGAAAACGTTAAACGCCACGGCAAAACATCACGCCGTTCCGGCATTGTGGGCACACTGGCCTCGTTGACCGCTGGGAGCATCATTCTATTGCCCCTTTGCGCGTTTGCCAGCGGCTTGCCCACGGGGGGTGAGATCCGCGCCGGTAGCGGCAGTATCAAGCAGTCCGGCAACGCGATGCGTATTAATCAGAATTCAGACCGCATGGCCATGGACTGGGATGACTTCTCGGTGGCCGAAGGCCACCGCGTTGAGTTTCACCAGCCTGGGCGGGATGCCGCTGCCTTGAACCGCGTCACCGGTGATCAGCTCTCGCAAATTCGTGGGGCGATTGAGGCCAACGGCCAGGTCTTTCTGGTCAACCCCAACGGCATTGTATTTGGTGACACCGCCCAGGTGGACGTGGGTGGCCTGGTCGCCTCTACTTTGGACATCAGCCCCGACGACTTTATGGCGGGTGATTTTACCTTTGAGGGCAACAGCAGCAGCGCGATCATCAATCAGGGCAATATCCGCGCCGCTGACGAAGGCTATGTGGCGCTGATCGCCACCGAAATTATCAATGAAGGCAGCATCAAGGCCCCCCGCGGCGATGTAATGATGGGCGCGGGCAGCCGCGTCACGCTGGATATGGGCGGCCCGATCAAGATTGAAGTCGAAGAAGCCCTGCTGGATACCTACATCGAACAAGGCGGCGCGATACAAGCCGACGGCGGCCGGGTCTACCTGACCGCCAAAGCCGCAGGTGACTTGGCCGCCAGCGTCATCAACCACACCGGCACCACCCAGGCGCGTACGCTTGCAGAAAACGCGCAGGGTGAAATCTGGCTGATGGGGGATATGCAAAGTGGCGAAACCCGCGTGGCGGGAACGCTGGATGCCTCGGCACCGGATGGCGGCGACGGGGGCTTTGTGGAAACCAGCGCGGCCAAGGTTCGCTTTATGGATGAAGTCACAGTGACGACACAAGCTGCTCAGGGCAAAACGGGTGAATTACTCATTGATCCCTCTGACTATACAGTAGCTCCCAGCGGCGGTGACATTACTGGTGAAAGTCTTTCAGACCTTCTATCTAGAACTACTGCCACCCTTAGTACTGATGAGTGGGGTAGTGGCGGTAATGGCGATATTTTTGTGAATGACGAGGTGAGCTGGAGTAACAGTAACCAACTAACCCTAAATGCTCTACGCAATATAGAGATTAATAAAACCATACAGGGTGGCGGCAAGCTGGTGTTGAAGTACGGCCAGGCTAACAATGGCGGTGAGTACCAGATCAATGCTCCGATCGATCTTCCAGCAGGCCAAAACTTCTCTACTCAGCTTGGCAGTGATGATGGTAACCGGATTAATTATACAGTAATTACCGAATATAGCAGTGGTAGCAGGACAAGCCTCAATAACCTGCAAGGCACGGGCAGCCATCTTTCCGGTAACTACGCATTAGGCGCAGATATCGATGCCAGTAGCACCGGGTCGGCATGGTATAACTCATGGAACCCCATCGGTGATCATGATAGCCCCTTCACAGGCAATTTTAATGGGCTCAGTCATACTATTAGCGATTTAAATATAGATTCTGATAGTGATGATTACCTTGGCCTATTCGGCAGTGCCAGCAGCACCAGCATTATTCGTGATATTGGTCTAGTCGGTGGGAATATAAAAGGCGGTACGCGTCTAGGAGGACTCGTAGGCTTTAACGCTGGTGATATTATCAATGCTTACACCACTGGTAGCGTTAATGGTACTGGGAGAATCGGCGGACTGGTGGGCTTCAATGAGGGCAATATTGTCCGCGCACACGCCACCGGCGAAGCAACGGGAAGTGGTCGTGATGTCTACGATGGCTGGCGAGTCGGCGGGCTGGTGGGGCATAACATTGGCACTATCACTCATTCCTACGCCACTGGGCATGTAAAGGGTGATATACACGCCGGCGGGTTGGTCGGAAGCAATACTGGCACGATCACTAAAGCCTATGCTACTGGCAACGTGGAAACTCCAAGCTCGGATGGAATGTTCGCAGGGGGGCTGGTTGGAATTAATGATGATGGTCGCATCACCAACGCCTACGCCACTGGCGACGTAGTGGGAGATAGAAACGTTGGCGGACTGGTCGGTCGCAATGATACCCAAGCCCACAACCTCGTTACTATCCGAAACTCCTACGCTACTGGTAAGGCAACGGGCAACTCCGACGTAGGCGGTTTAGTCGGGGATGGATTAGGCTATGTATTCCGTGTTGTCATTGACAGCTACTACGCCACAACCCGCGCTAATGGCAATCCGATCAATGGAGCCAACTCCTCCGGCGAAGGTACGGGGAAATCCTACGCCGAGTTAACCAAACTCGGTACCTTCAGAAGCGCCTGGGGAAGTGACATCGATGCCCATGGCGGCACCGATGCAGTTTGGCGAATTTATGATGGCCATACCACACCAATGCTGCGCAGTTTTCTAACGCCGGTAACGGTGACGCCCGATAGCAACGAGATTGTCGGTAAGGTTTACGACGGCGACGCCGCCAGTGGTATCGCCGATTACGCCACAGACGTGAGCGGTGCGACGCTGGATGGCAACAGTCTCACATATACAACGGATGCCGCCGATGCGGGTACCTATGATAGCCTCAACTTTTCTGGTCTCTACTCCCACCAGCAGGGTTACGATATCAGCTACGACAGTGCAGCAAGTGTGACCATCGACTCTCGCCCACTCACCATCAACGGCACCACTGCCCAAGACAAAACCTACGACGGCTCGACCGATGCTACTATTACAGTAGGCACCCTGAATAATCTGGTCGCCGGCGAAGATCTAAGCGTTGCCGCCACCGGCAGCTTTAGCAGTGCCGACGCTGGGCAACGCAATGTAAACGCCAGATATATTTTGAGTAATGGTAACAACGGTTTAGCAAGTAACTATACAACGCCAACAGACAGTACTCATTTCGCCACCATCAATAAAGCGTCGTTGACCGTCGCCGCCAAAGATGACAGCAAAACCTACGATGGCCAGACCTACAGCGGAGGCAACGGTGTAACCTATTCAGGATTCGTCAACAATGAAGGTGAGAATAAGCTAGGCGGCAGCCTAGCTTATAGGGGCACAAGCCAAGGGGCCACCAACGCCAATACCTATGACATTAAACCCGAAGGGCTGAGTGCCACCAACTACGACCTGACCTTCGAAAGCGGCAAACTGACTATCGATCCCCGCTCACTCACCATCAGCGGCACCACCGTCGCGAACAAAGTCTACGACGGCTCGACCGATGCCACTGTAACGGCGGGCGCTATGGATAACCTGGCCACGGATGAGAACCTAAGCATTGACGCCAGCGGCAGCTTCGACAATGCCAATGCCGGATCCCGCACTGTCACCGCCAGCTATACCTTAAACGATGGTACCAATGGCCTCGCCAATAACTAT
>NZ_JH393257.1:750670-776971 GCF_000236035.1 Vreelandella boliviensis LC1
CCGCCGAAGACAAAGTCTACGACGGCTCGACCGATGCTACTGTTACGGCGGGCGTTCTGGATAACCTGGTCACGGATGAGAACCTAAGCATTGACGCCAGCGGCAGCTTCGACAATGCCAATGCCGGATCCCGCACTGTCACCGCCAGCTATACCTTAAACGATGGTACCAATGGCCTCGCCAATAACTATTGGTTGGCGGATACTACGCATGCCGCCACCATCAACCGACGCCTACTCACCATCACTGGCACCAACGCCGAAGACAAAGTCTACGATGGCACTACGGACGCCACCCTCTCGGGTACCGCCACGCTGGATAACGTGGTGCCTAACGATAATGTCTCAATCGGCACCACCGGTACGGGGAACTTTAACGATAAAAATGTCGCCGACAACAAGCCTGTCACCGTCAGCGGTTATGCCCTTACCGGTGCGGATGCCGGTAACTATTCAGTTACTCAACCTAGTAGTCTCAGCGCCAACGTCACCCCAGCCCCGCTGACCGTTATCACCGACAACGACAGCAAAACCTACGGTGATAATGACCCCACGTTCACCTGGCAAGTCACCAACGGCAACTTGATAGGTGACGATATCCTCGCAGGTGATCTCACCCGAGAAGCGGGCGAAGATGCAGGCGATTACGCTATCAGCGCCGCCGACTTTTCCAATGGCAACTATCTGATCACCGCCCAAGATGGTGTGCTGACCATCGACCCACGCGCCATTACCGTCTCCGCCGACGACCAGTCCATAACCTATGGTGAGAATGACCCCACCCTCACCTGGCAAATAACCGATGGCAATTTGATGGGCGATGACTCTCTAGCTGGTGATCTGACCCGAGAAGCGGGCGAAGATGCAGGCGATTACGCCATTAGCGTCGCCGATCTGGCCAACGGCAACTATCTGATTACCGCCCAGGACGGTGTGCTGACCATCGATCCACGTTCTATTACCATCACCGCCGACGACCAAAACAAAACCTACGGCAATGATGACCCCTCCATCACCTGGCAAGTCACTAACGGCAACTTGGTGGGCGACGACTCTCTAGCTGGTGATCTGACCCGCGAAGCAGGTGAAGATGCAGGCGATTACGCCATCAGCGTCGCCGATCTGGCCAACGGCAACTATCTGATCACCGCCCAAGATGGTGTACTGACCATCGATCCACGTGCGATTACCGTCACCGCCGATGATCAGAACAAAACTTACGGAAATGATGACCCGACGTTCACCTGGCAAGTCACCGACGGCAGCTTGGTCGGTGACGATAGCCTTGCTGGCGATCTTACCCGCGAAGTGGGCGAAGATGTGAATGACTACGCCATCAGCGCCGCCGATCTTGCCAACGGCAACTATGTGATTACCGCCCAGGACGGCATCCTCACCATTGACCCGCGCCCGATCACCGTCGCCGCCGATGACCAGAGCAAAATCTACGGCATGAATGATCCAAAACTAACGTGGCAAGTCATAGAAGGTAACTTGATCGACAATGACACCCTTTCTGGCAATCTCACCCGCGCGACAGGTGAAATTGCTGGTAACTACAGCATCAGTCCGACGGACTTAGCCAACAGCAACTACTTCATTACTTCCCAGGACGGCACTCTATCCATCAAACAGGGAGCCAATATCGACGCGGCCATCAATCAGGCACTTCAAGCAGCATCGTCAAGCGAACAAGAAGAACGAATGCGTCAAGTCAACGAATTACCCAACGGCAACAGCCTGCTGCCCAGCGGTATCGAGATTATCGGAAATGGCATCAGTATCGCCCTGAATGACGACGCTGAGGGTGACAACTAATGCGCTATAGCTCACTTACCACACGTTCAGTCGCCATGACGGCAGTATGTTTAATGGGCTCGTTATCACTAACCAGCTATGCACAAACGCCTCTGGATGCAGGCCAACTCCTGCGCGACTCGCTGCCGGAAAGGGACTATCAGCCACGCGAGCCCTCCGTCGATATCAACCTCGAGGGCGCTCCGCTGACGGAAAGCGATGCCGAGAGTCGCGAGGTTCGCATTAACGACATTACCTTTAGCGGCAATACCGTCTATAACGATGCGACGTTGTTAGCTCAGGTTCAACCCTTTATTGGGCAAGACCATAACATGGCGGGCCTGCAGCGCATCAGCAATGCGGTTAGCCGCTTTTATCGTGACAATGGCTACCCGTTTGCCCAGGCGATGCTCCCCAAACAGAACGTTAGCCAGGGCACTCTCTCGATTCAGCTGGTAGAAGGCAACTATGGTGAGGTGTCCGTCACGGGCGATGACGATGCGTTGGTCGATAGCATTGCGCCCTACCTCTCCAACCTACGCGCAGGCGAAGTCATTCAAGGCGACACGCTTGAACGCACCGCCCTGCTGTTAGGCGATTTACCGGGCGTTAACGTAACGCCGGTGATGCGCCCGGGTGACGCCTATGGCACCGGGGACTTGGTCACCGAGGTGGCAGCAGGCGATCGCCTGCACGGCTACGTGAGCGCGGATAACCACGGTAGCCGCGCCTTTGGCGAAGGACGCGCGACGGTGGGTATTCAAGCCAATCGACTGTTGAAAGTTGGCGACGAGTTGAACGTGACTGCCCTCTATTCGGAAGAAGATTTATGGCTCGGCCGCTTGGCCTATTCTCTACCTGTCGGCTACCAGGGCTGGCGAGTGGAGGTGTCTTATGCACGCACCGAGTATGATCTTCGCTCGCCATTTAACGGTTTTACCGGCACGGCGGATACCAGTAACCTAGCCCTGAGCTATCCACTAATTCGCCAACAGCAAACCAACCTGACGGCCTCTTTTGGTGGCGAATACACCGAACTAAACGATCGCTTTGAAGGCGTTAGCTATCAAAAGCGTTACGGACATAGCTGGCCATTGGCGCTGCAGTTTGACCACCGGGACGCGCTGGGCCAGGGCGGTGTCACCTTTGGGGAGGCCCGCCTGCAAAGTGGCCAGGTCAATAACCAAGCCAATGAACAGGTGGATGGTGGTTATACCAAGGCTCGTCTTACCCTTTCGCGCATTCAAAACCTGGGCCATGGGCTCTCGCTGATGGCGAAGGGCGATATCCAGTGGGCTGATAACCCCCTGGATTCTTCCGAAGGCATGAGCCTCGGTGGCGCACGAGGCGTTAGGGCTTACCCGCAAGGGGAAGTTAGCGGTAGTCGCGTGTGGCTTACCCAACTGGAAGTTCGCTATCAGGCGACGCCTGAATTAAGCCCCTACGTGTTTTACGATCACGGGGCACGCCAACGCTTTGCCGACGAAGCCAGCGAAACACTGGCAGGCGGTGGGATCGGTGTGCGTTACACGCAGAATAACTGGTCGCTGGATGCGGCGGCGGCAACATCCACCACCGGTGATGCGGCGTCAGAAGATGAGCAAAAAGACCCACGGTTTTGGCTTTCAGCGCGTTACGCGTTTTAAGTGAAGCTTAAAACGCCTTTTCCAGCACAAAACGGGGCTGGGTGTGGCCCTCTTTGGTCACCGTTTCCGTAAACATCTCAAGCGGGCGCACCCAGAGGCCGTATTCACCGTAAAGGGCGCGGTAGACCACCAGCGGTTCCTCGCTTTCACTGTGCTGGGCGGTGCCCATCACTTCGTACAGACTGCCTTTGTAGTGACGGTAAATGCCGGGAACGGGGGCGGTCATTGGCTCTCCTCTCGAGTAGCGTTTGTGGTGGCTGGCTGGTTGGCTTTTTTGGCAAGGCGTTCCAACACTTTGGAGGCGGCGACGAAGCCAAAGGTGCCGGTCAAGAAGGTCGCCGCGCCGAAGCCGGAGGCGCAATCCAGCCGCGTGGCGTCACCGCTACTGGGCTTTTGCAGACACACTTCGCCGTCGCTGCTGGGATAGATCAACTGCTCATCGGAGTAGACGCACTCCACCGAGAAGCGCCGCTTGGGATTGCGGGAGAAACCGTAATCCCGGCGCAGCCGCGAGCGCACTTTGGAGAGCAGCGGGTCGTGCTCGGTGCGGGTGAGATCCGCGACCTGAATACGCGTGGGATCAGTTTGTCCACCGGCCGCGCCAGTCACGGTAATGGGGATTTTACGCCGCTTACACCAAGCGATCAGCGCGGCCTTGGCGATCACACTGTCGATGGCATCCACCACGTGATCGGCATCGTCAGGAATCCGTTCAGCCAAGTTGGTGGGTGTCACGAAGGCAGTGTCCGCCACAATCTCAATCTCCGGGGCAATCAAGCGGCAGCGCTCGGCCAGCACTTCAACCTTGGGCTGACCAATGGTGCCATCCAACGCGTGGAGCTGGCGGTTAACGTTGGAAACGCAGACGTCGTCTAAGTCGATCAGCGTCAGCTTGCCAATGCCCGAGCGTGCCAGGGCTTCTACCGTCCAGCTCCCCACCCCACCGACACCCACTACCACCACGTGGGCATGACGAAACGTATCAAAAGCACGCTGACCATAGAGGCGACGAATCCCACCAAAGCGCAAGTCATAGTCGCTAGAAACTGAGTCGTTAGAAACAGAGTCACTAGAAACAGAGTCACTAGAAACAGAGTCACTAGAAACAGAGTCACTAGAAACAGAGTCACTAGAAACAGAGTCACTAGAAACAGAGTCACTAGAAACAGAGTCACTAGAAACAGAGTCACTAGAAACAGAGTCACTAGAAACAGAGTCACTAGAAACAGAGTCACTAGAAACAGAGTCACTAGAAACAGAGTCACTAGAAACAGAGTCACTAGAAACAGAGTCACTAGAAACAGAGTCACTAGAAACAGAGTCACTAGAAACAGAGTCACTAGAAACAGAGTCACTAGAAACAGAGTCACTAGAAACAGAGTCACTAGAAACAGAGTCACTAGAAACAGAGTCACTAGAAACAGAGTCACTAGAAACAGAGTCACTAGAAACAGAGTCACTAGAAACAGAGTCACTAGAAACAGAGTCACTAGAAACAGAGTCACTAGAAACAGAGTCACTAGAAACAGAGTCACTAGAAACAGAGTCACTAGAAACAGAGTCACTAGAAACAGAGTCTGCAGAAGAAGGTTTCACGTTAGCCGTGGATACTTGAGAGGTTGGGGACATAGCAGATTCACTTATAGCGCTTTAAGGGCTGAAGGCTCGGCGTGGGGCGGCGTGCGCACGCTATCCAGCGGCAAGTGCCCCGCCCATCCAAGGTGATTAAACAGCGCGATCATGGTGTCATCCAAGGCGCAGCTTAATTGTACGCGCTTGTCTAACAGTGGATGGTCAAAGGCCAAATAGGTCGCGGCCAGCAGTAAGCGTGGTGCATCCATCTGCTCGGCAAAAAAACGGTTGTGGACACTTTTACCGTGCTTGGCATCGCCAACAATCGGGTAACCTCGTCGAGAGAGGTGACGGCGAATTTGGTGGCGCCGTCCGGTCAGCGGCCGCGCCTCCACCAGCGAGTAACGCGCCACCGGATAGCGGTCGACTTGCACCGGCAGCTCGACGCTATCCAGGCGGCGAATATCGGTCATCGCCGGCATGGCGGGCATTTCCGCCTTGGGCCGTGTGCCATCCTCTTCTCGCAGCGGGTAATCCAAACGCTCACTTACCGGGGCTTTACCGCGCACCACCGCCAGATAGCGCTTCTCAACCTGCCGTTCGCTAAACGCTTCGCTGAGCATGCCAGCCACTGCTGAAGAGAGCGCAAATACGATCACCCCCGAGGTCGGACGATCCAGCCTGTGAACGGGATATACCCGTTTGCCAAGCTGGTCGCGTAAGCGCTGCAGCAGAAATTCGGTTTCGCCACGCGCCAATGCCGAGCGATGTACCAAAAGCCCTGACGGCTTATGCACCGCAACCAGATACTCATCCTGATATAGTATGTTGAGTGGCGTCATAACGATCCCTGGCACTAGCCATTAACAGATACAGGGCACCATTGTCGCGGCTGGGCAGCGAGATGTCATCATCTGCAATACGGTAATGCTTCTCATTAATCCTTCTCGCCGATAAAGAAATATTAAATGTTATAAGACAACCTTAATGATTAATAAGGAGTCTCCGATAAAACGCTTTTCTGCTGCGTGGCTGGTTATTTTAGCCTCTTTTAATACCTGGGCGTCAGAACGCAGCCTGGATATCGTTGCGCCCTGGGAAATTAAAGACGCTGCCCCCGCCACCTCGGGCATCATATTCAGCCGAATGCGGCTCGCTAAAACGCTGGTAGATACTGATAATCAAGGCCAACTGTCACCGCCGAGGCGGTAGTCACCAGGGTCGAGGCCGATGGCAGTAGCGTGGTTAGGCGTCGACTCTTCCAGCCAAGGCTTGGACGGCAAACACTCTACCAAGACCCACCAGCGGCGTTCTCACCCCACTACACACTAAACCAGCTGCTTGAGGATTTACTCCGCCGCCATCAATTCGAGCGCAGCGAAGTTGCGCCACACCTGGAACGTTTGGGACTCAACAAACACCTGTTGGATCGTCGCCCCGGCGAGATCTCCGGCGGCGAACTGCAACGCTTTGCAATTCTGCGCGTACTGCTGCTCAAGCCTAGCTTCCTGTTTGCCGATGAGCCCACCTCACGGCTCGACCCGGTCACCCAACAGCAAACCCTGAGACAGCTGATTGAGCTTGCCCGAGAAAAGCGTGCGCGGTGATGCCGGTCAGCCATGACCCGGCATTAATTGCGAAGGTATGTGATCAAACCCTTTCGCTCTTAGTCTAAATTGGCAGAGTGGCGTGGTGGCAGCTACCTTAAATGAGCAACGCTACTACAGCGTTTCCATGGATTAGGAAGGAGAGATCAACATGCGCTATACAACTGTCCGTTTTTCAACACCGCTGCTTACCGCTATGGCTGCCTCGCTGCTACTCGCCACTTCGGCAGCGCAAGCTAATGAAACGCATGATGTGGAGATGCATAAAGTCAGCGCCGAGGGGGTTGAAGAGTCGATTGGTACCGTATCTCTTGAGCAAACGGATTACGGCTTATTGCTGACACCCTCACTTAAGGATCTTGAGCCCGGTGTTTACGGATTCCACGTCCATCAGAACGCCAGCTGCGACCCTGCCGAGAATGACAGCGGCGAGATAACCGCTGCGCTCTCTGCTGGCGGCCACTATGACCCCGAACAAACCGGCACTCACCAAGGCCCCTATGGAGAAGGCCATTTAGGCGATCTACCGGTGCTAACCGTTAATGAAGAGGGCGAAGCCAATCTACCCGTTCTAGCACCACGCCTAAGCATGGAAGATATGCCGGGTCGCAGCCTGATGATTCATGAAGGTGGCGACACCTACAAAGATGAGCCCCACCTGGGCGGTGGCGGCACCCGGATGGCCTGTGGTGTCGTAGAATCTTAAAATAAGCTTCACTTCAGCACTTACACAAAGCGGGTAGCCAATGGCTGCCCGCTTTTTTGGGTTTGTTATAAAACAACCCACTAAAGTCTAGCTGTGATTTAATGGTGCTTATCTGTACATTCGGCTCTGCTAAAAAAGTACCTGCTTGTGTGCTAAATAGCATGCTCACCCATCCCCCTCACTGCTCTAGGTACCTTAGATGATCACCTTTATTGTATCGATCCTGCTGTTGATAGCGGGCTACTTTACCTATGGGAAGTTCGTTGAGCGCGTATTTGTTACTGACCGAAAACGACAGACACCCGCCTTCAGCATGCGCGACAACATCGACTATGTGCCGATGAACACCACGCGCAACTCGCTTATCCAATTATTAAACATTGCCGGTGTGGGCCCCATTTTTGGCCCTATTCTCGGCGCGCTTTATGGCCCCGTGGCGTTTGTATGGATTGTGGTCGGCTGTATCTTCGCTGGGGCTGTGCATGATTACCTGACCGGTATGATCTCGATTCGCAACCACGGCGCCCATTTGCCGCAACTAGCAGGCAAGTTCCTCGGCAAAGCGATGAAGCATGTGGTCAATGGCTTTGCGATCCTGCTGCTTCTACTGGTAGGTACGGTATTTGTCACCTCCCCCGCGGCGCTACTCTCCAACATGACGTCGCTGTCGCTAACGCTGGTTATTGTCGCTATTTTTATTTACTACCTGATCGCCACGCTGCTGCCGATTGATAAGGTGATCGGCCGTATCTACCCCTATTTCGGTGCCCTGCTGCTATTCAGCGCCGCCGGTATCGGTATTGGCTTGATTGTCACGGGCGCGCCGATCCCCGAGCTTTCGTTCCAAAATATGCACCCCGACGCTGCGCCGATTTTCCCGCTACTGTTTTTAACCATCTCCTGTGGCGCACTTTCCGGTTTTCACGCCACCCAAACGCCGATTATTTCGCGCACTACTCAAAACGAAACCAATGGCCGCAAAATCTTCTACGGCATGATGATCACCGAAGGCATCATCGCGATGATCTGGGCGGCCGCTGCCATGAGCCTGTTCTACGGCGACCAGTCGCTTTCCGATGTACTAGCTGCCGGTGGCCCCGCAGCAGTCGTTAGTGAGGTTTCCACCACCATGCTCGGCGCTGTAGGCGGCACCCTGGCGGTACTCGGCGTTATTGTGCTGCCGATCACTTCGGGCGATACCGCTTTTCGTAGCGCGCGGATGATCATCGCCGACTACATCAAGATCGATCAAAAGCCGATTATGAAGCGTGTCATGGTCGCCCTACCGCTGTTTGTGGTCTCCTACGCCTTAACGCATATGGACTTCACATTGCTGTGGCGCTACTTCTCTTGGGCCAACCAAACCACGGCGGTAATAGCCTTATGGGTAGGCACTATGTACCTGGTGCTATCACGTAAGCCTCACTGGATTACCTCGATCCCAGCCACCTTTATGACCATGGCAACGTTTACCTACTTAGCCTACGCGCCGATCGGTTTTGGTCTGCCGCTGCAATTAAGCTACGTGGTCGCCGCACTAGGTACGCTCATTTGCATCGCGCTGTTTATGAAGCGTGTACGCCGCTTGAGCCGTGCCACCTTTGCGGTAGATGAGTACGTCGCAAATTTCGGCACGGACGAAACTATCGCCACCACCGCCGTTAAATAACCCACCCTAAACAGGCGGCAGATGCCACCTGGCGGCTGAAAAGCGCTGATTTTATTCAGCGCTTTTTTTATACCTGCTGATCACGCCTCGACCTTGCGTATTGCTGCCCAACAACCAAACGTTATATCATAACCATTATTATTCACTTAGCAGCTTAGCAAGAGATATTGTCAATGTGCAGCGACCCTCTGCTATCCGTGCGTGAACCCGTCTTATCCGTGCGTGGCCTGGGCATTCAAATTGGCCGACAGCAGATCGTCGATGGGCTCTCGTTTGATGTTATGCCCGGCGAACGTGTCTGCCTGTTAGGTGCATCAGGGTCGGGAAAATCGTTCACTGCAAAAGCGGTGCTGGGGCTTTTACCCCCTAATGCCCAGGTATCAGGTAGCATTCTTATTCAAGGCCAAGAGGCCATTGCTCTTCCCGCCGCCCGACGCCGAACAGAGACCCGTGTCTCGATGGTGTTTCAAGACTCACTCTCAGCCCTTAATCCTCTGGTTTCAATTGGTTCCCAGTTGCGCGAGCCATTTATCCGCCATCACGACCTATCGCGCAAGGCTGCCACCCAAGCTGCCGTGGCGCTGCTGGCAGCAATGGATCTGCCCGACCCCCTGCGGTTAATCAAGCGTACCCCGGCGGAGCTTTCCGGCGGGCAGCGCCAGCGTGTCTGCATTGCCCTGGCCATGGCGTGTAAAACCGCATTGATGGTGGCCGACGAGCCTACCACCGCACTGGATGTGGTCACTCAAGCCCAGGTGCTGAGCGCATTACGCGAGCATACCGGCCACTCGGGCACCGCCATGCTGTTTATTACCCACGATCTTCACGCCGCCTCTCAGCTCTGCCAGCGAGCAGTAATTATTGAGCGGGGCGTGGTGATTGAAAGCGGCGACCTGGATACCTTGATTACCGCACCGCAGCACCCCTTTACCCAGGAGCTGGTCGCCGCAGCACATAACGTTCAGCCGTCAGCGCTAACCCGTCGGGCATCCGCCGATTTTGTAACATCCAACGATCTTTTAAAGAGCGCCTAGATGCCAAGCCCGTTGCCCACTTATTCACCCACAATTTCACCCACAATTTCACCCACAATGAGTGCGTCAGCACTCAACGAGCGCTCCGCTTTTAATAGCAGTGAAGCGTTTCTCTGCGCACACGGGCTTAACAAAAGCGTATCGCTCCCCCGCGAGGTATTTTGGCGAGCGGGCGAACGCAAACGGATTATGCACGACATCGACCTGAACCTTTATCCAGGTGAGCGGGTGGGGCTCGTGGGCGTCTCCGGTTCGGGCAAAACCACCTTACTACGCTCGCTGCTGGCGATTGAAGCGCCCGATAGCGGGTCGATTACCTGCCAGCACCAACGCGTGCGCCCCGGCTCCACTGCCCAACTACGCTGGTACCGTCGGGCGGTTCAGTACATTCCCCAAGACCCTGCCTCGTCGCTTGATCCACGCATGAGCGTTCGCGCCTTGGTCAGTGAGCCACTGATTCGGCTGCACGTTGATTGCGACCCTGGCGAACGCGCCCGCGAAGCCCTGGCGCAAGTCGGCCTGGACGCCCCGTTTTTGGATCGCCAGCCCCATGAACTTTCCGGGGGCCAGGCACAGCGGGTGGCCATTGCCAGGGCGATCGCCACCCGCCCGCGCTTTCTGTTGGCCGATGAACCGCTAAGCGGCCTGGATCTGCCGGTTCGCGCCCAGGTTATCAGCGTGCTGAAAAAACTCTGCGATGAAAGTGGCACCGGGCTACTGATGGTGTCCCACGATTTATCGGTGGTTGCCCACCTATGCCAGCGCACACTGGTGATGGATGACGGCAACATCGTCGAAGACCGCCCAACCGCGGCGCTATGGCGCAACCCCCGCCATCCGGCAACCTTGGCGCTAATTAACGCGGTCACGCAACTGCCTAGATGCGCACTCCCCGACTGCAACGCAGCGGAGGTTGATGCGCGGGCGTAAATCCTCCACGCCGTTTTGATTAAACCCGTTTGCTTTATGCAGTGCTTAACTTTCTGCCCACCGCAAGGCTGTGCCGTTGTTCATTTTCCCAGGTATTACTAACCGCTTATTATTAGGAGTCGTTACGATGTTTCGCCACCCGCTTCGCCTGTCTCTGCCGATTGCCCTTGCCGCTCCGCTGCTGCTTGCCGGTTGTTTTGATGAACAGCCTGATACCAGCTCCACCGAATCCGGTGAGCGTATTAGCGTGGCAATGCTACAGCCACCGCGCTCTGGCTTAACGCCGCTTTCCGACGATGCCTTTAAGCTATCCCGCTGGAGCACGGCGGAAACGCTGATTCGCCTGGATGCCAGCAGCGACCCCCAGCCGTTTCTGGCCACCGAGTGGGAGCAACTGGATCCGAAAACCTGGCGGTTTGTGATTCGCGATGGCGTTGAGTTTCATGATGGCACGCCGCTAACCCCCAGCGATGTGGTGAACTCGCTGACCGCCGCCACCCAGGCCGCACCGAAACCGCGTATTTTAGATGGCGTGAACATGACCATCGAAGCCGATGGCGATAACGCAGTGATTGTGCGCACGGAAAAAGATGACCCGCTGATCCCCAACCGCCTTTCCAGCCCGCAGTTGGCAGTTCTCGCTGCCAGCGCCTACGGCGAAGATGGCCGGGTTAACCCTATCGAAGCGGGCACCGGCCCCTTCGTCTTGAAAGAGATCAACGGCACTACCAGCGCTCGGCTAGACCGCTTTGACGACTACTGGGGCGAACCGGCCGCGGTGGCTGGCATTGACGCTGACTATGTGCCCGATGGCACGGCCCGGGCGGCAGCGTTAAGAACCGGCACGGCTGATGTGGTGGAGGCCATTCCGGTCTCCCAGGTAGCGCTACTCGACCCTGATTTGGTCTTTGAGGTGCCCATGCCGCGCACCAATACGCTTTACCTGAACACTGAATCAGGCCCTATGAGCGACCCCGGCCTGCGCGCCGCCGCCCGTGAAGCGGTAAACCGCCCGGCCATCGTCAATACCGTGTACGAAGGCCGCGCCGATATCGCCGAAGGGCTACTCGGCCCCGCACTGGCCTGGGCAAGCGATTACCGCACCCCGATTGAGGATCGTACCGCGCCCACCGCCCCCAACGGCACCGAGATTACCCTGGCAACCTTCACTGACCGCGCCGAGCTGCCCGAAGTCGCCGTCCTACTTGAACAACAGCTGACACAGGCAGGCTTTAGCGTTAACCAGGAAGTGCGTGAGTACGCCCATATCGAAGCGGACGCCTTAGCAGGTGAGTTTGACGCTTTTATTCTCTCTCGTGCCACCGTGCTCGACTCCGGCGATCCGGTCGCCTATATGTTTAGCGACTTTGCCTGCGCGGGTTCTTTCAATATCGCCCAGCTGTGCGACCCGGCAGTGGATGAAGCGCTGACCAACGCGGCGGTATTGCCAACGGGCGACGATCGGCGCCAGGCGATTATCGATGCGGAAGCGGCCATTCTGCGCACCGATGCAGCGATTCCTATGCTCCACGAGCGCGTGATTCAGGGTGAATCAGCCCGCGTTACCAACGCCGAGCGTGATCCCCGCGAGCGCATGCTGATTACTGAGAAGACGTCCATTGACGCCGACAGTGACTCCTAAGGGTGAGCCGCGCATGACCACCGCAACACCGCTGCGCCTATGGCGCAGCTTGCATCTCGAGCCTTTTATTCCGTTAATCTCACGCCTGATAACGCTGGCCAGCGTGGTGGTGCTGGTCGGGTTACTACCGTGGTTATCTGGCCGTGATCCAGCGTTGAGCATTTTGCGGGCACGCTCTGCTGAGCAGGAAGCGACACCCGAGGCACTAGCCGCTATTCGCGCCCAGCTAGGTTTGGATCTTGGCCCCTTCGAGAAGCTGCAGAGCTGGCTGATGGGGCTGCTGCATGGCGATGCAGGCAACTCCTGGATTTCCGGCGCTCCTGTGCTGCCGGGTATGTTAAAAAGCGCCCAGGTATCTCTCACGCTCATGGGGTTCGGCATGCTGGTGGCAATGGTCACCGCTACGCTGATATGTGTGCCGGTGGTTCGCCGGGGCTTAAAGGGTCAGGTCCGCCGCTCATCCGGGGCGATTGGCGCAGCGCTCACGGCGCTTCCCGAGTTTCTGCTCGCCTCAATCCTGCTGGTCGTATTTGCCGCCTGGCTAAACTGGTTGCCGCCCTACGGTTGGCGAGGTTTCAGCTACGTGGTGCTACCCGCCTTTGCGCTGGGTCTTCCCGCGGGCGGCCTGCTGGGACGTTTGTTTAGCGACGGCCTTTCGGCCACCTTCACCGAGCGCTGGGTCGCTACCTGGAACGTGGCGGGCTTTTCCCACCGCCGGATTACCCTGGCAGCCCTGCGCCGCACGCTACCCAGCCTTATGCCCCAGGTGGGCATGGTGATGGTGGGCCTGACCGGCGGGGCCATTGCCGTCGAGCAGGTGTTTTCGATCCCCGGCCTTGGCCGAGCGACCCTTGGCGCGGCATCCGCTCAGGATATGCCTGCCCTACAAACCGGCATTCTGATCCTGCTGATTATCGCTATTGTATTGGGCAGCTTGGCTAACATCGGCCGCGCACTGCTGTTAGGTCGGGCGTTTCGACTCGGGGCGCTGCCAGTGGCACAACACCAGCAAAACGTTCAGCGCTGGGTGTGGGTGGTGCCCGCCATCGCGATTGTGCTGCTGATGGTGCTGGTGGCAGCGGGGATTGGTCGTGACCCGTTTAGCTCGGCCTTTATGCGTTTACAGCCGCCAAGCTTGGCGTTGCCACTGGGTGCCGACGGCACCGGCCGCGATATCCTGGCCCGGGTCGCTCACGGGGCGCTATCCACCATGGGCATGGCCATCTTAGTGGTGTTCTTTTCGCTGGTATTGGGGTTACTGATTGGCTTAGCCCCCAGACTAGCCACCGGCCCGATTGAAATCACCAAGGCAACGCCGCCTGCCATTGCGGGGCTTATTGTGGCTGGCCTGATGGGGCCAAGCGCCAGCGGGGCGATTATTGCGGTGACGGCGGTGGCCTGGGCGCCGCTCGCGGCCCACACAGCCGCCCTGGTCGCGGAAACAAAAGCCCAGCCCCATGTGCGCATCACGCCGATTTTGGGCGTGGGCCACTTCCGCTTAATGAGCCGCTATATTTTACCCGCCGTGCTTGGCCCGGTGTTTCGCCACGCCATGCTGCGCTTACCGGGGGTTGCGCTGGCCCTTGCTGCGCTGGGGTTTCTTGGTCTTGGTCCGCGCCCGCCTTCGCCGGAGTGGGGGTTGATACTCGCCGAAGGCATGCCCTACATTGAGCGTGCCCCCTGGGCGGTGCTGATTCCTGCACTAGCGCTGATTTTACTGTCGGTATTGGCGGTGTCGCTTTCCAGTATTGCGGGCTCCCGCAGGCCGCCACGCTAGACGGGCTAAATGATAGGACGCCATGCAGCGGACAATACCCCCCCTAACGCATCGTTGGGGGGTGTGAGTTTACTCGGGCTGCCACGTTACTTCGCTTAGGTAAGACGCCAAGCGACCGCTGTTCTGGAACGCTCGGCGGGCGAGTGCTGATGCGGCTTCCTCAACCTCTGTGCGATTGCCTGCCTCGCTACCTACTTGAATCACGCCGGTCATATTCATCATTAAGTGCGGCGGGCAGTAGTAAACATAGACGCCTTGTTCTTCCAACGTGACTGAAAAGCGTTCATCCATCTCACTTTCCCAGCCTTCTACACTCTCGGGCACGATATGGCTACGCACATGGTGCCCCGTGTTGGTCGGCACAAAAGTAACTGTATCGCCAGGAGCCACCTGGAGGTAGCCGGGCTCAAATACCATGCCGCCAGCGTCTGCGTAGTTGAGCATCTGGATTTCATGTTCTGCACCCAGTGCCGGTAGGGCGATACACATTAGTGATAGCGAGAAAAAACGCTTTATGATCATTCGAATGGTTCCTTATATCGAGGCGATTAGCACAGAGACTGGGAATTATTTAGCTGAGAATGTTTAAGTTGGGCGTACTCAATGGATGCAGAGTGCGTCTGTCGCACAGGGCGAATAACCGGCATACCGGAACTGTCGTGGAGTCGTTCGACCGGCACTTGGTAAAGTTCGCTGAGTAACGCCGGTTGCAACACATCGTGGGGGGTGCCTTCAGCTTTCACACTCGCCTCACCCAACAAAATGACCCGATCGGCAAATTGCGCCGCCAGGCTGAGATCATGCAGCACAGTGATGGTAATTAGCTGGCGTTGGCGCGTTTCGGTATAAACGTGTTCCAGCAACGATAATTGGTGGTGCATATCCAGCGCGCTGACCGGCTCATCAAGCAACAGGATTTTGGGCTCGCGCAATAGCACCTGACAAAAGAGGGCAAGCTGGCGCTGCCCCCCGCTGAGAGACTGAATATCACGGTGGGCAAGGTGTTGAATGCCCACTCGCTGCATTAACATCAGAGCCTGTTCCAGCACGTCATCCCCGACATGCATATGCAGTGCATCAAGATGTCCCAGCAGAACCACCTCCAGTGTCGTCAGGCAGGCATCCAGCTCATTGCCTTGCGGCATATAGCCAATATTTTCTCGCCAGGCCTTGAGCTGACGACGTGAAAGTTGACGCTCGCCATAATGAACCTCGCCAGCCTGCATCTCGATTTCGCCAAAGATTGCTTTCAGCAAGGAGGATTTACCCGTGCCGTTTGGCCCTAAAATGGCGTAGATGTGGCCTGGTTCAAAACGTAGTGAAATACCCTGCGCAGTACAGGTAGCACCGCGCAGGATAGTGGCATTGAGAATATCCAGAGAGCTCATATCAGCGCCGACTTATAATAATCCAAAAGAAGAAAGGCACGCCGATAAACGCGGTTACGATACCGACGGGAAACAAAGCGCCCGGTATGATGCTTTTGGAGAGTACTGAAGAAGCGGAGAGAAACGCCGCACCGGTCACCATCGAAAGCGGCACGAAGAAGCGTTGATCTTCCCCTACCAGCATCCGAGCAACGTGCGGAGCCACTAGGCCAATAAAACCGATAACACCAACAAAACTGATCGCAACCGACGTCATCAACGCGACGAGAAACAGCACCACCAGCCTTAACCGTTGTGGGTCAACACCCAAGGCCGCCGCACGCTGTTCCCCAAGGCGTAGCGCCGTCAACTGCCAAGACAGCCGCATCAACAAGCTGATACATACCACTGTCACCGCCGCCGTAATGGACAGGCTAAGCCAGTTGGTTTTGGTCAAGTTGCCAAACAACCAAAACAGTATCTGCTGGCTAACTTCAGGTGCAGACAGATATTGCACCAATGACAACAGCGACTGAAAAAGAAATAACAAGGCAATGCCAGTCAGCACCAGCATGGCCGATGTCATGCGGGGTAAGGACGCAACGGCAAACAATACCCCCGACGCTAGCATGGTCATAATGAAAGCGCCCAGAGGAACGGCGAACAGCAGAGGCAGTCCAAAAGTGCCCAGCGCAATCACCAGCGATGCACCAAAACCAGCCGCTGCCGCCAACCCCAGGGTGTAGGGGCTGGCCATCGGGTTGTTCAACAGGGTTTGTATCTCGGCACCGCCCACGCCTAGCGCCGCCCCCACAACTAGCGCCATGAGAGCCATCGGCAAGCGCATTTCCATGACAATGACACGGGTCATTTCATCCACGTCACCAATATTCAGCAGCGCATTCACGACTGCCCCTGGGGCCAGCATCGAAGGGCCTGTGGCAATATCTAACACTAGGGTGAAGAACGCCACGAAGCCAATCCCACCAACGATACGCCAGCGACGCCTTTCAAGACGTCGCTGGTGCTGTATGGTGGCCCTCAAGGAAGTATCCACGTTGGCCATACCCGGCATTATCAGTCCCCTACGTTAGGGGCCGTAACCATAAACGTACCTTCCGGCACTACCGGCAAATAACGCTCGTGGAAATCGAGATAAGTCTGGCGTGGCGCCAAGTCCTCAAAAAGGTCGGGGTAGGTCACTTTTGCAAAGTATTCAATCATTGCGGCATCGGTGATTGAGCGGGAAGCACCTTGGTAAACGCCGTAGAGACGGCCATTTTGAATTGCCGGGAGTGATGACCATCCAGAACGCTCGGCAAAGCCAGCCAATCGACGCTGAGCTTCTTCACGAGGAATATCAATGCCCATCACCATAGCTTCATCATTTTTGTCCAATTCCGTTTCGCGCCCGGCGATTATGATGACCTCTGGGCGTGATGCCAGCACCTGTTCGGGGTTCATCGGCCCCCACCATTCGACGTAGGGCCGGGCAATATTGTCACCGCCGGTCACGTCAATCACCGCACCCCACATGTTCTTGCCATAGGTAAAGCTGTACTCGGATGGCCCTTTATTGCCGAACTCAACGTAAACCCGAGGTGGCTGACGATCAGCGTCAGCAATACGCTGGGTAATACGTTCAACCGTCGCGCGATATTCATCGGCAATAGTCTCTGCACGCGCCTCTTCACCCGACACAATGCCCAACAAACGAGTACTTTCCAGATGCCGCTCCAAGGTCTGCGCATTGTAGTCGACGACTACAATGGGGATACCAGCGTCTTCGATGCGGTCTACATCAGGCCCGAGCGCTTTATACTGCCAATCAGCCAGTACTGCGACGTCGGGATCAAGGGACAACAGTTTCTCTACAGAAAAGGTACCCGCTTCCACTTCTCCGACGTCAGGTAGTTCATTCAAGCGCGGTACAGCACTGCTGAAACGCTCCCAACTCACTGGGTTCCAGACCGACCAGACGTCTTTTGAGAACCCGACCACTTGATCAAAGGCATCGACGCCACCAATGGCCATATAATCAGGGTAATAGAAGCCCAGAAAAACTCGTTCAGCGGGCAGATCTAATGTCACTTCGCGATCCAATACGTCCGTGACCACCCGAGATTCGGCTAGTGCCGGGGCACACAACAGGCATAGCAGCACCACTGCCATCGTATGCTTTATCGCCCTGATACCGCTCTTTTCAACCACCATCAAAACGCTCCTTTTTTCTCAATATGATGAGTAGTGCAAGTGAGCGTCATTATAATTTCTTGCCGAATGCATGTAAATCAAAATGATAACAGTTTGTATTTGTAAGCTCTTCATCCTCGCTAGATTTACGCGAAGGATGGGGCTACTACAGAAATCAGTAAACACAGTTAAACGCAAAACGGGCAGCCAAGTGGCTGCCCGTTTTGTATTGTACGAATGGCTGAACTAGTCAGCTAACAGATTGACTAGAGCGTTTTACTCGTCGCCTGCCATCTGCATTTGGCGCTGCATGTAATTCTGGATGCCCACCTTATCGATCAAACCAAGCTCGGTTTCGATATGGTCGATATGATCTTCTTCGTCAGCGAGCAGGTCACGCAGCATATCGCGGGTAACGTAGTCTTTAACGCTCTCGCAATAGGTGATCGCTTCAATGTAGTCGTTGCGACCATCGTGCTCGATTTTCAGATCGCTTTCGAGCATCTCTTTGACGTTTTCGCCAATATGCAGCTTACCCAGGTCTTGCAGGTTGGGGATACCTTCCAGGAATAGAATGCGCTCGATGATCTTGTCAGCGTGCTGCATCTCTTCGATGGACTCATCATATTCCCACTTGGCGAGGGCTTTCAGGCCCCAATCTTTGTACATCTTGGCGTGCAAAAAATACTGATTGATCGCAACCAATTCGTTGCCGAGCGCCTTATTGAGATGCTCAATAACTTTCGTATCACCTTTCATAACGTCACCTTTTCTACTGTAATGCTGATGTTTAATCTAGTTTAGACAAGACGATCAAGCAGTTACGTTTGGAGAAGAGCATAGACGCAAATAGCTATACCCCCAGCGTTTCTGGGAGTATAGATAAGATAATGAAAAGTTCAAGCAAATCATATATTTGCTAAAGATAACCCTAACAATAGTGATTCGCGTCACACGGCATAAGCGAGCCCCATATTGGCTTCCTGGCGCGCTTCCTGAACGGCATCGCGGGTAATCGTTTTAGCGTAGCACGCGCACTTACCACACTGCGTTGCGCAGCCGGTTGCCTCGCGTACTTCTCGCCAGCTGCGCGCACCGTCGTTAACGTGCTGGCGAATTTGATGGTCGGTTACTCCCTTGCACACGCAAACGTACATGGCGACACCTCATAAAAGTCATGAGATGAATGTAAATGATTCGCATACATCTTATCAAGTAGAAATGGCTGCTTTTTGTTATCTATTCGTCTTAACCGATAAACGCATCACCATAAGATATTGTCTCAGCGCTACTTTTCGGCTCACACCCATAGGAATTATTTTTTCGGCAAAACCACCGTTTGCGTGTTGGAAGCAATATCTGGCCAGCTACGACGCTGTTTATCGAACAACACCCATAAGTAGCCCAAACCAAACGCTAATAGCGAGAGCCACGCTACCGCGCAGCGGACGAGGCACTGATTTAAGTTCAGCGAGTAACCATCTGCCGCTTGCACCCGTAGCCGCCACGCCTGCATGCCTAATGTCATGCCGCCACGCGACCAGGAAAAAACAAAAAACAACGTAACAAAAAACACCAGCATGAGGCGTAGGCTCCAAATATCACTGGCCGTGGTGCCAATCTCTTCGGGCTGTTGACCCAGCACATAGCGAAAAAACAGCATATGAATGACCGTCACGGCGATCCAAATCGCAGTAACCAAAAAGCCGTCGTACAGCATGGCGCCCAAACGGCGGCCAAGGCCCGCTGGCCATACGCTGTCCAACTGAGTAAAGCGTCGTGTTCCCATAGTTCTTTCTCGGCTCCTGGTGGGCTATGTTTGGGCGATCATCGGCCGCAATAGCAAGCTGTTGCGGCATTAACCGTTGCGACGTAGGAAGAATATCCCGACCCCGGCACACGCCAGAGTCGGCACTAGCACGGCCCATACGGGTGAAAAGCCAAAAATCGTCGAGGCCGGCGCCAGCAGATCCTGGACGTACTTAAAGGTAAGCCCGGTGATAACGCCGTAAAACACCCGGGTGCCTGCAGCCACGGTACGCAGGGGCCCAAACACAAAGGAGGCAGCAATTAGCACCAGCGACCCCATGGTGAGCGGCATCAGCATCTTCTGCCAAAAATACAGTAGCGCTTGGTCATTCTGCAGGCCCTGCTCTTCAAGGAACTGGGCATAAGCCCAAAGTTCGCTGGGCGCTTGACTCTCGATATCGCGCAGCAGCCGCTCTAGCTGGGTGGGCGTAAAGGAGGTTTCCCAGTCCAAGCTTGCTGCTTGGTCAGACTCGGTGTGATCATCGAAAATGCGCGTGGTAGCAACGTTTTCCAAGCGCCAAGCATCACCTACCCAGCGAGCGCGCTCGGCGTAAGTGGCTTCGACTAGCTGGCGGTCATCAAAACGGTAGCGGGTTAAATCAAGCACAACGTTATCCGCACGAATTGCCCCAAAACGGTAGACGCTATCGCCCTCTATCTGCCAGCCACTGCGGCTGGTTAGCATGGCGCCCTCGCCCTGGAGTTTTTCCAGTCGCCACGCCTCGGCATACTGCTCGGTGCGCGGGCTGACATACTCGGCAACTAACAGCACTATTACCACTACTACCAGAACTGGCTTCATCACCCCCCACAAAATCCTCACCAGAGAGCGGCCAGCGGCGCGCATGACGGTGAGTTCGTTGCTGGAGGCCATGCTACCCAAACCTATCAGCGCCCCGATTAATACCGCCACTGGGGCGTACTGATAGAAGCGCCAAGGTGTACGCATTAGCAAGTAAAGGAGTGCATCTAACGCCGTATAGCTAGCCTGCACATCGCCTAAATCATCGATATAGGCGATGGTAATATCCAATCCCAGCAGCACGAACTGAACAACGATAATAGCCGCCAGAACATTGCGGGCAATATAACGATCGAGACGGTCAGCTACTGTTAGCATTAGCGCATCCCCTTGCGTTGCGAGCGCCATAGCAATAATAGGCCCAGCCCTATAAACAGCCCATGTACTGGCCACACGCCCAGCATGGTGGGCCAAGTACCGCTGCCAATCGCATCGACAACCGCAAGCAGCAGGCTGAGATAGGCGACGTATAAAAATACTGCGGGGAGTAGTTTGCCAAAACGTCCCTGGCGGGGATTAACCCGAGAAAGTGGCTGCGCCAATAAGGCCAGTACAAACACCATAAGTGGGAGCCCGGCCCGCCACTGCCACTGGGCTTGAGCACGGGGGCTTGGATCATCCCATAGCGCGGGCGTGGTGGCATACTCCAGTGAATCAAGCTCCTGCCGGTCGCGACTCAACCCCAGGCGCAGCGTATAGCGCTCAAAAGTGAGCCGCTCGGCGCTCTTCTCGCCTGGCGTCACCCCAAAGCGCTCACCGTCATCCAACACCAAAAAGCGGCTACCCGTTTCGAGCCGGGTTTCCTGATAGCCCGATACCGCGCGGGTAACGAAGTCATGGGTCCCTTTGTCGCCCTGCTGGTTTTGTTCGTGCACCAGCACGTCTTGCATTTCCGTGCCGTCGCTAGAGAAGCCGCCTATATACGCGGTACGACCACCGCCAAACTCTTGAAAGCGCCCTGGGGCCAGTACGGAAACATCCAGGCGGCTACGCTGCTCTTCCAGCGCGGTTTCTGTTTGCAGCGCCCCTAAAGGCGTCAGCCATAGGCTACAGATACCGACCAGCACCGCAACGACGCTGGCGGGCAGCAGGGTCACTTTTAACAGCCGCGTGGGGCTCATCCCGCAGGCGACCATCACGGTGATTTCACTGTTCATATAAAGCTGCCCGTAGGCGAGTAGGATGCCTAGAAAAAACGACAGGGGCAGGATCAATTCCATAAAGCCAGGCAGGTGAAACATCATTAGGCTGCCTAGCATGGAGACGGGGATATCGCCTTCCGCCGCGTCTGAAAAATAGCGGATAAAGCGGCTGCCCATGATCACCAGCAGCAGAATACCAGCGACCGCTGACATGGTGAGTAACACTTCGCGAGTTAGATATCGAAATAAAATCAACGCGCTCTCCGGCTAGTCGTGCAAGATGCCATGCAATAAGCGCATGGCTTGGGTACACTAATCAAACTATTCTCAGTCCCTGTTCAAAATCAAAAGCAACGGGGCATTATCCCGAATCCCTCGATGCTTGTCTTGTTGGAGACGTCATGGAATTTTCCGTTCAGACCGCAAACCCGGCCAAAGCTGAAACACCCTGCCTCTTGGTGCCGGTTTTTAAAGGGAGCGAGCTACTGCCCACCGTCGCCAAACTGGACGACGCCAGCGAGCGCCTGATCGGCCAGTTGCTTGAACGCGGCGACTTTGAAGCAGCGCTGGGCAACGTGCAACTGGTACCGTTTGCGCCGGGCCTAGGCGCCGAACGCATCTTACTGGTTGGCTTGGGTGAGCGCGAAAAATGCCAGGAAGCGGCTTTCATTAAAGCGCTGGATGCGGCCATGACCGCACTGGTAAAACTACCTATCGACGAAGCCAGCGTGATATTTGGCGATGTGCCGTTGCCCGACCGCGACGCGGCCTGGAAAGCGCGCAAGGTGATGGAAGCCGCAGAGCGGGCTATTTATCGCTTTGACCAGTTCAAATCGACCCCCGCGCCAGCCCCCAGCCTTGCCAAGCTGACGTTAATTATCAGCGATGCCGACGCCGTCCCGCAGGTGAAGCAGGGTGCCTTAGTGGGCAACGCCATTGGCCAGGGCATCAACTATACCCGCACCCTGGGCAATCTCCCCGCTAACATCTGCACACCCCGCTATTTAGCCGAGCAGGCGCAGCAACTGGGCCGCGACTCACAAGGCGCGCTTGAGGTCGAGATTCTTGATGAAGAAGCGCTGGAATCTCTGGGTGCAGGCTCGCTGTTATCCGTGGGCCGCGGCAGTAAAGAGCCGACACGCCTGATCGTGATGAAGTACCAGGGCGCCGACAACGCCGACGAAGCCCCTCATGTACTGATCGGCAAAGGCATCACTTTTGATACCGGCGGTATTTCGCTCAAGCCCGGCGAAGGCATGGACGAAATGAAGTTCGACATGTGCGGCGCCGCCAGCGTATTCGGCACCGTCAAAGCGGTATTGGCAATCAAGCCCAAGCTCAACCTGGTGTTTATCGTTGCCGCCGCGGAAAACATGCCCGACGGCCACGCCACCAAGCCCGGCGACATCATCAAAACCCTCAAAGGGCTGACCGTCGAAGTGCTTAACACTGACGCGGAAGGCCGCTTGGTGCTGTGCGATGCACTCACTTACGCCGAGCGTTTTACTCCGGCCAGCGTAGTAGATATCGCGACTCTCACCGGCGCGGTGATTATTGGCCTGGGCCACCATGCCACCGGCCTGCTCTCCAACGACGACGACCTAGCGCTGGATCTGCTGGACGCGGGCGAAGCCGCTTGGGATCGCGCTTGGCACCTGCCGCTGTGGGATGAGTACCAGGAACAGTTGGACTCCAACTTTGCTGATTTAGCCAATATTGGCGGTCGTCCGGCGGGTACGATTACTGCCGCGTGCTTTCTGTCGCGCTTTGCCGACCACTTCCCCTGGGCACACCTGGATATTGCCGGTACCGCCTGGCACTCCGGCAAGCAGAAAGGCGCCACCGGCCGCCCAGTGGGGCTGTTAACCCAGTACCTGCTTGACCGTGAAACAGACGCCCAGGTAGAAAATAGCGACGGCTGATATCACCACTCTTCATCACGAGCGGTGCTCAACGGTTGCCTTTCAGCGCGGCAACCGTTAAACCTGAACATATCAAGGTGCAGCGAGCAAAAACTCGCTGAATCTTTATCGTATCGTCAATAACACCCAACCGCCCTCTTACAGGAACGGTTCAAGCGGAGAGTAACAGCCGTGCCCACTGCCAGCTTTGAAACGAGTTTTGAAACCCTGCCATCCAATCAGCCGGTGGCCGTTGAGATCCGTGAAAACATTCTTAAAAATCCCGGCTTTGGTCGCTACTTTAGCGACCATATGGCGCATATCCGCTGGACCGGCGACGCCGACTGGCATGGCCATCAGGTGCGCCCATACGGCCCGCTGACGCTGGATCCCGCCGCCTCTGTGCTACATTACGGCCAAGAGATTTTTGAGGGCATCAAAGCCTACCGTCACGCGGATGGCTCGATCTGGACATTCCGCCCGGAGAAAAACGCCGAGCGTTTTCGCCGCAGTGCCCGTCGCCTAGCACTACCCGAGCTTTCCGATGAAGACTTTATTGGCTCACTGAAAGCGCTATTAGCTCAAGACCACGCCTGGGTGCCAACGCCTGCCAACGCTTCTGACGAGTGCAGCCTCTATCTGCGTCCGTTTATGATCGCCTCAGAAGCGTTTCTCGGCGTACGCCCATCACAGGAAGTCGACTACTACGTGATCGCCTCTCCGGCGGCGGCGTACTTTAAAGGCGGTGTTGCACCGGTTTCGATCTGGCTCTCCTCGAACTATAAGCGCGCTGCTGCAGGCGGCACCGGCTTTGCCAAGTGTGGGGGCAACTACGCCGCTTCATTAGCCGCGCAGAAAGAAGCCGAAGCCCACCAGTGTGGCCAAGTCGCGTTTCTTGATGCTGCTGAAAACAAGTGGGTGGAAGAGCTGGGCGGTATGAACCTGTTCTTCGTCTTCAAAGATGGTCGTCTAGTGACTCCTCGTCTGACCGACACGATTTTGGAAGGCGTGACGCGCAACTCAGTCCTCACGCTGGCCAAAGATGAAGGCCTAATGCCGGAAGAGCGCGCTATCAGCATTGATGAGTGGCGCGAAGGCGCAGCGTCCGGCGAGATCACCGAAGTCTTTGCCTGCGGCACCGCCGCGGTTATCACCCCAGTCGGCGAGCTGGTCACCGAAAACGAGCGTATCAAGCTAGTTGCCGGTGGCAATAACGAGATTGCCATGCGCATTCGTACCAAACTGCTCGACCTGCAATATGGCCGTAGCGAAGATAAGTACGGCTGGCTCACCCAACTGGTTTAAGCCGGTTTAACACCCGCGCTTAAAACCTCATCACCGCCGCACCTTTTGCGGCGGTGCTGTTTCTGGAACGGACCTACCTGGAACCGCCGATGGCACGTATTGATTTCTATATTTTGCCCGATACGACCTTAGAGGCGCGCTTGCAGTTTGCCTGCAAACTTGCCGAAACCATCTGGCGTAAAGGCTACCGCCTGCACCTGCACTGCGAGGATAAAGCCCTCGCCGAACAGGCGGATGACGCGCTGTGGAATTTCCGCCCGGACGCCTACCTGCCCCACGCCTTGGAAGACAGCGAGATGGCCGCCAGCGTGCCGATCACGCTAGGCTGGCAGCAGTTACCGATGCCCACGCAAGAGACCGCGTTACTCAACCTGCACCCCGATATTCCCGACGGCGTAGAAAACTACGCACGGGTCGCCGAGATCATTAATCAGCACCAACAAGTGCTGGTCGCCAAACGCGCCTGCTGGCAGCGCTATAAAGAATTGGGCCATGAAGTTGTTCCGCATAAGCTTGGTTAACTAATTTTTTAACAACAATAACTCAACGAACGAGAGCGCCGATGCTGTCCCACGCCTTTTTAGCCCGCGCCCCACTGGCCGTTATTGTCATCGCCCAGCTGTTCGGCACCTCGCTATGGTTTAGCGTTAATGGCGTTGGCTTGGCACTTCAGGATGCCGTAGGCCTAAGCGAAAGCGATTTAGGATTGCTCACCATCGCCGTTCAGGCCGGGTTTATTACCGGCACCCTGGCGATTGCCACCACCGGCCTTGCGGATCGCATTCGCGCCAGCCACTTGTTTGCGATTTCCGCTGTTCTTGGCGCACTGATCAACGCTGCGTTTATCGCTGTGGCCGAGAGCGTGACGCTCGCCGCTATCGCACGCTTTGCGACCGGGCTGTGTCTGGCGGGCATCTACCCGCTGGGCATGAAGCTAGTGGTGAGCTGGACACCCAGCCACGCCGGCGCCGCGCTGGGCTGGCTGGTGGGCATGCTGACCCTGGGCATTGCCTCGCCGCATCTACTGCGCGGTTTAACGTTGAACCTGCCCTGGCAGTGGCCGCTGCTGCTGGCTTCACTGCTGGCGCTGGTTGCGGCGCTGATGATTTATAGACTGGGCGTTGGCCCGCACTTACCGGCCACCGCCAAAAGCGGGCGCCCCTGGGCAGGCTTAGCCGCGTTCAAACAACCCCGCTTTCGCGCCGCCGCGCTGGGCTACTTCGGTCACTGCTGGGAGCTGTACGCGCTGTGGGCGCTGGTGCCGTTTCTGGTCGCCCGGGAGCTGGAGCGCTTGGGTGCTTCAAACAGCGCCCAGCCATGGCTAAGTTTTGCGATGATCGCGCTGGGCTTGCCCGGCTGCGTACTCGCAGGCAGGTGGAGCCGCCATATCGGCAGCGACCGAG
>NZ_JH393257.1:776981-899547 GCF_000236035.1 Vreelandella boliviensis LC1
AGTGGCTTGCGTTGCTTTGGCAACCTCTGGTGCGTTGTGTTTGGTTTATCCCCTTTTTGGGGGCGCCTCGCCCTGGCTGCTGCTGGCGCTTCTGGGCGTATGGGGCGTTAGCGTGATTGCCGATTCTGCGCAGTTTTCGGCGCTGGCTTCGGCTACGGCCCCGCCGGAGCGGCTAGGTGCGGCGCTGGCGATGATGAATGCTATCGGCTTTGGGCTGACCATTCCCTCCATCGCACTGGTCACCTCGCTATGGTCTAGCCAGTCGCTGGCGGTAATTTGGTGGCTATTGCCGGGGCCCATCCTCGGGCTAATCGCCATGCGCGGGTTTTCTGCACATACCATCACGGTCAATAATCGAGGGTGAGTAGCACCTGACGCCCCCCACCCTCTCGCGTTATACTCGCGCCCATTAGCTATGCACTTATTCATTTATGCACCTATGCACCTATGCACTTATGTGCACATTTCTCGCCAGCCGTGAGCCAACTCCCCATGGAAAAGACCTACCAACCCGAACAGATCGAAACCCGCTGGTACGAGCGCTGGGAAGCCGATAACCGTTTTGCCCCTTCCGGCCAGGGCACGCCTTTTTCGATCATGATTCCACCGCCCAATGTGACCGGCAGCCTGCATATGGGCCATGCGTTCCAGGACACCATTATGGATACCCTGACGCGCTGGAAGCGGATGCAGGGTAATAACACCTTGTGGCAGGTAGGCACCGACCACGCCGGTATCGCCACGCAAATGCTGGTGGAGCGCAAAATTGCCGCAGAAGAGGGCAAAACCCGCCACGATCTCGGCCGTGAGGCATTTATCGACAAGGTCTGGGAGTGGAAGGAGGAGTCTGGCGACCATATTACCCGCCAGCTGCGCCGTATGGGCGCCAGCGTCGACTGGTCTCGCGAACGCTTCACCATGGACGATGGCTTTTATAAAGCCGTGCAGGAAGTGTTTGTGCGCCTGCACGAAGAGAAGCTGATCTATCGTGGCAAGCGTCTGGTCAACTGGGATCCAACGCTGCACACCGCTATTTCCGACCTGGAAGTCGAGAACAAAGAGCAGCAGGGCAGTTTCTGGCACTTCCGCTACCCGTTGGCGGATGGCGTTAAGACCGATGACGGCAAAGATTACCTTGTCGTGGCCACCACCCGCCCGGAAACCCTGCTGGGCGATACCGGCGTGGCAGTGAATCCAGACGACGAACGCTATGCTTCGCTGGTCGGCAAATTTATCGAGCTGCCGCTGGTCGGCCGTCGTATTCCGGTAGTCGCCGACGAACACGCCGATATGGAAAAAGGCTCGGGCTGCGTCAAGATCACCCCCGCCCATGACTTCAACGATTACGAAGTCGGTAAGCGCCAGAACCACCTGCTGATCAATGTGTTCTCCAAAGACGCGGCAATCCTTGAGCAAGCCGAGATCTTCGATCTTAAAGGGCAGGCCCAGCCAGACGAAGACGCCACCCTGCCCGCTAAATACGCAGGGCTTGACCGCTTTGAAGCGCGCAAGCAGATCGTCGCCGATATGGATGCCCTGGGTCTGCTTGAGCAGGTCGAAGCCGTTAACAATACCCTGCCCTACGGCGACCGCTCCGGTGATGTGATCGAGCCGCTGCTCACTGACCAGTGGTTTGTGGCCGTGGAAAGCCTCGCCAAGCCTGCCATCGAGGCGGTGGAAAATGGCGATATCCAGTTCGTGCCCAAGAACTACGAGAACATGTACTTCGCCTGGATGCGCGACCTGCAGGATTGGTGTATCTCCCGCCAGCTGTGGTGGGGCCACCGTATCCCGGCCTGGTACGACGCCGAAGGCAATGTCTACGTTGCCCGGACGGAAGCCGAAGCCCGCGAGAAGCATGAGCTGGGCGACGATATTGAGCTTACCCAAGACGAAGACGTCCTCGATACCTGGTTTAGCTCGGGCCTATGGACCTTTGGCACCCTTGGCTGGCCGGAAGAAACGCCGGAGCTGGAGACCTTCCACCCCTCCAGCGTGCTGGTCACCGGTTTTGACATCATCTTCTTCTGGGTCGCCCGGATGATCATGATGACCCTGAAGTTCACCAACCAAGTACCGTTCAAGACGGTTTACGTACACGGCTTAGTGCGCGACGGCCAAGGGCAGAAGATGTCCAAGTCCAAAGGCAACGTACTCGACCCCATCGACCTGATCGACGGCATCACGCTGGATGAACTGCTCGAAAAGCGCACCGGCAATATGATGCAGCCGAAGCAGGCCAAGGCAATCGCTAAAGCCACCAAGGACGAGTTTAAAGACGGCATTGAAGCCCACGGCACCGATGCGCTGCGCTTCACGTTCCTCTCCCAAGCCACCACCGGGCGTGATATCAAGTTTGATATGAGCCGCCTGGATGGCTACCGCAACTTCTGCAACAAGCTGTGGAACGCCTCGCGCTACGTACTGATGAACGCCGAAGGCGAAGATTGCGGTACTAGCGGCGAAGAAGTCGAACTTTCCCTGGCCGACCGCTGGATTATCTCGCAGCTGCAGAAAACCGAAGCCCAGGTCACCAAGGCGATGGACGAGTACCGCTTCGACCACGCCTCCCAAGCGCTGTATGAATTCGTCTGGAACGAGTACTGCGACTGGTATTTGGAGCTTTCTAAGCCTGTTTTATGGGACGAAAATGCTACGGCAGAGGCCAAGCGGGGAACACGTCGCACGCTGGTACGCGTACTCGAAGCCATTCTGCGCCTTGCTCACCCGATGATGCCCTATATCACCGAAGAGATCTGGCAGCGTGTCTCGCCGCTGGCGGGTGTATATATGGGTGACGATGCGTCGATCATGCTGCAAGCCTGGCCGGAAGTCGACGAAAGCAAAATCGATGATCAGGCCAGCCTGGATATCGAGTGGTTAAAAGGTGTGATTATCGCCGTGCGTAATATCCGCGCAGAGATGAATATCCCCCCCGGTAAACCGCTTGATGTGCTGCTGACCAAAGGCAAGACTGAAGACGCTGAGCGCCTTGAGAGCAACCGCCACTTCCTGTCCAAGCTCGCCAAGCTGGAAAGCGTTACCTGGCTTGAAAACCCGGATGATGCCCCACTCTCAGCCACGCAGTTAGTGGGTGATATGGAAGTGCTGGTGCCGATGGCAGATCTCATCGACAAAGACGCCGAAATCGCCCGCCTTAGTAAAGAGATCGAGAAGCAGGACAAGCTGATCGGTGGCATCGAGAAAAAACTCGGCAACGACGGCTTTATCGCCAAAGCGCCGGTGTCCGTGGTCGAAAAAGAGCGTGGCAAGCTGGCCGAATTCCAAGCCACCAAACAGCTATTAGAAGAGCAAAAAGCCAAGATTGAGGCTTTATAATCACACGCTAAGCATCGAAAACGGCACCCGAAAAGGTGCCGTTTTTAGTTTCGCCCTACAGCCAAAGCACTGATTGCATCAGGAACAAACCCCATAACGACCTGACCAAATGAGTATAGGCTCGTTTGGCTCTGATCCTGAGAGGGCTTATCAATATCGTAAATTGAACGGAGCCATTGCGCATTCAACTATCGAGGTCACTCGAATATGGCAACAACAGACAAATTTAGCAACACGCCTCCCACCATACCGCCGCTCGACCCTAGCCGTATCGCGCTGTTTGAGGAAGCTGGCCTAACGGTCAAACAGCTGGAACCGCTTGGCCTCGAGATTTACGGCGCTGACGTTCGCTCACGACTTTCCGAACCAGTCATCGAAGCGTTAGAAGTGGAAATGGCGAACCGGGGCTTCATCGTCTTTAAACACCAAACGGATCTCTCGGCAGATGAACTGGTCAATGCAAGTAAATGGTGGGGCGCGGGGGAAATTCATTCCACTCATGGCGTCCATCCCGCCACGCCTGACATGAACCGGGACATATTCCGCTGCTCCAATGACAAGCGCTACGGCATCCTCGGCGTTGGCCCCCAGTGGCATAACGATGGCAGCTTCGAAGCAGCGACGTTTTCTCATTCCGCCTACTACATGGCGCAGGCACCTGAAAAAGGCGGCGGAACGCACTTTGCTCATCAGGGTGCAGCCTTCGACGTGCTACCAAAGGAAAAGCAGGCGTTTTGGGAACGGCTTGTCTCTGTGAATTCTGATTCAGGCGTCAGTCACCCCGTCGTCCATACCCATCCTATTTCGGGGCGCAAGAGCGTATGGCTTCATTTGGGAATGACCGGCGCCGTGATAGAGCGGCTACCCGAAGAAGGCGTGGCTATCGATGAGCTACAACAGGCCCCCGCCTCTGTCGATCATCTTCGTTTGCTCAACGAAGATGAAATGAAACAGCTTTTCAATGACTATAACGATCTCCTGGAGGCGTCTTTCGAAAAGGATTACGGGATCCGTTATTACTATCAAACGGGGGATTTACTCTACGTTGATAACTGGGCAATGGCTCACAGGGCTGCGCCTGAAGCGCATATGTCGGCCGAAGAACAAGGGCTAAGGATTATGGATCGCGTCACTATCAAGTCCAAACAGAACCTGGCACCTCACTTTGGCTTGCCGCAGTACATCAATTTAGCCGGGCCTCACCCCTTTAATCGCGATGGCATCTGGAAAGCTGGTGGCGTTGGGTTTCGCTGGAAAGATGACATCCCCATGCAAAACTAGGGTCTGTTAACGGTATAGGCACTCAGCGACAACACCTTAACCAATCTAAGCATTTTCGCCCTATTCCACCGCGCCCTAACCACATTTTCTTACCAAAGGTGTAAGGTTGGTACAAGAACGGCCACTAAGTGGCATCGCTGATTCAGCAACGACACGGACTGCTCTATGCCGACACCAACTGAAGCGCGTTTACAGGCGCTGGCAACCGAATTAAAGCGGGCCGGGATTGTGTACCGTGAGCTTACACCAATGGCGGATACCGGTCTGGCTCACGATCACGTATGGATTCATCGCGAAGGCGATGACTGGGTGGCGCGGCTACCGAAGCAGAGTCAGATGAACCTGCCGCCTGCAGAGAACCTTGCCTATCAGACAGCCTGCTACCAGCGCTCTAGCCCTGGCGGGCACACGCCAACACTTTATGACACCCTGCCGCCGAGCGAGACATTGCCCCGGGGCGGGCTGCTGGTCGAAGCTATTCGTGGTCGTTTGGCCAAGTTGCCGGAAGACTTACCCGCCATCGCCGACGCCTTGGCGAGTCTGCACCGCCAACCGCTGCCCAGTGTCGCGAAGCAGGCACCACTGCTTGCTCCTAAAGACCCATGGCAGGCGATGGTCGACGAGGTGCGCCAGCAGGCGAACTGGTTGGGCGATGCCCAGCTTTCGAGCAAAGTCACTCAGCGCATTAAACAGGAGCTGGATCTGCTCCCGCTTCGCTTAAGCGATGCCACGCCGACACTGATTAGCTTTGACACCCACCCTGGCAACTTCTTAATCCGCGACGATGGCCGCGCGGTGTTGGTGGATTTAGAGAAGTGCCGCTACGGCCTACCGGGTATCGATCTTGCTCACACCAGCCTTTACACCTCGACCACTTGGGACCTCAACAGCCAAGCCGTGCTATCGCTAAGCGACGTGATTAGCTTTTACCGCCGCTGGCAAGCCGACATAAATGAGTCGCCCGATACCGACACCCTGGTCGCCTGCCGCCGCGCTACCTGGCTCTGGTCATTGACCTGGTGTGCCAAGTGGCGCGCCCAGCACTTAAACGCCAAAGATGCCCAGCAGTGCGGTGAAGACTGGTCGGCAGAGCTCACCGACCCCGCCGTGATTGACCACGTGCGCGACCGCGTTGAGCACTACCTCTCGCTGCCGGTTATTGATCACGTTCATAGCGAGCTTCAGTGCCTGCAAGCCTCTCTATAACGATTTTTCTTTCCCTACTAATGAGGTGTGCGATGCCGATTAACCGTCACTCGCTGCATGCGATTTTTTCAACAACGCTAGCCACAACTATTTCCACAGCGATGCTAGCCTTTACGCTTCCTGCAATGGCCAACCCTGACCCTAGTGATTGGCAAAGCGTCGTGGCAGAAGCCGAAGGCCAAACCGTTTACTGGAATGCCTGGGGCGGTGAAGCACGCACCAATGCTTATATTGAGTGGGTGGCACAGCAGGTAGATGCGCGATATGGCATCGAATTGGTTCACGTTAAACTCGGCGACACCTCCGAAGCGGTGTCGCGGGTATTAGCGGAGAAACAGGCGGGTAATGACAACACCGGCAGTGTCGATATGGTCTGGATTAACGGCGAAAATTTTGCCGCTATGAAAAACAACGACCTACTGTTCGGGCCCTGGTCGGATTCACTGCCCAACTACCCGCTCACCGACCCGGACAACACCCCTGCCGTGCGTTACGACTGGACGATTCCAATAGATGGCCTGGAGTCGCCCTGGAGCAGTTCTCAGGTGGTGTTTTACTACGATACGGCGCTGGTAGAAGAGCACCCGAACAACATGCCAGAGCTGCTGGACTGGGCGGCACAGAACCCCGGTGAATTTACCTACCCGCAGGTGCCGAACTTTTTGGGCAACGCTTTTATTACCCAGGCGCTGTTAGAGCTAGGCGAAGACACCCGCATTTTCTACCAGCCGATGCAGGCAGAAGATTTTGACGCAGCCACCGAACCGCTTTGGGCGTACCTGGATGAGCTTCACCCCCACCTGTGGCGCTCTGGCCGGGCGTTCCCCTCCAACAGCGCCGATCTGCGCAGCTTAATGGGCGACAGCGAAATCAGCATCGCGCTGTCGTTCAGCACCACGGAAGCGTCTGGGGCTATCGCCAACTATGAGCTTCCCGACACGGTGCGCAGCTACGTTCATGATAGCGGTATGATCGGCAATATGAGCTTTATGGCGATTCCCTATAACGCCGAACATAAGGCAGGCGCTATGGTGGTGGCCAATTACTTGATGTCACCCGAAGCGCAGGCGGAAAAACAAGACCCAGAGGTGTGGGGAAGTAACACTGTGCTGGCGATGGAGCAGCTCACTGCAGAGGAGCGCGCTCTGTTCGACAATATTGATCTAGGCATCGCCACACTGCCGCCCAAAGAGCTTGGCGAGGTGCTCGGCCAGCCTCACCCCAGCTGGGTCGATGCCCTGGCTGAGGCGTGGCAAGAACGCTACGTGAACTAGTCGATGCTGCTTCGTCTGGCCCCATGGATATTGATCGGCGTATTGGTAGTGCCGTTAGCGGCGGGCCTGCTGATGGTCATTCTCCCGGCGTTTGGCTACTTACCTGTACTTGGCGGCGAGACGTTTCACTTTGACGCCTGGCAGGCGCTTTGGCAGCGCCCTGGGTTATACCGCTCCATACTGCTGAGCTATACGAGTGGGCTAATCACCACACTGGTGTCGCTATCCATCGTGGTGCTGTTTTTGGCCGCCAGCCGTGGCACTTGGTTAGACCGCGGCATTCGGCGGCTGGTCTCACCGCTGCTGGCCATTCCCCACGCAGCGGTGGCCTTTGGTTTGGCCTTTCTTATCACCCCTTCCGGGCTGTTCGTTCGCTGGGTCTCCCCTGGGTTGACCGGCTGGGAGCGTCCGCCAGATTTGCTGATCGTCAACGACCCCATGGGGTTGGCACTGATGGCGGGGCTGGTGCTTAAAGAGGTGCCCTTTTTACTCTTGATGTGCCTTGCAGCACTGCCCCAGTTGGGCCCTGAAAAGCGTGTGACTTTGGCACGTTCACTGGGCTACTCGGCGAATATCGCCTGGCTGAAAAGTGTCTTCCCGGCGCTCTATCCGTTAATTCGGCTGCCGGTTTATGCGGTGGTTGCCTACGCCACCTCGGTGGTCGATATGGCCATGATTCTCGGCCCGACGCTGCCCCCCACACTTAGCGTGTCGATTCTTGGCTGGTTTAATGATCCAGACTTGGATCGCCGTTATATGGCCTCCGCAGGGGCGGTATTACAACTCGGCGTCACGCTTGCGGCACTCTTGACCTGGTGGCTGGGCGAGCAGTGCGTCAAGCGGATCAGCGAAGGCTGGTTGGTGAATGGGGCCCGAAGCTCCGGCTCTATTGCTATTGCCGTTGGCGGCCGCGTGCTGCTGACCACCACGACGCTGCTGGCCATCAGCGCGATTGGCGGGCTGGTGATTTTTTCAGTCGCCGGTTTTTGGCGCTTTCCTGATGCCTTGCCCGGCACGTTTACTCTGGATCACTGGCAGCGCATTTTGCCCAGTGTGACCACACCGCTGCTGAATACACTTAGCGTTGGGCTAGCAGCGACGCTGATTGCCGCCGTGCTGGTAGTGGCAACCCTTGAGAACGCGGCGCGCCATCATTTACCGGTTAGCCGCTCCCAGTGGCTGCTGTATCTTCCGCTTATCGTGCCTCAGGTCGCCTTTCTGTTTGGCTTGGTAGTCGCGGCGGAGAGTATTAGTGTTCGTCCCCAATGGGCGTTAGTGGTTGCGGCCCATTTACTGTTTGTGGCGCCTTATCTGTATTTATCGCTGTCCGAAGCGTATCGGCGTCTGGATCCACGCTGGGTGCAAGTTGCTCACTCCCTTGGGGCTAGCCCATGGCGAGCTTTTTGTCGGGTACGCCTGCCACTGCTGCTGGCCCCACTGCTCACCGCCTGCGCGGTCAGTTTAGCAGTGAGTATCGGCCAATATTTACCCACGCTGTTGCTGGGCGGCGGGCGCGTTCCCACCATTACCACTGAAGCAGTAGCCATGGCATCCGGTGGCAATCGACGCTTAATTGCCGTACTGGCGCTACTACAAGCGCTGCTGCCCTTTATCGGCTTTAGCTTGGCACTGATGATCCCGCGGTTGATGTGGTCTAAGCGGCGCAACATGCGAGGAGTAGTATGATAGTGAATGCTAACCTTCACACAGAGCGGCTTCACACCCAGCAGCTTCACATTAAGCAGCTAAACATATCGCTGCATGGAGAGACGCTGCTAGCACTCGACAGCGTTATCCAACCGGGTGAGGTGTTAACCGTAATGGGCCCCTCTGGTTCGGGCAAATCAACCCTGCTGGCTTACTTGGCGGGCTTTCTCTCGCCCGCCTTCCAGGCCCAGGGCCAGCTTTATCTTGATGAACAGCGCCTGGACACCCTGCCTGCTGAAAAACGCGGCATTGGACTTTTATTTCAGGATCCGATGTTGTTTCCGCACCTAAGCGTAGGCGGAAATTTGCGCTTTGGGCTACCTCGCCATATCAAAGGTAAGCGCCAACAGGTCACCCAAGCGCTTGAGCAAGTGGGGTTAGCAGGTTATGAAGCCCGCGACCCTGCCACCCTTTCCGGTGGTCAACAGGCCCGCGTGGCGTTGATGCGCCTACTGCTTTCCAAGCCACGGGCGGTGCTGTTGGATGAGCCGTTTTCCAAACTGGATACCGCGCTGCGCCAGGAAATGCGCACGCTGGTGTTTAGCCAACTGAGTGAGGCAGGCCTGCCTGCGCTACTGGTTACCCACGACCACGCGGATGCCAACGCGGCGGGAGGGCCTGTCATTGAGCTTGGCTGAAAAACCTCCCCACCTCAGCATAGTGATACCGGTGCTTAATGAGGCCGCGGGCATTGAGGCGGCCCTGACGCCGCTTCAGCCACTGCGTTTTTCTATGCCCATCGAAGTCATTGTGGTGGATGGCGGAAGCCAAGATGACAGCGTTAAAATCGCCCAACCACTGGCAGATCTAGTGCTCAATAGCCCAGCCGGGCGGGCACTGCAAATGAATCTGGGCGCCCAGCATGCCAGCGCATCGGCGCTGCTGTTCCTACACGCGGATACCCAACTGCCCAAGAACGCCGTTGAGCAGATAACCCAAGCGCTTAACCGCCACGCCTGGGGGCGCTTTGATATTGAGCTTTCAGGCCGCAGCGGCTGGCTGCCCATGGTGGGTTGGATGATGAATCAGCGCTCGCGACTCACCGGCATCGCCACCGGCGACCAGGGCATGTTTATATGCGCGAGCACCTTCAAAGCCGTCGGTGGCTTTCCCGAACAGCCACTGATGGAAGACATTGAACTCTCCAAACGACTCAAAAAGCTCTCTTCCCCCGCCTGCCTGGGGGCCAAAGTGATAAGCTCGGGAAGGCGCTGGGATGAGTTCGGCGCTTGGAAAACCATCCTACTGATGTGGCGGCTGCGCTACCGCTACTGGCGCGGCGTTAGCGCAACCCAACTCGCCAAGGAGTATCGCGATGCCCGCTGAAATACCCCACCTTCACCTTCTGGCAAAAGCGCCGCTGGCGGGGCTGGCTAAAACACGTCTGTCGCCCCTGCTAGGTTTAGAAGGTGCTGCCAACGCCCACGCGGAACTGGTACGCCACTGTGTCGCTAATGCCTGCAAAGCGCTGTCTGCCGAAAATGTCACGCTATGGACGGCGCTTGATCACGCCCACCCGCTCTTTACCGAGCTTCGCGAGACGTTTGGTGTGACGTTAAGCGCCCAGCCAGACGGCGATTTAGGCACACGGGTTCGCCATGCTCTGAACAGTACCCCAGGGCCTGCCATGCTCATGGGCAGTGACTGCCCGAGTATTACCAGCGCGCTGATCTCCACCTGCGCGCAGCAGTTGACCAGCTTTGAGGTGGTGATTTTACCCGCCGAAGATGGCGGCTACGGTTTTGTGGGCACCCGCCAAGACTACCCCGCGTTGTTTGAAGATATCCCCTGGGGTACCCAAAGCGTGCTGACCACCACTCAGCAGCGCATTGAGACACTAGGCCTTCACGCCGCCTACCCTGCGACTATTTGGGATGTGGATCGCCCCGAAGACTGGCAGCGCTGGAAAGGTTTGGCCGTGTCGATGTAAGGAAACGGGCTCTCTCCTCACTCAGTAACCACCGATACTTACCTTATTAGCGCTGGAGCCTTTATTGTGACCCGACAACGTTTGATTATTGCAGCGCTACTGATCACCGCCATGGGCGTGTTTTTCATAAGCGGTGCCCATCAATGGTTCACCCTGGAAACCATCAAAGCGTACCAAAGCGACTTCCAAACGGCATTTAATCAAAACCCTTGGCAGGTAGCGGGGATCTTTTTTGCCGTTTATGTAGTGATAACCGCGCTCTCACTGCCGGGCGCCACGCTGATGACTTTGCTTGGCGGTACGCTATTTGGTTTAGGTTGGGGGCTGCTGATTATCTCCTTCGCCAGCACCATGGGGGCCACGCTGGCTTTTCTACTTTCACGGTTTCTTTTCCGCGGCCCGATCGAAAAACGTTTTCCGCGCCAGTTTGCCTCAGTGAATCGGGGCGTAGAGCGCGACGGTGCTCTCTATCTCTTCACCATGCGTTTAGTGCCCGTGTTTCCGTTCTTTATGATCAACCTGGTCATGGGTCTGACACGCATCAAAACCATCACTTTTTACTGGGTAAGCCAGGTTGCTATGCTTCCCGGCACCGCTATTTATGTGAATGCGGGTGGGCAGCTAGGTGATTTAGAGAGCCTGGGGGGCATCCTTTCACCAACGCTTATCGCATCGTTTTTACTGCTGGCCATCTTCCCCTGGATAGCTCGGCGCATTGTACAACTGGTGCAGAAGCGCAAAGCATATAAAGGTTTTACCCGGCCAGCGCGTTTTGACTACGACATTATAGTGATCGGTGGCGGCTCGGCAGGGCTGGTCACCAGCTATATCGCCAGCGCCGTGAACGCCAAAGTGGCGCTGGTGGAAAAACACAAGATGGGTGGCGACTGCCTGAATACTGGCTGCGTTCCGTCTAAAGCGCTCATTCGTGCCGCTCGCGCCGCCCATGAGATTCGCACCGCCCACCGATTCGGGGTGGCCTCCAGTGAGCCGCAGGTCGATTTTGCCAAGGTGATGGGCCATGTGAAACAGGCGATTAGCGATATCGAACCCCACGACAGCGTGGAGCGCTATAACGGCCTAGGCGTTGAGGTGTACCAAGAGCAGGCCAAGCTCACCTCTCCCTGGGGAGTACAGGTCGGCGATAAAACTCTGACCGCTCGACATATCGTGCTGGCTACTGGTGCACGGCCAAGGGTGCCTCCGCTACCCGGGATTGTCGGCGCGCCCGTTTTAACCTCTGAAAATCTTTGGTCACTAATGGAGCTGCCCAAGCGTTTAGTGGTGCTGGGCGGCGGTGCGATTGGCTGCGAGCTAAGCCAAAGTTTTGCCCGTCTGGGTAGCCACGTCACCCTGGTAGAAGGCGTTTCCCAACTGCTGGGCCGCGAAGATCCAGAGGTCGGCGAGCTGATCGAAAGCACGTTGGTTAACGAAGGTGTGACGGTGATGACCGACGCCAAGGCGCTGGAAGTTATCAACGACGATGGCGACTATCAGCTAGCAGTGGAATATCACGGTGAGCGCAAGGTGCTTCCCTTTGACTACCTGCTGGTTAGCGCGGGACGCCAAGCCAACGTAGAAGGCTTAGGGTTAGAAGCGCTGGGCATCGCCACCACCCAGGCGGGCACACTTGAACTCAACGAGCGGTTGCAAACCCGCCTGCCGAATATATGGGCCTGTGGTGATTTAGCAGGGCCTTATCAGCTCACTCACGCTGCGGCTCACCAGGCGTGGCACGCGGCCGTCAATGCGCTGTTTGGCGAGCTAAAAAGCTTTGCGGTGGATAACCGTTATATGCCTGCGGTCACCTATGTGCAGCCGGAAGTGGCCAGGGTGGGGTTAAACGAAAAAGAGGCTAAAGCACAAGGCATTGCCTTTGAGGTCACCCACTACGCCATGAGCGAAAGCGACCGGGCCATCGCCGAAGGCGCGACCCAAGGCTTCATCAAAGTGCTTACCGTGCCCGGCAGAGACAAGATTCTCGGTGCAACTATCGTGGCGGAAAATGCCGGCGAATGGCTGGGAGAGTTTACCATCGCCATGAAGCATGGTTTGGGCCTCAATAAGCTGCTGGGTACCATTCACCCCTACCCCACGCTGGGCGAGGCGGCCAAGGCCACCGCCGGGGTGTGGAAAAACGCCCACAAGCCTGAACGGGTGCTGGCGATATTGAAGCGCTACTTCAATTGGCGACGCGGTGACAATTCAGCTAAAAAAATTGACACCTAGTGCACTATGTTGAAAATATAGTTAGGAAAAAGCAGCACGACTAATCGTTTCGGCCATTAGCAGGCGAGTGCACGTTGGCGAATGTTTCAATAATTTCGCGCACTACTTTACGCTGGGCAGCGGGGAGCCCCCGGTAGAGTGACAGCAATTGGCGCTCCTCATTGGTCGATGAAATGTCCCAACTTGCGGGAGGTTCGCTGACGGTATAAGCGGTGCCACCATCGCCGTAGCGCAAGTGGTGCGGGTCGACTAACAGCCAGCGGGCCAGAACCTGAAGCTTATCCTGGCTGGGGATTGAGTCACCGCGCAGCCAGCGCCTAACGGCCTGAAACGTGATCGGCTTTCCCCAGTAGCGCAGGTTAAACTCCCGCTCAAGCACTGACGGTCGCGCTTCGTAACCGGCTGCTTCTAGCGCCGCTTTTAGACGCTCGGCGAACATGATTTTTTCATTCATGCCGCCAATGTGAAGCGATTGTTCAATAATAGTTGAATAACTGTTCACCTTTTGATTGAATCATTAATTCAATTTCGAGCTTTCGCTTAGTAGTATCAGGCGAGTGGTTATGCTAAGCGCTGAATCGCGGCGCTTGAGGAGTCATTCAGGATGAGTGGCACACTATCTCCATCAGTGCAAAATATCGACAACCTGTGTCATGAGCTGGCCCTACTATGCGGCTCGGCGACTCCTGTTGAGCTTTTTGAACTACTGGCCAAAACGCTTCATGCGCTTACTCAGGGTCAACCAGTGGCACTTTATCGCCGCTTGAGCACAGGAAATCTTCGTTTGGCATACTGCTACCCACTGGAAAGTACCCTGGCCTCTCACCACGCGCTGCTCGCTATTCATTGTTACGACGATCTAGCTGCCTCAGAGCTGCAACTTTATGAGCTACATGGCGAACATGAAGTGTGGGGGTATATTGGGCACCCTTCTGCAGTCTACGCAGGGCCTAGCAAGTGGATCCAGCTACTCATCGATATTGCTTCCCAACGCTTACGCTTGTTAAAAGCGGAACGTATGACCACTCGCCAGTTAGGTTTAAAGTCGCGCCGCAGACTGCTATCCAGAGATATTAAACGACTGACTTCCATTGATGATATTTTGCATCATCATGGTGCTAGCTGGTGCGATATTTTTCAGGCCGAAGGCATCGCGTTGGCTTATCAGGGCGATCTCCACTGCTTTGGCGAATGCCCCTCCAATCACCGGTTATTTCATCAGTTACAGCAATTGAACCAGCACAACGCCCATGACGAAATTGCCGAGCTAAATGGCAGCTGCCAAGGCGGCTTGGCGGCCCAGCTCTGCGTCGCGAATGCCTCGTTAGGCTGGTTATTTCTGTTTCGCCAACAGCCGCTCCTCCCCACTTTGGTTGCTGATACGACGCTTCAAGACTCCTTGAGTTATTGGATGCCGCTGGAAGCCTCCATGATGATTGAGCTGGCCGACGATTTGGCAGTGGCCATAACGGCCCAGGAGGTCGTTCACGTCAATCGCCAACTAACCAAGACTAACCAACGCCTTGAGGGCCTGGCCCATACCGACCCCTTAACGAAATGTTGGAATCGCTACTACACAGAGTTGGTGATTGACGATTTAATCCATTCGTCAGTCGGTTTTGCCATGTTGATGTTTGATATTGATGATTTTAAAAAAATTAACGACACCTATGGGCATGCGACCGGCGATGATATCTTGCGTGATATGTCGCATTTAGTGCAGGAAACGTTGAGACATGATGACCATCTCGGGCGCTGGGGAGGCGAAGAGTTCGTCATCGTATCCAAGGGGCTTGACCAAGACACCAGCCTAAAGCTGGCTAACCGACTCTGCCACAACGTGGAGCAACACGCCTTCTCCATCGCCGGCCAATTAACGATTAGCATTGGCCTGACCCTAGCCCAACCCGGCGACCAGCCCCGCCAGTTGCTTGAGCGGGCGGATCAAGGCATGTATCTGGCCAAAATGGCGGGTAAAAATCAGGTCGTTCTCTGCTAAGCACTCGACAGCTCTTTCCATTCAAATAGGCGATGCCCATGCAGCAATTATTACTGATTGGTGCGGGTCATGCCCACGCCTTTGTACTCGAAGCCTTTGCCAAACAACCTGACTCCAACATCGCGATTACCATGGTGAGCGATAGTCCTCTAGCAGCTTACTCCGGCAGCGTGCCCGCATGGCTAGCGGGAGAGTGTACGCTGCGCGAGACACAAATCGACGTGGCGGCATTGTGCAAAAGAGCCAACGCCCGATTAATTCTATCCCCAGCGATCACGATCAACACCCAGGAGCGTTACGTAGCGCTAGCGAATGGCGAGCGCGTTGTTTTTGACGTAGCTTCCTTCAATATCGGCTCAACCCTGGCGCTTCCCCAGCAGCATGGAGAGAATCTACCCAAGCTACTCGCCATGCGCCCATTAAGCAGCCTACACCAACGCTGGCAAGTGCTGAAAAATGAGCTTAGCCACTTACCCAGTGGCGGCTCTCAACGAGTGGTAGGCGTAGGAGGCGGTGCCGCGGGCTGTGAAACACTGATGAGTGTATTGGTTCAACTGCGCCAACAGCGCCCGGATATTCATTGGGAGGGGCATCTGCTCAGCGCCGCTAAGACACTCTTGCCCGGGGCCGGGCGCGTGCCTCGCTGGCTAATCCGACGCTCGCTCTCAAAGGCAAACATTACCGTTCACGTTAAGCAACGCGGAGAAACACTGGTTGAAGGCGGAGTAACCACCCATGACGATATCCGCATCGATGCGGATATCGTGCTCTGGGCAACGGGCGCTGTCGGCCACCCTTGGTTGGCGGGCACTGTGCTGCCGTTGGATCAATACGGTTTTATCCGGGTAGACAACACGCTGGAGGTCACCGGCCAGCCGAAGATTTTTGCCGCTGGCGACTGCGCAGCGTTTACCCCAGCGCTGCCCAACGCGGGTGTATACGCAGTGCGCATGGGGCCACACTTAGCTGACAACATACGCCGGGGCTGCCACGGTGAACCGTTGGCCGCCTGGCAGCCACCCAAACGCGTGTTGTCACTGATTGGCACCGGCGACGGCCGCGCGATTGCCAGCCGCGGTGGCTTTGGGGTATCAGGCAAGTGGGTATGGCAGTGGAAAAAGCGGATTGATGCGTGCTTTATCGCCCGCTTCAATCCGCCTTTTGAAGGCTAACCGGCGAGATTAATTACCTTCGCGCCAGCCGCCTAAAACGCGACTATCCGGGCCAAAGAAGACCAACCGGTCATGGTCAATCAAATACCGATAGGCGGTCTCCATCATATCAGTGACCCGCTTGGCATCAGCCATTTGCGGGCACGCCATGCGCGTGGTGGCTAACTGGCTAAACTCAATACGCTGGTTCTCACCGAGTGTTACTTCACCGCTAAAGCGATTACAGCCGTCGTGGCCGCTGACGTTTCCATCATTCGCAATCTTGAAAAATGGCGTTTCCGGCATGGAGAGCCGCTCATCAGTTCCCACCAGTAATAAATTCCAACGCTGGTCGACGATAGCGCCCGAAAGCGAAGCGTCACCCGGCCCTGGTTGCGGCGCAGTGCTTGGCCCTGGTGAACTGCTACAAGCACTTAACAGTAACGCAGCGGAAGCGAGCATTGGCAGTAAACACCAACCTTTCATGGTCATGGTCAACTTTCCTTGTGTCATCGTTCTTTATGTCATCGTTCTTTGTGTAATAGCGCTTTCTGGAATAGCTACCAGCTACCGGTGTTTTCCATGGAGGACCATGGCTCTTGTGGCGCCAGGGCATCGCCTTTCTGCAGCAGCTCTACAGAGATCCCATCCGGTGATTTAACAAACGCCATATGACCATCACGGGGCGGGCGATTAATCGTCACGCCGTTGTCCAGAAGGTGTTGGCAGAGCGCATAAACATCATTCACCCGGTAAGCTAGGTGGCCAAAGTTACGCCCGCCTGTGTACTCTTCCGGATCCCAGTTATACGTCAGTTCAAGTTCCGGAGCCGTCAGCCGATCGGAGCGTGGCTCATCTTCTGGTGCGGCCAGAAACACCAGCGTGAAACGCCCTTTATCATTCTCTTTACGGCGAACTTCCTTAAGACCCAGCAGATCGCAGTAAAAACGCAACGAAGCATCTAGGTCACTAACACGCACCATGGTATGTAGATATTGCATATCGACTCCTGATAAAAACGGCCTTGGCTATACTTTACAGAAACGTGACAGCGAAAATAAATCGCTACAACGCTGTATAATTAAATTATAACGTTTATCTTAGCTGGGTTTACTCGTCGGAGAAACCTGTGGATTCAGTCACTCAAGCCGCACTTGGCGCAACCATTGGTGGGGTCATACTGGGCCAACGCCTTGGCCGGAAGGCCATTCTCATCGGCGCTGTACTGGGCACACTGCCCGATCTTGATGTAGCGTTGGATTATGGCGATGCCGTAGCCAATGTCACCGAGCATCGTGGTTTTAGCCATTCGCTTTTTGTACTAACAGGGTTAGCTACCCTGTTGGCGTTGCTGTGCGCGCGATTTGCTCCCGCAAAAGATATTAGCCTGCCCCGCTGGTGGTGCTTTTTTGCGCTTATTCTGATTACCCATCCACTGCTTGATGCGCTGACCACTTACGGTACCCAGCTGCTTTGGCCCCTTGATTTCGCTCCCGCTGCATGGCCAATTATTTTTATTATCGATCCGTTCTATACGCTGCCGCTGTTACTCTCCCTGGGGATCGCCTTGGTCTCTCAACGGGTACGTAAAGCTTGCACATGGGGATTGGCCATCACAAGTGTTTACCTAATGATGGCAGCAGGTGCGAAGTTAGTAGTAGAGCAACGTCTCACCCCGGCCCTGGCGGAGCAGGGGCTGGAAGAGGCTCCGCTACTGATACAGCCAACGCCGTTTAACATTGTGCTATGGCGCGCCACGGTGATTGACGGGGATCGCTATTATGAAAGCCTGATCAGTGTGTTTGACGATGACCGTCAGCCGAGTCTTGAGCCGCTGGTTCGTAACGCTGAACTAGAAACGTTCGCCTTGGCCAGCCAGCAAGGGCAGCGCTTAACCTGGTTTACGGGACCTTTCCTGCGCTACGAAACACGGCAGCTAGAGGGAAAAGAAACGCTGATCGCCACCGATATTCGACTCGGCTTCCCAGGCTTTCATCCGTTTAGCTTTACCCTGGCAACCCTAGAGGATGAACACTGGCAACCCTTAGCGGTGAGCGAGCAGTTGGAGAGCAGCCGCGACATTCAGATGGAAACACTATCGCGTCTCGCCGCCCGTGCCGCTGGCAACACCTCTGCCCTGTGCGCCAGCGATTTTGTGGCGCAAGAGTGGCGGGCCGAGGGTGTTGTTTATCGTTGCTGAGGCACTTCTTCATTAGGTTCGCCTAGGGAGCGATACCTTGGCCACAGCCGCTGTACTGCTCCCCACCGTAGGTCAGCGTAACGCGAGAGGGGAAAGGCTTGCCGCTCATGTTGTCGAAACAGGCCCCAGCGTCGATACGTACGCGAAAAAAGGGCTCTACGTCGGCGTTTTCAATCACGACCCGACCAGCCTCATTGTCCATAACGCTAACCATATAAGGCAGTTGAAGGCGCTCTTTCCCATAGTTCGTCTCCATCGTTAGCGTCGGCGTATCGTGCGCTAACGCAACCGTCCAGCCCGGTTCGTTACCCTGGCCAAAGAACATCACGCCGGGCTTCGCCGCTCGGGTTAAGGCGTCACGCTGCTCGGCTAGCGAGCACTGCAGCTGCCCTCGCGGCGTTTCCACTAACGCCTTGTCACCTCGGTTCCAGAAGCTGATTTCACCATCTTGGTAGCGGGCGCCGCTGGCCACGACTGCTTGGGGTAGCTCCCATGCGCCGTGCAGCGACCATAGGCGCAAATCGTTGGCATTGGTGGCAGTCACTAAGTGCTGCTGAGCGGGCTCGCAGTGCCACGCGGCAAAGGTCTGCGCAGAGCCAGGAAAAAGCGCCGAGGGCAGAAAAGGCGCCCGGTTATCTAGCGTTGCTTGGTTAGCGGCGTTCGTTTCTGTGGAGGGTGTTGCTGCACAACCCCCAAGCACCACAATCACACCAGCAGCGGCGATGGCCCCACCCCATGCTTTTAACGTATTCATACATCGTGCTCCCTGTATGATTAATTCTATTGCTTGCTGAGCAGCTTACCTACGTTTGAACGCCTGCAGATCGTGAGTATCGATACTTTCCACCTGCAGGGGCAACCCCAGCTCTTCGCGTTTGATTTTAACCTGCATTTTTTCCGCTAGCCGTTCGGCATCGTCGTCGGTGGTGCGCCCATTAAGCTCCGCCAACTGCGCCATGCCCTGGTGATAGAAAGTAAGCAGATCCAGCGCCGTGCGGTTGTTCTCTTCCACCGCTTTGCGCAGTTGCGAAAGATAGCCACTGACTTGCGAGAGGTGATGTTTGAGCTGCCAGACATAGCGCACCTCCGTCATCCATGGGCGCTCACGCAGCACGGCGAATAACGCGCTGGTGGCCAGTAGCCCAAGCAGCACGCCTAGTGCGTTGAGCCATAGGCTGCTGCCAAAGGCGGAGGTAAGGAGCATTGAGAACAGGAGGCCAAAAATAATCAGTTGCCCCGCCATGGCAAAGCTGATCATGCGGGCTTTACGGCGGTAGGTCTCGGGGTCGTGATGTTCTAGGGTAAATACCATGGCCAGCCTCATTATCGCTGCAAACACCCTATGATACGGGGCTGACCGGGGCAAACAAGTAATAGCGTTTACAAATGCAATTACGCCAGGCGATCTGCAGCCGTTTTAAGTAAGTGTTCGGTCGTTTCCCAGCCCACGCAGGCATCGGTGACCGATACACCGTAACGCATAGCACCAGGCTTGAGCGGCTGCTTACCTTCGAACAGGTGGCTTTCCAGCATCAGTGCGACCAGGTTGGCTTCACCTGCCTGCCGCTGCGCCAATACATCCAGCATTACTTCACTCTGGCGGCGATGATCTTTACGCGCATTGGCATGGCTGCAATCCACCATTAGCCGTGGGTTTTGTCCGGCATTACGCAGCGCGGTGGTTGCCGCACGTACGTGTTGTGCCTGATAGTTGGGCTCGCCGTGCCCACCACGCAGCACCACGTGGGTGTGCGGGTTGCCTGCAGTTTGCTGCACGATCGGGTAGCCTTGAGGGTCTACCGCGAAACGCTGGTGCGGGTGGGCCGCCGCACTCATGGCATCGATAGCCACTTGTACATCGCCACTGGTGGCATTTTTGAACCCCACCGCCGCTGACAAATCGCTGGCAAGCTCCCGGTGTAACTGCGACTCGGTGGTGCGCGCACCAATGGCTACCCAGCTCAACAAATCGTCTACATAGGCCGCCAACATCGGCTGTAGGAGCTCGGTGGCCACCGGCAGGCCGCGTGCGGCGACGGCATGCATCAGTTCACGAGAGAGCGCCAACCCACGGGGCATATCGCCACTACCATCCAAGTCTGGATCGTAGGCCAGCCCTTTCCAGCCCACGGTGGTGCGTGGTTTCTCAACGTAGACGCGCATAACCGGCAAAATACGTTCGCTGATCTCTTCGCTTAGCGCAGCCAGGCGATCCGCGTATTCGAGCGCCGCATCGGGATCGTCAATGGAGCAGGGGCCAACCACCACCAGTAAACGCTCATCGTGCCCGCTCAAAATTTGCTGTACAGCGTGGCGCTGGCGGGCAATTTGCTCACCTAACGGGTCACTTAACGAGATACGCTGCCGAAGTTCGGCGGGGGTAGGCAGCCTTTTGGCATTGGACTCAGGCGCTGAAGGCGTTAGCCGGGAAGTAGCTTGGGCAGTGGTTACCGTGGTTTTATTAATAACAGGACTGATAGGCGCATTCATGATTAATTCTCCGCAATCGTGTGACATCGTATGGCTGTGTGACCACCCAAGTGAACACGGTCGGAGGTGGCAGCTAGCACCGACCGCGCGTCGCTAAATCGCCAGCTATAGCCGTAACCCACAAAACCGGTAGCGAAAGCGTTAGTCAGTGCGCGATAAATCATGATGCTGCTCCTTGATGAAATAATGATGAATAACTATTGCCGAAAATCACTAGGCCCAAAAACGCCAGAAGCCCCGGCGGGGTTACCGACCGGGGCTTCTGTGCTTGCGGCAGGCAACCGAGTGGTGTGCCTGTTGGCGCGACGTTAGCCGTCGGCCAGAGGCACACCGTGGCTAAACCAATACCCATAAGATGCAGCGCGCACACCACTACACTCAGCCAGGGTAGGCAGAACATTTGCAGTAGGAAGGCACGTTAGAGTTTGCATCGCTATTTCCAGTTAGTGGAATCAGGTTAGTAAAACGGGCCTGTAAAAACAGGGTATTGGGCCACCGCAATGGCGTTATAACTTTATCCTGCCTGCAAGCGCTGCAAATGGCAACACTCAACCGCTAAAAGCTTGTACCCAACCAATGGTCGCGGGCAGCGCGCTCATGCTAACCAACACTACCAAGCCAAGAAAAATGGATAGAAATCCAGAATCGTCTTTAAAATTTTCGTCGTGATGGGCCATGTTAGCCTCCTTTTTTATCAACGCTATATCAGGGGGAGTGTCAAAAATATGAGGCTATATTAAGTAGATCGCGGTGCGTAGGCAAACACATCCGAAAACACTCTCTCAAGCTTCATGCCTTTTGTATCGAGCACATCCAGGCAGGCGTACACCATGTTGGGCGACCCCGAGATATAAACATCGTGGGCGTCTGGAGTGATATCTGCAGTTTTCAACACCTGGTCAATACGCCCCAGGTGATGGGTAATCCGTTCGCCCTCTGCCAACCGCTCTTCTAAGGGCGATTCGGTCACCGCATGAAAGCAGATGTTGTCGTGGGTTTGTGCCCATTGGCTGGCCAGTTGCTCTAAATAGAGATCACGGTGCTCCCGCGCTGCCCACCAAAGGTCAACGGATCGCGTCGGTTGGCGTGCAAGAACGGCTTCGACAATGGCTTTCATCTGCGAAAAACCGGTCCCCGCAGCAATCAACAGCAGCGGTCTTTCACTTTCGCTATCAAGTACGCACTCACCACCGGGCAAACGCAGCGTGAGCTGGTTAGCTACCTGCAGCAGTTCACGCAGCCGCGCGGAATTATCCCGCTCGGGCCAGTGCTGAATATGCAGCTCGATAACACCATCACTGCGATCTGCGCTGGCGATCGAAAACGGCACCCAGGTTGTGTCGTCCAGCTTAAGCTCTAAATATTGCCCCGGCGCATGCTGCATGGCTTCGGCGCGTCCGGTTAGCGTCACACCAAACACATCGGGGTTTAAGTTCTCAACCTCGGTGACTTGGCAAGTCAACGTCCTTGCACTCATGAAAGCCTCTTTTAACAAGTTCGGTCAGCGATGCGTCGCATTCAACGACGAGGTGGCGGAAGCTCAAGGCCAATACCCAGCGCTTCCCAGCGTTCATCCACGCGTGTCTTAACGGCATCGTCCATCACAATGGGTGTGCCCCACTCACGATCAGTCTCGCCTGGCCATTTATTGGTGGCATCTAGGCCCATTTTCGAGCCTAAACCTGAGACCGGCGAAGCAAAATCGAGATAATCAATCGGGGTATTTTCGACCATCACAGTATCCCGGGCGGGATCCATTCGGGTGGTGATCGCCCAGATCACGTCTTCCCAATTGCGCGCGTCCACGTCGTCATCCAGCACGATCACAAACTTGGTGTACATAAACTGGCGCAGGAAGCTCCATACCCCCATCATCACGCGCTTGGCATGGCCGGGATACTGCTTCTTCATGGTGACCACCGCCATGCGGTAAGAGCAGCCTTCCGGTGGCAGGTAGAAGTCGACAATTTCGGGAAACTGTTTACACAGGATCGGCACAAACACTTCGTTAAGCGCCACGCCCAGAATCGCTGGCTCATCCGGCGGGCGCCCGGTGTAAGTCGAGTGATAAATCGCATCACGCCGCATGGTCATCCGCGTGACGGTAAACACCGGAAAGTGGTCGACCTCATTGTAGTAACCGGTGTGGTCACCAAAGGGGCCTTCCGCGGCCATATCATCCGGGTAGATAAAGCCTTCTAAGATAATCTCGCTGGACGCGGGTACATCCAGATCCGCATGGCCGCACTTGACCAACTCAGTACGCGAACCGCGCAGCAGGCCCGCAAAGGCGTACTCCGAGAGCGAATCGGGCACCGGGGTCACGGCACCCAAAATCGTCGCCGGGTCAGCACCCAGCGCCACGGCTACTGGAAAAGGCTCGCCAGGGTGATCCTTTTGAAACTCCAGAAAATCCAGCGCGCCGCCGCGGTGGGAGAGCCAGCGCATAATCAGGCGGTTTTTGCCGATTTTCTGCTGACGGTAAATGCCCAGATTCTGGCGCTTCTTGTGCGGCCCTTTGGTAATCACCAGTGGCCAGGTAACCAGCGGCGCCGCATCTCCCGGCCAGCAGTGCTGAATCGGCAGCAGACCAAGATCGACCTCGTCGTCTTCATACACCACTTCTTGCACCGGTGCATGCTTGACGTTTTTTGGCCCCATGCTAAGCACTTGCTTGAAAATCGGCAGCTTATCCCAGGCGTCTTTCAAGCCTTTGGGCGGGTCAGGCTCTTTGAGAAACGCTAGTAGCTTACCTACTTCTCTTAGCGCTTCTACCGAGTCTTGACCCATACCCAGCGCCACCCGTTTGGGGGTGCCAAACAGGTTGCCTAGCAGCGGCATGTCGTGGCCTTTAACGTTTTCAAACAGCAATGCCGGGCCACCGGCACGCAGGGTGCGGTCGCAAATCTCGGTGATTTCCAGATAAGGATCGACTTCGACGGAAATACGCTTGAGTTCACCCTGCGCTTCAAGCGCCGCGATGAACTCACGCAAGTCTTTATACTTCAAGGCACGCTCCCTGGCTGGCAAGTGCGTCGCTAGATCTTATGTTAGCGGCGCTTATTCCTACGACAAGCTAGCGGCGCTTCATCGCTTCAAAGAACTCGAGATTGGTCTTGGTATCTTTCAGACGGTCAATCAGGAATTCAGTGGCGGCGGTGTCTTCCATCGGATTGAGCAGCTTACGCAGAATCCACATGCGTTGCATTTCATCCTCAGAGGCCAGCAGGTCTTCACGACGGGTGCCACTTCGACGGATATTGATCGCCGGGAATACGCGACGCTCAGCCAGTTTGCGGTCCAAGTGGGCTTCCATGTTGCCGGTACCCTTGAACTCTTCGAAGATGACTTCGTCCATCTTGGAGCCAGTATCGACCAGCGCTGTAGCGATAATCGTCAGGCTGCCACCCTCTTCGATGTTACGCGCCGCACCAAAGAAACGTTTCGGCTTCTCAAGGGCGTGGGCATCGACACCACCGGTGAGTACTTTGCCGGAGCTAGGTACCACGGTGTTGTAGGCACGCGCCAGGCGGGTAATCGAGTCGAGCAGGATGACCACGTCTTTCTTGTGCTCAACCAAGCGTTTGGCTTTCTCGATGACCATTTCAGCCACTTGTACGTGACGCGCAGGCGGCTCATCGAAGGTAGACGCCACCACTTCGCCACGCACGGTGCGCGACATTTCGGTCACTTCCTCAGGGCGCTCATCAATCAGCAGCACGATCAGATGACACTCGGGGTTGTTGCGCGTGATGGAGGTCGCAATGTTTTGCAACATCAGCGTTTTACCCGCCTTGGGCGGCGATACCAGCAGACCACGTTGGCCTTTACCAATCGGCGCGGTTAGATCGATGATCCGCGCGGTAAGGTCTTCCGTGGAGCCGTTACCGATTTCCATACGCATACGATCGTCTGGGAACAGCGGCGTTAAGTTCTCAAACAGGATCTTGTGCTTGGCATTTTCCGGACGGTCAAAGTTGATTTGACTGACCTTCAGCAGGGCGAAATAGCGCTCACCCTCCTTCGGCGGGCGGATTTTGCCGGAAATGGAGTCACCCTTGCGCAGATTGAAACGGCGGATCTGCGAAGGCGATATGTAGATATCGTCCGGACCGGCGAGATAGGAGCTGTCAGCGCTACGCAGGAAGCCGAAGCCATCCTGAAGAATTTCCAGCACACCGTCGCCATAGATATCCTCGCCACTTTTGGCGTGTTTCTTGAGGATGGCGAAAATGATGTCCTGCTTGCGCGAACGGGCCAAGTTATCAATACCCATTTCACGGGCGATATCGAGGAGCTCGGGAACGGTTTTTTGCTTGAGTTCAGTGAGATTCATCGGCGTGTTAGAAAGTTGCTCATGGAAGCTGGGCGCCAGGCGCCGGGAGTAAGACAGGAGGCGTGAAAGTGACGCCGTGTGATGCGTTCAGACCCCGGTAAAGGCACGCGCTCGAAGATGAAAGGAATTGGACTTAGCTAACAACCTTAGTACTTACAACACTAGTACTTGTCATTATTAAGACTCAACTCGAGGGTGCTAACACTTGTTTAATCTGGTTCCCACAGGAGAGTGGTTGAACCAGTGGGCTATCTGACGACTTGGAATTCTGGCTGACGCTAACGGGATAAACAATGAATAACGTCTGGGGCGACCAAGGTGCCGTACTTGAACGACGCATGCAAGATGATCTATCTAAGCAACTTATCTAAAACATTGCTTTTATAAAACATCAATTTATCTCGACAGCGGCGCGCTTGTGGACACACTAACTAACTAGGTCAGATCAAGCCAGTAGTTCGATGGTAGTCAAGCGCCGCGACAAACGCAAGCCTTTGGCAATTGACAATAGATAAAGGCCACCGCAACCTTGGCACAGCCAACACGAAGGAATGCTCATGCCCACGGATATTTCGCTCCCCATTGCCACCTCTGCCGCTGAGGCAGACAGCGGTGCTCCGCAGCGCTTCGCCGCTATAGACCTGGGATCCAACAGCTTTCACCTACTGGTGGCCAACTACCAGCATGAACGCCTACAGGTGGTTGCCCGCTTGGGTGAAAAGGTGCAGCTAGCCGCGGGTTTAGACGATGATGGCCTGCTCAGCGAAGAGGCGATGCAGCGCGCGCTGGACTGTCTGGGCCGCTTTGCGCCGTTTTTAAGCGACATTACCAATGCCAATTTGCGTATTGTCGGCACTAACGCACTGCGCGATGCTGATAATAGCCAAGCGTTTATCGAGCGCGCCGAGGCTCAGTTAGGTCACGCCATCGAGATTATTGCTGGCCGCGAAGAGGCCCGCCTGATTTACTTAGGTGCCGCCCACGCGCTGGCCGAAAATGGCCGCCGATTAATCGTCGACATTGGTGGCGGTTCGACCGAATTTATTATTGGCGAAGCCTTCGAGCCCAGAGCGCTGGAAAGCCTGCGCATGGGCTGCGTGACCTTTTCTCGACGCTTCTTCCCCGACGGCGAGTTAAACGAAAAACGCATGCGCCGCGCTGAGCTTGCCGCCCTTTCGGAGCTCGCCAATATTCAGCGTCCTTACCAGCGCCTGGGCTGGGATGACCCCGTAGGTTCAAGCGGCACGATCAAGGCCGCTGCCAGCGTGCTGTATGCTCACGGCGATACGCCCCACGAGGGAGTTATCACACGTGGCGGTTTGAAGAAGCTGCGCGAACGGCTGCTAAAGTGTAAGCAGTTGGATAAAGTCGCGCTGGATGGCCTCAAAGCCGACCGCGCCAAAGTCTTCCCGGCGGGCATTGCCATTCTTGGTGCGATTTTCGAAGCCTTTGATTTAACCCAGATGCGCTTTGCCGATGGCGCTCTGCGCGAAGGCGTGCTCTACGACATGGCCGGGCGCAATACCGCAGAAGACTCGCGCTCGAAAAGCCTGGAGTCGCTGCAGCGCACCTATGATGTTGATACCCGCCAAGGGTTCAATGTCGCAGACACCGCCGAGCGTTTGTTTAATCAGGTACACCATGCCTGGTCGCTAAACCTTGATCAAGGGCGCTATTTGCAATGGGCCAGCCATGTGCACGAAATCGGCCTGGCGATCTCCCACAGCCAGTTTCATCGCCACGGTGCCTACTTGCTTGAGCACTCCGACCTTGCTGGTTTTTCACGCCCTGAACAGCGGCAGCTGGCGTTTTTAGTACGCGCCCATCGCCGCAAATTCCCGCTCAAAGAGTGGCAGGCCCTGCCCAATGCGCAGCATGCGATCACCCAGAAGCTCGCCCGGCTACTGCGTTTAGCCGTTCTACTCAACCATTCGCGCCCAGAAAGCGCCCCACCGCTACCGGAAATAAGCGCTGACAGCGATAGCTTGACGATCACGCTGCCTGCCAGCGATGAACCCACCCTACTGAGTACTGACTTGGAGCAGGAGCAGGCGTTTATGGAAGCTGCCGGTTTTAAGCTGATCATTAAGCAGGCGAAGTCATACGGGTAAAAAAGACGCTCTCTGCCTGCCATAGCAGCTGAGCAGGGGGGCAAATCACCCCAATACACGCCTCATTTTGCATGATGACCACCAGCCGCTCACGTTCCCAGGGCGGCATATCTGCCTCTTGTAGCAGCCGCTTGAGATCGCGTCGCCCTCGTTTGGGCAGTTGAATAACCTCCCCACCTTGTCGCCAGGTCGCTCTTAGTACTTGAGAGTGCGGCTGAAATGATGCCACCTGCCAACCTAGCGGCCCAATGGGCGTCTCCAGCGGCGTTTGACCATCCCAGCTAGCCTCCCAAGGCGGCAGCGGTTCAAGAGGTTGAAGCAAATAGAGCCGCTGGCGCCATAGACGCGCCTGCGCCCCCGGCCACTCAACGCACACCTCAGCATCGGCTTTGGCTGTTAGTTGATCTAGAAGGCTCTCTAAACGCTTCTGCGGCGGCGTTGGCAAACCCTGCTGCTGGCAAAAGGTGCGCACCAGCAGCCGCTGGCGGGGACGGGAGCGCTGTCTAAGTGCGCGCGCATCTACCTGCCCTTCTCCGGTGAAGAGCTCTGTTAGCTCGGCAGCTAAATACTCACTAAGCACCACATCTGCTTCACTGGCATGGGCAGCGCTATTCGCCAGCGCAGTCTCTGCCGCCGGCCAGCGCTCGCGCATCGCGGGTAGTAGCCGGTGACGCAGGCGGTTGCGATCAAAGCGAATATCTTGATTGGTGGGGTCTTCGCACCAGCGCAACTCAAGTAGCTCAGCCGCGGCTTCAAGTTCAGCTCGGCGCACAGTGAGCCAGGGGCGCACCAGGGAGATGCTATGAGCCTCACGCTGGTAGGGCATACCGGCCAAGCCGCGTAGTCCGCTGCCGCGCAGAGCGGCGAGCAGAAAGGTTTCCGCCTGATCGTCCTGATGCTGGGCCAGCCAAAGGGTGTCACCCGCAGGAATGGTCGCGAAGAAGGCCTCATAGCGAGCGTTGCGGGCGGCGCCTTCGATGCCTTCGCCCTGGGCATCTACCGCCACATTGACCACTGTCAGCGGCACGTTTAAACGCTCGCACATATCTCGGCAGTGCGCTTCGAACGTCTGCGCTGCCGCCTGCAGGCCGTGGTTGATGTGGATTGCCCGCAAGTGACGGCCTGCTTGCTCGCAGACCTGTGCGGCTAACGCGAGCAGTAGACAGGAGTCTAGACCGCCTGAGAGTGCCACCCAAATAGAGCGCCCCGGCGGGGTTTCCGCCAGGGCGTCGTTGAGTAAGCCTTGCAGCAAATTAAGCGGCTGGGGCGCCATAGCTCATTAAACGCTTATAGCGACGCTCTAGCAGCGCGTCGGTGTCCATCGCCTGCAAACGCTCCAGACTGGCGGTAAGCGCCTCTTTGACCCGTTCAGCGGTGGTGAGCGGGTGGCGGTGGGAGCCACCGAGCGGCTCCTTTATCAGCGAGTCGACAAAACCCAGCTCTTTTAAGCGTTCCGCGGTAATGCCCATGGCCTGAGCGGCGTCAGAGGCTTTGGTAGCGCTCTTCCACAGAATCGAGGCGCAGCCTTCCGGCGAGATCACCGAGTAGGTGGAATACTGCAGCATTTGCAATTCATCGCACACACCAATGGCCAACGCGCCGCCGGAGCCGCCCTCGCCCACCACGGTGGAGATAATTGGTGTTTTCAGTCGCGACATAACCGCCAAGTTATAGGCAATCGCTTCAGACTGGCCGCGCTCTTCCGCGTCGATTCCGGGATAAGCCCCTGGGGTATCGATAAAGGTCAGGATCGGCATCTTAAAGCGCTCGGCCATTTCCATTAGACGGCACGCTTTGCGGTAGCCTTCCGGGCGCGGCATACCGAAGTTACGACGTACTTTCTCTTTTACATCGCGGCCTTTTTGATGACCAATGACCATCACCGGCGAGTCGTTCAACCGTGCAATGCCACCGACTAGCGCAGCATCATCGGCGAAATTGCGGTCGCCGTGTAACTCGTCAAAGTCGGTGAAGATGTGTTCGAGATAGTCCAGCGTATAGGGTCGCTGGGGGTGACGAGATATTTGAGAAACCTGCCAGGGAGTCAAATCCTTGAAGATCGATTCCGTCAGCTTACGGCTTTTCTCTTCCAGCCGAGCAATCTCGTCGGAAAGGTTCACTTGGCTATCAGAGCTGACCAAACGCAGCTCTTCAATTTTTGCCTGGAGTTCGGCAATGGGCTGTTCAAAATCGAGATAATTAGGATTCATCGGCTCTGCCTGGTCAAAATAAGCATGCATATGTGTGTAGAGAGTATAAAGAGCATTATCGCACCCTGACCCTGCTGCGCAAGGTGGGTGCTCGCCCGTTTACCCGTTAACGATACTTTTAACGATAACGCAGTTGAACGCCTGCCTGGCCCTGCACATCCCGTAGCGCCAGCAGTAAATCGTCGCTCGGCGCGACTTTCCACTCATCGGCGAGCTCCAACCACGCGACGGCTGCCGGGTGTCGGTACTGCAGGCGCACCGGCAAGCCCTCCTGATCGCGATACGGCGTCAGGCTGTCGCGCAGGGTTTCAATTAAACGACCATTGATCTGCCCCGCGTCCAGCGCCAGCTCCACGGCTTGGCCGTAGCGAATGCGCGCCGTCACCATCGGCGTGACGTCTTTACCGCGCAGGCGCAGGCCACCAGAGAATTCATCGCTGGAGACTTCGCCCTCTACGATGAGCACCTGATCAGCTTCAATCTGACCGCGTAGCTGCTCGAATAACTCCCCAAACAGCGAAGCTTCAATACGCCCGGTGCGGTCATCCAAGGTGATAAACGCCATGGTATCGCCGCGTTTGGACTTCATAGTGCGTACGCCGACGACTAGCCCTGCAACGCGCTGGGGATCGCGGGACGGTTTTAAATCGCTGATCCGCGTCGACACAAAGCGCTTTAATTCCCGCTCGTACTCGTCGATTGGGTGACCCGTGAGGTAGAGCCCCAGGGTGTCTTTCTCTCCGGAGAGGCGCTCGCGGTCGGTCCACTCACGGGCGTTGATATATTCGGCGTAAACGTTACTGTCGCCCTCACCGGCCTCTTCGTCGGCGCTAAACGCGTCGCCGAACATATCCAGCATGCCCAGATTTTGATTGGCGTGATTCTGTGCCGCCGCTTTTAACGCGTCTTCCATCGCAGCAAACAGCACTGCGCGGTTGGGGCCAATGGTATCCAGCGCGCCGGAGCGGATCAGCGCCTCAAGGGTGCGCTTATTCATTCGCTTGGGATCGATACGCCGACAAAAATCGAAGATATCCTTGAATGGGCCGTCTGCCTCACGGGCTTCGACAATGGCGCCAATCGGGCCTTCGCCCACACCACGAATCGCACCGAGCCCATAAACCACTCGAGCATCGGTATCGACGGTGAATTTGTAGCCACCCACGTTGACGTTTGGCGGGGTCACCGTGAGTCTGAGGTTGCGACACTCCTCAATCAGCGGCACCACTTTATCCAGGTTGTCCATTTCCGTGGACATAACCGCGGCCATAAAGGGCCCCGGATAGTGGGATTTCAGCCACGCGGTTTGGTAAGACACCAGCGCGTAGGCAGCCGAGTGCGATTTGTTAAAACCGTAACCGGCGAATTTTTCTACCAGGTCAAAGATGTTACCGGCCAGGTCTTTATCGATGCCGTTGGCGGCGCAACCCTCCATAAAGCCGTCGCGCTGCTTGGCCATCTCTTCGGGTTTTTTCTTACCCATGGCACGGCGCAGCATATCCGCTTGGCCGAGGCTGTAGCCCGCCATGACCTGAGCGATCTGCATGACCTGCTCTTGGTAAAGAATGATGCCGTAGGTAGGCGCCAACACTGGTTTCAACAGTTCGTGCTGGTAATCCGGATGTGGATAAGAGACTTCGGCTCGGCCGTGCTTACGGTTGATAAAGTCGTCGACCATGCCCGACTGCAAAGGGCCTGGGCGAAACAGCGCCACCAGGGCGATCATATCGTCCAGGGAATCGGGCAGCAGGCGCTTGATCAGTTCCTTCATACCCCGGGATTCGAGCTGGAACACCGCCGTGGTTTCAGCGCGCTTGAGCATCTCAAAGGTGGGCGCGTCGTCCAGCGGGATGCTCTCGATATTGAGCGGCCCCTGACCGTTAACGCTGCGAACTTTATCGACCATCTCCAGCGCCCAGTCGATAATCGTCAGCGTGCGCAGGCCCAGGAAGTCAAACTTGACCAGCCCGGCCTCTTCGATATCGTTTTTATCGAACTGCACCACCAGGCCAGAGCCATCTTCATCGCAGAGCAGCGGTGAGAAGTCGGTCAATTTGGTGGGGGCAATCACCACGCCACCAGCGTGCTTACCGGTGCCTCGGGTGGTGCCCTCCAACTTGAGCGCCATCTCCCAGATCTCTTCGGCCTCTTCGTCGTTGCCGATAAACTCTTTGAGCGCAGGTTCCTGCTCAATCGCCTTGGCCAGGGTCATGCCCACTTCAAAGGGAATCAGCTTGGAGAGCTTGTCGCCCAGCGAATAAGGCCGCCCCTGGGCGCGGGCCACGTCACGCACCACGGCCTTGGCCGCCATGGTACCAAAGGTGACGATCTGGGAGACCGCGTTACGCCCGTAGCGCTCGGCCACGTACTCAATGACCTTATCGCGTTTCTCCATGCAGAAGTCGACGTCAAAGTCGGGCATCGAGACACGCTCGGGGTTCAGAAAGCGCTCGAACAGCAGATCGTAGCCAATCGGATCCAGATCGGTGATCTTTTGCGCATAGGCCACCAGCGAACCAGCACCGGAACCGCGACCCGGACCTACCGGTACGCTGTTGTCCTTGGCCCACTGGATAAAGTCCATCACGATCAGGAAGTAGCCAGGAAAGCCCATCTGGATAATAACGTTGAGCTCGAACTCCAGCCGGTCGCGGTAGCGCTGATCAATCGTCTGGTACTCTTCGCTATCGCGAGGGTAGCGCTCCGCGGGAAACAGAAAATCCAACCGCTCGGTTAAGCCGTCATGGGATACTTTGCGGAAGAACTCATCCTGGGTCATGCCTTCGGGAATGCCGAACTCGGGCAGGAAAATCTCGCCCAAGCGCACGTTAACGCTGCAGCGCTCGGCGATCATTACGCTGTTTTCCAGCGCTTCGGGAATATCTGAGAACAGCGCCGCCATCTCATCGGGGCTTTTTAAGTACTGCTCTTCGGTGTAGCGACGTTCGCGGCGCGGGTCGTCCAGCGCCTTGCCTTCACCGATGGCGACGCGGGTCTCGTGGGCCCAATAATCGTCGCGCTCAAGAAAGCGCACATCATTGGTCGCCACTACTGGCGTGCCTGTTTCAATGGCCAGCTTGACGCTGGCGTGAACACACGCCTCTTCTAGCGGCCGACCGGTACGCACCAGTTCTAAGTAAAAACGCTCGGGAAATGCCGCCTGCCACTCCTGGAGGAGTACTCGTGCGTCCTGTTCGTGGTCAGACAACAGGTGGCGGCCAATCTCGCCCTCACGCGCGCCGGAGAGTGCGATCAAGCCTTCGTTCTGTTCAAGCACCCACTGCTTATCCAGAATGGCTCGCCCCTGGCGCTGGCCATGGGTCCAGCCCTTGGAAATAAGCTCGGTCAGGTTGCGATAGCCAACGTCGTTCATTGCCAGCAGCGTTAGCCGGTAGGGGTGGGCCTCGTCATGGGGATTCTGGAGCCATAAGTCGCTGCCAATAATCGGCTTCAACCCCGCCCCCTGGGCGGCTTTGTAGAACTTCACCAAGCCAAACAGGTTGGTTTCATCGGTCAAGGCCAGCGCCGGCATCGCCCGTTCAGCCGTGGTGCTGACCAGCGACTTGAGCTTCACTAAGCCATCGACCAGGGAATATTCACTGTGCAAACGTAAATGAACGAACGGAACCGTCATGGGACTCTCAGCAAAACGCTAGATGAAGAAAAAGTACGTTAAAGCAGCGCCAACTGACGCTGCACCGGCGCGAAGCTACGACGATGTTCGGTAAGTGGCCCGTGAGCTTCAAGCGCCGTCAGATGCTCTTTGGTCGGGTAGCCTTTATGGCGCGCAAAACCATACTCAGGATAGCACTCATCCAAGGCGACCATTTGCGCGTCGCGAGCGACCTTGGCCAAAATCGACGCCGCGGCGATGGCACAGTGGCGTGAATCGCCCTTCACCACGGCCTGACCGGGCAGTAGATGGCCAGGTAGTTTGTTGCCATCCACGAGTAGATATTCCGCCGCCGGTGCCAGCGCATCAATGGCTCGACGCATGGCCAAATGGGTGGCGTGGTAAATATTCAACGCATCCACTTCAGCAGCGCTGGCTTCTGCTACGGCAAAGGCTAACGCCCGCTCACGAATCTGGCTATCCAGTGCTTCACGCCTGCGCGCAGACAACTTTTTTGAATCGATAAGACCGTCAATCGGCTGAGCGGGATCGAGAATTACCGCAGCGGCTACCACACTGCCTATCAGCGGCCCGCGGCCCACTTCATCAACCCCTGCCAGCCGCTCACCACAGTAGGCAATTTCTAATGGTGGAAAATCCTTGTGGTCGATCAACCAGGGATCAATGGCCATGCCGTTATTTACCATCAGCGGCCTCCAGCGGCTGACCCGCGGCCAACAGGCTAATCGCCTCGGCGGCACGGCGGCTGGCGTTGCGCTGGAGCGTAGCATGCATCTCGGCAAAGCGTGCTTCCAAGTCATAGCGACCTGCCTCGTCCGCCAACATGGCACTGAGCTGGTCGGCAATCGCCGTGGGCGAGGCGTCGTCTTGGATTAGTTCAGGCACCAGCGTCTCCTGAGCGATCAGGTTGGGCAGTGAGACCCATTGGGTTTTCACCATTCTTTTAGCCAGCCAGTGGGTAACCGGCGCCATCTTATAGGCCACCAGCATGGTGCGGTGACACAGCATGGCTTCCAGCGCGGCGGTACCCGAGGCGAGCAGTACGATATCGCTTGCTACCATCGCTTCGCGGGCCTGACCATCTAGCAGCATAGTACGCTCGGCCAGCTGCGGGTAGTTGACCAGCAGCGCGCTAATTTCATCGCGGCGATCAGCGGTAGCCGCGGGAATCACCACGTGGAGCGCGGGGTGACGCTGGCAGAGCTGTTCGGCAGCGGCAAGAAAGGTGTCGCCCAAAAAACGAATTTCATTGGCCCGGGAGCCGGGCAACAGCGCCAACACCGGGCGATCAGGAGCCAACTCCAGGGCTTGACGGGTAGCGATACGGTCATTTTCCAGCGGCATTTCGTCGGCCAGGGGATGGCCCACAAAGGCGACGGGCACTCGATGTTCTCGATAGAAGGCGGCTTCAAACGGCAGCAGTGTCAGCATGCCATCTACCGACTTAGCGATGCCCTTTACCCGCCCCTGGCGCCATGCCCATACGGAAGGACTCACGTAGTGGGCGGTGGTAATGCCCGCTTCGCGGAGCTGGCGCTCCAGGCCTAAATTGAAATCAGGCGCATCGATACCCAGCATAATATCCGGCTGCCAGGCCAACGCTTCGGCTTTTAGGGTGCGCCGTACACGGATTAGCTCAGGGAGGTGCTTAAGCACCTCAACCAGCCCCATCACCGCGAGGGTCTCTAAAGGGAAGCGGCTCTCCATGCCTTCCGCCTGCATGCGCGGTCCGCCAATACCACGAAACTCGACGTCGGGATGGCGTGCTTTAAGTTCACGCATCAACCCAGCGCCAAGAATATCGCCGGAGAGTTCCCCGGCCACGAGGTAGACGCGTTGCAGGGTTATCATTGCGAGATCATCGGCGGTTAAGCATGGGTTAGCGGGTGATGCCGCGGGTAGAGCGCTCAATGGAGGCGGCAAAATGCTCGACTTCGGGTAGCTCAAAGTGGCTACGCATTTCGGCAAGCGCCTGCTCAGTGGTCAGCCCTTGGCGATAGACCATCTTATAGGCGGCGGTTAAGGCATTAATCGCTTCGCGGCTAAAGCCACGGCGCTTTAAGCCCACCAGGTTAAGGCCACGCGCTTCGGCAGGGTTGCCATTAATCATGATATAGGCGGGCGTATCTTTAGTGATAATCGAGCCACCACCGGCCATGGCGTGATCACCAAAATGGCAGAACTGGTGCACTGCCGCCAAACCACCCAGAATGACATGATTGCCGACGGTGACATGGCCAGCCAGGGTGACCTGATTGGCCAAAATGCAGTCATTACCAATCACGCAGTCATGGCCGACATGAACGTAGGCCATCAACAGGTTGCGCGAACCAATGGTGGTTTCACTACGATCCTGAACGGTGCCACGGTGAATCGTGGCGCCCTCGCGGATGACGTTATCGTCACCCATGACCAGCCGCGTGGGCTCGCCGGCGTATTTTTTGTCCTGGCAGTCTTCACCTACCGAGGCAAACTGAAAGATACGCGTGCGCTCTCCCAGCGTAGTAGGGCCTTTAACCACCACATGGGGGCCAATCACCGAGCCTGCACCGATCGTGACGTCGGGGCCGATGATACTAAAAGGGCCTACCTCAACGTCGTCGGCAAGGCGCGCCGTCGGGTCGACCAGTGCAGTAGGATGTATCAAGCCACCTTCCTCTCGGCACAAATAATTTCCGCTTCGCAGGCCAGCTCACCGTCAACCGTGGCACGGCATGCAAATTTCCAAATACCGCGTTTACCTTTAATCACGTCGGCCTCTAAAGTGAGCTTGTCACCCGGCATTACCGGGCGTTTAAAACGCACTTTGTCACTGCCGACCAGGTAGTAGACATAGCCATCAGCAGGTAGTTTATTGACCGTTTTAAAGCCGAGAATGCCGCATACCTGGGCCAATGCCTCAATCACCAGCACGCCGGGCATAATCGGGTGATGCGGAAAATGGCCGTTAAAAAACGGCTCATTGATGCTGACATTCTTGTACGCAACGATGGATTCACCGATGGCTAGTTCCGTTACTCGATCCACCAGCAAAAAAGGGTAGCGGTGGGGCAAGTACTCGCGAATTTCATTGATATCCATAACCATCGTAGCGACCTCTAAAATAACAAAAGTACCTGATGACTCTCAGGTAAATACCAGCATGTCCGCTGGTGAAAAGGCTGTGGATTATACCCCGCTGCCATCTAGCCTCAAACCAGCAGCAGGTAAAACCAATTCAGCTATTATTCAACACGCTGCTTCTTTTCCAACCGTGCCAATCGCTTAGCGATGTCATCAAGCTGTTTAAAACGCACCGCGTTTTTACGCCACTGGGAATTGGCCATGGCGCCGGTTCCAGAGGAGTAGACCCCTGGCTCATGAATTGAGTTAGTCACCAAGCTCATTCCCGTCACTTGAACGCCATCGCAGATGGTTAGATGGCCGGATAAACCAACGCCGCCACCCAACATGCAGTGCTTACCGACCTTTGTAGAGCCTGCAATCCCCACACAGCCCGCTAACGCGCTGTGGTCGCCAATGATGACGTTATGGGCAATTTGTACCTGACTATCAATTTTGACGTCATCACCGATCACCGTATCACCCAGCGCGCCACGATCAATACTGGAGCAGCTGCCCACCTCAACGTCATCGCCCAGTATAACGCCTCCCAACTGGGCAATTTTATGCCAGCAGGTACCGTCATGGGCAAAGCCAAATCCATCGCCGCCGACAACACAGCCGCTTTGCAGGATTACCCGCTTGCCTACCACCACTCCATGACACACAGTGACATTGGCATGCAGACGCGTTGCTTCACCGATAATACTGTCGGCCCCAACCACGCTGCCTGCTCCAATCACTACACGGTCACCCAGCACTACGCCTGACTCAATCACTGCGTGAGCTTGAATGCAGACATCGGCGCCTAGATTAGCGTCTTCCGCCACCACTGCCGTGGGGTGAATACCGACCACATCGCGGGCGGGCAATGGGTCAAACAACTGCGATAGCTTGGCATACCCCAAGTAAGGGTTATCGATTTCAAGACGAGGTACCGGACAGTGTTTGCCATGTTCAGGGTGCAGCAATACTGCTGCCGCCTTGGTCGTCGCCAAATCTTTCAGATAGGCGCGATTGGCCAGGAAAGCTACTTGATCCGGCTGCGCTTCTTTTAGCGTCGCCAAACCACGTATCGGCTGCTGGGCATTGCCACTAATGGCAATGCCCAATTGGCGCGCAATGTCTGCGAGGGTAAGCTGATGAGAAGCGTGCGTCATGGGAGCCCAGGGAAACTCTGGTGTGGCCAAGCCACACCAATCATCGTTTTAATTTAAGGTATCAAAAATCTGCGTGACTTCGTCGGTCACATTGGGCAGATCAACCCCAGAGTGCAGTACGCCCTGGGGTTCGACCAGCACATCAATGCTGTGTCGTTCCAGCACCTGTGCGACAGCTTGCTCCAGCTTCGGTTCAGCGCCTTCTAAAAACTGCTGCTCAGAGCGCTGTTGGGCCTGGATGACTTCTCGGCGAAGCTGCTCAAAACGCCCGCCCTTTTCCTGAAGCTCGCTAATCAGCGATTCACGCTGAGACTGAGCCATGGTTTCGCCTTCGCGCTGTAAACGCTCCTGTAGTTGCTGCAACTCATTACCCAGGTTCTGCGCTTCACGTTGCTGATTGCCAATTTGTCCTTCCAGGATGCTCATTGACGCCTGTGCAGATTGGGTATTCATCAGTGCTGCTCGCCAGTCCAACACCGCTACTTCTGCGGCGTGAGCGGGCAAAATCATCGCGCCCAACAGGCATACCATCGCTGTTAGTCTACGCATCATGTTATCTCCTTAGATCACGCTAGCGCGCGCCACCATGGCACGCGGTCTAGCAAAATTAGAACGATTGGCCGAGTGAGAACTGGAAGAACTGGGTATCGTCACCACTCTCATCGTTCAATGGTTCAGCAACGCTAAAGGTCAGCGGGCCCACCGGTGTCAGCCAAGAAAGGCCGATACCGGCGCTGTAGCGCAAATCGCCAAGATCAACGCCAGAGTTGCACTGCTGACGCCCTGCGTCTTCTGCGAGCACATCGTAGCAAGAGCTTAGGAAGGTATTACCGCCATCCAAGAACAGTGATGTTTGCAGGGAACGTTGATTTTCAATAAAGGGCAGCGGGAAAATGATCTCGGCGCTGCCTTCTATCGAAACGTTACCGCCTAGGGTGCGGTCACGACCGCCTTCCCGCGCTGGAGTAGTACGTTGACCCAGCGTATTCGACGTAAAACCACGCACCGAGCCAAGACCACCGGCGTAGAAGTTTTCATAGAAGGGGTAGGGGTCGTTGCCGCCCAGCGTGTCGGCATAGCCGACATTGCCGGTAAATTTGAACGCCCAGGACTCATCATCGTTGAGCGGGAAGAGCTGTTGAGCCCTTGCGCGCAGCTTGTAGTACTCAGCATCGCTGCCCGGCACACTGGTTTCCAGCGACAAGCGCTGGTAATTGCCATCGGTCGGCATAATACCGCGATTAAGGTTGTTGCGTGTCCAGCTGGCGGTCAGTTTCAGACTTTGCGCATCTTCGCCCTGATCTTCCACATAGCGACGAATTTCAGACGCTGTATCGAAGTAGGTTTTCACCGTTAGGTCTTCAATGCTGGCACCGAAGTTAAGCCGCGACAGCTCGCTAACGGGGTAACCGAAGTTGATACCAGCACCGTAGGCATCCGTCGAGAAGGTCGAAATATCCGAATCGGCATAGTCGGTTTCTCGGTAGAACAAATTATAACCGCGAGAAATACCATCCAGCGTCCAGTAGGGGTCAGTGAAGCCAAAATTCACACTGGTAAAGGTATCACTGCGCTGAGCCCCCACATTGACCCGGTTACCCGTACCCAAAAAGTTATTTTGCGACAGGCCGACCCCGTAAATAACCCCCGCACTTTGGGAGAAACCGACGCTTGCAGAAACCGAACCAGAGGGCTGTTCTTCGACAGTATAGGTAACGTCGAGCAAATCTGGCTCACCCGGAACAGGCTGGGTGTCGACCTCAACTTGGCTAAAGAAGCCGAGCCGTTCAAGACGCTGGCGCGATTGTGTAATGGCTTCGGTGGAAGCGGGTGCACCTTCCAACTGAATCATTTCACGCCGCAGCACTTCATCCTGGGTAGTGGTATTACCGAAGAACTCAATACGGCGAACATATGCGCGCTCGCCAGGATTGATGGCAATAACCAGATCGACCGTTTCACCATCCGCTGCCATTTCAGGCACGCCCTGAATATCAGCAAAGGCAAAACCTTCGGCACCTAAACGTTGGCGCAGGGCTTCCGTAGAGGTATTCACATCACCACGGGAGAAAATCTCACCTTCTTTGACAGTGAGCAGCTGACGGGCTTCATTTTCGCTGATCTGTAGATCACCCGCGAAACGGATATTGCCAACCCGATACTGGGCACCTTCATCGACGTTGAGGGTAATAAAGATCTCGGATTTTTCCGGGCCGATCGACACCTGGGTCGACGTCACATCGAAATTGACGTAGCCGCGATCCAAGTAGAACGAACGCAGCCGCTCAATATCACCGGAAAGCGCTTCACGGGAGTACTCGTCGCTAGAGAACCAGCCGAAAAAGCGTCCTGGCCGGTCGTTTAGCTCAAACACTCCGCGCAGCGTTTCATCATCAAAGGCTTCGTTACCAACGATATTAATTTGTCGAATCTTGGCGACTTCGCCTTCGTTGATATTGATATTGACCTGAACCCGGCCCTCATCAACCTGTTCAACTTCGGTATCGATGCTGGCGCTGTAGCGACCTTGAGACTGGTAGACGCCTTCCAACTCGCGCTGTATCTCTTCCAGCGTGGAAAGCTCCAGCACCTGGCCTTCCGAGAGCCCCGATTCACGCAAACCCTTGCGCAAGTCCTCTTCGGATATCTGATCGTTGCCACTGAGCAGTAGCCGCGCAATGGTTGGGCGCTCGACGACCTGAATAACCAGCACATCGCCTTCGCGTGCCAGGGAAACATCGTCAAATAGCCCTGTGGCAAATAAATCACGGGCAGCGGCGGCTAGCTGCGCTTCGCTGACGCGCTCATTGGCACTTACCGGAAATGCATTGAAGACCGAGGCGGCAGATACCCGCTGCAGTCCTTCCACTCGTATGTCTGAAACATCAAAGGATTGTGCTTGGGCGCCGCTGGCGCCTGCCAGCAAGAGTGCCGCCATTCCAAGGGTCTTGATTTTCATGCAGTCAATTCGCTCGCGTTGGTCTGCCTATCATTCCAGAAAGGCACCATATACATTTGTGCAGGCAGATGACAAGGCATCCTGCGCGCTACACGCGTCATTACCACAGGCGCATCAGATCAAAATAGAGGGCCATGAACATCAGGGTACCGACCATGGCAAGCCCAATGCGCAACCCTACAGCTTGGGTTTTTTCAGATACTGGTCGTCCACGCACAACCTCCATAAAATAATAGAGCAAGTGGCCACCATCGAGCACTGGGATGGGTAGTAAGTTAAGCACCCCAAGGCTGATAGAAAGATACGCTAGAAAACCAATAAACGCTTCCATTCCAGCACGGGCTGAATCACCAGAGACCTGCGCAATGGTGATCGGCCCAGACAAATTGGAAGGCGAGATAAGCCCCACAAACATTTTGCGTATGGCATCTAAGGTTAGGAGCGTCATCGCTCCAGTGCGCGAAACAGCTTGGCCTACCGCTTCGATTGGGCCATAGCGAATTTCACGCTGAAACTCTTCCGGCCATTCAATTTGTTCTGCACCAGCGCCGATATAGCCGATCTCAACGCCGGTTTCCAAGCGGTTACGCCCAGGGGTTAAATCAACACTCGACTGCTCTCCGTTACGCTCATAGGTGAGCAACAGCGTTTCACCAGGACTACTTCGCACCATGTTAACGAAGTGCATCCAATCATCCACTGGTTCGCCATTAATCGCCACCATCCGATCGCCCGCTACCAAGCCTGCTTGTTCGGCGGCCTCTCCGCCCACTACCTGGCCTAATACAGCCGGAAATTCCGGCTGCCATGGGGTAATACCCAGCGATTGCAGCGGCTGAGGCGGATCTTGGCGAACCAAATAATCAGTCACTGATAACCCAAAGCGCTGGGGGGCGCTCGCACCTTCGGGGCGGGCGTCGATATCCAACTCACCGCTGAAACCAATAATCGACACCAGCTTTAGATTAACATCTTCCCAAGAGCGCATCTCATCGCCCTGAATGGCGACAATTTCATCGCCATTGGCAAGCCCGGCCTCGGCGGCCGGAGAGTCAGGCATAACGCTGCCTACCATTGGCGACACCACCGTGGTACCCGCCACAAACAGCGCCCAGTAGGCCACGATCGCCAGCAAAAAGTTGGCGATAGGTCCCGCTGCTACAATCGCAATGCGCTGCCACACGGTCTTGCGGTTAAACGCCTGGTCGAGCTGCTCCTCCGGCACCGGCGCCTCACGCTCATCGAGCATTTTGACATAGCCACCCAGTGGAATAGCAGCTATCGCAAACTCGGTGCCGTGGCGGTCAACCCGCGACCATAGCGGCTTACCAAAGCCCACCGAAAAACGTAGTACTTTGACCCCACAGCGCCTCGCCACCCAAAAATGGCCAAACTCGTGGAACGTTACTAACAGGCCCAACACCACGATGACCGCTAAGATATTCTGTATTAGGCCCACACTGAACTCCTTAATGCCCCGCTCTAACGACCAGCCTAGCGAATGCTTAAGCGGACCAACTTGTTACCAGTTCCAGCGCCTGCTGTCGCGCCCACTGATCGGTTGCTAATACGCTTTCCAGGCTATCAACACGACCTTGACAGGGGCGCGATAGAACGTCAGCCACCAGTTGCCCAATCGCCGTAAAACCAAGCCGACGCTGCAGAAAGGCTTCTACGGCGACTTCATTGGCTGCGTTAAGCACAACAGGGGCCATGCCGCCATGCCGCATCGCTTCACGGGCAAGCCCTAAACAGGGGAAGCGGGCCTCATCGGGCGCTTCAAAATCAAGGCGTGCCACCTGAAAAAGATCCAGTGTTTCGACCCCGGCGTCAATACGCTCAGGCCACGCTAACCCGTAGGCGATGGGGATGCGCATATCAGGATTACCTAACTGTGCAATCACCGAGCCATCATAATACGCCGCCATGGAGTGAATCACGCTTTGCGGGTGCACCACCACCTGGATTTGTTCGGGCGTGGCATCAAACAGCCAGCAGGCTTCAATAAGCTCAAGCCCTTTATTCATCAGCGTGGCGCTATCCACCGATATTTTACGCCCCATCGACCAGTTGGGGTGAGCACAGGCCTGCTCGGGAGTGACATTGTTGATATCAGCCTGGCTCCAGGTACGAAACGGCCCACCAGAGGCCGTTAGCAGCAGCTGACGGACGCCGTGTTTGGCAAGTCCGCCGCGATGCTCCGCAGGTAGACACTGGTAAATGGCATTATGTTCGGAATCAATCGGCAATAATGTCGCCCCCGAACGGGAAACAGCCTCCATAAACAGCGCGCCGCTCATCACCAGCGCCTCTTTATTGGCCAATAACACGCGCTTGCCTGCTTCAGCAGCGGCTAGCGCAGGCAGCAAGCCCGCAGCCCCTACAATGGCTGCCATAACGCAGTCGACGCTCGCGTCTCGCGCAACATCACACAGCGCCTGCGGACCTGCGTTCACTTCGGTTGACTGGCCAGCCCGCTTAAGCGCTTGGCGTAGCCAAGCGGCGTCGGCTTCATCATCAAGCACCGCAACCGCAGGCCGGTGCGCTAAGCACTGCGCCAACAAGGCCTCTTTCGAGGTGTGCGCAGTCAACGCATGGACGCAATAGCGGTCGGGATGGCGACCAATAACATCCAGCGTGCTAGTGCCGACAGAGCCTGTCGACCCCAGTACCGTCACGCGCTGCATAGACGCTGGATTAGCCCGTTGATTCGCGAGTTGGTTCATAGCGGCTGCACCTGCGCAAATACCTCAACAAGTACTTCGACATAGAGTAGCGCAAACAGCGGAATCGCAGCCGTAAGGCTATCAATGCGATCCAGCACCCCGCCGTGGCCGGGAAGCAACTGGCTCGAATCTTTGATATTACGATGCCGTTTGAGCATGCTTTCCAGCAGATCCCCTAACACTGAGGCCAAGGTGACCACGGCGGTGATGAGCATCAGGGTAATGCCACCGACTAGACCCAGCGGCACCCAAAGCGCAAAGAGGACGGCCAGGATAGCGGTCGCCGCTAAGCCGCCGAACACGCCCTCCCATGATTTGCCAGGACTCACGTGGGGAGCCAGTTTGCGCTTACCCCATTGTCGCCCCACAAAGTAGGCGCCGATATCCGCGCACCAGACCAGCAGCAACACAAACAGCAGCCAGGCCATACCAGTATCACGCAGAACGTTAAAGCCCACCCAGCAGGGCAATAGCACCCACAGGCCCATCGCCAGGCGCCGCACGGTGGCCTGCCACTGTTCACCCGCCGCAGGGTAGCGGGTTACCCAGTAGAGATTCACCAGCCAACCGACAGCGGAGAGCCAAAGCGGCCATATCGATGTGGCAGCCCCGATCAGCCATATGGCCACCATCAATACCGCCATCACGGTCACGAGCTGGGCACGTTGCGCCGCACGGGTAACGCCCGCCAGATTGGCCCACTCCCAGGTGGCGAGTAGCACTATCAGCGCCGTAAAAAGCGCAAAAGCGCCGCCGTCTAAACCAAACAGACCAGCCAGCACCAGGGGTGCTAGCCAGGCTGCGGTGATAATCCGCTGTTTAAGCACCCTGCGCCTCTATTTGTTCGTCCGTCATGCCAAAGCGACGACGGCGCTGACAGAAGTCGTTTAATGCCGCGTCAAACGCATCCGCACCGAAATCGGGCCATAGAAGTGGGGAAAAGTGCAGCTCGGCATAAGCTAACTGCCAAAGCATAAAGTTGGATAGCCGCTGCTCACCACTGGTGCGAATACATAGATCTACCGGCGGTACATTATCAACTCCCATCGCTTGATCAAAGCAAACTTCGTCAATATCCGACGGTGCCAAGTCGCCAGCCGCCACTTGCTCAGCTAGAGTGCGCGCCGCGCGTGCGATATCCCATTGTCCACCGTAGTTGGCAGCAATCACCAGGTGCATGCCGGTATTGTCTGCCGTTAACGCTTCAGCACGCTGAATATGCTTTTGGATGGCATGGGAAAACCCGCGCTGCTCGCCAATAATCGAGAGACGTACATTTCGTTCATTGAGCTTTTTGACTTCACGCTTCAGCGCCATCAAAAACAGCTCCATTAACGCGTTGACCTCTGCGGCTGGGCGTTTCCAGTTTTCGCTGGAGAAGGCGAACAGGCTGAGCGTTTGCACCTCGCGCTCGGCGGCCCGCTGAATCACCGCACGGACGGTTTCCACCCCAGCCCGGTGCCCACGCACCCCCGAAAGCCCGCGCGCGCGCGCCCAGCGGTTATTGCCATCCATAATGATGGCAACGTGAGACGGCGGGGCCTCCCCGGCCAGAGAAGGCGCACAGGCGTCGTCCGGCTGTTGTTCAGGAAGCTGCGGAGACGTCATGGGTTCTCGCACCAAAGTTCAGTCATAAAAAAACCAGCCAGAGTGTGGCAAAACGGGCAGCCTAAGCTGCCCGCGGCTGAATAAAGCACAGGTTTATACCTGCATGAGATCCTGCTCTTTTGCAGTCAGCGCTTTATCGACCTCAGCAATATACTTGTCGGTCAGCTTTTGAATCGCGTCTTCGCCTTCACGCTGATCGTCTTCGGTGATGTCTTTATCTTTTAACAACGATTTGAAATCACCGTTAGCATCGCGACGGACGTTGCGTACAGCCACGCGGGCGTTTTCAGCTTCGCTACGCGCCTGCTTGATGTAGCCTTTGCGGGTCTCTTCGGTAAGCATCGGCATCGGCACACGGATCACGTTGCCTGCACTGGCCGGGTTAAGCCCCAGATCAGAGGTCATGATGGCCTTTTCGATTTTCTGCACCATACCCTGCTCCCAAGGCGCAATCGTCAGCGTGCGGGCGTCCTCAACGTTTACCGATGCCACTTGGCTAAGCGGTACCTGGCTGCCGTAATAGTCCACGGTCACAGCGTCTAGAATGCTCGGGTGAGCACGACCGGTACGAATTTTATTGAAGTTGCTATGCAGCGCCTCAACGCTTTTTTTCATGCGCGAATCGGCATCTTTCTTAATATCGTTGATCACGTCATTACCCTCTGTATATCAGCGTGCCTTCCTTGCCCCCTACAACCATATTCAGTAGGGCACCAGGCTTATTCATATCAAATACCCGCACCGGCATATTATGGTCACGTACCAGGCAGATAGCGGTCAAATCCATAACGCCCAATTTTTGATCCAGGGCGTCGTCGTAAGAGAGCTGGTCGTACTTCACCGCATCTGGATGTTTTACCGGGTCTTTATTGTAGACGCCATCGACTTTGGTCGCTTTGATCACAACGTCGGCGTCCACCTCAATACCGCGTAAACAGGCAGCAGAATCGGTGGTGAAGAAGGGGTTACCAGTGCCTGCAGAGAACAGCACTACGTCCCCTGAGGTTAAATAGCGAATGGCGGTACGCCGGTCGTAGTGCTCTACCACGCCACTCATCGGGATAGCCGACATCACGCGCGAGCGGATATTGGAACGCTCTAGAGCGTCGCGCATCGCCAGTGCATTCATCACGGTAGCCAGCATGCCCATATGGTCACCGGTGACGCGATCCATGCCGGCTTCATTGAGGGCAGCGCCGCGGAACAAGTTACCACCGCCAATCACGATACCCACCTGCACCCCAATGCCGACTAGCTGGCCAATTTCCAATGCCATGCGGTCAAGCACTTTAGGATCAATACCAAAATCGTGCTCACCCATCAGCGCTTCGCCAGAAAGCTTGAGCAAAATACGTTTGTATTTTGACTTCGAGCCCTCAGCTTTGCTGGGTGCTACATGGGGGGTAGGCTCTTGAACATCACGCGACATGGCATCTCTCCTGAGGCAAACCTGTAAACAGGCAGGCGGGGCAGCCCCTTGGTGTAAAACCAGTGTATAAAACCAGCTTTATAAGGGCCGGTTATACTAACATTGATTATACAGGGGCCGGATACGCGAAGGCGTGCGCTCACGCGCACGCCATCTTCTTTCTGAAACCTCTGACCTCAGCGACGGCCAGCCTGTTCCATAACTTCTTTAGCGAAGTCGACTTCTTCTTTCTCGATACCTTCACCAACTTCAAAGCGCGTAAAGCCAACCACTTCGCCGCCTGCAACCTTGACGAACTCAGCGACCGTTTGGTTGGGATCTTTAACAAACGGCTGCTCGGTCAGGCTGTTTTCTGCCAGGTACTTTTTCAAGCGGCCCTGAACCATTTTCTCAGCGATTTGCTCCGGCTTACCGGCCATATCCGGCTGCGCCAGAATAATGGCTTTTTCCTGATCCAGCTGCTCTTGGGGCATATCGGCAGGATGCGCAACCGCAGGGTTGATCGCCGCCACGTGCATCGCAACGTCTTTTGCAACTTGCGAAGTACCGCCCGTCAGCACGGTCAGAACGCCAATGCGGCCACCGTGGACGTATTCGCCTACTAGACCACCGTCAGCAGCGTTAACTACGATGGCACGACGCACACCGATATTCTCACCGATTTTCTGGACTAACTGCTCGCGGGCAGTTTCCAGCTCGCCAGCCATAACGGCGGAGACATCTTCACTTTTTGCTGTAAAGAAAGCCGCGGCGATTTTGTCGGCAAACGCGATGAAGTTGTCATCACGGGCAACAAAGTCGGTCTCGGAGTTGATTTCAACCATTACGCCGTAGCTACCATCTTCCGCTACACGCGTTACCACTACACCTTCTGCGGCGATACGATCGGCTTTCTTCGCCGCTTTTAGGCCGGAGCTTTTGCGCAGGTTTTCAATGGCAACTTCGATATCACCGTCGGTTTCGGTGAGTGCTTTTTTACACTCCATCATGCCGAGACCGGTACGTTCGCGAAGTTCCTTGACCTGAGAGGCGCTGATAGCTGCCATGAGAATTCACCTCTGAAATGGTTCTATGAGAGTTAGACGCAACACAGAGTATAGGCATGATAAATGACCATCATGTATCACGCTGCCCTATGTCTCTCTGTATTGCGGGACCGGTACTGAGTGCCGGCAAATTCGTCCGCTCAGACAGTTAATCTTTAGCGGGAAAAAGGGGGCATAGCCCCCTTTGTCATGATGCGGCACACCTGCTCACCGCACCCACTGCTGCGATTACTCGGCGGCAGTGTTGTCTTCAGCTGCAGCGGCCTCTTCGGTCACTTCAACGAACTCTTGAGCGTTGCCTTCTTTGGCACGACCACACGCATCCGCAATCGCTTTTACGTAGATCTGGATAGCGCGGATAGAGTCATCGTTGCCAGGGATTACGTAATCAACGCCATCGGGGTTGGAGTTAGTATCCACCACGCCGATAACCGGGATGCCCAGCTTGTTGGCTTCGTTGATCGCGATGCGCTCGTGGTCAACGTCGATCACGAACAGCGCGTCCGGTAGGCCGCCCATGTTCTTGATACCGCCGATAGAGCGCTCAAGCTTTTCCTGCTCGCGAGTCGCTACCAAAACTTCTTTCTTGGTCAGCTTCTCAAAGGTGCCGTCTTCACGCATAGCTTCAAGATCGCGCAGACGCTTAATCGACTGACGGATGGTCTTGAAGTTAGTCAACATGCCGCCCAACCAGCGATGGTTGACGAAGTGCTGACCCGCACGGTTAGCTTCTTCTTTAATTACCTTGCTAGCGCTGCGCTTGGTGCCAACAAACAAAATTTTGTTGTTGGATGCCGCCATCTTCTCGACCACATCGATCGCTTCGTTCAGCGCCGGAAGGGTGTGTTCAAGGTTGATGATGTGAATCTTGTTGCGCGCGCCGAAGATAAATTTGCTCATCTTCGGGTTCCAGTACTTGGTCTGGTGACCGAAGTGAGCGCCTGCTTTAAGCAGGTCACGCATATTAACGTGAGACATGGTAGAACTCCTAAAACTCGGGTTAGGCCTCCACGCACCCCATGGATCCGACCGTTGACCACGTTAGACGCTGCCAGCGGCACCCGGGACCATGTGCCGGTGCATGTGTGTTTTTAAGGCTTGATGTTTTTAATGATTTAGTAAGCATCGCGCCCGTAAACTGAGCACGCTGCGGATTCATCGCCCTGCCCTACTGCGTCCTTACAAGCTAAGAAGCTCGGAATCACGATTGCAGGAAAGCGCGCGGCTTTATACCATAGATCATTGCCAAGATGAAGTCGCACCCCGTTTGACGGTCTTAAATTGCGCCATTCAATTTTCCATTCTGCATTTATATCGAGCATTCATGAACGTTCCTATTAAGACGCCTTCTGAAATCGAACACATGCGCGAAGCCGGGCGCCAAGCGGCTAGCGTCATTGAAATGATCACCCCCCATATCCAGGCGGGCATTAGCACGGGGGAAATCGACCGTCTTTGTCATGAGTATATTGTTAACGAGCTGGGCTCGGCCCCTGCACCACTGAACTACCATGGTTTTCCCAAAGCGACCTGCACCTCGCTGAACCATGTGGTTTGCCACGGCATCCCCGACGACGCCAAGAAGCTCAAAAAAGGCGATATCATGAATTTAGATATCACCGTTAAGACCCACGCCGGTTACCACGGCGACTCCAGCGTGATGTTCGTGGTCGGTGAAACGATCCAGGGCGAACGGCTGTGCCGCATCACCCAGGAGTGCCTGTATAAAAGCATTGAGCTGGTCAAGCCCGGCGTGCGCCTGTCTGAACTGGCTAGGGTGATTCAAAAACACGCCGAAGAGCACGGCTACTCAGTGGTACGCGACTTCTGCGGTCATGGCATCGGCGCCGAGTTTCACGAAGAGCCGCAGTTTTTGCACTACGACGGCTACGCACCGGATGCCGACATCACACTCGCCGCCGGGATGTGCTTTACCATTGAACCGATGATTAACGTCGGCGGCTATAAAACCAAGGTGCTGCGCGATGGCTGGACCGCCGTGACTAAAGATCGCAGCCTCTCTGCGCAGTGGGAGCACACGCTGCTAGTGACTGACGAAGGCGTTGAGGTGTTGACCGCGCGCAGCGATGAAGACTTCAGTTTTTTGAATAACTGATGCTATTACACCACCACCGGTTTGAACCGGACACCACGCTTTACGACCTGGACGCATTTCGCACTGAGCTTGCCGGTTCGCGCTCCCCGGTCGCTCCGTTCAAGACCGCCCTGCGCGAACTTCAAGCACGCCTTGACGAAAAGTTTCGCGCCGGGGCGGATATTCGTGACTTAGTGCGCGGTCGCGCCTGGTACCTGGACCAGCTGCTGGCGATAGCCTGGGCACAGCACGAGTGGCCCGATGACGGCATCGCGCTGGTGGCCGTGGGTGGTTATGGCCGTGGCGAGCTGCACCCCCACTCAGATATCGACCTGTTATTGCTACTCGAGCACGACGACGACACCGCCTACCGCGAACCGCTGACCGCCTTTATCACCTTCTTGTGGGATATTGGCCTGGAAATTGGCCATAGCGTACGCTCGCTCAGCGACTGCGAGCGGGAAGCGGAAGCGGATGTCACGGTCATTACCAACCTGCTCGAATCTCGCCTGATTGCGGGGCCAGAAAGCCTACGCAAAGCCATGCGCGAGCGTCTCAGCGCCGAGCAGATTTGGCCCGCTGACCGCTTCTTTGAAGCCAAGTGGCAGGAGCAGATCTCCCGCCACTACCGCTACAATAACTCCGAGTACCACTTAGAGCCGAACCTCAAAAGCTCCCCCGGCGGGCTACGCGATATCCAGATGATTGGCTGGGTGGCCAAGCGCCATTTCGGCACCGAGCATTACACCGACATTGTCGCCAACGGCTTTATGAATGATGCCGAGCTGCGCATTCTAAGCCAGGGTCAGGCATTCCTTTGGCAAGTGCGCTATGCCCTGCATATGCTCACCGACCGCGCCGAAGACCGCCTGTTGTTTGACCACCAGCGCACCATCGCTGAAATGTTTGGCTTTCGCGATACGCCCGAACGTCTGGCGGTTGAGCAGTTTATGAAGCGCTACTACCGGCATGTCACCGCGCTCGCAGGTCTCAACGATATGCTGCTGCAGCACTTTGACGAAGTCATTCTGCGCGGCAAAGAAGCACTCACCACCGTCAAGCTCAATGAACGCTTTGAGACCAAAGGCGGTTATATCCAGGTGCGTTCGCGCAGCCTTTTCCGCGAGCGGCCCGCAGCGATGCTGGAGTTATTTCTGTTGATGGCCAAGCACCCTGAAATCGAAGGGGTACGTGCAGATACCATCCGACTAATTCGTGATCATCGCCACCAGATTGACGACCACTACCGGGAAGACCCGCGTCACCAGCGGCTATTCATGGCCATTATGCGCGCCCCCGGCAACGTGCCTCGCCAGCTGCGTCGTATGAACCGCTACGGCATTCTGGGCAAATACCTGCCCGAATTTGGCCGTGCCGTAGGCTTGATGCAGCACGACCTGTTTCATATTTATACCGTCGATGCCCACACCCTGCTGCTGCTTAAATTTCTGCACAATTTCCGCAAACCGGAAGCGAAGGGTGACTTCCCGGTGGCGGTGGCACTGATGCAGCAGCTACCCAAGCTCGACCTGCTGTGGATTGCCGGACTGTTTCACGATGTCGGCAAGGGCCGCGGCGGCGACCACTCGGAAATCGGCGCTCGGGACGTTGAACAGTTCTGCCAGCGACACCACGTCTCGCCCCACGATATCAATCTGGTGAGTTGGCTGGTTGAGCACCATTTATTGATGTCGATGACCGCTCAAAAGCGCGACATCAGCGACCCCGATGTGATTCGTGATTTTGCCTTGGTGGTGCGTAACGAAACGCGCCTGGACTACCTTTACGTGCTCACCGTGGCCGACATCAATGCCACCAACCCCACGCTGTGGAATGGCTGGCGGGCGTCGCTGCTGCGCCAACTGCACGCCGAGACCAAGCGCGCCCTGCGCCGCGGCCTGAATAATCCACCTGACCGCGACGACTGGGTACGCGAAACGCGTACCGAAGCACGCTCTCTGCTGCAAACCATCGGCGTTAATCGTGAGCAAATTGATCATCTTTGGGAATCGCTAGGGGAAGACTACTTTCTGCAGTACGCGCCCAGCGAAATCGTATGGCAGACCCAGGGTATTCTGAATCACAACCAGTCGCCGCTGCCGCTAGTACTGATCAGCGCGCCGACTGCTGACATGTCCGAAGGCGGCACCAAGGTATTTATCCACACCCGTTCGGTGGATGACCTCTTCGCTGCTACCGCCGCTGCCATGGAGCAGCTGGGGCTCTCAATTCACGATGCGCGCATTGCTACCTCCCACAACGATTGGACGCTAAACACCTTTATTGTGCTCGACAGCCATGGCCAACCCATACGTGACCCGGGTCACATCGAAGAGATGCGTCAGCATCTGGTAGAAGAGCTTGATGACCCCGACGACTACCCAGATATCGTCACCCGCCACACGCCGCGCCAGCTGAAGCATTTCAAGGTGCCCACTGAGGTGCTTATTGAACAGGATCCGGCCAATGAGCGCACGCTGCTGGAGCTAACGGCTCCCGACCGCCCCGGCCTGTTGGCCCGCGTAGGACGTATCTTTATGGAACAGGACATCTCGCTTTCCGCGGCAAAAATCGCCACCCTCGGCGAGCGGGTAGAAGACGTCTTTTTCATCACCACCAAGGCAGGCGAACCACTTACCGATCCCGAGCGCCAGCAGCAGCTGCGCGAACGTCTGATTGAAGTGCTGGGGGTTTAAGCCCATTCACAGCCCCGGTTAGGTTTGAGCCTACACCGGGGCTTGCCTATAATCGACGGTTTACGCCGCCAGCCATCAACGGACACATCATGAACGCCGACCTCGACGCCCTGCATCCCTACCCGTTTGAAAAGCTGGCCGCGCTGAAAGCCGACCTAACGCCCCCGGCTAACCTGGCGCATATCCCGCTGACCATTGGCGAACCCCAGCACGCGCCCTACCCCGCGGCACTGGAAGCGCTGGTAACGCACCAGCTGGAAATGGCCCGTTATCCTGCGACCAACGGCCTGCCAGCGCTGCGCCAAGCCATCGCCAACTGGGCAAGCCAACGCTTTCAACTGCGCGAACTCGACAGCGAACGGCACGTGGTGCCCGTTAACGGCACTCGGGAAGCCATTTTTGCCTTTGTCCAGGCAGCACTGGATCGCACACGCCCAGCGAAAGTCGCGGCACCCAATCCGTTTTATCAAATTTACGAAGGCGCGACGCTGCTAGCTGGCGGCGAGCCGCTCTATTTAGACTGTACCGCTGAGAATAATTTTCGGTCCGACTTCAGCGCCGTGCCCGCCGCTACGTGGCGCGATGTGCAAATCGTATTTATCTGCTCACCGGGTAACCCTACCGGTGCGGTCACGCCCCTTGAAGAGTTTAAGCAGCTGATTGCGCTGGCCGACGAACACGACTTTATTATCGCCTCAGACGAGTGCTACTCGGAGCTCTACCTCGACGAAGCAGCCCCACCGCCGGGGCTACTGCAAGCCTGCGCCGAGCTGGGTCGCGATGACTACCGACGCTGCGTGGTGTTTCACTCGCTTTCCAAGCGCTCCAACCTGCCTGGTCTGCGCTCGGGCTTTGTCGCAGGGGATGCGTCACTGCTCACACCGTTTAAGCGCTACCGCACCTACCACGGCTGTGCCATGTCGCTGCCGCTGCAGCACGCCTCCATCGCCGCTTGGCAGGATGAGCAGCACGTGCGCGCCAACCGCGACGCCTACCGCGAAAAATTTAGCGCGGTCACCGAGGTGCTTGCCCCGGTCATGGATTTCCCCACGCCCCAGGCTAGCTTTTACCTATGGCCTGCGGTGCCCGGTGGCGACGACATCACCTTCACGCAGCGCCTGTTTGCCGAGCAGCACGTTAGCGTACTGCCGGGCAGCCTAATGGGCCGCACGGGTGAAAATGGCGCTAACCCCGGCGCAGGGCGTTTGCGCCTCGCACTGGTGGCAGAGCTAGCGCCCACCCTTGAAGCCGCCCAGCGCATTCGCCATCTTATAGAGCGCGGCTAACCGCGAGATTTAACCTTTCAGGGAGGCCCTATGCTGACGCTGTATATCATCGATAACTGCGATACCTGCCGCAAAGCGCGCAAAGCGTTGGATGAGAAAGCGCTGCTGTATAAAACCCACGACCTACGCAAAGAGGGTCTCTCCGCTGCGCTGTTGGAGCATATTTTACATCGCGTACCGCTGGTGGACGTCATTAACAAACGCAGCAAAACCTGGCGCGAACTTTCTGATGACGAAAAGGATTACGACGCCAACTCGGCCCGCCAGCTACTCATGAAACACCCTACGCTGCTGAAGCGGCCACTGCTGGAAGTAGACGACTCAACTATCTTAGTCGGCTACCGCGACGGCGATTACGACAAGCTAAGCGGCTAAGCAGACAGGCTCTTGTCTCTATCAATCACTTTTTAACACTCACTTTCCATCACAACAGGACACTCCCTTATGCTGAGCTTTGCGCTTGGAATTGGCACCCAAAACACTCAGGGCAACTGGCTGGAGATCTACTACCCGGCACCGCTGCTTAACCCACCAGCCAGCCTAGTGGAAGCTGCTAAACAGGCTCTGGACGCCCCCCAAGGCAATGCCGCCATCAGCTTTTTGCCTGAAGACTGCACACGTCTGGCTAAAGCGTTAGAAGCCGCCGGGCACCCTGACCAAGCAGAGCTTGCCGAAGCGCTCTCTGCCAGCCAGCGCCCGCTGGTCGCGATGTTCCTAGAGAGCGATGAAGCACCACAAACCGCGCCAGAGGTGTATTTAAAACTGCACCTGCTGTCGCACCGCTTGGTCAAACCTCACGGTCTTGATCTCACCGGCATGTTTGGCCTGCTGCGCAATATTGCCTGGACCAACGAAGGCGCCATCGACATTGAAGAGTTACCTACACGCCGTTTGAAGGCGCGTATGGCGGGTCGTGCGCTGTCCGTCGACTGTGTCGATAAATTCCCCAAAATGACCGACTATGTAGTGCCCACCGGTATTCGCATTGCCGACACCGCCCGCGTTCGCCTGGGTGCTTACTTGGGCGAAGGCACGACCGTGATGCACGAAGGCTTCGTCAACTTCAATGCGGGTGCCGAAGGCCCCGGCATGATTGAAGGCCGCATCTCAGCGGGCGTAATGGTCGGCAAAGGCTCCGACTTGGGCGGCGGCTGTTCAACTATGGGCACCCTCTCAGGTGGTGGCAATATCGTCATTAAGGTCGGGGAAGGCTGCTTGATCGGTGCTAATGCGGGCATTGGCATTCCGCTCGGCGACCGCTGCACGGTAGAAGCAGGACTGTATATTACCGCTGGTTCCAAAGTGACCTTACTGGATGATCAGGGCCAGGAAGTGAATACCGTTGCCGCCCGTGAGCTGGCCGGACAAGACGACCAGCTTTGGCGCCGCAACTCCCAGAATGGCCGCATTGAGTGCTTGACCAATAAAAGTGCTATCGCCCTGAACGAGGCGCTGCATGCCCATAACTGAGCCTGAAGGATTGTCGCCGACGCTCACGCTTGCCTTTGAGCTGCTCAGCCGGGCCTCGGTAACGCCGGACGACGAAGGCTGCCAGGAACTCATGATTGAGCGCCTAGCAGCGCTCGGTTTTCATATTGAGCGGCTACCGTTTGGCGACGTAAAGAATTTCTGGGCTGTTCGCGGTCATCACGGCCCGGTGGTGGCCTTTGCCGGTCACACCGACGTGGTACCCAGCGGCCCCTCTAACAACTGGCAGTACCCACCGTTTGAGCCCTGCATTGATGACGAGGGCATGCTGTGCGGACGCGGTGCGGCGGATATGAAAGGCAGTCTGGCTTCAATGCTGACCGCCGTAGAACGCTTTGTGGCCAATAACCCAAACTACGATGGCCGTATTGCTTTTCTGATCACCTCTGATGAAGAGGGCCCGGCCGTGGACGGCACTCGCGCGGTGGTGGAGCACCTGCGTGAGCGTAACGAGCGCCTCGACTACTGTATTGTCGGCGAGCCATCCTCGACCACGCGCCTGGGTGATGCGATCAAAAACGGTCGCCGCGGCTCGCTGGGGGCTACCCTGCACATTAAAGGCGTGCAAGGCCACGTGGCCTATCCGCATTTAGCCCGCAACCCCATCCACCAGGCAATGCCAGCGCTGGATGCGTTAGTCAACGAGCACTGGGACGCGGGTAACGACTTCTTCCCCGCCACCAGCTTTCAGATTTCCAACCTACGGGCCGGTACCGGCGCCACCAACGTGATCCCTGGCGATGTCGAAGTAGTGTTTAACTTTCGCTTCTCCACCGAGGTGACCCATGAAGAGCTCAAAGCGCGCACGGAAACCATTCTCGACCAGCATGGATTGGAGTATCAGGTAGACTGGACGCTCAACGGTGAGCCCTTTTTAACCACGGAAGGCGCGCTGGTTGACGCCGCCATTAAAGGCGTTGAAGCGGTGACCGGCCAGCGCCCGGCACTCTCCACCAGTGGCGGCACCTCGGATGGCCGCTTTATCGCCACCCTTGGCACTCAAGTGGTTGAGCTAGGTCCGCTCAACGACACCATCCACAAGGTCAATGAGCGCGTTCGCGCCAGCGACCTGGACGACTTAAGCCGGATCTACGAAGCGACGCTGCAGGCGCTGCTCACCTCCGGCGAGGTAAACCTATGATGGAGCGCTACCCCGATATAGAGATTTACCTAGCCAGCGTTTCGCTTGATGCGCTCAATGAGTGGCTAAAAAGCGCGTTAATAGCACCGCCACTTAGCCCAGCGGGTAAAGGCCAATGGAAAACCCGTGGCCAATACCAGGGTGATTGCGTGCCGGTATTGCTGGTAGACAAAGCCGCTGATGGCTTTGCCAGCCTATGGTTTGATAGCAACCACACGCCGTGGATGACCGACCAAGAGTGTGCCCAGCAGGCCGCGGAAGCGTTGCAAATCGAGGTACGCTGCTCACTGGGCGGCTGGCACCCCGGTGATGATCCCGACCGCTTTTGGCAAGTGTTGCCCGGCGGAAAAGAAGGGCCAATAGAGTGGCCCGATTCAGGACGTTAATCGGGTGCTTAAAACGTAAACGACCCCGCCAAGGCGGGGTCGTTTGCTATCCAACTATCAATTTAGCTAGCCGTAAGGCTCACTCAATAATACTGACATCATCGGCCTGCAAACCACGCTCATTTTTAATCACGTGATAACGCACAATTTGGCCTTCTGCCAACATACGCGGGCCACGACCACGAATGGCACGGAAGTGTACAAACACATCTTCACCATTATCGCGGGTAATAAAACCGTAGCCTTTGTTGGTATTGAACCACTTCACTTCACCTTCTTCACGGCCATCGTTAGGATCGATGATATCTTCTTCCTCATCATCGTCCAACGGAGCCGCTGCCTGGGACTGGCGCGGTGTTGGTTTGGAACGTGCCACCACAATCGAGGGCGCAAAAGCGGTAGACGCTAATGTGCCAATACACAGAACAATAAAACTACCTATAGCAACGGCAATATAGACACCGCTAACTCCACTTATTGCCAGCTCGGCCATCAACAGCTCGGCGAGGGCACTATCGGTTAAATGAACAATCCCCGCCAGCAAAAGTGGCGTGGGGGCGGCAAGTAATACACTGATTAAGAAACAGCGAAACACAACTTTTGGGTTCATAGAAAAAAAAAGCTCTCTTGTTGTATGGGTAACAGACGAAGGACAATACCGGCACTATCAAGCCCATTCCCAATAGCACTGGCATACTACTACATAAGGTTGCAATGATATCATGACCCAAGAATTATCGCCTGTTGACCTAGCTCAACGTCTTGAATCTTTAGAGAGCCGACTAGCCCATCAAGAGCACTGGCTGGACACCCTGGATCAAGCAGTGGTCCAGCAGGAGCGGCGCCTGGAAAAACTTGAGCAACTCAGCGGGCTAATGCGCGAACGCCTGCGCGAGCAGCACCAAGCACTCCAGGCAAGCGAACCCCAGGGCGGCCAGCGCCCCGAGGATGAACTCCCGCCCCACTACTGAACTAACGATAGTCCTGAATGCGACTAATTAATTAGTCGCCAGCAACTAGTTTTAAAAACTCATAGCTTTAAAAACCCATAGCTTTAAAAACCCATAACTTCAAAAACCCATGGCTTCCAAAACCCACGGGTTCCAAAACTGGTAGTTTCTAAAAGCTTAGCTTCCAACAACGCTCCCAGGATCACTACTTTCCAGCCCAAAGGCATCCGCTACTGCTTGGTAGGTGACTTGACCCGCATACACGTTAAGGCCCGGCAGGAAGTGCGGGTCGTCGCGTAGCGCCTGCTGCCAGCCTTTATCCGCCAGGGCGAGCACAAAGGGCAAGGTGGCATTGGTCAGCCCCTGGGTAGACGTGCGCGCTACCGCGCCGGGCATATTAGCCACGCAGTAGTGCACCACTCCATCGACTATATAGGTCGGCTCGGCATGGGTGGTGGGCTTACTGGTTTCAAAGCAGCCACCCTGATCGATCGCCACATCCACCAGTACACTGCCGGGCTTCATATCGGCCAGCATGCTGCGAGTGATCAATTTTGGCGCAGCGGCACCGGGCACCAGCACCGCGCCAATAATCATATCCGACTCACGCGTGGCCGTTTCCAGCGCGTCGGCGGTGGAATACACCGTCTTTATGCGGCCCTGATAGCGGTCGTCCAGCACTTCCAGCCGCGCTAACGACTTATCCAGAATGGTGACCTCAGCACCCAGCCCCAGCGCCATGCGCGCAGCGTTTTCGCCCACCACGCCACCCCCAATCACGGTTACCTTGCCCGGCGCCACACCGGGCACGCCGGGCAGCAGCACGCCCGCACCGCCCTGGGCCTTCTCCAGGCTATGAGCACCCGCTTGCACCGCCATCCGCCCCGCTACGGTGCTCATCGGCGCAAGTAGCGGCAAGCCTCCGCGGGCGTCGGTAATCGTTTCATAGGCGATACAGGTGGCACCGCTTTCCATTAGCCCGCGGGTAAGCGGCTCTTCAGCAGCGAGGTGCAGATAGGTGAACAGCGTATGCTGCGGGGTAAGTCGCGCCACTTCGTCCGGCTGCGGCTCTTTCACCTTGAGGATCAGCTCGGCGTTGCGCCACAAAGCGTCCACATCCGCCTCTATCTGGGCACCGGCGGCTTGGAAATCAGCATCGGCAAAGCCTGCGCCTTCGCCAGCACCGGCTTGGACGCTCACCTGATGACCGCGCCCGGTTAATTCTCGTGCGCCGGTAGGCGTTAAGGCCACGCGATATTCGTGATTTTTAATCTCTTTGGGGACGGCGATTTTCATTGGTTTTTCCTGTGCTTTTAACGGTCAGTGGTCTTGTAAAGCAAATTACAGCACAGCTAACGTTGATCACCACCCCAGGAACGAAAAACAAAAAAAACGCCGGTTAAGGCGTTTTTTAGGAGAAAAATCTAGCGATTACCGGTTCTACACGAAAAAATCCACTTAGATCTACGTCACTCCACAATAACTGCTCCGCCGTAGATACGCCGATACTCCTCAGGCAGGCGCTTGGGACGACCCGTTGAAAGCGCCACGCAGGCAAAGCGCGTGCGCGCGTTCAATAGCGTTTTAGCGTCTTTGACGCGCACCAGCTGAAAGCGGCGAGTCAAACTGAAGCGCTCATCACAATCGACAATCCAGGTGGCCAACTGTAGCTCGTCGCCTGCAAAAGCCGGTGCTAAGTAATCCAGCTCGTGGCGATGCACCACCATGGCGCGATCAAGCGCTTGATAACGCCCAAGCGAAAGGCCTAGCGCGACCGAGTGTGCCCAGCTAATCTGCTCAACCCAGCGCAGATACTCGCTGTTGTTAACGTGCTGATAAGCATCAATCGCCTCATCAGCGACGCGGATATCGATAACAAAAGGCTCGGGTAGCGCCCATACCATTGCGTTGGCTCCTCCACCGATGGCTGAAAGCTTGATTAGTCGCGGAATACCCGCACACCCAGCGCCTTCAGGTAAGACGTTTCAGGAATCGCCGGATGTACCGGGTGGTCAGGCCCTTGGTGACCTTGGAAAATCACCTGACCGTGACGATCCTGGTGGCGAACCGCACCACGCACGACATCCATTAAACGCTCGGGCGCTAAGTGCATTGAGCAGGAGGCCGACATTAACAGGCCATCGCGACCCAGCAAACGCATAGCTTCGCGGTTCAAGCGGGCATAGGCGCGCTCGCCGTTGGGAATGTCCTTGCGCTTTTTAATAAACGCCGGCGGGTCAAGAATGATCACGTCGAACTCTTCACCGTCCGCCTTTAGCGCCGCAAGGGCTTCAAACGCATCACCCTCACTCACCGCTACACTTTCCTGCACGCCGTTCAGCTCGGCGTTGCGGGCGACTTGGTCAAGCGCCGGGCCCGAAGAGTCCAGACACAGCACCTGTTTGGCGCCATGAACGGCCGCCTGCACACCCCAACCGCCTACGTAGCTGAATACGTCCAGCACGCGCTTACCTTCCACATGGCGATTGATCCATTCGCGATTAACGCGATGATCAAAGAACCAGCCTGTTTTCTGACCATTAAGCACTGGCACCACAAAGCGAGCGCCGTTCTCTTCAAGCACCACTTCGTCAGGCAGTGTGCCTTTGATGACATCAACGTGCGCCTCAAGACCTTCCTGACGACGTCCACCGGTATCGTTACGAAAAACGATCACTTCCGGCTTGATGACTTTTTCCAGCGCGTCGACAATCTCATCAGCCAGCGCCTGCATACCCGCGGTATTGAGCTGCACGACGAGGACATCGCCAAAACGATCAATTACCAAGCCTGGCAGCAAATCGCCTTCGCCGTGGATCAAGCGATAGAACGGCTGCGCATAAAGACGCTCGCGCAGTGCCAACGCTTGATTAAAGCGGTGCACAAACAGCGAACGGTCCAAGCGCATCTCGGGGTCTCGAGACATAACCCGTGCGGCAATCAACGAATGGGGATTCACATACGCAACGGCCATCACTTTGCCATTGGAGGCCTCTACCAGGGCGGTTTCGCCTGCGGCAAAGTTTTTCAGCGGCGTCTCCTTAATATCTACCTCATTGGAGTAGATCCAGAGATGGCCCGCTTTCAGGCGGCGGTCAGCATTTTTATTTAGGCGCAGGCGTTGGGTCACAGCAATCTCCAAAAATCGTAAGCAAAACTTAAGTAAAACGTTAACACTTATAGGCAAGCATCAGCGCTGACAGCCGGGGCAGAACACGCTGGCGCGCTGGCCAAGCGTAATGCGGCGCAGCTCCGTGCCACAACGCAAACACGGCTGCCCGTGGCGACCGTAAACATTCAAACGCTGGGCAAAGTAGCCGGGCTCACCCTGGCCGCTGACAAAATCCCGCAGCGTGGTGCCGCCCTGGGTAATGGCCGCCGCCAGCACCTCTTTAACAGCAAGGGCCAAGGCGTCGTAGCGCGCACGGGAAACCCTTCCTGCCGCGCGGCGCGGGTCAATACCGGCCATAAACAGCGCTTCCGCCGCATAGATATTGCCAGCGCCCACTACCACCTGGTTGTCCATCAGAAATGGCTTCACCGCCACGCGCTTGTTGCGCGAAAGCGTGTAGAGCCATTTGCCGTTAAACGCATCAGACAGCGGCTCGGGACCCAAGTGCGCAAGCCGCTTATCCTGCGTCTCGTCCTCGGCCTGCCAATCCACAAAGCCAAACCGACGGGGGTCGTGATAGCGCAGTATATAGCCGCTGGCAGTGACCACATCGACATGATCGTGCTTTTTAGGCAGATCCCCCACCTGGGCAATCCGCAGGCTTCCCGACATGCCCAAATGCCATAGCAGCGTCGCGTTAGCGTCGCCTTCTAGCGCACCGGCAAACTGAAGGGGAATCTGCAGGTATTTAGCACGTCGCTTTAATACCCCAATGCGCGCCCCCACCAACCGCTCGGCCAGGTCGTCGGGCACGGGGACGCGCAGCCGCGGCTGACGCACCAACACTTCGGTCACTTCCTGACCTTCAATATAGGGAGCAATCCCGCGGCGGGTGGTTTCAACTTCAGGCAGTTCGGGCATAGTTGAGCATATCTGGGGGCAGTAACGGCCTGTAATGACAGCCTAGTGAAGGTAAGTTCGCAAAGCATGCCACGGGTAACAGGCATGCATGCAAAAACCCGGCTTGAGGCCGGGTTTTTGAACAGGCACTCGCCTGCAGTGGAAGCCGATCATCATCGCAAAAGCGATTACTTGATCTTGGCTTCCTTGTAGATAACGTGCTTACGGACGACCGGGTCGAATTTCTTAAACTCGAATTTATCCGGGGTGTTCCGCTTGTTCTTATCAGTGGTGTAGAAGTGACCTGTACCGGCACTAGACACCAACTTGATTTTATCGCGCATGGTTTAATCCTTCCAAAATGCTTGGTCCGAAACGCTTGGCCCAAAAAGCTGGCTTAGATAGCGTCGCCGCGCTTACGAATATCAACCAACACTGCGTCGATACCGTTTTTATCAATAATGCGCATTCCTTTAGTGGAAACGCGCAGCTTGACGAAGCGGTTTTCAGACTCAACCCAAAAACGATGGGTATGCAGGTTTGGCAAGAAACGACGACGTGTCTTACGCATTGAGTGTGAAACGTTATTTCCAGTTACCGGACGCTTGCCGGTAACCTGACATACTTTGGACATTAGAGCCTCCAACTGCTTGGCCAGGATATAATAACCTGAGTGTTCAAAACTGTCGGGCGGACCGGAAGGGAAGGTGTCGACGCCGTTAACCGCCAAGCTTTATCCAAATCCGTTATTCAACCCAAGTTTAAAGGAGGCACTTTATACCAGAGCACCCGACTGACAGCAAGAAAAACCCACAAAAAAGCCTGAAAAGGCGCTTTTTTGCTCATTTAACTTATTTAGCACTGTATCAAGCATGCATCATCGATGTTGCTTATAGCCAGCCGCGCTCGGCAAAAGAGATCACTTCTCCATCCCCCACCACGAAATGATCCAGCACACGCACATCAAAAAGTGCCAGCGCTTCTTTTAAACGTTCCGTGATACGTCGATCAGCATCGCTTGGCTCTGCCACACCAGAAGGGTGGTTATGAGCCAGGATAACAGCGCCAGCACTAAGTTCTAACGCACGTTTGGCAACTTCGCGGGGGTAAACAGATGCGCTATCCAGGGTACCGCGAAACAGCGATTCATAGCGAATAATTCGGTGCTGGGTATCCAAAAAAAGCACCGCAAACTCTTCATGCCCTAAATGGCGTAGCTGCGAACTTAGGTAGTGGCGCACCAAGGCAGGCGATGTCAGCGCATTGCCTCGCGCCAACTGGCTGGCTAAATGACGCCGCGATAGCTCAAGCGTCGCCTGGAGCTGAGCGTACTTGGCGCTACCTAACCCACGGGCAGTGCAGAAGCTTTCCTGATCGGCCTCTAGCAGTTGGCGCAAACCTCCGAAACTGCTGAGTAAATCACGCGCTAAATCGACCGCCGAACGCCCCTGCACGCCAACGCGCAAAAAAAACGCTAGCAACTCAGCGTCTGAGAGCGCCTGGGCGCCGATATTTAATAATTTTTCTCGGGGCCGCTCACTTTCCGGCCAGTGATTGATTCCCATCGCTCCTTACCTACGCTGCCCATCTTTGTTGATCAACACCACTCTCATTACACTTAGCTTTACAACAACCAGCCTCATTAAACCTAGCTTAACCTTGTTGGCACCCAATATGCCAAATTGTTGGTGCCAGTGGTATGGTAAACCTCCTTACGAACGTGGATATGGATCATTGACCATGACCTCTGTTGTTAACCCGACAAGCGCTTCGACGCTCGCAGGTAAACGGATACTACTCGGCGTCAGTGCGGGTATCGCTGCCTACAAAAGCGCGTTGATTGTGCGCCTGCTCAAGCAGGCGGGATGCGAGGTGCGCGTGGTGATGACCGACGGGGCCCAGGCCTTTATCACCCCGCTCACGCTGCAGGCGCTCTCCGGCGAACCCGTGCGCACCTCCCTACTCGACCCCGAAGCCGAAGCGGGCATGGGCCATATTGAATTGGCCCGCTGGGCAGATGTGGTACTGATCGCCCCGGCCACCGCCGACCTTATCGCTCGTTTAGTGCACGGCATGGCCGATGACCTGCTCACTACGCTCTGCTTGGCCTCAGAGACCCCCAAACTGATTGCCCCGGCGATGAACCAGGCCATGTGGCGCCACCCCGCCACCCAGCGCAACGTACAGCAGTTGGCGGACGACGGCTGGCAGTTGATTGGCCCCGCCGCTGGCGACCAAGCCTGCGGTGATGTAGGGCCAGGCCGCATGAGCGAGCCTGAAGATATCTTTAGCGCGGTAACAGCGATGTTTACAGCTCCTTTCACCACTGCGCCGCACAGCAATGCCCCCCATGTGGTGATTACCGCCGGTCCTACCCGGGAACCGCTGGACCCGGTGCGCTATATCTCCAATCACAGCTCGGGGAAAATGGGTTTTGCCTTGGCCGCCGCGGCAGCAGCACAAGGCGCCAAGGTCACGCTGATCAGCGGGCCAGTTAACCTACCCACACCCCAGGGTGTAACGCGGGTTGACGTTGAGTCAGCCGAGCAGATGCACGCACAAGCGCAGCGGCTAGCGCCCCTAGCGTCGCTGTTTATCGGCTGCGCGGCCGTCGCTGACTATCGCGCGGCAGCCCCTGCCGAGCATAAGCTCAAAAAACAGGACGATAGCGACACACTCACCCTGACGCTGATTAAAAATCCCGACATTATCGCCAGCGTCGCGGCGCTGCCCGCTAAACAGCGCCCGCTGGTGGTCGGCTTTGCCGCCGAAACTCAAGAGGTTGAGCGCTACGCCCGGGATAAATTACAGCGCAAAGGGCTGGATATGATTGTCGCCAACGACGTTTCCCAGGCCGGCCTGGGCTTTGGCAGCGACCAGAACGCCGCCTGGTTACTCTGGCGCACCCCTAAAGGCGTCGAGAGCCGCTCAGAAACAGCGCAGCCGAAGACCCAACTGGCTACCACCATTATCCGTCAGGCGCTCGCCCTACTACCCACAACAGCCCCTACGAAAACATCTGGAGAATCTCAATGAGTGCCCGCCCCCGCCTACAGTGCAAAGTATTAGATGACCGTTTGCACGACTACCTCCCTGCCTACGCGACGGCTGGCTCGGCGGGAATGGATCTGCGCGCCCTGCTGGATGAGCCGTTAATACTAGCGCCCGGAGATTGTCAGCTCGTACGCACCGGCATTGCCATCTATATTGAAGACCCAAGCTTGGCGGGCATGATCCTGCCTCGCTCCGGTCTGGGGCATAAACATGGCATCGTGCTGGGCAATTTAGTCGGTTTAATCGACTCTGATTACCAGGGCGAACTGATGATTTCGGTCTGGAACCGTGGTCAAAGTACGTTTACGCTAGCTCCTTTCGATCGACTGGCCCAGTACGTGCTTGTGCCTGTCGTGCAAGCTGAGCTCTCCTTGGTGGACGCTTTTGAAGACTCCTCCCGGGGCAGCGGCGGGTTTGGCAGTACGGGCAGTCAGTAGCGAATAATCACGCCTGCTTAGGAAGCCTTTTTAAGGAAACGTCTGTTTAGCTGAGAAGCCCTATGAACGCAAAGTCTGTACCCGCTTCGATTTTTCGCGCCTACGATATTCGCGGTATCGTTGACGACACGCTCACTGAAGAGACGGTCGAAATGATCGGGCGTGCTGTCGGCTCTGAAGCCGCCGCCCGTGGCGAATCCAGCGTGGTAGTTGCTCGTGACGGTCGTCTTTCAGGTGCTCGGCTGCAAGCAGCGCTGATGCGGGGCCTAAACGCTGCAGGTCGCGACGTGATTGACATCGGCATGGTACCCACCCCGGTGCTCTACTTCGCCACTCATATACTGGATGGCACCCAATCGGGTGTGATGGTCACCGGTAGCCATAACCCGCCTGACTATAATGGCTTTAAAATAGTGCTTAGCGGCGAAACGCTGTCTGGGGATGCGATTACCGCCCTTTTCGAACGTATCCAGTCCGGCAACCTGGCCAGCAACCTAGAAAGTGGTCATGGCAATATCACCCAGCAGGATGTTCGTGAACGCTATTTAACGCGCATTTTAGGCGACGTTAAGATCAATCGACCGATAAAAGCCGTGGTCGACTGCGGCAATGGCGTTGCCGGGGAACTCGGCCCACAGCTACTGGCACGATTAGGTATTGAAACTCTCCCGCTGTTTGCGGAAATTGACGGTAATTTTCCCAATCACCATCCTGATCCTGGCAAGCCGGAAAATGTGCAGGACCTGATCCGCAAAGTGCGCGAAACCGGCGCCGACATTGGCCTTGCCTTCGATGGTGATGGCGATCGCCTGGGCGTTGTCACCCCTTCAGGTAAACTGATTTATCCCGACCACCTGCTGATGGTGTTTGCCACCGATATGCTCGCGCGCCAGCCCGGGGCCAAGGTTATTTTTGATATTAAGTGCACCGGCAACTTGGTCAAAGTCATCAGCGAGGCCGGCGGCGAACCGGAAATGTGGCGTACCGGACACTCGATGATCAAGGCGCGTATGCAGGAGACAGGCGCTCAGCTTGGCGGAGAGATGAGCGGGCACATTTTTTTCAAAGAGCGTTGGTATGGCTTCGACGATGGCCTCTATGCCGCCGCTCGGCTGGTGGAGATTCTCGCCAACCAAGCCGACGACGCAGATACTTTTTTTGCCAACTTCCCCCAAGACGTTGCTACACCGGAAATTAATATTGCGGTTACCGACGATAACAAATTTTCTCTGGTGGATAAGCTTGCTCGCGAGGGCGACTTCGGCGAAGGTATCAAAACAACTTTGGACGGTATCCGCGTTGACTACCAGGATGGCTGGGGGCTGTGTCGCGCCTCCAACACCACGCCAGCACTAGTCATGCGCTTTGAAGGTAAAGACGAGGCCGCGCTAGCACGCATCAAGGCCGTTTTTAACGATGCGCTTCGGCGCGTCGCGCCAGAGATCGAGCTGCCCCACTGACCAGGCAGCTCAGCAGATAGCTCTTCAATCTTCAAATAGCTCGGCGCTGAAGGGATCACGACCACCTAGAAAGCGTGACCCTCACCACTCAATCAGCATAAACGTTAGCAGCATAATAAACGTTCGCAAGGGACAACCTCATGAGTTCAGCCAGTCGCGACCCCCAGGTCGTTGTGGAGGTGCTTTCCGAAGCCCTCCCGTATATTCAGCAGTTCTCCGGCAAAACCGTGGTGGTCAAATATGGCGGCAACGCCATGACCGAAAGCACCCTGATCGACTCCTTTGCCCGCGATATCGTGCTAATGAAGGAAGTCGGTATCAACCCGGTGGTGGTGCACGGCGGCGGGCCGCAAATCGGAGACCTGCTCAAAAAGCTCAACATTGAGTCACGCTTCGTCAACGGCATGCGCGTTACCGACTCTCAAACCATGGATGTCGTTGAGATGGTGCTGGGCGGCTTGGTCAACAAAAGCATCGTCAACCTGATCAATCAAAGCGGCGGCAAAGCGATTGGCTTGACCGGCAAAGATGGCTCACAAATTCGCGCCCGCCAGCTCAAGGTTGAACACCAAAGTCCCGAAATGACGGCACCCGAGATCATCGATATTGGCCATGTGGGCGAAGTGGAGTCGATCTCAACCGAACTTATCGAAATGTTAGCGGCGCGTGATTTTATCCCGGTGATTGCACCGATTGGCGTCGACGCCGCCGGCCACAGCTACAATATCAATGCTGACCTGGTCGCGGGCAAGATCGCTGAAGCGCTCAATGCAGAAAAACTGATGCTACTCACCAATGTCGCCGGCTTAATGAATACCGAAGGCGAAGTACTCACCGGTTTAAGCACCGCGCAGGTGGATGATTTGATCGCTGATGGCACGATTTATGGCGGTATGCTGCCCAAAATCCGCTGCGCGCTGGATGCAGTGAAGGGCGGCGTGAACAGTTCGCACATTATTGATGGCCGTGTCCCCCACGCGGTGTTGCTGGAAATTTTCACCAATGCTGGGGTAGGTACTCAAATCAAGGACGCGAGCTAACCGCGACGGAGGCCACATTATGAGCGAAGATCAAAAACCACGCCGCCGCGAGCAGATTCTCCAAGCCCTGGCATTAATGCTTGAGGAAGATAGTGGCAAGCGCATTACCACAGCCGCCCTCGCCCGCCAGGTCGGCGTTTCAGAAGCGGCACTCTACCGCCACTTCCCCAGCAAAGCGCGTATGTTTGAGGGGCTCATCGACTTTATTGAAGAGAGTATTTTTGCCCGCATCACACGTATTTTAGAAGACGTTCCTGACGCTACCACTCGCTGCGGCACAATACTCGCACTACTGCTGGGCTTCGCTGAAAAAAATCCTGGCCTGGCGCGGGTAATGGGCGGCGACGTGCTGACCGGCGAAACCGCCCGGCTACGCCAGCGGGTTAATCAACTGTTTGAACGCCTGGAAATGCAGCTGAAGCAGATCCTGCGCGAAGCCGAGCTGCGTGAAGGTCTACGCCCCACGATTCCCGCCTCTGCCGCTGCTAACTTACTGGCGGCCCAGGCGGAGGGGCGAATTTCACAATATGTGCGTAGCGACTTTAAGCGCCTACCCACCGAGCACTGGGAAGATCAGTGGTCGCTGCTATCAGCCCACTTATTGCGCGCCACGGCACAGCCCGCTTAGGCTAAAGTGTTGGTTGCACAAAAAAACCGGCTCGCTTTAAGGGGGCCGGTTTTTTTTTATACTAACAAAGCGTCAAACGATGCGGTGATACTCGTCTGGATCCCGCAGGCGTTAAGCCACCATTGCCTCGCCCATTTTCAGACGTATCTTTTTCATGGCATTTTTTTCCAGCTGACGGATACGCTCTGCACTGACGCCGTAAACATCGGCCAGATCATGCAGCGTTTCTTTGCTATCGGCCAACCAGCGGCGCTGGAGGATATCTCGTGAACGCTCATCTAGCCCTTCGAGGGCAAGCTGTAAGCGGCGCGTCGAGTCTTCCTCGAAGTTGCTATCTTCCAACTGCGTAGCAGGGTCAGAAGCGGCATCGTCTAAGAAGTGCACCGGTGCCTGATAGGTGCTCTCTTCATCATCGCCTGCCGGAGCGTCATAGCCTGCATCGTAAGAAGACAAGCGTCCTTCCATATCGCGCACGATCTCAGGCTTAACGTCGAGATCTTTGGCGATGGCGGCCACTTCGTCGTTGTTCAGCCACGCCAAGCGCTTCTTCGCACTGCGCAGGTTAAAGAACAGCTTACGCTGGGCTTTGGTCGTGGCGATTTTAACGATCCGCCAGTTGCGCAGCACAAATTCGTGAATTTCCGCTTTGATCCAGTGAACGGCAAAAGACACCAGACGAACGCCCTGATTTGGATCGAAGCGCTTGACGGCTTTCATCAAGCCCACGTTACCTTCTTGAATTAAATCCGCTTGAGGCAAACCATAGCCCGAATAGCTACGCGCGATATGCACCACAAAGCGCAAATGCGACATTACCAAACGACGAGCGGCTTCCAGATCGCCCTCATCATAGAGGCGATAAGCGAGTTCGCGCTCTTCATCGGCAGTTAATACCGAAATTCTATTGACCGCGCGGATATAACCGCCCAGATCGCCGCCGGGCGAAAGCTGCCCCACCGGTAGAAGACTAGTGCTCATGTGCAGGTGGTCTCCCCTGTAACCCATCGTGGTTGACGTAGCACGTTATCAATAACCTATTACAAAACCGTGATACAAAGTCTGCGGTACTAAGACCTTAACGCAAGAATAAAGTTCGCACGTTAAGTATTTCAGCAATATCACACTCGCTGCGCAGAACCGCTTTGATGGGTGAATTCAACGACATAATGCTGACACCCCATCAATTATCTGGGCCGAATGCTTGAAAGATGACGTGTAACCGCCAGCCAGGCACCCAACCAGCCTAGTAGTGTACTGCAAGATAGCAGAATTGTAGAGCCTGTCACATCGAGTTGAGGTAGCGAGAAGCTTGCCCCGTAGCTCGCCGCCAGGGCGGCTACAGGTAGGGAAAGCCAGTGATTGCCCACACCTAACAAACCCAGCGCTAACAGCCCACCACCCAAGCCGTACCAAGCGCCGCTATACAGAAAAGGCCGCCTGACAAAGGCATGAGTGGCGCCAATGAGCATTACCACCTCAATCTCCCGACGGCGACTTTCCACCGAGAGTCGAATGGTGTTACCGACGACCAGTAGCACGCCCAAACCAAACAGCGCACCCAGCGCCAGCGCCACACGGCGGCCCAATTCCGCCAGGTTTCTCAGTCGCTCCACCCAAGCCAGATCAAGACGCACCTCATCAACGCCAGAGAGCGCTTCAAGGCGTGCGGCCAACTGTTGCATGGCAACCGGGTCAACGTTTTCCGGACGCACCACCATACTGATAGGCAGCGGGTTACTCTCCAGCCCCGCTAAGGCATCATCTAGCCCCAGCGCCTGTTGGAACTCCGCCATGCCCTGTTCGGCGCTGATCAACTGGGTTTCGAGCACGTTCGGTTCCGCGTTGACCGCCTCTTCGATACGCAGCGACTGGGCATCATCGGCGCTCAATTCCAGGTAGACCGTTAGGGTGGCGCTCTCATCAAGCTCCGCATCCAACAGGCGTGCACTGTCCAGGGTTAACCATAGCGCCGCTGGCAGTACCAGCGCGATAGCAATCGCCAGCATGGTCAGCAGATTACCCAGCGGATAGCGCACCAGGCGCTGAAAGCTATCCCACGCCATGCTGCGGTGGTGGCGGCCCCATGCTCGCAGGCGGCTGGTAAAGCGCGTCTGCTGCGATCTGGCGCCCCGCTGTGGGGCTTGGGCTTTATCAACCGCTGGCTTAACCGCGGCTTTGCGCGGCGTTTTCAATGCCGCACCCTGACGGCGCTTGGGCGTCGCGGATGTCCTCATACCGCCCCCTCATCGGCTACCAGCCGACCGTCGCTTAAGCGCAGGATGCGATGGCGCAGCCGGGCAATCAAGGCCAAGTCGTGGCTGGCAATCATCACCGTGGTACCAATCCGATTAAAATCCTCAAACAGCGCCATGATATCCGCCGAGAGCTGGGGATCCAGGTTGCCCGTCGGTTCATCGGCAAGCAGTAACGCAGGCTTATTAACCACCGCCCGGGCAATGCCTACCCGCTGCTGCTCGCCACCGGAGAGCTCTATCGGCAACGCTTTTTCACGATGCAGCAGCCCTACTTTATCTAACGCTGCACGCACTCGGCGGGCAGCTTCACGGGGCTCAACCCCTTGTATCTCCAGCGGAAGAGAGACATTTTGAAAAATGCTGCGATCAAAGAGCAGCTGATGATCCTGGAAGACCACGCCAATTTGGCGCCGATAAAACGGCACTTGGCTGGCGTGCAACTGGGCAATATCGTGGCCCGCCACGACAACACGCCCACGGCTGGGCTTCTCAAGGCGCATCACTAAGCGTAGTAGCGAGCTTTTCCCCGCCCCAGAGTGGCCGGTAAGAAATACCATCTCGCCCCGGGCAACCCGAAAGTTAAGATGCGCCAGTGCTTCAAAGCGTCCGCCGTAGCGTTTTCCCACATGCTCAAAAGCGATCATGCGCTGGCATCATCCCCTTGGCGGTCAAACAGCGCCTGGACAAAATCATTGGCCTCGAAGGGGCGCAGATCGTCGATGCCCTCGCCCACGCCAATAAAGCGAATCGGTGTTTCCAGCTGTTTAGCCAGCGCGAAAATAATCCCGCCTTTGGCAGTACCGTCCAGCTTGGTCAGCGTGATCCCGCTGACCGGTACGGCGTCATTAAAGGTGCTGGCCTGGGAAATAGCGTTTTGCCCGGTGCCCGCATCCAGCACCAGCATTACTTCGTGAGGCGCAGTGTCATCTAGCTTTTGCATCACCCGATGGACTTTTTTCAGCTCTTCCATCAGATGGCTTTTGTTATGCAGCCGTCCGGCGGTATCGGCGATCAGTACATCAACCCCGCGCGCAGTGGCGGCCGCTACCGCATCGTAAATCACCGAGGCGCTGTCCGCGCCGGTGTGTTGGGCGATCACCGGCACGCGGTTGCGTTCGCCCCACACTTTGAGCTGTTCGACAGCAGCAGCCCGGAAGGTATCACCGGCCGCCAACATGACGCTTTTGCCTTCGCGCTGAAAGCGCTGGGTGAGCTTGCCGATGGTGGTGGTTTTACCCACGCCGTTAACGCCTACCACTAAAATGACAAACGGTCCTTTGCCCGCCTTCTCAAGTACAAGCGGCTTGGCGACCGGCGCCAGCATGGTGGACAACTCTTCTTGCAGGCCACGGTAGAGCGCTTCGGGGTTGTTCAACTCTTTGCGCGAGACGCGCGCCTCCAGGCGGCCAATAATCTCGCTAGTGGCGTCAATGCCCACATCGGCCATCAATAGCTGCGTTTCCAGGTCTTCCAGCAGCTCGTCATCGATCTGTTTCTTACCTAAAAACAGGTCGGCGATGCCGTCAGTTAAATTGGCACGGGTTTTTCCCAGGCCTGACTTGATACGCGCAAACCAGCCTTTCTGGTCGCTTTTGGTGGCCACCGGTTTGTCTTGCAAAGCGGGCGGCGGCGATGTCTCACGGGCGGGCGCGGGCGTCGGCTCTGGCTCTGGCTCTGGCTCTGGCTCTGGCTCTGGCTCTGGCTCTGGCTCTGGCTCTGGCTCTGGCTCTGGCTCTGGCTCTGGCTCTGGCTCTGGCTCTGGCTCTGGCTCTGGCTCTGGCTCTGGCTCTGGCTCTGGCTCTGGCTCTGGCTCTGGCTCTGGCTCTGGCTCTGGCTCTGGCTCTGGCTCTGGCTCTGGCTCTGGCTCTGGCTCTGGCTCTGGCTCTGGCTCTGGCTCTGGCTCTGGCTCTGGCTCTGGCTCTGGCTCTGGCTCTGGCTCTGGCTCTGGCTCTGGCTCTGGCTCTGGCTCTGGCTCTGGCTCTGGCTCTGGCTCTGGCTCTGGCTCTGGCTCTGGCTCTGGCTCTGGCTCTGGCTCTGGCTCTGGCTCTGGCTCTGGCTCTGGCTCTGGCTCTGGCTCTGGCTCTGGCTCTGGCTCTGGCTCTGGCTCTGGCTCTGGCTCTGGCTCTGGCTCTGGCTCTGGCTCTGGCTCTGGCTCTGGCTCTGGCTCTGGCTCTGGCTCTGGCTCTGGCTCTGGCTCTGGCTCTGGCTCTGGCTCTGGCTCTGGCTCTGGCTCTGGCTCTGGCACAGTTTGCGGCGCCTTTGAGGTCTCTTCAACAGCTTCCGTGGAAGTGTCGGGCGTCGCAATGTCCTGCTTATCGGCTTGCTCTTGAGGCTGCTCTTTTAACTGCTCTTCCTGCGCCTGCTGCGGATCTTGCTTATTCTTACGTTTAAAAAAACCAAACATGAGTGTTACCCGACATAAATAGTGAACATTAAGGTTATGCTAACACCGTAACCCAAGACTTTGGATAAACAGCCCGCTACAATCCGCTTCATGACACGACAACGCCCCCCTCGATCCCCTACGTCCCGCCGCACACCTGCTCAGCGGGGTGGTAAACAACTTGGCAAACCTCTCGGTAAACTGCGCATTATCGGCGGAGAGTTCCGCCGCCGTCAGTTGCCGGTGCTGGATAGCCCCGGCTTGCGCCCAACCCCAGACCGCGTGCGTGAAACGCTGTTCAACTGGCTCGGACAGCAGCTTTATGGCCAGCAGGTACTTGATCTATTCGCAGGTACCGGTGCGCTGGGCATCGAAGCCGTGTCCCGCGGCGCGGCATGGGTCGATTTTATCGAACGCGACCCACGGGTAGCGGCACAGCTGACGACCAATCTGGCATCACTCAATATTACCGCAAGCGCGGTGCATGTTAACGATGTTCAGGCCTACCTGGCTCGCCCTGCCAAGCCCTATGCGCTGGTCTTTCTCGACCCACCTTTCCATCAGCAATTGGCCACGCCCTGCTGCTCGGCGCTGGAAAATAGCGGCTGGCTAAGCGAAGGGGCGATGATTTACCTCGAAACCGAGACGTCGCTGGCACCCAACGTGCCCGCCAACTGGCAATTGCACCGCGAAACCCAAGCGGGCGAAAGCACCGCGCGACTCTATCTACGCCAAGTGCCGTAAACAGCGCTTGCCGCCACGCGGCAGTGGCGTTACGCTCGCCTCATTCGTGCCTACTAACAAGCTGTGCGCTTGTTTTTTGGGTGCCTTTTTATGACCTATTTTGGGTTTTCGTTTTTACACTAGGGAGAGATACATGAGTCTGGAGCTATTTAATCAGCTTGAACAGAAAGTCACCGATACCGTGGACGCGCTGGAGATGATGAAGCTGGAAAATGAAGAGCTGCGCGGCGAAAACGCCAAGCTTAAAGAGGAGCGTGAAGAGTGGGAGCGTCGCCTCAATAGCCTACTCAGCAAATTCGATAGCCTCGACACCTCCAGCACGCTCTAACCAACGGCTAAAGGCGCTGCTGCCCTAAAGCAATTGGGACATCAGCAGCGCATCCTCGCGCCCAGCGGCACCCTGACTCCCTGGTCCGCCTTGAGTCGGCAGCGGGGGATAGTAGCTTTTTCGGCGTCCATCTTCACCAAACCCACAGCGCTGATAGAGCCGGATAGCGTTACGGTTCCCTACCCGCACTTCTAGCAGCAGTCGTTCGCTGGACCAGCCTTGTGCCGTGGTAAACACCGCTTCCATCAACGCCAAACCCGCGCCACTTTGGCGACGCTCGGGTAAAACCCCGATTGCTTGCAGCTCCGCTTCAAACGGTAGTCGCGCCACGATGGCGTACCCTAACAGCTGCTCATCCTGCCACCAGCCCAACACACAGGTGTCCTGGTTTCCCAATGCTGCGAGCAGTTGCGTCTCTGATGTGCCGCTTTGCGCCTGACGCTCAAGCGCAATCAGCAGGGCCAGGTGCTCAACGTTAAGTTCAGTAATCATCTATTGTCTGCTAATCACCTTCTGACTGAGCGTCCTGTAACTGAACGTCGGTTGCCTTTTCGGCTTCCCATAACTGGCCTAGCGCCTGAAGCGCTGGCCAGAGGTCGCGCTTGCTATGGCTTCCGTCGGGGAGCGACGCAAGCGCGGGCCCCTGCCATAGGGGCAGCGAAAGCGTTTGGCTTTGACCATCAGTCACGTTCAGTATGCGATCCAGCGGCGCTTGCTCAGCCCCTGAGTTGGTATCGAACTCGGCTGCTAACTCACCCCACCAGAGTAATCGCTCTAACCGCCATCCCTGTCGGCTCGCGCTTCCAGCGATAAAGGCCGCCAAGCCCTCACGGGCTTCATCTAGGGGATCCTCCACTGCAAAGGCGTTGGCCATTTGCGGCCAGATAAAATGGCTGACTTCTGGCAACGCTTCACGCTGAATGCCCGCGGCCTGTAACAGATTAGCCAGCAGTTGCTGTTCAAGCACGCTCATTTCTCCCCCCTGCAGTACCAGCCAGCGTCCCTCAAGACACACACAGGAGAGCTCGAACTTTAGCGGCTTGGCTGGCGCCGCTTCCACGCTAGGAGTCGCCGCTTCCGGACTAGCAATCGCCGGCTTTTTCTGATCCTGCGTTTGCTTGTCTTGGCCCAGAAGAGCCCGCACCGCCGAGGGTGAGGCAATGGTTTCACCTGAGACCTGGGGTTCGGGCGCTTGAGGTTTGGACGACGTTTGGCGCCTGGGCGCGGGGGCGTCGTCCAGCAACGCCTGCAGCCGCTCCCGGGGCGGTGTAGGGGCAGGCGTCGGCTCCTCCCACTCGCAGACCTCAGTCGGCAGTGCGTTAGGCAGCTGGTATTTAGCGGCCCAGGCAGTAATGCCCATGGCGTCCAGGTAGTGGCGCCGAGTAACTTCTTGAGTCACTTGCCGCCGCCGCGACAGTTGGGTGAATTCGGGCGTTCACCGCCCCGCGCCTGCCACTCGCTGGGCGTATAAAGATGCAGCGCTAAGGCGTGCACCGGTCCGGAAAGCTCATCGGCCAACAGCGCATAAATTTGCTGGTGACGCTTCACCGGCATCATGCCGTCGAAGGTGTCACTCACTAGCGTCACTTTGAAGTGGGTTTCAGAGTTCGCGGGGACGTTGTGCATGTGGCTTTCGTTTTCAACCTGCAGCACGTCCGGCGCGAGTGCCGTTAACTTCTGCTCAATCTGTGTCTGCAGCGTCATAAGGTTCTCCTTGAGAGATCACAAACCGTTTTATTGTACGCGCTTACTGGCCTGCAGACGATGCCCGCCGAGCGTGTAACGCACGCCTTGCCAGCGGCATACGCGCCACGCTTGCCAAGAGCGCCAGCAGCGTGGTGGTCGCCCCCAGCCAGAGCGTTACTTGAACCGGCCAGCCTAACGCTAGGGCAGCACCGACTAGGGCTACGCCAAACGACTGCCCCACAGTGCGCGTGGTGCTCATTACGCCAGAGACGTTGGAACTGCGCTCCGGCGGTAGGCTGCCCATCATTTCGCGGTTGTTGGGTGGCTGGAACAAGCCAAAGCCAATGCCGCATAGCGCGGTGCGCCATAGACTTCCCGCAACACCGGTCAACTCATCGACTAGCGCCAGCGCTATAAGGCCAATGATGAGCAGGCCTAGCCCCGCACTGGAGAGAATACTGGGATTAATACGGTCGGCTAAGCGACCCGCTACAGGACCAACAAGCATTATGGCCAGCGGCCAGGGGGTGAACAGCCAAGCGGTTTCCAGTGGCGAAAAGCCCATCTGCTCCTGGTAGAAAAACGACAGCGCTACAAAGGTAAGCCCTTGGCCAATAAAGGCAAGCCCAGAGGCAGAGACGGCCAGCGTAAAGCGCAACTCGGCAAACACGCTAAGCGGCAGCAGTGGATAAGGTGCGCGACGTTGACGCGCAATAAACCCAACGCAAGCCAATACCGCCAACAGCGCCCAGCAACCGCTTTGCCAAATCGGCGCGGCGTGGCTCACGGCGTCCATGGCAATAAAGAAGCTGGCTAGCATAGCAATCGAGAGCAGCGCCCCTGCTACATCAAAACTGCCTTTGCGTGGCTCTTCTCGGGGCAACGCACGCTTGGCGAGCCATAGCGAGCAGAGACCCAGCGGCACATTTAGCGCAAACAGCCAGGGCCAGTCGGCAAAGGACAGGATCACACCGCTTAGCGTGGGCCCTGCTGCGTAGCCACCGGCCACTACCAATGCGCTTAAGCCAAGAGCGCTACCCAATAGCCGCGAGGGGAAAATAGCTCGATAAAGCGATGGGCCAATCGATAGTGTGGCCGCAGCGCCTAGCCCCTGAAAGGCACGAAACACCAGCAGCGTTTCTAAATTGCGCGATAGCGCCGCTCCCAGCGCTGCAGCGACAAAGGTGGCCAACCCAAACAGGTAAAGCCTGCGCCGTGTGATTAACTCACTAATGCCCGCAAACACCAGCAAAAAAGCAGCACAAACGACCTGAAACAGGTTGGTAATCCATACTGCCCGGGAAGCCGAGATATTCAAATCGGCAGCAATGGTGGGCAGCGCCAAGTTGATCATGGTGGTATCGACCACTGCCATCAAGGTACCGGTCACCAGCGCCAGCACAGCAAGAGCGCGCTCGGGGCCGGGTAAACCATCATCTCCCGGACGGGTTTCAAACAGTCGCATGGGTGGCGTTCCTAAGCGAAACAGCTAAAAGCAGAAAACCGGCCTAAGCCGGTTTTTCGATACACTTGCGCTAGGCAGAGCCCAATCTTAGCACGCTAATGGCTAATCCTGCTCACTGTCGAGCAGCAGTGCATCATCGACTTCTGAAATCTCTAACGCCGTCTCATCATCCAGGTCGATCGCCAGATAGCTGTGCTCGACGCGCACAAACTTCTGGAACAGCGCCCAGTCCAGCTTATCCGGCCACTGACGCTCATCTTCTTCCCAAGCGCGCAGCTCAGTCTCAAGAATTTCCACGTAGCGGTCACGCACAAATGTTTCCAGCGCTTCTGGGGTATCCATCTCTGGAATCAGGTAAATGGTACTTTCACGTTCGACGTCGTCCAGGGTCAGGTCGTCGTCTCCCATGGTGGGTTCCAGCGCGTTGATCCAGTCCACAAAGGGCTGGGTCGGCCTGACGCTCAGTGCGGAGCGGTTAAGCAGTTTCATGGGATTCTCCTCGCCGTCGAAACGTTGACCATTATGGGCGCTATAACGCGCCCTTACCAACTTTTCATCCGCTATTTTAGCGTGTTAGTCCACTTCAGGGCGCATCGCCGGGAACAGCAATACATCCCGAATCGAGGCGCTATCGGTGAACAGCATCACCAGGCGGTCGATACCGATGCCTTCGCCAGCGGTGGGCGGCATGCCGTACTCCAAAGCACGCACGTAATCCGCGTCATAATACATTGCTTCCAGGTCGCCGGCGTCTTTTTCCGCTGACTGGGCACGGAAGCGCTCAGCCTGGTCTTCGGCGTCGTTGAGCTCCGAGAAACCGTTGGCGATTTCGCGACCACCCACAAAGAACTCAAAGCGGTCGGTGACAAAGGGATTGGCGTCATTACGCCGGGCAAGCGGACTCACTTCAGCCGGATACTCGGTGATAAACGTCGGCTGGTCGAGCTTATGCTCGGCAACCTCTTCAAATATCTCCGTTTGCACCTTACCCAGGCCCCAGCTCTCTTTGACCTTGATGCCGAGCTTTTCAGCGGTGGCGCGCGCCGCTTCCAGTGAATCCAAATCGCTGTCGGCAATGCCGTCACCGTGATCAAGAATCGCCTGACGCAGCGTCAAACGGGTAAACGGCTTACCGAAATCGTAGCTGGCGCCCTGATACTCAATCACCGCGCTACCCAGCACCTCTTCGGCCGCCGTGCGCAGCATCGCTTCGGTCATATCCAGCAGGTCGCGGTAATCCGCATAGGCCCAGTAGAACTCCACCATGGTGAATTCTGGGTTATGGCGAGTCGAAAGCCCTTCATTGCGGAAATTGCGGTTAATCTCGAACACTTTTTCAAAGCCGCCCACCACCAAGCGCTTGAGATAAAGCTCTGGCGCAATACGCAGATACATGTCGATATCCAGCGCATTGTGGTGAGTAATGAACGGCCGTGCCGCCGCGCCGCCAGGGATCGGCTGGAGCATCGGCGTTTCTACTTCCATAAAACCGCGGGCTTCAAAGAAGCGGCGCATGGAGCTGATGACCGCTGCGCGGGTTTCAAACACCTTGCGCGACTGCGGGTTCATGATCAGATCCACATAGCGCTGGCGATAGCGGGCTTCCATATCAGTCAGGCCGTGAAACTTATCCGGCAGCGGGCGCAGGCTCTTGGTGAGCAGTTGCGCCTCTTTCATCATCACGTACAGATCGCCCTTGCCGGATTTATGCACCGGCCCGTGGGCGGCGACGATGTCACCGATGTCCCAACTTTTAACGTCTTCCAGCACCTCGGCAGGCAGGCCTTTTTTGTCCACGTAGAGTTGGATTTGCCCGGCCACATCCTGGATCACGATAAACGGGCCGCGTTGGCGCATCACGCGCCCCGCCACAGAGGCGTGGTGATCCAACGCTTCAAGCTCGGCCTTGTCTTTTTCGCCGAAGGTATTTTGCAGCTCAACGGTTAAGCTATCGCGACGAAAATCATTGGGAAACGCACTCTTTCCCTGCTCAGCGGCGCGTTCGCGGCGAGCGGTCAGTTTGGCTCGGCGCTCGGCGATCAGGTGATTTTCGTTGTCTGCAGGAGACGCGTCTTGGTTAGCCATGGGGCACCCTGTTGATGTTCAAACGCTAAAAAGATTACAAACCTTGCTTCAAACTGGCGACGATAAATTGATCAATATCCCCGTCGAGCACTTTATCGCAGTTGCTGGACTGAACGCTGGTGCGCAAATCCTTGATGCGCTGATCATCCAGCACGTAAGAGCGAATCTGGCTGCCCCAACCGATATCGGATTTTGAGTCTTCTGCTTCCTGCTTGGCAGCATTGCGCTTTTGCATCTCGTGTTCCCACAACCGCGCTTTCAACTGCTTCATAGCAAAATCGCGGTTAGCGTGCTGGCTGCGTTGGCCCTGGCAGGCCACCACAATGCCGGACGGCTCGTGGGTAATCCGCACCGCTGAATCGGTAGTGTTAACGTGCTGGCCGCCCGCGCCGCTGGAGCGGTAGGTATCAACACGCAAGTCCGAGGGATTAATCTCAACCTCGAAGCTGTCGTCAATTTCCGGGGACAGAAACACCGACGCAAAGGAGGTATGCCGACGGCCGCCGGAATCAAACGGGCTCTTACGTACCAGGCGATGTACGCCGGTTTCGGTACGCAGCCAGCCGAAGGCGTAGTCGCCCTGGATATGCACCGTGGCCGACTTAATGCCCGCCACTTCGCCAGCAGAGATTTCGGTGATGTCGGCTTTGAAGCCGTGGCTCTCCGCCCAACGCAGGTACATGCGCAGTAAAATATTGGCCCAATCCTGGGCTTCGGTGCCACCAGAGCCGGACTGAATTTCCAGGTAGGCGTTGTTTTGATCCATTTCACCGGAGAACATGCGCCGAAACTCAAGCTTTTCTAACGCCGCCTGCATGCTGTCAAGCTCTTTGCACACTTCTTCGACGGTGCCTTCATCCTCTTCCATTTCAGCCAGCTCTAGCAGATCCCGGCTATCGCCAAGGCCCTGTTCAAGCTCGTCAATGGTCGCCACGATGGCTTCAAGGGAGGCGCGCTCTTTGCCTAACTTCTGCGCGTAGTCTGGATCGTTCCAGACATTGGGGTCTTCCAGTTCGCGGGTGACCTCTTCTAGCCGATCTTTCTTCTCGGCATAGTCAAAGATACCCCCTAAGAACGTCTGTCCGCTCAGACAGGTCCTTGAGCTGGTTGTGAATCGGATTGGTTTCCAACATGGGATCGCCCTAGCTTGGTCTACTCGGATCGTACAGAGGTGTATCGATCAGAAAAGCGCATAGTGTAACGAAAGCCGACACGCCCCGCATCCAATGGCCTGCCACTAGGTAATAAAAAACCCGGCGCTGGCCGGGTTTCATTGGGGTCTGGCTGTCCAAAGCTTAGAAGCGGTAGGTTAGCTGCGCGCCAAAACCGTGGGCTTCGTTTTTGTAGTCGGCTGAGTAGTTTGAAGTGATAGCCCCAGTCCCAAGAAGATCATCAGTTTTGGTTTGATTCACCTGAGTGCTACGCTCGGTCAAGTAGGAGTATGCCACATCCAATGTTAGATCTGGTGTGGGGCTCCAGCCTGCACCAATGGAGAAAATACGCCGATCATCAGAGGGAATGCGCACACTACGAGTAGCATCTTGGGTCGGAGTGAAATCAAGTGCTACCCCCGCTCGCAGAGCTAACTGTGGTGTCAACTGATACTCACCGCCGGTTGAAAACGCCCATGCATTTTCATAGCTCTGTGGCTCATTGGTAATTACGGGGCGATCGGTGCCAGTGACCAAGATTTGGTCGAAATGGCTCCAACGCGCCCACGATGCCCCGAACATTAGTTTCAGGCGATCAGTCATCTGCTGGGTAAGTGAGAAGTTAACAGTTTCAGGGGTAGTTAAGTCCAGTGCGGCGGTATCTGTTACCGTACCAATCCCCAACAAGTCTAACTCTGGCGAGCTCGCCGTGAAGCTGCCTTGCAGGTTGAAGTCTACTTTTGAGCGGTAAGTTAGGCCCAGTGTGGTTTCAGGAACCGGCTGATAAATAACCCCAAGGTTATAACCCCAGGCTTCATCATCACCCTCAACCCGAGAGTCTACTTCTGTCAAACCAATAGGAGTTGCAGCAGGCACTTGACGGCGTAGCTCGCCTTCTACTCGATTATAAGTAACGCCTGCACCAACCGCCCACTGGTCGTTAAATCGGTAGGAAACAGTAGGCTGGGCTGTCATCACCTTTACTTCGGTGTAATTGCCCTGGTTACGCCCCTGAAAACCATCTTCGTACTCGGTTTTAGAACCGAAAGGAGCATATACCCCGAAACCAAATGCCAGCTGATCATTAACGGGTTGAGCATAAAACGCAAAGGGAACCAGTGTACCCGGTACCATATCTCCATCATTGCTTCCCTCCACCGAACCAAGTGGCTGCGGGCCCGCTTGTGTTTCTAAAGAGCGACTGGAGGTAGTGTTGTCTATATCGGAGTTGACATTCAGATATGTCCCGCCCGCTGTAATCTGCGCACGATCTAGAAACGACATACCTGCAGGGTTGCCATAGACAATCGACGCGTCATTAATATTAGAGCTGCGCCCTGCGTGGCCATAACCCTGCCCACTCACGCTCTGCTCGTTGATTTGATACCCACCCGCGTGGGCTTGGCTGGCGAAGGCGGCCGTAATTGCAGCAGCCAGGGTAAGCTTATTAAATTTATTATTCATAATGGGCCTCTATTCCCGATGATCCAGTGGATACCGACGATCCACCCTCGTTATTTTTACATGACTGTTTTCTCGCAACTGAGCCAAAGGTTCAAGGGCAAACGTTCGTTTTATTTCATTTTTGACTTATACATTAGTCGCACGGTCGTTTTAAATCAGTGTTTTAGTCATTTCGACTTATTGAACAAAGGTGCCCTTGACCTATGGGTTACCCATAGGTTCTACACTCAATAGGGACTATTTAACCGGTCGGGAGAACAGGCCATGAAAGTTAACGAGCTTGCCAAACGTGGCGGGGTTACCGCGGAGACCGTTCGCCACTACGCTCGTGAGCGGCTGCTAGCCCCGCAGCGCCACCCGGATAATGGCTATCAGCTATTTTCGGATAACGACTTAGAGCGGCTGCGGTTTATTCAGCGGGCACGCAAGCTAGGTTTTAGCGTGGCGGAAATTCGCGACATTCTGACCCATGCCGACCAAGGCGACTCCCCCTGCCCTTTGGTACGCGACTTACTTGCCAGCCGCCTGCCGCAAATCCGCGCACGCATTGCCGAGCTGGAAGCCCTAGCCGAGCGTATGGAACAGGCCATGGACAGCTGGCAGCAAATGCCCGACGGCTCCCCAGACGGCCATAGCGTGTGCCGCCTGATCGAGAGTTTTCCTGACGCAACGTCTACCAAGGAGACCCCATGAGCGACTCCTCTACCGAAGCCCCCTCAAGCGTAAGCCCTACAAATGGAGCTACCACGCGAACCATCCCCGGCATGAATTGCCAGGGCTGCGTCAAGCGTATGCGCGAGGCAGTGCAAGACGTTGACCCTAGAGCCGATGTGATCGGCACGCCTAGCGAAAAACGCCTTGAGGTTATTTCTTGCCTAACCGACGCCGAGCTTGATCAACGCTTGACCGAGGCGGGCTATCCGCCAGGTGAAGCGTCGCTGGAGGAAACAGCCCCAAACGCTGCTGGTAGGCAGCCAGATAACGCGCCACCCGCTGAAGCTGAGATAGCCGCAAGTACCCATTGCCATTCTCAAGGGCAAGGCAAGAAGCAGCGCTTGGCGATTAGCGGGATGACCTGCGCCAGCTGCGTTAAGAGCGTGCAGAAAGCGCTAGAGCGCACAGAGGGAGTCGACACTGCCAGCGTCAATTTTGGCACCCATTCTGCCCAGGTGTTTGGCCGTGCTGATACTCATGCGCTGATTGCCGCCGTTGAGTCAGCCGGCTATGGCGCCGAACCGATTGTGGATATGCGGGAAGCAGAACGCACTCGTGCAGAGCAGGATGCCAAAACGTACCAAAAACGGCTGCGTGGCAGTGCCATCTCGTTGGCACTGGCGATTCCGCTCATGTTGAGCATGCTGTTTTTCCATCCTCACCCGATGGGGTTAGGGCGCCTCTACTGGTTGGTGATTGGTCTATTAACCCTGGGCGTTATGGCATTCCCGGGGCGGCACTTTTTCGTCAATGCCTGGAAGCAGTTTAAGCATCGCCAAGCCAATATGGATACCTTGGTGGCCATGGGCACCGGCACCGCCTGGCTTTACTCCATGGCGGTGGTGCTGTTTGCGCCGTGGCTGCCGGAAGTCGCTCAGGGTATCTATTTTGAAGCCTCAGCCATGGTGATCGGGCTGATTCTTCTCGGCAATGCCATGGAGCTACGCGCTCGGGGGCGTACCAGCGACGCCTTAAAGCGCCTGCTTGACCTACAGAGCCGCACAGCGCGGGTGATTCGCGACGGCCAAGAGCAGGAGATTGAGATTGATGCCGTGCAGACTGGCGACCAGGTACGGGTGCGCCCAGGCGAACGCTTACCCGTGGACGGTGACGTTGTTGAGGGCCAAAGCCATATCGATGAGTCGATGCTTACCGGCGAACCGCTACCGGTGGCCAAGCACGTCGGCGATGAGGTTAGCGCGGGCACGGTGAATGGCCGCGGCGGGCTGATCTACCAAGCGACCCGGGTGGGCACCGATACCCGCCTGGGGCAGATTACCGAACAAGTCGCCAGCGCCCAAAACTCGCGCCCGCCGATTGGTGAGCTCGCCGACCAGGTATCCAGCATCTTTGTGCCTTCAGTAATGATCATTGCCGTACTGACGGCGCTGGTGTGGTTCAATCTAGGACCCGCCCCCCAGGTAATCCATATGTTGGTCACGGCGACCACCGTACTAATTATTGCCTGCCCCTGCGCGCTGGGTCTGGCGACGCCAATCTCGACCATGATCGGTGTCGGTAAAGCGGCAGAACACGGGGTGCTGGTACGTAGCGGCGAGGCGCTGCAAACCGCCAGCAAGCTGACCACGCTGGTGGTCGACAAGACCGGCACGCTCACCCAAGGCAAGCCCAGCGTCACCGATGCGCAGATGTTTGGCGTCGAGCAAGCTACCACGTTGGCGCTGGTGCACGCGTTGGAGCGCGGCTCCGAACACCCGCTGGCAGCAGCGTTAATGACTTACGCGGATGAGCATCACGCTGCCCCTGCCGAGATCCATGCTTTCGACAGCGTAACCGGCGGCGGGGTAAAAGCCCAAACGCCTGACGGCAAAGCGCTGCTGCTGGGCAATGCGCGGCTGCTTAAAGAAGCGGGGGTGGATCTTGCGGCAGGCGAAGAGCAGGCCCGCGCGCTTGAGGAGCAGGCACGCACGCTGGTGTACTTGGCGGTGGATGGCAAGCTGGCCGCGCTATTTGGCATCAGCGACCCGCTTCGCCACGACACCGTGGCCGCCATCAAGCGCCTGCAAAAAGATGGTTTAACCATTGTCATGCTAACCGGCGATAACGAGCACACCGCCAAGGCCATTGCCCAGGAAGTGGGTATCGATGAGTACCGCGCGGGCCTACTGCCCGAGGACAAGCACGCCGAGATCGAGCGCCGTCAAAAGGCAGGCGAAATCGTTGGCATGGTGGGCGATGGCATCAACGACGCCCCCGCGCTGGCCCGGGCGAATGTGGGCTTTGCGATTGGCCAGGGCACCGATGTGGCCATTGAGAGCGCCGGTATCACACTGATGCGCGGTTCGCTGCACGGGGTAGCGTCAGCGATAGAGATCAGCCGTGCCACGCTGCGCAACATCAAACAGAACCTGGTAGGCGCGTTTGGCTACAACCTACTGTGTATTCCCATCGCTGCGGGGGCGCTCTACCCGCTCACCGGAATGCTGCTGTCACCGATGATAGCGGGCGCTGCCATGTCACTCTCTTCCATCACCGTGGTGAGTAACGCCAACCGCTTGCGGCTGTGGATGTCACCCAGCCAGGAGAAGGCCGCATGAGTTTATTGATCAATTTGGCGGGGCTAGGGCTTATCGCATTGATTATCTGGTGGTTCTGGCTCGCTTAGTCTTTCTAACTAACGCCGATATAGCGCCCTGGCTTATGGTTCAGGGCGATAATCAGATTGAGCGTCAGCGCGCCCAGCACCGAGTAGCCCACGCGATCAAGCGGTAATTGCGTTAACGCAATCAGCAGAATAACGCCATCGATGGCCAGTTGAACGTAGCCTGCGCGCAGGCCGTGTTTATCCTGCAAATAGAGCGCGAGGATATTGATACCGCCCAGACTGGTGCGGTGGCGAAACAGCATCAGCATACCGATACCCATCAGCGCGCCGCCCATCAAGGCGGCGTAGAGCGATGGCACGTTGGCAAACTGCACCCAGCCCTGGGTTAGCTCGGAAAATAGCGAGACCAAGCCGATGGCGGCAAAGGTGCGCAGGGTAAAACTCCAGCCCATCCGCTTTACTGCCAAGTAGTAGAACGGTAGGTTAATCGCGAAGAACCATACCCCAAAACCCCAGCCGGTCACATAATTGAGTAACAGTGCCAAGCCTGCCGTGCTGCCGGTGAGCAAAACCGCATGTGTATAAAAGGTCACCCCCAGCGCGACGAAGAATGTCCCCAGCAGCATCGCCATCACATCTTCATAGGGGCGATGCTGATCCGTTGGTAAATCTTCCACGCGCATGGGGGGCGTCCTTACTTGGCTTATTGAGGTTATAAAGTGATTAATTAAATGGCGCTGGCGTGCTCGACCATCAGTTGGAGTGTTTCACGACCGCGCCAGCGGTTGCGATTAAGCTTATAAGCGCAGTGCAGCGTATCACCGACGCTAAACCCAGGCAGCTCACCCGGCGTTAGGGCGCGAAACCAGATCGCTTTGCAGGTCACCGGGCCGGTAGACAGCTCCAGCATCAGGTGTACGCCGTCGGCACCCACCGGGCGCAACGCCTCGACAATAAAGCGGCCTTCAAACAGCGGCGGGTCGAACTCACGACCGTAGGGGCCGAGCGTTTCGATTTCTTGCAAGGTGGTTAGCGAAAGCTGTGCCGTGGAAAGTTCGCCATCCGTCCAAAGTCGCGGGTAGAGCGCTCGCCCCTGCAACTGCTCGCCCACTGCTTGCAGGAACGCGACTTTAAAGGCGTCAAGCTGCTCCCGTGGCACACCCACGCCTGCTGCCCCACTGTGGCCACCAAAGCGCGGCAGCGCCTGGGGAGCGAGCTCAAAGGTGCGCTGTAGCGCATCGCGCAGGTGCAGCCCGTCAATCGAGCGGCCGGAACCGGTAAGCATGCCCGGTGCCGACGCCTGGGTAAACACCAGCGCTGGGCGACCGTAAGCCTGTACCAAACGCGAGGCAACAATGCCCTGCACGCCAGGGTGGCCATCTTCCAGCAGTACCACCACGGCGGGCTCATCGGCGGTTAACGCACTCACCGCCAGCGTACGTGCCTCTTCGGCCATATCGGCCTCAATGGCTTTGCGGGACTGGTTATCCTGGTCCAGCACGTCGAGCTGGCGATTGGCGACCCCATCGTTCTCAGCAAGCATAAAGTGTAGCGCCGCGTAGGGGTCGTCCAGCCGCGAGCGGGCGTTGATGCGCGGCCCCATCTGAAACGCTAGCGTTTCGGCGTTAAACGGCATGCTGTCGGCGCCTAAGCGTGTGGCCATCGCCCGCCAGCAGGCTGCATCCATGCGATTGATCAGTTTTAACCCTTGATTGACCACCGCGCGGTTCGCCGGGCTGCCGCCCAATGAAACACAATCGGCTACCGTGCCCAAGGCCACGTAAGAGAGCCAGGGCGACAGCTTGGGCGTGGATTCTGACAGCGCCCCCCACTCGATCAGCACACCGCGAGCCAGTGACATCAATAGCCATGCCACCATACAGCCGGCGATGGTTTTGTCGGGATACTCACAGTCATCACGGGTGGGATTAACGCAGGCATAGGCGGAAGATGGTGGCCCCTCAATTGGCAACGCATGGTGATCGCTGACCACCACATCGATACCCGCCGCTTTTAGACGCGCGATACGCGGCTCATCGGAGCTTCCGCAATCGGCGGTAATCACCAAGGTAGGAAACGGTTTTTGCGCCAGGGTGCGTTCCACCAGTGGCAGGCTAATACCGTAGCCGTCGTGAATACGGTGGCCAATCAGGCTGTGCAGCTTGCCTTCCGGCACCCCAAACAGCTCCACCAGGGTGCGCCGAATCACCACGTGGGAGGTAATACCGTCCACATCGTAATCGGTAAGAATGCCGATTGCCTCGCCCTCGGCCACCGCTTGAGCAATACGCTCGGCGGCGCGACGGCCATCGGCGAGTTTTTCCGGATGGGCCAGATAGCGCAGGCTGGGGGCAATTAACGGCAGCAGTTCACCGCTGTAGCCAGGAAGCCGAGAAGCGAGCAGACGCGCCTGCAGCTCACTCAAACCTTCTGCCTGGGCACGGGCATAAAGCGCCTCGTCCACCGGACGAGGCTCTAAACGTGGCTGGACTGTGCTATGGGCAGAGCTATGGGTACTGCTATGGATAGCGCTATAGGATAAATCGGTCATCTGGGTCTCAACGGCGATTTTCCACGACGTATTGCTGCACGGCGGCAAGCTCGGCAGGCAGCACGGTGTAGCGCTCTTCACGCTCAATCAGGTCTTCCATATGCGGCGGCAGTGGCACGCCCAGAAAGCCCGCTTTCACTACGGCTTCGGCAAACTTGGCCGGATGCGCAGTGGCCAGCGTTATCATCGGCGTTGACTGATCAATGCGAGCACGCTCGGCAGCTCGGTAGCCAGTGGCGGTATGCGGATCAAGCATTTCACCGGTGCGTTTATGAGCGTCACGAATCACTTCCAGAATCGTTGCATCGTCCACGCTGTAGCTGGAAAACTTCTCGCGCAGCTTGGCCAGCGGCGCATCGGCCAGCGCCGTTGGCTCCTGCTGGAAGCGCTCAAGCAGCGCCGCCACGGCCAGGCCGTCACGGTCGTAGGCGTCAAACAGCAGGCGCTCAAAGTTAGACGACACGACGATATCCATAGAGGGCGCCAGCGTCGCCGCCAGCTCTTTTTTGGAGAAGTCGTTGGCGGCCAGGGTGCGGTGGAGAATATCGTTGGCGTTGGTGGCGATGATGAACTGCTTCACCGGCAGGCCCATTTTGTAGGCCATATAGCCCGCAAAGACGTTGCCAAAGTTAGCCGACGGCACGCAGAAGCTCACCTCGCGGTGCGGCGCTCCCAGGGCAACGCCTGAGGCGATGTAGTAAACGATCTGCGCCATAATGCGCGCCCAGTTGATCGAGTTTACCGCCACCAAGCGAGTGCCATTCAAGAACTTTTGGTCGGCAAAGCTAGCTTTGACCATTGCCTGTGCGTCGTCAAAATTGCCTTCGATGGCAATATTGAAGACGTTATTGGCCAGCACCGTGGTCATCTGGCGGCGCTGGACTTCCGAAACCCGGTTGTGCGGGTGCAGGATAAAAATATCCAGGTTATCGCAGTGGCGGCAACCTTCGATCGCCGCTGAACCGGTATCGCCAGAAGTCGCGCCCATAATCACCGCGCGCTCGCCGCGTTTCTTCAGGAAGTGATCCAACAGGCGGCCGAGTAGCTGTAACGCCACATCTTTAAACGCTAACGTCGGACCGTGGAACTGTTCAAGCAAAAAGTGATTGGCATCCAGCTGCTTGAGCGGCAAAACGGCGTCGTGATTAAAGGTCGCGTAGGCCTCGGTGACGATGCTGTGGAACGTTGCATCGTCGATCTCGCCATTCACAAACGGTTTCATCACCCGAAAAGCAATTTCCGCGTAGGAGAGACCGGCCATCTCGGCCAGCTCTTCCCGGGAGAACTCGGGCAGGGTTTCCGGCACGTAGAGGCCGCCGTCGCTGGCCATACCGGTGAGCACCACCTCTTCAAAGGAGAGCGCGGGCGCCTGCCCACGCGTGCTGATATAGCGCATCTGGGTTTACTCCCCCTCGTCCAGGCTTTCCACGCGGATGCGTGTAACGGGGCCAGCAATATCGGCCATGGACTCAATTTCACGGATTGCTTCGTTCATTTGCTTCTCTTTAGTGCGATGAGTTAACAGAATGATTGGCACCAGCTCGCCTTCGGTGGCCTCTTTCTGAATCAGCGCTTCGATAGAGATGCCCTGTTCAGCAAGAATCGTCGCCACCCGCGCCAGAACGCCCGGGCGATCCACCGCTAATAGACGCAGGTAGTAAGCGGTAGTGATCTCTTCCATCGGCATGATGGGCAGTTGGCTAACATCTTCGTCAATGCCGCTAAACGCCAGGTAGGGCACCCGGTAGTGGTGATCGGTGGAGATATCCCGTGCCACGTCGAGTAAGTCGGCCACTACTGCGGAAGCGGTCGGCTCTGCGCCCGCACCGGCGCCGTAGTAAAGCGTAGGCCCAACGGCATCGCCCATAATCGCAATGGCGTTTTTGACGCCGTGCACATTGGCCAGCAGGCGTTCTTTAGGAATCAGCGTGGGGTGAACCCGCAGCTCCAGGCCTTGATCGGTACGCTTGGAGATACCCAGGTGCTTGATCACGTAGCCTAGGTTATCGGCCTGCTCAACGTCTTCAGCGGTAATTCGCGAGATACCTTCGGTGAAGGCTTTCTCAAACTGCAGCGGTACGCCGTAGGCAATCGAGGCCAGGATGGTGAGCTTATGCGCCGCGTCGATGCCTTCCACGTCAAAAGTAGGGTCGGATTCGGCATAGCCTAGCGCCTGGGCTTCCGCGAGCACGTCTTCAAAGGCCCGGCCTTCATCGCGCATATGGGTAAGAATGTAGTTACCGGTGCCGTTGATAATGCCCGCCACCCATTCGATACGGTTGGCACCCAGGCCTTCGCGCAGCGATTTAATCACCGGAATACCGCCAGCAACGGCAGCTTCGAATGCCACGATGACGCCCTTTTCATGCGCGGCCTTGAAGATTTCGTTACCGTGCACCGCAATCAGCGCTTTGTTGGCGGTGACCACGTGCTTGCCGTTTTCAATGGCAGTAAGTACCAGCTCGCGGGCGATATCGTAACCGCCAATTAGCTCCACCAGGACATCCACATTGGGATTGGTCGCGACTTCAAACACATCTGAGGTGGCATTGATGCCGGTAATATCGCAGTCAGGATGAATACTGCGGTGAGCCACCTGCTCAATCACAATAGGGCGGCCAGCACGACGCGCAATATCATCAGCGTTGCGGGTCAATACGTTAAAGGTGCCGCCACCGACAGTGCCTAGACCACAAATACCTACTCTTACCGGTTTCAAAATACTTCCCCTTTCGTGTTGTGCACCTGGTGGTGCTGGCCTTAATTACGGTTATGAATTCGATCTTAAAGACCGTGTCTCAGCGTTTTGTATTATCTTTCAATGTGACGTTATTCTTCATCCAAGCCTAACATGGCGGAGAGCCGCTCGGGTGGCACAAATCCCGGCACTAGCTGCCCATTGGGCAAAATAATCGCAGGGGTGCCCTGTACGCCCAATGCTTTGCCCAGATCATACTGCCCTGCTACGGGATTGTCGCAGTTCGCAGTGCTGGAAATAGTCTGGCCTTCCTTGGCTTGGGTCATCGCTTCGCTGCGGTTATCCGAGCACCACACCTGCTGCAGCGTTGTAGCGGCTTGGCTTCCCATACCTGCGCGAGGAAACGCCAAATAGTGAACGGCAATACCGCGTTCGTTCAATTCCGGGATGGTGTCGTGCAAACGAGCGCAGTAAGGACAGCTAGGATCGGTAAACACTGTCACTATTGCTTTCGGCTCATCGGCACCGCGGAAGATCACTAGCTCACTGTCAGGCACTGCCGCCAGCGCATCAGCACGCTCTTGGTTGTGCTCTTGCTCGGTCAAATTGACTAACCCATCGGGCGCATTTTCATACAGGTCGCCGACCAGGAAGTGGCTGCCGTCTGCATTGGTGTAAAACGATTCGCCGCTCTCCAACCGTACGTGATAAACGCCATCCATCGGTGTTTCGGTGACCGCTTCCACGGGCATCGACTGGCCATTAACGCTAAGTGAGTCAGCCAGTCGATCTGCCACGTCGTCAGCCTGGGCAGCGGCAGACAACAGGCTGGCGGTGAACAAACACGCCAGCATCGAGAAAGGTGTTAGTAAAGGGTGGGTTACAAAACGGCGTTGACGCATCTTCAATTTAACCTCGTGGGTGATGTTCTGCATGTAGGCTTTCCAAGCGCGCCTGGGCGACATGGGTATAAATTTGGGTCGTCGACAGATCACTATGACCTAGCAGCAGCTGTACGACCCGCAAATTGGCCCCATGATTCAATAAATGGGTGGCAAATGCATGGCGAAGCGTATGTGGCGACAGTGGGCGGGTAATCCCTGCCGTTATTGCATGCACCTTTATCCGGTGCCAAAACGTTTGCCGGGTCATGGCTTTGTCGCCCCGCCCGGGAAACAGCGCAGGGCGTGTTGGGTCGCTCATCAGCGCCAGCCGAGCGGTCTGCATATAGTGGGCCAGCCAATCTGCCGCCTCTTCGCCCATGGGTACCAGACGGTCCTTATCGCCTTTCCCGCGCACCCGCACCACGTTTTGGCGCAGGTTGACCGCATCGCCGGTTAGCCCCACCAGCTCAGATACCCGCAAACCGCAGGCGTAAAGCAGCTCCAGCATGGCACGGTCACGGACGCCCAGCGGTGTATCGGTATCTGGCGCTAATAGCAGCCGCTCTACCTCATCCTCTTCCAACGTATTAGGCAAGCCGGGTATGACCCGCGGCAGCTTGATGTCGGTGAGCGGGTCGCTTTCCACTTGTTGGTTTAAACGTCCCCAGCGGTAGAAGCTGCGCAGCGTCGACAGCAGTCGGGCATTGCTGCGCAGTTGATAGCCTTCCTCGCGACGGCTTGTCAGCCACTCACTAAGACGCTCCGGCGGAGGCGCCAAGAGGGCTTCACCGTGGCTCTCCAGGTGACTTTGCCAGGCGGTTAAATCACGCCGATAGGCAGCTAACGTATGATCGCTGGCGCCCTGCTCAAGCCAGAGGGCATCCAAAAAAGCATCGATAACGCTCATACGTCAGCAGTCTCCGGCCGTTTTTTAAAGCGGCATAAACATGCATTTAGATAAAAAAACCCCGCCCCGCAAAGCGGTGACGGGGTCTTGGTATCTGGGCGCGACGCCTGTCCGAGAACAGAGTACGCCCGAGAAACAGTGGCGTTTACGCCAGCTTTTCCTTGATACGTGCAGAACGACCACTGCGCTCGCGCAGGTAGTAAAGCTTGGCTTGACGCACGTCACCGCGACGCTTGACTTCAATCGAGTCAACCAGCGGGCTGTAGGTCTGGAATGTACGCTCTACGCCAACACCGTGAGAAATTTTACGCACGGTAAAAGCGGAGTTCAGGCCACGGTTACGCTTACCGATGACCACACCTTCAAACGCCTGCAGACGCTCGCGAGTACCTTCTTTTACTTTTACCTGAACGACAATGGTATCGCCGGGGGCAAAGGCAGGAATTTCCTTACCCATTTGCTCAGATTCGATCGCCTGGATCACTTTGCTTTTGCTGCTCATCATCATACTCCTGAATAACGTGTTGGCTTGACCGCTCAATCATGGGTGGCGGAAGCCGTGATCCCGGCGCTCGAAACGAGCTACGCGGGAGTCGTTATGGGTGACACAGGTGCGCTTTTTCGCCCTGCACCGCCGCTCTGGCCTAAGTAGTTGCACCATCTAGTTGAAAACCAGCTACTTAGTGGACAGAGCGTGTTCCTCGATAAACTCGTTCAACAGCTTGTGCTGTTCAGCGTCTAACGGTCGCCCTTCCAATAAGTCCGGACGACGTTGCCATGTACGACCTAGCGACTGCTTTAACCGCCAGCGCTTGATGGCTGCATGATTACCGCTTAACAGCACTTCTGGCACTTGGCGCCCGTCAATGACTTCTGGACGGGTATAGTGCGGGCAGTCTAACAGACCGTCATTAAACGAGTCTTCGACAGCGGAGTCCTGATGGCCCAGCACGCCGGGAATCAGCCTTGCCGCTGCATCAATCAGCACCATTGCTGGCAGCTCACCGCCGCTCAACACATAGTCGCCAATCGACCACTCTTCATCGATATCACTCTCCACCACGCGTTCATCAATGCCTTCATAGCGTCCTGCCACGACCACTAAAGGCCCGGCGGAAGCCAGTGCTTGAACGCCCTGCTGATCCAGCTTACGCCCCTGGGGCGAGAGGTAGATCACCGTCGGCACTAAGCCGGTGGCTTTCAGCGCCCGTTCCCGAGCTGCAAAGATCGCTGCGCGCAGGGTGTCGACTTTCATCAACATACCTGGACCACCGCCATAGGGGCGGTCATCGACGCTGCGGTGGCGGTCAGTGGCGTAATCCCGCGGATTCCAAAATTCCAGCGCGATACGCTGTTTCTCTACCGCTCTGCCGATCACGCCTTGTTGCGTTAGCGCGTCGAACATTTCGGGAAACAACGAGACTACTCCAATCCACATTGCAGGCGCTGCTGCTTCGCTCTCCGTTTCCGACGCGTTGCCACTCTCCGTCTCTGATGAGTCGGTAGATGCATCATTACTCAAACTGTTCATAAGTTTGGTCAAAACTCAGGATCCCAGTCGACGACCATGCGGCCCTCTTGGGAACTGATTTCGATAATGACGTCGTCTGGCAAAAATGGCAGCAGTCGCTCGCGCTTGTCGATTGACTCAGAATCGCCACGAACTACCATGACATCGTTGGCGCCGGTTTCAAACAAGTAGCTTACCCGTCCTAACCGTTCGCCGGCCTGAGTGAAGACCGCCATGCCTTCAAGCTCATGCCAATAATACTCATCGTCGGAAAGCGCAGGCAGCGCCCCTTTGGGCATCAAAATGTCCGTTTGGGCTAATGCTTCAGCCGCACTACGGTCATCGACCCCTTCAAGCTGCACCACTAGTCCTTTGCCCTGCCGACGTCCCTGAACAATGCTAATACGCTTAAGGGTTTCACCTTGGCGCACCCACCATTCCGGGTACTCAAGAATGCTGTCCATTGGGCTAGTGTAGGAGTACACCTTGAGCCAACCTTTCACCCCATAAGGGCTAGTCAGCTTGCCTAGCACCACATGCGTGTCGTCAGTTTGGCTTATTTCAAAACGCGTCATCGACGACCTCAGCTACCCAGCACTCACTTTCTTTTTCACACAACAAGTCTTAGACAACAAGACTCAAAAGCAGGCTTAGGCCTGTTTGCGTGCTTCTTTTACCAGCTCAGCAACACGACCAGACAGCTGGGCGCCTTGGCTCTGCCAGTGAACAACGCGGTCTAGGTCAACGCGCAGACGCTCTTCCTGACCACGGGCAACCGGGTTGAAGAAGCCGATACGCTCGATGAAACGACCGTCGCGAGCGTTACGCGAGTCGGTAACGGTCAGGTGGTAAAAGGGACGCTTCTTGGCGCCACCACGGGCCAAACGAATGGTAACCATACGATAACTATCCTTCGGTTGAGGTTACGAGAGTGTGTTTATAGCGCTTACCGCTATCGGAACACTCGTCGTGCTACATGCTTATAAAGGCCTTCACTGAATAGGCGCTGCCACCGCGATTAACGCGCTTTTACGCAACACCCACGCATGAAGAGGCCGCATTCTACGCAAATGCGCTCGGCTTGGAAAGCCTGACAGCCAGAAAACTGATAGGCCGTCAACCTCACCAAGCGCACTGCGCTTTATTATTGGTGCCTTAGCGCCGGGGCAATCCGCCTGGGCCACCCATACCGCCCATGCCACCAGGGCCACCCATTCCGCCTGGCCCACCCGGTCCACCCGGTCCACCGCCGCCCATCATGCCTGACATGCCGCGCATCATTTTCTGCATACCGCCTTTCTGGCCCGCCTTCTTCATCATTTTCTGCATCTGCTTATGCTGCTTGAGCAGGCGATTAAGGTCAGGCACTTGCAGACCAGCACCCGAAGCAATGCGGCGTTTACGCGAGCCGTTGATAATATCGGGCTTGCGGCGCTCCTTGGGCGTCATGGAGTTGATCAATGCTTCCAGCTTGCCCAGTTCTTTCTCGGGGCCGGGGCCTTGGGCCATCTCGGCCATCTGTCCCATACCCGGCAACTTGCCCATCAGACCGCCCATACCGCCCATTTTCTTGAGCTGCTGGAGCTGGTCGCGAAAATCTTCCAGGTCGAATCCGTCACCCTTTTTGACCTTTTTGGCCAACTTCTCGGCTTTGGACTTATCGACGGTGCGTTCGGCTTCCTCGATCAGCGACAGCATGTCGCCCATCCCCAAGATGCGTGAAGCGACACGGTCTGGGTGGAAGGGTTCTAGGGCGTCGACCTTTTCACCGACACCCATAAACTTGATCGGCTTGCCGGTAATGTGACGTACTGAAAGCGCCGCACCGCCGCGGGCATCACCGTCGGCTTTGGTCAGGATCACACCGGTTAGCGGTAGCGCTTCGCTGAACGCCTTAGCGGTATTGGCGGCATCCTGACCGGTCATCGCGTCGACAACAAACAGCGTTTCTTGAGGCGAGACCGCTTTATGCAGTGCCTGGATCTCCGCCATCATGGCTTCATCAATCGCCAGTCGACCGGCGGTATCGATCAGCACCACATCGTGAAACTGGATTTTGGCGTGCTTGATAGCCGCTTCGGCAATCGCTACCGGCTGCTGGTCAGAGCGCGAGGGGAAGAAATCCACCTCAACCTCTTTGGCCAGGGTTTCAAGCTGGTCAATGGCCGCCGGACGGTAGACGTCGGCCGACACTACCAGTACTTTCTTCTTCTCACGCTCGCGCAGGTAGCGGGCCAGTTTGGCCACAGAGGTGGTTTTACCCGCCCCCTGTAGACCGGCCATCAATACAACGGCGGGAGAGCCCTTAAGCACAAAGCCGTCGTTGGCTTCGCCCATAATCGCTTCCAGCTCCTGCTGGACGATTTTGACGAACTGCTGACCTGGCGACAGGCTTTTGGATACTTCCTGACCCACCGCCCGCTCGCGCACGCGTTCAATAAATTCCTTGATGACCGGCAGCGCTACATCGGCCTCAAGCAGTGCGCGGCGTACTTCACGCAGGGTATCTTTAATATTGTCGTCGGTCAGGCGAGCCTGACCCTTGATCGACTTTAACGTCTGGGAAAGACGCTCACTTAGATTCTGGAACATGGGGCCTCTCTGCCTCCGTCACTGCCGTTGGCGCGCACGCCCTGGACTGATAGTGAACCGATTATACGCGCTCACGCCTTGAGTCTCCATGGGGTGCATTCAGCACCCCTGGCTATTTTCGTACGCTTGCCCTGCTGGGCGACGCCGCTTGGATTAGTTATAGTAGTTAGATAGATTTTCGTCGTAATCACGCTCAATTCGTTTCTTTATTCACAGCAACGCGCTGCAAGGCGCACGGATAGCATCATGCAGGCGCTCCCTTTCGCCACGATTGCTTTTGTTCTTTATGTTGCCGCTGCCATTTGGCAGGGCATGACGCTGTTCCGGCGTGTGCCGTCCCGCCAAGGCATGGTACGCCTACTCGCCGTGTTAGGCTTACTGCTGCACATTCCTGTGGTGATTAAATTAGTTGGCCAATCCCCCGGCCTGCTCCCCGGCTTTACCACCAGTGCCACGCTACTGATGGCGGTCGCGGTTAACGTAGTACTGGTAGCCAGCCTCTTTAAACCGGTGCTTAACGCCGGGATTGCGCTGTTTCCACTGGCGGGCATTGCACTAATCGCCGCCACTTGGCTGCCAAACCAAGGCGGCCATACCGGCCTGACTGCAGGCATTTTATTGCATGCGGTGAGCTCAGCGTTGGCGTTTGCCGTACTGGCGATTGCCGCCGCTCAAGCCGTGCTGGTCGGTCTACAAAACCAGGCGCTGCGCCACCACCATATTCGCGGCATTGTGCAGTCGTTACCACCGCTGACCACGATGGAACGGGTGCTTTTTGAATTGGTGTGGGCGGGCATTATTCTATTGACGCTCTCCATCGCCAGCGGGCTTATTTTTCTGGACCACTTCTTTGCCCAGCATTTGGCGCATAAAACCGTGCTGTCACTGCTTGCCTGGATAATCTTCACAACGCTTTTGATCGGCCGTTACCGCTTTGGCTGGCGCGGCATGCGTGCCGTACGCTGGACACTGGGCGGCTGCGGCCTGCTGGTGCTGGCCTACTTTGGCAGTAAGTTCGTACTTGAGATTGTACTCAATCGATAGCTACTCAACCGCTAAAGGGGCGCAACCACGCCTTTGGTTGTCTTGACACACCACTCGCTACCTTCTACAAATCGAGCCTAATTCGCCACAAAGGACTTTTCGACTTGAGCGACGACTTCCCCCTGGGGTTACTGTTCGGCCTGCTAGCCTTACTGATAGTGCTTTCTGCGTTTTTCTCCAGTTCTGAAACCGGCATGATGTCGATTAACCGCTACCGTTTGAGCCATCAGGCCAACAGCGGTGATCGCAGAGCCAAACGGGTGATGCGCCTGCTCACCCGACCTGATCGCCTGATCGGCGTTATCCTGATCGGCAACAACTTCGTCAACAACCTGGCGGCCTCAATTGCCACCATTATCGCCATTCACTTCTTCGGCGACGTATCTGGGCCTGCGATCTCTACCGCCCTACTGACCATCACGATTCTGATTTTTGCCGAAGTAACGCCGAAGACCTACGCCGCCATCAAACCTGAACGGATTGCCTACCCTACTTCTTATGCGTTAGAGCCGTTATTGAAGCTGCTTTATCCGCTGGTATGGCTGGTCAACGTGGTGTCTAACGGCCTACTCCGGCTGATTGGCGTGAAAAGCGTTGATAACGGCGGCGATAGCCTGACCCGCGACGAGCTGCGCACGGTGGTTCACGAGGCCGGCACACTGATCCCCTATCGTCACCGGGCGATGCTGCTGTCGATACTTGACCTTGAGAACGTCACCGTGAACGACATTATGGTGCCACGCCACGAGGTGCTGGGTATCGACCTGGATGATTCGCTCGAAGATATTTTGACCCAGATTCGCACCAGCCAGCATACCCGGCTACCGGTTTACAAAGGCGATATCAATAATATTATCGGCATGCTGCATTTGCGCAACGCGGCACGCTTTCTCTCCCGCGACGAAGTCACCAAAGCATCGATTGTGCAGGAGGCTCGCGAACCCTACTTCATTCCCGAGTCCACGCCGCTACATACCCAACTGCTCAACTTTCAGAAGCAGAAGCGGCGTATCGGCATTGTGGTGGATGAGTACGGCGACGTAGAAGGCTTAGTCACACTGGAAGATATTCTGGAAGAGATCGTGGGCGAATTCACCACCGATGTCTCTGAGGATGAAGAGATTCACCAGCAGGACGACGGCAGCCATGTGATTGAAGGCACCGCCAATATTCGTGAGATTAACAAGATGCTCGGCTGGCAGTTGCCTACCGATGGCCCCAAAACGCTCAACGGGCTAATTCTTGAGCATCTTGAAGCCTTCCCCGAAGGCCCAGCGTGCCTACAGATCGGCAATATGCGCATGGAGATTTTGGAGATTCGCGATAATCTCATCACCTCGGCACGCTGCTGGCAAAAACTGCGGGCGCCACGCCGCTAGTCAGTGATAAGCGAGTTAATGACGGTTGGAAATATCCTGATCTGCCGCCGCCTTTAGTGCTCTAACCCGCGCTTCGAGAAACCGCCGCAGCGCTATATCATCGGCGTCCAGGCGGTTGAGCGGTGGTCCAAAGTGCAGGCTCACCGGCGCTCGAAAGCGCTTAGGGCACTTCTTTAGCGCCTTGCCATCATGGTTGGATGTCCACGATCCCCACAAGCCTGCCAGCCCTGCCGGAATCACCGGCACATCGTCGCGAGCGAGAATAGCCTCTAAGCCGCGCCGAAAGGCGTGAATCTCGCCATCAGGGGTCAATCGTCCTTCAGGAAAGACCATCACAACCTGCCCCTGGCGCAGCGCTGCGCTCACGTCATCCAGGGCGCGCCTAAGGGCGCCGGGGCTGCGTCGTTCAGACTCAATGGGGATGGCGCCAACCAGTTGAAACCACCACTTAAGCCAGGGCGAGTCAAAAATCGGCTGGTCCATGACAAAACGCAACGGCCGGGGGCTAGCACCACCGAGCACCAAGGCATCCATAAAACTGACGTGGTTACACACCACCAGCGCGGCTCCCTGCTTGGGGATATGCTCACGCCCATGCACCTGCAGCCGGTAGCAGAGGCGCATTGAGATAAAAATTATCCAGCGCAGCACCTGGCGCGCCGCAGTGACTCCAGTCACGTCGCCGCCTCGCGATGGCGCAAGCCGGCCAGAATGGTGCTCATCAGCTGATCCAGCAGTTCATCCACTTTCAACTGCTGGCCCTGCCAGTAGCCCAAACGCTCATTCAGCCCAAGCTGGACTAGCCCGTGAACGCTCCCCCACAGCGTGCGCCCCAAACGGCGTGCTTCAAGATCACCCAGCGCCGGCTGGTAGGATTTAAGCGACGCTTCCACTTGGGTAAACAGCGCTTCGATTAAATCGCTTTGGCGCTGATCAAGCTCACCCTCTTGGGCCAGCGGGTAATCAAATAGCAGATGCCAGCGGTAACAATCCTGCTCGGCGAACCGCCAGTAGGCAAGCGCCAGAGCGCGCAGCCAGGGCTCGGGGTCATCGTCGCTCAGGCTGGTAATGGTGTGCTGTAAGCGCGCCAAAGTTTCCACATTGACGTGCTGCAATAAGTTATTGAAGCTGCCATATAGCTTCAGTAGGGTGCTGGGAGCGCAGCCGACCTCTCTGGCCAGGGCACGCAGTGAGAGCCCATGGACTGGCTGCTCAGCCAACCACTCATCACAAGCGTGCATGACCTGCGCGTGAAGGGCATCGGGCGCATGCTGTCTAGGACGGGCCATGGCGATCTCTTAAGGTCAACGGCAAACAAGGAGGAAGCCTCACTGCGCTTTAGCGGGAGCAAGGGATACGATAGGATACCTTACATCGAACACTGTTTTCGACACTAAAACGCTACATTTCGTGCTTTATTACACGAGTCCCCCGCCATCCAGGTACACTTCCACGACGATTCTGCTTAAGGAGATAGCTATGACGGGGCGACTGCATGTGCAAAATTTACCGCTGACCCGCTTATTGCCGACGCTAGCCACTCCTGAACCGCTGGTGGAATCGCCCAACCTAGCGCCTCGACGGCCAATCTCAGCGATTCGCTTAGAGCAGGGGCAGTACCGGCTCTCATCGCTTTTCTGGGGCCTGACACCGCCCTGGCTAGAGGTACTGGATCACGCCCCCCACTGCGCTCGGGCGGAAACCCTTGAATCACGTGCGATGTTTCGCGATGCCTTTAGCGCGCGCCGCTGTGTTATTCCGGTGAGCGGTTTCTATGTATGGAAAACCCAGCCGCGCAGCAAGCAGCCCTATTTAGTGACACAAGTATCTCGAGCGCCGCTGCTGTTAGGCGCACTATGGTGCCGCTACCACACCACGTTAACGGCGTTCACCGATTCTGCTGCCCTGATCACCGTGCCCGCCAATCTGCTGTTATCGCCGTTAACCGACCGCCTGCCGGTCACTATACCCAGCCATGCACTATCCGCCTGGCTCAATCCAGATACCGATGCCGAAACGCTTAATTCGCTGTTAGCGCCCGCTCCGTTGGAACTGTTGGGCGCTTTTCCGGTATCTAAACATGTCAATAATCCCGCCTACCAGTCATCGGCCTGTGCCCACCCCACCGGGTCGATGCTGCGCTGGGCTGTGTCATAGGAGCTGTAATGTTGCGATCCTCGTGTTTAACCCGCTGGCGTGTTTTTCCCCAGTGCGTGCTGATTGGCGTTATCGCCAGCATCGCGTTAACGCCGCTGGCCTTTGCGGCCACCGATGACGCCGTTGCCGATGCCATCGCTGAGACTGTCACCCCGATCATTAGTCCTTATGACAGCCGCGACTACCGCGTTTTGACGCTTGAAAATGGCCTCAATGTGTTGCTGGTCAGTGACCCGGAAGCTGATAAGGCAGCGGCGTCGATGAATGTGCGGGTAGGCAGCGCCCAAGATCCCGATGACCTTCAGGGGTTAGCTCACTTTCTCGAGCATATGCTGTTTTTAGGAACCGAACCCTACCCCGAGCCAGATGCCTACCAGCGCTATATTTCCAATAACGCTGGCTCTCACAATGCCTTCACGGCGCAGCAGGATACCAATTACTTTTTCGATATTGAGCCATCGGCACTGCCGGGTGCGCTTGACCGTTTCAGCGAGTTCTTCCTCTCGCCGTTGTTCAATGCGGATCACCTGGAGAGCGAGCGCAATATCGTTCACTCGGAGTATATGGCGCGTATTCGTGATGAATCTCGGCGCGAAAACGATGTGCTCAACCAGCTGCTCAATCTTGACAATCCCACCACCGGCTTTGCCGTGGGTAGCCGGGATACATTAGCCAGCCCGCCGGAAGGCGAAGCAACGCTTCGCGAGCGGGTCATCGATTTTTATCACCAGCATTACGACGCCAATGTGATGAACTTGGCCATTGTAGCGCCACAGCCGCTCGATACGCTGGAAGAGTGGGTAGCCGAACGCTTTGCCGACATTCCTGACAACGACCTAAGCGTGCCCACCATTGATGTACCGTTAGTGGAGGGTGGCACTCTACCCCGCTATATCGAACGCCAATCGCTGCAGGATCGTCGTCAATTACGCTTCTACTTTCCGGTGCCCGACCCCACCGATGACTACCGTAGCAAGCCAACACAGCTTATCGCCCACCTGCTCGGTGACGAGGGTGATGGCAGCCTGTTAGCGGTGCTGCGCGATGCCGGACTGGCCGACGGGCTTTCCGCCGGAGTGGGGCGCGGCGATGGCAACGAAGCGCTATTCACTATTTCCATAAGCCTAACGCCCGCTGGCGCCGAGCGTTTGGATGATATTGAAGCGACCCTGTTTGCCGCCATTGAGCAACTGCGCAACGACGACCTCGCCGAATGGCGCTATGACGAGCAGGCAAAACTCAATGAGCAGGCCTTCCGCTTCCAGCAGCATGGCGCCCCGCAGCAGGAAGCCACTCGCCTTTCTATGAACCTATCGCGCTACCCGGTAGAAGACGTGCAGTATGCGGCCTATCGTATGGATGGCCCCGATGCAGCGCGCCAGCAGGCTTATCTTGACGCGTTAACGCCGGATAACATGCTGCGCTTCTATTCAGCGCCGGATATCGAAAGCGACACCGCCTCACCGTGGTTCAATACCCAATGGGAAGAGCAAGTGCCCGAACAGCCGGGCCAGGCTCTGAGCGGTTTGGCTCTCCCCGAGCCCAACCCCTTTATCGCCAGCGACCTGACGCTGCTGGAAGGCCAAGATGAGCACCCCAGCCTGCTGGTCGATACGCCATCGTTTACCGCTTGGCACATGCAAGATGAACGCTTTACGACCCCAAGCGTTGAGTGGCGTGTCAGCCTACAGAATCCCACTGCCAGCTACTCCGCCCAGGAAGCAGTGCTCACTCGGTTGCTCGCCAGTTGGCTCAACGACAGCTTGAATGAGTCTCTCTACCCAGCGTGGCTGGCAGGGCAATCGTTTAGCGCCTACCCCCACGCCAGGGGCATGACGCTGTCTTTCTCAGGCTGGCGTGATGGTCAAACCCCGCTGATTGAACAAGCGCTTGAACAATTAGCGCACGCAGAGATCTCCGGCAGTGCTTTCGAGCGGGTGCGTTATCAGTTGCAGCGCGAGTGGCGCAACGCGCCCCAGGCCTCTCTCTACGGTCAAGCCAGCCGCACATTAGGCGAAGCCCTCCTCACACCACAGTGGTCTACCGCTGAGCTTCTCGCCGCCAGCGAGCGCTTTGACCGCGGGCACCTGGAAGATTTTCGCCAACGCTTTCTAGATGACATGTACGTCGATGCTATGGCGGTGGGGAACCTCAACGCCGAGCAGGCGCGACAACAGACACAGCTGATGCGTGCCAAGCTCCAGCCGAGGCTGACTCGCGACGATATTGCCAACCTAACCCCGCTTGCTGCTAGTGAAGAGCACAGCGTGCTGCATCCTCACAGCTCTCGGGATGAGTCATTGGTACTGCGCTATCTGCAAGGCCGCGACCAGACGCCAGAGGAGCAAGCCACCACCGCCGTGATCGCCCAGTGGCTGGAAACGCCGTTTTACCAGCAGCTGCGCACCGAACAGCAGCTCGGCTACATCGTTAACGCGGGCTATTCGCCGCTGCTCGAAGCGCCAGGGATTGCACTCATGGTGCAATCCCCCGACGTAGACAGCGGCACCATTGCCGAGCGGATGGATGCGTTTCTTGACGAGGCTAACCAGCGTCTTGAACAACTTAACGACGATGACTTAGCGCCCTATCGCCAAGCGGTTCACGACCAGTTGCGCCAGCGAGACACCAGCCTTGCGGGCATGGCCAACCGCTACTGGCAGGCAACAGCGCTGGAGAAAGTGCACTTTGATCGCCGCGACCAACTGGCCGAGTTAGTGCTGGACGTTAGCCTTGAGGATATTAAGGCGTTGTGGCCATCGCTGCGCGAGCACACCCTGGACATACGCTTTAATCCTGGCGACGAACCCAGTGATGTAAGCGATTATCGTAAAGCGCGCTCGCCCGTGCCCAAAGTGCGTGATGAAAGTGCGTAAAGGGAACTCCCTGCAGGAGTGATCTAAACGGGTACCGGCTCAGGCGTCGAATGCCTGAGCCGGCATCATGGCTTCCACGAACATCACCAGCTCTTCGAGAATCTGGCGCTCACGATCAGTGAGTGTTTGCTGATTGTACTGGGCAATTTCCCGCGCAAACGCCTTAAGCGTAAAGCCCGCCAAGGCCGGATCATTGATGCGCATCCAGCGAAACGCTTCCCACTGCTCGCGCTCTTCGCCTTCCAACGTGTCGGGGTAACTGCGCGCACGAAAGCGAAACAGCATCTCTTCCAAGCGCGGATCCTGAAACGCGAAGCGCTGCCCTACCAAATCCCACGGCTCCATCTCTCGAACCCGCTCCATCTGCTGACGGTCGGCGGCGGAGAAAAAACTGCCCGAGTAGAGCATTAAATCCGGGTCTTGCGGCGCATCGTCGTAACCTGCACTAAACACCTCTGCGACCTTAGCGGCGACACCGTTGGCATCGCGCAGGGTTTTCCAGTGCTGCCGACAGGCCGCCACATCCAATCCTAAGCGCGCAACGATAGTGCCATACTCACCCTGCTGGGGGCCCTCAACATCTTTCAAAGCACTGGCGGGAAACACCACCGGGCAACGGTTGATATGGATCACCTTCAGCGGAATACGCGCTTCGCCTTCGGTTAAATCCTGCTGGCTGACAAACACACGCTCGCGAATTTGCTCCGCCGACATGCCCAGCATATCGCTGGGATCAACGCTTAAATCATAAACGATAACCCCGTTGGGGTTTGTCGGATGCTCAGCCAGCGGCATAACTAACGCACTACAGCCCCGGCTGGCGGGGTAACGGCGGGAGATATGCAGCAGCGGTTTGGCGTTGGGTAAGTCGAGCTGCTTAGCCACCGCGCGCTTACCGCGCAGCCCGAGTAGATAGTCGAACAGCTTCGCATTGCGCGCCTTGAGCAAGCGGGCCAGCGCGATCGTAGCCCGCACATCGGCTACCGCATCGTGGGCGCCCTCATGGGCAATACCGTTCGCTGCGGTTAAGTGCTCAAGCTTGAAGCTGGGCGCGCCGTCTTCGCGCAGCGGCCACTCAATACCATCAGGACGCAGCGCATAAAAGGCGCGCACAATATCGATCAAATCCCAGCGCGAATTGCCGTTTTGCCACTCGCGGGAATAAGGGTCGAGCAAATTGCGGTAAAACAGGTGACGGGAGACTTCGTCATCAAAGCGCAGGCTGTTATAACCCACCACGCAGGTGCCTGGCTCACTCATATGACGCTGAATCTCGCCCGCGAACTCTGCTTCGGGAAGACCATGTCGTTGGGCTTTTTGCGGGGTAATGCCGGTGATCAAACAGGCGGCAGGATGAGGCAGGTAATCATCGGCGGGTTTGCAGTAGAGCTCGATCGGCTCGCCAATCTCGTTCAGGTCAGCATCGGTGCGCAGAGCTGCGAACTGAGCGGGCCGATCGCGGCGCGGGTCCGCCCCAAAGGTTTCATAGTCATGCCAGAGGAAACTGACAGGGGCAGCATTGGGTGGCGCCATGAATAAACACTCCGCTCGGCAATGAAAAGCCCAAGCCTAGCACACCCGCCGCCCCTTTCGCCCCGTCTGCAGTTCTTGAACTTAGGCGAGAGGCTCAGCTCTTGGGAAGCGTAACGTTAAGCTCTAGCACAGAGCAGTTGTCTTCGCTGTCCAAGGAAATTTGAATGGCGTCGTCATCCACGTGTACGTAACGACGAATCACCTCAAGCAGTTCGCGCTCAAGCATCGGCATATAGTCAGGCTGGCCGCGCTGGCTACGCTGGTGTGCCACAATGATCTGCAAACGTTCTTTGGCTACCGAGGCAGATTTCCTGCGCTCACGCTTCAAGAACTCCAGTAATTTCATCGGCGCGCCCCCCCAAACATACGGCTAAGCAGGCCTTTACGCTGCAGTTCGTGAAAACGCAACGGCATGTCCTCACCGAGCAAGCGCGATACTGTATCGCTGTAGGCTTGGCCCGCATCGCTGGAGATATCGTGGGTTACCGGCACACCCTGGTTCGATGCACGTAGCACGGCTTCCGACTCAGGAATCAAGCCCAGCAAGTTAATCGCCAAAATTTCGCGTATATCGTCCAACGTCAGCATATCACCAGAGGTAACTCGCTCGGGGTTATAGCGGGTAACCAACAGGTGTTCTTTGATAGGATCATCGCCCTGCTCTGCACGCCGGGTTTTCGAGGCCAGCAGCCCCAAAATACGGTCGGAGTCGCGCACTGACGATACTTCAGGGTTGGTGACCACGATCGCCTCGTCGGCAAAGTACATGGCCAACTGCGCCCCGCGCTCAATACCGGCGGGTGAATCGCAAAGAATGAAATCGAAATCTTCTTTCAACTTTTCCAGAATCTCTGCGACGCCCTCTTGGGTTAGGGCATCTTTATCGCGGGTCTGGGAAGCTGGCAAAATAAACAAATTCTCGACACGCTTATCGCGAATCAGTGCTTGGTTAAGCCCCGCCTCACCTTGAATCACGTTGACTAAGTCATACACCACACGTCGTTCACAGCCCATGATCAGGTCGAGGTTACGCAGGCCCACATCAAAATCGATTACAACGGTTTTTTTACCGCGTAGCGCAAGTCCTGTGGAGATTGCTGCCGCACTGGTGGTTTTACCGACCCCTCCTTTACCAGAGGTCACTACAATTATCTTGGCCAAAAGTCACTTCCTTCTTGAAGTCGTTCGTCGCGAGCGCGAGTTAGTAGGCGCTCTGCGCATAACGGGAACGTCAATGTCATCAACATGCCATACTGTAACGGATAGCATCTTCGGCGTCGCTAGCCATGAAGCACCAACGTAGCCTCATACAAATACCTTAGCTCAGTGGCTTAATTTCAAGCTGTTCTTTTGTAAAGTGAACCTCTGCGGGTCGCCCCAAAAGCTGTGCGTCGATATCTTCCGAACGTTTGTAATTGCCTGCCACTGAAAGCAGTTCCGCTTCCAATTCACGGCAATAAATACCCGCTTGGGTATTACCATGAATACCCGCCAGCGCACGGCCACGCAGCGCGCCATAAATATGAATACTGCCAGCTGCCAGCACTTCTGCACCAGCATTCACCGCCCCGATCACCACTAAATCTCCATCAGAGGCACTTACTTGCTGCCCCGAACGAACGGTACCGCGATAAAGCCGCGTGGTAAGCGATGGCGCTTCCGCCTCGCTTACCGTCTGCTCGCGGGAGACTTCTTGCACCGGCGAGTTACTCACACTTTCAAGCACCCGGGCACGGCCCTCTGCCACCGGTGGAAACCACCCCAAGCCCAACGCCCATGCTGATTGACGTACCGGCTCGGTACCACCGCGCACAGCCACCGGCAATAGTTTATGGTCACGACACACGGCACAAATGCGCTCAAGAGCTAAGTGGGGTTCATCGAGTTTTTCCACGCTGAGCACAACCGGTGTATGCTGAAAGAAAGCGGGAGACTGGGAGAATTTGCCAGCCAACTGCTGCCGGATTTGCTCCGGTTCAGCACTACTTAGCTCCATGACGGTCATCGGCAGCATGCCGCCTTTGAAGGTAAAGGCCACTACGGCACTATCCACGTTAAGGCTCATGGCCGAACTCCCCGTCATGTTTAGATAAGATAAAGGTAGCGTACTATCACGCATTTCGTCGTCTAGAAACACTGTAGTCTAAAAACACTGTGGTCTAGAAGCAGTGTGGCCTAGAAAATAGACGCTTATAACACCATAGTAAGGCCAAGCTAAGCGACAGCGCCGGTGACTGCAACCACCGAGCGGTTTTTTTCACGCTACGCATTTCATACTAGCAGGATGATCCATGCACGGACTGTTAAGACGCCTGTTCGCACCTCGGTGGCAGCACCCTGACCCCGAGGTGCGCCGTCAGGCCCTCCAGCGACTGAACCCCGAGCAAGCAGAACAGCGCCAAGCGCTGCGGTCGCTCACTCAAGATAGCGATAGTCAGATTCGCCTTGCCGCTCTGTTGGCCCTGGATGACTGCGTAGGCCTGGTCGACTCTTACCCACATCATCAACAGGATGAAGCCTGGTTCAATGCCGTTTGCCAACGGCTCAGCGGACGTGAAGGCCATACCGACCTGCACCAGCGCGAGGCATTGGTCGAGCAATTGGAAGAGCCGCGGGCGCTGAGCGCGGTAGCCCTACAGGGCGACAACCTTAATCTGCGTTTGGTCGCACTGAGCAAGCTGAGTGATGAGAATGATCTGATTCATCAAGCCTGCCATAACGGCGTAGCTGCCGTTCGCCACCAGGCCGCCGAACGCATTGAGGACGAAGAGGGGCTTAAGCGTTTATTAAAAGAGGCGCGCCGCGACCGCCAGGTGGTTCGCCTGGCGCGGGAACGCCTCAACCGCTTGCGCAGCGACGCCCAGTGGTTGGAAGCTGAAGAGCAGCAACGCGAAACGCTCCTGAAACAGCTGGAGCAGCACGCCCGTGCGCCCTGGGAACCGCTTTACGGCGGACGCTTTCGCCACCTTGAACGGCAGTGGGAGCAGTTGACTCAGCCGCCAAGCGTGGAGCAGGAGCAGCGCTTTCACCAAGCCCTGCTCAATTGCCGCAAAACGCTACACGACCATGAAACCCAAGAACAGGCTCGTCAGCAGAGCGACGAGCGCCGCAAGGAAGCCGAAAACACTCGCGAGCAGTTGCTTGAAGGCATCGAAGATACCCTCGACGGCCTGCGCCACGCCTCTGCCATGACCGTGCAGGATATCGACAGCCTGCGCGCCCAGCGCCAACTGCTCGGCCAACGCTGGCAGGCGCTTTCCGATATGCACCCGCCCAGCGAGACCCTGCGCCAGCGCTACACGTTGGCGATACAGCATTACGACCAGTGCTTAGAGGCATGGCAGCGCTGGTGCGCGGTAAGCGCCTCTATCGAAACCGCTCTGGCCAGTGGCGACCACGCTACCCTGGCCACGCTGATTAGCGAATGCCAATGGCCGGATGCCTTAACGCCTCCCGCACTGCTCGGCCGCGCCCAAGCGGGCCTCAACGCTGACAACACCGCGCCCTCGCAGCCTACAGAAGATAACGCCACACTGGAGGCCCATGGCGCGGAACTCGACACCTTTGAGCACTTGTTAGAGCGCGGCGCCTTTAAAAGCGCCAGCCGCCTGCATCAGCGGCTAAAACCACGCATCGAAGCGCTGGAAAGCCCAGCCGCTCAACCGCTTAAAGCGCGCTTAAAGCACTTAGCCGCCCGGCTTGCGGAATTACGCGACTGGCGGGGGTTTGTCGCCGGGCCCAAGCGTGAGCAGCTATGTGCCAGTATCGAAGCGCTGGCGAACGATCTCCACATGGCGGAAGAGGCGCTTGACCGCCATCATCGCCAATTGGTCAAAGAGTGGAAATCACTGGGAGATGCGGCTGCCAACCGAGAACAGTCTGTTCGTTTTCGCAGCACCTCGGATCGCATCCACGAGCGTCTCGCCCCTTGGCGTAATCAGCTCAGCGAAGAGCGTGAGACTAACCTTCAAGCCCGCGAAGCGCTGTGCGATCAGCTTGAAAGCCTGCTCGCCCAGCCCGCAGAAGACGCCGACCCCGATGTACTGCGGCAAATCCGTGACAAAGCACGCCATCAATGGCGGCACTACAGCCCCGTTCCCCGTGAACGCTCCGAGGCGGTTGGGCGTCGCTTTGGCACCATTCGCCATCAGTTGCAGGCGCTGATTGATCAGCGCGCTGACACTATTGCCGCGCAAAAACGGGAACTGATCAGTCAGGTGAGCGCGCTGCGCAGCGACGAAAGCCAACCTCTTGCCCAGCGCATCCACTTGACCAAACAGCTGCAGCAGCAGTGGCGAGCACTAGGCCGGGCACCCAAAGGCGAAGAGCAAACGCTGTGGAAATCCTTTCGCCACGAGTGTGATCAACTCTTTGCCCAGCGCGACGCACATAAAAATGAGCAGGCGGCGCGCCAGCAACAGCAGCTGGATGAAATGCAAACCCTGATCGACGAAATGGATAGCTGGCAGCCTATTGAGGCCAGCGAGGCGGCCACACTGGATCGCTTTATCGAACGGGCCAGCCAGCTTGAGCCGCTGCCACGCAATCGGCGCAGCGAAGGAATGCAGCGGAGGATGAGCGGGATTGTACGGGCGCGTCGCGAACGCTTAAACCGCCTGGCGGTTGCCGATACGGTTCAGCAGTGGCAAGCGCTCATGCCATTAGTGAACGCTCACTTAACTGCCGACCAGCGCTATATCAGCGAGGGAACCCCTAGCGATGTGGACGCGCAAACGGTTCTCAGCAGCTCGCTGCCTACCGCCTTTGATGAGGCGCATAGCGCACGCAATCAACAGCGCCATAGTGTAGCGGTACCGCTATCAGACGCTGATCACGCTTGCATAGCCGACTCCCTCGCTAGGCTAAGAGTACACCTCTCGATGCTGGCCGTGGGTAGCGTGCGGCAAAGCGATGAACCGCTGCGTCTGGCGATTCAGGTAGAGCGTTTGAATGAAGGCTTCAATCAGGAGCGCAGCCGTGATCAAGAAGTGATCGACATCTTGGTCGCGCTATTGGCGCTAGGGCCAATGCCAGCCACGCTATGGGAGGCTGAAGTAGAAGAGATGGATAACCTGCTTAGCCGTCTAGCGCGAGTCCCGCTGCCTTAACGTTAGCATGAAAACGGGAGGCTTATAGCCTCCCGTTCGCGCGCTCCTCTTGGGCTAACCACTAGCCCATGAACTGACCACCGTTGATATCAATATTCGCACCGGTGATAAATCCTGACTCCTTATCGGCTAAGAAGGTGACCAGCCGGCCAATCTCCTCTGGCGTGCCATAGCGCTTCACTGGGATTGTTTCCCGGATTGCTTCGCGCACTTTTTCTGGAATATTCATAATCATATCGGTGGCGATATAGCCAGGCGATACGGTATTGACGGTAATCCCTTTGGTCGCTGTTTCCTGTGCCAGCGACATGGTCAAACCGTGCATACCGGCTTTCGCCGCCGCGTAGTTGACCTGACCAAACTGGCCTTTACGGCCATTGATGGATGAAATATTGATAATCCGGCCATAGCCACTCTCAAGCATCATCTCAATAACACTACGACAGGTGTTAAAAACGCTGTTGAGGTTGGTGTCGAGCACTTCGTACCACTGCTCGTAAGACATTTTCTTCAAGGTGCCATCACGGGTAATCCCTGCACAGTTCACCAGCACACTAATGGAGCCATACTTGTCGTGGATTTCGCGAGCACCTTCCAGGCAGGCGTTGTGGTCAGCAAGATCGACACCCGACAACTCGATATTTTTATAGCCGTCAGCGTGCTGAGTTTCTAGCCAGGTTTTGGCCTTGTTGGGGTTGTGATAACCCGCAACGACCAGATATCCCGCATCTGCTAACGAACGACAAATTGCCGTACCGATACCACCAGTTCCACCAGTTACCCAGGCGACGGGGGCTTGATTGGCCATTGACTACCTCCCTGAAATGACAAATGACTTGAGCCTAAAAACACGTACGTTGCGCCACAAGCCATTGTGAATAAGCGCGACTGCGCCTTTATTACCCTAGTGCATTGCTCGAACAATGCACCAACGTAAGCTTTTTGTTATAGCTACTTAAAGCATAGCTGGACTTTCTCCATGTTGCAGCAGGATGCGCGCAACCGCTATAAGCCGAATGTGTTAACTCCCCCTATTGACTTCACATAAAACTTCTGTAGAATACGCCTCACGTTGATGCGGGGTGGAGCAGTCTGGTAGCTCGTCGGGCTCATAACCCGAAGGTCATCGGTTCAAATCCGGTCCCCGCTACCAATATTTTTAAAGGCAGATCAGTTACTTACTGGTCTGCCTTTTTTTATATCTGAAGCTTGGTGAATGCACTTAGAAAAGCTGTCGGGTTCAACGCGTTATCACGCCAGAAGGTCATCGGTTCGCTTTTATTTTAAAGCCAGCGAAGACCTCGCTACCCAATAAAGAGAAAGCCGTTACCGAAAGGTAGCGGCTTTTTTTGTGTCTGAACGCTCGTCACTTACTCTGCCCCCTGCTCACGCCAGCGATCCCAGTGCGGCGTAGGCCCCACCATCTCAAACAGATGATCCAGAAAAGCACTCACCTTCCTCGTATGTAAACGCCGCTGAGCATAGAGAACGTGGATATCGCGCCTGCCCGGCATAACTTCACACTCCCACGCTTCAAGTATCGGCACCAATGCGCCGGATGCCAATTCGTCAGCGATCAGCCAGGTAGGAAACATCACCAGCCCCTGCCCCATTAGCGCGGCACGCACCAGGCTCTCGGCATCGTTGCTGTAGAGGCTTCCGTCGACTTTATAAGTGCAGGCTTGTGACTGATCGGCAGTATTGAAATACCAGCGCTGGCGGCCCATTTCGCCCTGGTAGAGAAGGCAGTCATGCTGGCTAAGATCATCAGGGCGGATGGGCGTACCACAACGTTGCAAATAGTCGGGCGCCGCGGCCACCACATAATTCATTGGCGCTAGGCGGCGCGCGACCAGCGTAGAGTCGGCCAATTCACCGACGCGAAAGGTGATATCGATGCCCTCGCGCACCGGGTCGATCAATTGATCGGTCAGCATCAGTTCGGCTTTGATCGTCGGGTAGCGGCGCTGAAAATGGTGCAGAATCGGCACGATCTGCCGCTGGCCGAAGGCCACTGGGGCGTTAAGGCGCAGCACACCGCTGGGCTCGGTATTGGGTGCCATCAGCGCTTCAGTCGCCAGATCGAGCCGCTCAAGAATCTCGCGAATTTCCTGATAGTAGCGCCAGCCCGCTTCGGTCAGCGTCACGGCGCGGGTATGCCGATAGAACAGCTGCTGCCCTAGCGCCTCTTCTAAAGCGGCGATCTGACGCGAGACCGACGAAACGGCGCGATGAAAATGACGCGCGGTGGCAGTAAAGCTTCCTGTCGCGGCCACGCGCTCAAAGATACGTAGCGCATTGAGATCCATCGAGTTGCTCCTGGCGCAATAAAGATTTGCGATTTTTCCAATTGTAGCAATGATCATCAAAGACCAAGCTGCTTTTCATCGGGCACAAGCACAACGTTCGTCGCCCGTTCCGAATATCTTGTCTGCATTAAGGAGTTCACGATGCGCAAAGGCACAGCACTTGTAGTAGGCGCTACTGGCATTACCGGCGGCAACCTGGCCAGCTATCTCGCCGCTAGCGGATGGACCGTTTATGGTTTATCACGTCGCCCCTCTCAACAAGAGGGCGTCATTCCCGTCGCCGCAGACCTGCTCGATCGCGAGACCACGGCTAAGGCACTGGCGGGCTTACCCATTACTAACGTTTTCTACTGCACCTGGGTACGCCGTGACAACGAGAAGGCCAATGTCGAGGCTAACGGCGCGATGATGCACAATCTGCTCGACGCTTTGCAGGGTGCAAGCGTGGCGCATATCTCGTTGGTCACCGGCACCAAGCAGTACCTGGGTGCCTTCGAGAACTATGGTAGTGGCAAGACCGAGACGCCGTTTCGTGAATCAGCACCCCGCGTACCGGGCGAGAACTTTTACTACACTCTGGAAGACATCATGTTTGCAGCGGCGGAGCGGGACGGCTTTAGCTGGAACGTGCACCGCCCGCACACCGTGATCGGCTATGCCCGTGGTAACGCCATGAACATGGGCGTGACGCTGGCGGTATACGCCTCTATCTGCAAGGCAACGGGCAAGCCATTCACGTTTCCTGGCTCGCAGGTGCAGTGGAACGCCTTGACCGATCTAACTGATTCTCTCGTGTTGGCGCGGCAGATGGAGTGGGCGGCGACCACGCCCGGCGCCCACAATGAAGCCTTTAACACGGTCAATGGCGATGTGTTCCGCTGGCGTCGACTGTGGCATGAAATTGGCGAATTTTTCGAGCTCGAAGTAGCCGATTGCCCAGAAACGCCGCAGCCGCTAGAAACGCAAATGGCCGATATTGCGCCTACCTGGGCTGAAATAGTCAAACAAAACGAGCTAGTCGAAGCCGATGTCAGCAAGTTAGCCTCCTGGTGGCACACCGATGCCGACCTTGGCCGCGAGCTTGAGTGCGTCAACGACGTCACCAAGTCGCGAGACTTCGGCTTTGACCACTTCCGCGAAACCCGCGCGACGTTTTTCGACTTGTTCGCCCGCCTACGAGCTGAGCGCATCATTCCTTAAGTAATACCAGAAGCAACACCAGCAACAAGGCCAGAAAAATAGTGCTACCAGGGCGCGCATCATCGCGCCTGGGTTTTATTTCCCACCTTTTCCTTGAATCCTCCAGGGTACGCCTGCATATCATGGGGAACTATTGTTCATTTTTTGATGCCGAGTCTACCCATGCAGATTATTGATCCCCGCTCTGGTAAGCCGCTTACGGCGGATACCGGAAATGCCGACGCTGCCGCACCTGACGCTAACCAGACAGCGGTGCGTCCTGAAGATGTCATTATCGAGCTCAATGCAGGCAATATTCAGCAGGTGCTGGAAGCCTCCATGAAGGTGCCAGTACTACTGGGCTGCTACTCGCCCTCCAACGCAAGCAGCAGCACCCTGCTCGCGGTGCTGGATAAGCTGGTGGTTGAATACGCGGGCGCGTTCCTGCTCGGCAAGCTCGATATTGAAGCGAACCCTGAAATCGGCGGCCAATTGGGCGTGCAGTCGGTGCCCGATGTGAAGCTGATCAGCCAGGGCGGTTTAGTTGATGGCTTTCAGGGTGCGCTGCCAGAAAAAGAAGTGCGCGAGTGGCTGAACCGCTACTTCCCTGCCCCAGGTGAGGCGCCGCCCACTCCTGAAGAGCAGGCAGAAGAGGCGCTGAAAGCCGGCGACACCGCCGCTGCCCGTGAAATTTATCAAACTCTGATGGGCCAGTATCCAGAGCACTACGCCTATCAGGTAGCGTTCGCCCGCGTACTGCTGGCAGAAGGGCAAGGTAATGAGGCACGCGACGTGCTGGATAACCTGCCCCCGGAAGAGCGCGATGCAGCACCTGCGCGTGGCGTACGCGCCAGCATCGAGTTTAGCGAGCAGGCACTCTCAGCCGAAGAGATTACTGCCCTGGGTGATCGCACCGATAGCGAAGCGCAGTACCAGCGCGCCCTGCGTCAAGTAGCCGACGGTCATTACGATGAAGGGCTGGAAGCGCTGCTGGCGTTGATGAAGCAGGATCGCGCCTATAACGATGACGCAGCGCGTAAAACGCTGCTGCAGGTGTTCGACGCCCTGGGCGCCGACCACCCGCTGACCGTTGCTTACCGTCGCAAGCTCTTTGCGATGCTTTACTAAGGTCTTTTAACTGAAGGCTTTCAATTCCGCTTCAGCAGTGAATCCATGCGTAACAGCGCCGCTTCCAGCTGGGGAGCGGTGGTACCAAAGTTAAGCCGTACAAAGCCGGGGCAGCCAAAGGCAGCCCCGTCCGAAAGCGCTACTCCTGCCTCTTTCAGCAGCGTCTTATACGGCGCGTCTCTTAGGCCTGCCTCGCGCATATCCAACCACGCTAGATACGTCGACTCCGGCGCACTTAAGTGTACCCCCGGCCAAGCCTCTACGCGCGCTTGCAGCGTTGCACGATGCTCACGCAACACGCTTAACAGCTCCTGCCGCCACGGCTCGCCATGACGATACGCCGCTTCCGCCGCGACCAAACCGAGCACGTTGCTATCAGGAAGTAGCCCTTTGGTCGCTGCCGCAAAGCGCTCGCGAAGCACGGGGTCGGGAATCACCGCGCAGGCGCTGGTTAAGCCCGCTAGGTTAAAGGTTTTCGACGGTGCCCATAGAGTAATAGTGCGCTTCGTTAACTCAGGAAATGCCGCGGCTAACGGGCGGTGCTGGGCGCCTTCATCTAGTAGTAGGTCGCAGTGCAGCTCATCGGACACCACCCAAAGATCGTGACGCTCCACTAGCTCAGCCAGTGCAGCAAGCTCGTCATGACGCCATACACGCCCCGTCGGGTTGTGGGGCTGGCACCACAGCAGCAAGCGGGTACGCGGCGTAATAGCGGCTTCCAGGGCTTTAATATCGAGCTGCCAAGGTTCAGCAGCCCCAGCGGGCGCTGCAAGCATCGCCTGCTGAGGCAGTCGACCGGTGCGCTTTGCCACCTCTAAAAAAGGTGGATAGATCGGCGTTACCGTCAACACGCCATCGCCTGGCTCGGTTAGCGCCAGCGCAGCCAAATGCAAGGCCGGCACGACGCCCGGAAGCCACTGCTGCCACTCCGGTTGAATCGGCCAGTCATAGTGGAGGGCGCTCCACTGGCACAGGGTTTCTGTTAACGTAGCGGGCACTTCGCCATAGCCATATACACCGTGGGCCACCCGCGCCTGCAGCGCATCAATGACTGCTGGCGGAGAGCGGAAATCCATATCGGCGACCCAGAGGGGAAATACGTCTTCGCCGTAGCGGTGCCATTTTTGCGATGCCCAGCCACCTTCTGGGTGGCGTCGCTCCACAGGCGTGGCAAAATCATAGACCATGACAAATCTCACTCATTCAATAGGGGTTGTGCCAAGCATGCCGCAAGATGACTTTTATACCAAGATGCGGGCGGGACTACCGGCGCTGCTGCGCCAGTGGCGCGCACTGGGTCAGGCCGATGCCGACCGCTTGGCGCTAATTCTTGCAGAAACGGCCCGCGTGGCAAAACTGGGTGAACCCGATGCCACCCCCAGCGGCGCCACGCTCGATATGTGGAGCACAGCCAGCGCTGATGATATTCCGCTATGGGCGCCGCGTACTGCGGTCTTTCTGCTCAATCAAATGCCTGCTCGTCCGACCCCCGATAGCGACGCCGAAGCCTGCGCCTGGGCGTACTGCTGGCTACGCAACCGCTCGTTTGATTCACTGCAAGCGGCTCATGAGGCGCTCCCCGTGCATCTAAAAGCGCCCCTGCAAGAAGCGCTTGAAGCCGCCTGGCGCGACCAACAAGGCCTGCGCTTGGTGTAACGGTCGCTTGACCAAGCGCTTGCTTGGGTTAATCCTGAACGTTGCCGTTGCTTATACACGCTTCAAACTATCGTCTCTAATAACATTTCTAAAAAAGGACACGCCATGTTTACCCGTAGCATTGAGCCCGCTTTTTACGATACCGACGCCTTAGGACACATTAACAACACCCGCCTACCAGCGTGGTTTGAGCTTGCCCGTAATGACTTGTTCAAACTCTTTACCCCTGACTTAGACCCTAAGCAGTGGCGCTTGATTATGGCGCGCATGGAAGTCGACTACCGGGCTGAACTGTTTTACGGTCACGATATCGAAATACGTACTTACTTAACGCGGCTAGGCAATAGCTCGTTTACAGTGACCCAAGAGGCGCGGCAGCACGGCAAGCTCACTAACCTGGGGCATACCGTTATGGTGCAGTATGACCATCAGGCCAAGTGCGCCATGCCCATTGAGGGTGACCTGCGCGAGGCGCTAACGTCGCACCTACAAGACGCACCTGAGCCCGCCTGATTGACGCTGCCCCGCGCTGCCGGGGCAACAGGAGCCTTATAATGGCAATCCGCTACAATCTCTGGATAGACCCTGACAACGTCGCCCAGCATCGTGCCGTTGAGGCAGACCTTGAGCGCTATTTTATTGAGCGCTTTGCCGACTATCCGCATATCCGCTTGTTTGGTGCCGACCCCTACGATTATGATGCCCCCTTCAACCGCCTTTATGATGTGCTAATGGCACGAGCCGCTGAATACTGTGAGCGGACGTGGTGCTATGTCGCGTCGCCTGAACAGCTCAATCGCTGCTTTTTCCGTGCCGTTGGCCGCTCGACTAAATTTGTTCAAGATGACCGTTCGTGAGAGACCAACCCAATGGTGATACGCACCAACCAAGCGCCTGACGAACGTCAGCTCGCCATTATTGCCCAGCAGCTTGGCCGTGCACCGCGAGGTATCGAAGCGGTAGCCGCTACCGACGGTAAAGGTACGCCGCTAGTACTGCGCATGGCACCGATTGTCGATGGCAAACCCTTCCCCACTCTGTATTGGCTTTGCTCAGATGTGCTTAAAGTCGAGATTTCCCGCATCGAAGCCGTTGGTGTGATCAAAGCGCTCGAACAGCGCCTGCAGGAAGAGCCTGAATTTCTTGAGGCTTACCAACAGAGCCATCGCGACTATGTAACCGCCCGCTGGGACTCTATGAGCGCTGCGCAGCGTGAAGAAGTCGCTAAGCTGGGTTACACCAAGGTGATGACCGAACGCGGCATTGGCGGCATTAGCAACTGGCACCAGATACGCTGCCTGCATACCCAATACGCCCATCACCTTTGTGGTGATAATGTCATTGGGCAGTGGATGGATGAGCAGTATCAGGTAGACCGCTGCTTACCCTAATCGCCTTTTATATAGTGACAAGGAATTAATCGAATGGCTCGAATTTGCGTTTATCTTGGCTCCCGTGAAGGTAATAGCCCTGCTTTCCGGCAGGCGACCAATAAATTGGGGCGCACGCTCGCTGAACGTGGCCACACGCTTGTTTATGGTGGCGCACGTCTCGGTTTAATGGGTGAGCTGGCGAATTCAGTGCTGGAGGCTGGCGGCGAAGCCATTGGTGTGATGCCTGACCACTTGGTGGAGCGCGAACAGGCACACTTTGGCTTAAGCGAACTGATTCGGGTGCGCAATATGCACGAACGCAAAGCCACCATGGCGGCCAACGCCGACGCGTTTATTGCCTTACCCGGCGGGATCGGCACCTTGGAAGAGCTGTTTGAAATATGGACGTGGGGCTATCTGGGCCTGCATGAAAAACCCATGGGGTTGCTTAATATCGATGAGTTCTATTCGCCGCTGCTGACTTTTTTAGACAGCACGGTCGGCCATGGTTTCTTGGCGGCTCCCACCCGGGAGATGCTGCTCGACGCACCGTCACCCGGTGAACTGCTTGATGCGCTAGAAGCCCAGCTATAATGCTGGCAAGGGGAGCGTCACTAGTGGCCCGTGTGCTCGGTGAGCTTGCGGGTATACTGATAGGTAAGCTGCAGTAGGCGGGCATCATCACCTGCCCGGTGGCGGTGAATTCCCTGTTCGGCGATCAACACTTCTTTGCTGTCGCTCCACACTGCCTGCTGCTCTTCGCTAAGCAGGATTCTTAATGCCTCAAGGCGGAAGCGCGGCAGCATACCCGCGTGATGGAAGAGCAGCGATAGCCAGGTGTTGTCATATCCCCAGCTATCGCTGTACGCCTTACCCAGCTCGCGTAACTCATCGTTCAGCCAGTGAGCAACTTGACGTACCGGATAGCCCTCCTGAATGAGGCGATCACGGGAGATCCCATGCAGCAGTTCAGCCTTGGGATCCCAGTGCGTCCACTCTTCAAGCGGTTGAATGAGAAAAGCACAGCAGCTTCCATCGGCACGGGCGATGCCTACTTCAATGGGGTAGCTGCCGCGCCCAAATCCGGACGCTTCAATATCTAATACTGTGGGTAGCGTCTCGGACACAACCTTCCTCACTCAATCAAAACGCGGTAACGTTTCATGCGGCAGCCACGCTATTTAGTGCCGGCTGATCCGCCTGTCGCTGCCAGTAAGCCGCACGCTCGCCATCTACCGCCAAGCCTAACTCACCCTGGCGATAAGCACGGGCAAGCCGCTCCGCAGCTAGATAATGCCCAGACTGGGCGGCACGCGCGTACCAGGTCACCGCGTAATCTTCACGGCGCGGGTACTGAGCACAGCCGTGCTCGTGGATTTGTGCCACCTGGTACTGTGACTTTACATCCCCGGCATGGGCAGCTTCCAGAACGTACCGCGCTCCGCGCGCCTTGTCCTGGGGCGTCTGACTGCGATGAAACAGCATATGGCCGTAAACGGAGAGCGCGTCTGGGTGACCCGCTTCCGCACAGCGCTTAAATAAGCGCATTGTTAAACGCTGGGTGCGCGGTGAACGCGGCAACAACCAGTGATTATGAAACAGCCGTTCAGCTAGGCGAAATTCTAGCCGAGTAAACAACGTTGATGCCTGCAGCATGGCAAACCACCCTGCCTGTCTGTTGGAACCTTGGGCTAGCAGTCACAAAAATAGCTGCCAACCACACGAGAAACCGGCCTTTAGCCGGTCGATGGGCTGGCAAGCATACGCCTGCCTTTGCGACGACTCAACCCCATTAATTTGCTGCTTGCAAAGAGCCTCGCTAACATGCCATGCATACGCCGTTTACCAGCCTGGTAATGGTGGCTTATCTTGTGGCAATTCCACCTTAGTAAGGAGATAAAAATGCAAACGCGCCCACTTGGCAGAACCGGCATGGAGGTAAGTCGACTCTGCTTAGGTACGATGACGTTTGGCGAGCAAAATAGCGAAGCCGAAGCCCACGAACAGCTCGACCGGGCAGTGGCGTTTGGCATCAATTTTATTGATACCGCAGAAATGTACCCCGTACCGCCCATGGCCAAGACCCAGGGCTTAACTGAACGCTATATCGGCAGCTGGCTAAAGCAGCGTGGCGCCAGGGACGATCTGATCATAGCTACCAAGGCAGCTGGCCCAGGGCTTGACCATATACGGGGAGGGCCGCGACTTACTCGTGAGCATATTCATCAGGCCATCGACACCAGCCTGGAACGCTTGAACACCGATTACATTGACCTCTACCAACTGCACTGGCCCGACCGTCAAACCAACTTCTTTGGCAAGCTAGGCTACGTACATAGCGAAGACGAAGATGCGACGCCGTTAGAAGAGACGCTTGATGCGCTGAAAGAGCTTGTTAATGCAGGCAAGGTGCGGGCTATTGGGCTCTCTAATGAAACACCCTGGGGAGTGATGCGCTCACTGCAGCTTGCCGATAAGCTGGACTTACCGCGCGTGGCGTCTATTCAAAACCCTTACAACCTTCTCAACCGCTCTTTTGAAGTCGGTTTGGCTGAAATTGCCCACCGTGAAGATGTCGGCCTACTTGCCTATTCACCGTTAGGTTTTGGCGTACTCTCGGGCAAGTATCTGAATGGTGCGCAGCCGCCTAAGGGTCGCTTGACGCTGTATGAGCGCTTCAAACGCTACACCTCGCCTGAAGCCGAAGCGGCCACCCAGGCTTACGTTGCGCTTGCTGAAAAGTATGAGCTAGATCCTGCGCAAATGGCGCTGGCATTTGTTAACTCTCGCAGCTTCTTAACCAGCAATATTATTGGAGCGACCACCATGGAGCAGCTGGAAAGCAATCTTTCCAGCGAGAGCCTCAAGCTGGACAACGAAGTGCTAGAGGCAATTGAAGATATTCACCGCCGCATGCCGAATCCCTGCCCTTAGAGCCTCTGATGAGTAACCACTACAGACCGTAAACGGCTCTGCCAGAACTATCGAAGCTATAGCCTCGACCTTGGTCGAGGCTTGGTATACTACATTCACTTATGATGGCCCTAGGAGCATGCAATGCTGAGCGTTATCTCTCCCGCCAAAACGCTGGATTTTGAAACCCCGCCGACCACAGAGCAGGTGACACAACCCGACTTTCTGAAACACAGCCAAGCACTGATCACTATTTTGCGCGACTACTCTCCGCAGCAAATCAGTGAACTTATGGGTATCAGCGATAAGCTGGCGGGGCTGAATGCGGCGCGCTTTGAGGAGTGGCGGCCCCCTTTCACGCTGAGCAATGCCAAACCCGCTGCACAGGCTTTTCAGGGCGACGTCTATACCGGCCTGCAAGCGGAAAACTTCAGCGAAGCACAGAATCGTTACGCGCAATCGCATCTGCGCATACTTTCTGGCCTATATGGCCTGCTACGGCCCCTGGATTTGATTCAGCCATATCGGCTAGAGATGGGCACCAAGCTGCCTAATAGTGCCGGTAAGGATCTGTATGCCTATTGGCAGCCCATCCTGACGCCTGCACTCAATGAGGCCATTGCTGAAAGCGGCACCGACGTATTGGTTAATCTCGCATCGAATGAATACTTCAAAGCGGTAGATACCAAGCAGCTTAATGCCCGAGTCATTACACCAGTGTTTAAAGATGAGAAAAACGGCACCTTTAAAATCATCAGCTTCTACGCCAAAAAGGCGCGAGGGCTTATGAGTGCCTGGCTTATTCAGCAACAGGTCAGCGACCCAGAACACCTCAAAGCGTTCGATGTAGCAGGCTATCGTTTTGATGCATCGGTATCCCAGGGTGATACCTTCGTTTTCGCTCGCAAAGAAACCGATCGCTAAAGCGAACGGTCTAGAAAAAACGCACGGGGCGTGGCGAGCGAGGCTTTAAAAATCGCTGGTGCGCCTCTTTAAACAGCGCAGTGTCGCAGCGGTGAAGCCACTCATAAGCCACCATGTCTGCTGTCACCGCCACAGCACCGCTTGCGCAGGCGCGCTCACGGGCAAGCGCAGCCTCTTGCGGGCGGCGGCTGGCAGAGGCGTCACTCAGCCAGTACAGCTCGTAGCCTGCCTCTAATAGTCCTAACCCTGTTTGCAGCACGCAGATATGCGCTTCTGTTCCACACAGTACAATCTGTGTTTTCCCCGTTGCGTGGAGTGCTTCACGAAACTCAGCTTCCGACATGGCGCCAAAATGCTGTTTTTGCCAGAGCTGATAATCATTCAGACAGGCGAGCAGTGATGCGGAGGATCCTCCCAGTTTTTCTGGAGACTGCTCGGTTAACCATACAGGCACCTCAAGCAAGCAAGCCATTTCGCCTAGCCATGCCGCTTCGTTAACGGCTTCTTCACCACCATCGATCACAGGCAGTAGCCGCGCCTGAAAATCGACCATTAACAGCAGACTTTTATCCCGTTGTAGCTGCACGTTGCCTCCTCAATTTTTATCGTTATTTAGGCTATATATAATAAACGCGATACAAACAATAAAGCAGCCGCTTTTCAGCGACTGCTTTGGCTAACTCATCAAATAAATACTCGGCCTAGTTTTCAGCAGCCTCTTCCATATCTTCGCCGAGTTCTTCCATACTTTCTCCGGCACTTTCTGCAGCGTCGTCAATGTTTTCACCCGCTTCTTCGGCAGGCCCTTGGTTATCACAAGCGATAAGTCCGCCTGCCATTAAGGCCATTAATAAAGCGATTGCTAACTTCTTGGCTAATTGCGTCGTCATACCGTTTCTCCTCCTGAGATTTAACTTCTAAGTACGTGCAACATAATACTAGATGCTGCTTGGCAACAATACCATGTTAAATACGCAAGCTATTGTTTTAAATATATTTAAAACACATGTTCCAATACTTTGAGCGACTATCGCTTCATACTACAGGTTTTAGGAGGCAGCATTAGCACGCGTCGATGCAGCGTCATCGCGCGCTAAGCGACGCGATCTCGTTTTTGTCATCTGAGGATTCCTTTTGGGTGTCGTTGCGTGCACAGCGCGGCAATCTAAGGGGTTGCTTTTAGGTGTCATTGCGAGCGCAGCGC
>NZ_JH393257.1:902581-903189 GCF_000236035.1 Vreelandella boliviensis LC1
TTGCGTTAGGCTAACCACTTCTGGTGCAGTCCACTCCCATGGTGTGACGGGCGGTGTGTACAAGGCCCGGGAACGTATTCACCGTGACATTCTGATTCACGATTACTAGCGATTCCGACTTCACGGAGTCGAGTTGCAGACTCCGATCCGGACTGAGACCGGCTTTAAGGGATTCGCTAACTCTCGCGAGCTCGCAGCCCTTTGTACCGGCCATTGTAGCACGTGTGTAGCCCTACCCGTAAGGGCCATGATGACTTGACGTCGTCCCCACCTTCCTCCGGTTTGTCACCGGCAGTCTCCTTAGAGTTCCCGACATTACTCGCTGGCAAATAAGGACAAGGGTTGCGCTCGTTACGGGACTTAACCCAACATTTCACAACACGAGCTGACGACAGCCATGCAGCACCTGTCTTACAGTTCCCGAAGGCACACCAGAATCTCTTCCGGCTTCTGTAGATGTCAAGGGTAGGTAAGGTTCTTCGCGTTGCATCGAATTAAACCACATGCTCCACCGCTTGTGCGGGCCCCCGTCAATTCATTTGAGTTTTAACCTTGCGGCCGTACTCCCCAGGCGGTCGACTTATCGCGTTAACTTCGCCACAAAGTGC
>NZ_JH393257.1:904104-914774 GCF_000236035.1 Vreelandella boliviensis LC1
TTATGACAGAAAGTTCAAATAAGTGTCACACGGGCGTAACGTTTCTTGCCCGCCTGAATCACATAGCTCTTGCCTGTCGCCAGCATGGTGTCTTTAGCAACCACATCGCCGTCGACTTTAACGCGGCCATTGCCCAGCATATCTTTGGCCTGGGCACTGTTGTTCGCAAGCTCCGCTCTATTAAGCACTGCCGCAATGGGCGCTTGTTCGCTGCCTTCAAAATCGACCGTGACTTCCGGCAGGTCTTCCGGCAGTTCGCCGTCGGCCAGTTGGTTACCCGCCGACTTGTGGGCATTGGCCGCCGCTTCATCGCCGTGGTAGCGAGCGATAAGTTCCCGCGCCAGCTCCATTTTAACGTCACGCGGGTTGGCGCCCTGCTCAACGCTTTGCTTGAGCGCTTCAATTTCTTGATTGGATTTCAAAGAAAGCAGCTCAAAGTAACGCCACATTAAGCTATCCGGCATGGAAACCAGTTTGTTGAACATCGAACCCGGCGCTTCATCGACACCAATGTAGTTGCCCAACGATTTCGACATCTTCTGCACGCCGTCTAACCCTTCCAACAGCGGCATAGTAATTACCACTTGAGGTTCTTGGCCGAAGTGCTTTTGAATCTCGCGGCCCATTAGCAGGTTGAACTTCTGGTCGGTGCCGCCCAGTTCCACATCCGCTTCAAGCGCTACCGAGTCGTAGCCTTGTACCAGCGGGTAGAGAAATTCATGAATAGCAATGGATTGATTGGCTTTATAGCGCTTTTCAAAGTCATCCCGCTCTAGCATACGTGCAACGGTGCTTTGGGCGGCCAACTCAATCATTTTGGCAGCGGAGAGCTCGCCAAACCATTCGGCGTTAAAGCGCACCTCGGTTTTTTCCGGGTCGAGGATTTTAAACACCTGCTCTTTATAGGTTTCGGCGTTGGCTTTAACGTCCTCTTCGGTAAGCGGTTTGCGCGTCACGTTTTTACCGGTAGGGTCACCAATACGCCCGGTAAAGTCGCCGATCAGAAAGATAACCGTGTGCCCCAAGTCCTGAAACTGGCGCATTTTAGTTAGCAACACACTGTGCCCCAAGTGTAGGTCAGGGGCCGTGGGATCAAAACCCGCTTTAATACGCAGTTTGCGGCCTGAAGTCAGCTTCTTTTTTAGCTCATCCTCTACCAGGATTTCATGCGTACCCCGCGACAGCAGCGCTAAAGCCTGATCCACCTCACTCATTGCCTCTCTCCACTATAAAGAACCGCCCATACCGGGCTCAGGTGATAAATAGCCGACGATGTTACCATGCTCGTTCGCCTTGGTTGAGCCTTGGTTTAGCCCTAGTTGGATCATTAGCCCCGCTTTGTACGAGTTCGCTTATGAAAACTTCGACGCTCTATTATATTGGCCTGATGTCCGGCACTAGTCTGGACGGTATTGATGCGGCACTTATCGCCATCGAAAAAAATTCGCCGCCACGCCTGTTGGCCACCCACGTCGAATCGATGCCGGACGAGCTTCATCGCCTACTATTTAAGCTGTGTCATGCAGAGCAGGTGAGTTTTGCGCAACTCGCAGCAGCCGAGCACGCGTTCTGCCAATGCCAAGCCCAAGCTGTGCAACACTTATTAGCGCCACTTTCAGTGGGCGTAGAACAGATCAGCGCCATCGGCAGCCACGGCCAAACCATTGAGCACGCCCCCGCAGGCCACGATAACGGCCCGGCTTATACGCTGCAACTGGATAACCCCAGCCTGTTGGCAGAGCTCACCGGCTGCAGGGTAGTAGCCGATTTTCGCCGCCGAGACTTAGCCGCTGGCGGACAGGCTGCGCCGTTGGCACCAGCGTTTCATCAAGCGCTCTTTGGTAGAGCAGATACACATCAGTTAGTGCTTAATTTAGGTGGCTTTGCCAATCTCACTTGGCTTTCTAGCCAGCCAGCCGACCCAGTGATCGGTTTTGATACCGGGCCCGCGAATGTTTTATTGGATAGCTGGTTTGCCTTGCACGAAGGCGGCCGCTTTGACCAGCATGGTGATTGGGCCGCTAGTGGAAAGGTAGATGAGGAGCTGTTAGCTCGGTTGATATCAGAACCGTTTTTCCAGCAGCCACCGCCGAGAAGCACAGGGCGTGAGCTGTTCCATCTGGATTGGCTACGAAAACATCTCAGCGGCCAGGAAGCCGCCGCTGATGTGCAGGCGACGCTTGCAGAGCTCACCGCAGTCAGTGTCGCTCATGGCATTGAACAACTACAGATTGATGACAGCCCGCTTACGCTGATCACCGCTGGCGGCGGCGCCCACAATCGCTACTTAATGCAGCGCCTTGCTTATCATCTCCCCCACGCAATGCTGACTTCGCCAGCAGCGTACGGTTGGCCTGAAGACTGGATTGAAGCGGGGGCTTTCGCCTGGCTGGCTCACCAGCGCCTGCACCACCTGCCAGGCAACTTGCCCTCAGTCACCGGCGCGCAGGGCCCGCGGATACTAGGCGGCATTTATGCTGCGTAGTGAATTAGGCTAAGCCACACAAATTAGTAATCATCGCCATCGCGTAGCCCCAGATGACTGGGCACTTGGTCATCCAACGAGAGATTGCGTGTCTTGGCATCGCTGAAATTGAGCAACATACGCAGGTCGTTAGCCGAGTCGGCGTGGGCCATGGCCACCTCTTTACTGATATGCCCTGCCTGATGCAGGTCATGCAGAGCCTGGTCGAAGGTCTGCATCCCAGCATCGCGGGACTTGGCCATCGCTGCTTTAATCTCGGCAACCTCCCCTTTACGGATCAAGTCGGCAATGCGCGGTGACTGCAGCATGATCTCAATGGCCGCACGGCGCCCGCCCGCCAGCGTGGGCAGCAGTTGCTGAGCGACGACCGCACGCAGATTCAACGAAAGATCCATCCATATCTGCTCATGGCGTTCATGGGGGAAGAAGTGAATGATGCGCTCCAGCGCCTGATTGGCGTTATTGGCATGCAGCGTTGCCAAACAGAGGTGGCCGGTTTCGGCAAACGTCAGCGCATGCTCCATGGTTTCCCGAGTGCGGATTTCACCAATCAGAATCACATCCGGCGCCTGGCGAAGGGTATTTTTAAGCGCCACTTCAAACGACTCAGTATCAATCCCCACTTCGCGCTGATTCACGATCGCACGCTTGTGCGGGTGCAAGTACTCAATCGGGTCTTCAATGCTGATGATATGACCGCCGACGGTTTCGTTGCGCTGCTGAATCATCGCCGCCAGGGTAGTCGATTTACCGGTTCCCGTGCCACCCACCACGAGTACCAGCCCGCGCTTGGCCTGAGCTAATTCTGCCAACTGCTCCGGCACGCTCAGCGCCTTCAGGCTAGGAATCTCAATCGCGATGCTGCGCACCACCATGGCCATCTGATTACGCTGCTGAAACGCGCTTACCCGAAAACGTCCTTTTCCCTCGCGACTGAGGGCAAAATTCGCCTCATGCTCACTGGCAAAACGTTCACGCAGCCCTTCCGGTAGCGTATGGGTGACCAGTTCATTGACCTGATGAGCCGTTAAACGCTGCTGACCCAATGGCACCAGCCCATCGGGCATTTTCAGGCTTGGCGGTGCGCCCACGGTAATGAGTAAATCTGAAGCGTTCTGCTCAACCATAATGTCGAGCAGTTGGTGCAGCCACTGGGTGGGCGAAAGCTCGACAGATGGCGCTTGAATTGAACTGTCTTTATTCATCTTTTATCGCCAGCGTTCCCTTCGCACTCAGCTGCGCCTCTTCTAAACTTACCGTACCTTCTTTCACTAACCGAGACAGCGCGGCGTCCAGCGTTTGCATGCCCAGGCTGCCACCGGTTTGAATGGCCGAGTACATCTGCGCCACTTTGTCTTCTCGAATCAAATTACGCACCGCTGAGGTAGCAATCAGCACTTCGTGCGCCGCCACGCGTCCGCCGCCCTGGCGTTTAAGCAGTGATTGCGACACCACTGCCTGGAGCGATTCCGAAAGCATGGAGCGCACCATGGCTTTCTCTTCGCCGGGAAAAACATCAATGATCCGGTCGATTGTCTTGGCTGCAGAGGTTGTATGCAGCGTTCCCAGCACCAGGTGGCCGGTTTCTGCAGCGGTCAGTGCTAAACGGATGGTCTCCAGATCGCGCAGCTCACCGACCAGAATCACATCCGGGTCTTCACGCAGCGCACTGCGCAACGCATCAGCAAAGCTATGAGTGTCGCGATGCACTTCGCGCTGGTTAATCAAACAGCGCTTGCTAGCGTGGACAAACTCGACGGGGTCCTCAATGGTGAGAATATGCTCGTAACGATGATCGTTAATGTAATCAATCATCGCGGCCAGCGTGGTGCTCTTGCCCGAGCCTGTTGGCCCCGTTACCAGCACCAAGCCCCGCGGCAACATCGCCAGGCGCTCGAAGACCTCGCCGAGCCCTAGTGTTTGCATGGAGAGCACTTGATTAGGAATGGTGCGAAACACCGCCCCCGCCCCGCGAGCCTGAGTAAAGGCGTTAACGCGAAAGCGGGCGACCCCCGGCACCTCGAAGGAAAAATCAATTTCTAGGTGTTCTTCGTAGTCGCGCCGCTGGCGATCATTCATGATGTCGTAGATCAATTTGCGCACATCGTTATTATCGATAGCGGGCACATTGAGCCGGCGAATGTCGCCATCAACACGTATCATGGGCGGCAAACCGGCCGAAAGGTGCAAGTCAGAGGCATTCTGCTTTGCCGAGAATGCTAGCAGTTCGGTAATATCCATCTCTCTTCCCAGCTGCGGTAAGGTGCTTGAGTATGACAGACATCGCGCTTAACGAGTCACTCGGCTCTTCATACGCTCAGGCGCGTGAACGCCTGCGTAATGCATTAGAAAACGCGGGGCGCACCCAGGACGCAGCCCAGCTACTGGCAGTCAGCAAAACCAAGCCCGCGGCGATGATTCGACAGGCTTGGCAGCTGGGTCAGCGTGAATTTGGTGAAAACTATTTGCAAGAAGCGCTGGAAAAGCAGAACGAACTTACTGACCTTGAGGGCATTGTATGGCATTTCATTGGCCCCCTGCAGTCCAACAAAACCCGCTCTGTGGCCGAGCACTTTGACTGGGTGCACAGCGTCGACCGGCTAAAAATTGCCAAACGCCTTAGCGAACAGCGCCCAACGCACCTTTCGCCACTCAATATCTGCCTGCAGGTTAATATCAGCCGCGAAGATAGCAAAGCCGGTGTGCTGCCCGAGGAGTTAGCGGAATTGGCCAAGCAAGTCGCCACGCTGCCAAACCTGCGCCTGCGCGGCTTAATGGCGATCCCCGCACCGGCAGAGGGTATCGACGCCCAGCGCCAGCCATTGGCAGCGCTACGTGAGGCTTTCACCGCCTTACAAAGCAACTTGCCAGATGCGCCCCTTGATACGCTCTCGATGGGCATGAGCGACGATTTAGAAGCGGCGGTACTGGAAGGTGCCACGCTGGTGCGTTTGGGCACCGCAATTTTCGGCGCTCGCCAATCAGCTTAGGCGGAACAGTCGCCCACTTTTTCATTTAACATACTTTTACTTAAGGACAGCTACCATGGCGAATAAGATTACCTTCATTGGGGCGGGCAATATGGCCAGCGCCATTATCGGCGGCCTAATCGACAGCGGCGTCGCACCTTCCACGATTACTGCCACTGCGCCGAATAACAGCGAACTGGCAGCGATTAAACAACGTTTAGCCATCAATACCGACACCGACAATAACGCCGCGGTGGCTGACGCCGATGTTGTGGTACTGGCGGTGAAGCCGCAAATCATGCGCAACGTATGCGAAGCGCTACGCGACAAAGTTCAGCGTCAGCAGCCGTTGGTAATCTCGATTGCCGCAGGCCTGGATGCCGACACTATCGACCAGTGGCTAGGCGGCAATAATGCCATGGTGCGCTGCATGCCCAATACGCCCTCGCTGGTCGGTTACGGTGCCAGCGGCCTCTACGCCAATGCCAAAGTAAGCGATGCTCAGCGTGACGTGGCCACTCAGCTAATGGAAGCGGTCGGCATTGTCGAGTGGGTGGAAGAAGAAGCCCTGTTAGATGCAGTGACCGCCGTTTCTGGCAGTGCCCCGGCCTACTTCTTTCTGATGTTCGAAGCCATGGAGGAAGCCGCAGTTAAACTCGGCCTACCTGCCGCCACCGCGCGCCGTCTCGCTATTCAAACCGCACTGGGTGCCGCCAACATGGCGCAGCAAAGTGATAAAGATCCCGCCACATTGAAACAGAACGTGATGTCGCCGGGCGGCACCACCGAGCGTGCCATTCAACATATGGAAGAGGCACAATTGCGCACCACCATTGCCGACGCCATGCAGGCCTGCGCCGACCGTGCCCAGGCAATGGCCAAAGAATTGAGCGGCAAATAATACAGCCATTCGGCTAACCCAGCCGTTAAGCTACGGATCATCAAGGAGACTCTATAATGGGCAATGAATTGGGCAGTGCAGGGTTGATGCTGGTAAACACGCTGATCAATATTTATCTCTTTTTACTCATGTTGCGTTTTTTGCTGCAGGCGTCTCGAGCGGATTACTACAACCCGTTAAGCCAATCGGTGGTCAAAATCACCCAGCCGGTGGTAGGCCTGTTCCAAGGCTTTTTAGGCCCTGTGGCTGGCCGCTTCGACCTCGCCACCTTAGCGGCAGGCTTTGTATTGAAAGTGGTCAGCATCATCGCCATCTTTATGGTGATTGGCGTTGGCATGCCGCCCATTGCTGGACTGCTGATTGCCGGTGTGGCGGCCTTGGCAAATGCGATCTTAAAAATCTACTTCTTCGCCATGATTGTGATGATTATTTTAAGCTGGGTAGCACCCAATGCCAGCCACCCAGGCGCCCTGCTCGTCATGCAACTGGTGGAGCCGATTATGGCCCCGGTGCGCAAAGTGATCCCGTCGCTGGGCATGATCGATCTCTCGCCTATCGTGGTGTTTATCGCCATTAACCTGATCGATGGCTTGGTGGTCGGCTCGCTGATTCGTGCGGCGGGCATTTCCGGCGCGCTGGTCGGGCTTTGATGGCGACTACCCCGTATTCCAGTATCTATTTAACAAGCTTCATTCAGTCGCACTCTTTCAGCAGGACTAGCGCCTTCAATGCCTGATTCAGATACGCTTGCGTTTGCAGACCGGCCGACGGGCTCCGTTGGCTTGGTCACCCCGCATGTGGCACGCTTCGACACGCCGCTCGCCCTCGCCTGCGGCAAAGTGTTGCCTGCCTACGAGCTGATTTACGAGACCTACGGCACGCTCAATGCCGAGCGCAGCAACGCGGTGCTGATTTGCCACGCGCTCTCGGGCCATCACCACGCCGCGGGCTATCACAGTGAAGAAGACCGCAAGCCCGGCTGGTGGGATGCCCACATTGGCCCCGGCAAAGCGATCGACACCAACCGCTTTTTTGTGGTCTCACTCAATAACCTCGGCGGCTGCCATGGAAGCACCGGGCCAGTAAGCCACAACCCCGACACCGGCCGCCAATGGGGGCCTGAATTCCCCATGGTCACGGTGAGCGATTGGGTGGCCAGCCAGGCGCGGCTTGCCGACCATCTGGGGATTGAGCGCTGGGCCGCAGCGGTGGGCGGCAGCCTGGGCGGCATGCAGGTGATGCAGTGGACAATGACCTACCCGGAGCGGGTTGCCAACGCCGTGGTGATTGCCGCCACGCCCCGACTCTCGGCGCAAAATATCGCTTTTAACGAAGTGGCTCGCCAGGCGATTCGCTCTGACCAAGAGTTTTTTGACGGCTGGTACGCTGAGCACGACACCGTGCCCAAACGTGGGCTAAAACTAGCGCGCATGGTAGGACATATCACCTACCTGTCAGAAGACGCCATGGGCAGCAAGTTTGGCCGCGATCTGCGTAGCGACGACCTCAACTTCGGTTTTGACGTTGAGTTCCAGGTGGAATCCTACCTGCGCTATCAGGGCGACACTTTCTCCACCGCCTTTGATGCCAATACCTACCTGCTGATGACCAAGGCGCTGGACTACTTTGACCCTTCCGCCACTCAGGGGGGCGACTTATCCAAAGCCCTGGCACCCGCACAGTGCCCATTTTTGATTGTCAGCTTTACCACCGACTGGCGCTTTCCGCCCTCACGCTCCCGCGAGCTGGTCGATGCGCTCACCCGCGCAGGCAAGGCAGTCAGCTACGCCAACATCGACTCACCCCATGGGCACGATGCTTTCTTACTCTCAGAGCCGCGCTACGACGCTATTTTCAGCGCCTTTATGAACCGCGCTGCCCGTGAGCTTAATCTCGCCGAAACAGGCGGAGATGGAGCGAGCTTGGAGGAGACGCCATGATGCGCGCCGATCTTGAACTGATTTATGACTGGGTGCCCGAAGGGGCGCACGTGCTCGACCTCGCCTGTGGCGACGGCGAACTGCTTGAGACGCTGGCGAACAATAAAGGCGTGACCGGCTATGGCTTAGAGATCGATCACGACGGCATTAATGCCTGCGTTGCCCGTGGCGTCAACGTGATTGAGCACAACCTGGATGACGGTTTAAGCAGCTTCTGCGATAACAGTTATGATCAGGTGATCATGACACAGGCGCTGCAGGCGCTGCGCCGTCCGGACAAAATGCTCGATGAGATGCTGCGCGTCGCCGAAGAGGGCATCATCACTTTCCCCAACTTCGCCTACTGGCGTCACCGTGTTCATTTGGGCCTGCGTGGCTATATGCCGGTATCCAAATCGCTGCCCCATGCCTGGTACGACACACCCAACATCCACCTCTCCACTTTCAACGATTTTGAACACTTATGCCGCGAAAAAGGTTTGGTAATTGTTGATCGCGCGGTGGGCGTGGGAGATCATCAAGGCCACTGGAAATCGCGGCTATGGCCCAATCTATTTGGTGAGATTGCCATTTTCCGCGTTCGCCGCCGCTAAGTTTTACGCTAATCAAGGAGGTACGACCATGCTACGCCGCTTAATGATGAGTGCCGCCCTTATCGGCATGCTCTTCGCCACTACTTTCGCCACGACGGCTGCCTACGCGGAGCAGTTTGTCAGCGTGGGCGATTACGAGATTCACTACAGCGCGGTGAACAGCAGCTTTTTGACCCCGGAAGTGGCCCAAGCGAATAACCTCCAGCGCAGCGCTAACCGTGGCCTGGTCAATGTTAGCGTGCGCGAGCGCCAGAAGGATGGCAGTACCCAGCCCGTTAACGCCAGCGTTCAGGGCCACGTTAGCGGCTTGACGGGCGCCCAGGAGTCGCTCAGCTTTCGCACCGTGCATGACGGCGATGCCACCTACCACCTGGCGCCTTTTACCCTGCGCGAAGATGAAAGCATGCGCTTTGAGCTAAGTGTGCGCTACGACCGCAACGCCGCCCCCGAACCGGTTAACTTTATTCAGCGTTTTTATATTGATCGCTAAGTCGTACCTAGAGACATGTAAATTAGCATCCAAAGCGCCGAGGGTTGGTGTAAGCAAGGGTCTTTCGCCATGGATGGCGAAAGTAGCGCCCAGGGAAGGGTTCACAGCGCCCTTGCGTCACCTGCCCTCGGCAAGCTCATGCCACTTTAAAGCCGAACAGGCAGGCTGCGGGTTAACCGCACACTCGTCGGGCGCTCCTGCTCCCGGGTCACGTCAATACCGTAGGCCAGCACTTCCACACCGCTGGCCGCAGCTTCCCCCAGAGCCGCTGCGTAAGTCGCGTCGATATGCGCAGCGGCGGCCACGTCAGCAATGCCTTCGTGGGCAACACAAAACAGCAGCACCGCCCGCTCGCCCTGCTCTGCCAGTACTCGCAGTGAATGCAGATGTTTGGTGCCGCGCACGCTCACCGAGTCAGGAAAGTAACCGTGACCATCGGTTTCTTTGAGGGTGACCTGCTTCACCTCGATATACGCCCGCCCCCGTTCTGAGTCATCCAGCATAAAATCGAGGCGGGCATCAGCCACTTTCACCTCCCGGCGTAAGGTGGCGTAGCCTGCCAATGGTGCCAACGCACCCGCCTCAAGCGCCGCTTCCACGATGCGGTTAGCACGGCCGGTATGCACAGAGGCAAGCGCTACATGCCCACCGGCTTGCGGCAGCTCGATAAACTCCCACGTCCAGGCAAGTTTGCGCTTGGGGTTATCGCTGGATGACAGCCACACTCGGCACCCCGGCACGTTCACTGCCTTCATCGAGCCGGTATTTGGACAGTGAGCCACTACTTCGCGACCATCGTCCAAGCGCACATCGGCTAGAAAGCGCTTATAACGCTTGATCAACGTGCCCGGTACCAGCGCCGGATAGACCAGCATCATAGCCTGCCCACAAAGCGTGCAATCCGCGCCACCGCCTCTTCCAGCCGGGCCACATCATTGGTAAACGCAATGCGCACATGGTGCTCGCCCCCGCGCACGGCGAAATCGATACCGGGGGTAATCGCCACATTCTCCTCCTGCAATAAGCGCTCACAGAAAGCCTGACTATCGTGGCTGTAGCGGGAGATATCCAGCCACAGATAGAACGCCCCCTGGGGCGGCAGATCTGGCGCCAGCCCCAAACTTGCTAGTCCTTCCAGCAACACTTGGCGGCGCTCTTTAAGCGTTTCGCGACGCTGTTCGAGGATACCCCGACACTCCGGGGTAAAGGCCGCCAGGGCGGCATGTTGCGAGGGCGTTGGCGCGGCTAGAAACATGTTTTGCGCCAGTCGCGTTAATGGCTCCCCCCCCCCC
>NZ_JH393257.1:914784-1020379 GCF_000236035.1 Vreelandella boliviensis LC1
TGTTGACCACAAAGGCGTTGGCCGAGAGCGACATCGCCGAAAGCGGTGCATCGTCGTAGTTGAGGCCCTGATAAATTTCATCGACGATGACCTCACCTTCGCGCTCTGCGACCGCAGTCAGAACCGCAGAAAGCTGTCGGGCGCTCAACGTGTGGCCGGTGGGGTTAGAGGGCGACGCCAGCATCGCCAGGCTCGTATCCTCACGCCAATGCTGCGCTACCAGGGCAGCGTCCAACTGCCAACCGCTATCACGCCCCACGGATACCGCATCAATCTCAGCGCCAGCCAGGGCCATAAAGTGACGATTGCAAGGGTAGTTCGGGTCAGCCATCAGCACCCGCGAGCCGCTTTCGACTAATAGCTGGCTCGCCAGCAGCAGTGCCCCCGACGCCCCTGGCGTTACTAAAATACGCGCCGGATTCACCGTGGCGTTAAAGTGCTCGGCATAGTGCCCAGCGATTGCCTCGCGCAGCGCGGGTAGCCCTGCCGCCGGTGTGTATCGGGTATGGCCATTGGCCAGCGCTTGCTGCCCGGCCGCGATAACCGGCGCCGGGGTGGCAAAATCCGGCTCGCCCACTTCTAGATGAATCACATCATGGCCGGCGGCTTCCCGCGCCTGGGCCATTTCCAGCAAATGCATGACCCGAAAAGGGGCAACGTGAGCGACACGCGAATTCCAGGCCATAACGGCTCCTTCGTCTAATCATTTTTTGAAACGGGGCGAATATTGAAAAACTAACTAAAACATGGCGCTAGTCATATTCAAGATCAGACTATCGTCAAAAGCTCACCATTATGCTTGCAACGCCGTCATTTTTCAGCTAAACAAGCATCCCTTTGGCGTGAGATCGTGACAGTTGCTCATGGTCGATCAGTAGTCACATATGTAAGGGGCAGTCCCATGCCAGTAGCAGAAAAGAAACCGGAAGCGTCCAAGTCCTTCACCCCGTATGAGCCAGCGCCGGGTGAAGAGTATATGAACGAGCAGCAGCTAGCGCACTTCCGTCAGCTGCTGCTGGATTGGAAACAGGATCTCATGGAAGAGGTGGATCGTACCGTACGCCACCTGCAGGAAGATGCGAACAACTACGCCGACCCCGCCGACCGTGCTACCCAGGAAGAAGGCTTTAGCTTGGAACTGCGCACCCGGGATCGCGAGCGTAAGCTGCTCAAGAAAATTAACGAGACGCTAGATAACATTGACGATGACGATTACGGCTTCTGCGAGGCCTGCGGCGTTGAAATCGGCATTCGTCGTTTAGAAGCTCGCCCCACCGCCACCCTCTGCGTGGATTGCAAAACCTTGGCGGAACTCAAAGAGAAACAGCTAGGCGGCTGAGCGCTAAAACAACGTTCTACTTGGACGCGGGCACCTTAGGGTGCCCGTTTTTGTTAACGTCTTCTTTTAAATAACTTTTTTGCATGGCTTACTTGAACAACTAATTTCAAAAACCAGGCCCTTTCAGCAACGACACTACTATGAATGAACCTGCTCGCTACCGTGGTCGCTTTGCCCCTACACCCTCAGGCCCGCTGCACTTTGGCTCATTGGTCGCCGCACTCGGTAGCTATTTAGATGCCCGCGCGGCCGATGGGCAGTGGCTGGTGCGCATTGAAGATATCGACCCACCCCGCTGCCCTGAAGGGGCGGCGAGCACGATTTTGCGCCAACTAGAAACCTTCGGCCTGGAGTGGGACGCAGCGGTAATGTGGCAACACACCCGCAATGATGCTTACCAACACGCCTTAGACCAGCTCATCCAGCTCGGCCTTGCCTACCCCTGTAGCTGTTCGCGTAAGCAGTGGCAGGCGTTTGATACCTACCCCGGCTGGTGCCGCGATGGCGTCTGTGATCCTACTAAGCCGGTGGCCTGGCGGCTGCGCAGCGACCGCGGCGAGCGCCCTATTCGCTGGCAAGACCGGCTATTCGGCGAACAGCAGTTTGACCCGGCGGAACAGGGCGATGTGGTATTAAAGCGCAAGGATGGCCTGTGGGCGTATCAGCTCGCCGTTGTCGTCGACGACGCCGAGCAGCAGATTAGCGATGTAGTGCGTGGGCTTGATCTACTCGATAACACTCCTTGGCAGCGCCAGCTACAGAGCGCGCTTGGGCTACCACAGCCGCGCTATCTACACTTGCCGCTCATCGTCACCGCTGAAGGCCAGAAACTTTCAAAGCAGAACCTCGCCCCCGCCCTGGCGGAAGATGACCACGGTGCACGCCAGCAGCTCTTTCAGGCGCTCGAAGCGCTTGATCAAGCGCCGCCCCAAGACCTCGCAGCAGAGCCCCCGTCGACTCAGCTACACTGGGCAGTAGCGAACTGGTCACTGGCACGACTAAGCCCAACACCACACCGACTAATGCCCCTCTTACATCCATCAGGAGATTGATATGTACGTCTATCGCATCATGCTGTTTTTGGTGTTTGGCGGTTACCTGCTCTCTCCGCTGTTGATGAACGGCTGGAGCGACCCAGAGGCTGCCTGGTATCGGCCGTTTGCGATATGGGGCGGCTTGATTGCGCTAACCCTGTGGCTAGAGCAGAAGAGGAAGCTTGATGAGCGTTGAGATGCCCGTTGAGATAGTCAGCGTCCTACTGCTGGGGCTAGGCTACTTGGCGCTACTGTTTGGCTGTGGTTTTGCGGTAGAGCGCGGCTGGGTGTCGGCGCGCATTACCCGCCACCCGATTGTTTACATCCTTGCCCTGGGTGTTTACGCCAGTGCCTGGGCAATTTACGGCAGCATGGAAATGGCCGCCCACGCTGGGTTTGGCTACCTGGCTTACTACCTGGGCGCAGCGGGGGCATTCTTGCTCGCCCCGGTGCTGCTGGTGCCGATCCAGCGCATTACCCGCACCTATCAGTTAACCTCGCTGGCGGATCTATTTGCCTTTCGCTTTCGCTCCCGCTGGGCGGGTACGCTAGTCACCCTGGTTAGTCTACTGGCGGTGCTGCCACTGCTCGGCATTCAAGTCCAAACCCTCAGCGAAGCCATCGACATACTCACCAACAGCCAAGCGGGAGGGAGCGTTGCACTGCTCTTTTGTGCCGTTATTGCCACCTTTGCTGTGATTTTCGGCGCCCGCCACAGTCAGTCTCATGGCCGCCACGACACCCTGCTTAGTGCTATCGCATTTGAATCCATCGTTAAGCTGCTGGCCATGCTGGGGCTGGGTGCGGTGGCACTATGGATGGTGTTTGACGGCCCAGGCGATCTACAGCTGTGGCTGGAAGGCCCCGGCGCTATCCTCCAGCAGCAGACACCCAAGCTTGACCCGGCTCAGTGGCGAACCCTGCTGCTACTGTTTTTTGCTGCGGCCTTTATGATGCCGCACCTCTTCCATATCAGCTTTGCCGAGAGCCTGTCACGGCATACCCTGCTACAAGCCAGTTGGGCACTGCCGCTGTTTCTACTGTTAATGGCGCTGCCCGTGCCGCTGATCTGGTGGGCCGCTCAATCGGTTAATGCCGACATACCCATCGCCGCCTATGCCGCCTATCTGATGACCGAACACTGGTGGGTAGGGGCACTGGCGTTTATCGGCGGACTAGCCGCCGCCAGCGGCACCATGATTATGATTGCTCTGGCGCTTTCCGGCATGGTGCTTAACCATATTGTGCTGGTAGCGAGGCCCCCCGAGGCGCGCAGTGATCTCTACGGCTGGCTGCTGTGGCTGCGCCGTGGTTTAGTGGTCGCTGTGATTATCGGCGGCTGGGTGTTTTACCATTGGGTAGGGCGCCATCATGGTCTCATCGGCTTGGGGTTAGCCGCTTTTGTAGGTATGGCTCAGTGCCTGCCTGGCATGCTGGCGCTGCTTTACTGGCCGGGTGCTAACCGTAAAGGCATGATTATTGGCCTGATCGTAGGCGTCAGCGTGTGGCTATGGGGTCTATGGTTGCCACTCATGTTCTCGCTACCCGTACCGACGCTACCCTTTACACCGTTTACCGATACTGGTGCGCCGGTTTGGTACAACGTCACGCTGCTGTCGTTAGCGGTCAATATCCTGCTGCTGATTGTGATATCGCTGTTTACGCGCATCTCCGAAGGGGAGCAGTCCGCCGCGGAAGCGTGCTCGGTGGATGCGGTGATCCGCTCCAAGCGTTTTCCGCTGGAAGCCGCCACAGCGAGTGATTTTTCTAATCACTTAGCTCAAGCGCTGGGGGACGAAGCCGCCCAGCGCGAAGTCGCCCGTGCCTTGAAGGCGCTCAATTTAACGCCCCAGGAACGGCGCCCCTACGCACTGCGCCGCCTGCGCGACCGTATTCAAGCCAATCTCTCGGGTTTAATGGGGCCTTCGGTAGCGCGGGATATCGTGGATCGCTACCTGCCCTACCGCCACGACGACGCCCCTGAAACCGACGATATTCACTTCGTTGAAAGCCGCTTGGAAGCCTACCGCTCACGGCTAACGGGGTTAGCCCGTGAACTAGATGGTTTACGCCGCCACCACCGCCAAACCCTTGCATATTTACCGGTCGGGCTGTGCGTACTGGGCGATGATGATGAGCTGCTAATGTGGAATCAGGCGCTCTCACAACTTTCGGGAATTAGCGGTGAAAGCGTGATTGGCTCACGCCGTGATAGCCTACCCGCCCCCTGGCCCAGCCTACTGGGCAGCGTGTTAGAGACCACGTCAACACCGCTCTATAAACAGGCGGTCACGCTGCACGGTAAAGATTATTTTTTGACCCTGCACATAGCTATTCTCAGCGGTAATGACAGCCGGGGCGGCAGCGTTATTCTGATTGAAGATCATACCGAAATGAAGTGGCTGGAAGATGAGTTGGTGCATGCTGCGCGCCTCGCCTCTATCGGCCAGTTAGCCGCCGGGGTCGCCCATGAAATTGGCAATCCGATTACCGGCATCTCGTCGCTGGCGCAAAATCTACGCTACGACACCAACGACCCCGCCTTGCTGGAGACCGCCGATCAAATCCAGCAGCTAACCCAACGGGTAACCAAAATCGTTAACTCATTGGTAGGCTTTGCCCATGGCGGGCGCCAATCGTTGCCGCTCCCCGCTTTGCCGGTGGCGCTCGCATCGATTAGCGAAGATGCACTGCACTTGATCCACCTCGCTCGCTCGGGAGAGGATGTCACATTAACCAATGAGACGCCCGACGACTTGGTGGTCCGCGGCGATGCCCAGCGGTTAACTCAAGTGATGGTCAACCTGCTGAGCAATGCCCGAGATGCCTGCGACCAGGGGGGAGAAGTTCACATGACCGCAGGGCGCCACGAACAGCTTGCCTGGTGGCGAATAACCGATAACGGTCAAGGCATTGACCCACGGGTGCGCGGCCACTTATTTGAGCCCTTTACCACCACCAAGCCAGCAGGCGAAGGCACCGGTCTGGGCCTTTCACTGGCTTATCAGATTATCAATGAACACCAGGGTAAGATAGAAGTGGCCTCGCCACCGCCCGGACAGCCTCGCGGCACTGCCATTACGCTATGGCTGCCGCTTTACCAACAGGATGATCAGCCAGCTCATGCCCAGGATTCTGATTGTTGAAGATGAAGCGATAATTCGCAGCGCGTTAAAGCGCCTACTGGAACGCCACCACTATACGGTCAGCGAAGCAGGCAGTGCTGAGGAGGCCTGCCAGCTTGAGCTCAAAGGATTCGATCTCATCATCAGCGACCTGCGCCTGCCGGGCGAGCCGGGCACCACGCTGATTGCGGCGTCAAGCCCCGTGCCGGTGCTGATCATGACCAGCTACGCCAGCATGCGCTCTGCCGTGGAGTCGCTCAAACAGGGCGCCGTAGACTACGTTGCCAAACCCTTCGACCACGCCGAGCTATTGGAAACCGTTGAGCGGATCCTGCACAAGCAGTCGATGCAGCAGAGCCCGCCGCCGGATATCACCAATGCCGGCGGCGGCCGCCAGACCATGATCGGCAACTGCGTTGCCATGCAGCAGGTCTACACCCGTATTAGTAAAACCGCCCCCGCCGATGTCACCGTGCTGGTTCTGGGCGAGTCGGGCACCGGTAAGGAGCTGGTGGCACGCGCGATTCACCAGCAGAGCAAGCGCGCCAAAGCGCCGCTGATCTGCGTCAACTGCGCGGCGATTCCTGAAACGCTGATCGAGTCCGAGCTATTTGGCCATGAGAAAGGCGCTTTTACCGGCGCCAGCGCTGCGCGCACCGGGTTAGTTGAAGCTGCCGACGGCGGTACGCTGTTTTTGGATGAAATTGGCGAACTGCCGCTGGATGCCCAAGCACGGCTGTTACGTGTGCTCCAAGAAGGCGAAATCCGTAAAATTGGCTCGGTGGAAACCCGCCACGTTAACGTCCGGCTGATTGCGGCCACCCATCGCGACCTGCGGGCGCTGTCAAAAACTGGCGAATTCCGTCTTGATCTTTACTACCGCCTGAACGTCATGCAGATCGAGCTGCCGCCACTGCGCGAGCGAGAGGATGACGTGCTCGAGATCGCCGACATTCTGCTCGACAAAGCATGTAAGCGTCATGAACGGCCCGGTCTGCGTTTATCACGTGCTGCCCGCCAGGACTTGCGCGACTACCCCTGGCCAGGCAACGTGCGCGAGCTGGAGAATGCCCTTGAGCGTGGCGTCATTCTTGCCGAGGGGCATCTGATCCACCCGGATGATTTAGGTTTAGCGCCCATTACCGCTCGCCCTCATGCTCCGTCAACGACCACTCCCGGCACCTCTGGCAGTGCAGATAATACCGCCGGAGAAAATGAAGACGACCTCTCGTTAGAGGATTACTTCCAGCATTTTGTGCTTGAGCACCAAGATCAAATGAGTGAAACCGAACTGGCACAAAAACTGGGTATTAGCCGTAAAAATCTTTGGGAACGCCGCCAACGGCTTGGCATACCGCGCAAAAAAACGGCCCGCCGCCCAGGCTAAGCGCCAGGGCGCGCCCAGCTGTCCTGGCCTCAAGGCGATCTCTACGACCATTGTCTAATATACTGATTTAAATAAGAAATATCCCACTCTTTGCCACCCTGACACTGTTACCTTCCCACACAAAACCGCGCACAAACGGACGCAGAAGGGGTAACACTTTTCGCGTCGCTAAGTTCCTCAGCGTTCAAAAAAACGCCAAGCTTCTGAAATTTATAATGTATTAAATAGGTGGCACAGCGTCTGCAGTATTACTAGGTAAGAAAAACAAACTGGGCATAGCGGTAGGTCACCAACAAAAACAACATGACCTCACCCCCACCTGAGCCACAACAAAAACAACAGGGCCAGGTAGAGATAAAGGCACTAATAAGAACAACAGGCTTGAGTCTCATAACTTGCTTGCGCAGGCATCACAGGCGCAGCGAACAACAATAAAAGAAGCAAGTGGCCCGAAAGGACGCGACGTACAACGTGACTTGGCATCCTAACAACAATAATAGCTGTCAGTGTGTACACCCCGGCGCCAATAATAATTCCCCGGGGGGAGAAAAGTTCGCGGTTGGATTATTGTTTTGAATACGAGGCGGTCGGAATGATTGAGATCCTAACGCCTACCGACTGCGGTGCGTATTCAGGGCGATGTGCCATCATGAAGAAAAACAGCAGCAGGGACGCTGATTAATCGCTTAATAGGGGAGGCTCTCTTAGCCTCCCTTTTCCGTGTCTGGCCACTTGAGTTTACTCAAACCGGCGTCAAATGCTTTGCAAGCCTTGGGGGGTCGGATACACTCGGACATTAACGTCTATGTTAGATACGCATTTGACGTGCTTTTTACATAGCCATGTTACGCAATACTTGACTTTTTTATGTACCCTGCGAGTTGAAATCGTCGCATGTTTAAAGGATTTACCCGTTTCCTACACAGCCCGGGGGAGCAATTGAAAACCTTGCTTGATCCCCAAGAGAGCACTACCAGCGCCCTTACTCCGCGCAACATCCCTCGGTCCGAGCACCCTGTTTCTCGCCAGCATATTAGCGATGCCGCGTTAAAAGTGCTCTATCGCCTTAGCGGTGCAGGGTTCGATGCCTATTTAGTCGGCGGCTGCATCCGTGATGCGCTACTTGGCAAGATGCCCAAGGATTTTGATGTGGCCACCAACGCCACTCCCGAGCAGGTGCGCGATCTATTTCGTAACTCGCGCCTGATTGGTCGGCGTTTTCGGATTGTCCATGTACGCTTTGGCCGTGAGGTCATTGAGGTCACCACCTTCCGTGGCAAACCCCAAGACGAGCATGGCGATCACATTGCCCACCAGTCCGATGAAGGATTACTGCTACGCGACAATGTGTGGGGCAATATTGAAGAGGACGCACTACGGCGCGACTTCACCGTTAATGCGCTCTACTACAATATCGCCGACTTCAGCATCACTGATTTTGCCAATGGTGCCGAGGACATTAAAACCCGTACCCTGCGCCTGATTGGCGACCCAGCGACGCGCTACCGCGAAGACCCGGTACGAATGCTGCGGGCGGTGCGCTTTGCGGCTAAGCTCGACTTCACGCTGGACCCCGCCACCGAAGCGCCGATGTACGATCAGGCGCCGCTGCTGCTGCAGATTCCTGCCGCGCGCCTGTTCGATGAAGTGCTCAAGCTATTTATGTCGGGCCACGGCTTGGTCACCTTCCGGCTACTCAGCCACTACGGCCTGTTCGGCATGCTGTTCCCCGAGGCCGAAGAAGCCATGGCCGATGCCGCCTGGGCCGAAGAGTTGATTGAGCAGGCGTTGACCAACACCGACAAACGTATTGCCGAAGAGCGCCCGGTCACCCCGGCCTTCCTGCTGGCAGCGTTTTTATGGGCCCCGGTCAAGCATCGCCAGGAAGCGCTGGAGCAAGAGGGCATGCCGCCCATTCCCGCGCTTCAAGCGGCGGCTCAACAGGTGGTATCCCGGCAGTTAGAGTTCACTTCTATTCCCAAGCGCTTTGGTATCCCCATGCGGGAGATTTGGGAGTTACAGCAGCGCCTACCCCAGCGGCGAGGTAAAAAAGCCTTTCAAACCCGCGAACATTCACGCTTCCGGGCGGGCTATGACCTGCTCCTGCTACGCGAGCAGGCGGGTGAAATACCCAGTGGCTTAGGCGAGTGGTGGACTGCGTTTCAGCGCGGCGATGAGCACGAACAGCGTCGCTTGCTGCAAAAAGTCGGCGGCGACCCTGCCAGCCAGGGTGATCGCCGTCGTAAGCGGCGCCGTAAGCCGAGCGCGCCAGAGTAGTGGGCGCGCCTCCCCAGCTCGCCTATATCGGTTTGGGTAGCAATCTTGAGTCGCCTATTGAGCAGGTTCGCGAGGCCCTCAATGAGCTGGTCATGCTGCCACTAAGTCGACGGGTGGCAGCGTCTTCGCTTTACGCCAGCCGCCCGGTGGGGCCGCAGGATCAGCCAGACTTTATTAACGCCGTGGCAGCGCTGGAGACACACCTCTCACCGCTGGCACTGCTTGACCAGCTTCAGGCGTTAGAGCAGCAGCATCGCCGCCGCCGCCAGCGCCACTGGGGGCCACGCACGCTCGATCTTGACCTGCTGCTCTACGCTAACGACCACATCGATTCGCCGCGTTTACGCGTACCGCACCCGCAAATAACTGCCCGGGCCTTTGTACTGCTTCCCCTCGCAGAGATCGCTCCCTCTCTCGATCTTCTCCAACAGCCGCTATCCGCATGGCTTGAACGTGTTCAGAACCAAGGTCTGGAACGCTTACCTAACGCCTAGTGCGCGGCTAACGCTACCATTTGACACAAATCTCGACACCGACACCCCATTCAGGTAACAATTGCCGGTTACGCCACTTCGCGCATGCAGGGATGCAGCATCAATAATGGTCGGCTGCCTATGTCGCAACGGCCTCACGTAAAACATGAGAGCACGCCATGAAAACCGTCACCCTAAGCACGCTGCAGGCCTATAAGCAGGCTGGCGAGACGTTCAGTTGCCTAACCGCTTATGACGCCTCCTTTGCCCATGCGGCAAGCCAAGCAGGCATTGATGTCCTGCTCGTCGGTGATTCCCTGGGCATGGTGCTACAGGGCCATAACAGCACCCTACCCGTCACTATTGACGACATCGTTTACCACACCCGCTGCGCGGCGCGTGGTAAAGGCCATAGCCTGCTGATGGTCGATCTACCCTTTATGAGCAACGCCACCACCGAGCGCCTGCTGGAAGATGCCGGTGCCGTGATGCGCGCGGGGGCAGAGCTGGTCAAGCTGGAAGGCGAAGCGTGGATGGCCGATGGCATTCGCGAACTCACCCGCCGCGGCGTACCGGTGTGTGCCCACCTGGGCTTAACCCCGCAAACCGTGCATCAGTTAGGTGGCTATAAAGTTCAAGGGCGCGACGCCGCTCAAGCGGAACGCATCATTAATGACGCAAAAGTGCTTGTCGAAGCGGGCGCCTCAGTGATTCTGCTTGAGTGCGTTCCCGCCAGCCTGGGCAAAGCGGTCACCGAAGCGCTGGATGTACCGGTGATCGGCATTGGCGCAGGACCGGATACCGATGGTCAAATTCTGGTGATGCACGATGTGCTCGGCATCACCCATGGCCGCACACCCCGCTTTGTAAAAAACTTTATGGTCGACGCTGATAGTATTCAAGCTGCTTTTCAGCACTACCACGAAGCCGTCAAAACCCGCGCCTTCCCGGCTCAAGAGCACTGTTTTTAAACCCCATTTTTGTTATTGACACGAAACGACTATGCGCACTTTGCGAGATATTGATCAGCTACGCAGCACGCTGCGAGATTACCGCCAACGCGGCCAGCGTATTGCCCTGGTGCCCACCATGGGCAACCTACATGCCGGCCACTTAGCGCTGGTCGCCTGCGCGAGGCAACACGCCGATATCGTGGTCTCAAGCCTGTTTGTCAATCCAATGCAGTTTGGCCCAGGCGAAGATCTCGACGGCTATCCGCGTACCTTTGATTCCGATCAAGCGAAGCTCGTTGAGGCTGGCTGCGACGTGCTGTTTTCCCCGGCAGTGAGCTCGCTCTACCCCAACGGCTTGGACGCTCAGACCCGCGTGCATGTGCCCGTGGTGGGCGAAGGACTCTGCGGTGGCTCGCGCCCCGGTCATTTCGACGGTGTCTCCACCGTTGTTAGCATGCTGTTTAATTTGGTGCAGCCAGATGTCGCCTGCTTTGGGGAGAAGGACTACCAGCAGTTGGCGGTGATTCGCAAGCTAGTGCACGACCTGCATATGCCCATCGACATTATCGGCGTGCCGATAGTGCGCGCAGAAGATGGCCTGGCACTGTCATCACGCAATGGCTATTTAAGTAGCGAGGAGCGTGCAAACGCCCCTGTGCTTTATCGCACGCTGTGTACACTTCGCGATGCGCTAGAGCGCGGTGAACCTATTGAAAAGGTACTACACCAGGGTAACACCGCGCTGTATGATGCGGGATTTACACTGGACTACCTGGAACTGCGCGATGCCACGCTAGGCCCCGTCAACCTAGCTACCCGCCATGCGGTACTGCTGGCCGCCGCCAAGCTGGGCCCGGCGCGATTAATCGACAACCTTACTGTTCAACTTCCGGCCAGCGCTGACACTACGGTCAGAGAATAAACAAACAACGGGTAATATAGGAACTCACATGCATACCATTATGCTCAAAGCCAAGCTGCACATGGCTCGTGTCACTCACGCGGTACTCAACTACGAAGGCTCCTGCGCCATCGACGGAGACCTGCTGGATATGGCGGGCATTCGTGAAAATGAGCAAATCCAGATTTACAACGTCGAGAATGGCGAACGCTTCACCACTTACGCTATCCGCGGCGAGGAAGGCTCCAAGCTTATCTCAATCAACGGCGCAGCGGCACACCTCGCCGCACCTGGCCATCGCATCATTATCTGCAGCTACGCCCACTACTCTGAAGCCGAACTAGAAAACCATCAGCCTGCGCTGGTGTATCTCCAAGAAGGTAACCACGTTAGTCATACCAGTAATATTATTCCGGTGCAGCTAGCCTAATCAAAATTTTCCTAATCATGGCGCCACTACTACTTTCTTCTGACGGGCCATAGGTTGGCCCGCTTCTATTTGCCCATAAAGGTTTATTGCCGCAACACATCACCTTCCCCTATGCTGAAGAGACAGCTGACAGAGCACGACAAAAAGAGCACAGCTGACAGAGTACGGCTGACAGAGTACGGCTGACAGAGTACGGCTGACAGAGCACGCCTGTCGGGCATCTGGTATCAGACTGTCTGTTAATCACTTCAGGAGTCATTTTATGCAAGAAGTAGTCATTGTTGCGGCACGCCGCACCGCTGTAGGCGCTTTCGGCGGTTCGCTCGCGGGTATTCCAGCGAGTGACCTGGGCGCCCTGGTGATCAAAGATATTCTCGCCTCAACCGGTGTTGCTCCGGATCAAGTGGATGAAGTGCTTCTAGGTCAGGTACTCACCGCAGGCGTAGGCCAAAACCCGGCGCGCCAAGCGGCTATTAAGGGTGGCTTGTCAGACTCAGTACCGGCCATGACGATCAACAAAGTATGTGGCTCAGGCCTTAAGGCGCTGCATCTCGCCACTCAAGCCATTCGCTGCGGCGATGCTGAGCTAATTCTGGCCGGCGGCCAGGAGAATATGTCCGCCTCGCCACACGTATTGCCCAACTCCCGCAACGGTCAGCGCATGGGCGATTGGAAAGCAATTGACTCCATGGTGCACGACGGCTTATGGGACGCTTTCAACAACTACCATATGGGCATTACTGCCGAGAACTTAGCCGAAAAGTACAGCATCACCCGCGAAGCGATGGACGAGTTCGCTGCGGCGTCGCAGCAGAAAGCCGCGGCGGCGATTAGAGAAGGCAAATTCAAAAGCCAAATCGTGCCGGTGGAGATTCCCCAGCGCAAAGGCGACCCGGTGGTGTTTGATACTGACGAAAATCCCCGCGAAGTAACCGCCGAGAAACTCGGTGGCATGCGCCCCGCGTTTAAGAAAGACGGTACCGTTACCGCGGGTAACGCCTCGGCCCTCAACGACGGTGCAGCGATCGTCATGCTCTGCTCGGCCGAAAAAGCCAAACAACTGGGCTTGGAACCGCTAGCGCGTATTGCCGCTTACGCCAACGCGGGCGTAGACCCGGCGATTATGGGTATCGGCCCCGCGCCTGCGACCCGCCGCTGCCTTGAAAAAGCCGGCTGGAGCCTGGACGATCTTGATCTGGTGGAAGCCAATGAAGCCTTCGCTGCCCAGGCGCTATCCGTTAACAAAGAGCTGGGGTGGGATGTTAGCAAGGTCAATGTCAACGGCGGCGCGATTGCCCTGGGTCACCCAATCGGCGCTTCCGGCTGCCGCGTACTGATCACACTGCTCCACGAAATGATCGCCCGCGACGCCAAGAAAGGTCTCGCGACACTGTGTATCGGCGGCGGCCAGGGTGTAGCGCTGGCTATCGAGCGTCCTTGATTTATTGTTTGAGGTGAGCGCTTAACCAATGCCCCCGCTGCTCACGGGGGCATTTTTTTGCTCCTATTGGCTCAACGTGTTTTTTGACCAACGACCTTGGCTGGCGTGCTTAGCACTAGCAGCATCCCCAGTAGGAATAATCCCGATGCGGCCCACATGGCAATGGGTAAGCTAGTGCCATCGACGATACGCCCACCCAGCATGGCGCCCAGACCAATCGACATATTGAAGGTAAACGCCATCAAGGCGGTGGCAGCTTCGGTATTTGGCGCAGTACGCAAAATCCAGGTTTGAATACTCACCGATACGCTGCCAAACACCGCTCCCCACACCATGAGCAACATGACGCCGCTGCTCGGTTGACCCCCCAACAGCGGAAACACGGCCACCACGACAAGCAGCAGGCTGGGAATCGCCAATACCGCGCGGTAAGGGTGCCGTCCGGCGAACATACCCGCCGCGATATTGCCCAGGATGCCTGCGGCCCCATAGAGCAGCAGCAGGCTACCCACATGGCGTTGGGAAATACCGCTAATCTCCTGCAGGATAGGGCTAATAAAGGTGTAGGCGGCAAAATGGCCGACGACTACAAAGGCGGTGGTTAGCACCGCGACGCGCACCCCACGATTGCTAAACTGCTGCGCCAGTACCCGCAGCCGCACCGGCTCCCGCGGGGGCAGCGGCGGTAACCAACGCCACAGCGCGATGGCCGTTAACAGACTTAAACCGCCCAGCGCTGCAAAGGCGACCCGCCAGTTGCTGAAATCGCCCAATAGCGTGCCCAGTGGTACGCCCAGCACCGAGGCCGCCGCGACGCCACCAAAAATCATCGTCATCGCTTTAGGCACCTGTGACTCTGGCACTAAGCGCGGGGCAATACTGCCCGCAACCGCCCAAAAACCACCAATACTAAGCCCCACCAACACGCGGGCGGCGAGCAGCAAGGTAAAGCTGCTGGCAAATGCCGAGAAAACACTCCCTGCCACCATCACGACCATCAATACTGTTAGCATGATGCGCCTATCCAAGCGCCCCACCGCGACCGGTAACAGCGGCGCTGAAAAGGCAGCGACTACGCCAGGCACAGTCACCATTAAGCCCGCCATGCCTGGGGTAACGCCCATCGATGAGGCCACCTGGGACAATAAGCCAATCGGCAGTTGTTCTGCGGTCACCAGTAAAAAAATGCCGATCATCACGGCCACCACCGCCCACCAGCGCGGCGCTTGCTCCTGCTCCATCGCAATTACTCCCTGATTCTTTAAACCCCTGACGATCAAACCTTACAAACAACACCGCCCCCGCAGCCAGAGGCGACGGGGGCGGTATCAGAAACCTAGCTAACGTTTTAAATCGTAGCTTCGGCTTCCGCTGCTTCTGCTGAAAAAGCAGTTTTCTCTTCTTCAGTAATCTCTTTCATCGACAGCTTCACGCGGTTGCGGTTGTCGATATCCAGCACCTTAACAATCACGTCATCGCCTTCGTTCAAGAAGTCGCGAACGTTGTTAACGCGCTCGGCAACGATTTGCGAGATATGCACCAGGCCATCGGTTCCCGGCATGATATTAACGAACGCGCCGAAATCAGCAATGCGCACCACTTTACCCATATACAGCTTGCCGATTTCCGCTTCAGCGGTAATCGACAGTACGGTGTCAATGGCGCGCTTGGCGGCGGCTTTATCTTCCGCGTAGATACGCACGGTGCCATCGTCGTCGAGATCGATTGAAGCGCCGGTGTCTTCGCAGATTTTGCGAATCATCGCGCCGCCTTTACCGATCACATCGCGGATCTTGTCCGGATCGATTTTGATCGTTGCCATCGACGGCGCGTTGTCGGAGACATCGCTACGGCTCTGGCTAATCACGACATTCATTTGCTCAAGAATACTCAACCGCGCGGTCAGTGCTTGCTGAAGCGCGAGCTCCATAATCTCTTCGTTGATGCCTTCGATCTTGATATCCATCTGCAGGGCGGTGACACCCTCTTCGGAACCGGCAACTTTAAAGTCCATATCGCCTAAGTGGTCTTCGTCACCCAGGATATCGGTCAATACCGCGAAGCCGTCTGGGTCTTTCACCAGGCCCATAGCGATACCGGCGACCGGCGCTTTTAGCGGCACGCCCGCGTCCATCAACGCCAGCGAAGAGCCACAGACAGAGGCCATCGAGCTTGAGCCATTAGATTCGGTAATTTCAGAAACGACACGAATAGTATAAGGGAAGACATCTTCGGACGGCAGCATAGCCTGCACACCACGACGCGCTAAGCGGCCGTGGCCGATTTCGCGACGCTTCGGCCCGCCAAAAAAGCCCGCTTCGCCTACACAGTAGGGAGGGAAGTTATAGTGAAGCATAAAGCGATCTTTACGCTCGCCTTCCAGCGATTCGATTAGCTGCGAATCACGCAACGTTCCCAAGGTCGCAATAGCAATCGCCTGGGTTTCGCCGCGGGTGAAGATAGCGGAGCCATGGGTTTTGGGCAGAGTACCCACTTCAATGGCCAACGGACGGACGGTTTGATTGTCGCGACCATCGATGCGTGGCTCGCCTTTTACGACGCGCGAGCGAACCACTCGTTTTTCAAGGCTCGCAAATGCACCTTTGACGTCATCCTTGGCGAATTTACCTTCAGGCTCTTCGCCCTCGGCAGCGACCAACAGAGCAACCGCCTCGTCTTTCAATGCCGACAGCGCATCTTGGCGGGCCATTTTATCGGTAATCCGATAGGCTTCACCGACTTTAGCTTCAAAGGCATCGCCCATAGCGGCTTTAAGCGCTTGGTTCTCTTCCGCGGCCTGCCACTCCCAGCGCGGCTTACCGGCTTCAGCCACCAGTTCGTTAATCGCGCTGATGGCGACCTGCATTTCCTGATGGCCGAACAGAACGGCACCGAGCATTTCGTCTTCGAGCAGCTCTTGGGCTTCAGATTCCACCATTAACACGGCTTTATCGGTACCAGCGACCACCATATCCAGTTCTGAGCTCTTTAGCTCTTCGACGGTCGGGTTCAGAAAGTAGCCTTTCTCTTCGTTAAAGCCTACGCGTGCACAGCCTATCGGGCCGTTGAACGGCACACCCGAAATCGACAGCGCCGCAGAGGTGCCCAGCATCGCCGCGACATCTGGGTCGTGATTGCGATCAGTCGATAAAACGGTGCAGATCACCTGCACTTCGTTCATAAAGCCCTTGGGGAACAGCGGACGGATCGGGCGATCAATCAGACGCGAGGTCAGCGTCTCTTTCTCAGTGGGACGACCTTCGCGTTTGAAGAAGCCGCCAGGAATCTTGCCCACTGCGTAAGTTTTCTCTTGGTAGTGTACCGAGAGGGGGAAAAAGGGTTGGCTCGGGTTTGCGTCTTTTCGAGCGACAACGGTACACAGCACAACGGTGTCATCCATGGTAACCATGACAGCGCCGGTAGCTTGGCGAGCAATACGCCCGGTTTCGAGCGTGACGGTGCTACGACCGTACTGGAACGTTTTCTTTACCGGATTCACAGCGACTTCCTTCAGCATTATCAATATCTACTTGTCTATTCGTTTAGGTCGTTTTGACTCGTTACCATTCTAGGCGCTGGAGCGCGATAGGGCTACCTGTTCCTTCTTGCCCCCAGCACTATTGAGATAAACTCGAAACATAAAAAAACGGGCAGCTCACAAGGAGCTGCCCGTTTCGAATCGTTGCCGTTAACGCTTAACGACGCAGACCTAAACGCTGAATCAGAGACTGATAGCGTTCGAAATCTTTACGCTTTAGGTAGTCCAGCAGCTTACGACGCTGGTTAACCATGCGGATCAGACCACGACGAGAGTGGTGATCCTGTTTATTGGTCTTGAAGTGATCCTGCAGGCCATTAATGTTGGCGCTCAGCAGTGCAACTTGCACTTCAGGGGAACCGGTATCGTTATCGCCGCGGCCGTATTCGGTGACGATTTCGGCCTTCTTCTCAGCGGTTAAAGCCATCTGTCTCTCCAGTAAGCAATATGCCTAAAAATGAATGGTTGAGACCACGCATATTTGCAGTCTCAGGCTACTATTTTTTACTAGCTAGTTTCTTTCCACTAACTAGTTTCACGCAGACGGCTGCATCCTTGCAACGCGGTTCACGAGATAGCGACGGTACTTAACAGTCGCTTAGGCGCCACTTCCTGGGCACCTTTCACTACGCCAAGGCCGATAAACGTCTCGGCGTAATAAAGTCTGGCTAACGCATCCGGCGCTAACGTGCCGGTCGTCAGATTGGCAGACTGACCATGGGCCAAACGGCTGTGGGCAGCATCGTCTACCGTCAACGACGGTAAATGATCTACCAACACGTCCGCTGGCATTAGCTCAGCTTCCAGTGCCGCTTGGTCGGCCAATGCCTCCAAGGCCTCTAGCGTCCACATCGCGTCGGCTAAAAAGGGCCCCGTTTTGAGCCTTCTTAGTTGACTGATGTGCGCACCACAGCCAAGCGCTTGACCAATATCTTCGGCTAACGTGCGGATGTAAGTGCCTTTACTGCAGCTTACTTCCAGCTCAAAAGCAGTGCCTTCAAACGATAGCAGGCGCGCATCATACACGCTTACGCGCCGGGCTGCACGCTCTACGTGCTTGCCTTCGCGGGCCAGCTCGTAAAGTTTTTTGCCCTGATGCTTGAGGGCCGAATACATCGGCGGCACTTGGTCAATCTCACCGCGAAAGCGAGTGAGCACAGCTTCCACGTCATCGACGCTTAAGCTGGGAACCTCATGCTGCTCAATAATCGTGCCTTCCGCATCGCCGGTATCGGTGATCACCCCTAGCTCTATCCGGGTGCGATACACCTTGTCGGCTTCCAGCAAGTGCGATGAGAACTTGGTGGCTTCGCCTAGGCAGATCGGCAATAAGCCGGTGGCCATCGGGTCTAGCGTGCCGGTGTGCCCGGCTTTTTGAGCCTGGAACAGTCGGCGAACACGCTGCAGCGCATGGTTGCTGGAAACGCCCTTGGGCTTATCCAGCAGCAGTACACCATTGACCGGCAAACCGCGACGTTGACGCGCCACTAGCGAGTTTCCTCGCTTTGTTCGGCGTCGGAGTCTTGGTCACTGCCTTGGTCACTTTCTTGGCCAGCGTCTTGATAAGCGTCATCGCCATCGTCTTGATAGCGCGCACGATCGGTTGTCACCGCTTCATCTATCAGCGACGAGAGTTGCTGACCGCGCACCACGCTTTCATCGAAATGAAAACGCAGCTCCGGTACGTGACGTAGCTTGATGCGCTTAGCAATCTGGCTTCTTAGAAAACCTGCAGCGCGCTTTAGCACCTGCAGATTCTCTTTAATACGCTCCGGCTCTTGCTCACCCAACAGCGTGACATAGACGTCGGAGTAGCCAAGATCACGGCTAACGGTGACACCGCTGACCGTGACCATGCCCAAACGTGGGTCTTTCACTTCGCGTTGGATCAGCACCGCCAGCTCCTTTTGGAGCTGGTCGGCTACCCGGTCGGTACGCTTAAATTCGCGCATGTTTAGCTCCTCGCAGCCTTACAGGCTACGTTCGACCTTCACTTGGTCGAAGACTTCGATCTTATCGCCGACTTGGACATCGTTGTAGTTCTTCACGCCGATGCCACACTCCATGCCGTTGCGCACTTCCTGCACATCGTCTTTGAAGCGGCGCAGCGATTCGAGCTCGCCTTCGTAGATCACCACGTCATCGCGCAATACGCGGATCTTCTTATTACGATGCACGTTGCCTTCAATGACCATACAGCCGGCGATCGCACCAATCTTCGGCGCACGGAAGACATCACGTACTTCGGCAATACCGACAATCTCTTCTTTCCACTCGGGGGCGAGCATACCGCTCATCGCCTGTTTGACCTCGTCGATCAGCTGGTAAATAACGCTGTAGTAGCGCAGATCCAGACCTTCACGTTCGATAATCTCACGGGCAGCGGCGTCAGCGCGGACGTTAAAGCCGACCACGATGGCTTCAGAAGCAAGCGCCAGGTTGGCATCGGTACCGGTAATACCACCAACACCCGAAGAAACCACAGCCACTTCCACTTCATCGGTGGAGAGCTCTTCCAGAGCGCCTTTGATCGCTTCCAGCGAGCCTTGAACGTCGGCTTTGAGGACGACGTTGACCTTGGCCACTTCGTCTTGGCCCATCTGGCTGAACATATTCTCCAGCTTGGCTTTCTGCTGACGCGCCAGGCGCACTTCACGGTATTTGCCTTGACGGAAGTTAGCTACTTCGCGGGCTTTCTTCTCGTCGGCCACGACCATAAAGTCGTCACCCGCATCCGGCGTACCACCCAAGCCTTGAATCTCTACCGGCATCGCCGGGCCAACCTCATCCACTTGCTGGGCAAGTTCGTTGGTCAGCGCACGCACACGACCGTAGTGCAGGCCGGCCAGAACGATATCGCCCTTTTTCAGCGTACCGTTCTGAACCAGTACGGTAGCGACCGGGCCACGGCCTTTATCAAGGCGTGATTCAACCACCACGCCTTTACCCGGCGCGGAAGGCACGGCTTTCAGCTCAAGCACTTCGGAGGCCAGCTGGATCGCTTCCAGCAGTTCTTCCATACCTTCACCTGTCTTAGCAGACACGTGAACAAACTGTGTATCACCGCCCCACTCTTCAGAGATCACGCCGTGCTGGGAAAGCTCATTCTTGATGCGATCAAGATCAATGCCATCTTTATCGATTTTATTGACCGCCACGACCATGGGCACTTCGGCAGCTTTAGAGTGCTCAATCGCCTCGATGGTTTGCGGCATAACGCCGTCATCCGCCGCGACGACCAGGATGACCACGTCGGTCGCCTTGGCACCGCGGGCACGCATGGCGGTAAACGCCGCGTGGCCAGGGGTATCCAGGAAGGTAACACCACCGTGGTTATCTTCCACGTGGTAGGCGCCGATATGCTGGGTAATACCGCCCGCTTCACCGGTTGCCACCTTCGCTTTACGGATGTAATCGAGTAGCGAGGTTTTACCGTGGTCGACGTGACCCATTACCGTTACAACCGGTGAACGGGTGATCTCTTCGCCTTCGTAGGAGATGCCTTCGAGCATTTCCGTTTCCAGCGCGTCATCTTTAACCAGCTTCGCCGTATGGCCCATCTCTTCCACCACGATCGCAGCCGTATCCTGATCGATGGTTTGGTTGATGGTCACTGCCGCGCCCATGTTAAACATGGCTTTGATCACTTCATTGGCCTTGATCGACATCTTGTCGGCCAATTCCGCCACGCTGATAGATTCAGGGATCGATACTTCACGCACGATCGGCTGCGTCGGCTTCTGGAAAGCGTGCTTGCCGTTGCCGGTCTGGTTGCCACCACGGCGGCCACCGCGACGCTGTTCGGCACGTTTTACCTTCTTACCGCCGCCACGTTTGCGCTCTTCACGATCACCACGATCGTCATCGTCACGACGGCCCTTGGCCTTCGCCGCAGCAGCCTTCTTAGGCGGCGCGGTACGACGGTCAGAGCGGCCTTCTTTGGGCGGCGCTGGCGGCATATCGTCACCCGACGGCGTGTCATCGATTTCAAGATTAGGCACCGCGACATCAGGTGTTGCTGGCGCTTTGGCTGTTCTAGGCCTTGAATCAACCTCTTTTTTACTACGCGCTGCTTCAGCTTCTTTATTACTACGCTCGGTGGCTTCAGCTACCTGTGCAGCACGGGCTTTCTTCGCAGCGGCTTTTTCTTCAGCTTCACGCGCATCCGTTACTTTGCGTTCAGCTTCAGCTTCCGCCATATCGCCGACTAACTGACGTGGGCCAGTGTAACTAGGCTCTGCGGCTTTCGGCTTCTCATCTTCAGCACTTTTAACGTACGTTTTCTTTTTACGTACCTGCACTTCGATGGTTTTGCCACGTTCGCCGGTATTGATACGGCTACGGGTTTTGCGCGTCAGCGTGATGCGATTTTTACCCGCTTCAGGGGCGTCGCTACCGCCATGGCTCTTCTTCAAGAAGCTCAGCAGCTTCTGCTTATCTTCTTCAGACACAGCATCGCTTTCAGAAGCGTGCTTTAAACCTGCTTCTTTCATTTGCTCTAGTAGGCGAGGCACATCACGGCCCACCTTTCCTGCGAAATCTTTAACTGTCATATCTGACATATTGACCCTCCTCAGCCCGTGACCTGTTTACTGTGTGTTCGAATCCGATGCGTCATCGACTTCAAACCAGGGCGCACGGGCAGTCATGATCAGTGCCGCTGCGCGCGCTTCGTCCAACTCCTCGATATCGACCAGATCGTCGACAGACTGCTCGGCGAGATCTTCCATGGTGACAATGCCGCGACTGGCCAGAATGAAGGCCAGGTGGCGCTCCATGCCATCCATCTCCAGCAGATCAACTGCTGGCTGGGCACCGTCTAGCGCTTCTTCCGAGGCAATTGCCATCGTCAGCAGCTCGTCTTTCGCCCGTGCGCGTAGCTGCTCTACTAAATCTTCATCAAACTCTTCGATTTCGAGCATCTCTTCCATCGGCACGTAGGCGACTTCTTCCAGGGTAGTGAACCCCTCTTCCACCAACAGGCGAGCGACATCTTCATCCACTTCAAGGTGCTGGATGAAGGAGTCCACCAAGCTATCAATTTCTTGATCGCGCTTAGACTCCGCTTCCTCTTCGGTCATGACATTAATCCGCCAGCCGGTAAGTTCAGAAGCCAAACGCACGTTCTGACCGCTCCGGCCAATCGCCTGAGCAAGGTTATCTTGCGCCACAGCCACATCCATCGCGTGAGCGTCTTCGTCCACTAGGATAGACCCGACATCGGCGGGCGCCATGGCGTTAATCACCAATTGGGCAGGATTATCGTCCCACAACACGATATCAACGCGTTCGTTTTGCAGTTCCGAAGAGACCGCTTGAACGCGCGAACCGCGCATACCCACACAGGCACCGACGGGATCAATGCGGCGATCATTGGTTTTTACCGCAATTTTGGCCCGAGAGCCGGGGTCGCGAGCAGCACCCTTGATCTCAATCAACTGCTCAGCGATTTCAGGCACTTCGATTTTGAACAGTTCGATGATTAGCTCGGGACACGTCCGCGATAGCTGAAGCTGAGCACCACGTGCTTCTGGATCCACTTTGACCAATAGAGCACGTACCCGCTCGTTCATTCGGTAACGTTCACCGTGAATCATTTCATTGCGCGGCAAAAACGCCTCAGCGTTTTCGCCCAAATCAATGATTAGACCGTCACGTGTGGTCTTTTTAACAATGCCTGCAACCAGTTCGCCTTCGCGGTCGGCATATTGGCGCACCACCTCGGCCCGCTCCGCTTCACGTACTTTCTGCACAATAACCTGCTTAGCGGTTTGTGCTGCAATACGGCCAAACGAAGCATTTTCGATGCTTTTTTCAACCACATCGCCTAATTTTAGCGGCGGTTCACGCTGCTCGGCGATGCTCTCTTTAATTTCGTAATCTGGCGTTTCGAATTCGTCATCTTCCACAACCGTCCAGGTGCGGAAGGTTTCGTATTCGCCAGTGCGACGGTCAATATGCACGCGCACATTGGCTTCTTCTCTATCAAAACGCTTGCGTGACGCGCTCGCAAGAGCGGCTTCTACCGCTTCGAAGATGACATCACGCGGGACGCCCTTCTCATTGGAGATCGCGTCAACGACCATTAATATTTCTTTACTCATGCGTATGCCTCGCCAGAAAACCTATCCTTATGTGCATCACCCCGGCAGCCTGCCGGCAGCGCCGCCACCCGGTCAATCGTCGAACTGCGGTACAATGTGAGCCGAATCAATACTCTCAATTGGAAAGCAGTACTCTTCACCATCCAGTTGTAGGAGTACTTCATCCCCCTCAACACCGACCAAAAGCCCTTGATACTTGCGCCGCCCGTCAAAGGCAGTACGCAGTTTCAGCGCGACGTGATGACCTTGAAAGCGGGTAAACTGATCCAGGGAATACAAGGGACGTGCCATGCCTGGCGAGGAGACTTCCAACCGGTATTCACCGGCAATGGGGTCTTCTACATCCATAACAGCACTGACTTGGCGGCTAATATCTGCGCAGTCTTCCACGCTGACACCACTCTCGCGCTCGATATAGATCACCAGCCGCGAATTTTTGCCCTGGGAAAGATGGTCGATGCCCCATAGCTCAAAGCCCATGGCAGCAACAACAGGTTCGATCAGCGCGTGTAGCGCAGCGTGTTTAGTGGCCACAGACAAAGCTCCTATAGCCGTTGCATCAGGCACCTGGCCAGGAGTTATTAGAAAAGCTAGGTGGCTGATTGGCGTTACTCGGGAATGTGTCTCCGGCTATCCGGACGACATCCGCTATTAAGATATCCGTGCTAACAAAAGCGGTCGCTAAATTAAGCAACAACAAAGCGCACTTGCTAGCCAAAAGCTGCTAACAAAAAGCCCCTTCACTGGAAGGGGCTTTTTGAAATAAACCTTGAGTACCATCTTAGCAACATGTAGCAGGCTGTACCTGGTATAACTGGCTATTTTCTGATTTTTTCTCAAAGAAAACAAACCATCACATGCAACTAGGAAATGGTAGCGGGGACCGGATTTGAACCGATGACCTTCGGGTTATGAGCCCGACGAGCTACCAGACTGCTCCACCCCGCATCAATCTAGGTCGACGATAATAGACACTAAAGCTACTTACGTCAAGAACTACTTGCTCCAAGACTGGCTTACTGAAAAAAGCCACTTACTTAAAGCTGTCTTTTTCGCCTCAGGTGCCAAACTTGGCATTCTGGTAACAAAAAAAACACTCTGGGAAGCTGGCGAGCCAGCAAAACAGATGGTGCCGAAGGCGGGACTTGAACCCGCACGACCATACGGTCACTACCCCCTCAAGATAGCGTGTCTACCAATTCCACCACTTCGGCATCAGGGGAGGCTAAAGAAACTATGTCACTCTAAACAACAAGTTCAGTCTAAACAACGAACGCTACTTACTCGCTGCTTTCCTCTAGCACTGGCGCGGTATTATCCACACCTGCAGGCCTGTCGTCAAGCGTGGGGATACTTTGCTGCTGCTCGATCAGACGCGAATCGGGGATGCCCGCTTCGGGTGCCTGACCTGCCTGGGTAGCAAAGTAAGCTAGCGCCATTGAGGTGGCGAAGAAACCCGCCGCCAAAATAGCCGTTGTGCGCGACAAAAAGTTACCGCTGCCCCGCGAACCAAACACTGTCTGTGATGCACCGCCACCGAAAGCTGCACCGGCTTCAGCACCTTTACCCTGCTGAAGCAGAATGAGTACCACCAGGGCGACCGCAATCACCACATGAATCATAAGAATTGCAACTTGCATGGCGTTATCCTGCTGACTGACAAATGGCAAAAAAATCATCGATCTTAAGTGAGGCTCCGCCCACTAGACCGCCGTCGATATCTGGCTGAGCGAGCAGCTCAGCCGCATTGCTTGCGTTCATACTGCCGCCGTAAAGCAAACGCAGTTGCTCAGCGAGCCCCTTATCGAAACCCGCCTGGTAGGCGCGAATGCCTGCCATAACGTCCTGGGCTTGCTCAGGAGTCGCCGTGCGACCAGTACCAATTGCCCAAACAGGCTCATAGGCAATAACGACCTGCTTGCGCTGATCTGGCTCTAAGCGGGACATTACATACCCCACTTGACGAAGCACCACATCCATCGTGCGGCCTGCGTCACGCTCCTCTAGGGATTCACCCACACAGAAGATTGGCTTGAGTTCGACACTTAAGGCTGCCAAAAGACGCGCGAAAACTTGCTCATCGCTCTCTTTATAGAGTTGACGTCTTTCTGAGTGCCCCACCAGCACATAAGAGACCGCAAACTCTTTTAGCATGCGGCCACTCACCTCACCGGTATGCGCCCCGGAATGAATCGGGTTCAACGATTGCGCACCTAATGATAGCGCGGTACCTTCAAACGCATGGCGGGCCGCATCCAAATAGGGGAACGGCGGAATAATAACGACTTCCACGTTCATTGGCGATACGCCGGCGGAGAAGGCCTGGCCAAATTCATTGATCAACGCCACGGAACCGTTCATTTTCCAGTTGCCGGCAATTAAAGGCGTACGCATCGACTCTCCTCACTCAAGGTGGAGCGAAATGGTATAGGAGCGGCCTTGTCAAGACAACCGCTGTTATAACCACAAGCTGGGTTTACTAAACCAGTTTACTAAACCGGCTTACTGGACCGGCTTGCTGTGCCGGTTAGTTGAGCACGTTTAATTAAGCAGTGCCTGAACCTGACTGGCCAATGTACGCGCCAATTGATCGACATCTAAATGGGCGCGCCCTTCCACCATCACACGAATTAGCGGCTCTGTACCTGACGGACGTAGCAATACTCGACCCTCATCGCCTAACTCATGCTCCAACGCGGCAACCGCCTGCTGAAGTGGCGCTGACGCCATTATCTCTTTTGCGCTGGCATTGGCGGGCAAACGCACATTAACCAGTGCCTGCGGCACTTTCTCCAGCTCTTTTAACAGTGCCGGTAAGCTCCTCTGCTCGCGCACCATCAGTGCCAATACCTGCAGCGCAGAGACGACCCCGTCGCCAGTGGTCTGCACATGACCGCAGACAATATGCCCCGACGACTCGCCACCTAGCTCCCAACCATTGAGAGCCATGCGCTCCATCACAAAGCGATCTCCTACTTTAGCTCGCTCAAAGGGGATTCCCAGCTTATCAAGTGCCATCGACAAGCCAAAATTTGACATCACCGTGCCCACTACGCCGCCATGGAGCAAGCCGCGCTCATGGCGATCGCGAGCTATCAGATAAAGAATATCGTCGCCGTCGACTTCGCGCCCGTCGCCATCTACCAACATCACGCGATCGCCATCGCCATCAAAGGCGATCCCCAAATCAGCGTTTTGCTGAATAACGGCAGCACGCAATGCGGCGGGATGCGTTGAGCCCACTTGGTGGTTAATGTTTAAACCGTCAGGCGCAGAGCCAATGGTGGTAACATCAGCGCCCAACTCGCGAAACACATTGGGCGCGATATGGTATGTGGCACCGTGAGCACAATCTAAGACGATTTTGAGACCGTGCAGGCTAAGCCGATCAGGTAGTGTTGACTTGCAAAACTCGATGTAACGGCCTGCGGCGTCGTCGATACGCGTCGCTTTACCCAGCTGAGCAGCTTCAGCCGTGGCCAGCGGCACTTCTAGCATCGCCTCAATACGATCTTCTGTCTCATCGGGAAGTTTCTTGCCCTCAGCGGAGAAGAACTTGATGCCGTTATCATCAAACGGATTGTGCGACGCCGAAATAACAATCCCCGCATCGGCACGAAAAGTCCGCGTTAAGTAGGCAATGCCCGGCGTGGGCATTGGCCCTAACAGTGATACATCGACACCCGCCGCGGATAGCCCTGCCTCTAAGGCAGATTCGAACATGTAGCCGGAGATCCGCGTATCTTTGCCGATCAGCACACGCGTTCGACCTTTTTCACGGCGCAGCACCTGCCCCGCCGCCCAGCCCAATTTGAGCATAAAATCAGCTGTAATGGGTGATTTACCCACCGTACCGCGAATACCATCCGTCCCAAAATATCGCCTTGTCATGCGTCAAACTCCTTGTTTAGCAGCGGCTCGCAGCCTTCTTGAAGTACCGCCCACGCCATATTGACCGCATCAACCGTTGCAGCCACATCATGTACGCGCAAAATATTAGCCCCACGCTCAACTGCCATGGCAGCGAGCGCTAAGCCACCGGAGAGACGCTCCTCAACCGGGCGGCCCAACACCTTGCCAATCATACTCTTGCGTGACATACCCACCAGCACTGGAAGTTTAAGTGACTGCAGAGTTTCCAAGTATTTGAGTAAGCGTAGATTGTGTTCGACGGTTTTGCCGAAGCCAAAACCTGGATCTATCAATAATCGATTACGGCGCAGACCGGCCGCTTCGCACTCAGCAATCCGGCGGACCAAATAGCCAGCCACCTCTTCCTCTATCGGGTGCTGATAAATGGGAGACTGCTGCATATCCTGCGGCTCACCCTGGCGATGCATCAAGCAAACAGGTAAACCACTACCCACCGCAGCCAGCAGCGCCCCTTCGCGCTCTAGCGCGCGTACATCGTTAATCATACCAGCGCCCAGCTCGCTCGCCTCGCGTATGACTGTCGGGCAACTGGTATCCACTGACACCAACGCATCCAGCTCACGCACCAGGACTTCCACCACCGGCGCCACCCGGTCCAACTCTTCCTGGGGGCTGACAGGGGTAGCGCCTGGACGGGTCGACTCGCCGCCCACATCTATCATCGCCGCCCCTTCGGCCAGCATCCGCTCGGCGTGGCGCAAAGCGTCATCCAATGCCACGTGCTGCCCGCCATCGGAAAAAGAGTCCGGCGTCACATTGAGAATGCCCATCACCCGGGGAAAGGAGAGGTCCAGCAGATGGCGCCCGCAACGCAATTGGAAAGCATTTTCTGCGGTTTGCGTAGAGGACGTGTCCAGAATTGTTTTCATGCTGCAGCCTGATCAAGAAAAGAAACATTGCAGTGGTATGTACACAGCATAACAAAAAAGGCGCCCCCTGACGGGGCGCCTTTTGCTCATACGATAGTGCTAACCGTTATGGGCCTGCAGGGCCGCCTAGCGGGTCTGAGGGACGGCGACGCGGTTCATCGTCATCTTCTTCGCCATCACTTCCAGATCCGTTAGTAGAAACGTCGTCTTCGGCCTTCGTTTGCGGCTTGTCATCGTTGACAGGCGTGCCGCCACCGGATGAGTCACCGTCGTCCCAGCCTTCCGGCGGGCGCGGGTCACGACCTTCCATGATGTCCTTCAACTGAGTGGCATCAATGGTCTCGTACTTCATCAAGGCTTCTGCCATGGCATCAAGCTTATCGCGATTATCGGTAAGGATTTGGCGCGCCTGTTCGTAGCAGTCGTCAATGATTTTGCGGACTTCTTTATCAAGGCGCGTGGTGGTATCACCCGACTTCATCTTGCCGCCACCCTGCCCGGGACCGCCGAGGAACTGATGCGACTCATCCTCGTCGTACATGATCGGACCCATCTCATCCGACAAGCCCCACTTGGCAACCATATTGTGGGCCAACTCAGTAGCACGCTTGATGTCGTTGGAGGCGCCCGTCGTCACACCGTTCGGGCCTAACGTCATCTCTTCGGCAATACGGCCACCAAACAGCGAACAGATTTGCCCCAGAATTTGCTGACGAGACAGACTATAGCGATCCTCTTCCGGCAAGAACATAGTGACACCCAGCGCACGACCACGCGGGATAATCGTCACCTTATAGACCGGATCATGGGAAGGCACGACCAAACCGATAATGGCGTGACCAGATTCATGATAAGCCGTATTGAGCTTTTCTTTGTCGGTCATGACCATCGATTTGCGCTCTGCGCCCATCATGATCTTATCCTTCGCCAGCTCAAGTTCTTCCATGCTTACCAAGCGCTTATTGCGGCGCGCGGCAAACAGTGCGGCTTCATTGACCAAGTTGGCCAAATCCGCGCCGGAGAAACCTGGCGTACCCCGCGCAATCAACTGTGGTTTTACGTCGTCCCCCAGGGGCACTTTACGTAGGTGAACACCCAAAATGTGCTCACGACCACGAATATCTGGCAAGCCGACCGTTACCTGACGGTCAAAGCGGCCTGGACGCATTAACGCGGGATCCAACACATCAGGACGGTTGGTCGCAGCGATAACGATGACGCCTTCATTGGCTTCAAAACCATCCATCTCGACCAGCAGTTGGTTCAACGTCTGCTCGCGCTCGTCGTTACCACCGCCCATACCGGTCCCACGCGAGCGACCCACTGCATCAATTTCATCAATGAAGATAATGCAAGGCGCCTGCTTCTTGGCCTGTTCGAACATATCGCGCACACGGGATGCGCCGACACCGACAAACATTTCAACGAAATCAGAACCTGAAATCGAGAAGAACGGCACTTTAGCTTCGCCTGCAATCGACTTGGCTAACAGCGTTTTACCGGTACCTGGCGGACCCACCATCAAAACGCCGCGGGGGATGGTGCCACCCAAGCGTTGGAATTTGGTCGGATCGCGCAGGAAGTCGACTAACTCTTCTACTTCTTCCTTGGCCTCATCACAGCCCGCCACATCGGCAAACGTCGTTTTGATCTGATCTTGAGAAAGCAGCTTGGCCTTCGATTTACCAAAGCTCATCGGGCCGCCTTTACCACCACCGGCTCCGCCCTGCATTTGGCGCATAAAGAACATGAAGATGCCCAAAATTAGCAGAATCGGGAAGCTGGCAATAAGTAGCCGCGTCCAGATACTTTGCTGCTCTGGCTCTTTACCCACGACCGTCACATTATTGCTCAACAGATCGTCCATCAGTTTCGGATCTTCCGCTGAGGGGCGGATCGTCTGAAACTGAGAGCCATCCGTACGCTCACCACTAATGGTGTAACCATCAATCGTGACGCTACGTACCTGCTGATTTTGCACCTGCTGCACAAACTGAGAATAGTTGGTGTTTTGCGGTGCGCTTTCGGTGCTGAAATTATTGAACACTGTCAGTAGGACGGCCGCGATGACCAACCACAGAATCAGGTTCTTCGCCATATCATTCAAGGGGCTACCCTCATTACAAGAATCTGTCAGTTAAATCCTGATGCTTAATAAATCCTTTTACTAGGACATTACATCAGCATCAAGCGTTCAACCATTGCCAAAGCGTCTTATGCCTCGGGCCATCTGTGTCACGCGCACTCATGGCGACGAATGTGACACACGTTGCGCCTGCCTGTCTGGCAATCGCGCTGATAAATCTTGGCTATGAACCACACGGGCGGTGCCTCATTTTTAAGGACAGTCACCCGCGAAACCCTTCTGCCAGAAAATAAACTTCCCGGGAGCGTGCCCGCGAAGCATCCGGCTTACGAGTCACCACTTTGCTAAAGCTGCCACGCAGCTCTTTCAAATAGGCGTCAAACCCTTCCCCCTGAAATACTTTAGCTAAAAACCGACCACCAGGTGACAACGTTTCGCGCGCGAGTTCTAACGCTAGCTCCACTAAATACATCGCCTGAGGCTGATCAATCGCCGCCATACCACTCATATTGGGGGCCATATCCGACATCACAAGGTCTACACGGCGATTATCTAGACGTTTTAGTATCGCCTCTAGCACCGCTTCTTCAGTGAAATCACCCTGGATAAAGTCTACACCGGCCAGCGCATCCATCTCTAGGATATCAGAGGCAATGACCACACCTTCAGGCCCCACCCTCTCCGCAGCGATTTGACTCCACCCACCAGGCGCTGCCCCGAGATCAATCACCGTCATACCGGGACGCAGCAGTTTATCCTTTTCATCCAGCTCAATCAGCTTATAGCTTGCGCGGGAGCGGTAGCCATCTTGCCAGCTCTGCTTCACGTACTGGTCGTCAAAATGCTCCTTCTTCCAGTTATTACTGGTCTTGCTAACAGAATGTTTTCGGTTTGGGGGCTTTTGCTGCATGTGGGAATCTAACACTGGAATAAGAGATGGGCGCATTCACGCGATCGCTTTCACTCGGTGGCGTTTCACCGTAAGATGGAACGTTAAGCGCTAACCGGGATACCGCAAGATACCATGAGCTTGTCACAGGCACAAAAGAAAGCATTTCGTAGCATTGGCCACCATCTCAACCCAGTGGTCACCGTTTCTGAGAACGGCGTCTCCGAAAATTTGCTCGCAGAACTTAACCGCGCACTCACCGATCACGAACTGATCAAAGTGAAGCTCGCCCTTCCTGAGCGTGACGATCGTGCGGCAATCATCGCCGAACTGACCGCCAACAGCCGTGCCGAACTGGTGCAAACCATTGGTAAAATGGCGCTGCTCTACCGTAGAAACCCGCAGGTGAACCCGAAGCTTTCTAATGTTACCCGCTTCGAGAACCACCACGGTCGGCATTAACCGCTCGATGTAACGCACTTTTTCAACAGCACGCTGCCAAACTAAAACGCCCCTTCAACCGACCTAACTCAGGTTAATTGAAGGGGCGTTTTTTATTACACGTACTCGACGCTACCTATCTCATACTCGACGTCACCACCGGGGGTTTTGACCACCACGACATCACCTTCTTCTTTGCCAATTAAGGCACGGGCAATGGGGGAGGTAACCGAGATTCGCCCGGCTTTGATATCCGCTTCGTCTTCCCCGACGATGCGATACGTCACTTCTGCATCGTTTTCCAGGTTTATCAGCGATACAGTGACGCCAAAAATCACTTTGCCGGTTTTCGGTAACTTAGTGACATCAATCACCTGCGCGACAGAGAGTTTGCCTTCGATCTCCTGAATACGCCCTTCGATAAACCCTTGCTGCTCGCGAGCAGCGTGGTACTCAGCGTTCTCTTTTAGATCACCGTGCTCACGCGCTTCGGCGATGGCCGCGATCACCTGGGGACGCGCTTCGCCTTTGAGATGATTCAGCTCTTCGCGAAGACTTCTTTCTCCCGCAACCGTCATCGGGACCTTATTCATTGACTTGCTCCTGCATGCAGATCCTGAAGGCGCCGCACCGTAATCTCCCTACCGTACTCAAGCGCCATGCAAACAGCATTAGCACCCGCCAAGGTGGTCGCATAGGGCACCTTGCGCGCGAGAGCAGTACGGCGAATGACCGAAGAGTCATTAATAGCCTGACGACCTTCGGTAGTGTTCACAATGTAGGCGATTTCGTCGTTCTTAAGCAGATCGACGATATGGGGACGACCTTCGTAGACTTTATTGACGCGCTCCACGGCAAGCCCAGCAGCTTCCAAAGCAGCCGCTGTACCCTGTGTTGCACATAGCGTAAAACCTAATGCTAACAGAGAACGACCCACTTCGATAATCCCCGCCTTGTCCGGTTCGCGCACGGAAAGGAACGCCTTGCGCTCACCGGTTAGCGCAGGAATCGCCTCTCCAGCGCCCAATTGGGCTTTAAAGAAGGCCTCTGCGAAGGTATCGCCAGACCCCATCACCTCACCGGTCGACTTCATTTCCGGTGAAAGAATCGGGTCAACGCCCTGAAATTTATTGAACGGGAAAACCGCCTCTTTAACACTATAGAAGTGCGGCACGATTTCTTTCTCAAAGCCCTGTTCAGCCAGTGTTTTACCGGCCATGCAACGGGCGGCAACCTGCGCCAGCGAGGTACCAATGCACTTGGACACAAAAGGCACGGTACGCGAGGCGCGGGGGTTAACCTCAATTACGTAGATCTCGCCATCTTGCCAGGCCAGCTGTACGTTCATCAAGCCTTTAACGCCCAGCTCAACGGCCATCTGTTTCACCTGATGACGCATTTCGTCCTGCACATCGGCAGGCAGCGAGTAAGGCGGCAATGCGCAAGCGGAGTCGCCGGAGTGAACACCCGCTTGCTCTACGTGCTGCATGATGCCACCGATCACTACCTGCTGGCCGTCCGATACCGCATCGATATCAACCTCAACCGCCGCACTTAGGAAGTGGTCGAGCAGCACCGGCGAGTCGTTGGAGACTTTCACCGCGTGGGTCATGTAGTTTTCAAGCTCGGAGGCGTCGTAGACGATCTCCATGGCCCGACCACCCAGCACGTAGCTGGGGCGCACTACCAGCGGGTAGCCAATCGCTTCGGCTTTATCAAAGGCTTCGGCAAAGCTGCGTGCGGTGGCATTGGGCGGCTGCTTGAGACCCAGCTTGTCGATCATCACCTGGAAGCGTTCGCGGTCTTCGGCCCGGTCAATGGCATCTGGGGTGGTGCCAATAATCGGCACACCAGCAGCCTCAAGCTCGCGGGCCAATTTCAGCGGCGTTTGGCCACCAAACTGAACGATCACGCCCACCGGCTTCTCTTTGTCGGCAATTTCAAGCACGTCTTCCAACGTTACCGGCTCAAAGTAGAGGCGATCAGAGGTGTCGTAATCGGTGGAGACGGTTTCCGGGTTGCAGTTAACCATAATGGTTTCATAGCCATCGTCGCGCATGGCGAAGGCGGCGTGAACGCAGCAGTAGTCAAACTCGATACCCTGGCCGATTCGGTTCGGGCCACCGCCCAGCACCATAATTTTCTGGCGATCAGAGACATCCGCCTCGCACTCCTCTTCATAGGTGGAGTACATATAGGCAGTATCAGAAGCGAACTCAGCGGCACAGGTATCAACACGCTTATAAACCGGGCGAATACCGGCGGCCTGACGGGTTTCACGAAACTCTTTTTCGCTGACGTTGAGCAACTTGGCCAGGCGCGCATCACCAAAGCCTTTGCGCTTAAGCTGATAGATTTCCTTGACCGAGAAGTCAGCCAGCGAGCGCTTGGCGACGGCATTTTCCGTCAGCACCAGATCTTCCAGCTGGACCAAAAACCAAGGATCGATATTGGTTAGCGTAAATACCTCATCCATACTCATACCCGAACGCATGGCATCAGCGATATATAAAATACGCTCGGCACCGGCAGCCTGCAGCTCACCCTGGATAATCGCCATGTTGTCCGGGGTAAAATCGGTAATGATCGGATCAAGACCGTCGTTACCCGTTTCCAGCCCACGCAGGGCTTTCTGCAGCGACTCCTGGAACGTACGTCCAATGGCCATCACCTCACCCACCGACTTCATCTGGGTCGTCAGACGGTCGTTGGCCTGGGGGAATTTCTCGAAGGTGAAGCGCGGAATTTTGGTCACTACGTAGTCGATGGACGGCTCAAACGACGCCGGGGTGCGCCCGCCGGTAATATCGTTCTGCAGTTCATCCAGGGTATAGCCCACCGCCAGCTTGGCGGCGATCTTGGCAATCGGGAAGCCCGTGGCTTTCGAGGCCAACGCCGAGGAGCGCGAAACCCGTGGGTTCATTTCGATGACCACTAGGCGCCCGGTCTTGGGATCCATACCGAACTGGACATTAGAACCGCCGGTCTCTACACCAATCTCGCGCAGTACCGCGAGGCTGGCGTCACGCATGATCTGATACTCTTTATCGGTCAGCGTTTGCGCCGGGGCCACGGTGATCGAGTCACCGGTGTGCACACCCATGGGATCGAAATTCTCAATCGCGCAGACGATGATGCAGTTGTCGTTTTTGTCGCGGACAACTTCCATCTCGTACTCTTTCCAACCCAGCAGCGACTCGTCGATGAGTAACTCGTGGTTGTTGGAGAGCTCGAAACCGCGGGTACAGATCTCTTCAAACTCTTCCTTGTTGTACGCCACGCCGCCGCCGGAGCCGCCCATGGTGTAGGAAGGGCGAATAATGGTCGGAAAGCCCAGCTCGGCCTGAGTCTCCCAGGCTTCTTCCATGGTGTGCGCGACTTTCGCTTTCGGGCATTCTAACCCAATACGCTTCATAGCCTGATCGAACAGATCGCGGTCTTCGGCCATGTTAATCGCATCGGCGTTGGCACCAATCATCTCCACGCCGTACTTCTCCAGCACGCCATGCTTTTCAAGTTCAAGCGCGCAGTTCAGCGCCGTCTGGCCGCCCATGGTGGGTAGAATCGCATCAGGGCGCTCGGCCTCGATGATCTTCTCTACCGTCTGCCAGGTGATTGGCTCGATGTAGGTGGCATCGGCCATGGCTGGGTCGGTCATGATGGTGGCGGGGTTGGAGTTGACTAACACCACCCGGTAACCCTCTTCGCGCAGCGCTTTACACGCCTGGGCGCCAGAGTAGTCGAATTCGCAGGCCTGGCCGATCACAATCGGGCCAGCGCCAATGATCAAAATAGTGTTGATGTCGGTACGCTTAGGCATAACGGTTCCCGCAAAAAATGGTAACGATGAGCGACAAAAGACGGCGATACAGCGAGGCGATAGGATGCGTTAGCGACGCGCCTGCATCATTGCAACGAAGCGATCAAACAGCGGTGCCACGTCGCGCGGGCCGGGGCTCGCTTCCGGGTGACCTTGAAAGCTGAACGCCGGTCGGTCGGTAAGCTCAATGCCTTGCAAGGTGCCGTCGAACAGCGAACGGTGTGTGGCGCGCACGTTGGCAGGCAAGGTCGCTTCATCCGCCGCAAAGCCGTGGTTCTGACTGGTGATCATCACGGTGCCGCTGTCCAAATCCTGCACCGGGTGGTTGGCACCATGGTGGCCGTGGCTCATTTTGACCGTCTTCGCCCCTGCCGCGAGCGCCAGCAATTGGTGACCCAGGCAGATACCGAACACCGGAATATCGGTTTTCAGCACCTCTTGAATCGCTTTGATAGCGTAGTCACAGGGCTCCGGGTCGCCAGGGCCGTTGGCTAAAAATACACCATCCGGGTTCATCGCCAGCACGTCAGCGGCAGGCGTTTGCGCAGGCACGACTGTCAGGCGGCAGCCACGCGCGGCCAGCATGCGCAGGATGTTGAATTTCACCCCGTAGTCGTATGCCACCACATGGTAGGGGCGCTCGCTTTTAGACGCATCGGCGTAGCCTTCACCCAGCGTCCACTCACCTTCCGACCACTCGTAGGCCTCTTTACACGACACTTCTTTGGCCAGATCCATACCCTTCAAGCCAGGAAATGCCTTGGCAGCTTTCAGCGCCCGTGCCACCGCGTCATCGCCTTCAGCATCATCGCCAGCCAAAATAGCCCCGTTCTGCGCACCTTTATCACGCAAAATGCGCGTTAGGCGGCGGGTATCAATATCGGCAATGCCCAGCACGTTTTGGCTTTTCAGGTAGTCCGACAGCGACTGTTCAGAGCGGAAGCTGCTGGCCATTAGCGGTAAATCGCGAATCACCAAGCCTGCTGCGGCAATAGAAGCTGATTCGATGTCTTCGGCATTAATGCCAGTATTGCCGATATGGGGGTAGGTGAGGGTAACGATTTGGCGGGTATAGGAGGGGTCGGTGAGGATTTCTTGATAACCGGTCATGGCCGTATTGAACACCACCTCACCGCTGGTTAATCCGTCCGCGCCAATGGCAATACCGTGGAACACGCTGCCATCTTCCAGGGCCAATATTGCGGGTTTGCTCAATGCGGGGTTATTCAAAACAAGATCCTCCCATGCTGGTGGGAGCCTGTGGGGCGCAGGCTCAGCAATTTCTTCATTAATCCACGACGCTAGCTATCAAACTATCGCCATTAAAACTGTTGCCATTAAAACTGTTGTCAGTAAAACAAGGGCCGTAAAAAAGCGGGACGAAGCCGATAAAAAGAATCGGTTTCATCCCGCTTGTTGTTCGATGCCCTTCAAAGCCACACACTAAACATCAAAACTGCCAGCGGACTCGGGGGCAGGCTTTGGGCTGGCCAACGCAACAAGCGCGCCGTTTAAGATTTCTAAGCCACCCGGCCAAAATTTTTGAAATGTTACAGGAATTCTTGACCTAAGACTACCCCTTAATGTCAGGGCCGTTCTAGCATGAGTGATTCCTTAATCCAGGCCCAACACATCCTGCATATCGTATCGGCCGTTCTGTTTGCCAGCGACCCAGCGCGCAGCTCGTACCGCCCCTTTGGCAAATGTCATCCGGCTGGAAGCTTTGTGAGTGATTTCGATACGTTCGCCTTCGGTAGCAAACATCACAGTATGTTCGCCGACGATATCCCCCGCGCGCACGGTGGCAAAGCCGATCTCTTTGTCGGTGCGCGGGCCGCACTGCCCTACTCGTTCGAACACGCCGTGCTCTTTCAGGTTGCGGCCCAGGCTATCGGCGATGACTTCGCCCATTTTGATCGCGGTGCCGGAAGGTGCATCGACCTTATGGCGATGGTGAGACTCGATCACTTCAATATCGTAGCCTTCATCGCCCAGTGCCTTGGCAGCGGTTTCGAGCAGCTTCAGGGTTAAATTAACCCCAACGCTCATATTAGGCGCGAACACCATGGCTACCTTATCGCGGTAGCTATCAAGCTCAGCCAGCTCGACATCGCTCATGCCGGTGGTGCCAATCACAATACGCTTACCGTGTTCAGCGCAGAACACCAGGTTAGCCAGCGTGACCTGCGGAGCAGTGAAGTCGATTAACACATCAAAGTCATCGACAATCGACTCCAGGGAATCCACTGCGACAACGCCGCGCTTACCCACCCCGGCAAGTTCGCCAATGTCGGCGCCCGCCAAGGAGCTGCCGGGCTCCACGATCCCACCGGCTAGCGTCGCCTCTGCCTCTTGCTCTACAGCGTTTACCAATGTCCGGCCCATACGGCCAGCCACGCCTACTATGGCAATTCGAGTCATGCGAACTCCTGCGCTCTGCGTTTCAGTTGCGTGCAAAAAAAGCGAGATCAAAATTTGTCGCGATTATAGCAGAGGCGCCGGCGCATTCGGCGTTCGACATACGCGAGCTGAAGCTCCCTCCCACAATGGCTAACCTCGCAAAGAGCAACTCAGTTCTCCCACACTATCGCCAGCTCTTCATCGCCTGCCATTCGCATCAGATGACGCTCGACCACACCTTCAAGCTCATCCAAATGCTCCTCTTCGAGGGTTTCGAGGGCCACTACTAACTTATCGGCCTCAGCCACCATTAAACAGGTGCCGGTGGCAAACGTAATGGTAGCTTGCTGATCACTCTGCTCGACCTCCAACTTGTGCGCCCAGTGTTTGCAGAGTCGATTCATTAAACGTTCGGCGGAAGGCGTGATGATTTCAACACGAGATAAAGGCATAGCGGCCTCTCCATAAATGTAAGTACTTGCTAGCTAAAAAGCGTCAACAACCCATTGCCGTTCAGAGTCCAAGACGTGAAGCCGTCGCCGAAGAATAAATGGCAAGAGCAAAGCGTAGCATGTGAACCATTAAGTGCTGTACCCCAGTGATGCTGTCCAAACGCTAATCAGTTACAATAGCAACTGCATCTCTATGCTATCAAATCGTCATAGCGCATCAGTGATGCCAGCCCTGTTAACCAATATCGACCAACGAGTTAAAAAATGCTCAGTTCTCCGCCTGTAAAAATTCTGCTTGGTACGCTTATCAGCCTTGCTTGCTGCGCCACTGCTGTGGCTGACGATATCACCATCACCGATGTGGCTGGCCGCCAGGTCACCCTAGACGCCCCTGCTGATCGGGTTATTTTAGGCGAAGGGCGGCAAATTTATCTGCTTGGGCTACTCGAACCGGAAGACCCTTTTGCCCATGTGGTCGGTTGGCGCGAAGACTTTTCTCAGGCGGACCCTGATAACTATGCCCGCTATCTAGAGCGCTTCCCAGAGATTGAAGACATCCCTACCTTTGGCGGTTTCAAAGACGGCACCTTCGATGTAGAGCAGGCCGCCGCGCTTAACCCTGACGTAGTGCTGATGAACATTGAGGCAAAAGCTGCCACCGAAGACGCCGCCTACGACGACAAGTTGGCGCAATTGGGCATACCGATCATCTACGTGGATTTTCGTGAAGACCCACTTGAGCACACCATTCCCTCCATGCGCATCATCGGCCAGATCATGGACGATGAAGAGGCCGCAGAAGCGTTTATCGAATTTGCCGAGACTCAACTGGCACGGGTAACCGATGTGATTGCCGAGGCCAACCCTGATCGCCCCAGCGTATTTATCGACCGGGCAGGCGGCTACTCCGACGAGTGCTGCATGAGCTTTGGCCCTGCCAACTTTGGCGATTATGTCACTCTGGCGGGCGGTAGCAATATTGCCGAGGGCATTATTCCTAACAGCTTCGGCAACCTGAACCCTGAACAGATTATTGCCGCCAACCCCGATCACGTCGTTGTCACCGGCGGCAACTGGGATGCCTATGTGCCTGGCGGCGGCTGGGTGGGTGTAGGGCCGGGGTCGGATATGCAAAAAGCGCACGCCAAGCTGGAAGCGCTGACCGAGCGCACCGCGATGACCGGCATTACGGCCGTTGAATCGGGCAACTTCCACGCCATTTGGCACCAGTTTTACAACAGCCCCTACTACTTCGTCGCCGTGCAGCAGCTAGCCAAGTGGCTACACCCCGAGCTGTTTGAAGACCTGGATCCCAACGCTACGATGGAAGAGCTGCACGAACGCTTCCTACCCATCGACTATGAACCCGGCTACTGGATATCGCTGCATGACGACTGATACGCAAGTCTCGGAAACGAAGGTATCGGAAACAGAGGTGTCAGAGCACGTCTCACAGGGACGCGCCTTCTACCATAGCCAGGTTTTCCGCCGCCAAATGATATTGGTAGCACTGGTGTTAGCGCTGTTTTTTAGCCTCTGCGTTGACTTGGCGCTCGGGCCTGCCCGTTATAGCCTGGGCGAAGTGGTCGCAGCGCTATTTACGCCAGACAATGTCAGTCAGCAGGCGCGGGTAATTCTGTGGGAAATCCGCATGCCGGTGGCGCTGATGGCACTGGTGGTCGGCGCCAGCCTGTCGGTGGCCGGGGCGCAGATGCAGACCATTCTAAGCAACCCGCTAGCCAGCCCCTTTACGCTGGGAATTTCCGCCGGGGCCAGTTTTGGCGCCGCTCTGGGCCTGGCATTTGGTGTCGCCATTGTACCCGCAGCAATTGAGTTTGTGGTGCCCATCAACGCCTTCGTGATGGCCATGTTCACCGCCTTCTTAATTCATGCCTTAAGCCTTAAGCGCGGCGTGACGGTAGAGACCATTGTGCTGCTTGGCATCGCCATGGTGTTTATTTTCAACTCGCTAATGGCGCTGATTCAGTTCTTTGCCAGCCAAGAGGCAGTTTCCGCGGTGGTATTCTGGACCATGGGCAGTTTGACCAAAGCCACCTGGCCCAAGTTCTGGATCGCCCTTAGCATTCTTGCCTTGTCGATGCCGCTGCTTGCCCGGCATGGCTGGGCGCTGACCGCCATGCGCCTGGGCGACGCCAAAGCCGAGAGCATGGGCGTCAATCCCCGCGCGCTACGCTTGGAAGTGCTGGTACTGGTATCGCTACTAGCCGCCATCGCGGTGGCGTTCGTGGGCACTATTGGTTTTATCGGCTTGGTGGGGCCGCATATTGCGCGCATTTTACTGGGCGAGGATCAGCGCTTCTTCCTGCCCGGCTCGGCGCTGTGCGGCGCACTGATCCTCTCCGTTGGCTCGGTCATTTCTAAGATCATTATCCCCGGCACCATTATTCCCATTGGCATTATCACCTCGCTGGTGGGCATTCCCTTCTTCCTATTTCTGGTGCTTAACCACAAGAAGGCCTCATGGTAACCCTACAACTAAACCGTGTATCCGCCCGCTATGGGCGGCAGCCTATTCTGGAAGGGATCACCACCCCCTGCTTTCAAGGTGGGCAAATCGTGGCCCTGCTGGGCCCTAATGCGGCGGGTAAATCGACGCTTTTTCGACGCATACTGGGCTTACTGAAAGGCGAAGGCGAGGTGATTATCAGCGGCACCAGCGCCGAGCGCCCCGTGGGCTATATGCCTCAGGACACCGGCGCCAAGGCCGTGCTGACAGTATATGAATCGGTGCTTTTGGCGCGTATGCAGGGGCGCGGATTAAAAGTACAACCTGAGGATTTAGCACAGGTTGATCGCGCGCTTGAGGAGCTCTCTATCGCGGCCCTTGGCGAACGCGATATCGGCGATCTTAGCGGCGGGCAGCGTCAGTTAGTCAGCGCCGCCCAAGCGCTGGTCCAAGAGCCGGAGATTTTGATGCTGGACGAGCCGACTTCGGCGCTCGACCTTAACCGCCAAATCAGCCTGTTAACGGTGCTGCGCCGGTTGGCCGACGAGCGCCAGATGCTGATTCTGGTGGCACTCCACGACCTGGGGCATGCGCTACGCTTCGCCGACGCGGCCATGCTGCTAGAGAATGGCCGCCTGATTGCCTGCGGCCCTACCGCTGAAGTGATCACTCCTTCGCTGCTACGCCAGGTCTACCAGGTAGCAGCGCGTATTGAGCCGTGTTCGAAAGGTCAGCCACAGCTTATCGTCGAAGCAGCCATCTAGCCGTTAACTTAAGCCGCCGCCCTTCCATCGCCGCTAGCGCTACCCCGGATAACATCAGCGGTAGCGCTAGCAGGAAGCCGCTGGAGACCGGTATGCCAAACAGCACCCAATCGGCAAGCACGGGCCACACCAGAGCAATATATTCAAACGGCGCTAAACGCGACGCCTCGGCGTAGCGTAGAGCTAATGTCATCGCGATATGCGCAGCGCCGCCAAACAGGCCCGATAGCACTAAGAGCGCGAACTCAACTCGATTAAGCGCTGCCCAGCCCAATGGAAGCGTGGCCAACCCGGCCAGCGCAGCCACCAAGATAAAATAGAAAGCGATGGAAGCTGCCGTCTCGGTGCGCGAAATACGCCTGACGGTCAGTAGCGCCCCAGCGGTTAACAGCGCACTTAGCGCCCCTAGCGCGTACCCGGTCGCCTGGCCGTTACCGGAACTGGCATTGAGCCCAGGCAAAATCAGCACTGCCACTCCAGCAACCGCCAATATTATGCCGCCAGCGCGGTAGAGCGAGAAGCGCTCCCCCAACAACAGCACACCGCCTATCGCCATAAACACCGGCGTTAGCTGGGCCAGCAGGGTTGCCTCAGCAACGGGCAGAAGCGCCACCGCTGCAAAAGAGGCAAACATCGCCGCCGCTCCCAGCCCAGAACGCAGCGCATGCCCCAGCGGGCGGCGCGTCGCTACCCCGTGGGGAAACTCCCGCCGCAGCAGCAGAAAAATCACGATAGGCAGCAGCGCAAACAGCGAGCGAAAAAACACCGACTGACCCACCGGCACGTCGTCACTGACTGCCTTAATGCACACCAGCATCCCGGTAAACAATAGGCCTGACAGTACCCGCAGCAAAATACCCATGGTGGGCCGTTCTTCAAGGTGATCCATTGTGCTTAACATTCCTTAAACAGCAAAAACCCCCGGGCGAACCGAGGGTTTTTGAACCAAACCACTAACTGATAACCATTATCGCAGAATCACGGCTTCATATCTTCAAAGAAGCTCTTCACACTGTCGAAGAAGCCGGTTTTCTTAGGCGAATGGTTGTGGCTATTGCTGTCGTCGAAGCTCTTTTGCAGCTGGCGCAGTAGGTCGCGCTGCTCGTCGTTAAGCTTGACCGGCGTTTCCACTACCACCTTGCACAGCAGGTCGCCTGGCATGCCGCCACGTACGGGCTTGACGCCTTTACCGCGCAGGCGGAACAGTTTGCCGGTTTGGGTTTCCGGCGGAATTTTCAGCTTCACGCGGCCGTCTAGCGTGGGTACTTCAAGCTCGCCACCTAGCGCTGCGTCGACGAAGTTGATTGGCACATCGCACTGCAGGTGCTTTCCGTCACGCTGGAAGATATGGTGCGGCTTGATCGCCACCTGCACGTACAGATCCCCAGGCGGGCCACCGTTAACGCCACTTTCGCCTTCGCCATTCAAGCGGATACGGTCGCCGGTATCCACGCCGGGCGGAATCTTGACGGACAGCGTGCGAGTCTCGCGTACGCGCCCTTCGCCATTACACTTATGGCACGGCACTTTAATGTGCTGGCCAGAGCCATGGCAGGTGGGGCATGTTTGCTGCACAGCAAAGAAGCCCTGCTGCATGCGCACCTGACCGTGGCCGTGACAGGTCGGGCAGGTCTCTTTCGAGGAGCCTGGCTCGGCGCCGCCACCATCGCAGCGGTCACACTCGATATGTCGCGGAACGCGAATATCGACTGTGGTGCCTGCAACGGCGTTCTCCAGATCCAGCTCTAGGTTATAGCGCAGGTCGGAGCCGCGTGCTGGGGCATTGGGCCCACGGCGACGACCACCGCCTCCGCCAAAAATATCGCCAAATACATCGCCGAAAATGTCGCTGAAATCGCCGGCACCTGCGCCGCCGAAACCACCGCCACCACCTTGGCCATCAACGCCCGCATGGCCGAATTGGTCATAGGCAGCGCGCTTTTCGCCGTCGCTGAGCACTTCATACGCTTCGGACACTTCGCGGAATTTTTCCGCTGAGGTTTTATCGTCCGGGTTTCGATCAGGGTGGAATTTTTGCGCCAGACGGCGATAGGCCTTCTTGATCTCTTTCTGATCGGCCCCTTTTTCGACACCCAGGACTTCGTAATAATCGCGTTTGGACATAGGCCCTACGCCTCCTGGTTAGCTACGCACTCAACTGAATATTTAACGACATAACATTTAGCTGCATATTTAACGACATACTTACCGTCATAATTAGTTACGTGCGTCTTGGCCGCGGAAACAGCAACGCGGGAGTAAGCTCCCGCGTCACCGCTGACCTTGGCAGAAAGAGGATGTTACTGCTTTTTCTGATCGTCGTTGACTTCTTCGTACTCGGCGTCAACCACATCTTCTTCCGGCTTGGTGCCCGCGTTCTCGGCACCTTCACCGCCCTCTTGCTGCGCCGCTTCGGCCTGCTCGGCGTACATCTTCTGGGCTAGCTGGCCAGAGGCTTCGGTCAGTGCATCCAGCTTCTTCTGAATGTTATCGACGTCGTCACCTTTAACCGCTTCTTCCAGCTCGCTGATTGCGGTCTCAATCGCCTGCTTCTCGTCATCAGTGGCTTTATCACCCGCCTCTTCCACCGTTTTGCGCGTAGCGTGAATCATGCCATCGGCTTGGTTACGCAGTTGCACCAGCTCTTCGAACTTCTTGTCCTCTTCGGCGTGAGCTTCGGCATCGCGCACCATCTGCTCAACCTCTTCCTCCGACAAGCCGCTAGACGCCTTGATGACAATCGACTGCTCTTTGCCAGTGGCCTTGTCTTTTGCCGACACGTTCAGGATACCGTTGGCATCCAAGTCGAAGGCGACTTCGATCTGGGGCACGCCGCGCGGTGCAGGCGGAATGTCGGCAAGATCAAAACGACCCAGCGACTTATTCTGCGACACTTGCTTACGCTCACCCTGCACGGCGTGAATGGTCACCGCCGTTTGGTTGTCATCCGCCGTAGAGAAGGTTTGTGTCTTCTTGGTCGGGATGGTGGTGTTCTTGTCGATCAGCGGCGTCATCACGCCACCCAGGGTTTCGATACCCAGGGTAAGCGGGGTAACGTCGAGCAGCAGAACGTCTTTAACGTCACCACCCAGTACGCCGCCCTGAATCGCTGCGCCAACGGCAACCGCTTCGTCCGGGTTAACGTCTTTACGGGCTTCTTTACCGAAGAAGTCAGCGGCTTTCTTCTGCACCATCGGCATACGTGTCTGGCCACCGACCAGGATCACTTCGTCGATTTCAGACGCAGAAAGGCCAGCGTCTTTCAGGGCCATTTTGCACGGCTCGAGCGAGCGCTGAACCAGCTCTTCTACCAGCGATTCCAGCTTGGCGCGTGTCACTTTAACGTTAAGGTGTTTCGGGCCAGTGTTGTCGGCGGTGATGTAAGGCAGATTCACGTCGGTCTGCTGGGCGCTGGAAAGCTCAATTTTGGCTTTCTCGGCGGCTTCTTTCAGACGCTGCATGGCCAGGTTGTCGCCGGACAGATCAATGCCGCTGTCAGACTTGAACTGGTCAACCAGGTAGTTGATCAGCGCCAAGTCAAAGTCTTCGCCGCCCAGGAAGGTGTCACCGTTGGTGGCCAACACTTCAAATTGGGTTTCGCCGTCGACATCGGCAATTTCGATGATTGAGATATCGAAGGTACCGCCACCCAGGTCGTAGACCGCGATGGTTTTGTCGCCGCGCGATTTGTCCATACCGTAGGCCAGTGCGGCAGCGGTCGGCTCGTTGATGATGCGCTTAACGTCTAGACCCGCAATGCGACCGGCGTCTTTGGTCGCCTGACGCTGGCTGTCGTTGAAGTAGGCCGGTACGGTAATGACCGCTTCGGTCACCGCTTCGCCCAGGTAGTCTTCGGCGGTCTTCTTCATTTTCTTCAGCACTTCCGCGCTTACCTGCGGCGGCGCCATTTTTTTGCCTTTTACTTCAACCCAGGCATCACCGTTGTCGGCTTCGGTGATTTTGTACGGCACCATTTTGATGTCTTTTTGAACAACGTCGTCTTTAAAACGACGGCCAATCAGACGCTTGATGGCGTACAGGGTGTTTTCTGGGTTAGTAACGGCCTGACGTTTAGCCGCCTGACCTACCAGCGTTTCACCATCATCGGTATAAGCGATGATAGAAGGCGTCGTACGGCCGCCTTCGGCGTTTTCAATAACTTTAGCGCTGTCACCATCGAGCACGGCCACACAAGAGTTAGTGGTGCCCAGGTCGATACCAATTATACGTCCCATAGCAATACCTCGAATTCGGTTGTTACAAAACTGAAAATTTAGCTTTTAAAGCTTGTCTGCGGGTTTCCCCGCGGGGTTGCCCTTTATTTGGGGGCCGCCGCTGACATTTCAAGGGCTTTTTTTTCACACTGTTATTTCACGCTCTTGTTTCACACTCTTATTTCAGACTCTGTGCCGCCGGTGGCTTAATCGGCCTTTTTACTCACTACGACCATGGCTGGGCGCACCAGGCGTCCATTGAGCAAATAGCCTTTCTGCATCACGTCCATCACGGTGTTCGGATCAAGATCCGGGTTAGGCACCATGGTCATCGCTTCGTGCACCTGCGGGTCGAAGGGCTCACCATGGGGCTCAATGCTTTCAACGCCGAATTTGTTGAGCACATCCAGCTGCATCTTCAAGGTCATTGAGACGCCTTCACGGTGAACGTCTGAGGCACCCTCTTCCATGGTCTCAAGCGCTTTTTCCAGGCTATCCACTACCGGCAGCAGTTCTTTAACGAACTTTTCCAGGGCAAACTTGCGCGCTTTTTCCGCTTCCTGCTCCGCACGTCGGCGCACGTTTTGCGCTTCAGCGGCGGCACGCAGGGCTTGATCCTTAGCCTCAGCCAAGCTCTGCTCTAACTCGCCCACTTGGGCAGCTAGCATTTCCGCTTCGGGGTTGTCGGAGCTGCCTTCTAGCGCCTCTTCGTCATTGATCAACCCTTCAAGTTCGCCCTCCATCAAGCGCTCTTCAGCGACCTTCTCAGCCGCTTGCTCGGCGCCATCGGCTTCTTGCTCGTGGCGGGCTAGCTCATCGTCCATCGGTGTTTGCGGTTCTTTCGCCATGTTGTGCTCCTCAAAAGTAGGGCGCGGCCACGCGGGCAACGCGCAAAGAAGTAAGCCTTTAAGTCACTCGCTTTAACTGATCATGCAAGCTATATGGGGGCCATAAATTCCATCTCAAGAGGTGCATTGAAGTGAGTTATTAACTACTGTATAAATCAACAACTATTGGATAAGTATCCAGCTTCTATGCTGTACCGCCTCAGGAGGCGCCATGCTTACTCAGCTAGCTATTCAAGATTTCGCCATTGTCGATCACTTAGAGCTCGACTTGACCGGCGGTATGACCGCGATTACTGGGGAGACCGGGGCGGGCAAATCGATCCTGTTAGGCGCCCTTGGGCTCTGCCTGGGCGAGCGTGCCGACGCTGGCAGCGTGCGCCACGGCCGTGAGCGTACCGACCTCTCCGCGCGTTTCGATATTCAGCACCTGCCCGCCGCCGTCGAGTGGCTAACGGCTCGGGAGCTCCCAGCAGAAGAGTGCTTACTGCGCCGCGTGGTCACCGCCAACGGCCGTTCCAAAGCATGGATCAACGGCCAACCCGCGACCATATCCGACCTTAAATCTCTCGGCGAGCAGCTGATTCAAATTCATGGCCAGCATGCTCATCACGCTTTAATGCGCGAAGAGACTCACCTTGCCTTGCTAGACGATTACGCAGGCCTAAACGATGCCAGCGCTCAATTAGCCGAAACGTTCCGCGAATGGCGCAATGCACGTCGTCAGCTGAAGAAGCTAAGCGAAGAAGGCAGTGAAGTAGAAGCCAAACGGCAACTGCTGCGCTATCAGGTAGAGGAGCTGGATCAGCTTGCTTTAGCGGAGGGTGAATTAACCACCCTAGAAGAAGAGCAGCACACCCTGGCTCACGCGGAGGAGACCCTGCGCGAAACCCAGTTTGCCGCCGACTGCTGCGCCAGCGATGAAGGCGGTGCGCTGTCTTTACTCAACCAGGCGTTCGCTCACTTAAGCGCGCTACCGGGGAGCGACAAAGGCACCCTGGCCAACACACTGGCCATGTTGAGCGATGCACGCATTCAAGTGGAAGAGGCCTCCAGCGAACTCAACCGCCTCGCCAGCACCACCGAATTAGACCCTGAACGGCTCGCCTGGGTAGAAGAGCGAATGACCGACGTGCATCGGATTGCCCGCAAGCACCACGTTGCCCCTGAAGAGCTATGCGCCCTGCATGCTGACCTAAAGCGGGAAGTTGCGCAGCTTGAAGAAGGCGGCAATGACCTTGAAGCCCTTAGTGCGCGGGTAGTTGAGCTACGCGAAGGCTACCGCCAAGAGGCGAAAAAACTCACCGAGAACCGCCAAAAAGCGGCCCTTCGCTTGGGCAAAGAAGTGCAGCAGCAGCTGGGCTTTCTAGCCATGGGCAAAGCGCGTTTTGAAGTGGAGGTCACCGCCAAAGACGCGCCCTCCCCTGAAGGCCTTGATCGTGTGCAGTTTTTAATTAGCGCCAACCCCGGCCAGCCCGCTCGCCCATTAACCAAAGTAGCTTCCGGCGGCGAGTTGTCGCGGATTAGTCTGGCGATTCAAGTCGTCGCGGCGACGCACTCAACAGTGCCCAGCCTGGTGTTTGACGAAGTGGATGTGGGCATCTCGGGCGCCACCGCAGAGATCGTTGGCCAACTATTGCGCAAACTGGGCGAAAACGGTCAGGTTATGACCGTCACTCACCTCCCCCAGGTGGCGGCACAGGCGCACCAGCACCTACACATTGAGAAACAGGCGAAGCGCGATACAACACTGACTCAAATGGCACTCCTCGACGAACAGGGGCGCATCAGCGAACTGGCACGCATGCTAGGCGGTGTGACGCTTTCTGACCAAACACTCGCTCACGCGCGGGAGATGCTCCACGCCAGCCAGCGTCCACCACACTGATACCAGATACCTGATACGCCAAAGGACTGGACAAACACAAACGCCCCTAACTACTGAGCGAATTCACTTAGCGAATTCGGCCCAGTAGATTAGGGGCGCTGACATTTCGAACAACGACTAACATTTTAGACTAGCGACGACCCAGGAACATTATTTCTTGTTCGTCGGCCCGCTGTCCTGGCGCGTTACGTCCGAACCGCGCGGACGCACATAGAGCACCAGGGCATGATCCACTAGTTCGTAGCCGTGCTCTTCAGCAATTTCTTGCTGACGACGCTCGATGATCTCATCAACAAATTCAATGATTTCACCGCTTTCAAGGCACACCATGTGGTCATGGTGATCCTCTTGGGTCATCTCGAATACCGCATGTCCTCCGTCGAAATTATGACGAATAACCAAGCCCGCTGACTCAAATTGAGTCAATACGCGGTATACGGTTGCCAAGCCAACATCTTCGCCCGCATCGATCAGTGTTTTGTACACTTCTTCCGCGCTAAGGTGGTGCTGACCCGAAACATTTTCGAGAATTTGAAGTATCTTGACGCGCGGCAGGGTCACTTTTAGACCGGCTTTGCGCAATTCATGGTTCTGATCGGCCATGGTCGCTCTTCGCAGTAACTGGTTAGGTCGGGTATGATCAACCGAAACCACGATAGTGAAGAATAGGCCCAAATGCAAAAATTGACTCAAATCATCACGCTCTCCGTTGCCCTTACCGTTATTAGCGGCTGCAGCTACGTAGGCGTGTACAAGCGCGATATTCCCCAAGGCAACCTGATCACTCAGGAAATGGTTAGCCAGCTTCAGCCAGGAATGACCCAAGAGCAGGTTACTTATGTGATGGGAAGACCGTTGCTAGAAGCGCCCTTTGACGCCAGCCAGTGGGATTATGTGTTTCGTTTAGATAAAGCGTATGGCGATGTAGAGCAGCGCCGCGTAACGCTCACCTTCGATCCACAGGGTCGTCTAATAAACATTGAGCAAGAGGGTGATTTATCCAAACCGCTGCCGCTTGAAGGTGAGAGCAGCATGGGCCCGGCAACGGAAGGCGTTGACCCAATGGATGCGCTACCTGAAGAGAGCACCCAGATACGGCCACCAGCGAGCGTACAGCCCACTCAACAGCCTTAAAGCGCTTTACCCGCCCAGGTCGCTCGCTTGGCGCTTAGCACGCTCTAGGCGAGCGACCTTGGGGTCAACAGCCAACGGTCGGTAAACTTCTACACGATCCCCATCGCGTAACAGCTGGGTATCGGGATTGCGTAGCGCCTTACCGAAGATACCCAGCGGTGCCTGAAAAAACGTATCGCCGGGCACATCAGGAAATAGTGCGGGCAAATCAGCCAAAGCAACGGCCTGGCGCGCGGTCGTGCCCTCAGGCACGCGCAGAGCCACTATGCGCTGTCTAGATGGAAGCGCATAGGCTACCTCAATGGCGAGCGTTTCAGCGCCCATACAGCTCATTAGCCCGCTTGGTGAAGGCATCGACTAGTTGGCCGGCGATTTGCTGAAAGAGCTTGCCGAACGCCATACCGAGAAGACGATTGGCGAACTCAAATTCCATCTCAAGGCTCACTTTGCAGGCACCCTCACCCATGGGGATAAATAGCCAGCGACCTTTAAGCCGCTTGAAGGGACCTTTTACCAGCGAAAGCTCTATACGCTCAGGCGCAAAAAGTTCGTTGCGAGTGGTAATGGTTTGCTCGACTCCAGCGCGCCCTAGAGTCATTTCGCCGATCAGATGCACATCATCATGCTCGAGCAAACGCGCCTGACGGCAGCCTGGCAAAAACTCCGGGTAGCGCTCGAAGTCATTAACCAGATCGAACATTTTCTGGGGGGTGTGCCGCACTAAGGCGGAACGATTGACGGTTGGCATTGACCTCTCCGCTGACTTCACAGTGCCCAAAGCGTATCATGGGAAACATTTTTCAGATCCTAAATGGTATCACGCCTCCCCAAATAACGAAGGGGATGCCACTGACAGATTAATTATGAGGTTCCATGGCCACTAAGAAAGGTAACAGTAAAGGTCCCGGTAGCAGCGTTATCGCCCAAAACAAGAAGGCCCGATTTGAATACCATATCGACGAAACCTTCGAGGCAGGTCTATCACTCGCTGGCTGGGAAGTTAAAAGCATGCGGGCCGGTAAAGCTCAGCTCACCGATACCTACATTTTGGTGCGCAACGGCGAGGCGTTTCTGCTGGGTAGTCATGTGATGCCGCTTAACACGGCAAGCACCCACGAGATTGCCGACCCGACGCGCACCCGTAAACTGCTGCTGCATCGTAAAGAGATTGCCAAGATATTTTCAGTCACCCAGGACAAAGGCCATACCTGTGTGCCTCTTAAACTTTATTGGAAACGCAATAAAGTGAAGTGTGAGCTAGCGCTAGTGACTGGTAAACAGCTGCATGACAAGCGCGCCACAGAAAAAGACCGCGACTGGAACCGTCAAAAAGGTCGGATTATGCGGGAACATACCAAGGCTTAACTGGTCAATCAGCTGTGAGCACGTTAGAATGCTTACCTGTATTAAGGGGGCGACATGGTTTCGACGCTGGTGACAACCCTTGCGGTGCATGCCGAGAGCGTGATGTATCTCGTAAATCCCACATCACGAAAAAATAGTCGCAAATGACGAAAACTACGCTCAAGGCGCGCTAGCAGCTTAAACACTGTTAGCTTCTTGTCTGGCCCCAAGGTGATGTGCCTATTCATCACTGCGGGGATACGAGCTAAAGCTGATAGGACCGCGTTTGGTGGTGTCTTCTCGCCAAGCGTTAAACTTTAGAAGGCTCGCGTTGCTGAATCCTGACCGTCGGAGTCAGTCGCGCTAAACTAAATGACGGAATCTAAGCATGTAGAGCCAATAGGCGCGTGCTGGCGGACGCGGGTTCAATTCCCGCCGCCTCCACCACCTTACTATACAAATCAAGCACCTACGGGTGCTTTTTTTGTGTCTGTAGCAGCCTAATTTACCGCAAAAGAACGCCTTTTAGCGCGGGCAGCTCAAATCCCCTTCTTCGCAGCTAGCATGCTCACGCAATCTCTCCGTGCGCTGCTCTGTGAGTACTTTAAGGCACCCATTGCGGACCATAGGCTGTGCGCTACCGCCTTCTACCGCACTACTTTCATACGCACACTCTGCATCACGAAAGCCGATCCAGGCCCGCTGCGCCGCTCTAAGTTTTTCAAGCGAGCCTGGATTACTTGCCAGCTTGCCCACCAGCGCTTGGTAAGCCTCGTTAAGTTTGTCATCGGCCGTTTGGTACGACATTGCCGTGCACTGGTTTAGTTCTGTTTGCGTATTCGCGTTATCACACGCCGCGCTAGCCATGGCATAGCCATTTGTAACCAAAAGCCAGGCGACCAGAAAGAATTTGAACAAGCGCATAGTAAGCGTCCCTCTCACGTTTTTGGTAGCACCACACAGATGTAAGCTTAGGCCTAATTTTCAAACACAACATTTCATTTGTACCCATAAAAAGCAAAGCGCCAGCATTTCTGCCAGCGCTTTGCTTCTCACCCACGTATTAAAAAGAAGCTATTATTCATCGCCACTAATTAGTGAGCCAGCATCTCATCTACGATTTCATCGCCACTTAGCTCCGAGGGGTAATAAGTAGGCCAGTTCGTCACTTCTTCTAGCAGCGCTTCACGATCATCGCCCCAGTAAAGGTGGTAGTGATGCGCATCAGTGGGGTAAATACTGTGGTCGCTAAATTGGATATATTGAGGCAGATCGTCAGATGTTTGTTCAAGCTCATAGATAAACCGCACACCTCGGTTACCTGCTTGGTAAGTTAGAATTTCATAGCCATCGTATTGATACTTGCCTGATCTCTCTTCACCATTTTCGTAGAAGGTGACGCTATTGCCATCGATAACGATCCTATCTACACCCGTTTGATAACCAATATTATAATAGGCTTTGTACTCATCGGCGGTTTTATCGCCACTCTCTGCCTTCTGCGTAAAAACTTCATCCAGCGTGCCATCCTGCAGGTAGGGATAAACGGACTGCCAATCGCCCTCCCAATCAGAAAGCGCACGATCCTCAACCTGCTCATCATCAAAATAGCCTGAATAGATATCGCTATCGTGGTCGTGGTCGTGGTCGTGGTCGTGGTCGTTATGAACATGGTCGTGATCATGCTCATGATCGCTGGCGCTAACGCCTTGAACGCCCGTCAGTATCAATGCACTCAATACAAGTGCGCTGGCGGCTTTAAGTGGCAATGCTGTCATATTCGGTTTTCCTTTGGCTGTTCATAAAACAAGTCACCAAAAAAGATATATTATAACATAACAACAAATCAAGCTCGTTTTTGCATTACGCGAATAAACACCTATGAAACTAAGGAATTGATCGCAGAGCTTTTGCTGATCTAATAACGGGTACAGCTGTTCTTAGGGAAATATTTTTTAGCGGACACAAACGCATCGGGCCCCGCCTAAGCGGGGCCCGATCATCGAATCTAGAAGATTCGAGAACTTAAATGATCGCTAGGATCAAGAAAGAAGCTTAATGTTTGAAGCTTGAAGGCCTTTCTGACCCTGGGTAACGTCAAAAGAAACGTTAGCGCCTTCTGGAAGGGTTTTGAAGCCATCAGACTGAATTTCAGAAAAATGAGCAAAAACGTCATCACTGCCGTCAGAAGGAGCGATAAAGCCAAAGCCTTTAGAATCGTTGAACCACTTAACTGTGCCAGTTGCCATGATATAAAATCCTTTTCGCGAGTCGCGAATTGTAAAAATCCTGGTATTACCCAGATAAATAGTGAGTAGAACAAGGAATACAATTACAGACTACCGAAAGAATTCGAATGCTTCTGGAACCATGCTTGCTTGCTAACTTACTAACTGCACACATCTTGCCATGTAGTTGGCAGCAGGTCAAAGCCTTTGTGCTTTTTAATTTGTTGTTCTGCCTCTTACTAGCCGTTTTAAAACCGCGCAAACTACCAAAATAGCCGTAATCTTGCCAGCAAGTTAGGCACTATTAATCCGACCGCCTAGCGCGCTTGGCTTGCCTTGTGAATCCCGCGTCATTTACGGCCTGGCGAGCACTTTGGAAGAGACTTTAACATGCTATATGGACTTAGTTTGTTGGCGGGTATTGCCCTGTTGACCCTCGGAGGGGAATCGCTTATCCGCGGCGCGGTGGCTGGCGCACTAAGAGTTGGGGTTTCGCCACTGCTAACAGGGCTTGTGGTGGTTGGTTTTGGTACCTCAGCCCCTGAACTTGTGGTTTCGATTGATGCCGCGATTAACCAGCAGCCTGACATTGCAGTTGGCAACATTGTGGGCAGCAACATCGGCAATATCTTATTGATTCTGGGCATGTGCGCGGTTATTTGCCCAATGGTGGTTCAACCTTTAGCGCTGCGCCGGGATGGCCTGGTCGTAGTGCTAGCCAGCCTGCTGTTTATTGGCCTCTCCTTCGGCGGTGCGCTGGGGCGCTTTGATGCCGCAATTTTTATAGCGGGCCTCGCCGGCTATCTTGTTTGGGCCTACTTAAGTGAAAGCCGTCAGCACATTCCCGCAGCAGAAATGCACGCTTCGGAAGCAGAAGAGATGACCAAGCTCCCCACCACAGGCTGGATGATAGCCGTAGCGCTAGTGATTGGTTTGGGCATGCTGATTGGTGGGTCACAGCTACTCTTATTCGGCGCCATTGGGTTGGCCCAGGCCATGGGTATTTCCGAAGCGGTGATTGGTTTAACCATTGTCGCTGTAGGCACCTCGCTGCCAGAAATGGCCGTATCGGTAATTGCTGCTCTACGCCGTCATGCGGATGTTGCCGTCGGCAATATTCTGGGCAGCAATATTTTCAACCTGTTAGGCATTCTGGGTATCTCTGCGTTTTTACAGCCGTTGCCCCTTGCGCCTCGGGTGGCCATGTTTGACCAGTGGGTAATGCTGGGAGCCGCAGGTGTACTGGTGCTGTTTTTGTATACCGGTATGCGCCTGTCGCGCTGGGAAGGGGCAGCACTGCTCGCAGGCTATGCCGCTTATATAACGTTAAGCTTTACGATCTTTTAAGATGATCTAATCGTCAATTGTGCCAGGCCAAAAGCTCCAGCGCTTTTGGCTCGATGACTTGATCATTTAGCGTGGAGAAAAATCACCGTGCACATTGCAACCTTGGGGCCTAGTGGCAATAACCATGAACTGATTGCCAAGCGCTATCTCAAAATGCGCTGCTCTGGCGAAGGCAGCGTGACACTCTTCAGCCAGTTTGAAGAGGCCTTTCAGGCGCTCCTCGCTGGTCAAGTGAACTACGTTCTACAGTGCACCGCTCATGCAACGCATAGCGATTGTGTTGGCCGCTATATGCATCGGGCTTATCCCGTGGACACCTTTATAGCCGGCAGCAAGCCACTGGCGCTGATTGCCCAACGCGCCGCTGTTCGCCCCACCCAGGTAGCGCTACAACCGGCGACACGCTACTACACCGACTTAACGGCCTATACAGAGATCATAGACGCCCCCACCACAGTGGCAGTGGCAGAAGGGCTTCTGGCGGGACGTTTTGAGGCGGGCATTTGCGCCGAAGAGGTGCTTGAGCAGGCGCCCGAGCAACTGCGCTTAGTGCAGTCACTGGGACCTGCGTTGGATATCTGGGTAATGTTTGCCACCACCCCACTACCCACCTCTTCGCCGCTACGGCTAGACGCTGATGTTTAAACAGCCGAGCTAAACTATAAAGATCAGAATAATGCCTCCCACGATCAACGCGACCCGCTGCCACAGCGCTTTTCGCGCAATAACGCCGTAAGAGATCGCACCTAAACCAATCGCCACCTTCAGCGCATCTAACAAAGCGCCGGAAGGATTAAAGGCCAGCTGGATCATCTCTGGGTTAGCCACCATGGCTAAGGGAATGATGTATAGCCCTATCCCTAACGCCATTGCTTTGATTGCGACTTTTAGCCAGTTCTCCCCCACCATGCCCGCAGCGATAAACACACCGCCACACACCGGTGGCGTGATCGTTGAGAGCAGCGCGTACCAGAATACAAACAGATGCGCCAAAAGCGGTTCCAAACCTAGCGAGGTCAGGGCAGGCCCTGCGACAGAGACACAAATCACATAGGCGGCGGTGGTCGGCACCTCCATACCTAAAATCAAGCAGGCGAGCGCCGTTAGTAGCAAAGCTGGCCAGAGCATGTCGTTGGAGAGCGATAAAATGCCTGAGGTGATCTTGACGCCCAACCCCGTCAACGACAGCACACCGACTACCAGCGAGGCACACAGGATAATGGCGCCAATGACGGCAATCTGACGCCCAGCGGTGACCACTGCCTCGGCTAAGCGGCTGGTAAAGCCGGGGAGCGAAAAGCGCAGCGTCACATTAAAGAAAAGCAGCGCTATTCCCGCGAAAATCGCAATGCTAGCGGCATACTGGGGAGTAAAGCCGCCGTTAAAGATGCGTTCTAACAGCAGGACAAAGGGGATGGCGAAAAACAGCGAGGTAATCACTACCTCTTTCACGCTGGGGCGCTCGCTTTCGGCCACGGGCTTTAGATCATGCCGGGTCGCATAGGCATTAATACCTACCCAGACGGTCAGAAAGTACAGCACCGCTGGTAGCAAGGCCGCGGCCATAATCTGGGTATACGGCGTGCCGGTCAGTTCCACCATCACAAACGCACCCGCGCCCATCAGCGGCGGCATAATTTGTCCGCCGGAGGAAGCAACAGCTTCCACCGCGCCAGCCAGCGAACGCGGGTAGCGCAAACGAACCATGGAGGGAATGGTGATTGCCCCAGTGGAAGCGACGTTGGCAGACGCTGAGCCGGATATAGAGCCCATCAGCGCCGAGGAAATCACCGCAACCTTAGCAGCCCCACCGGTGAGCCGCCCTGCCACCGCGCTGGCCAGATTCATAAACCCCTGGCCTGCCTCTCCGGCGTTGAGTACCGCGCCGAAAATCACAAAAATCGCCACCACGCTGACACTCACTCCTGTCAGCGATCCCCATAGCCCACCTTCAGCAATCGTGAGCGTGCCCACCATGCTGGGCAGCGGTAGCCCTGGGTGACCAAAAGCGCCCGGCACATACTGACCAAAAGCGCCATACAGTAAGGCCAACAAGGCCACCAGCGGAAGAGGCCAACCAATGGCTCGGCGGGCAATCTCTAGCGCTAAAGCAATCAAAAACAGACCAATGCCCATCTGTAGATGGGTATCAATAAAGCCGTACTGGTTGGCTAGCGCAGCTTCGTTAAACGCGATATAGCCACATGCAGCAATGCCCAATACCGTCAGTATCCAACCGCTTATTCGCTGCGTCGGCGTGTTGGCCATATAGACCAGCACCCAAGGCAACAGCAGCGCCATATGCAGAGGCCGACTAACGAGCGCAGGCGTTAAACCATAAAAAATCAAGCCAAGATGGAACACCACACTGACCGCACCTAACGCCATCCAGCCCGGCGCTATTGAGCGATCATTAGAAAGGATCGCCGCTGGCGACGAGGTAAAAACACGCATGCCAAATTGCCTATCAATACTGCATCAATACAGTACTGCCACAGCGCAAATACCGTGGCAGCGGGAAGATGGAGGGTGGAGGATGGAAAAAAGTGATTAACGCAGAGCGTCAGGCACCTCTACCCCCGCTTCTTGGTAATAACGCAACGCACCTGGGTGGAGCGTGCCGGTCATGTTTGCCAACATATCGGGGCTAATGCTGCTCCACCACGCAGCCTCTTCCGCCATGGCATCGCGGCGTTCCCAAAACGTCTTGGTTAGCGTATAGGCAGTCTCGTCGTCCATCGACGTTGTAGTGTAAGCGATCACCGGTAGCGACGTGGTTTCGACATCTTTATCTACACCAGGGTAGGTACCGCCGGGGATCGTTTGGCGTGGTGCACCGATCTGTTCGATTTGCTCATCGGTGAGGCTAATTAAGGTCACCGGCATGCTAGCGGCTGTCTCAATCACGTTGGGAGAGGGGAAGGAGCTGGCGGTCACAAAACCATCAATCTGGCCGTTTTTTAGTGCATCGGGGCCACTACCCATCGCCGCATCGGCAATTTTTACACTCTCTTCCAGGCCAAATAACTCAAGGTAACGAGCCGCTTCACGGGCGCCAAAGGTGCCTCGACCAATCAGTAAGTGCTTGCCTTCAAGCGCGGAAATATCAGCCACGCCTTCGTCACCCGCTAACACAAAGTGCATGGTGATAGAGGGAATCGGAAATAAGCCGCGAATTTCTTGAAAGCGGGGATTCTGACGTTCGGCAAAGGCGCCCTCGCCGGCCATGGCCTGCTCAACCAAAGCAGGTGGCGTGGTAAACACATAGTTACCTTGGCGGGCCATCACCTCCATTACGTTTTGTACCGAGCCCTGGCTCTCTTCCAGGGTGAGGATAATAGCGTCATCGGTACCCTGGCGAATCGCCTCAGAGAGCTCTACCCCCATCTGATAATAGGCGGTACCCGCTGAAGCCGATTTATAGGTCACGCGGGTTTCAGCACTGGCAGAGAGAGCAGTACCTGCCAAGGCGAGCGTAGCCACCGACACGCCAAGCGTGCGATATAGGGAGCGAAAGGGATTGCGCATCTTTGTATTCCTTAACGTATTCAGTAGCCGTTTTTAATCGGCCTCGTTTTTATCTTATCCAGTTGTTACATGACCAAGCTAAGAGCGTGGCTCGCCTCAACATATCACGACTGCACTTAGCCGGGCACTCTCCTCCTCCGCCCTGCACACCATCCTGACCGCATTCACGAGGTCTTTTTTGAATCAAAACATTAGCGAAAGCAGATATAGAATCTGAATCTGATCCAACAGTGCTATACGGCGATAGTATAATTTTGAATCGACTATTAATCGTTTTTTAAAACTAATATTGAAATATTTACCATTACCTAAAAGATTAATTTACTAAAAAAAGATGCTATTGCCCTAAGAAGAACTACTTTCGTTCGTTTTAATAAGGTATTGCGGCGCAATATAGACTGATAGAATATGGCTGCTTTTACACTACTCCTGACAACTTAACCATGAGGAAGAGCGTCACATGCCTACGTTGTGCCAACCCTCTTGCCAGCCACGATTATATCGTCGCTGGCTTTTTTTGTTAGCGGCCTTACTATTAGGCGTAAGCCCCAGTGCTTTTGCAGTGACCGGTGAATTAGATCTAACTACCTCTACCGTTGGCTTTTTCGCGGTAGCGATTTTCGTCCTGGCCTATGCGCTCGTCATGGCGGAAGAAAAGATCCATATGCGCAAGTCTAAACCGGTGTTGGTGGCGGCCGGTATCATTTGGAGCCTCATCGGCTGGGTGTATGTCCAAAACGGCATGTCGGACGCGTCCGAGCACGCTTTCCGCGTCACGCTTTTGGAGTTCACCGAGCTGATGCTGTTCTTGCTGGTGGCCATGACCTACATCAACGCGATGGAAGAGCGCCGCGTTTTCGATGCCCTACGCTCTTGGATGCTGCGCAAAGGCTTCAACTACCGGACGCTGTTTTGGCTGACCGGCGGCCTTGCCTTTGTACTCTCGCCAATTGCCGACAACCTCACTACCGCGCTACTGATGTGCGCCGTAGTAACCAAAGTGGCCGAGGGCGACCAGCGCTACATTAACCTCGCTTGTATCAATATCGTTGTTGCCGCCAACGCCGGGGGCGCGTTTAGCCCCTTTGGCGACATTACCACGCTAATGGTATGGCAAGCGGGCATGGTGGAGTTCCAGGAGTTCTTCATTCTGTTCTTCCCCGCGCTGGTCAACTTCCTGATTCCAGCCTGTATCATGAGCCTGTTTATCAAGGATGAAAAACCCTCCAGCGTTTATGAAGATGTGTGGTTGAAGCGTGGCGCCCGGCGCATTGTGCTGCTGTTTTTGTTAACCATTACCACCGCTGTTATGTGCCATGTTTTACTCCACTTGCCTCCGGTACTGGGCATGATGACCGGCTTGGGCTACTTACAGTTTTTCGGCTACTACCTGCGCCGCAGTCTGCCTCGCTCGTTGGAACGCAAGCGCGAACGCTATAGTCGCCGCGGCGACAACAAGAAGCTTGAGCAATTGGGTGGCGTGGTGCCGTTCGATGTCTTTAACCGCGTAGCGCGCGCCGAGTGGGACACGTTGCTGTTTTTCTACGGGGTGGTGATGTGCGTTGGCGGGCTTGGTTTTATGGGCTATCTGGGCTTGTTGTCAGAAGCGCTGTATACCGGCTGGAACGCCACCGCTGCCAATATTGTATTAGGCGTTGTTTCCGCCGTGGTAGACAACATTCCGGTGATGTTTGCGGTGCTGACCATGGAACCCGATATGTCCCACGGTCAGTGGCTGCTGATTACCTTAACCGCGGGTGTCGGGGGCAGTTTGCTATCGATTGGCTCCGCGGCCGGTGTGGCGGTGATGGGCCAGGCCAGGGGTTCCTATACGTTTATGGGCCACTTGCGCTGGTCACCGGTGATTTTACTTGGCTACATCGCCAGTATTTTGGTGCATATGTGGCTTAACGCCGATAGCTTTGCGCTTTTCAGTTAAGCCAGAAAGATAGACGCTAACCTTTACCCCTTTTCAGCGTGCTGAAAAGGGGTTTTTTAATAGCTCTCAAAAAGATACTCAATCGGTGTCGGACGACCAAATAGGTAGCCTTGATAACGGTAGCAGCCGTGGCCTCTTAACCAATCGAGCTGCTCTTTCTTCTCCACCCCTTCCGCGACCACGGTTAAGCCTAAACTCACCGCAAGCAGAATCGTGGTATCGACAATCGCTGCGTCTGTTTTATCGGTAAGCAGCTCGTGAATAAACGATTGATCAATTTTCAACTCATCTAGTGGCAAGCGCTTCAGATAACTAAGCGATGAGTAGCCCGTGCCAAAGTCATCCAATGCAAAACGAATCCCCTTAGCACGCAGTTTCAACATCGTGCTGCGCACCCGGATTGGCTCGCGCATCAACAGGCTCTCGGTCACCTCGAGCACCAACCGACTCGGCGGCGCCTGCGTTTCTGCTAACAGCGCCTCGACATCACGGACAAACTCCGGCTGCTGAAACTGCACTGAACTCACGTTGACGGAAATACTTAACGGGGCATAGGCCGGTTGATGCGACCACTTCGCTAGCTGCTCGCAGGCTGAACGCAGCACCCAGTAACCGATTGGCACAATCAGCCGGTTCTCTTCCGCTAGCGGAATAAACGATGCGGGGGAGACCCAACCACGCAAGGGATGGTACCAGCGCAGTAACGCCTCAACGCCGGTAGTCACGCCCTGATGGTCGACCTGCACTTGATAGTTCAGCGTCAGCTCGTTGCGCTCAAGCGCCTGATGCAAATCGGCTTCTAAACTAGCCCGTTCCAATACGGTGGTCTGCATCTCGGTGTTAAAAAAGCACAGCGTATTGCCTCCCGCACTTTTCGCCTGCTGCAGCGCCATGTCAGCCTGTTGCAGCACGCTATCCATGCTGTGCGTGCCCCCCCCAGTAAACAGCGAAATGCCAATACTGGCACTGATCGGTAACGAGTGGCTGTTTCTTAATTGCGCAATGGTTTCTAACAGTTGGCGCGACACACGCTCGGCTTTTAGCGCGGCGTTCGTCTGTTGCTCGCCCAGATTATTGATCAGCACAACAAACTCATCGCTACTAAAGCGGGCCAGCGTTACCTCTTCTTCAAGCCGATGGCGTAGCTGTTCAGCAACACTAATCAATAACTGATCACCACTCTCATGGCCCTGGATATCGTTCACTAAGCGGAAATTATCCAGATCGATAACCAAGACCGCGCTATAGGACTCGGCCCACTCATCATGCTCAATAGCAGCCGTTAAGGAGTCCATCAGCAACCGCCGGTTGGGCAGCCTTGTTAGCGAGTCATAGAAAGCCAGATAGTGGGTGCGTGACTGCATTTCGAGGTAGTCAGTCAGTTCGGTCGAAATACCGCACAGGGAAGGGGTCGCACCTGGCGACATGGAAAGCGGCATTTTAATCGATAAGAACGTCCTTACCCGGCTTTCGCCTTGCAAGACATTACTCTCCTCTACCGTTACTTTTTTTCCTGAATCCAATACCTGGCGATCAACCTGCTTGATTTCAGCGGCGCTCCCTGCGTCAAAAAACGCCTCATCGCGCTTGCCGATAATTTTGTCGGCGGGTAGACCAAATAGATCGCTAATACGACGATTAACGTATTGGTACTCTAAGGTCGGGGATTTGATATAAATAAACGCATCGACGCTATCCAGGATAGTCGCCAGCATCTCTTTATTGGTCTGTAGTAGCGCCCGGTTATGCTGCATACGCCGCTTAAGCAACAGAATGCCCAGCAGCGCCCAAAGGAGAAAAAGGAGCAGCAAGGCGATACTCCAACGCCCCAAGTAGTCGTCAATGCTGCCCAGCAGCTCCGCCGGGAGAGCTGCAGCTGATGCTAAATAGTACATAGTAGATGTTCACTGACCGGGCATGGTAAGCGGTCCCGCCCGCTCCACCACTCGTTGCCAAGCGGCGTCTTGCTCAATGCGTGATACAAAAGCGGCAATGGCAGGATATTTTTCCAGCGACTGTACGGCGGCTACCGCCTGTAGCGGGAAACTCATTTGAATATCAGCGCCACTGGGCCACGGCCCGGCAAAATTACCCTGCGCCGACAGATGTTGATTAATAAAGCTAAGATGCTGTTTAAGCTGCGGCGCTAAGAAGCGCTTACTTACCGTATCGCTAATCCCTTTAGCCAGTGGCTTAATCAGCCAGGGTGACTGTTTGGGAATTTGGCTAAACACAAGCTGCATCACTAGAAGTGGCATTAATGAGCCTTCGGCATAGTGCAGCCAATAGCGATAATCCACCCATGCACGCATATCATCAGACGAAGGCTGGCAGCGCCCCTGCCCATAGCGCTGCACGAGGTAATCAATGATTGCACCTGACTCAGCCACGGTCAGATCGCCATCGGTAATCACCGGAGACTTACCCAATGGATGGATTTTTTTCAGTGAGTCAGGCGCTTGCTGTGTTTTGCCATCGCGTTGGTAAACCACCAATTCGTAGTCCAGTTCAAGGGCTTCAAGTAGCCACAGTATGCGGTGCGAACGAGACTTTTCCAGATGGTGAACGTGGATCATAAATACTCCATGGGGCTGAGTTGTCCGCCAGCATTGCACTGGAGACACCTTCCTGTTCTATAGGCACATTTAGCTTAATACCATAAAGCCCATCATCATAGGAGCAAAAACCGTAGGTTAGTATCAACGCAACGCCGAACCCCATGGAAGCTCAAACGCAAACAACATTTATTAAGAACGATGCATCATGACCGCTGCGCGTGGCGCCAACGCGCCAGTAAATCCAGCGGTGACCACTTACCTTGCAGCCAGGGCGCTAGTAAACGCATGGAGAGCGGAATAAACACAAACACCATCACTGGTGTCAGCATTAGGGTACTCACCACCACCCGTGGCAGCAGTGCCCAATCGGCCAGTACGCCACCGAATGCAAACTGAAAGATCAACGAGATAGGAAAGAAAGCCAACCAGACGGCCACGGCCTGCTTCCAGCGCGGCGGTGCACTGGTACCGGTTTGAAACCACGCATCCAGCCCGGTAGCCCGGTGCTCATGAGGCGCTTCATACAAGCCCTTACCGCGCGCCAACCACGCATGGCGTGAGGCTGAGTGCTCCCAGGCGGCTAAGGTTTCACTGCTGCTAAAGCGGAATATAATCTGGTATTCATCGTCGTCAGCCGGTGGCGCCAATACGCCGGAGCCAAGGTAGCCAGTAAAATCGGCCGCCAACTCGCGCCCTTCGTTAAGCCAACGATTAAAATCGGCGTAGCGGCCGTGCTCAACGCGACGAGCCACCATCAATGTGACAGGTGAGGCAGACATGGTATATCTCCTAATGTGTCCACAGCCAGCGCCGGGTAGGCAGGCTGTTTGCTTTCAAGGGGGTAACCCTGAAAGTCGAATGGTCACATTATACAAGCAATGTTGATGCCATGTTGTGAATGTTGCGCTATGGCCGATAAAGCGGCGTGGGTTCACGCCCAGGAATAGGATGGGGACGCTCCCCGCGTTGGAAAGCGCATACGTGTATATAGATTTCCACCGCGCTACGAATGGCATCAGCCTCTTGGGGGTCGGGTTCTACTACCGGGCCGGTATACTCGCCTTCGCTGCGTAGCACGGCATCTATCTCGGCCCGGTAACGGCCCAGCAGATGCTCAAGATTCATCCGTATGCGATGAACCTCCAGCCCAAACGCCCGGCGCTGATCGGTGCGTTTCAGGATGTCCAACGGGTTCGAAGCAGCTTCGATCAAATTTTCTAGCGTAGCGAAAACTAACTTTTCAGCGCTGTTTAAATTGGGAATAATGGAATAAATGAGGTCATTTAAGGTGATCGATGTTCCATGGCGGTGCATAGGCAATTCAATGTCCGGTTAAGGGATTAATGCTAATAAATCGGCCCTGCTCAGAAAAACTTAATCGATAGATACCGTGCACGCCGTCACGATTCACCACTCGGCGGATCGCCTCAGCGGGAAATATCACCCAGCGACCATCCACGCTTCGGGTACGCACGTTGGCAATACGCCCTTCGTAATGGGCTAGGCACTCGTCGTAGTTCAGATTAATGACTACATCAATGGTTTGCATAGTGTTTACATCAGGTCGGCATCGTGCAAACTTGCACTCTCGGCATTGCTCGCTAATACTTCATGGTATCCCAACTCGTACTTAGTCGGTAATGACCTATGGCCGTTTCTTCCGTTAGCAACCTTTCCCTCGCTGCCTGGGCGCATCCTGCAGCCAACGCTATATCACCGCGCGTTGAGCAAGCCGCAAAGGGCCGTGCACTTGAAGAAGACACGGCATCTAGCGACGATACCGATGCGACAAGCACTAGCGAAGAGAGCAGCAGCGACACTGCTGGCCCCAAACGGGCTGATGGCACGCCCATGGCGCCGGAAGAGATTCAGTACTTAGATCAACTTAAACAGTCCGACCGCGAAGTACGCCAGCACGAGATGGCTCACCAAATAGCAGGCGGCGCCTATACGGGCGGCGCCAGCTACGAGTATGAAGTTGGCCCCGATGGCAAGCGCTATGCGGTCGCGGGCGAGGTGCCAATTGATTATGGCCCGGTGCCCAATGACCCCCAAGCGACTATCGAAAAAATGCAGACCGTGATCGCCGCCGCCATGGCGCCTGCGGATCCCTCACCAAAAGATTACCAAGTGGCCGCCCAGGCGCGTCAGTACCTATTGGAAGCCAAACTCGAAGCGTCCATGCAGCGCAGTGAAATGGAGCAAGCCCGTAGCGACGGTGCCACGGCGACATCATCCACTAATACGCCCTCCTCGAATGAATCCGCTGCTGATGAGCAAGCCGCTTAATTGCCCGACGCTGCGAGGGAGTTCCAATCTTCACGCCTAGGCCAATTCGCCAACCAAGCAGGTAGCGCCTCGGAGGGCATTGGGCGTGCAATGCCATATCCTTGGGCTAAGTCGCATCCTAGCGCCATCAATGCTTTGGCATGGTCTAAGGTTTCTACACCTTCCGCCAGCATGGGTCGCTGAAAGCGATTAGCCATGTAAATAACGCTCTCCACAATCGCCATATCATCCTGATCACTGAGCATATCGCGAACAAAGCTCTGGTCAATCTTGATCAGGCTGACCGGTAGCTGCCGCAGGTGGGTTAACGACGAAAACCCAGTACCAAAATCATCAATAGCGAAGCTCACTCCTAGTGTCTGGCAATGCGCCATATTTTGCAGTGCGGCCTGTATATCGTGCATCGCCGCACTTTCAAGCACTTCGAGTTTGAGCATCGCTGGCGGCACATTGGGATGGAGTGCCAATAGCTCGCCTAAACGTTGACTAAAATTACTCACTAACAGATGCGTAGGGCTTATATTCACATTAATTGGCAACGCGATGCCTTGAGCATGCCATTCAGTCAACTGACGCAACGCCTGCTCAATGACCCACTCGCCAAGATCTACTTCTAATGGTGTGTTATCGATAATGGGTAAAAACTGCCCAGGCGCAAGCAGGCCCTCTTCAGGGTGCTGCCAGCGAATCAGCGCCTCTAGGCCCACCACATTGCCACTACGCATATCGACCTGGGGTTGATAGTAAAGGCACATTTCGTGGTTATTGAGCGCATCGATAAAACGCTGACGCTGCTCATGGCGCACCTGCAGCAAGCGGTCATGGTTAGGGTCAAAAAAGTGAAAAGTATCGCGGCCACGCTGCTTAGCGCGGTACATCGCCTGATTGGCATGCCGTAACAGCACATCGCCCTGAACGTGATCATTCGGGTAGAGCGTCACCCCCAAGCTTGCCGTCAGATGAACACTCTGCCCGTCAATCATCATCGGCTGGCGAATAGAGGCTAACAGCTTCTCGAAAAAATCGTCGTCGATTCCATGGTGGAGTAGCAGCACAAACTCGTCGCCCCCCACCCGTGCCAGCACATCATCGCCAAACAGCAGATGGCTTATCCGCTGCGAAAAAGAAGACAGCAACGCATCACCTACGGTGGAGCCCAGCCGGTCATTAATATTTTTGAAAAAATCGATATCCAGCGAGCACACCGCCAAGGGGAGCTGCTTAGCGTCTGCATGCTGCATGGACTCTTGAATTAATTGTGTTAGCAGCTGCAGGTTGGGTAGCCCCGTAAGGGCATCAAAGTAAACTTCTCGATTAAGGTGGCGGGCATGGGCCGGAATGGCCGAAAGGTCAGCAAGCACAATCACATGGTGATCAATCTCGCCGTGCTCGTTACGCACGCGATTAATCGACATCATCCCCGGATAAAATTGGCCATCGTGGCTTCGGTAGCTCACCTGGCTTTTGCTACGGTCACGCAGTTGCAGCTCTTCCCGCATCAATCGTGTGGTGCGGCTATCGTCCAGCGGTAAAATACTGAACGCTTCTGGCGTTTTGCCCTGTACATTGTCCTGCGTAATCCCCGTTAACTCACAAAAAGCAGGGTTCACCTCCACCACCCGATTTTCCGCATCGGTAATAATGATCGCTTCATTGGCGTAGCAAAATACCGATTCAGCTGGAGACGCTGTCTGGTCGATGGATGCTGTTGGCATCGCGTTCGCACGGGGCAGTGAAGGTGTTGGCTGGGAGTGCTGTTGAGACAAAGACTGTTCCTTCGATAAATTCAAGGATTCATGCATACGTCTTTGCTCTCCTCGTCGTTGTTATAGAGCCATCGCCATCGAGCCGTCGCTATATAAGAGTCGTTATTATGAAGGTAATAGTATTGCTAGCCATACTAACACCCTATGCCGGCGAAGGTACTTTGCGCTACAAAGTACCTTATCGGCTGACGAGGTAATAAGTTAAAGGGCTTCCGTAATACAATGGCAGGCAAGCTACGCGTGAGAGAGTGCTAAACGGTTGTCGGCCAGACTGCTATCACGCACCTGATAATCGCTCACTTTGCTGGTCATATCATCCGCTTGCTCATCGAGGGAGCGGCTCGCTGCCGCCATTTCTTCAACCAAGGCAGCATTTTGCTGGGTCACGTCTTCCAACTGGGCCATGGCACGGTTAATTTGCTCAATCCCAGCCGACTGTTCATGGGTAGCCGACGCCATTTCATCGACCACGCTGGCCATTTTCTCCACGCCTTGGGCGATCCGCCCTAGAGTATCGTTAGTCGAAGAGACCAAGTTCTCGCCTTCGGAAATTTTAGCTGCATTATTGTCGATCAATTGACGAATCTGACTGGCTTCCTGAGCACTGCGGCTAGCTAATTTACGTACTTCATCGGCGACCACCGCAAAACCACGCCCATGTTCTCCCGCTCTCGCTGCTTCAACCGAGGCGTTAAGCGCCAGTAAATTGGTTTGGAAGGCAATATTATCAATGGTCGCCACAATGCTGTTCACTTGCTCGTTGGCTTGCAGGATAAGCTGCATAGCCTGCTGAGCTTGTGACGCTATTTGGGTGGCTTCTTTCGCTTGGTGAGCCACATCACCGGTCATTTGCTGGGCTTGCTGCGCGTTTTCAGCGCTCTGGCGTACCGTCGCGGTGATTTGCTCCATACTCGACGCGGTTTGGACCAGCGAGGCGGACTGCTCTTCGGTTCGTTGCGCAAGATCTTGATTACCCTGCGCCATCTGATTGCTGGCCACTGCCACCGACTGTGCATTGCGCTTCACATCAGCCACCAGCGCTTCAGTCACCGCCGACGACTCATTGAACGCCAAGTACAGCTGTGACAACTCATCGCTACCAGGTATTGCCAGGCGTTGCGTTAAATCGTTACCTCGGTTCGCGATGCTAGTCAGCGCTTGGTTGAGCGGTTGAGTAATCGCACGCACCATCACCGCGGCAGCGATAATCGCCATCAAACTGGCCGCCAGTGCAATCACCGCATACTGCCAAAGCGCCCATTGCGCCGCCTTGCGCAGCACCAGGGTCTCGCTCACTACAGCATCTACGATACGATCTTCCAAAGCTTTCAGACGGCCAATTTTTACCGTCTGCCACTCGAACCACTGCTCTGAACTCACCCCATAGCCACCCTCTTCGGCTTGGCTAATGGCCAGTTCGCGACGCGCCAGCAGGCGTTCGATTTCTGGCCCGCTTAAAGCTTGCTCGAGTTGCTCGCGCCCCTCATTACCGGCCAAACTGCGGAAGCTATCCAAATATGCCTGCTCTTTGCCGATCAGCGTCAAAAAGCGCTGCAGCATAGCAGGAGCCATGCCGTCGGCTGAAAATGCATTGGCTAGCAGCGCCCGCTCAATTCCCGCCAAATCTTTGGCTTCCAGGAGCTGTTCGTAGGCGTTTAGCTGGCGCGCTATGTCCCCTTCGCTAGTCAGATGCGACAACGTACCGACAAAAGCCATTAGTCGACCATTGATACCAGTGTAGTGACTTAGCGCATCGTCCATAGCAACTTCAAGGTCATCGACTCGCTGGCGCATCTGCGCCTGGCGCTGCCATTGCGTATCAATATCGTTGAGTTGTTGTGTTACAGCGGGGGTCAGCAGCGCTTGATCCAGTTCATCGCGTTGGGCTTGAAAAGCTTCTGCAGCAGCATCTGTGTTGGGTCGCTGTTCACTTAGCCGGTTGCCAAACGCTTCACCTTCGCTGCCCAGAAAGCCAGCGGTCATGCCCCGTTCAAGCTGCATTTGGTGCACGGCATCACCGGCACGTTGGGCCAGTTGAGTCAAGGCGTGAAGACGATCAAACTCCTGCACCGTCGCGCGCCGTTCCATAACGCCTTGAGCGGAAAACCACGCAAGGGCAAGTAGCGGAAGCAGTAATACACAGGCAAATTTAAAGCGCATCGACATGCGGTTAACGATAGTTTTCATAGCTTAGCCTCAAACAAATAGCGTCGTTGGGGTAAGCGGCGTGCCCGAATATTATTGTCCGCATCAACTGACGCGTTTAGCTAAGTCTGACGAACTCTGCCGTGTAGTCAAATACGCTTAATTTTAGTGGATAAAATAATGACAAGCGGCGCGAGTATAGGACGTTTGGGGGGCACCATATTGATTCAGGTCATAAAGCCTGACGGATTTTCAGGCCTAACACCCAACTGAGTTGAGCGCCCCTTAAGGCGCTGGACTGGCAGCACCCAAAAAGCGCGCCTGCCAGTAATCGATCTCTAGCGGCACGCTGACAACTGCACGGCCATTGCCAGGCGCATGTATCATTTGGCCGTTGCCACGATAAATCCCTACATGGGTAGCTTTGCGGCGCTCGCCAAAGAAAAGCAGATCACCGGGGCGTGGAGCCTTCACCTGTGGCAAGGCGCGAAACTGCTCATCGGCGGTACGCGGAACGCGAATACCCGCCGCCCGGTAGGTCATTTCTACTAACCCAGAGCAGTCCAGACCATCGGGCGTATTTCCCCCAAAGCGATACGGTGTGCCAATGGCCTGCTGGGCATGGGAGAGAATCAGCGCACGCTCCATTGAGAGTCCTGCGCGGTTAGGCGGTGCCTCAATAGGGGTAAGATCACGGCTGGCGCAGCCCGCTAACACCAATAGTAACAAGCAGGCAAGCAGCCACCTTCCAAAAGGTGCCAACCCAGTAGGTAGAGACCACAAACGAACCAATAGCATGGGCAGCAGCCGCTCCGATAAACCAACGTGCCTTTATAATGGCCCAAAGCCTACCTAGCCGCCAATGGTTAGCGGCCGATCCACTCGACAAAGCTGGTTTCACCCAGCGCATGACGCTCATGGCGCACCCGGCTCATTGCCGCGTAGGGTAAATCCATTGCCAATACCCGCGAAAGCGGCTGCTCAATCACCTGGCGCAGCAGGCCATTGCAGACAAATAGATGGGCCACTACCAGCACATGCTTGCCCGGCGGATTGCTTAACAACTGCTGCCAGGCCCCGGCCAATCGTGCGTCAAAGGCTTGCAGGGTTTCGCCACCGGGCGGAGACACCGCAGCGGGGTCGTGCCAAAACGCACTCATTCGCCCAGTGCCCTCTTCGGCAAACACCTGGGCATGGGTTCTGCCCTCCCAACGCCCCAGATGCAGCTCGGCAAAATCCTCTTCCACCTGAACCGGCAGATCAAACTCTTCACCCAGCCATAGGGCGAATTCGCGGCAGCGCGTTAATGGCGAAGTGACAATCGCATCGTAGGGTAAATGCCCCTCTACGGTTTGGCGCATCACTGCATCGGTGACCTGCTGCCAGCCGGTTTCACTAAGCGGGTGGTCGGTAGAGCCGCGCAGCATACGCCCGCCCACCGGCTCACCGTGGCGCAATAAATCTATCGTTGTTTGTTCGGCTTCAGGAAAGCGCATAGGGGTAACCTCGCCGATCTAGGCAGTTTGCAGATTAGGAAGCCGATGATTAGATAATCGCGTGGCGCACCCGCGCGGAGATCCACTCCGACACCAGCACAGTGGCAAAAATCATGATAAAAATAACGCTGACCTGATCCCAGGCGAGGCTGTTGATCGAGGCATTCAACTGCAGACCGATACCACCGGCCCCGACCAATCCCAATACCGTGGATTCGCGGATATTAATGTCCCAGCGGTAGACGCTAATGCCGGCAAAGGCGGGCATAACCTGCGGTAACACGCCGTAGTTCATCACCTGCATACGGCTCGCGCCGGTCGCGCTAATCGCCTCAACGGGGGTGGGGTGAATCTCTTCAATCGCTTCGTACAGCAGCTTGCCCACAAAGCCGATGGAGCGCAGGGCGATAGCGATAATCCCCGCCAGTACGCCGGGGCCAAGAATGGTCACCAGCAGCATTGCCCAAATCAGCGAGTTAATCGAGCGCGACGAGACAATCACCATCAGCGCCACGCTTCGAACCAGTGGGTGCGGCGTGGTATTACGAGCAGCCAAAAACGCTACCGGAAATGCCATCATGACGCCGATGACAGTGCCCAGCGTTGCAATGTTAAGCGTGTCCCACATGGGCTTCCACAGCACATTGGCATACTCCCAACGCGGCGGCATCATGCGACTAATTAAGTCACTGCCCTGGCGGCCAGCATCCTCGACGAACACCCACATGGTATTGTCGGAGATTAACTTCCAACACAGTAGAAATAGGCTGACACCCGCTAGCCACGCCAGGTACTGCAACCATTGCGCGCGCGTGGTGCGCCGTCGCCAAACCGGCAGACCCTGTGATGTAAATGAAACAGGCATTTAATGTCTCCAAAAATTACTGGGTCCAGCGACGGACATGGCTTGAGCTGTACTCGCACAGCAGCACGATGGCGATGATGATCAGCAGAATCGCCGCAGAGGTATCGTACTCATAGCGGCTTAGCGAAGTGTTCAGCGTAGCGCCGATACCGCCCGCCCCGACAATGCCAATCACCGCCGACTCGCGGAAATTAATATCCAGCCGATAAACCGAAAGACCGATCAAGCGCGGCATGACCTGTGGCTGAACCGCTTGGTTAATGATTTGCAGCCAGCCTGCGCCGGTTGCGCGTACGGCCTCAACCTGACGCCAATCCAAGTCTTCAATGTCTTCCGCCAGCAGCTTGGCCATAAAGCCAATCGTCGCAAAGGCCAGCGTGATCATGCCCGCCAGCGGCCCAAAGCCGAACATCACCACAAATAAAATCGCGATGATGATCTCTTGAAACGTGCGTGAAACGGCAATAATGGCGCGGCAGATTAAGTAGATCGGTAAGGGTGAAATATTACGCGCTGCGCCCAGGCCAACCGGTATCGCGAGCAGCACACCCACAACCGTAGAGGTGAGCGTCATGGTTAAACTTTCCATCAACCCCGCGACAATATCGTCGTAACGGCTGATAAAATCGGGCTGCATAAAGGCGCCCAAAAAATTCACCGCCCGCGCTGACCCTTCGGCAACCCGCGCCCAGTTAACCTCTACCGAGGCAAGCGCTAAAAAGAGATACACCACCGCGCCGATAGCGAGCCCCCAGCGCAGGCGTGGATTTTCGATCACCGCTAGACGCCGCCACTGGCCACGCCGCGCTGCCTGCTGCCGCCGTTCGGCCAATGTATCCGCTGTGTTCATCGTGCGCCTCCCGTCGCTAAAGCGGGCATTACCTCATGCGACGTCGAACGCACTACGGCGGGTTGCTCTTCTTCGTCTTCTTCCATCGGTTCGGGCGTGGTATCCCAATCTTCTTCACCATAAATCGTGGTGAGTATCTCGCTCGTTAATTCGCTCGGCTGACCGTCAAAGACGATTTCACCCGCCCGCAGGCCGACGATACGATCCGCAAACTGCTTCGCCAACGCTACGTCATGAATATTGATGATCGCCGCCAGGTCTCGCTCTGCGCACAGCTCGCGAATCAGGCGCATAATCTGGCGCGAGGTTTTTGGATCCAGGCTGGCTGTCGGTTCATCTACTAGCAGTAACTTGGGGCTTTGCAACAGCGCGCGAGCAATCCCCACCCGCTGCCGCTGCCCGCCTGATAGCGCATCGGCACGCTTATCAAGCGCATGGGGGAGGCCTACTCTTTCTAGTAACCGGAATGCTTCAACCACGGCTTCCTGCGGGTAGCGACGTAAAAAGCTGCGCCAAAAACCGACATAGCCGAGCTGCCCTGACAGCACGTTTTCCATCACGGTGAGCCGATCGACCAGCGCGTACTCCTGAAAAATCATGCCCATCGAGCGGCGCGCATGACGCAGCTTCTGGCCTGAAAGCTTGGTGAGCTCAATGTCTTCCAGGCGAATGCTGCCCTGGGTAGGTTCAACCAACCGGTTCACACAGCGAATCAGCGTGCTTTTACCCGCGCCCGATGGCCCAATCAGCGCCATGACTTGGCCTTTGGGCAGCGTGAGTTCAATATCCGTCAGCGCTCGATCCCCGGTGGGGTAGCGCTTGCCTACGCCACTTAGTGTCAACATCGTTCCACCTCATATGTATAGCGAAACGGCCAGAAGGTGAGCCCTCCTGGCCGAATAAAACGCGTTGGCTAATCGATTAATCGCAGTCGTACGTCACGCCTGTGGCATCCGCGATGGTACGAATGACCGACCAATTTTCCTCGTAGGAGATCGGAATGAACTGTGACTCACCGGAGTTAGCAAATTCCGCTTCGAGAGGAGTACCTTCCCAGTCATAGCTGAAGAACGCGTCCTGGATGCTCTCGGCAAGCTCAGGCTTCAGGTTGTGGGCCAAACCGTAAGCCGTGGTGGGGAAGGTTTCTGAGGTATAGATAATCTCGTAGTCACCTTCATTAACGACACCACGAGCAATCATCCGAGTGCCAACAGAGTTGGCAATAGCTGCGGCTTCGTAATCTTTGTTCACTACACCGAGAATGGAATTATCGTGAGAGCCTGAGAACGCGGTGCTGTAATCTTTATCGGCTTCTAGCCCATACTCTGAGAGCAATAGTGCAGAAGGCGCGCGGAAACCAGAATTTGAGGTTTCAGCGGTAAAGGCCATCTGACGCCCTGCGAGATCTTCAACCGACGCGATACCGCTACCGGGATAAGTGATGATCTCCATTTCGTAACCAAAGCTACCGTCGTCAGAAGCCATCATGGCAAACGGGCGGAAGCCACCGCAGTTAACGGCCACAGGCGTGCTGCCGGTATTAAACCCGGCGACATGCAAACGACCCGCGCGTAGCGCTTCCAACTGTGCAGCGTTGGACTGAACCGGGAAGAACTGCACCTCTTTGCCAGTGGCTTCGCTAAGATGTTCTAAAAAGTCAGACCAGACACCAGCGTAAACCGCAGGATCTTCAACCGGGGTATAGGCAAACACCAAGGTATCGGGGTCGGCCCACTGAGACTCATCGCTAGGCGCATCGGCGACCATATCGCCATCGTTATCCACATAGCGCGATGAGAGGTCTGCTGAGGCGTTCACCGCGACCAAGGCGAAGGCACTAGTAACGGCGGCGCTAATTAACGTGCGGGAGAGAGATAATGTCTGCATGGGTCACCTGTAGCGTTATTAGAAGATGGAAACATCCTGACGGCTTCAAGTGACAGAAATAGGGCACTTATGTGACCACTTCGTGACGTTTTGACGAAGGGATATTAGGCTTCATGACCGCGGCGCTCCACAAACAGACTGTTGCCAGGGATCTTTTTGGCCTGGTGCTTCAATTCAGAAAGCTCGCCCGCGATATCCAACGATTGACAGCTGGTCGTATCGGGGATGGGTTTCACCGCGATCGAGACGCTAACAAAGGGGAAAAACGTCAGCCTATTCTGGCGGCTTTCAATTTGAATCCCGCCCTGAAGGCGGTCGGCCTCTTCATAGAAGCCCGGCGCCATCACCTCGAATGAGTGCAAAATTTGCTGGCAGACACTCTCCCAATGGCCGAGCGGTAACAGCATCATAAAATCGTCACCGCCAATATGGCCGATAAAGCCTCCGACACTGTCTACCTGCGCTTGAAGTAATCGTGATAGCGAAATGATGATGTGATCGCCGCGGGCGTAGCCGTAGGCATCGTTAAAGGCTTTAAAGTTATCCAGATCAACGTAGGCCGCAGCAAACCCCTGCCCAGTGGACAAATAGGTCGCCAGGGTTTCATTGATCAGAATATTGCCCGGCAGGCCGGTCAGCGGATTGGCATGGCGCGCTTGGCGTACCTGGATGGCGGTAATTTCGCGCAAAAGATCAACGATATTGCCCATCCCCAGGTAGTCACCGTTGGCGTTAACAATGACAAAATCTTCCTGCTCAATATCCCGGCTATCGGTCAGTTGCTGGCTCAAAATCTCCAGCGGCGTATCCGCTTCCGCCACCAGCATACGTGCGTCAGCAACGTCCAGAACGCGGCGCTTGGCATACAGCGAGTGACTATAGGGATTGGTAAACAGGGTTAAAAACGCATTACGACGCACCACCGCCACGGGCTTACCATTTTCTAGCACGGCCACGCAGCGCAAGCTGGGCTGTTGGCGAAACCGTTCGGAGATAGACGGCACCGCGCAATCCGTCGTTATAGCGTCAATCGCCCGTAAAATAGACCGCGCGGTGCGCCCTGCGGGGCTTTTTAGATGCGTGGTGGCGGGCAGCAGCATATTGAGTTCTAACGGCGGCTGCTGGCTGGGCCGGGCGAAGTAGAAGCCTTGCAGCAGCGCCAGCCCGCGATCGAGCTCCCACAGGCAAAGATGCTCAGCGGCGGTCTCCACGCCTTCGGCAATCACCTGGCAGTCCAGACTACGGGCTACATCAAGAATCGAGCGCAGAAATTCTCGCTTGGCCGGCTCCTGGTCGATCCCGGAGATAAAGTGGCGGTCGAGCTTAACGAAATCAGGGCGTAGCTCAGACCAGTGGCGCAGGCTTGAGTGCCCGGCGCCAAGATCATCCAGCGCCACCTGGAAGCCCATGGTGCGGTAGTGATCCACCGCCTGGCGCATTAGCTCGTAGTCATGGATCGGCACATGTTCGGTGAGCTCAATCACCACCCGCTCTGGAGGCAAACCGCTGTCACGAATAAACCCCAGCGTTAAGCCTTCGCGGAAATCGCGCTCGACAATGGTTAGCGGCATCACGTTAAGAAACAGCAGACCGGGCAGATCGAGCTCTGCAAAACGCTGTATTGCCAGGCGCCGGCAAAGCAAATCTAACTCGACTAACTTGCCTGCCTGGGTAGCTACCTCAAACAGCCGTAACGGCGAGTGCAGCGGCGACGTTTTAGGCCCACGTATCAGCGCTTCGTAACCATAAATCGCCCGTTGGCTGGCATCCACAATGGGTTGAAAGAGCACGTGCAGCTCTTCTGCCGCAATAATCTGGTTAAGCCACTGCCCTTCTTGTGCGGTCATTTGCCTGCTGCCCTCTTCTGCCACTCTAGTAACCCTCGGTGGTGCCGATGATGTGTCACCTTCCCTGGAGGTTGTTGATAAGCTGCAAGCGTGCGTCATTTTTATGACGCTATCATGACAATCATCAAGGGCATCAAGCAGTTGGCGCTAAACGGCGATCAAGAGAGAGGTTTTTCGGGGGCTGGAAACACCACTTCGCTGCCGTCGGCGTCAAGCTGACGGATATCGATAGGCCGGCCTTTCTCGTCAAGGGTTACCAAGCCAATACCGCTGGCGTTCCACAGCCGCTCACCGGCGCTGGCGCGATCCGGGTCGCGGGGGTGAACGCTTAGCTTACGGCGCTTGGTAAATATATTGAGAGGCGACCAAGGGGCGTAGAGCCAGCGGTTGAGGCGGTCAAAGGTGTTGAGCAGGTTTTTGGGGAAGGTATTTTTGATCCCGCTCGAGGTAATTTGCCACAGGTGGGGCGCGCGGCGCTGATGGCGAACCACAATGTCGTAAACAAACGAGTAGTGCACATCCCCAGACAAAATCACATAGTTGCCGGGGGTTTTGGAGTGCCGCCAAATCTGCAGCAGCGTATTGGCGGCTCCGCGGTGGGCCATCCAGTTTTCGGCATCCACCACTAGCGGCTTCCCCACCGCGGTAAACAGTTTTTGGATGGCTTCAATCAACTTGACGCCGAACATTGGCGCTGGAGAGACAATCACCGCGCTCTTAGCGCCCATCAGCGCCTGCTGCATCTCCATTAGCGCCTCCCAGTCCATCAAGCCCGAAGGCCGATGCGGGCTGCGTTCACTGCGCCAGCGGCGGGTGCGGGTATCCAGCACAATCAGCGCGGGGGTGCCCGGCACCTGAAACTCCCAGCCCTGAAAACGCAGCAGCCGTTCAATTAGCCCATCCTGCTCAGCGCAGACTAGCGGTTGGTCGCCATCACCCATCAGCGTCGAGGCGTGGTGGACTAACGGATTCATTTTATCCGGGTCATTACCCCAGGCTTGGCAGAGCAGATAGGCCACCAGGGCGTTACCGATAATGCGTTTAGAGAACGGGTGGCCGTAGGCGGCACGCTCCCAATCGGCGGTTAGGTTCCAGTCGTCGGTAACATCGTGGTCGTCAAAAATCATCAGGCTGGGCAGGTGTGCCATCAGTCGCGCGCACTGGGGCAAGCCGTCAACAAAGGTATCGATCACCGCCTGCTCCTGACGATACAGCTCGGCGTCTTTTTCATCCAAGGCAGGCGGCGTTGGCGCAATCACTTGCCAGGGCGTCGGCGACCACACCAGGCAGTACATGGCGAGCATTTCGGCCAGCGTCATCAAATGGTTATGGGCATTCGCCGAGGTAAACACCGGCTTTTTGACACCGCCGAAAAAGCGTTCTCGCAGGGCCGCGTTGCTGGTCACATCAGGCAGCAGCTGTGCACGCCGGTAGTAGCTATCAGGCGACTGATAAAGCGCCTGACTATCATCGACTGTAGCGCCTTCCAGCCACTCATCTACCAGCCCTAGCCGTTCAATCAGCGCATGCACGGCGCGCAGCATTGGCCCGGCCACGTCATCGGCGTAGACCTGGTCACCGGTCATCAACAGCCAGGCGGGCCATTCGGTGGGCGCAGACTGCTGTTCGGCAAGCCAGCTATCGGCGCGCACCAGCCCGTCGGCACTATCGTGATGGGGCTTGCGGCAGGAGCCGTGCATCAGACGGTGATGGCGCGAGGCAATCACAAAAGCGGGATACGCAGCGACGTCATAGCACAGCCACGGCGCCCATTCGGGCAGAGAGCGCCATTCGCCCTGCTGGGATTCCACCTGCAGGTCGTATTCAATGCGTTCGTCACAGGGCAGCGCTGATTCAAGCTCGCAATCGATCAGGTAAATAAATGCGCGTTCACCGATAGCGATGCATTGCTGGTGGTGCGCCAAACCAATCGTTTGGCTATCGATGCGCCCTGGGCGCAGCACCAAGGCCATGTTCAGCGGCCGGGTGGCGACCAGCCAAAGCACCAAACGGGTAGTGCTGATGCGTCTTAACAGGGGGCCGGCGACTATATCGGGCAGTGTATCTGTGCCATTCATTCGATGCGGTCTCCATTATTAATATGAGACGATTATGCGCGACGAGTACGCGCAACGACGGGCAGCTCGATCACCACTTGCAGCCCGCCAGTGCTGGCGCGCCCAAGTTTCATATGGCCGCTATAAAGGGCGACAAGGTCGGTCACAATGGCCAGCCCCAGGCCGCTGCCCGAGCGTTGTTCGTCCAACCGTTTACCGCGCTGTACCGCTTGCTGGCACTCTGCTTCAGACATGCCTGGGCCATCATCGCTAACGGTTAAGGTTAACCGCTGCCCATCACTCTCTACCTGTAGCTGCACATCGCCATGCGCCCAGCGCAGCGCGTTATCCATCAAGTTGCCCACCAGCTCTTGGATATCCTGATCATCCATATGCACCTGAACCTCAGGCGGCCAGGTTTGGCGCAGCGCAATGCCGCGCCGCTGGGCAAGTCTGGCTAGCCCATTGAGCAGCGGTGCCAGGGTGGCGTGTAAATCAATCGGCGCAAAGCGTGCGCCCTCGCCCGCTGCCGAAGCCCGCGCCAGGTGGTGGCGTACTGCGCTATCCACGCGTGCCAGCTCCACTTCCCAGGCGGCACGGTTCGCTTCCGGTAATTGGCGTAGCTGTAGACGCATCACACTTAACGGGGTTTTCAGCGCATGGGCAAGGTTGCCAGCAGTATGGCGGCCACGTTCAATCAAGCGCTGGTCGCGGGCCAATACCGCGTTCATTGAGGCCGCTAGCGTCGCCAGCTCGTCGGGCAAGCGGGTATCCAGCTGTTCGGCGCGCCCCTGCTCTACATCGTGCAGATTGGCATGCATACGCCGAAGCGGCGCTAGCCCCCAGCGTACTTGCAGCGCCAATACACCGAGCAACAGCACGCCCAAACCCACTAAACCGCCCCACAGCAGACGTTGAAATTCACCAATATCGCGGGCTAATACATTGTCCCGAGCCGCCACGCTAATATGCAGCGGCGCCTCTAGCGGCGCCAGGTAGATATCCCGCTCCACCACGCGCAGCGACTGGCCCCGGGGGCCGGGTATCGAGCGGGCGCTAAGGGTGTCATTGTCGATGACCGGCAGGCGCTGATCCCACAGCGAACGCGAAGCCAGGGTATTTTCCTCGCCATCGGTGATTTGCCAGTACCAGCCAGAGTAGACATTCTCAAAACGCGGGTCGCCCAGCGCCCGATCATGGACTAGCTGCTGTTCAATATTGGCGTAGGTGACGCCCGCGATGATGACATTTAGGGTGGCGCCCAGACGCTCGTCAAAGGCCTGCGTGGCCGAAGCACGGTAGTGATGAGATAGCAGCGCGCCCGAGATGGGCAGCGCCAGGCCGACCATCACCAATACGGCCAGCAGTAGCCGCACGCTGATGGAGCGCTTTGCCCAGCGATCTTTCCATGCGGTGGTGGCTTGACTCATTCGCTAGCGGGCTCTTCTGCTAATAGCCGATAGCCCTGGCCACGCAGGGTGGCGATGCGCCAACTGCCCAATTTGCGGCGCAGGCGGCTGACCTGAACATCAATCACGTTGGAATCAGGCTCATGATCGCGGTCATAAACGTGTTCTGAAAGCTCGGTACGGCTGACGACCCGCGGCGCGGCGTGCATCAAATAACCCAGCAGACGGGTTTCCTGGGCGGTCAACCCTACCGGACGCCCGGCGAGAGAAACGTGCTGGGTGTGGGTATCCAAACTGAGCTCACCCACTTTCAGCACCGGGTGGGCATGGCCATGGCTGCGGCGCACCAGAGCGCGCAGGCGAAAGAGCACTTCCGCCGATTCGAACGGCTTGGTGACGTAGTCATCGGCGCCTGCGGTAAATCCTGCGGCTTTATCAGCCCAGCGCTCCCGGGCGGTAAGGATCAGTACCGGCAGGTCGATACCATCTTCCCGCCATGCGGAAAGCCAGCGGGTACCATCGCCATCGGGTAGCCCGACATCCAGAATCAGCGTGTCGTAGGCCTCCGTGCGCACTAGAAAATCGGCGTCCTGGCCTGTCGCTGCATGCTCGACTAGCCAATCTCCGTCACGCAGCGCCTGACTTAGCTCACGCGCCAGCGCCTGGTCATCTTCTACCAACAAACACTTCATTGGCTAACTACCCTTCTTTTTGTATGGCAAATGATGGCAACAGGCTACCGGCGCATATCGTTGATACGTACGCCTTCAATCGACATAAGTTGACCGTTATGGCCATCAAATTCAAACTCGACGATTTGCCCTTGCGGGCCAAGCAGCTTGATTTCGTACTCGACATATCCCCCTTCACGCTCCACCTCAACCTCCAGCACTTCACCTATATAGTGGGCTTCCAGCCAATCCAAAATAGAGTCAAGAGGCACCACTTCACCGCGGCGCACTTCGCCGTGCAACGATTCCCAATGCTGGTCACCCACAGCGCTGCCCACCAGCAGTAGCACTAGGGCTAAACCAGTGGCGTTGCGACGAGTGCCTCGTTGGAAGCTGCGCAGCGGTTGTATAAAGTGGCGGAGTAATTTACGCATGGTACAAGCATGCCAAAAGCAACATGAACGTTAGATGAACAGTTTTGTCAGCTTAAGGAAAGTATCGCGGTGGTATAAATTCCCTGTCGCATTCGCTGAATGCCGTTTATGCACTGTTGTATAAACATTGTTGTATAAACATTGACGTATAGACACTCACGTTTAAATACGTAAAGAAGGAATTTGCTATGAATACCATGAAAAAAATGCTGCTGATCCCGACCTCTGCTCTGCTACTTGCCGCGGCTGCCGGCAGTGCCCAGGCCGATTCGCTGCCGATGGATCGCATCGATGACGTATTGACCCACGCCAATGATTACGGTTTCAGCCACTACGAAGAAGTTAGCATCAAAAGCCGTGGCCGTGTGGAAGTAGAAGGCTGGCTGGATGATGAATGGTACGCCGATGTGGAAATCTCCCTCGACAACGGTGACACGCTAAAAGAGAAACGTGAGCGCCTGATTAGCGGTGCCTGGGGCATGAGCGAAGACGATATTCGCCAAGCGTTAGACGTTGCCAGCCAGGAAGGCATGGTCGAGTTTGAAGACCTCGACATCGATGAAAGCGGCATCATCGATATCGAAGGCCGCGATGAAAATGGCCGCGAACTAGAAATCAGCGTTCGTCAGGGCTCTTCCGAAGTTACCCAAATTGACCGCGATTAATATTTTTAGCTAATTGCTTTGCGGGCTCCCCACGGGGAGCCCGCTGCGTTTATAGTAGGCTGCTGAACTATGCTACTAAAAGTCATGCAATTAAAAGTCATGCAGCTAAATTTATAGTGCCGACCTTATCTAGGTGCTGAGGAGACATCCGTGCTGAACGAAAGCCTTCATGGCGTGCTGGAGGATGAAGCACTCGGCAACACGGAGTCAGTACTCAACATGGAGCCAGTACTAGACACAGTGTCAGCACTGAGAGACTTAGCCTGGCTGGTCGCCACGCCTGACCTGGTGGAGCTGCCGCCGCCGATTCCCTGTGGAGGGCGCCCCACACTTAAAGAGCTAGGCCTAGAGAGTGCCCTACTGCCCTGGCTGCGTCAGCTTGGCCGACCACAGTTAGCCGCCCTAAACGGCAGCCGCGCAACGCGCATGGGCCATTATCACGAACGCCTTTGGCACACGCTGTTAGACCACGCACCCAATACGCGATTACTCGCTCAAAACGTGCGCATCACCCGAAAGCGCAACACGCTGGGCGAGCTGGATATGCTCTATCGCACCCGCGACAATCCGGCGCCGGTGCATTTAGAAGTCGCCATTAAGTTCTACTTGGGGCTGCCTGAAGGGCCTGGGGCAGCCAATAGCCAAAGCCGCTGGATTGGCCCCGGCGGGCTAGACAGCCTGGCGCTTAAGTGCAGCCACCTGCGACGTCACCAGCTCCCCCTTTCCACCACGGCGACCGCGCTAGAAACACTCGCGCATTGGCTAACGCCACGGGATCTTGGTGTTTCTAAAGCAAGTTTAAGCGAGCAGTTAACCCAGCGGCTGGCCATGCCCGGCGTGCTTTATTACCCCTGGCACGCGGAGATGCCAGCCCCGGAGGGGGCAACGGCAGATCACCGCCGAGGCACTTGGTGCTATTTGCGCGATTGGCCTAAGCTGGTCGCCAGCCTTCCCGTTATACCGAAGATGGTATGGCTGGGAAAAACCCACCGGCTAGCAACACCGCCACTCAGCGTTTTTCGCCCTGCGGAGGAGCTACTACCCGCTATTATTGATAGGGTACAAGCGTGGCGCTCCCCCCAGCAGGTGATGCTTTATTGCCCAGAAGAAGAGCACTACGAACGGCTGTTTTTAGTACCCAACGACTGGCCGCATCAGGTACCTCTACCGCCAGCGGCGTGATAGTCGGCATATGGCACTAAGGTTATATGACCACAAGGTTATAAGACCACAAGATTATCGCGGTGAATCAGCTCATGGGCTTCAACGTAGCCGAGGATCGCCTCAATCTGGTGGCTGGGCTGCCCGGCCAACTGGCGCGCTTCATCGGCGCCGTAATTGACCAAACCCTTAGCCACTGATGCGCCCTGTTCATCCACGCATACCACCATATCGCCGCGCTTAAAGCTGCCCTGCACATCGCGCACACCGACCGCCAGCAGGCTAGAGCCTTTATTGCGCAGCACTTTGACTGCCCCGGCATCCAACACCAGCGTACCGCGCACCTGCAGTTGCCCCGCCAGCCAGCGCTTGCGCGCCGCCATGGGTACCTGATCAGGGCGCAGCAACGTGCCCAAAGCCTCGCCCGCCATTATCCGATTAATAGCGTCAGGCTGGCGGCCGCTGGCGATGACCGTGACCGCCCCGGAGCGCGCCGCCAATTGCGCCGCGCGCACCTTGGTGCTCATACCACCGCGACCCAGCGCTCCGCCGCTGCCTGCGACGGCGGCTAAGCGCGGGTCGTCGGCGCGCCCTTCAGCAATCATCTGGGCATTGGGGTTGTGACGCGGGTCAGCGTCAAACAGGCCTTCCTGGTCGGTCAGTAGCAGCAGCGCATCCGCTTCCAGCAGGTTGGCGACCAGCGCCCCAAGCGTGTCGTTATCGCCAAAGCGAATCTCATCGGTGACCACGGTGTCGTTTTCATTGATCACCGGCACTACGCGCATTTCTACCAGGGTGCGTAGCGCTGAAAGGGCATTGAGGTAGCGCTTACGGTTGGAAAGATCGTCGTGGGTAAGCAGGATTTGCGCGGTGAGCATGTCATGGCGAGCAAAGTGATTTTCATAGCACTGGGTCAAGACGTTTTGACCCACCGCAGCGGCCGCCTGCAGCTCATGCACGGCGCTGGGGCGCACCTGCCAGCCGAGACGCACCATGCCTGCCGCCACGGCGCCGGAAGAGACCAGCACCACCTCAATGCCTTGCTGGTGCAAGGCGGCGATTTGATCCACCCAGCCGCCAATAGCGGCTTCGTCCAGGCCGCGGCCATCGTTAGTGAGTAGCGCACTGCCAATCTTCACCACTACCCGCCGTGCACGGCTAAGCGCGCTGCGCCCGAGGATTTGCTCGTTACTTTCCATGCCACCCCACCTCAATCAGACACCTACAAAAGGGGCCGCGCGAACGCAGCCCCTTTTTAGCTTATCACCTTAAGCTTACGCCCGGATGCGCCCGCTCAATACCACTAAGGCGCGTACTCGACTTCAACATCGTAATCATCGTCGTCGAAATCTTCGTCATCTTCATCGTCGCGCTTACGCCGACGACCCAAACGATCTTCGGTACGCGCAACCGACTCTTCTTCCATACGGCGGCGCATCTCTTCTTCACGCGCCAGCGCTTCTTCATCTTCGTTCTCAAGGCGACGCTGCTCGGTCAACCAGCGGTAGGCCGCTTGCACCAGCTTATCGGTGCCGTCGCTGCTGATCGCTGAAATGCGGAATACCGGGCCTTCCCAATTGAGCGCCTGGATAATCTGCTGGGCGCGCTCTTCACGCTCATCTTCCGGCAGCAGGTCAAACTTGTTCAGCACCAGCCAGCGCGGGCGCTCGGAAAGCGCAGGCGAGAACTGCCCCAACTCGTGGACAATCGCCTTGGCCGCTTCCACCGGGTCAGACTCATCAAACGGCGCGACGTCGACCACGTGAAACAGCAGCCGCGTGCGGGTCAGGTGCTTCAAAAAGCGCAGGCCCAAACCGGCGCCTTCAGAGGCTCCTTCGATCAAGCCCGGTACGTCGGCCATGACGAAGTGCTCGTGCATCCCCAGTTTTACCACGCCCAAGTTGGGCACTAAGGTAGTAAACGGGTAGTTGGCGACCTTGGGCTTGGCAGCGGACACCGAGCGAATCAGCGTCGATTTACCCGCGTTGGGCATGCCCAGCAGGCCCACATCGGCCATCACCTTCATTTCCAGGCGCAAATTGCGACGGTCGCCATCGGTACCTGGCGTGGTGCGACGCGGCGCGCGATTGGTCGACGACTTAAAGTGGATGTTACCCAGCCCACGTCGTCCACCTTCACCCACCAGCACCACCTGGCCAATTTCGGTGACATCGGCGATGACTTCCAGGGTGTCTTCATCAATCACCGTGGTGCCTACCGGCACTTTAACGTGCAGGTCTTCACCGGCCTTGCCGCTCATTTGTCGGCCCATGCCGCCCTGACCGTTCTGGGCTTTATAGAAGCGCTGGAATTTAAAATCGATCAGGGTGTTAAGCGCGTCGTCACCAATGAGGTAAACGCTACCACCGTGACCGCCATCGCCCCCATCGGGGCCGCCCCTGGGCACATATTTTTCGCGGCGAAAGCTCAGACAGCCATTGCCGCCTTTGCCCGCCTCAACAATAATCGAGGCTTCATCGACGAACTGCATTGGATTCTCCCGGCCGCTTCCGCCGCCCTAATATGCACTACTGTTTTCCCAAACCTTTTCCCAACTCTTTTCCCAACCCTTTATTGCCACCAGCGTACTGATAAAGACATGGTGTTAAAAAAATCGTGGTAAAAACATCGTGGAAAAACGGATTGGAAAAGAGATTTAACCGACAAAAAAGCCCCGCCATAGCGGGGCCTTTTTTTCTCGCAACCGCGAGCATAGCACTAGCCGTTTAGGCAGAAACGATGCTAACGAACTTGCGGTTTTTCGGGCCTTTGGTCTCAAACTTCACAAAACCGTCGCTCAAAGCGAACAGTGTGTGGTCGCGACCTAGGCCAACGCCTGTGCCCGCGTGAAAACGCGTGCCGCGCTGACGTACGATGATGTTACCCGCAGTCGCCGCTTGGCCACCGAAGAGTTTCACACCTAAGCGTTTGGACTCGGAATCGCGACCGTTACGCGTGGAGCCGGCTGCCTTTTTATGTGCCATTGCAAAATCCTCCTAAGGGAATTGACCGCTTACGCAGAAATTCCGGTAATTTTGACTTCAGTGAACCACTGGCGGTGGCCCTGACGCTTCATGTGGTGCTTACGACGACGGAACTTGATGATGGTGACTTTATCGCCACGGCCGTGGGAAACCACTTCGGCAGAGACTTTAGCACCACTGATCATCGGCGCACCGATGTTGAAGTCATCGCCGTCAGCGACCATCAGCACTTCTTCAAACTCAATCGTTTCGCCGGTAGCGACTTCGATTTTTTCAAGCTTGAGGGTTTGACCTTCTTGAACACGGTACTGCTTGCCACCGCTTTTAATAATTGCGTACATGTCGCTCTCCGGACTTGTCGTTAATGCCGGTTACGCCCAGCGTAACCAACGCTCATCGCCTTCCGCTCTTATCGACCTGCTGCGAGTGGCGCCCCTTTTGGAGCCATCTGACAGGGAGCATGATGAGTGGGTCGCGGATTATAACGACTATCTTCTCTTACCACAAGACCGCAGGCCTTTGTCAATTGACACTACCATCTCCTTATAGCGGCGTATCATAACGTGACCACAGCGCGTATCTTGACGCCTAACAGACAGCCCCATAGCATGACCCCAACATATGATCACGACTACACATTATCAAAACTATACATGATCAAAACTATGGGCGGGACTTACCGCCTCAATCTGCCGCGATGAACGTATCCCATGACCGCTAACGTCTCTTCAGCCCAGCCTGACAGCCCAACGCCTTCACCGCTGCACGCCGTGGTGGCCGATGATTTCGCAGCCGTCAACCGGACGATTGTCGAGCAGCTTAACTCCAAGGTGCCGCTGGTCGAAACCATCGGTCAGTACATTACTGAAAGCGGCGGCAAGCGTTTGCGCCCTTTATTGGCGCTACTGGCCGCGCGCTCCCTCAACTACACTGGCGACAAGCATATACCGCTGGCCACGTTGATTGAGTTTATGCACACCTCCACGCTGCTGCACGATGACGTGGTCGATGAGTCGCATATGCGCCGTGGTAAGAAAACCGCCAACGACGCCTGGGGCAATGCGCCGTCGGTATTGGTCGGTGATTTCCTCTACGCCCGCTCGTTTCAGATGATGGTCGATGTGGGTTCGATGCGCATTATGGCGATCCTTTCTGGCGCTACCTGTATCATCGCGGAAGGGGAAGTGCTGCAGTTGACCAACATCGGCAACCCCAGCATCTCTGAAGAGGATTACTTCGAGACTATTTTGGGCAAAACCGCCATGTTGTTTGAAGCGGCCTCCCACAGCGGTGCCGTGCTGGCAGAAGCAACGCCGGAACAGGAGCAAGCACTTCAGTATTACGGCCGCTATCTGGGTCTCGCGTTTCAGTTGATTGATGACCTGCTGGATTACCAGGGCGACGCCGATGCCATGGGCAAAAACGTTGGCGACGACCTGGCCGAAGGCAAGCCGACGCTGCCGCTGATCCACGCCATGGAGCAAGGCACGCCGGAACAGGCCAAGCTGATTCGCCAGGTGATTCGCGATGGCGGGCTTGAGCAGCTCGACGCTGTGCTGGAAATTATTCACGCCACTGGTGCACTCGACTATACCCGCCAGCGGGCAGAAGAGATGGCTGATGAAGCCCTAAAGCAACTGGACGCCCTGCCGCCCAGCGTCTACCGCGACAGCATGGCCCAGTTGGCCCGCTTAGCGGTTGATCGCCAAGCATAAAAATTGGTGCATCGCGCCGCCGAGGACTTGAAAAAACACGTCTGGCTAAGTATGATCCACCTCCGTTGTTAAGCACAGATAAGCACTGCTCGGCAACATTCGGAATATAGCTCAGCTTGGTAGAGCGCTGCCTTCGGGAGGCAGAGGTCGTAGGTTCGAATCCTGCTATTCCGACCAAGAACACTATTAAAAACGGCTACTTAGCTAATACAGCAAGTGGCCGTTTTTTTGGTTAAGAGGTTCTAGGTAGCAAAATATAAGCAGTGTGGGAGTTCGTTAATGACAAAGCCCGCGCAAAAGCCAAAGCGCTTCACCTGTCCCAACTTCCCCCGTCCAGCTCCGTCAACTAATTGCTCCCCTGATGCTGCAAGTCGAGCAACAGGGCCAGGGCCTACAAGAATTTGATCAAAACTAGAAGGCGCTGCGTTACAGATGAGTAGCGCCATCAGCTCGGTCAGTGCAATGTGCTGCAGGTTAGCCTGCTGGAAGAGGTGGTCGATGTTGACATTCCTGCCATCAAAGTCGAACCGGAATCACTGGTCAACCCCGAATTACTGCCCGCCCGGCAGTCTAAGTGCACGAGCAGCCACATGTCGAGATTCGGCTTGATCCTAAGAGCGAGCACATCCCTTGCGGTTCAACTTCTGCGAAGAAGCCAATGAGAATCTGGATAAACGCCTGGGGTGTTTACCGCCGAAAGCCATATCTGGGGCAATTGGAACTGCGATGACTGCGAGACGTTGCACCATATACCAATGCCAACCTAGATGATCGAAAAGGGTATCCCACCGCCGAGATTGACCCAGGCAACGAGGATCACATATGCCGTAAATCTACCGCTCTATCGATAGATGCGGTTATTTGCCTGGAGAATCCCTGCTCCACTTTGGTGGAATGGGCTGGTATATGCGGGATTCGCTGAACGATGCCATACAAGATGTACTGGCCCGGCAGCAAGCGCGATTTCAAGTGGAAAGATTGCTTCATCAAGGTAGATCATAGCCACCTCAATCGGGAAGGGTGTTGAACATTAGCCTTTTTACTCGCCTTTTCATCAGTTCCCTAAGCTGCGGGTCCCGATCACAAGCACACTATAGGACGCGCTTGCCATTGCCTCCAAGCGCGTTCCCAGCCTTCAGTATGGCTGGCCTCGTCAATCACCACAATTTGAAAGCAGACGCTATCGAATTGTTCGTAGTATGTTTGCAGCAAGGAAGTGGGAACAACCCGATCCTCTTTTCCTGATAGATGACGTTGGGGCAGCCGAGCGAGCCTATCTTTGAACCCTATGGGCTCCAGTGCATTATCGAGTGAGCGCAGGCCGTGATGTTCAATCCAGTTCGCGGGGCTAAGATTCCCGGCGATGGTTTGAACTTGCTCTATATCGTCTCGCTGAGCGGCGAGTAGTAGCGCGAGAGCAGCGCCACCGGAGTACCCCACAAGGTCAAAGTCATGATTGCCATGGCGAGCCTTGATCAACGTTAGAGCGTTATCTAGGCTTCTGAGCACTTCGGGGGAGAAACGCCGATCCGTCCATAGCTCGGGGCTGCAGCTTGGAGCGGAAATAAATTGACACGGGCGTGCCAAGTAGACGTTGGGGGTAGGGTCATTAAAGGCAAGCTTAGCCACAAGTAACTGGCGTGGACTGGGGTCGAGGCTGGGCTGTGTGGCCGTGGCCCAGGCGTAGCCATCACCTTCAACATATACGCGCAGACGGCTCGTGATTGGTGGTTGCAAGGGAGCACTATAAGCGAGCGGGTAGGGCGAACTTTGCAACACAGTGACGTGTCTGCCATGGGTTGACGAGAGTGCTTCAAGGGCTTGTTGAGAGGACTGACAGCCGCTCAGCAGAACACAAAACAAGCCAGTGCCGAGCAGTTTGAGTCCGGCCCGCCTGAACGGGCCGTCCTTAGATTCACTCACTAGAAGTCGTAGCGAAGCTTGGCCACGACACTATCGGCATTGAAGTCGCTCTTGCTAACGAAGTCGTAGCTGACACCCATCGAGAAAGCGCCCAGCAAGTAGTCCACCCCGACGCCGGCTTCGTAGGTGGTATTGGCCGGGTCGGCTCCCTGGGTCACGAATGACGCGCCGCCACGCACGAACGATGCTGTGCTGGTTGCCCGGTCATCGGCAAAGTCGCGGTAACCCATTAACATCGCTTGCGGTTCTAGTATGCCCTTCCCCGCGCTGAAACGCCCAGCCAGGCGTAGGCCTGCACCTAGCTCTGCGATTTCCTGACGCTGCTCATCAACACGAAGTGCCGCAGAAGAACCGCTTTCCTGGTAGCTATCGGTTTCCACGCGGCTGTAGCGAGCTGCAAAACGCGGTTCAAGTAGCAGGCCATTTTGCAAATCATAGCCGTAGCCGCCGACGAGGTTGATCCCCAACAGGTCGCTATCGTAATCGGCCTGTGCAGAGGTGCCAGCAATATGGCGCTCGCTCTCATTGTTGTTGAGACCATAGGTAAGGCTGGCGTCCAGGAAGTAGTGCCCCAGTTCATAACCGCTGTACAGCGTGAAAGCATGACCTTCGACATCAGTCTGGTTGCCGGTTGCGCTGTTCACGTCGGTATCGAGGTAGCTGTAGGCCACGCCCACCATAGCTTGCGAGTTCAGCTTGCCGTCGGCGCCGATCGCGATCCCACGGCTATAGGCATCATAGCCGGGAACGCCTTGGCGAAGATCTTGATGCGCGTCACTGTAAAGCGCGTGCACCCAAACGCCGGATTCATCGAACGAATCACCTGAGTTCATACCCTGACGTGCACTGCTGGTGCGGCTACGAGTCGTATTGCTGACCAGCGTTTGGCCCGACACGGCCGCCGACGTAGAGCCGCCATTGGATTCGGGAGACAACTGCACGGCCAAGCGAGCTACCTCGGATTCATTAGCATTTGCAAAGGCACGAAATACCGGATCATTTTCACCTAGGCTGCCCATCAGCGGGGCGAAGCTGCGAATGGCAGCCTGGGCGTTGCGCGAACCGCCGCTTCTTCTGACGCTGTCAGCGACTTCGTCTGCGCCTTTGGCGGAGACGGTCGAGATGACCTGCGTATTGCTGACGCGGGTTTCGACATCAAGGAACGGAGAGGCCAGGGCGACATCGAGGTTGCCATTATCATCGCCATTATCGATCAGGTTCGCTTGTACCAGTGTGTAGGTACGGCCTTCAGCGGTGAAGTTGGCTGCGACCGGAGTAAGCCGAATCTCGGCGCCTTCGGCAAACTGCACGTTTCCGTCGACCATCAGAATAGGAGCAGCGTTGCTTTCGCCAATGAACATGCCAAGAGAAGCGCCACTATCGACCTGGACGAGCCGCGCTTGGATACGGCTACCATCGAAGGTGACATCACCACTTACTCGCACGGTGCTCTGGCCTATGCCGCTATTTCCATTTTCACCGTTGAGCAGAAGATTGCCCTCAATCTTGCCACCGCTCCATAGCAGGTTGACGTCGCCATTATAAGAAAAGATCGCGGCCTTACCACCGCTGATCAAGCCGTCGCGGTGTTCGATGATTAAAGGCTTTCCGCTTCCTATGTCAGCGAAATCTTCTAATTCGATACCGTAATGTTCAGCTTTGATAGTGCCGGTGTTGATTAAGCGTGGGTCGGATGACTCGAAAGAGCCCAGAAATCCAACCGTGTTGGCGCCCTTTGCCTCGATGATGCCGTTATTAACCACGTGACGAACGTGAGCTGGGCCATTGAGTGACGTGATATCGACCCCAGAGGCGTACCGCCCATTCGCCCTAATCACGCCATTGTTGACGAAATCACCGCGGAGCCGGGTGCCCTCCAACAGCACCCCTTGGGCAAGCTCACCATCCGCTTCGATCAGCCCTCCGCGTTCGTTGTGAAGATTCCCTAGGAATACATTGGCAAGATTGATACCGACCGCTGCGCTATTTACGCGGTTGTTCTCGTCATCCCAAACAGGCTCACCTTGCTCATCAAATTCAAGCCTTGAAACGTTATCGGTCGCGCGAATGGTGCCGGAGTTGATGAGGTCTCCTTGAATGACAGTGTCGCCTTCGGAATCATAAGACATCCATATCCCAATGGCCCGCTCGCCTTCGGCCGTAATAGTGCCTTTGTTATGCACGTTACCATTGACCTGGGTCACCGAAAGGTCCAGGCCGCGGGTACCTTCTTCAAAAAAGGATCCTGAAATCAAACCACCTTTCGCTGAAAGATTACCTTCATTAATCAGGTCGCCATCAATCACGGCAGGGTCGAGTAGCATGGCAGCAGATCCAGCGCCTTCGACGCTGATGTTGCCTCGATTGATCAAGCTGCCGCGAATGGTAGTCGGGGTACGGGTTTGATCGTTGGCGTGGGCTAGGTCCAGCCCACTGACAAAATCACCCGTGGCATTGATGGATGTGTCGAGAATCAGGTCCTGCTCAAAGATGACTCCCCCGAACTCGATAGCGCCGTCGTTTCCCGTATAGGAGCCGGTGACGGTGACCGATTCGCTGTAGACGGTGGGGGCGCTTTCGCTGATACCCGCGTTGGTCAGCGTCAAGGTAGCCGAATACGTCGGCATGCTGACGCCTGCGATGGCCAAGCCGAGAAGAGTCTTGCGGAAATGAACGGAGTGCATTTGGTTCCCTTGTATTACATGAGACAGCTAGGTGCCTTTCGATATTCAATTAAGATGGCAGGCGCAGGCCAATATCAAATCGCCTCGACCAGCTTTGAATATCGGCAATTGCTCATTACACTTGAGAAAAAAATTGGCACGTTTCGTCCCATTTTTTGAAAGTAAGCTATGCGGTTTGGCTGCGTTGCCTTTGAAAACTACCATCGGGAATCGACTGGGCACTGCCAGACTGACAAGACATCAGTTCGGCATTTTTGATAGTTCACTGTGCGATACCCACGCAAAAGACGCAGCGGCTACCAGCTCGGCCAAGAGCAAGTCAGTAATTTCCCCTCGCAACAGCGACATATGTATGCACCGGGCACTGCTCCTGCATAGCTTGTCCTCCCAGAGCCATCCTGGCTTCGCGCAGAGCCTAGTCACTCTCAAGATCAATGGCGAGAGAGTCTTTAGTTACGAATCTAAGCCCTATCTGTTTGTTCAGTTTTCCACTCGGCTCTCCAACAGCTCGCGAACAACTGATCCGATATGTGGTAGTGGAGTGAAATGATCCTTAGCCGCTTTACTCAAAGCCTGCCTTTTTTCGGAGGTGGCTTTTTTGGTATTAGCTGCATAGTGTCCTCTCCGACTCTACCCGTTTTGCTAGTGCTTCGGGCCGTTCGACGTAAAAGCGCGCGACATAGGTATCTACCGCTCCGCGGTCTCGGCCGTGCTTGGCGTGGATAGTCTCAACGGGGGCGGCAAGCTGTGCGTATGCGGAGTTTATTTTATCTACACTGGGCTGGTGGCGTATTTAGTTTTGATAGCAAGGCAGAGGTCGTAGGTTCGAATCCTGCTATTCCGACCAAAAATCCTATGAAAAACGTCCACTTAGCCAATACAGCAAGTGGCCGTTTTTTGCTTGTAGCGAGGCTAGGTTCCAAATTTACCCCGGCGGGTGAATCAATCCCACCACGCTGACCAAAATCAGCACCGCCCCCAGCACACGGAAGAACAGCCCAGTGTCCGCTTTTAGCATATAGCGGTGGGCTTTCTCACCCACCAAATGACCAATAAATGCACAGGGCAGTAGCCACAGCTGGTGGATTAACTGCAGATCCACCCCCGCGATCAAGAACGAGACCATCTTGATCACCACCAGGATAAACCACAGCACAAACATGGTATCCCGCAACTGCTCTTTGACCACATGAGTGGCAAACACCGCCACAATCAACGGAGCGCCAATCAGCGAGGTACCGCTGACATAACCGCCAAGCGCCAGCAGCACGTAGTCCACGTACTTGTTCTTACTCTTGAACGGCTTGTTCAGCACATAGCCAATGGCATAGACGAACACAATACCAAAAATGATACTGGTCATGACCTGTGCGGGTAGCGTTAATAGCCCCACCACCCCGATCAACTTGGGGATAATCATGATTTTCAAGGCTTTGGTTAAATAAGCCCAATCGATATTGCTCTCTGGGGACGTGGTGCCCACGCCCGCCGCCTGCAATTGGCGGTGCCCACTCCAGGCGATCCAACTGGAGAAAATCAGCAGGTGAATGGCAATAATCGGCAAGAACACCAGAGGCTCGTTAACCACCAAAAGCAGGAAAGGCAGCGCCAGCACGGCGCCGCCAAAGCCCAGGCTGGTGCGCACAAAACCGCTCCAGGCAAAAATTAGCCCGATCAGCGCATACTGGTACCAGAGTAGATCTGTCATAGCTCGCGTTAGGGTCCTAAATTAGGGGGTGGAGTTGCCCAGCGACCACCAGCTTGGCAATAGCGCACGCACGTTGGCCTGGGCAAAACGATCATCCATTAATACCACAACCCCTTGATCTTCTGGACTGCGAATAACGCGACCTGCGGCCTGAACCACTTTGATCATGCCGGGAATACGGTAAGTGTAATCGTCGCCTTGCCCAAAGCGCGCGGTTAAGCGTGCTTTAAGTGCTTCGTTAAAGTCGTTAAACGGCGGCAGGCCTAGGGTGGCAATAAAAGCACCGATCAACCGGTCGCCGGGTAGGTCGATGCCTTCGGCGAAGGCACCGCCCAACACCGCGAAGCCGATGCCTTTTCCGCCGGGTATAAAGCGAGCCAAAAACGCCTCGCGCTGCGCTTCGGGCATCCCACGGGTTTGGCTGAAGACGGGCACCTCCGGGTGCGACTCGCGAAACCGCACCAGCACTGCCTCCAGGTAGGCAAAGCTGCTAAAGAACGCCAGATAGTGCCCTGGCTTGCCCTGATAATGCTGCGCCATAATCGCCACTATTGGCCCGATTGACGCATCTCGGTCCCGAAAACGGGTGGAAATATCCGTGCGAATGCGCACCTCAAGCTGACGTGCGGCAAAAGGGGACGCCACCTTCCGCCATACCGTGTTTTCCGGCAAGCCTAGGAGATCCCGATAATAGTGGGCTGGTGTTAGCGTTGCCGAAAACAGCACCACCGTGTGCGCTGCGTTAAACCGTCCTGTCAGAAAATCGGCGGGTATCAGGTTGCGTAACCCTAACACCGCCCGCCCACGCCCGTAGTGGGTAAGATCACACAGCGAGTGCTCGCCAAAGTGCTCTGCCAAGCGGCAAAACACCAGCGCTTCAAATAGTAGCTCTTGGAGCTCTAGACTAGCGTCTTCAGGGTGCTCACCCAGGTGATCGGTAATGGCTGCGCCCACCTGCTGGGCGGCCATTACCAGCTTGTCGGGCAGCGCCGTTAGCAGGCGGTAAATCGGCTTTCTCGGCTCGCCCTCTGTTTCCATCCCCGCGTCTTTAAACGACATGTCTTTAAACAATGCCTGCCACTGGCGGGCCAAACGACCCAAGGGCCGGGAGAGCGCTTTGGGCGCAGCGCGGCGCACCCGGTTGAAGCGCTGCTGATCGAGCTCGGCGCTGTACATGCCGCGGGCGCGCTCAACTAGATTGTGCGCTTCGTCGATCAGCACGCCCGTTCGCCAATCATTGGCCTGGGCCAAACCGTGCAGCAGCGCGTGGCTATCGAACCAGTGGTTAACGTCGCCGACGATTACATCCGCCCAGCGCGCCAGCTCCTGACCTAGATAATACGGGCAGACGTCGTGGGCCAAGGCCACCTCCCGCAGCGTCTGGCGATCCAGCCACGCCTTTTCTACTGCCGCTTGGCGGGCGGCAGGCAGGCGGTCGTAAAAACCTGCGGCTAGCGGGCACGATTCGCCGTGGCAGGCGCGGTCGGGGTATTCGCAGGCTTTCTCCCTAGCGACCAGTTCCAGCACACGCAAAGGTAGCACTTCATCTTCAAGGCTAGCGCGTAGTGTGGTCAGGGCATCCAACGCCAAACGGCGACCGGGGGTTTTCATGGTCAGAAACGCTATCCGATCAAGCTGCTGGCGCGGCATGGCCGAAAGCATGGGGAACAGCGTCGCCACCGTTTTACCAATCCCGGTGGGCGCTTGGGCGAGCAGGCAGCGCCCAGTACAGGCGGCTTTATAAACGTCCTCCGCGAGTTCACGCTGGCCGGGGCGAAACGCAGCATGGGGGAAACGCAGAGTTTGCAGGACGCTATCGCGGCGCTGTCGGTGGGCTGCTTCCTGTTTCGCCCAGGCAAGAAAGCGTTGGCACTGGTCTGTAAAGAACGCCTCGAGCTCGTTAGCGGACGCCTCTTGGCTGAGCAAGGTCTCTTTGCCGCTAGCAATCTCCAGGTAAACCAACGTCAAGGTAATGTGTTCCAGGCCACGCTCGGCACATAGTAGTGCCCCGTATACTTTCACCTGCGCCCAATGCAGCGCGCGCTGGTTATCCGCCATGCGCTCCAGGCTACCACGATGGGTCTTGACCTCTTCCAGGCGGTTAGCCGTGGGGTCGAAACCGTCGGCGCGGCCGGAGACCGTTAGCCCGCCAAAAGAGCCCTCTTCATACTTGCCCGACATCGGCAGTTCGGCGATATAGTCTGCCCCGCGTCGGCTAGCTACAAGCGTATGCCCTTCGATACCTTCCCGCGCGCTGGGCGCGGGGGTAAAGCGGTGATCAAGATCCCCCTCACGGGCAGTGAAATCACATAGCGCCCGCACCGCCACGCGATAAGTCGCACTCATACCCCAAGCTCGTCGCTGGCGGTCCAACGCACATAGCAGACTGCGACGGGCATCGCATGGCGGTGAAAGAACGTAAGCCAGCGGCGCTGGTTATCCTGCAAGCGATCACCGGGGCCTTTGACTTCAATCATCCGATAGCGCGGTTCACCAACGGGCGCATCGGGCATAAATTGAATCAAGTCGGGCAGTCCGGCCCGGTTGGCTTTCAAATCACCTAGCAGTCGCTCAAAACAGAGTCTTAAGTGCTCAGTTGGAATGCATACCAACGCCAGCTCAACCAGTGGCTTATCGACGATCGCCCAGTGCACAAAGGGGGAAGCCAGGCCGTGTTTTTCCCGCCAGGTCGCCTGAATCACCTCGCGGTAGCTGCCGTCTTCCAAGCACGCCAAGCACGCATCGAAGGCGTCACGCCGACGCTCGACGAAATCGTCGCGGTACAAATCCGCCGGGCCATTGTGGAAGGGGTGGAAGAAAGCCCCCGGCAGCGGGTCGAAAATCGCCGGCCAGCAGAGCAGACCAAACAGCCCAGTGAATAGACTGTTTTCCACATAGTAGACCGGCGCCAGGGGCTCGCTAAGATACTCCACCACAGCGCGTTCGACCCACTGCGGCCCGGTCAATTGCAAGTCCCAGCGTACATGAGTGGGTTCCAAATCGTTCTTCACCGCAGGCAGTTTAAGCCGCCGCTGCAAGCGTGGCAGAATCCTCGCCAGCGCCTGGTGCTCGGTTTCGTTGGGGCTGCTATTAAGCGCTTGGGTGGCCAGCTCAAAGGCCGCCTGGTGTTCCCCCCGCCGCTCTAACACCCGCAATTGTCGGATACGCGCTTCGCTGCTGCCAGAATCGCGATAAAGCGTCAGCGCTAGCGCCGAGTCACCGCTTCGCTCTTCCTCTCGGCCCAACTGCAGCAGTAACCGTGCACGCCGCGTAGCTAGCCAGCGGTTATCCGAGGGCGGCGGCACCTCAAGATGTAGATCGGCAGGCTGTTCCCCTGCATCGAGACGTTGACGCAGGTGATGGAGAGCCAAGTAGGTGTCCACTTCCTGGCGCGACTGGAAAGCGCGGGACTGTGGCGTAAAAGGTACAACCTCAAAACGCTGCAACCCTAACTCGGTCAACACGAACTCAGCCCAGTCCTGGCGTAGGTTGCCAAAGAACATTAGTCGCAGGCGGTCGCAAATATTCATCACGTTAAGGCGCACCACACGGTCAGGCGCATTGGCCCACCAGGTCTGCAGCGTGTCGGCATGTGTGAGTCGGCTTGCCAGCGTGTCGTAGAGGACTGTTTTGGCGCTAGAGGTGCTAACCCCAGCGGCGTGTATCTCATCTGCAAACATCTGGCGCAGCTCCGCAAGGCGTAACTGGTTAAACAGCTCCTCAATGCTAAGCGCCGGATCACTATCGACCCAGCCTAGCGCGATCAATGGTGACATAGCTTCAGCACTGTCACCCACTTCGGCATAAGTTAGCTTGCTGAGCCGAAACAACTCGCCTTTGCGCATCACCATGCGTACCAACAACGCTTGAGAGGCCTGCGGTAAGCTTTTGAACTGTCCAAGGAAAGCGAGCTCATCTGCTGCGAGCAGATCAGCGTGGCGCTCCCCCGCCCAGTCCAAAACGAAGCGAAAGTTCGTCAGGTAATAGAAGGGGTCATCGAGGGAGGCGGTAGGTGTAGCGAAAGCACTGTTCATTTATCCATTGTATCAGTGCTACGGTTTCGCCGTCATTGAGATTAATCTTACAATGAGAGCGTTTGAAAGGCGTTATAGGCCGCCACTACCGTTGCCCTTTGCGCGGTATGCGCCTGCACAAAGGGCTCGCCGGTTAGGGTCTCATCGGGGTATTCAGTAATCAGCATCAGCGGCGTTAACTGATCACCGTCTTCCGAGATTAGATAGGGAAAACCATTCAGCATCGGGAAGGTTAACGCCCCTGCATGGGTTTCAAATAACGCAATTTGCGTGGCATTAAATTCGACCAAACCAGGCACTTTTGCAAGCTGCCGGGTAACGGCTACCACCAACTGCTCCGCCGCTGATTCATAGCCTGGTTGATGGCGCAGAATCAAAAAGAAGCCTTTGGGGATCGTCCACATATCAAAGCCACGGGGGATGTAACCACTTAACGGCCGTGTCCATTCATGGGCCGGGTAGCCGTGCAGATTGATATGCAGCCCGGCATTACTGAAATCGAATGCCTGCTCACGAATAGCATGTTCAAATGGCTGCCCAAGCGGCTGGCTCTGTAGGTCATTACCAAAGGCGGTGTAGCGCGCCGCGTGGTGCATATGGCGTGGCTGGGTGGCGATGAGCCGGCCTTGCAACGCGTATCCATCAGGGTTTTCTAGCGGTGAGATGACAAAGTGGGCCTCTGGCTCACCGTTAAGCTGCTGAGCGGCACGCAATGCCCCCACCACGCCAGATGTTTCGTTGGCATGCTGCCCCGCACTGATCATCACGGCGCGTTCACTACCGATGATATAACGCGCCTCTACCGCCCTCCCCGCTCGTGTCTTGGCGTGTAACGCCTGACCACCCAATTGCGCCAATAACTGCTCTATTTGCTCAACGCCGATGGCCAGCTGGGCGGTGTCCAGCAACACCTCATCACGTGGCGGCTGGGAGGCATACAAAGGCCGCAGGCTTACTTGCAAATAGGCATTTTCCCCCTGAGTGGATACTTCCGGCACAATCTGCCCCGGCTGAATTGACCGATCCCCCAGCGCTAAGCCCGCGTAGCGCTGAAAATACTCCAGCGCAGAAAAATAGAGCTCCTCATGGAGCGCCTCGGCAAGGCTGATATGCTCGTCGTCCCACGCTAAGCGGCGGTCGCTGCTGGGCAAATGCACCGCGAAGTTAAGTTCTTCGAAGTAAGGCGGCTCAGCCTGCCACTGAGTTGAGGATAACGTCGCCATTGCCGCTTGAAACAGCGCTTCGTAATCGGTCTCAATAATCGACTCGCTCACTTCACCCTGGGGAGAAGTGAGCCGTAGCCAACCACAGGGCGAGCACTGTGCTTGGTTAACATGATCTAGATGTTGGCAATTAGGCGCTTCAACCCAATACGTTTCCAGCTCCCCAGTGCTACGCTCCACACGAACGCGATAATGAAGAGCTGTAGGGGTAGGTGTGGAGATAGGCGTGGATTCAACATCCTCCCAACGAAGCGATACGCCTTGCGGAAGTAGTGCCGCCAGCGGGTAGGCTTCTAGCAGAAAGCGGCGCGGCGCATGCGCTAACACTGGGTACTCAATCACCAATGATTGCAGTGACGCCCACGAGAACTCCTCTAAAAAGAAGTGCACCAGGGGCTTATAAGCACTGCGTAGGCGTGCACTAATACCGGCGGCCTTAAATGCCGTTTCTGTGGCTTGGCGTTCGGCCTCATCATCGAAGACCCACGCCTCAAACTGATAACCTTGATAGGCAGGCGTGGCGTACTCATCAAGCAAGGCTTTTGTGGTGCGCGGAAACGAGCGCTCTAACAAGATCTCGATCTGGGGGCTGTTGGTCATAAGGAGGTACGTCCAGTGGGATCCAGGGCATCGCGATCATATCCAGAAACCCGCCATAGTAGCCGGACACCAAGCCCATAATGATGCCGATTACCACCGCACCAAGGGCTGAGTAGACCCCGACTTTTAGCGAGATTTCACCACCGATAATCACCCGCGCGAGCACGTCCCTGCCTAAAGGATCCGTGCCTAGGGGAAAGCCAGGCTCCACCAGCGGCGGTGTTAAGCGGTAAGTGAGGCAAACGGGTCTTGAAAAGTGTAGCAGGCGCATCTTGTCTGCCCGCGACATGTCGGCCACTGCCTTGCCGCCAAAACGTATCGTGCCACTGGTGCTTTCCTGCAACTGCTGAATGGTGCGCCCGATGGTCGACTTGCCGGAACCAGACTCCCCTACCAGCGCCAGCGTCTCTCCAGGAAAAATGGAGAAGCTGACATTTTCCACCGCGTGGACACGATGGCTAATACCCCCAAAGAACCCTTTACGTATATCGAAACGGGTGACTAAATTATCTACCTCCACCACCGGGGCTGCATCGGTTCTAGCCGTATCCTGCTGACGGCTTTCACCAAGGGTACGCGCGACACTTCTATCCAGCACCACTAATGGATCCATGCGAGGAAGGGCTTCGCCCTGCATGCTCCCAAGTTTAGGAACCGCCGCTAACAGTGTTTGGGTATATAGGACACTCAATACCGATTGCTTTTGAAATCGCCTGTAAACCCAACGCTTTTTAAAATATTAATCGTGCATACCGACCACCTCAAACTACTCATATTATTAATATTTTGTCAACAAATCATTAAGTACCCACTAATTTACCTGCTGGTAAAAATTCTACTACCCGCGGAGAAATTCCTTCGCGCACAAAAAAAGCCCCTCAAAGGGAGCTTTTGGTACCGATTACTGTAGGTTGGAACTTATTTTAAAAGTGATTATATCTGGCTTGCCTTTCACTATCTGGTTTACCCCACTCGGTGCTGCTTAAGCACAGCGAGGCTCCGCTCTTCTTCACTTAACGTTTCTTCGCTTTGCGGCTGGGAAGGCGCTTGGCGTGTACCGACCAGAACGTACCACTCTGCCTCGGAAAGGTAAGTTTGGCACCAGCGGCCCAGCGCGGTGGCGCTCTCTTCGCGGCTAGACTCACCGCGACGGTAGTCGTGAGCGAGATGGAGTAGATCTTGACGTGCGGTACGTGCACGAGCATCGCCACCGTGCACTTTGGAAAGTGGACAGCGTCGGTCATAGGCGGCGTTGGTCAAGGCATTAAGCCAACGCTCCAGTTCGTGTGCCTGAATACCGCCGTAAACTGCCACTGTGAACTCCATGTTAAACGGTTAGTAATTATTAAATAAGCATCGCCCATAAAGGGCCAACTGAAAAGATTTAGAATGACCTATTTTGGTGCAACTGTCACTTTCCGGCCTCCAAAACTGCTTCAGAAAACCCTCAATCAATACTACACCTGTTACTTGTTTGAAGTGACTTTATACATTAGTAATTCATTAATAGCTCTTTGGCTTTTTGTTTAAGCGAAGCCAGCACTTTAGATTCATGCCACTCAGGACGGTAAACGATACCAAAACCATACGACAAAACTGGCATGAAAGGGAGCAGCTTGACACGATCATGACGCGAAAGCTGATCCTTTGCAGTAATAGGATTAATCACCGTTACACCCACTCCGTTTGCTACCAAAGCCGTTATAGTGCCAATGTTTGCCTCCGTCTTACCGGAAATTTTTATTCCGTGCTCGGCGACCATTTCTAACAGTGGATTGGTGCTGATACTTGGTTGGTTACTAATGATCAAATGCTGATGAAGCAAGTCACTAATTTCAATCACATCGTACTTGGCTAGCGCAAGTTTTTCTGGTACCAGAGCAACCGCTTCTGTAACGAGCAACGTTTCTGTAAATAGCTGGGGTGACGTGGCTGGTAATGTAATAAAGCCAATGTCAGCGTGGCTTGACTCAACTGCACTCTGTACATCGTAGCTTGACATCATATCAAGACTAATACTTACCCGACTGTTTTCAGTCAACAATGCTGCGACCACCTGGGGCACAAAGCCAAAACATAGCCCGGGAATAGCCGCTATTCTCAATCGCGACGTACCGAACTCCTTTAGTGCCAACACGCTATGGCGTAGCTCTTCAATATTTCCCATTAACCTAAGAATTTCATCATAAAGCTCTTGTGCTTCGGGAGTCGCTAGCAAACGGTTTTTTTCACGTAGAAAAAGTTGAAGACCCAGGTTCTCTTCAAGCTGCGCCAAAGATCGACTAACGCCCGATTGAGTCATGTCGAGAAGGCGTGCAGTACCTGAGGCGCTACCCACTTCATACAACGTCTTGAAAATTACCAGTGCTTTCAGCGAGTTAATCGTAACTTCAGGCATGACTTTTACTCATTGATATTCGAAAAACGATCATATATTGAAATATATTAACTAACCTACCTAGACTGCAAGGGAGATTTTTCACCAGACCATAAAAAACGGAAAACGTGATGACCGACTCTCCGCTGTTCTACCAGGCAGGCCCTGCCCTGCCGGAAGTCAGCCACGCTGATGGCGTCATGCTCTGGGATACACAGGGCAAGGATTATCTGGATGGCTGCTCCGGAGCCATCTCTTGCAACCTTGGCCATGGCCGCCAGGACATTCGTGACGCCATGCTCGCCCAGATGGACAAGGTGGCCTTCACCTATCGAACCCAGTTTGAAAGCGCCCCCGCCATTGCGCTTGGCCATCGACTGGTCGAGCTATTTGACGCTCAACTCGGCAAGGTATTTTTCATCTCCAGCGGTTCCGAGGCGGTGGAGTCTGCGATCAAGCTGGCGCGGCAATACTATTTCGCCTTAGGCCAGCCCCAGCGCCAGCGGTTTGTGTCACTGCGTCCTTCTTATCACGGCAGCACCATGGGGGCGCTGGGCATGACCGGCTATCAGCCGTTGGAAGCCCCTTTCACCAGCATGACCCACGCCTCCATCAAGGTGCCGGGGCCGGATTTCTATCGCCATCAGGATAATAATGACGACACCCACGTCGACCGCATCCTGGCAGATACCCGCGCCGCAATGGAAGCCGCAGGGCCTGAGTCTCTGATTGGTTTTGTAATTGAGCCAATAGGCGGTGCCAGCACAGGTGCGCGGCTGTTAGGTAAGCGCTATCTGCAAGGTATCCGTGCCCTATGCGATGAATTCGGCTGCCTGCTGATTGCCGATGAAGTCCTCACCGGCGTTGGCCGAACAGGCACTTGGTTTGCCTGCCAGCATTACGATGTGGTGCCAGACATTCTAGTCACTGCTAAGGGATTGGGCGCTGGCTATTACCCGATTGGCGCGATGCTCGTCCGCAGCGCTATCGTCGAGACGGTCATGGCCAGCGGAGGCTTCCAACACGGCCACACCTATGCCGGCAACCCGTTGGCCTGTGCCACCGGCCTGGCAGTGCTTGAGGCCATTGTGCGCGAAGATTTGCTGGAAAATACCCGCCAGCGCGGCGCGCAGCTGGAAGCCGGGCTGCGCAAGCTTGCCGAGCGCTACGACTGGGTCGGCCATGTGCGCGGCGCTGGCCTTTTATGGGGCGTCGAACTGGTCGCCGATGGCGCTTCGTGCCAGCCCTTCCCTGCCGAGCAAAACCGTTTCGCCCAAATCACGGCATTGGCCAAACAGGAAGGCCTGCTGATCTATCCCCGCCGCACCCTGGATGGTATTGCCGGTGACCATTTCCTGGTCTGCCCGCCGCTGACCATTCAAGCCCAAGAAGTCGACACCCTGCTGGAACGCTTAGCGATCGCCATGACGCGTTTTGATCAAGCACTTGCCACGCCGCCTTCTGCACTGCACGCACAGCCCATTAGGGAGAGCTAAACGCCATGAAGCTGCTGAACCAGAAAGTTTGTGACATTGACGCGGCCGTGGCCGACATCCCCGAGGGCGCCACCATTATGGTCGGCGGCTTTGGCTCGCCGGGCACGCCCTTTGCGTTGCTCGACGCCCTGCTCGCCAGTGGCCAGCGCAACCTGACGCTGATTAAAAACGATGCCAATGAGCCAGGGATTGGCATCGGCAAGCTGATTGAGGCGGGCCGCGTGAAACGCCTGATCACCTCTCATCTAGGCCTGAACCGAACGGCCATTGAAGCCATGAATGCTGGTGAGATGCAGGTCACTTTTCATCCCCAGGGGCTGTTAGCCGAAAAAATTCGCTGTGCCGGGGTTGGCCACGGCGGCTTTCTCACCGATATCGGGCTAGGTACTGAAATTGCTGAAGGACGTCATGAAATCGATATAAAGGGTTGTACATGGGCCATCGAACCTGCACTACAGGCTGATGTTGCCCTGGTTCACGCCGAGCGTGCAGACCGCTATGGCAACCTGATCTATCGCGCTACGGCAAGTAACTTCAACCCCTTGATGGCCATGGCCGCAGAGCGGGTCATTGCGCAAACCTACCGCATCGACGAACCCGGCGACCTGCCTATCGACACCATTCACACCCCCTGCGCCTTTATCAGCCACGTGGTGCAGGTCGACCGCGCATCCAGCCAGCAAGGAGTTCGCCCCCATGATCTCTGATCAGCAGCGTATGTTGACCCGCGCCGCCCGTGAAGTCATCGACGGACAGATCGTCAACCTGGGGATAGGGCTGCCAACACGCTTATTCCACTACCTGCCCGATGACATGAATGTCTTGGTGCATTCCGAAAACGGCGTGCTGGGCTGTCGCCCCCGGCAAGCAGGTGAAGCGCCAGATATCGACATGATCGACTCCGGCGGCACTTATATCACCACCCGCCCGGGGGCCAGCGTATTCGATAGCGCCACTTCCTTTGCGATGATCCGCCGCAGTCGTGTCGATGTCACCTTTATGGGCGCCTTTGAGGTGGATCAGGAGGGCAATCTGGCCAACTGGAAAATTCCTGGCAAGTTCTCGCCGGGGATTGGCGGCGCCATGGAGTTGGCCCAGAAGGTGGCGCGGCTGGTGGTGCTGTGTTCGCACAATGACAAGCACGGCAACCCCAAAATTCTCACCCGCTGCCAGCTTCCCTTAACCGCCAGTCGCTGCGTGTCGCGAATTATCACCGAAAAAGCTGTGATGGACGTGACCCCAGAAGGGCTTGAGGTAGTGGAAATCGCCGAAGGGCTGAGCGTTGAGGCGCTGCGCGAGACCACCGACGCCCCCCTGCTGATCGATGAATCACGCTTGGGGAGATTCTAATGCTCGATGCCACTGAACAACGCATTATTGCCTGCTGCAATGCCTTGATGGACGACACCCTGGAGCTGACCAGTGACCTGGTGCGTGGCTATAGCGTACTCGGCCAGGAGCAAGGGGCGCTGGACACCATGGAGCGGCACCTTGAGCGTCTGGGCCTACCGGCGACCCGAGTGCCATTGGATGCCCCAGGTTTTGATGAGCACCCCCATCGCGCCCCCACCGAGTGGCCCAGCGCGGGCCGCTACAATGTCATTTCAGACCTTAACCCAGGCGCGCCAGGGCCGCATTTGGTGTTCAACGGCCATCTCGATGTGGTGCCCGCCGAACCCATCGATATGTGGACACGCCCGCCTTGGGAGCCCTGGCAAAAAGATGGCTGGCTATATGGCCGTGGGGCTGGCGATATGAAAGCCGGTATTGCCGCCATGGTGATGGCGGTTGAGGCCGTGCGCCAGGCAGGAGTCGAGATCAATTTCCCGCTCACCCTACAAACCGTTATTGAAGAAGAGTGCACCGGCAACGGCTCGCTGGCCTGCCTGCATCAAGGCTTTCGCGGCGATTTCGTACTGATACCTGAACCGTTCGGCGCTCAGATCTACGCCGGACAGGTAGGTGTTTTGTGGTTCCGTATGCGCCTGGATGGCGTGCCCGCCCATGTGCTTGACCCTAGTGTCGGGCGCAATGCAATTGAATCCCTGCAGGAATATATGCCAGCGCTGAAAGCGCTGGAAGCAGAAATGAACGACCTACCCCGACCTGCGCTTTACGTCGACCACCCTCACCCGTTCAACCTTAGCGTTGGCCGTGTGGATGCGGGCAACTGGGCCTCCAGTGTACCTGCCCATGCCATTCTTGAAGGACGTGTTGGCTTCCCGCCCGGAATGTCACCGGATGATGCCATGCAGCGGGTCCGCGATACCCTGATAGCACGCCACGCCGAGCTTGACGACGCCACGCCTCCACCCAAGGTGAGCTTCCACGGCTTTCGTTCTGAAGGGCATGTGGTCGATCTCGACACCCTAGGCATCCGGCTCCTCTCGGAGTGCCACGAAGCATTGATGGGCGAACCACCTGCCCATTATCTGTCTACCTGCACCACCGACCTGCGGGCCTTTCACGTTTCCGGTGAGATCAATGGCACCTGCTACGGCCCGATTGCCCAGCGCATTCACGGCGTGGACGAGTGTGTCGACATCGACTCGATCCGCCACGTGCTGACCACTTACGCCTTGTTCATCCATCGCTGGGCGCGCATGGCAGAAAACCAGGAGACCCACTCATGAGAGACGTTTATCTCGTCGACTATGCGCGTAGCGCCTTCAGCCGCGCACACCCCCGCAAACCCGAGATCGATTCTTGGGCCGACACTCGCAGCGATGTCCTCCTGGCCAGCGTGCTCGACGGCTTATTAGCGCGTAGCGGCGTTGACGGCGCGACGGTGGATGATTTGAGCATTGGCTGCGCCCTGCCGGTGAAAGAGCAGTGGAGCTTTGGCGGTCGTTACCCACTCTGGCTTGCCGAACGCTTAGGCCCTCATGGCCGGGCATGCGCCACTCGCCAGATTGATCAGCAGTGTGGCTCTGGCCTTGCCGCGCTGCGCAACACCGCACGGGAAATTCAGGCAGGTGCCGTCGAGGTTGGTATGGCGGGTGGCGTGGAGAACATGACCCGCGTACCCATGGGCCCAGCGCTGTTCAAGGAAGGCGTGCTGACCAGTCCACCGGCCCTGCAAAAAGCTGACTGGCTGGCACTGGATGTGGTGCTCAACATGGGGCTGACCGCCGAGCGGCTGGCCAAGGCAGCCGGGATTT
>NZ_JH393257.1:1020389-1030229 GCF_000236035.1 Vreelandella boliviensis LC1
TTTCCCGTGAGGCTATGGATGCTCTTGCCTTAAGCTCCCACCAACGCGCCGCTGCAGCCAACACAGCGGGCCATTTCGATGGCGAACGCTTAACCCTTAATAACGCTGCAGGCGAACCGGTCAGCACGGACAGCAACATCCGTGCGGATACCAGCGCCGAGCGCCTCGCTGGGCTAGACCCGGTATTTATGCAAGGCGGCGTGGTGACCGCAGGAAACAGCTCTCCACTCACATCAGGGGCTGCCGCCACGCTGCTGATGTCGGAACAGGCTCTGCACCAGCATGGCATTAGCCCATTAGCACGGGTGGTGGCCATCGCCGACTGCGGCGTTAAGCCTGAGGAAATGGGCGCCGGTGCCGCTGCTGCTATTGAGCGCGCGCTAAAACAGGCGCTGTTGACACCCCAGGATATCGACGTGTGGGAAATCAACGAAGCCTTTGCCGCCGTGCCGCTACATGCCATGGGTGAGCTTTCGATTGACCCCGAGAGCGTCAATATCTGGGGGGGCGCCATGGCGTTGGGACATCCGTTAGGCGCTACCGGCATCCGTCTCGCTGGCACACTTAGCCGACTTCTTCAATCCCGCCAACAGCGTTACGGCTGCGCAGCGGCCTGCATCGGTGGCGGACAAGGCATCGCCATCATTTTAGAACGTTGCTAGTTAAAATAATGGGCGCCCTTACAAGAGGTGCCTAGGTCATACCACTAGACGTAATAACAAAAAATGGAGTCGCTTCTGACCAAGTAGACCTTACGCCAACCTCACCTTCGTTCGATCGCGCATTACAACAAAATCAATGCAGTGCGCCATCACACGCAGACGCCAAATTGGTAGTAATGCTGCGCGCTTTTGGCTTATTTCAAGCCTCGCGTCCACGTCGTACTAGCAAAAGGCAACTGAACGCCGCTTTGGTAGCGGCAAACAATACAAACTCCTAAAAAGGAGAAATATATGTCTACGACAAATACGTCGGTAAAACGCCCTTCATTTATAGGGGCACTGATCGGTATCGGCTTCTTATGCTTCATGATGTTTGCCCAGATCTTTCTGCTGGGCGAAGACTGGGTGACTCACATCTCTTTGATCTTTGCCATTGTAGTATGTGCCATCATCGCTCTAGTATCGGGCTTCAGTTGGCAAGACATCCAGAAAGGTATTCTGTATGGCTGTGAGATTGCCATGCTGCCCATGCTGATCCTGATGATGGTTGGGGTGCTGGTGGCCAGTTGGATTGCTTCCGGCACTATTCCTTCTCTGATCTATTACGGCTTACAGCTGATCAACCCCTCCTACTTTCTGTTCACTGCCGTAATCGTTTGCGCCGTAGCATCACTGGTAACAGGCAGTTCATGGACGACCGCCGCCACTTTTGGCGTTGCTTTTATCGGCATTGGCAACGGTCTAGAGATTCCACCGGCCATGACTGCCGGTGCGGTGATATCTGGAGCCATCTTCGGTGACAAGATTTCGCCCGTATCCGACTCCACCAACCTAGCAGCGGGGGTTGCCGAAGCAAACCTGTTCGACCATATCCGATCGATGTTCTACACCACGGGCCCTGCACTGATCATTACCATTTTTCTGTTCTTCTTCATCGGTATGCAGTTTGACGGCGAAGGGGCTGATATTTCCCGCACCGCTGAACTACTGGAAGGCATCCGTGAGAATTTCTCTGTCGGTCTACTAACGTTTATCCCCCCGCTGGTGGTGGTCATTCTAGCCTACCGGCGCATTAATGCGCTGGCCGTTATGGTCATCGGTAGCCTATTGGGGGCAGGACTTGCCGTCGCCACTCAAGGCGTTGCGCTGGGCAGCATGATGAACTACATGAACTACGGCTATGTATCAGAAACTGGCATCGAAGCAGTGGATAGCCTACTCAGCCGCGGCGGCCTACAAGGCATGATGTGGACCATCTCGCTTGGTTTTATCGGGCTTAGCCTCGGCGGTCTGCTGGAAAAAACCCGCATGCTCGAAGTGTTATTGGAGAAGATGGGCAAACTGGTGAGTAATTCACGCGGGCTAATCGTTACCCACGTTTTCTCGTCGCTGGCGACCAACCTGTTCTCCGCCAGCCAGTATATTGCCATCATTATTCCGGGGCGCATGTTCGTACCGGCCTATCGCAAGCTCAAGATTCTGCCATCGGTATGCTCACGCACCTGCGAAGACTCAGCCACGGTCACTTCGCCGCTGGTTCCCTGGGGGCTGGGAGGCGCCTACTACATGGGTGTGTTGGATGTATCCGCGTGGGACTACATGGGGTGGACGTTCCTCGCCATTATCACGCCCATCATTGCTATCCTGTACGGCCTGTTCAATATCTTCATTTGGCGCGAAGGAGAGCGTAACGACGTCCACACCTACAATCAGCCAGCTGAGCCCAGCGAAGCAGTGCGTTAAAAATCAGATCAGGCACGTGGGTACGCGTGTCGTACCGCTGCTTATCAACCTGAGGGCACAACCATGTATAAGAACATTTTGATCACCACAGCGGCAGACAACAATTCGAATGTCCTGCAGAAAATCGAGGTGGCTCGTAAGCTAAGCGGTGAAGACAGCACCATACAGATCATTTCTGTCATGGAGCGGATCCCACCCTATATCGCACCGTCACTACCAAGCGATTACCGCGAAACCACCACGCAACGCATCAAGGACGATATCCGCAAAAGAATTGGCGACGAGCACTATGCGATTCATGTGGTAGAAGGCCATGCGGCGCACCAGGTGGTTAAGTTTGCTCGGCGTAACGGAGTCGACTGCATCATTGTTTCATCCAACCGCCCGGGGTTTCCTGACCATTTCATGGGTTCAACAGCACTCAGCATTGTGCGCCAAGCGGAATGCACGGTCACCGTCGTTCGGTAATACTGTCGTTCAGTTATATGCTTGGCTCAAGTATCCAGCGCCGGGTCGGAAATACCGCTGACCGCCCACTGTTTGGCCCAGCGGCGTTTTTGGCTCGGCGTTTGTTGCTTTAACTGATATTCAGCACGGCTTGCGGCGGCGCGGTCTTCAAACGGTTCGGCGCCCAGCAGCGCAACGGGAGGATTCGCACGGGTATAACGCGCCCCTTTGCCTGTGCAGTGCGCTTGATAGCGCTTCGCCAGGTTATTGGTAATGCCCGCGTAGGTACCGCGTTGGCACTCCAGCAAATAGAGATACCACTGATTATCAGCTTTCGGAGGCTTAACGATGCCACTATTCACCGCAACATACCTTTAATTTGCGCCCGCTACCACATAAGCACGGGTCGTTTCGGCGTGTCTTTAGGCGGGTCAGCGTAGGTGTGCCATCGATATACCACCAGTGTTGCTGCTCTTTAACGAAGCGAGATACTTCCTCTAATACATGCCACCCTTTTTGTGCTCGCCCTCTTTCATAGAAACAGGCACGAAAATGCACATAGCCAGTATTATCGAGTGGCGGCTCTGCGGAGACGATAGATAGCGATTTCCACTCTGTATCAGGATCAGGCGCAAGCTCTGCGGGTCGAGTCGTGGAGTGCCATGTCGCCAACAGGTAGTCGCTAAGCCCTAACACAAAAGCCGAATAGCGAGAGCGCATCAAGGCTTCAGGCGAGGGGGCAGGCTCACCTTGATGATAACGTCCACAGCATTTATCAAGCGTTAATTTGCTACCACAGGGGCAACTTAGATCAATTTTGCGGGTCATAAAAAAGCTCTTTAGTCACATCTTCTATAGCCTAACCGATACGTCCTATGCGCGTCGTCCAGCGTGTATCACTATTGTTTCGATATTTATGCTGCGTTAGGTATATAGTAGTAGGGCAATACATTCAGACGATGGGGTACGAATCACGATTGATCATTCTTTCCAAAATTTTTGGAGGTTCTCCTATGAAGGTCTTTAAACCGGAATGGCAGTGCACGTTTAGCGTAAACGAAGGCGCGGAAGAATCAGCAACTTGGAAAGAGAAAATCGCGTGGCGACTCAGGGGAGTTGCGGATCGGCTGGAAGGTGGCGGACGCACGGTAAAAATCGATTACCGCGTGACGCCAGCAGTCAGCCAACAGGAAGTCGATACTTGCTTAGGCAAGGGCTTCGAAGTAACTCAGCGCCTGCTGACGCAGTTAGCCCAACAGCAGGCGTGCGAAGATGTGATGCGCCATGCCAAAGCTGAGCTGTTTGAAGAACACCCTCAGCATTAAATTGATATCAATTGGCATGGTATAAAAAAATCCCACTCCTTTTAAAGGGTGGGATTTTTCTTGGGTGGACCTAATCAGTTTAAGCGGGCCTTTCGAGCGCACTGCCCATTTTCGTTAGAAAATCCTCGCACGCTTCCAACTGCTCAATATCAATATATTCATCGGGCTGATGCGCCTGGGCGATGCTGCCGGGGCCGAGAATAATGGTTTGTAAACCCTGCCCTTGGAACTGCCCCGCTTCCGTGGCGTAAGCCACCGCGTGATTGCAGCAAGCCGGGGGCAAATGGTCTTTGGCTAAGAGAAGCACCTGATCGTTATCGCGGTCGGCCAGGCCTGGTACCGTGACGTTAAGGGGCTCGGTAGTAATTTCAACGTGCTTGCCTTTGGCTTGCAGCTCAGCAGTTAACTGCGCGCTAAATGCTTCAAACCGCGCGTATATTTCGTCGAAGTTGTCCGTGGGCAGATGGCGAATTTCCCACTCAAACTGACACTCCCGGGCCATAATATTGATCGCCGTACCGCCTTTGATTTTACCAACGTGCAAGCTGGTGTGAGGCACGTTAAAGGCCTCATCGATGCGACCCTCTTCCACCAACGCCGCCATGGTGTCCTCAATAAAGGTCACCAACCTTGCCGCCACATGAATGGCAGAGGTGCCCTGATTGACCTGGCTGCTGTGGGCTTCGCGGCCAACCACCGTGGTACGTAGGTTGGTGGCGCCCTTCTGCGCCACCACCGGCTGCATGCTGGTCGGCTCGCCGACAATCACATGGGCGGTGGTGGAGTAGTGCTCATAGAAGCGTTTAATTAGACTGGGGGCGCCCACACAGCCGATCTCTTCGTCGTAAGAGAAGCCAAGATAAATCGGCTGCTGCAACGGCGCCTCAACCCATCTGGGCACCATGGCCAGTACACAGGCGATAAAACCCTTCATATCGCAGCTACCGCGCCCGTAGAGCCGTCCACCGCCACCATCACGCAGGGTGAACGGATCGCTCGACCACGGCTGCCCCGCCACTGGCACTACATCCGTATGCCCGGAAAGCATCACCCCGCCCGGCGCCGCTGGGCCAATTCTTGCGATCAGGTTGGCTTTGCTGCCGCAGGGGCTCATCACCCGCTCGGCGCTAACGCCGTACTCGGCCAAATAGCCTTCCACATACTCAATCAGCGCCAGATTGGATTCGCTGGAGGTGGTATCAAAGGCAACCAGTTTTTCGAGCAGCGCGACAGCATGGGACATAATGTTCTCTTTCTAAGTTCTCTTTCTAAGTTCTTTTTCTAAGCTAGCTTTCAAAAAGCTTACCAATATAGCGTGCCGCTAACCCTAACACCCTCCAGACACTTCGCCTACTCCAGACCATTAGCGTTGACTGTCATCGCGTATTCACCTCGCATTCATCAAAACGTCACCTACACTTTCTACTGTTCAGTGCATCTAAAAAATCTTAACAAACGCATTGTCGCGAGCTTATGAGCTACTCAGCTGATTAAGCTCAATCCCACAAGGAGCTGTTATGTCTCGTTTTACACTACACGCGCTAGCCGTAGGGGTGGCGACGGCCAGCCTAAGCCTGTCTGCTCAGGCGGCAACAGAGATAAACTGGTGGCACGCCATGGGCGGCCAACTGGGCGAAATTCTCGAAGAGATGACCCAAGACTTTAACGAGTCTCAGGATGATTACCACGTTACCCCCAGCTATCGCGGCACCTATACCGAAACAATGACGGGCGCGATCGCCGCCTTCCGTGCCAATGAGCAGCCGCATATCCTGCAGGTATTTGAGGTCGGCACAGGCACCATGATGAACGCCAAAGGCGCCATCTACCCGGTGTACGAGCTGATGGAAGAGCACGGTCGCGCTTTCGATAACGATGCCTTCCTGCCCGCCGTGGTGGGTTATTACACCGACACCGACGGCAATATGCTGTCGTTCCCGTTCAACTCCTCTACCCCGATTATGTACTACAACCGCGACATGTTTGAGGAAGCGGGTCTGGATCCCGAGCAGCCCCCACAAACCTGGCAAGAAGTGGCCGATTTTTCGCGCCAAATCGTCGACGCTGGAGCGGCCAGCTGTGGCTTTACCACCTCCTGGCCGAGCTGGGTAATGCTGGAAAACTTCTCCGCTTGGCATAACGTGCCGCTAGGTACGTTGGAAAACGGTTTTGGCGGCATGGAAACCGAACTGACCTTTAACAATGAGCTGGTCGCTCGCCATTGGGACAACCTCCACGACTGGCAGGAAGAAGGTGTCTTTAAATGGGGCGGCCCTGGTTCTGGCCCCGACTCAGAGCCGATGTTCTACTCCCAAAACTGCGCGATTTTCTTCGGCTCTTCTGCTTCACGTGCCGATGTCGCCGCCAATTCAGAATTTGAAGTCGGCTTTGGTATGCAGCCCTACTACGATGACGTAGAAGGCGCACCGCAAAACTCGATTATCGGTGGCGCCACCCTGTGGGCCATGCAAGGCCATAGCGACGATGAGTATGAGGCCGTTGCGGCGTTCTTTGAGTACCTCTCCCAGCCAGAAGTACAGGCGCAGTGGCACCAGCAAACCGGCTACTTACCCATCACCCAAGCCGCTTGGGATTTGAGCAAAGAGCAGGGCTACTACGATGAGAACCCCGGTGCGGATATTTCGCTTAAGCAGATGACGCTTAACGAGCCAACCGAGAACTCCAAAGGCCTACGCTTTGGTAACTTCGTGCAGATTCGCGACATCATCTCCGAAGAGATGGAAGCGGTGATGACCGGTGGCAAATCGGGCCAGGAAGCAGCTGACGACGCAGTAGCACGCGGCAATGATCTGCTGCGTGACTTCCAAGCTGCCAACCAGTAAATAAGCACTCACTTCGCCGCTCACCTGAAGGTGGGCGGCGCTTTCGTTTGGATGCGAGCTGCCCATGCAAACTAAACGCATGACCTACCCGGGTCGCTTTTTGCCCTACGCGCTGCTGGCGCCCCAGGTAATTGTGACGCTGATTTTCTTTATCTGGCCTGCGGGTCAGGCGCTGTATCAGTCACTACTGCGCGAAGACGCCTTTGGGCTTCGCTCGACGTTTGTGGGGCTTGAGAACTTTGCTCGCCTGTTCCGCGACGGCAGCTATGTCAATTCACTGTCGGTAACGGCGGTGTTCGCCGTCGGCACCACACTGCTATCAATGTCGGTGGCGCTTTTATTGGCCAGCACCGTCAACCGGATGATTCGCTCACGCAGTACCTACACCACGCTACTGGTGTGGCCCTACGCCATTGCGCCTGCGCTGGCCGGTGTTTTGTGGTGGTTTATCTTCAACCCCTCCATCGGCATTGTGCCTTATATGCTGGAAATGGTGGGTTATCAGTGGAACCACCGCAACTCGGGCAGTGACGCCATGCTGCTGGTGATTTTTGCCGCCGCCTGGAAGCAGATCTCCTATAACTTTCTATTTTTCCTGGCGGGCTTACAGTCCATCCCACAATCGCTGATTGAAGCCGCCTCTATTGACGGCGCCAGCCCAACCAAGCGCTTCTGGACGATTATTTTTCCGCTGCTGACACCCACTACCTTTTTCCTAATGGTAGTTAACGTGGTGTACGCCATGTTCGATACCTTCGCGATCATTCACGCCACCACCGCAGGCGGCCCGGCCCAGGCAACCAACATTTTGGTTTACAAAGTGTATGCCGACGGTTTTGTCGGGCTCAACCTGGGTTCTTCTGCGGCTCAATCGGTAATTCTGATGGTGATTGTGGTGGCATTAACCATGATTCAGTTCCGCTTTATTGAGCGCCGAGTCAACTACTAGGGCCTGTTGAAGTTTCACTCACGGCCGCGCTGGAGCCCGTTTTTATTCGCGGCAAGGCAGGAGGAGAGAGGTTTGGTGATTCCAAATGAACGACGACTAACGCGGCCGCGGGTAAAAACGGGCCCAGCCCTACGGGTTGTCCCACAAATCGCGCCATACGGCGTTGCAAAACTTGAAAAGGGAACCACCCTTCCCTGCGTTTTGCGCCTTGTCTGGCGCGATTTGTGGGGCAACGCGGTTCGCGATGAAACGTCAACAGGCCCTGGCCTTTGGGAGAACGTTAATGGTTGAAAACCGCCCTTGGGCTAATCTGGTAGCCCATATTGTTTTGCTCTCTGGCGTCGCGCTGGTGGCTTTTCCGGTGTATGTCGCGATTGTCGCCTCGACCCATTCCCTGTCGGGTTTACTGCAGGGCACGCTGCCGCTGCTGCCCGGCGGCCACGGGATCGAAAACTACACGCGCATGTGGCAATCCGGCGTCTCTAATGCCGGTGCACCGCCCGCCGCCCTGATGCTGTGGAACAGCTTTATCATGGCCATGGCGATCACCGTGGGTAAGCTGTCTATTTCGCTGCTGTCCGCCTTTGCCATCGTCTACTTCCGTTTCCGCTTTCGGATGTTCTTTTTCTGGATCATCTTCGTCACCTTGATGCTGCCGGTGGAAGTGCGCATTATTCCGACGTTTCAGGTGGTGGCGGATCTCAATATGCTCAACAGCTTTGCCGGGCTGTCGATTCCGCTGATCGCCTCGGCCACCGCCACTTTCCTGTTCCGCCAGTTCTTTATGACCATTCCCGAAGAGATGCTCGAAGCCGCCCGCGTCGACGGCGCGGGGCCGCTGAAGTTTTTTAAAGACATCCTAATGCCGCTGTCGGTGACCAATATCGCCGCGCTGTTTGTGATCATGTTTATCTACGGCTGGAACCAGTACCTCTGGCCGCTGATTATCACCACCGATCCTGACTATTACACCATCGTGATGGGCATCCAGCGCATGACATCGGAAGAGAACCCCCAGTGGCAACTGGTGATGGCCGCGGTGGTCATGGCCGCGCTGCCGCCGGTATTAGTCATTCTGTTTATGCAACGCCTATTTGTGAAAGGCCTGACCGAGACGGAGAAATAGCATGGCCAGCATTACCTTGGAAGGGCTAAAGAAAACCTATAGCGGCGATGTTCACGCCGTCAAAGGCATCGACTTACAGATTAAGGATGGCGAGTTCGTGGTGCTGGTCGGGCCTTCCGGTTGTGGCAAATCCACCCTGCTGCGCATGGTGGCAGGATTGGAAACCATAACCGAAGGCACGCTTAAAATCGGCGATCGGGTGGTCAACAAGCTCGAACCCGCCGAGCGCGATATCGCCATGGTGTTCCAGAACTACGCGCTCTACCCGCATATGACGGTGTACAACAACCTCGCCTATGGTCTGAAAAACCGCGGCTTTAAAAAAGACGAGATTGATCAGCGCGTTCACGTTGCCGCCAAAATGCTCGAGATCGAAGAGTTTCTAGAGCGAAAACCGCGCAAGCTCTCCGGTGGCCAGCGCCAGCGGGTGGCCATGGGCCGTGCCCTGGTGCGCGACCCGGCGGCATTCTTATTCGATGAGCCACTCTCGAATCTGGATGCCAAACTGCGCGTGCAGATGCGCGTCGAGATCAAGCAGCTACAGCGGCGTTTAAAAACCACCAGCCTGTATGTGACCCACGACCAGCTGGAAGCCATGACCCTGGGCGATCGTTTGGTCGTGCTCAACGCCGGGCAGATCGAGCAAGTGGGCACGCCGATGGAGATCTACGCCCGCCCCGCGACCATGTTTGTGGCCGGGTTTATCGGCTCCCCCCCCCTGAATATGCTGCCCGTGGATTACCTG
>NZ_JH393257.1:1030239-1212407 GCF_000236035.1 Vreelandella boliviensis LC1
ACCTGAAAACACCCGGCGCCAACGGCCTGCTGGATAACCTGCCCGAAGGCACCGATACCGTCGGCATTCGCCCGGATGATATGCACTTAACGCCGCCCACAGCGCCCCACTTAACTGTCGACTCTACGCTTGCGCTGTTTGAAGCCGCCGGGGCCGAAAGCCACCTATACGTGAACCTCGCCGGTAGCGACCAGCCCACGGTGATCCGCGTCTCGGGGCAACCCCCGGTCGCCGAAGGCGAAACCCTGCGCTTCTACGTGCCCCGCGATGCGCTGCACCCGTTCAACAGTGCCACGGGACAGCGCACAGGGGATTGAAAGCCAACTCCCAAAAAGCATGACAATAAAAAACAAGTCAACGGAGCCACCATGCGCTACGTTTGAGATAACGAGCAGCACGCGTGCCTGCTGCTCACCTAGCCTGTTATCCAAGTAGCGTACGGATCGATGAGTACTGAACCTTTATACGTGGATGGCCTGTATCGCGATCACTCCCGGCGCGTGCAGGCGACGTTGATCCGGCTGCTGGGCGATTTTGAGCTTGCCGAAGAAGCCATGCAGGATGCCTTTGTGGCGGCTGTCCAGCAGTGGCCGGTTAACGGCAGGCCTGACAACCCCACGGCATGGCTCATTCGCACCGGCTACCACTGCGGAATCGACCAGATTCGTCGGCGCAGTACTGCACGCCGTCGAGCTCACTTACTGTTACCCACAGAGCTGCCACCTACAGCAGAGGCGCTGGATCTTGAACCCACCACTATCGAAGACGACGCTTTACGGCTGCTGTTCACCTGCTGCCACCCAAGCTTGAGTATGGAAGCGCGGATAGCCCTGACGCTTCGCGAGATGTGCGGCTTGACCACGGAGCAGGTAGCCAGCGCCCTGCTGTTGAAACCTACCACGCTGGCACAGCGGATCGTGCGCGCCAAACGCAAAATTCGCGATGCGCATATCCCTTATGCGGTGCCACCCCAGGAAGAGCTGCCCGAGCGCCTACCCGATGTGCTCCAAGTCATCTATCTGGTTTTCAATGAAGGTTACTCACGCAGCACGGGCGCCAGCGTGGTCGATATCAACCTAACCCAAGAGGCTATGCGATTGGGAAATGAGCTGGCACGGCTACTGCCCCAGGGGGAAGTATTTGGGCTAATGGCCTTGATGCTGCTTAATGATGCCCGTCGGGAAGCACGCCAGGATAGCGACGGTGAGCTGGTCACCCTGGATGCCCAGGACAGACGCCTATGGCGCCAGGAAGATATCCACGCTGGTATAGCATGGTTGGAAAAAGCGCTGGCGCTCACCCCTACCGGGTACTACACCCTTCAGGCGTCGATTGCCGCCGTACACGCCCAGGCTAGCCGAGCTGAGCAGACCGATTGGGGGCGTATCGTCAGGCTCTACGATGCTCTCTGCCGACGTTTTCCATCGCCGATCCTGGCGCTAAACCGTGCGGTCGCCATTGCCATGAATGGTGCGCCCGATATCGGCCTGAAGTTACTCGACGACATCGCCCATCACCCACAACTATCCCGCTACCATCTATTTTATGCCGCTAAAGCGGATTTACTGCGGCGCCAGGGCCAGCATGAGGCCGCGCGCGATGCCTATCAACAGGCGCTGCAATTGGCCACCCTGGATCCAGAAAAACGCTTTTTGCACAGAAGACTGGCTGAGCTAGAACACTCCCCATAAAAAAATGCTTAGGCTGTGTCGATTCAAGACGACGTCAAACGACTAAAGAGAGTCACTACCCTGACCATCCAGGAGACTCTCAATGAAATTCCCCCAAGAAGATGCCCGCTTACCCGATTCAATGAACGTGCACGTTGCCTTTCCCGGCACCTGCCGGGAAGCCATGCAGTTCTATGCTGATGTTACCGGCGGGCAGTTGGAGTGTCTGTTGACCTATGCTGAGACACCGGCCGCTGAACACTCCCCGGCGGAACTCCATAACCGCATCATCCACGCCTCTTTGAACCTACGGGGTCGACGCTTAATGGGCGCCGATATGGCGGCTGACTGCTATACACCACCGCAAGGGGTAGAGGTTCAGTTGGAGTATCAGGATATCGAGCAAGCCTCACGCACCTTTGCCCAACTGGCAGAGGGTGGAAATATCTCAATGCCGTTTGAAGAGACCTTCTGGTCACCAGGGTTCGGCATGGCAACCGACCGTTTTGGTGTTCACTGGATGGTTAACGTTGCGTCAGACAACTGCCCCTTAGCCACTGAAGGAGACGCCCCATGAAGTACGTAGCGCTGGTGTATTACCAGGAACAGATTATCAACGCCATGAGCGAACAGGCGTGGCAAGACCTCAACCAGGAGTGCATTGCTGGGGTAGAGCGCCTGAGCGCCAGCGGCCACTACCTGGCCGGGCAGCCGTTACAACCGACAGAGACGGCGACCACCGTGCGCGTGCGCGATGGTGAAACGTTAATCTCGGACGGCCCTTTCGCAGAAACAAAAGAGCAACTGGCGGGCTTTTATCTGCTTGAAGCCCACGACTTGAATGAGGCGCTGCAGCTAGCTAGCCGCATCCCACCGGCCCGGCTGGGCAGCATTGAAGTTCGCCCTGTTCGAGAACTGCCACCTAAAGCAGCACCCCAAACAGAAATAGGAGAATAATCATGAATAATAACGCCTACCCCTATGTCGATGGTTTCGTCGCTGCCGTGCCCAACGCTAATAAAGCTGAATTTATTGAACATGCCCGTGCCGCGGCCGTTGTGTTCAAGGAGTATGGGGCGCTCCGCGTGATGGAGTGCTGGGGCGACGATGTGCCCGATGGGGAAGTCACCTCCTTCCCCATGGCGGTTAAGCGTAAGGATGACGAGACGGTTATTTTTTCCTGGATAGAGTGGCCATCCCGCGCCGTGCGCGATGAATCCATGCCCAAAGTCATGCAGGATGCTCGCCTGCAGATGGACGCTAACCCAATGCCATTTGATGGTAAGCGTCTCATTTATGGAGGCTTTGCAAGCATCATCAACGAGTAAGCATTAATTAGTGGCCCAGAAAAACTACTCCGAATCGTCCTGGGCCACATCCTCTTCAACTACATCCTCTAGAACTGTAGCCTCTAGAACTACAGCCTATTGAGCTACATCAGTGATCCGCCCTTCAACTTGGTAGAACACTTCTTTGCGTTCCAGCATATAGTCGCGCAGCATTTCCCAATCCGTACTCTCGATAATAGAACTGGCGACAATGGTGTTACGGCCATCAGCGTAAGCTTCTCCGAGTACCGTATGGCTGTCGCCACCAGCGGCAGTAAAGTTATTGGTGGCGATGGTATAAGTGCGCTCTGGATCAACCGCCTGCATCGCGCCTTCCCGGGCAATGTTGAGGCTGATCACCCGTTCACCTGGTGGCTCGCTGCTGTCATAGGTCAACGCCACGCCTGCTGACACCTGCAGAAAACCGCCGTTCTCATCGGGCGCATTGGCCAAGGCAATTTCAAAGGTTTCCAGCAGTTCTGCGCCGGTGACGTCGAGCAGCGTTAGGCGATTGCCAAACGGCTGTACGGCGATTAAATCGCCTACGGACACATCGCCCCGCTCAATCGGTTCGCGGATACCGCCGCTATTTTGTATCGCCATGACCGTCTCAGGCGCCACCTGCTGCGCAGCATGCAGTTGGGCATCGGCGATTAAATTACCCAGTGCAGTTTCATTGGCTCGCACGCTCTTTTCATCGCCGCTTCCGTGGCGCGGGTTAGCTAACGCGGAGATCACCTTTGCGCCGATCAAGGTATCCCGCAGTGTTTCGATCTCAGCGGTGTAGGGTTCAAGCCGCTTTGCGGCATCAGCGTCCGCTTCGCGATCGTCGGTAGCGAGCAATTCACCGCTTGCATCAACCACGACGCCGTCCTCGTCGAAGGTGACCTGTATCACGCCAAGGTGCTGGCCATACTCGCCAGCCTGGCCAATCACCGTCGGTGATGGGAGCGCCTCACCCGCGCGGCTCTCACTAAGCAGCCTAGGCGGCGAAACCTGGCTATGGCTGTGGCCGCCAATAATAATGTCGATGCCTTCGACGTGTTCAGCCAGCAGCAGGTCATTGCCTACGCTAGGGTCGCTGTCATAGCCCAGATGGGTAAGGGCAATAATTTTGTTAACGCCCTGCTCTTCAAAGCTTGCCACCATGGCTTCAGCCGCCTGGCGATAATCGCTAATGGTGACGTGGCCAGGGCTGGATATCGTCTCGCTGTCCTGTGTGCTTAACCCAAAGATGCCGATTGGCTCACCGTTATGCTCAACAATAATGCCGTCATAAAGCGTCCCCGCCTGAGGGTCAGCGCTGACTGACTCTCCCAGCATGCCAGCAAACTCTGGGCCCTCTGAAAAGTCCAGATTGGCACCTAAAATGGGAAACTCGGCGCCTGCGAAAAACGTCGCTAGCGCCTGGTGGCCCTGCTGCGGGTCACGCAAATCGAACTCATGGTTGCCCGGTACAAAGGCGTCGTAACCCATTAAATTCATAAATTCCAGCGCGTCCTGGCCCTGAAACTCAGTGAAATAGAGTGTGCCCGAAAAGATATCACCAGCTTCTAGCAATAATCCTTCGCCATAGGTCTCCCGCGCTTCATTCAGCGTGGTGATTAAATAGGGATACTGATCGGTACGTCCGTGTAGATCATTGGTGTGAAACAGCGTCAAGGTAAAGTTATCAGCAAAGGCGGGAGGAACGGTGACGAATAACGCTGTCCCTAGCGCCATGCCATAATGATGAAAACGCATTTGCATGACTCCATTCATAACAGTGTTCAGATACCTTAGCAGTAAATCGAACCGACAGGATAAAGACCATTGTTGCTGTAGCACTTCGCCTATCTAAGCATGTCATCACTTATTCACCTGTTTGACGCGGCAGTGTCACTCTTCCCGCCCACACTGTATGAAAACGTGATAAAGGGATGAATCGCTCATGCGGCTCTGCATCGTTAGTGAAACATGGTCACCGGACATCAATGGCGTTGCCCATACGCTTAGCCGGTTAAGCTATGAACTTAACCGGCAAGGAGTACCGGTTGATGTGATTCGCCCGCGTCCACGGGTCGCGGGTAATGCTACCGGTATTAACCGCGAGCTACAGGTGCAGCGCCTTGCCTTACCTGGCTACTCAGATGTGCAGGTAGGGCTGGTTAGGCCCGCTACGCTACGCCGCTTTTGGCGCCAACATCGTCCCGACGTTATCTACTTAGCAACCCAAGGCCCTCTCGGCTGGGCGGCACGCCAAGCGGCGCGGCAACTCAATATCCCTCTGGTAGCTGGCTGGCACACCAACTTTGACCACTACTGTGAAGATTACGGCGTCACGTGGCTGGCGTCTTCTACTCGGCGCTACCTGCGCTACTTTCATAACGGCTGTGCCCTAACGTTGGTGCCTACCCACCAGCAAGCAAAAGCGCTTCAGCGCCAGGGGATTCGTGGTGTCGATGTCCTGTCACGCGGGCTAGATGGCGAACGCTTCTCACCCCACCATCGCGATGCTGAATTGCGCCAGCATTGGGGAGTTAGCGAGCATCAACCGGTGGCCCTTTACGTTGGCCGGTTAGCCGCGGAAAAAAATCTCACCTTGCTACATGAAAGCTTTCAAGCCATGCGCGAGGTGCGGCCCGATATCGCTCAGGTAATCGTCGGCGATGGACCCGCACGGGCACAGTTGGAAAAGGTGCTGCCCGATGCCCATTTCACCGGTTTCGTGGGACAGGAATCGCTCGCTCGCCACTATGCCAGCGCCGACCTATTTATTTTTCCCTCGCTTTCAGAAACCTGGGGGAATGTGGTGGCGGAAGCCATGGCCAGCGGCTTAGCAGTGGTCGCCTATGATCACGCGGCCAGCGCTGAACTGATTAGCAGCGGTCATAACGGTGTCACCGTACCCGCTGGAAATAGTGCCGCTTTCCAACAGGCAGCGGTGGAGCTGTGCCAACACCCTGCTGACTACGCTCGCTTAGGTCGAGTAGCACGTTTACGGGCACTTGAGCAGAGCTGGACGGGGATCGCCGAGCAGTTTTTGAGTTACTTACACCAAGCCCAGGAGGCTCATCATGCGCCCGCGTCCGCTTGTCGTATTCGACCGTCTTGACCTGCTGGAGTGGCAGTTCTGCCAGCGTATATCGCGGCTATCGATCTACCGCCCCTGGCGAATCACGCTTCAGGCCGCCAGCCGCTTAGGCGATTGGCCTGTTTGGGTGCTACTGATTCTCGCCCAGCCCTGGCTGCAGCCCAATGGTACTTGGCGTGTCTTGCAGTACAGCGTCATCGCCCTGTTTGCCGTGGCGGTTTATCGGCTAGTAAAAACCCGCTTATGCCGTGAACGGCCCTTTATTACTTACGGAGAGGGCATGGACGGTGAAGGCATTGAGTGCTGTGAACCGGCCCGCGACCGTTACAGTTTCCCCAGCGGCCACACCATGCACGCAGTGATGTTTAGCGTCTTAGTCGCCGCCCACACGCCCTGGCTGCTGCCGGTGGTGTTGCCATTAACGCTACTGATAGCGATCTCGCGGGTAGGGTTAGGGCTGCACTATATAAGCGATGTACTGGCAGGGGCCGCGATGGGCTACGCCTTTGCCTTGGCCAGTCTCTATTGGATGGGGTGAAGCGAGTCATTGTCACTTTATAAATTGTCACTTTATAATCAGCCGACGCAAAAACGCCCGCATAAGCGGGCGTTTTTGCTTTAAAGCAAATAGTTAGACGTCAGGCGGTATATCATCACACTCATCAATTCTAGCCATGAATGATGTCTTAAACATCATATACACGCCCAGTCCTGAAAACCCTAAGAACAAAACAAACATGCATAACATCAATGCCATCGCCATAATCTTGTCCCTGATGGTGCGCGGTCGTTACGTTGACGTTTTCTAACCGCTGCCTTTTGATTTCATCGTAGGATAGACCAAAACAACGCATTAATCTGTGCGGTAGCGATCCGTGAAAGTGCGGCACAACCAGAGGCACCCCAAAAGAAAATGTAAATCAATTGCTTATAGTAAATTACGCACGCAAAAAAACCACCTCATTTTAACGAGATGGTCATTTTGCATCATTCCAGTCCCTTGTTTGATGAGCAGCGCCTCCTTGCGCTGCAACCAGTGAATGAGCTAAGTGTCCTTTAACATCCTGTTCGTTTTTCGGCTTCCTGCCTTCCTTTTAACTGTTAGCCCACTCACTCAGTTACTGGTGAAAAGTCTCAAAATGGCTAGCGTTGAGTAACTGAATTTTTCGCTAACTGGCTAGCACCTGAACAGTACTTGCAGGCAATGAGCCAACTTGTGCCAAAAAATATAAATTTCATTCAAAAACAACAACTTAAAAAAATAACAATTGATAAGAAAATCTCTTACAGCCCTGCTTACCATGTATAGAAGTGACACATGCGACATAACCACACGGGTTTGGGGCACACTGTTAAGCCCCTTGTGTCTAAACACATTGAAAACCGTAGCGATTCATCACGACAGCGGTTATTTTCTAGCTATTAACTGCCTTTTAATCGCATGCCTTCAAGGAGGCCTCTATGAAACATACTATCGTCCTTAGTATCGTAGTGATGGTGACACTGCTGCTCGTGAGTGGCTGTAATACCATTCGTGGTGCGGGTGAAGACCTTCAACAGGGTGGCGAAGCTATCCAGCGCGCAGCGAGTTAAACGTTATGATGACTGTTTATTTATCCCACGGCCTTGAGAGCGGGCCAGGAGCACTAAAAACCCAGGCGCTGAAAGGCGTTGCGGAAAAGCTGGATGACTGTGAGCCGGTGGTCATGGACTATCGAGACATAGCAGAGCCTAAGCTGCGTCTGCAACATCTGCTAAGTGTATTAGCCGAGCGCGGTGACGACCCTGCCCGGTGTGTGATGGCAGGCTCAAGTTTGGGGGGCTGGCTAAGCGCGGCGGTGAGTGCTCAAAAGCCGGTGCTGGGCTGCTTTCTGCTAGCACCCGCGCTGGGCTTAGCCGACTACCCAGAAACGTCACCGACTATTCAGGCCCGGCACACGCATATCATTCACGGCTGGCGGGATGATGTCGTCGCCCCTGAACCGGTCATCGAACGTGCTCGCCTGCAGCGTCTATCGCTGCGGATGGTAGACGACGATCATCGCTTGCATGCCAGCCTGGAGACTATTTTGTGGGATTTTGAGCGCTTTTTACATCAGTGCAGCGCGCCTGAACAATACGCTTAGCAAGCCTAGCTAAAACAAACATTCGACACGAGCGCCAAAAACCTATACAAATAATGTACACCAGAGTGCCTATAGAGAGGAAATTGCTTATGTTAGGTATGTTTAAGCGCGACCCCAAAAAGAAACTTCAGCAAGAGTATGAGCGCAAACTGCAAGCCGCCATGGAGGCTTCACGCAATGGCGATATGCGCGCCAATGCCACGCTTACCGAAGAAGCAGAAGCGTTACTTGCCGAGATCAGGCGCATTGAAGCGACACAGTAACCTTATTGACCGTGGACAACGCTATGGCTCACTAGCGGCTTTAGCGCTGGTTAACCTGCTGCCCAGCGTCACTTTGGCGGCCTGCCCAATCCCAGGGCAGTGGTGGCAGGAAGAGCAGCCACTTGCCAGTAGTGATCTGCTGCCGACTGTGGCCCAGCAACAAGTGGTATTGCTCGGTGAACAGCACGATGAAATAGCCCACCACCGCTGGCAGTTGCATACCCTAGCGGGGTTGCATGCCCTTCGCGATGATTTGGTGATTGGCCTGGAGATGCTACCGCGCAGCGCTCAGCCGGCCCTTGATGCCTGGTTCGCCAGCGAATTAGATACCGATGCTATGCTTGAGCAAACTCAGTGGGACGAAGCGTGGGGGTTTGATTCAACGCTTTATATGCCGATTTTAGAGTTTGCCCGGATGGCAAAAATTCCGTTGGTCGCGCTTAATATCGCCCCCGACCTGCGCGAGCGGCTGGTCAATGATGGCTGGGAGCGCGTGCCCGCTGATGAGCGCTATGCGATCACGCCGCCACAGCCCGCCAGCGCCAGTTATCGCTCACGGCTCACCGAAGTGTTTAATCAGCACGCCATGGGTGATGACCCTGAATCGCTTGAGCGTTTTATTCAAGCCCAGCTCACCTGGGATATCGCCATGGCCCAGCGCTTGGCCGAAGCCACAGAGAGCGGCGCCCTGGCGGTGGGCTTAATGGGGCTAGGCCATGTGACCTACAACGAAGGCGTTGCCTATCAGCTAAACGCCTTGGGCGTTAGCGACACCGTTAGCCTGCTGCCCTGGCAAATGAGCGACTGCTCCTTGCCCGACCCCACCCTAGCCGATGCGGTATATATACTCGCTGACGACTAGGAGCCTGTCTGACTTCTAACGTTTACTCGTCAGCGAGTGCCGGTAGCAACGTTTTCAGTTTACGCGTGAGCGTATTGCGCCCCCAGCCTAGCAGCTCGGCGGCTTCACCTTTGCGTCCACCGGTGTGTTTTAACGCCGTCTCAATCAGAATCCGCTCAAAATCAGGCACCGCTTCTTCTAGCAGGTGGGTATGGCCTTCGGCCAGGGCATGATCCGCCCAGTCGCGAAACGCCGTGCGCCAATCACCGTGGGCACTACTTTCGGAAGCGCTGGTTGAACGCAGTTCCGGCGGTAGATCTTCAACCAGAATTTCACGCCCCGACGCCATCACGGTCAGCCAGCGGCAGATATTCTCTAACTGACGCACGTTACCGGGCCACGGCAAGCGTGTCAGATGAGCCTCAGCTTCGCTGGTCAGCACCTTGATGTCGGTGGTCAGTTCTTTCGCCGCCTCGGCTAAAAAGTGCCGGGTTAAGCGAGGAATATCTTCCCGCCGCTCGGCAAGCTTGGGCAGGTGGATACGGATTACGTTCAAGCGGTGAAACAAATCCTCCCGGAAGCGACCATCGTCCACCAGCACTTCTAGATTTTGGTGGGTAGCGGCGATAATACGCACGTCCACTTTGACCGGTGTATGCCCACCAACGCGATAGAATTCGCCATCGGCCAATACACGCAGTAAGCGCGTTTGGGTTTCAGAGGGCATATCGCCTATTTCATCTAAAAACAGCGTGCCGCCGTTGGCCTGTTCAAAGCGCCCCTGGCGCTGCTGGGCCGCCCCGGTGAAGGCGCCTTTCTCGTGACCAAACAGTTCAGACTCAATCAAATCGCGGGGAATGGCCGCCATATTAAGCGCAATAAATGGCTTACCCTCCCGCGGGCTATGCTGGTGAAGCGCCTGGGCAACCCGCTCTTTACCGGTACCCGACTCGCCGTTAATCAACACCGTGATATGAGAGTGGGAAAGGCGTCCAATAGCGCGAAACACTTCCTGCATGGCGGGCGCTTCACCGATAATTTCGGCGTTCAAGCCTTCCGGCACGGTGACCGGGCGCTGGCGTTCACGGGCGTGGGCCACGGCGCGGCGCACCAGTGCCAGGGCCTCGTCAACGTCAAACGGCTTGGGCAGGTACTCAAAGGCTCCGCCCTGGTAAGACGCCACAGCGCTGTCCAGGTCGGAGTGCGCCGTCATCACGATCACCGGCAGGTCGGGATGCGCTTCGCGTACCCGGGACATCAAATCCAGCCCATCAATACCCGGCATGCGGATATCGGTCACCAACACATCGGGTGGGTTTTCCAGCAAGCGCGGCAGGGCAACGTCGGCACGCTCAATACACTCAACGTCAAGGTCGGGTTGCGCCAACGCGCGTTCCAGTACCCAGCGGATAGCGCGGTCATCATCGACAATGACCACCCGCGCAACATCATTACGTGCAGCCTCAGTCATGACGCTTCTCCGGTGAAATTAACAACCATGGGAATCAGTAAACGAAATTCGGTGTGTCCAGGGCGCGAGTCGCATTCGATCAAGCCTTGATGCTGGTGCAAAATCGACTGGGCGATAGAGAGCCCAAGACCGCTGCCTTCCGCGCGCCCCGACACCATGGGGTAAAACAGTGTTTCTTGCAGCGCAACGGGAATGCCGGGGCCGTTATCGATGACCGCGACCTCACTGACCAGCCGATGGCGTTCAGCGCCGAGGGTGAACTGGCGACGGGCGCGGGTGCGCAGTATTAAGGAAGGTTCCGGCGTTTGCGCATCGCTCATGGCCTGCACTGCGTTGCGAGCCACATTGAGTACCGCCTGAATCATTTGCGACTCATCGCCGGAGAGGTCGGGCAGGCTGGGATCGTAATCGCGGCTGATCATCACGCAAGGGTGCTCGGCAATCAGCAGCGCCCGTACCCGCTCAAGCACTTTGTGAATATTGACCGGCTCGTGCTTAAGAATACGGTTAGGGCCGAGCATGGAGTCGACCAGATCGCGCAGCCGATCCACCTCTTCCACAATGATATGGGTGTATTCCCGCAGCGCTGGGTCGTCTAGATCCCGCTCTAATAGCTGTGCCGCCCCGCGGATGCCACCAAGGGGATTTTTGACTTCGTGGGCAAGCCCGCGGGCCAGCACCTTGATGGTCTCCTGGCGGGTGGTTAGCGCCTCTTCACGGGAGATCTGCATCAACCGATCCCGCGGTTCTACCTCTAGCAGCAACTCATCTTCGGATAACGGCGTCACCGTGTAGTCAACCGTGAGCGATTCACTATTAAGCGGGGTAATGCGCGCTTCACGTTGGGTATAAGGGTGAAACGCATCCCGCGCCTTGGCTAAGACATCATCAATGCTTTCATCGCCGCCGAGTAACGTATCCAGGCTGATCCCGTGAACACGGCTAAGGCTGACCGCTAACAAGGCTTCAGCAGCAGGGTTCATCCAGCGCACACGCAGCTCACCGTCTAGCAGCAATACCGCCGTGGTGAGATGTTCAAGCAAACGCTGATGCATAGTGGTGTCCTGAAAAATCACGTCTTCCATCGCCGTTACAGACCTACAGGTGGATGATCAATGAGGGAACTGCAAAAAGCGCGCCAACTATGCATCTATGCCCATTTGCACGGCTTGCGGGCATCGCAGCGGGAGAAAGCGAATTGTTTTAGCGCACTCACTGTGTCATATGCACCCTTTAATGCACCATTTTAGTGCGCAAGGTTTTTAAAAGGGAAGTTTTGCAAGGTAGGTTAATGAATCCAGGCTCTAGTGTTTTTCATAAACCGCTTTTAAGGAACCGTAATCGTCACCACTGCCGTGCGGTGCTGCAAACGCTGACTGCTATCCAGTAGCTCTGCTTGAAGCTCGTGCCGCCCTGGGGCTAGCCCCGTTAGCCAAAATACGTCGCTTTGCAGCGCTGTCTGGCTGATGCTGCCATCCACTAACAGGCGCACCAGGTGGTCGTCGCGCAACGGTGGCGCAATGGCCACTTCCACCGCGGTCATTCCCTCTTCCACCCGTGCGCCTTGCTGGGGCAGAGCGATCGAGAATTGGTCATAGGGCATAAAGGGCTGCCCCGGTTTGCCCCGTGGTCGTGCATCAGCAGCTGTTGCGGCACTGGGATTGGCGAGCGCGGCGCTTAACGCTGGCGGCAGGCTTGGCAACGGCGCCAACTCCAAGGCCTTGCCACCGCGGCCAGGGTTATCGGTGAAGGTAACGTTGCCATGCTCATCGGTCACCCGGTAAACCGTTTGCCCGAACGCCGTAGCGGCACTGCCAGCGATCGCTACGCCCAAGACAGCAGCCAGCAGGCTACTCACCGCTAATGAATTGATCTTACTCATAGCACCCCTTGCAACGCTGCCCAGTCCCAGTAAACAAAAAACCCCGCCGAAGCGGGGTTTGAGTACTGTTTTTAACAACCTCTGCCACCGCAAGAGTGATGGTAGCAGCTAGCCGTTAATAGCGCTGTTTAGCAGCTGTACTTAACAGCCGTACTTAACAGCTATAGTACATATCAAACTCAATCGGGTGCGTGGTCATGCGAATACGCTCCACTTCTTCCATCTTGAGTTCGATGTAGGCATCGATCATTTCGTCGGTGAATACGCCACCTTCGGTCAAGAACGCACGGTCAGCGTCGAGGGCTTCCAGTGCTTGATCCAGGCTGTGCGCCACAGTCGGTACAGACTTGCCTTCTTCTGGCGGCAGGTCGTACAGGTTTTTGTCCATGGCATCGCCAGGGTGGATCTTGTTCTTGATACCGTCGATACCGGCCATCAACATGGCAGAGAATGCCAGGTAAGGGTTGGCGGTCGGATCAGGGAAGCGAGTTTCAACGCGCTTGCCTTTCGGGCTTGCCGTGTAAGGAATACGGATCGAAGCTGAGCGATTACGGGCGCTGTAAGCCAGCATAACCGGCGCTTCAAAACCTGGCACCAGACGCTTGTACGAGTTGGTAGAAGCGTTAGTAAAGGCGTTCAGAGCACGGGCGTGCTTGATGATACCGCCGATGTAGAAAAGCGCCATTTCAGACAGGCCAGCGTACTCGTCACCGGCAAACTGGTTTTGGCCATCTTTCCAGAACGACTGGTGTACGTGCATGCCCGAACCGTTATCGCCTACCAGCGGCTTCGGCATGAAGGTCGCCGTTTTACCGTAAGCATGCGCCACGTTGTGAATCACATACTTCATTTCCTGAACTTCGTCAGCTTTCTTCACCAGCGTGTTGAATTTAACGCCGATTTCGTTCTGACCCGCGTTAGCAACCTCGTGGTGGTGAACCTCGACGGTCTGGCCAATCGCTTCCAGGGTGTTACACATCGCACCACGGATATCGTGGAAGCTATCCACCGGGGGTACCGGGAAGTAGCCGCCTTTAACGCGCGGACGGTGGCCTAGGTTGCCACCCTCTACCTGATTATTGGTCGCCCACGCACCTTCGTCAGAAGTGATTTTATACATGGAGCCCTGAATATCAGACTTCCAATGCACTTCGTCAAAGATGAAGAACTCAGGCTCAGGGCCGAAAAACGCGGTATCACCCAGACCAGTAGACTCTAGATAAGCTTCAGCGCGCTTGGCGATGGAGCGCGGATCACGATCGTAGCCCTGCATAGTGGCCGGCTCGATAATGTCGCAGCGCAGAACCAGCGTTGCGTCTTCGGTGAAGGGGTCGAGGTAGCCAGTACCATCTTCCGGGCTCAGAATCATGTCGGATTCGTTAATGCCCTTCCAACCTTCAATAGAAGAGCCATCAAACATTTGGCCATTCTCAAAGAATTCCTCGTTCACATCGCGAGCAGGCACGGTAACGTGCTGTTCTTTACCGCGAGTGTCGGTGAAACGCAGGTCTACCCATTTAACATCGTGTTCTTCAATTAGCGCGAGAGTCTTGGCTGACATAGTGTCCTCCGGTATGAGCGTGGCTTAAAGCTAACGACAGTAAGCTACCGATAAAAGTGTTGTTCGACAAAATACGTGCTAAACCGCACGTTTGTCATTCTTGTTCACTCAACGTTTGCCTGACATTTATTAACAAATCGCTCAGCGAGCATTTCAGACCGGCTATCGTTTTAGCACGCCGCAAGGCTTATGCCTACGGCCCGCTTGCCGCTGCCAAATACAATGCAGAGAGCATGCCAACTCTGCACCAATATGGCATAAAAAAAACGTAAGCTCCTTTTTTATAAAGAATAAAAAAGTGAATCAGGATGCCTCTTGATGAGGCATAAAGGCTAAACTGGGTTTCTGTAGTCGCTTAAAAAACCTTTAACGCACCAAAATAGAACAAAAATAATGTTTAACGCGCCAATACGGTGCATTAAATATAATGAGAACTCTTTTTTAGCTCACTAACTTTTTTACTTGCTACCCAAATAAACCAGATACTACAATAAATTACAATTTGATAGGTTTGCTCACAATTGGAGTCGGCAAATGGGATCGGTCTGCTTTATTGTTGATGCCATGGTGACGGGTGAGATGCTGCCACGCCACTTAAAATCTATACGTGAATCCGGTGTTGCCGACCACTTACTGCCCATTTTGGTAACGGCCACTCAAGCACAGAAGCGCCTGAGCGCTATAGAGCAGCGCTACCACACTCATTCGCTGATTACGCCAGCGCGGCCGCTAGGAGTTCGCCTCAATAAAGCCGCATTTACCAGTCAAGCAGAGTGGCTAATCATTGCGCTGCAGAAAAAACCGCTGCCTGCCAACCTTTGGAGTTCGCTCTATCCACAGCTCAACACATACACTCTTGACGCCTTAATAATCGGCCTTACTCGGCCATCGCTGCCGGAACGTATCCTGCGGCGCTTATTGGCAAGTGCCTTGATTTTGCCACCTTACATTGCCGTTAGGCGAGTTTGGCTTGAGCGTTTGGGTGGGTTTGACCCTGAACTGGACGATGGCAGCGCGATAGATGATTTCCTGCAGCGCTTGCACGCCTGCCCCACCCGCTTAAAAAACTACAACGGGCACCTGCTTCGCCAAGTAGATACCCCAGACGCCACCTTGCTGCCTAACGCATCCGATGCGGCTTTCACACCACGCCCGTAATACGCGTTCAACCACTATTCTCTACCACTACCTTTACTAGCTAATTCTTACTGACTTACCTTCAATCGCTTGCCGAACAACATTGCGCCCAGTGTCGTGGTATTGGCAAGCTTATTAAGCCCCACCGACCCCACCACACCAACCCCCATCAGCACCAACGCATACACGCCAATGGGTAACGATAAAGGCTCGACAGCCAGATCGGCCAGCACAAAGAACATGGGGTGGGCCAAGTAAATACCAAACGAATATGCATTGATGTGGCGCACCCATAAAGGCGCAGGACGCCCGGCCAAGTAGCGCATGGCGCAAAGCGTGAACAGCACGAAGAAAGGGATCACCCACACCTCTTTGGAAGAGAACGCCAACCAGCCTGCAAAGGTAGCGGCGATAACCAGCGCCACCATTAACGCCAACCACACTGGGCGGGCCATTTGCCGCATCCAGGCAGGCCGCGCCAGCAACACACTCTCAGGGGCTAGCGGGTAGTAACGCACCAGCACCAGAGCAAGGAAAAACACATAGATCCACCCCAGCGGGGCAACCCACAGCAGGTAACCTGGCAGATCAACGTCAAACCAGTAGGCCAGGCCCCAATACGCCATGCTGATCACACAAGCGCCCCACAGCCACGGTACCGGGTTCAAACGCCACAGCTGCCAGCGGGTAAACAACCAATAGGCCACATAAAACTGCATCGCAATGATCAAAAAATAGCCATGCCAGCCCGCGTAGACATAATACTCAATGGCATTGGCCACCAACCCCACCGGCTCATCCGATGCCTGCAACCTTACCCATTCTGCCGTCGAATAAATAAAGCCATACACCAAGTAAGGCACCATCACATACTTCACGCGCTGGGCTAGAAAACCTTCCGGCACGGCCTTGTCGTAGCGAACGGCAAACACAAAGACAGCAATAAACAGGAAGATCGGCGTACCCAAAACCAGCGGTATGCGCATCAAATCGGTGGCAACGTTATCGAGGCGCTGATTAACGTGATCTAGCAGATGAAACAAAAAAACGGCTATACAGCCGTAAGCACGCAACCAGTAGATCTCTTCAATTTTTCGCATCGAGCCTCCCGCCGTTACCTACTCCTACCTTTGGCACACTGAATGGCAATGATGAATGGATTTGCTAACGGGTTCTCTTGTAAGGCTATGATGAACAACTAATACCGTCGTGCTGTCCGACCCCGTTGAACAGTTTTAATTCCCGGAGGAAACGTGTTCATCCCAAAGCCATCTTTATTTTCGTACCGATTTCACGCCTTACTCACCGCGTTTATTGGCTGGCTGACATTCAGTGGTCACTCATTCGCCAGCGAGGTTGAGCACCATCAGTTTTTCTCACCCACGCTCGGTTACGACTACCCCTACAGTGTCTATTTACCCGACCATTATGACGACCAAGCGACAGACGCGTATCCGGTCGTATATATGCTGCATGGCTCTTTTGGTACTGACCGCGACTGGGTTTCTCGCGGCAATTTACAGCAGGTGGCAGATAGGTTAATCGCCGCCGGGCATATTCCTCCGGCGGTTTTCATTATGCCCGGCAGCCGCAGTTGGTGGGTGGATGGCCACAATGAGCCCGCCCGCAGCGCGTTTTTTAACGACTTGATGCCTCACGTGGAAGCGACCTACCACGTGGGACAAGAGCGCCATCTGCGTGGCGTGGCAGGCCTCTCCGCCGGTGGCTACGGCGCGCTCAATTTTGCCCTGGAGCGGCCAGAGCTGTTTGCCGCGGTGGCCGCGTTAAGCCCTGCAAGCTACGCCCCACTTCCACCGCGTAACTCCACCGCCTGGCGCCATCCGGCATTCCGCAATGACCAGGGGCAATTTGATCGCGAGTTGTGGGAGTCTCTCAACTACACCGCACACCTGGAAGAGTATCGCCTGCGGGTAACCCCCCGTGGCACCCAAGATGAGGGCGACCTTTCCCCCGTACCGCTGTATATCAGCGCCGGGCGTAGCGATGTTTACGATGCTGAATTTCACGCACGCATTATGCGCCAAGCCATGGAGCGTATTCAGCCCAACGATGTGCGCCTAGACCTCTACCCAGGCGGTCATACATGGAAGGTATGGCGCGCCAGCCTACCGGCAGCGCTAAACTTCCTCTTTCAATACGTAGGGCAGGAAAAACAGCCCACATCCCCTCGTTGAAGGAACTACACTTAAGCCATACTCATCATGGCACTCTTATTTAAACAAGGAAGACAACGATGCATCAGCATATCGAATGGGACGAACCCGGCAACACCAGTGTTATGCAGTACTTTAAAAAACACCCGGATCAAAGCGGCCAACCCGACCCAGGCGACATTATTTCCGCCCGCTACCAAGGCGTCATGGTGCGCGTCAAAGTAGAAGCCTACCGAGAAGACGACGCGGTCAGCATTGGCGAAGTCGCCGCGATCATTGACACCAAAGGCGGCCGCCACCAAAGCCATAACAAGCTGGAAGTCGGCCATATCGTCCGAGTACCCGACGACAAACGCGCCCTAGAAGCACCGCCGCAAGAAGATTAACGCCTAGCATTGATCGAAATTCAGCAGTCACAGCCACCGACGCGGTGGCTTTTTTGTGAGGTTGAAGTGCCAATCGGCACAAGCGCATTAATGCCAAGGCACATCCCTTACACAGTCCGGGTGGGGAGACTCGAACTCCCCAACCTATTCTGAGCTGCCTGGGCGGCAGCGCACTCCGGTCACAACGGCGATGCCGGGCATCGCTTTTTCTAAGCTGCCTGGGCGGCAGCGCACGTGGCCCTGGTCAAATGCCCACAGCGCCCGGTTTTCTGAGCTGCCTGGGCGGCAGCGCACTTTTAAGGGTCAATTTCCCGCCGGCGGCACGTTTTCTGAGCTGCCTGGGCGGCAGCGCACTTAATGAATTTCTACAACGTTATTTTTGGCGATTTCTGAGCTGCCTGGGCGGCAGCGCACCGTGAAGGCACCGGCCTTGCCTTGTTCATTGATTTCTGAGCTGCCTGGGCGGCAGCGCACGATCCTTTAGCGCCCACTCTGCGTCTTCTTCATTTCTGAGCTGCCTGGGCGGCAGCGCACTTGTAGATCCGCCCGCCGTGCTTCACCCGCATTTTCTGAGCTGCCTGGGCGGCAGCGCACCCCCACCAACGCCGCGAACCGCCCGCATATCTTTTCTGAGCTGCCTGGTCGGCAGCGCACGATCAATCACGTCTCACTCATCGGCCCTTTCATTTCTAAGCTGCCTGGGCGGCAGCGCACCTCTACGACAATATCACGCGCTACGGCGAGTGTTTCTGAGCTGCCTGGGCGGCAGCGCACTACTGGGGCGCTAATACCGTGATGGCCGCGGCTTTCTGAGCTGCCTGGGCGGCAGCGCACATCTAATGACGCTAGGCGTTGGCGGGTACGTTTTTCTGAGCTGCCTGGGCGGCAGCGCACGATGGCATCCGCAGCAGGCGTCTAATCAAGCATTTCTGAGCTGCCTGGGCGGCAGCGCACTCAGCTCAAGCCGCGCGACTAAATCGCTTTGGTTTCTGAGCTGCCTGGGCGGCACGCACGGCCTGCCATCTCCCTTTTATCTCCCTCGCCATTTCTGAGCTGCCTGGGCGGCAGCGCACGGCTTGACCCTGAATCACCGCTATTCGTTTCCTTTCTGAGCTGCCTGGGCGGCAGCGCACGAAGGAGTACCCGTTTACTTGGCTGAAAATTGTTTCTGAGCTGCCTGGGCGGCAGCGCACGCCATCGTCGAAAACTGTGTGCGTTTGGGGCATTTCTGAGCTGCCTGGGCGGCAGCGCACTTGTCGCTAGAGAAATGGCACTGGCTCCACACTTTCTGAGCTGCCTGGGCGGCAGCGCACAAACGGAAGACAATTAGTGCCGCTAAAACTGATTTCTGAGCTGCCTGGGCGGCAGCGCACGTCCTTGGCCACGCCGACCAACACGACCGGAATTTCTAAGCTGCCTGGGCGGCAGCGCACTTCGGGAACACTGGCGAGCAAATGCGCCCTTATTTCTAAGCTGCCTGGGCGGCAGCGAACGCCATCATGGAGTACATTTCAAGCGGGCTATTTTTCTAAGCTGCCTGGGCGGCAGCGCACGTCACCTGGAGCAGCTACTGGATGCGCCGCATTTTCTGAGCTGCCTGGGCGGCAGCGCACTCGTGCGCATAGAGGCGGACGAAGCTCAGCCTTTTCTGAGCTGCCTGGGCGGCAGCGCACTCCTGCAAGCGTGCCTTTTGCTTGCTCGCCAATTTCTGAGCTGCCTGGGCGGCAGCGCACTTCTGGTTAACCGTGGAAGCATGGGACGCGCATTTCTGAGCTGCCTGGGCGGCAGCGCACTGATCGTAGAGCGCTTACGGGGTGTTGATAATTTTCTGAGCTGCCTGGGCGACAGCGCACGAGCGGGCTGCATCCGGTACGGAAGCCTTTGTTTTCTGAGCTGCCTGGGCGGCAGCGCACCCTTCGGTTCTTGGAAATGCAAACCGAGCAATTTTCTGAGCTGCCTGGGCGGCAGCGCACGCCATAAGCAGCAATCAGGCGAAGCTCCATCCTTTCTGAGCTGCCTGGGCGGCAGCGCACATGACCAACAAACAATTCAACAAGAAAGTGAATTTCTGAGCTGCCTGGGCGGCAGCGCACACACCACTAAGACGCCGCTGTACGTCGGCAAATTTCTGAGCTGCCTGGGCGGCAGCGCACAGCATGCGCAGGCAGATATCAACGATGACGTATTTCTGAGCTGCCTGGGCGGCAGCGCACGCTTGCATCGCTTCGATCCTTCCCGCCTGGTTTTTCTGAGCTGCCTGGGCGGCAGCGCACGGCGCTACAAAACGCATAAAACGGCCATCACTTTTCTGAGCTGCCTGGGCGGCAGCGCACATCGCTCAATGCGATGTTTTGCCAATTGAGCATTTCTGAGCTGCCTGGGCGGCAGCGCACGGCGGGCATATATCGGAAAGCAAAAAGCCCCGTTTCTGAGCTGCCTGGGCGGCAGCGCACTCCGCGCACCGTGATGCTGTAATCGTGCGAGCTTTCTGAGCTGCCTGGGCGGCAGCGCACCCAACCCGCGTCGAATTCAAGCCTGTCTTTGCTTTCTGAGCTGCCTGGGCGGCAGCGCACGTACTCCAAGCGCAATTGATCAAGGTCGAACATTTCTGAGCTGCCTGGGCGGCAGCGCACGCCTTTAGCCTGCCCATCACTGACAGGTCACGTTTCTGAGCTGCCTGGGCGGCAGCGCACAAGGGAGTCGAACCCTAAAGTCAGTGGTTGCCTTTCTAAGCTGCCTGGGCGGCAGCGCACCCGCTATTGCCGTGCACACAGCCAACCACCCATTTCTAAGCTGCCTGGGCGGCAGCGCACGTCGTGCTGCTGGTATCGGAGCCAATGGAATGTTTCTAAGCTGCCTGGGCGGCAGCGCACGTGTCAGAGCCTGTAAGTGTCATGGCCAGCACTTTCTAAGCTGCCTGGGCGGCAGCGCACTTAGGATAGACAATATCTCTGATTTCATATCTTTTCTAAGCTGCCTGGGCGGCAGCGCACAGGTAAGGGATATGAGGGCTATGCACTCAAGCTTTCTAAGCTGCCTGGGCGGCAGCGCACACACCCAGCCGCCCATCGACCTCGACGCATACTTTCTAAGCTGCCTGGGCGGCAGCGCACCGGCTGACCGGGCGGCGACAGCGGCTTGTTAATTTCTAAGCTGCCTGGGCGGCAGCGCACTGTTGATGTTGCTATTGATAATTGTACGACTATTTCTAAGCTGCCTGGGCGGCAGCGCACTCTTTAATTGCTGGCATCGGTACGCCTTTCATTTTCTAAGCTGCCTGGGCGGCAGCGCACGTACATTGAAAAACGGCGCGCCATGATGCAGTTTTCTAAGCTGCCTGGGCGGCAGCGCACGCTGGAATGGATGCCACATGCCATGCCACAGATTTCTAAGCTGCCTGGGCGGCAGCGCACGTCCCAATGGCAAGTGGTCGTGGAAAGGCTTATTTCTAAGCTGCCTGGGCGGCAGCGCACTTCCCATCGGTATCTTTGGGCACCGCTTCATCTTTCTAAGCTGCCTGGGCGGCAGCGCACGAAATCATCTTAAATCTGCTGGCACACCTGCTTTTCTAAGCTGCCTGGGCGGCAGCGCACTTTTGGTTAGCCAGTGGGCGGCGTTGTTGCGCTTTCTAAGCTGCCTGGGCGGCAGCGCACAGTCATAGAAAGGTGGGTTAGCGAGTCGATTTTTTCTAAGCTGCCTGGGCGGCAGCGCACGACTATCGTGGGCACGTTTACTGGACTGACGATTTCTAAGCTGCCTGGGCGGCAGCGCACAGCGGCGCTGCGCCATATCTGGAAGACATGGGTTTCTAAGCTGCCTGGGCGGCAGCGCACTTGAAGAAGCTTGCCGACACTTACGGCGGGCTTTTCTAAGCTGCCTGGGCGGCAGCGCACCAATCGCATCGCTAGGACTTGCAGCTTTTTCGTTTCTAAGCTGCCTGGGCGGCAGCGCACCCTTTATGAGAGAGTAATTATGAACGTGATGATTTTCTAAGCTGCCTGGGCGGCAGCGCACCGGAAGCCTCCAATGCCACCTCCTGCGTTGCGTTTCTAAGCTGCCTGGGCGGCAGCGCACGGGTCTCGGAGCGCCATTCGATGACGCTGCCATTTCTAAGCTGCCTGGGCGGCAGCGCACGCCCCATTCGCATTATCAACACCGCCGTTATCTTTCTAAGCTGCCTGGGCGGCAGCGCACGCAGCCGCCGGAACCGCATCGCTCGCCGCCTTTTTCTAAGCTGCCTGGGCGGCAGCGCACGAACGCGCACATGCTCAGCGCTATCATCGAGCTTTCTAAGCTGCCTGGGCGGCAGCGCACTGTGTTAGACCGAACGCGCTAGCTGTCAAAATTTTCTAAGCTGCCTGGGCGGCAGCGCACAACCCTGCACTTCGCTTTCGCGCTCTTGATATTTTCTAAGCTGCCTGGGCGGCAGCGCACACCTTATCAGCCATGAAAGCGGTGATTGTATTTTTCTAAGCTGCCTGGGCGGCAGCGCACATGCGCTTTTCTTCGACGGTGACGTTGATCGCTTTCTAAGCTGCCTGGGCGGCAGCGCACTCGCCGTCTACCGTCAGCTTGTAGTAACTGCATTTCTAAGCTGCCTGGGCGGCAGCGCACGACGGTGGCCACGGCGTCGAAGCGTTCGGCTATTTCTAAGCTGCCTGGGCGGCAGCGCACGCTGGAACATGAGGTTTTCTAGCGGCGGTACCTTTCTAAGCTGCCTGGGCGGCAGCGCACCTCCCCGCGCATGACTGCCCGCACCCTGTATTTTTCTAAGCTGCCTGGGCGGCAGCGCACCTGGCTTGCTCATCCAACTAGCGGTATACTTTTTTCTAAGCTGCCTGGGCGGCAGCGCACATCTACTTGGGTGCTTATCAGGGGCGGCGAGATTTCTAAGCTGCCTGGGCGGCAGCGCACTCTTTTTCTAATGTTCGTGCTTCCGATTTAATTTTCTAAGCTGCCTGGGCGGCAGCGCACGGTATTGCTGCTTTTGATTCATCTTCTAATAATTTCTAAGCTGCCTGGGCGGCAGCGCACTTAGTGGTGTGGAGTCTGGCTTAGTTGCTGTTTTTCTAAGCTGCCTGGGCGGCAGCGCACATTACGCTAAAAATATTGATGGTTTTAATTATTTTCTAAGCTGCCTGGGCGGCAGCGCACTGAGTAGAAGACGGGCCTTTGTTACGATAAACTTTCTAAGCTGCCTGGGCGGCAGCGCACGCGTTAAACTGCGCAGTAACGTCCATCCCTGTTTTCTAAGCTGCCTGGGCGGCAGCGCACTCTTGGCGTAGCCGTTGGCACAGCTCTAGGAATTTCTAAGCTGCCTGGGCGGCAGCGCACTGATCCACTCGGTCAGCGTGGCTCCGTGGGCTTTTCTAAGCTGCCTGGGCGGCAGCGCACGTGTTCTTCGCCAACGGTGACGAGCGCGTTGATTTCTAAGCTGCCTGGGCGGCAGCGCACCGCTGGGGCTTTTTTATATCTGCTTACCGTGATTTCTAAGCTGCCTGGGCGGCAGCGCACGGGTGCAATGCCGTTAACGGGCTGGATATTTTTTTCTAAGCTGCCTGGGCGGCAGCGCACGCGGAGCATTGAGTGCAGATAACGTTATTTCTTTTCTAAGCTGCCTGGGCGGCAGCGCACCCCGTGGCCGCTTTAACGACCGCGACCGCTTTTTTCTAAGCTGCCTGGGCGGCAGCGCACGTGGTTCTGCACTACGCGGTAAAGGTTGACCAGTTTCTAAGCTGCCTGGGCGGCAGCGCACCAAGTTAGGGATGTCCGCGCTGAGCGAGGTCAGTTTCTAAGCTGCCTGGGCGGCAGCGCACAAGTGGTGCCCGTGGTCACTGGTCGTGTGACTTTTCTAAGCTGCCTGGGCGGCAGCGCACGAGCAGGGGAACGGAGGTAGTGCGCTCAGTTTGTTTCTAAGCTGCCTGGGCGGCAGCGCACGTTGAGGGCTTTTTGGCTGCTTGGGCTGCCTCGTTTCTAAGCTGCCTGGGCGGCAGCGCACTTACCCCGCGCTCTGTAACAAGCTGACAATAATTTCTAAGCTGCCTGGGCGGCAGCGCACGCGAGGTGTGTGTACTGCCCGCCAGGGGCCAATTTCTAAGCTGCCTGGGCGGCAGCGCACGAACAACGACACCGCTTGAAAAGGCAACCATTTTTCTAAGCTGCCTGGGCGGCAGCGCACAGGATTCACCGTCACAAAGGAAAGCCCCTACTTTTCTAAGCTGCCTGGGCGGCAGCGCACACAGTTTCTTACACAAAATACAGGAAGCCGGTTTTCTAAGCTGCCTGGGCGGCAGCGCACCTGGTCTTTCTGCGTCCAATGCCCACCCTTATTTTCTAAGCTGCCTGGGCGGCAGCGCACACATCCTCGGTGGCGCGTGGAATTCGCTGTTTTTTCTAAGCTGCCTGGGCGGCAGCGCACCTCCGATGCGGTGAATGACAAGCTTTATGAGATTTCTAAGCTGCCTGGGCGGCAGCGCACGCGACCGTTGCCGATCGTCGCGGTGTCGCTGTTTTCTAAGCTGCCTGGGCGGCAGCGCACAGATGCCGCCATTGCGGCCATGGGTGCGGACTTTTCTAAGCTGCCTGGGCGGCAGCGCACACCGCTGAAATCGACGGCACCACGCCGAGCAATTTCTAAGCTGCCTGGGCGGCAGCGCACGAAAGCCAACTGGTTAAGCCCTCCCAGCGGCTTTTCTAAGCTGCCTGGGCGGCAGCGCACCAGACCCAGTCAGTACCCGACGGCTACCGGATTTTCTAAGCTGCCTGGGCGGCAGCGCACCTAAATAGGGGTGTACCAGGGTAGCTGCGCCGTTTCTAAGCTGCCTGGGCGGCAGCGCACACGCCTTCTGGCAGCTAGCGATTGGCTCCACTTTTCTAAGCTGCCTGGGCGGCAGCGCACCCGCCAACAACCTGCTCTATGCCGCTCATAATTTTCTAAGCTGCCTGGGCGGCAGCGCACTACGCTGAAATGCCAACCGACGTTGCCGATATTTTCTAAGCTGCCTGGGCGGCAGCGCACATTTGCCGCAAAACATGGTCCGAATTCCCCGTTTTCTAAGCTGCCTGGGCGGCAGCGCACAAGAGCTTATTGAGGGCGGCATAAATGCGCTATTTCTAAGCTGCCTGGGCGGCAGCGCACTAACTGCTCGCCATCGTACTCGGTGGCAGCCGTTTCTAAGCTGCCTGGGCGGCAGCGCACGCCAACTTGTGCGAAGAAATCATTAAAAAAGGTTTCTAAGCTGCCTGGGCGGCAGCGCACTTCGTTTACGGCGTCGAATACCAGGGCGTCTATTTCTAAGCTGCCTGGGCGGCAGCGCACTGAAACCCTGGAAACCCTGGAGGCTATCCAATTTTCTAAGCTGCCTGGGCGGCAGCGCACAGGGCGGTGCGCGGGGCGCGATGGGGCACAATTTTCTAAGCTGCCTGGGCGGCAGCGCACAAGAAAATACAGGTGATGACTATGGTGAGTCATTTCTAAGCTGCCTGGGCGGCAGCGCACCTCGAAAACATCGGCCTCCGCTTCTTTCAGGTTTTCTAAGCTGCCTGGGCGGCAGCGCACACCACGTTAGAAACTGCCTCCGATCTATCACTTTTCTAAGCTGCCTGGGCGGCAGCGCACGCCGTAACCGGCATCGGCACGCTATCGCCTTGTTTCTAAGCTGCCTGGGCGGCAGCGCACGCCTGCGTGAGCAAGGGGTAACCGTGTTTAATTTTCTAAGCTGCCTGGGCGGCAGCGCACTTGTATGGTTATTGATACTTATTGCCGTTGTTTTTCTAAGCTGCCTGGGCGGCAGCGCACAGCGGGCCGTAGTGATCGAAGCGGCTGGTCAGGTTTCTAAGCTGCCTGGGCGGCAGCGCACAAGCAGGGGAACAGAAGTAGTGCGCTCTGTTTTTTCTAAGCTGCCTGGGCGGCAGCGCACACCTTGAAGCCGCAGCGAGTTGTCTGGCTCCTTTTCTAAGCTGCCTGGGCGGCAGCGCACCTGTAGTGGCGTTGCTGCTCTTTTTCATCGTTTTTCTAAGCTGCCTGGGCGGCAGCGCACGGATGGGGTATGTAGGGGAGCTGGTCTTCAAATTTCTAAGCTGCCTGGGCGGCAGCGCACGGTGATGCGTGGAAGCACCTTTTGTAGGCTGCTTTCTAAGCTGCCTGGGCGGCAGCGCACTAGAGCTTATCAAAATTAATGTGCTGATTGTTAAAGAGCTTTAGCCGAAAAAAGCGGTATCACCCTTTTTTGAGCGATACCGCTAAGTGGTTGATTATTAGTGGCCTATTTTATCGCTGAAAAAAAGGGTCAAAACCAGGGCACCGTTGCGTTGGGGCTTAGGCCGTAATGGCTAAACGTGCCCTCCGTGGCAGAAGCGGTCGGTTTGCCATGTTCAATAAACAGGCTAAAGCGCTGCTGGGTGGAGCGGCTATTTATTTGCACGAAGGGTAGCTCAATGCGCCGCGCCGCTAGCTTTGCATAAATCTGCTGCGCTTCGTCTTCCGAAATGTCATGCCGCTTGGCGTAGCGCTTGGCACGGCTTGGGTTTCCCGTATTGAACTGCTTGCGCGCCACGTTGATATGCTGAGCACCCGCAGGCACCGCAAGCACCTCGCTCACCTGGGTGTGATCGCGCATGCCCGTTAGCCAGTCCGCACTCATTAGCTGCTGCAAGCGTGCCTGAGTACCGTGCAAACGCAGATGATCGCCTAACGTGCGGGCGCGTACGCCGTGCTTATGGCCTGGGAAGCTGATACCTACGTCTTCTGCCTGTAAATCAAACAGCGCCCGATGCAGTTTGTTATAAAGCGCGCCCATCAACATTGCAGGGGCGAAGTCAGGGTCGGGCCTTAAACGAATGTCGATATAATGATCCATGGCTTACCCCGCTTCGCCGAACACACCGCCGCGAATCAGCGTTGCCATCACAAAGTGCTGATCCTCTTTGGAAGGCACTTGGTCTTTGATCATCCAGTTATCCAGCAGTGAGTAGAAATCAGCCTTCTGCTTGGGCTGGCGGTACGCTTTGCCCTGGGTAGTCACCGAGCCATAGGGCTCCACGGCAATAGGGCCAAGGTCTTCATCGTTCTCATTGGGGTACCAGGTATCGATGGTTCGAATGGCGTTACCCAGTTTCTGCGAGTGAATACCGGCAATCTTGCTAACGTGATAAAGCGTTTTGCTCTTATCGCCCCGGCCCCGGTCTAGAATCAGCTCTTGAGATGGGAACACCTCTTGGCCACTGCCCACGCGCACATAGGCCACTACCTCTAGCAGCAAGTGCTGCTCACCGGCCAACGCGGCGGCGATAACATCGGCGAGTTCTTTAAGCTCGGCGGTGTTATCGAAAGCCCGCAACGAGAGCGACAGTGCATCAAACGTCCACTCTTTAGTGGTTTTGCCCTGGGCCAATTGGCGAACACTCACCTCGACTTGCTCTGCGCCCATGCGGTTGCGCCATAGAAAGCGCCCATTAGCGAGGTTATTGGCATAGCGATGCGCCAGCTCGCCGAAGCCTTGCGCCTGCTTATACTCAGCAACCGCCTGCTCCAGCTTGGCTTGGTACTCGGCGTTGTTACAGGCTGAAGGCGTTCCGGCACCGGCCAATACACGTAGCGTAAAACGAGTAACTAACGTATCTGCATCGTGGGGCAGCGTGGCGACATCGACAGTTTGCAGGTTGGGATTTTCAATCGCCGCGTCTAGTTTAGCGGGGTCTTGGTCTTTGGCTTTCAGGCGGTTGGAAATGGTGCCGCGCACCGATTTTTCGCGCACTTCTACCGGCTGCCACTGCTGCTCATCTTGCCGCTTTTCCCAGTTGCTGGCGTAAAGCAGGGCATCGGAAGGGTCAAGCTTGCGTTCAAAGGCGAGGACGGAAGCGGTTTTAAGGGTGTCGTTTTTAGCCATGATTAAGCTCCTTGTTTACTGTGCTGAGGCGCGAAGGTGGTAATCGTTGTTGAGTCGGTAAAGTCCCGCTTCTTCGTCGTTTTCAACGTACCAAAGCAGGTCTTCAGGTTGCTTCATGCGATGGGGGCTGACCCATTCGCCAATGGAGTAGAGGCTTTCAACAAAGCGAAACTGGGTCTTGTTATCCCGGGCGTTAGCCACTTCTCCAGGATTAAAAAGGTCAGAAATAGCGCCGTAACCTACGGGGATAGGCACCAGCCAGCCGCGATAGGGGCGCTGCACCTGCCAAACAGGCTTCTCGTTGGATTCACCTTTATTTTCAAGGGCGCAATAGTGGTTAAGCCGTGAAAGGTCTAGCCACGCATCCAGCAAACTGGCCTCCGGGTTTTGCTGCTGCAGCGTTTGGTGGTGTTCGGTGAGGTAGTCATCGCGCAGAGTTAACGCAAAGCCCGGCAACCAGCGCCGTTTCAGGCGCGCGAACTTACTTTCACGCCTCTCTTCATCGTCATCAAGCGTGACCCATTGCGGGCGTTGTTTGTGGCTTGGCACGGCGCGGTTGGGGATGACGCTGCCTCCAGCAATACGCATACCCGCAACGATCTCACCAATTTTTTCCGCAATGTGCTCGTGCTCACTTTCCGCCGCCGCTGAATCAATTGTGAAGACCACCGTGATATCCAGATGGATGCGCCCTTCTTCTACAATCGCTGCCGTACCACCGGTTTTATCCACCGGATTACGGGTCAGATGAAAGCCCCGAATGTAGCCACCCTCTGTAGCCTGTGCGTCAAAATCGTGGCAAATAACGCCGACGTTACTGAGCGAAACGTTGATACCTGCTGCATAGAGCTTGCGCTCCAGGGCGTGCATCAAGCCCACAAAAGCGCTCATGGCAGGAAAGCCCCAGGTCATTGGGCTGGAAATCGCGTTGGCGTTTTGCACCCGCAGGCGCGGCAGGACTAGGAGGTTTTTCACTTCACTCATCGTCATCACCTCCTGGCAGGTTGTGTAAATCTTCCATTAGGCTTTCCATCCAACGGCGGTCGCGATCTTGAAGGCGCTGATGAGTCGCATCTTTTGCTAACGTTTTCTGCCAGTGGCGAAATTCCACATCGCCTAGTGGAAGCTTCCCACCTAGCGTGGCATTCAGCCAATTGGCAAAGCGGTGGCGAATATCGTCCGACCACTCCACGCTGTTTCGCGCTTCACGAAAAGCGGCATCTTCCTCGGCTCGGCCAGGGTCTAGCCAGAAGGCTTCTTCGGCGACCAGTTCACATTTTTCATCGTCGCTCCAACCCGCAGGTAGGCTATGCATCTGCATCGCAAACAGCGCTAGCTCGTCCATCAGCATGGCCGTGTAGTCATCGCGCAGGTCGCGGGTGTGCATATCCGTGGAAGGGTTGGCCTCCAGAAAGCGCTTGAGGTCTTTAACAAGGGAGCGCACTTCTGAGCGGCTGCCAAATACTCCTGGGTGGGAGAAAACCGATGCTACTTTTAGCGGCGGGCGAATATCACGTACATTCCAACTGGGCGGAAGCGATGCCAACAAATAGTTGTTACCGCCGCGCTCGCTGTTAAGTTGCGAGATATTTTGCGGCTTGGTACCACCCATTTTTTGTACGGCCAGGTTGGGGTAGCTGTGCACGGGTTGCTCGGCGTATTTGCCTTCCCGCTTGGCTTTTCGTGCCTCTTTAGCCTCTTCGCTAAAACGGTCATGGTTAATGGTTTGAAAAACGCGGTGGGCCAGCGAGGTGGCATAGAGCGGGGCTAGCAGATGGAAGGCTCCATTTTCCAAGGCCTCATCGCCCACCAGCCAGTAGAGTTGTTTGCCTCGGGTATGTGAGGCGTGCTCGCCACGCGGTTCGGTAATCGCCGCAAAGGCATTGATCCACGTCTGGGCTTGTTCGGGGTTATCACTTAACGCTTTGGCAAACTCGCTATCATTTTCTAGTGCGCGCTCAAGCAGCGATTTTCCCTCGAACTGCAGCTTTAAAAATTTATAAACATCCAGTGCTGCGGCGTTCCCCACCACATCGCCCGCAAAATCAGCGGGTAGTACATGACTACCGACAAGATAATGGTTGTTTAGCGATTCAGGCGGGACGTAAAGGTTGGAGCCTTTGGCATCGGGGTGGATAGGTTTTAGCGAGTGGGTTACGACTTGCAGTTGACCAACGCGCCTTGCTGCATCGTTGATCCAGGTATCGAATTGGAACTGCTCAACCAGTGCTTGGTATTTCGGATCGTCAGGAGCTAGCTTTTCCGCCTTGGTATCGAAGCGCTCTTTTAAGAAGGCTTTAATCCCAGAGCGAATTTCTGCTGCTCTGCTATTATCTGCCATACGTTTTCCCTTTGGTTATCACACTCTGTTGGCATAGAAATGATGATAAATCACCGTGACCAAATCTTTAGTATTCTTTGGTCTGAAGAAGATCAACAATTTGTTGGCTTATGCCCTGATTTCCCCAGTCTTTCCTGGCTTGCGAATGACAGCGCTGATGCGCTTGCTGGCATAGAAACGCTGGTTTGCGAAACCCTCGCAGATATTAACGAGCATGCTTGACGTCATTTGCTCCGCCAAAACCCCAACACCGGGTGATATCCCCAGCGCTGGTTTCTAGCCGAGGCCGTTACCGTTCCGAAGGTTCGGGCGGCGCGATCCAGGGAGATATCCAGGTCTTCTGCTAAGTCCGCCAGTGCTGTTAAGTAGTCGCTGGCGCCCCAGGCTTGAATCCGCTCGCCCTGCTCTTTTGTTAGGTCTACCCGCACCAGCAGGCTCTCTTCTACCGGCACATAGAGCTTTTCACCCCGCCTTGCGCCGTCGTCTACGCGGTGTAGCGTCCAGGTTTCACCGCCCTCATCGGGCAGCAGCGCTAGGGTTATTTCAGGTTCAAGCTGCTGACGAAATGGGTCACGCTGAATCAATACACCGGTTAAGTGCAGCTGCGGCATGACATGCCAGCTATATGCTCCCAAGGGCGGTGGTTTGGGCTGCTTGCCAAGCCTGATCTCTTTTTTGGTTAACGGTTCAGTGGGCTGTTCGATCATCAGTTGGTATAGCCGCTCATGCTCCAGATCGACGAGACTTTCTGTGGCGTGAAGCGTTTCCCGCGCCAGCACGCGGGGGCGAGCGTCAATCACTTGGTACTCATCCGGCGTTAACAAGGTGTTAAGTGAGTGGTTTTTGAGACGCCAGGTAGTGTTTGTTTCAAAGCCTGGCTTATGAAAAGCAGGTTCTCCCGGTCGCTCAAGGTCTTTTAGATTGGTCTCTAACAGCAAAATATTAGGCGCTTCACAGGCCTGCTCGCGGTGGCGGCGCACGCGGCCCGCTAGCTGAATGATTGAACGCATGGAAGAAGGCTCTACTATCGCCCAGTCGTAATCGTGGTCGCGGCCCACTTCCGTTACCGGCGAGCCCAGCACAATAAACAGGTGGTCGTTTTCTTCGCTGCTATCCAGCAGGCGGCGGATATCAGGCTGCTGAAACACGCGCTCGAGTTCGGCGCGTTGCAGCGTTTTATCCAACCGGCGCTCGATCTCCGAGCGCATTACCAGCGGGTGGCGGGAGTGGTAAACGCAGAGGTGAATGCGCGCACCTTCCGGCGCGCCCTGCTGGAACAGCGCCCTGGCCACATCCACTAAGGGGTCGATATTGGCCATACGCATAAGGCCAAAACTGACGCGTTTGCTGGTGTGAGGATCAACGGAGTGGTGCTGCTGGTGCAGCGCCAGCGCATGCTCGCGCAGCAGCGCTGCAACCGCGGGCCTTATTTCTTCTGGCCGCTTACCCAGCGCTGGCAATGCTAAAATCTCGCCACGGCGGCGCACCGGGCTAGTGGCTAGGCGCTCTAACCGGCGCTTGGCAAACGCTTGATGCGTCGCTTTGAAGGCCTCGCTGCTGGCGCAGTTTTCATGCTGACGGTCGTGCTCGTCGAACCAGGCGCAGCAGATATCGACCGCCAAGCCCGGCTCGCCACGGTGGCGCTGAAAGGCTTTGCGACCGCTGCGGTAGGCTTCATACAACCCTTCGACCAATGCAGGCGGCAAGGTGGCGGATGACAGCAGCACTCGCGATCCTAAGAGCCCCGCCCAATTTACTAATCGAGTCAGTGCAGGCAGGTCGTTAATATCGAAATCGTCGATTTCATCGAGCACTAAATCACTGCTCATTAGCCGCAGCATGGGCACGATCTGCCGCCCGCCGCGGGTGCTTTCCGTAGCGGGCACCAGATGATCAACGGTACATACCAATATAGGCGCGGCGATCAGGGCGCGGGTGCCCGGTTCATTATTCAGGCGGCGCAGCACCGGGTGGTTATCGAAGTTGCCGTCAAACACCACGTGGGCGTCTTCTTCGATCAGCGCCTGCTGAGACGCAGAACCGCTGGCTTCGGCTTCTTGTTCATAGTGCTCAAACAACGTTTTATTGGCACTACCACCCACACGGACAGCGAGTTCATCCTCCCCCAGATGCAAGCGTTCACGAAGAGCTTGACCGGTTTGCAGTGTTAACGTGCGCAGCCCAAGAGCAATGCTAAAACGCGCGCCCTGCTGAGGATCAGCCAGCGCGTACATAATGCGCCCATTCGCCAGCGTTTTGCCGCAGCCGGTGGAGGCCATATTGATGCCAAAAAAGCCTTGCCGTTGGCTGCGTTCTCTAAGTGATTGAGCTAGGTCAAAGGCTTTGTCCTGCCAGCGAAAGCGCGGGTGACTGCTGCGTTTACGAAAGCCTTTATGGCGCGCTAAACGCGGCAAGTGGCTGTCGATGCTAGGCAGCGCGCGCGCTATCGCGGCGGCGTGTTTTTCCACGCCCAGGATATGCTCATCCAACGGCTGATTGGGCTTGCCGGTTTTGCGCACGGTATTGGCTATTAGCGGATAGTTAGGTTCGCCACGAACGCGATGCTGTAAGTCTTCCAGGCTTGAGTAGTGGTGGTCGGCGAGCATTAAGCTTAGCCGCGCCAAGTGCATGACGTAGTGGCTTTCCAGCCAGTGGCGATTCGTTTCCAGCCGTGCCTGCAACCGCCTTGCCAGTTTGGTGGCGCGCTCGCGCCAGCGAGAGGTATTCAACGGCAACCCACCGCTGAATTGCCAGTACGGGGCGATACGCTTAGGGTCTTGGGTTTCGGGAATCTCATTCCACTCGGCATGAATAGACGCAAATAGCCCGCCCAACTGCTCCGCCTGAAGGGGCGCCTTTCCTCTGCCCCAGCGCCTTTCAGTATCGCCATCCTTTTCCGGCGGTTTTAACGGCAGACGGTGGTGGCTAAGCACCAGCCAACCCAGCGCGGCCGCCAGCGGTGGCAGCTCGCTAAACACCGCCGACGTGGCGTTATCCAGCCCGTCGCGTTCAACGCCTTTCACCCAGTCCTGCTCTTGATAGTTGCCTTCGGCGAGTCGCGCCAGCCAGGTGGCATCGTCGTCACTTCCGACAAAGGCTTGGAACAGCCTTAACGATACCCACTCATGGCGGTATAAATTGCGCCCTTCCAACTTGCCTTTAAGCCGCTGCTGAAAGGCGTCGCAGGCTTTGCCCAGGTCGTGCAGTAACGCGGCCATAGCGGTGAGCAGAAGAATATCTTCGCCGTTGTGCCAGTCGTTTTCATCCTGGCGGCGCAGAATATCCCGGGCAGTGGTATTGGTCGGTACTGCGCCATTGAGATTGAACTGGACGGCATCCCCCACCACCCACAGCAGCTCGCTGTGGTCGTGGCCACGAATCCAGTGGCAGGCGACGGAAGTATTCTTACGAGCGGTTTTGCGCAGTAGTTTGCGCAAGGTATCCAGCCCGGCTTGGGTGATCGGTGTTTGCCAGGTGCGATCGCCACGGCGTTCAGCAAACTGATCAAGCACGCGCCGGGTTTGTTTCAGGGCGTTCTTGTTGCATTGGGAAATCAACAGCACATTCATGCTTCGCCGCTCCCCTGCTCTTGCCCCAGCGCATGCCCCAACTGCTGGGCAACTTCCTTGAGCGTATCGATCATAAAGTCGAGGGATTCGGTGCGGGTTAAGCGCTCGATGCAGGCTTGGCGAAACTCCTGCTCTTCATCGCCGCGCATAGCAGAAATAAACGCCTGGGGCAGAATCACCGCGTCTTTGACTAAATCCGCCACGTCGAACACTAAGCCGCCCCGGCGGGTTTTGCCGTGGAGTACCGCAAGCCCGTGGGGAATACCCAGCACCCAGGTAGCGGTGGCCGCCAAACCGTAAGCAAGATAGTTGCCGTGATCAAGAAAGCGGTTGGCGGGGTCGGTGCCCGAACCGCGTTTGGCGCGGGTGAAGTCACCGTAGTCAACGGCGTTCACCGCCAGCTTGAAAAGCGTTTTGGTTAACCTCGCTTCCAGGGTGAGCAGATCAACCGTGCTGGGAGCTTTTTTGATCGCTTCACGGTGGTGGTTCAATGCGCTGTGCAGGTGATCGGTGGAAATACTAAAGCCTGCGTCTTTCATCACACGGCTTGTCCACAGCGCTTCGATGCGGGCAAGGCGGGCTTGCTGAAAGGCGCGGGCGGCATCCAGGCGCTTTGAATCGTCAAACCAGAAGCGCACCCAGTATTGCAGGTATTCCGTGGGCCGGTACTCGCTTTGCGGGGTCAGCCAGGCAACGTCTACATCCACCTCGTTGGCGGCAAATAGCGGCGTGCCACCGCCACCGCAAAACCCGACTAATACACCAGCTTTGGCTAGCTCGCGCATCGCCGCCTGGGTAATCGAGGTGCCGGTGCCCAGCAATATCGAAGTAGTATTGGCAATGGGGATATTCCAGTAGCGGGATTTACTGCCCTCATCGGTGACGTATTCCACCCGGCCACCGTTCACCAGTACCCGGCAATGCTGCAGGTAATAGAGGTTGGCGCGCTTGGAGTGAAGAATGGTTTTTAAATCACTGGGCGAAAAGTCATCCATGCGGCGCTCCTGATGGTCGTTTTGCTCATCTAATCATCCTTCGCCCTGCAACGCCATTGACCTTAGTCATACTTCGCCAACCCTGAATCCTCCTCGTCTGATTTGATTTGCGTGCTACGCTTAGCGCTATCGCTCCCCTTTATAGGCCTTTCACTATGCATCCATTTCGTCTTCTCACCGCCTTGGTTTCTACGCTGGTGATCATCCTGCCTGTCTCTCTGCAAGCTCAGGCTCAAACCAACGGGCAATGGAGCGAGTACGATGATGTGTTTGAAGACGGCGCCCGCCATGCCAACGTTTGGCAGTGGGGCTGGACCGGCATTTACGCTACCAGCCTGGCGGTGAACGCTTACCAGTCGAGTGAGGCGAGCGACGACGATGACCGCTTTGATGCCAGGGTGGGCGTGGTGAAATCAGCGCTGGCCGTGGGCGGTATGCTGACCGACCGCCAGCCGCACCCGGCGGCACTGGCGGAATATAAGCGCTTGAAAGCCAGCGGTGATTTAAGCGGCGTGCAGGCGCTAGGCTTGCAGCTTGCTCAAGCAGAGCGCGAGCGGCGCGGCTGGGGTGCCCGCGTAAGTTCGTTGGTGGTGAATGGCGTGGCGGGCGCGGTGATTGCCGCCGATGGCCGGGAAAGCGATGGTGCGATCAACTTTGCCACCGGCATGCTGGTCAACGAGCTGCAAATTTGGTCGCAGCCCAATCAGGCATCTTCCGCAATTAATCGCTTCCAGCCCGCCAATCTATCGCTGGGGCCGATGACGATTCCCGGTGAATACGCGCTGCATGTATCCCCTCAGCAGCTAGGTGCTACCTGGCGCTACTGATTATCCCTGCTTGTACTCCCCTAGCGATTTTTCGCCAGCGCTATATCTTTGCCAGTGCGGCGTGAACGCGTAAAATAATCAGCAATTTTTTAGCCTTATTTAACGTTATGTTATAACCTATTTACTATTATACGAGGCCGCTTGATGAGTGAGCATACGCACCGCCATAACAAGGAGGGTCCCTGCCACTTCTCCTTGATGTCGCTATCGGCTACTAAACGGCTGCTGTTTGTTGCCGTGCCGCTGTTGGCACTCTGGGGGTTGGTGGTTTGGGCTGGCGGATGGTTAGGATGAGTCAGCGCTCTTTATCACGTTTACAGCTGCACAATCTGCACTTGGCCCAGGCACGCCGCACGGTGCTGGAGCACCTTGAGGGTGACTTTAAGCCGGGCGCCATTACCGCGCTGATCGGCGCCAACGGTGCCGGTAAAAGCACGTTGATTCAGGCGATCATGGGCGAACTGCGGCCCATTAGCGGTGAAGTGGTATGCACCGTTGCAAAAGAGCGCCGGGCTTGGCTGCCCCAGCAGTTGGCGTTAGACCTGACCTTCCCCATGAGCGTGGAAGAGCTGGTAATGACCGGCAGTTGGCCCAGCCACGGCGCGTTAACCGGCTACTGTGCGGCGCACTACCGCAAAGGCCGCGAGATTATGGCGCGGCTGGGTATTTCGCACTTGGCACACCGCCCGCTGGGCGAGCTTTCCGGCGGCCAACGTCAGCGTGCCCTGATTGGCCGTACGTTAATGCAGGAAGCCGAACTGCTACTGCTTGATGAGCCGTTTGCCAATGTGGATAGCGAAACTGTAGATATTTTAATCCGCATCCTGCGCCAGATGGCGGACGAGGGCGCGACGATTATTGTCGTGCTGCACGACATGGATCACCTGCGCCGCCTGGCCGATGAAGTGCTGATGCTAAACGGCGGCCATGGCCGCTGGGTCGCGCCTAGTGCGCTGACGCATCAACAGGCGCCCGCTCAGGTAGTGCCGTTTACCATGGGAGGACGCCATGCTGGATCTGCTTAATGCGTGGTTTATCAGCCCGTTCGATTACGGTTTTATGCGCCGTGCGGTGGTGGGTGGCTTAGCGCTTTCGCTGGCCGCCCCGCCGCTGGGGGTATTTTTGGTACTGCGCGGCATGAGCCTGATTGGCGATGCCATGGCCCACGCGATTCTGCCCGGTGTGGCGCTGGGCTTCCTGCTGGCGGGGTTTTCGCTGCCGATTATGAGCATTGGCGGGGTGCTTTTTGGGTTAATGGTCGCGCTGTTGGCGGGGGCGGTATCGAAAATGGGCGGCCAGCGCGAAGATGCCGCCATGGCGAGCTTTTTTATTATCTCACTGGCCGCCGGAGTGATGCTGATTTCGCTGGGCGGTAGTAGCGTAGATCTCACTCACGTGCTGTTTGGCTCGATTTTGGCGATCAACTCTACCGCACTGCTGCTGATCGCGGGTATCAGTACGCTGATTGTAGTGACCCTGGCGGTGGTGTTTCGCGCCTTGGTAGTGGAGTGCCTTGACCCGCTGTTTTTACGCGGCCAGAGCCGTCGCAGCGGCTGGGTACACAGCGTGTTTTTGGGGCTGCTGGTACTCAATCTCACCGCCGGTTTTCAAACCCTGGGCACGCTGATGGCAGTGGGGCTGATGATGCTGCCCGCCACCTCGGCGCGCTTTTGGAGTAAACGCTTAGAGGGCTTGATCGGCATCGCCATTGTGCTGGCCATGGTGGCAAGCACCGGCGGCCTGCTGCTGTCGTTTCATCTGGATATCCCTTCAGGCCCCAGCATTATTCTGCTGGCCGGGTTTGGTTACCTCTTTTCGGCCCTGTTTGGTCGTTACCACAGCTTGGCTGCCAAATTGCGGCGTAAAACCACGCCGCTGGCTGTTGAGCCGGGGTCTTAATTTCCGTATTCATGCTTAACCGTAAAAGGAGTGCTGTATGTCTTTTGCCCATTTATCATTTCGGTCATCGCGCTGGTTAGTCGGCGTCTCGGCTATGCTGGCACTACCTGCGGCCATGGCGAATGAGCGCGTTCAGGTCGTTACTAGCTTCTCGATCCTTGCCGATATGGTGCAAAACGTAGGCGGCGAGCATGTCGAAGTAACCTCCCTGGTGGGCGCCGATGGCGACGCCCACGTTTACTCCCCCAGCCCTGGCGATGCCCGTTCCCTGGCCAATGCTGATTTAGTGGTTTTCAACGGCCTACTGTTTGAGGGCTGGATGGAGCGTTTGATTAGCGCCAGCGACTATTCAGGGGCTTTGGTCACCGCCACCGACGGTATCGAGCCGCTCTCTTTCGCTGAGCATAACGAGCATGGGCATGAGGCTCATGGCCATGAAGAGCATGCCCACGAAGAACACGGCCACGATGACCACGATCATGAAGAACATGACCATGACCATGACCATGACCATGATGAGCATGATCACGCAGAACATGCGGATGAGCACGCCGGTCACGACCATGGCAATCAAGACCCCCACGCCTGGCAGGATATGCACCAGGCTGAGGTGTATATCGCCAACATCCGCGATGGCTTAATCGCCACCGACGCTGATAACGCCGATGCCTACCGCGCCAATGCGGAGCAGTACTTACAGGAAATCGCCGAGGTAGACGCCGAGATCCGTGCGCTAATTGACGAGATCCCGGCTTCCACCAGCGTGATTACCGGCCACGACTCCTTTGGCTACTTCTCAAGCGCTTATGGCGTGACCTTCCTCTCTCCGGTAGGGCTTTCTACGGAAGCTGACCCCAGTGGCGCCAGCATGGCGGCGTTAGTGGATGTGATCGAGCAGGAGAACGTGAAGGCGCTGTTCCACGAGAACATGACCAACCAGTCAATCATCACCCAGCTAGCTGAAGAGACCGGCCTGCCGATTGCCGGCACGCTTTACGCCGATGCGTTAGCCTCGGAAGGCGAAGCCAGTACCTACCTGGGCATGATGCGCCACAATGCCCATGTGCTGCACGATGCGCTGGCCCAGTCTGGTGGTCATGAAGAGCATGGCCATGAAGAGAGCGGTCATGACGATCATGAGCACAGTCACGAGCACGATGACCATGACCATGACCATGACCATGACCATGACCATGACGAGCATAGCCACTAAGCGGGCCGGATAAACAAGCGCTGCTCAGGCATTAATCGCCGTGAGCAGCCACTCCCGGAAAGATGCCATGGCGCGGGTTTCCGGGCGTGTCTGCAGGCGAGTCAGCCAGTAACCGCCCAGGCTAACAGTGGTGTCGAAAGGCTGTACCAGCGCACCACTGCTCAGTTGGCGGGGGAACATCAGCGGTGGCGCCAGCGCCACGCCTGCTCCTTGTAGCGCTGCTTCTACCATAGCGATGGAAGAGTCAAACACAATGCTGTTGGTCATCGGAAAGCTGCGCGGCAGCCCTGCTGCTAATAGCCACTCTGTCCACTCATCGGCGCGGTAAGAGCGCAGCCAGGTCTCGCCTAATACATCGGCCGGGGTGTTAAGCCGCGCAGCGATGTCGGGTATGCACATTACCGAGAGTGACGCCGGTAGTAGCGGCTGCGCCGCGGTGCCATGCCAGGCACCCGTGCCAAAGCGGATCGCAAAATCGAGCCCTTCACCGGCAATATCCGCGCGGTTGTTATGGGTGGAAAGTCGCAAATCGACAAACGGATACTTGTCCTTAAAATCCGCCAGCCTTGGCAGCAGCCAGCCGACGGCAAAAGTGCCGACCACCCCGACGTTTAACACTTCCCGGTAACTGCTCTCGCCCACCCGTTCCAACGTATGGGCTATCTGATCGAATGAACTCTTCAATACCGGCAACAGCAGCTCCCCCTCCTGGGTAAGCATTAGCCCCCTGGGCAAGCGCTTAAACAGCGGCACCTTTAACTGCGTTTCGAGCAGCTTCACCTGATGGCTGACCGCCGCCTGGGTGACATGCAGCTCTTCAGATGCTCGGGTAAAGCTTAGATGCCTGGCCGACGCTTCAAAGGCGCGCAACGCCTTCAACGGCAGATAAGGACGCACCACCTTAACCCCCAAATTTTTCTAATAGCTCGGGCAAAATATCGCTGTTTGTTAACTCACACAGCACACCGTAAATTAACCCCTGCCACGCTCTTTACAGCGGGTGATACCACCCAGCTTTCTCTCAGCGTTAATCACAACAGGATATTGGTATGGGTAAGATATTATCAGCAAAATCCGGGCTTATCATGACAGGTTCTCTTCTAGTCGGCAGCTATGCATGGGCATCTGATACTGCTGAAAACGCCGATATCGAGGCGCTGGTGAACGACACTATTGCGCCTTTGATGGCGGAGCACCGTATTCCAGGCATGGCGGTCGCTGTGAGCATCGGTGGCCAACAGCATTACTTTAATTATGGGGAAGCTGACCAAGAAGCGGGCATTCCAGTTACCGATGAGACGCTGTTCGAGCTCGGCTCGATCAGTAAGATCTTCACGGCGGCGTTAACAGGCTATGCCCAGACCAGCGGTGCCCTTTCGCTTTCCGACCCGGCCAGTCAGTACCTGCCAGCCCTTGAAGGCAGCGTCTTCGATGAGATCACACTGCTGGAACTGGGCACCTATACGGCAGGCGAGCTGCCGCTGCAGTTTCCCGATGCGGTACAAAGCGAAGCGCAAATGCTCGACTACTATCGCCAGTGGCAGCCTGAATCTGCCCCCGGCAGCCAACGCCTCTACTCCAACCCGAGCTTAGGCCTGATGGGCTATTTAACCGCCCAGCGCCTTGGCAAACCGTTCGAGACGCTGATGCAAGAAGCGCTGTTCGCCCCGCTGGGGCTTGAGCATAGCTATTACCAGGTACCGGAATCGCAGCAGGCGCACTACGCCTACGGTTACTCAAAAGAGGATAAGCCCATTCGGGTCAACCCAGGCATGCTGGATGCTCAAGCTTACGGTCTGAAATCCACAGCCGCCGACGTGCTGACGTTCGTGGAGGCGCATATGGAGGTGCCAGGGCTCGACGACGAGTCACTCAGCCAAGCCTTGGCAGCCACGCGCACAGGCTACTTTGAGTTCGGTGATATGACCCAAGGGCTGGGTTGGGAAAGCTACGCCTACCCGGTGGCGCTTGAGCAGTTACTGGCGGGCAATTCCCTTGAGATGATTCTGCAGCCCAACCCCGCCAACCGCTTAACCCCACCGCTAGCCCCCAGACAGGAAGCGCTTTACAACAAAACCGGCGCGACCAACGGCTTTGGCGGCTACGTGGCCTTTGTGCCCAGCGAGCAAATTGGCATTGTGCTGCTGGCCAACCGCAACTACCCCACCCCAGCACGTATCGAGGCAGCCCACCATATTCTTACCTCGTTGACTGAAGCGCCCTAAGTAAGCGTCCAGACACCTTGCCGCCGCCTTCGGGCGGCTTTTGGGTTGCATTTTTCGCTGTTGATAAGGAGACTAGCAGGCTGCTAACACCCCCTCCCGTTACTAACCTTCACTGCGAAGAGCCCTTTCCCATGCGTTTAAACGCCGATTTTAGCCACTTTGCCTGCGTTACCCCGGAAGAGTATCAGTGGGTCGACTCCCCCAGTGCGGGGGTAGAACGCATGATGTTTGACCGTATTGGCGACGAAGTTGCCCGCGCCACCAGCCTTGTCCGTTACGCCCCCAATACGCAGTTTGAGCGGCATACCCACGGCGGCGGCGAAGAGATTCTAGTGCTGGAAGGCGTGTTCGCCGATGAGCATGGGCGCTACGCGGCGGGCAGCTACCTAAGAAACCCCATCGGCACCGGCCATACGCCAAACATTGGCGAGGAAGGCGCGCTGATTTTTGTCAAACTGCACCAGTTCGATCCTAACGACACGCTACAGCTGGCGGTGCCGGCCCATCGGCTGCCCTGGCAGCCGGATCGGCGCCCGCGCATTGCCTATAAGATGCTGCACACCTACAAGCAGGAGCGTACCAGCTTGGAACGCTGGTCGGCAGGCACGTCCATTGCCTACCCCACGCTGCTGGGCGGTCTGGAGTTGTTGATTCTGGAAGGCACGCTGAGCGATAGCGAGCAGAGCTACACAGCGGGCACCTGGTGTCGCTACCCCAGCGGTGCAGCACCGGCATTAACCGCCGGTGATGATGGCGTCATGATGTACCTCAAGCGCGGCCACCTACCTGCGGCTTAGGCGCGTGACAGGCCCAGGAACGGCAGTAGCGTAAGGGCGGCAATAAGTCCCACGGCTACGAGCACCAGCACGACCTGCAGCGGGTGAGCGGCCAGGCGCTTCCACAGGGTCATCTGCTCGCCCCGCTCAACTGCCGCCTGGTGCTCCCGCTGGACGCGCTCAAGGCGCTCCGCCTGATAGGCCTCTAATGCCGCGATGGCAGCGTCATGTTGATGCGGGTTGCGCAGCCAAATAGCATCGATGCCCAAGCGGAAGAAACCCGCCTGGGTTTCATAGGTATCAAAGCCATGGGCGGCGAGCAGGTCACGCACTTCCATGGCTTCTTCGTCGGTCACATGGCGCAGCCGGAACAGTAGTTCAGCCATAGGCGTGCCTCAAGAGTCGCTCTTTCCTACCATCAGGTCTGCCTGAATCACTTCGATCCAGTAGCCGTCCGGGTCTTTAACGAAGATAACATCTTTCATCTTGCCTTGATCAGAGCGTTTGACGAAGGTGACATCGTGCTCGTCGAACCACGCCTGGGCCGCTGCTAGATCCGGCACGTTAAAGCAGATATGTCCGAAGCCCTGGGGTTCGGCGTTGCCATCGTGGTAGGCAAAGTCGTCCTTATGCTCGGTGCCCCAGTTATGGGTCAACTCTAACAGCCCCTTCTGACTAAACGTCCAGGCGGTACGCGCTTGCGCATCTTCCGGCACACTGTCGTTGGGCTCCAAGTTGGCCAGGAAATACAGTGAGAACTGCATCTCTTCGAAATCCAGCCGCCGCATCACCTGCATGCCAAACACTTTTGAGTAGAACGCCAGTGCCTGTTCAGGGTCTTTCACCCGCAGCATGGTGTGGTTTAAACGAAACCCTTGGGTCTGGGGTGGTGTGGCCACGACGCCGGGATGCTGCTCGCCTTGAAAACTCATTTCGCTCTCCTGTCGCTAATGTTGCTCATTGGCTCTATTGAGCCTCATATACCGCTTACCATGGGGGCTTTGTTGCCATAATGCTAGCCCTTACAAGCACGTAGGCCGTGTCTTCTCGATGCACCGATAAGCGCACTGGCAATCATAAACAAAACCCCTACACTTATTATTCATAAGCTTTACAAAAGCAATTCCCGCAACATGAGTGATGCCCCACATTTGAGGCGTCCACCAGGAGTTTTCCATGAGTGCGATTGATATGACACTGGGTGACCAGCTGACGCTTAAACAGCTTGCCAATGCGCTTCACAACGGTTTTTCACCGATTGTTGAAGTTGAGTCGATGGATGGGATCTACAAAGTGCGTTTTCACCACGCCAACGGCGTGTCTGACCTGAGCGATAACAAGGGCCACGTCAGCACTTTTCTGGGCACGGGTGAAATCCGCGACACGCTTGGTCAACTGGGTTTGACCCATGGCGTACTGACCTTCGCCGACCAGTGCGGTGACGAGATGATTGGGGTAGAAGGTAAAGCGATAACGCCTGATGAAATGCTTACCTACGGTACGCGCATTTCATTTCGCTAGATGGCCATCATCCGCATTCGGGGCTTTACAGGGCTACTGCAGGCAAGGATAGTAATCGCTCGACAGGGGCGCCCTCCGTCACGGATGGGCTGAGAAGCACCCTTTGAACCTGAACCGGATAACACCGGCGTAGGGAGTCGTGGTACTGCTTACCACCTCCCTGCCGGGAGGATGCTATGACCCTACGCCCGCTTGGCGATTACCTTGAGACGCTGCGCACAACGACACCACTGGTTCACTGTATGACCAACTATGTGGCCATGAACAGCACTGCCAACCTGTTGTTAGCTACCGGCGCGTCGCCCGCCATGCTGCATGCGCCTGAAGAAGTGGCTGAGTTCACAGCTATTTCCGCGGGGCTGTCGATTAACATCGGCACTATCTCCTCCCACTGGGCTGACGCTATGCTGACCGCCACAGCGACCGCCCAGCAGAATGCCATTCCCTGGGTATTAGACCCCGTCGCCGTTGGCGCGACGCGCTATCGCCAAACGCTTTGCACGCAGCTGCTGGCTGCTAAACCCAGCGTGATTCGTGGCAATGCGTCTGAAATTCTTGCCCTTAACGGCTTAGCCAGCCAAGGCCGCGGGGCGGACTCGACCGCCGCTACCGACCAAGCCGTGGACGCAGCGATAGCACTGGCACACAAACACGCCTGCATTGTAGCAATGACCGGTGAAAGCGACTGGGTGACGGACGGCACACAGCACTACCGTATTCGCGGTGGCCACCCTTTGATGCCCCGCGTGACAACGCTTGGCTGTGGGCTGAGCGCGCTAGTAGCGGGGTTTGTCGCTGCAAATCGCGACTCCCCTCTGGGTGCAACAACGGCCGCGCTGGCCTGCTTTGCCATCGCCGGTGAACGGGCGGGCAGCAACGCCCAGGGGCCTGGTAGTTTTCAAGTGGCACTGCTGGATGCGCTGTACCAACTCAACCCTGAAGACCTCACCACCCATGCACAGTTGGAGACAATCCATGCCGCTTGATCTATCGCTTTACTTAGTAACCGACGCTGCACTGTGCGGCGATGTGGGTTTGGAGCAGACGGTTGAAGCCGCGGTAAGAGGCGGTGTAACCATCGTACAGTTGCGTGATAAGCATGCCAGCGATGAACAGATGATTGTCCAAGCCAAACGGTTAAAAGCGGTTCTAGCGGGCACAGGTGTGCCGCTGATCATTAACGACCGTTTGCAGGTGGCGCTTGAAAGCCAGGCAGATGGCCTGCATGTCGGCCAGAGCGACGCCGCCGTTCAGGCAGCGCGCCGGTTGTTAGGTGAGCAGGCTATTATTGGCCTGTCGATCAACACTATCGCCCAGCTGCAAGCCACGCCGTTTGAACTACTCGACTATGTGGGGATTGGTCCCGTATTTGGCACCCAGAGCAAACAGGATCACGCCCAGCCCATCGGCTTTGGCGGCTTGGCTTCGCTGGTCAAGGCTTGCCCACTACCCAGCGTGGCCATCGGGGGGCTGAAAGCCAGCCATGCGATTAGCGTGCAGCGGGCGGGAGCGAACGGTTTAGCGGTGATATCGGCCATTTGTGGTCAGCCCGACCCCTACCAGGCAGCGCGCACTTTTCAAGTTTTCCAAGCCGCTTCTGCGTCATGAATCAGTTAGAGCATATCGTGGCTTTTGTGCGGGTAGCCGAACTGGGTAGCTATACCCGCGCCGCTGAAACGCTGGATATTTCCCGCTCTCGCGTATCACGCCAGGTCATGGCACTCGAAGGGGCATTGGGTGCGCGACTGATACAGCGCACCACGCGACGGCTACACCTCACTGAGGCCGGGGAGCGCTATTTAGTCCGCGCCCAGGGGGTACTGCAAGCGCTTGAGGAAGCCGACGCCGAGGTGGGCCAAGGTACCAGCGATGTGCGCGGGCGGCTGCGCGTTAATGGGCCAATGAGTTTTGGCACCCGCTACCTGGCGCCTCTCGTTGCTCAATTTATGCAGGCCCACCCGGCGCTTGAAGTGCGATTGGATCTGAACGACCGTCGCGTTGATCTGTTGGAAGAGGGGTATGACGTCGCCATTCGTATCGGCAGCCTTCCAGACTCAAGCCTGGTGGCGCGCCGCCTAACCCGTTGCCGCCTGCTGTTTTGCGCATCACCTGAATACCTTGCCGTCCACGGTGAACCCCGCAGCGTTAAGGCCCTTGCCGACCACCACTGCCTGCGCTATCGCAGCGGCCAGCACAGCGCTGACTGGCAGATTGCCACACAGTCATTGACGGTCAGTGGCCCGCTGGAAAGCAATAATGGCGATGTACTCACCCACGCCGCAGAAGCGGGCTTAGGCATCGCTCAGCAGCCCAGCTTTCTAATCACAGAGAGTATCGCCAGCGGGCGTTTAGTGCCCATTTTGACCCATGAGCCAACGGTGCGGCTTGATGTTCACGCGCTCTACCCCGCCCGGCGTTACCTGCCTGCCAAGGTGGAGCGCTTTATCGACCTGCTCACCGAGGCATGGGGCGATCCACCGGTTTGGGAGCAGAACATCGGATTGTCGCCAATTACGCAACAGTGATGTGCACAATGTGCTGATTATCTCGATATGATCCGACGGTAAAGTAGTGCCATCAACCACTTGATGGAAGCTACTTCTATGACAACCCCTACTCACGCCACTCCTTCTCTACAGCACTCTCTACAGCACTCTCTACAACACTCTCTACAGCCCCATGCTATCTCGCTACTGCGTATTGCCTTGGGGGTAATGGCCCTCGCCCACGGTTTGCTCAAGGTGTTTGTGTTTACCCTGCCGGGCACCGTCGGCTATTTTGAATCACTGGGTTTACCTGGATTTCTGGCCTACTTGACCATTGCTGCCGAAGTCGGCGGCGGTATCGCCCTGCTGCTTGGCGTATATACCCGCTGGGTGAGCCTGGCCCTGGTCCCGGTGCTGCTTGGTGCTGCTTTGGTGCATTTTGGCAATGGTTGGATGTTCTCAAATGCCGGAGGCGGCTGGGAATTCCCGGTATTTTGGGCAGTTGCTCTGATCGTTCAAGCGGGGCTGGGCAGCGGCCGCTGGGTTTTAAGCCGCCGCTTCGCCTAATGCTAATGCCTACCTAAAACAATCGCCAGTGCTCGCTTCACCGCCAGCTCTGGCACTGGTGTGGAGAGTCACTGATGTTACCTAGCCTGTTTATTTCCCATGGTTCGCCCATGCTGGCGCTTAATAAAACCCCGGCTCACGCCTTTCTACGCGAACTGGGCAAACGGCTTTCGCCCAAGGCGGTGGTAGTGGTGTCGGCACACTGGGAGAGCCTGGCGCTCAAGGTCAGTACCAGCGCCAAGCCGGAGACCATACACGATTTTGGCGGCTTCCCACGGGCACTGTTCGAGTGCCAGTACCCCGCCCCTGGAGAGCCTGAACTGGCAGAGCGGCTTGCCGTGTTACTGGGCGCTGAACGGGTAGAGCGCGGTTTTGATCACGGCGCCTGGGTGCCCCTTTCGCTGATGTTTCCTGACGCCAAGGTGCCGGTTGTTTCCCTTTCGCTACCGGTGCGCTGGAGCAATCAAGAGCTGGTCGCGCTGGGCGAGCGCCTGACGGCACTGCGGAAAGAGGGAATTTTGGTTATTGGCTCGGGCAGCCTGACCCACAACCTGTATGAACTCATGCCCCAGGATAGCCCCATGCCTGCCTGGGCAGATGAATTTGCCACTTGGGTGAACGACCGCCTTATCGCCAACGACCGTGAGGCGCTGCTGCACTGGGAGCAAGCGCCCAACGCGCGGGAGAACCACCCGACCCTTGAACACTTCCAGCCGCTGCTGGTGGCCATGGGGGCAGGAGGCGACGCAAAACAGCTGCACCACAGTGTGGAGCACGGTGTGCTTGCGATGGATGTTTATGCGTTTAGCTAATTGATACCCCTAGCGATTCAGGTTGTGCTGCGTTGGAAGGCGTGAGATCACGCATTAAGAGCGCAAACTCAAGCTGTTCAGGAGTAATGCTGACATTGGGGATGGGGATATGCACGCGATGCCCCGAGCCAGGTGCTGCGCTTTGCGCTTCACCACGCCGGTTTTCGATATGGTCGAGCACGAAGCGGTGATTGCCACTTGGCAGCATAAGCTCCATGCCATCCCCCACTTCGAAACGGTTTTTAACCTCTACCTCCAGCGTGCCATGAGCCGGATCAAAACCCAGCACTTCACCGACAAACTGCTGGTGTACACCAATGGAGTGCCCCTGCTCATAGCTTTGGAATTCACCGTGCACATGGCGCTGATAGAAGCCTTCGGTGTAGCCTCTATTCGCTAGGTTCTCCAGTTCATCCATTAGCCTTTTATTAAAGGAACGCCCAGCGACGGCGTCATCAATGGCTTGCCGATAGACTTGCGCTGTACGCGCAACGTAATAATGGGATTTGGTGCGCCCTTCAATCTTTAGTGACGCCACGCCCATTTGATTCAGGCGAGCCACGTGCTGCACCGCTCGAAGATCCTTGGAATTCATGATGTAGGTGCCGTGCTCATCTTCATACACAGGCATCAGCTTGCCAGGGCGGGAAACGTCTTCAATCAGCGCCGAAAGCTCGTCCTGATTGGCAGCCGCTGCGTTGCCAGCTCCATGGGTGGGTATTAAGTCGCCCGTGTCATCATGGGTCGCCGCTATGGTGTTGTATTTCCAGCGACAGGCGTTTGTGCAGGTACCTTGGTTAGGGTCTCGATGATTGAAATAACCCGACAGCAGGCAACGCCCTGAATAGGCGATACACAGCGCGCCGTGAACAAAGGTTTCGATCTCTAAGCCTGGGCACTTGTCGCGTATTTCGCCGATCTCTTCCAGTGACAGCTCCCGGGACAAAATGATGCGGCTAATACCTTGCCGCTGCCAGAACTGGGCGGCAGCCCAGTTGACTACATTCGACTGCACCGAGAGATGGATAGCTTGTTCCGGCCAACGTTCGCGTACCAGCATAATTAAGCCAGGATCCGACATAATCAGCGCATCGGGCCCTGCCTCAATCACCGGCTCCATGTCCTGCAGGTAGGTTTTCAGCTTGCTGTTGTGAGGGGCAATGTTGGATGCCACATAAAACTGCTTGCCCCGTGCATGGGCGTACTCAATACCGCGGTGTAAGTTATCAATTTTAAAATCGTTGTTACGCACCCGCAGAGAGTAGCGCGGCTGCCCTGCGTAAACCGCATCAGCCCCATAGGCAAAGGCGTAACGCATGTTTTTGAAGGTACCGGCAGGGGAAAGCAGTTCGGGGGCTTGCTTAAGTCGTTCGGGAGCTTGCATAGTCAGTCACCGTGATCAAGACGATGGCACGCAGCGGACTGCGATGAAAGGGCTGGATTATAACCAGCCCAATCACGCTGTGTTGCTAAGCACACAGCTTCCGTGACCTAGATCATAAAGTAACGGTAGAGCGCCTTTGGCTATGCGGTTGGGCGGCGCTTAAGGGTTGTCCTACGGTCGTGATACGCCACCGCTAACCCGCTACCCATTATCAAGGCGCTGCCTACCCAGACCCAGAGATCCGGCATTTCACCCCAGAACCACCAGCCCAACAGAACCGCCCAGAGCATGGCGGTGTAATCAAACGGAGCGGCGATGGCCGCAGGCGCAAACCGAAAGGCCAAGGTAATAAAAGCGGTGGCCGCGACGCCCAATATTCCCGAGGCGAGAAACCCTACCCAGTGCCACGGGAGGGGTGTTTGCCACACCCACGGCAGCGTTAGCGCGGTCACGGCCAGCGGCACACAGGTCATGTAAAACAGCATTGCCCAGAGGTGTTCGCGGGCGCCGTAGCGGCGAGCGGTAATCATCATCAGCGCATAAAATAGCGCCGCGCCCACCAACACCAGCGCGCCAATCTGAAATGCATCGCCGTTAGGCCGCACCACGATCAGAACCCCCACAAAACCCACTAAGGATGCAATCAGCACCGGTGGGTCAATACGCTCACCCAGCAATGGCACCGAGAGTAAAGTCACGAACAGCGGCGCCACAAAGGCAATCGCCGTGGCTTCCGCAAGGGGCAATAGCGTTAACCCCCATACGAAACAGACCATGGTGGCGGTATAGATCAATCCGCGCAGAAAATGGACGCCCGGCCGTTTAGTCCGCAGCTTGCGCAACCCTCCGGCAAAATGGGCAAGTAGCGCAATCATCGGTAGCGAGACCAGAGCACGGAAGAAAATAATCTGCAGCGGTGAATGCACCTCGCCTAACCATTTGGAAACGGCGTCGCCTAGGGCTAAAAACAGAACGCCAAAACACATGCAGAGTATGCCCTTCAGCGAGGTTGTCATCGCGCGCTCTCCGTTTGGCTGTTGATCGCTGACTCAAAATCGTGAACGGTTAACTGCTATTTGTTAACGGCCTAAAAGCAAAAACCCCGCCTGTTAAGCATTGGCGGGGTGGGCTAGCACCAAAGCTAGCATACCAACTCAGTTACTGGCCCAATTACAGGCTGGCGTTGACGACCATGCAGTCCATGCCTTGGGAGTGTAGCTCACGACACGCTTGGCGAGCGCGCGGTTCATCCAGCGCCATTAGACGGGCGCGATAAACCGGGTTTAGACCCTCTACTGTGTCCACAGCCACACGCCCACCTAAACTCTCGGCGATGCGCTGAGCCGCCTGCTGCGCCAATTGCCGCGCTTGGGCTTCTCGGCTGAAAGCCCCCACCTGAACCCCCCAGCCACCGCCTGTTCCATCAGTAGAAGCCAACTGCCTCTCTCGCTCAATAAAGGCTTGCAGTGGATCGCGCTGCGTAACCTCGCTCTCAGGAGCAGGGCGCTGAATGGTAGCTATATCGGCCAACTGCTCATCAATATCCACAACGGACGTTGCAGGGACAGAATTTGCTGACGCAGCATCAAATGATGGTGATGACGTTGTAGTTTCTACTACTGCCAACAGCGGTTGACGTGGCGCAGGCTGCTGTGGCGCAATCGGCTGAGCAGGTGGCGCAAAGGCCATAAATTCGCGTGAGAAGCTGGTGTCGCCCATCCAGCTTTGCTGGTCGCGTAGCGACGCACGCAGGAAGCTGCGGTCTAGTAGGTTGGCCATATGATTATTCCGCGATTGTGATGTAAATCCACCCATTACAACCCCTACCAATCGCCGATTACCGCGAACCGCGGTAGTTGCCACATTAAAGCCAGAAGCACGAATAAAACCGGTTTTTAAGCCATCCGCGCCCGGGTAGTCGCGCACCAACTGATTGTGACTGGTATGCCGGGTACCGCGGTAGCTAAACTCTTGAAGGCCAAAGTAGTGGTAGTACTGAGGGAAATCCTGCATCACCCGCACCGAAAGCGTCAGCATATCCCGCGCGGTGGTGATCTGACCGTCATCCGGCAAGCCAGAGGCATTGCGAAAGGTAGTGGCATGCATGCCCAGCTCGCGCGCCTTGGTGGTCATCATCTGTGCAAAATGCGCTTCGCTGCCCCCCAGCGCTTCGGCGACCACAGCTGCAACATCATTGGCAGAACGAACCGCTAGGGCGCGAATAGCGGTATCAACTGGAATAGTGCTACCAGCAGCCAGCCACAGCTTTACGGCAGGCTTGGCGGCCGCATAATGAGAGACAGGCAAAGGCTGATTTAAACGCAGGCTACCTTCTTCTAACGCTTCAAAGGTCAGATAGAGCGTCATCATTTTGGTGAGTGACGCAGGGTAGCGCTGATCGTCAATGTTCTCGGCGTAGAGCACCTCGCCATTATCCAAGTCCACGACAATCCCCGCGTAGCGTGGGTTGTCGGCCTGAACGCTGGAGACCATGGACAGCGTAAGCAGTAGTAACATACTCAGTGCCCATACCGCCGACGTTCCACCGGCGATCTTTTTTACCCTCGCATACATACCTGCCCCTTGCTTGTTATCAATGCGCTAGTACCTATCCACTGTTTAACTACCATGCCACATTCAGGGTACAACGCAAGGCTTTCCCTGGCGGCATGGCAACCCTCACTACGTTTAATAATAAGCCGAGTATAGGTGATTAATACGCAGTTAAGCGTAGAAAAAGAGAACATAAATACACGCATAAAAAAACCGACCCTCAAAGGGGTCGGTTTTCATTCGCTACCAAAGAGGCCTAGCGCAGAGGATTACTCTTCTGCAGCTGCTTCTTCAACAACCGGACGGTCAACTAGCTCAACGAACGCCATAGGCGCGTTGTCGCCGGTGCGGAAGCCGCACTTAAGGATACGGACGTAACCGCCCGGACGCTCGGCATAACGCGGACCTAGTTCATCGAACAGTTTACCGACGGCTTCTTTAGAGCGCGTACGGGCAAACGCCAAACGACGGTTTGCAACGCTATCCTGCTTAGACAAGGTGATCAGCGGCTCGATAACGCGACGCAGCTCCTTGGCTTTGGGCAGGGTTGTCTTAATGACTTCATGTTCGACCAGCGAGACAGACATGTTCTTAAACATGGCCTGACGGTGCGAGCTGGTACGATTCAGATGACGACCACTCTTACGATGACGCATGGTTGTAATTCCTTACCAAACTGGGACTCAAGTCGACGCTCACGCGGAGGCTTTGTCGTCCTTTAGGCTTGCCGGTGGCCAATGTTCCAACCGCATGCCAAGGGACAAGCCGCGAGCCGCCAATACATCTTTGATTTCATTCAAAGACTTTTTACCGAGATTCGGTGTCTTCAACAGCTCAACTTCTGTGCGCTGGATAAGATCACCGATGTAGTAAATATTCTCGGCTTTTAGGCAGTTCGCGCTACGAACGGTCAACTCAAGATCGTCTACGGGGCGCAATAGAATTGGATCGACATGATCCTCTTCCTCTTCGACTTCCTGTTCTTTATCAGCTTCCAGGTCGACGAAGGCGGCCAGCTGCTCTTGCAGGATGGTCGCACTGCGACGGATAGCCTCTTCCGGATCCAGGGTACCGTCGGTTTCCAAATCGATAATTAGCTTATCGAGATCGGTGCGCTGCTCTACACGAGCGGCTTCAACCGAGTAAGAAACACGGCGGACAGGGCTGAAGGTGGCATCCAGCTGCAGGCGGCCAATGGCACGTGTCTCTTCATCTGAGCCACGCGCGTCAGCCGGCTCGTAGCCACGACCCAGCGCTACCTTAAGCTGAATTTTCAGCTCGGCACCTTCATTGACATGAGCAATGACGTGGTCCGGGTTGACGATTTCGACGCTATGATCAAGCGCAATGTCGCCAGCGGTGACGACGGCTGGGCCCTGCTTGTTCAGCGTGAGCACCGCCTCATCGCGGCTGTGCATCTTGATCGCAACATCTTTCAAGTTCAGGAGGATTTCAATGACATCTTCCTGCACCCCTTCGAGCGCACTGTATTCATGCTCAACACCGGCGATTTCAGCCTCTACCACAGCACAGCCGGGCATAGACGAAAGCAGAATGCGGCGCAGTGCATTCCCCAGGGTGTGACCAAAGCCACGCTCGAACGGTTCGAGCACAATTTTGGCGTGATGTGCGCTGATTTCTTCGACCTTGATGTCGCGAGGACGGAGAAACTCTGTCACTGAACGCTGCATATGAACACCTTTCAGGCTGCCAAACGGATACTTGGTACTCGGTACGACCTGGTACTGGCTTTAAACCGGCACCAGATCGACAAGAAACAGAAAACTGCTTACTTGGAGTACAGCTCGACGATCAGGTTTTCGTTGATGTCGGCAGACAGGTCACCGCGTTCAGGCAGAGCCTTGAAAGTGCCTTCCATCTTCTTGGCGTCGATTTCGATCCAAGCGATATCGCCACGGTTGGCCGCAATGGACAACGCGCTTTGAATACGTGCTTGGTTTTTCGCCTTTTCGCGAATGGAAACAACGTCACCCGGCTTCACTTGATAGGAAGCTACGTTAACGGTGCGACCGTTCACGGAAATCGCCTTGTGGCTGACCAGCTGACGCGCTTCAGAGCGAGTCGAACCGAAGCCCATGCGGTAGACGACGTTATCCAGTCGGGATTCGAGCAACTGCAACAATACCTCACCGGTTGCGCCTTTCAGGCGAGCGGCTTCTTTGTAGTAGTTACGGAACTGTTTTTCGAGTACGCCATACATGCGACGTACTTTTTGCTTCTCGCGAAGCTGCAAGCCGTAGTCTGAAAGACGTTGACGACGTTGGCCGTGTACACCCGGAATCTGCTCGGATTTACACTTTTTCTCGAAGGGAGTCACGCCACTCTTCAAAAAGAGATCGGTGCCTTCACGACGAGACAGTTTGCACTTCGGTCCAATATAACGAGCCATGAATCTGTCTCCTTAAACGCGGCGTTTCTTCGGCGGACGGCAGCCATTATGGGGAATGGGCGTCGCGTCTACGATGCTTTGCACGCGGAAGCCTGCGGCATTCAATGCGCGCACGGCGGATTCACGACCGGGACCTGGGCCTTTAACCAGTACGTCTACGTTTTTCACACCATACTCGGCTGCAGCAGTTGCTGCACGTTCGCTTGCCACTTGAGCAGCGAACGGGGTGCTCTTGCGAGAACCACGAAAACCCGAACCACCGGCAGTTGCCCATGAAAGAGCATTGCCCTGGCGGTCTGTGATCGTCACGATCGTGTTGTTAAAAGAGGCATGGATATGCGCAATCGCATCCACTACCTGCTTTTTAACCTTTTTACGGTTACTACGCGGGTTAGCCATGTTGATGTCTATTCCTGTCTTTACGCCAGAACGTGCGTGTTATTTGCGGATCGGCTTACGCGGGCCCTTACGGGTGCGCGCGTTAGTCTTAGTCCGCTGACCACGCAGCGGAAGACTACGACGATGACGCAGACCACGGTAGCAGCCTAAGTCCATGAGACGCTTAATGTTAAGCGTAACATCACGACGAAGGTCGCCTTCTACGGTGTACTTGCCAACTTCAGAACGCAGGGTGTCGACTTCTTCAGAAGACAGATCCTGGATCTTGGCATTCATGGCAATACCGGCTGCTGCACAGATGTGCTCAGCACGGGTACGGCCAATCCCGAAGATATAGGTCAGCGAGATCGCCGCATGCTTGTTGTCCGGGATATTGACGCCTGCAATACGGGCCATCAGCTTACTCCGAAATTTGAGCGGCTTGCTCGTTTATTCATCTACAAAAGGCGCAACAGCATACCCCTTTGAGTGCCCTAAGGCAAGGGGTATGCTGGCACCCGCTTAATACAACCCAGGCTATTAACCCTGGCGTTGTTTGTGCCGCGGCTCGCTGCAGATGACGCGGACAGCGCCATTGCGACGAATGATCTTGCAGTTACGGCACATTTTCTTTACGGAAGCTCGAACTTTCATCGATCTTTCTCCAAAAACCGGCTCGCGGCGCGCCACTCTCTAATTTAATAGGGGTGGACGGCGCCTCAGCGCATGATACCGCCGCTACCGTAGCCTTTCAGGTTGGACTTCTTCATCACTGAGTCATACTGATGCGACATGAGATGCGACTGCACCTGGGCCATGAAGTCCATGATGACCACGACTACGATTAACAACGAGGTACCGCCGAAAAAGAACGGCACGTTCCACGCCACAATCAAGAACTGGGGCATCAAGGAAACCGCAGTGATATACAAGGCACCGAACAGGGTCAGACGTGTCATGACCTTGTCGATATAGCGAGCGGTCTGCTCGCCGGGGCGAATGCCCGGCAGGAAAGCGCCTGACTTTTTAAGATTGTCAGCCACATCCTTGGGGTTGAAGACCAGCGCTGTGTAAAAGAAGCAGAAGAATACCACTGCCGCCGCGAAAAGCAAGATGTAAAGCGGTTGACCTGGGCCTAATGCTTGAGATGCACGCTGCAACCACTCCATACCTTCACCGGCACCTACCCACTGACCAATAGAGGCCGGGAAGAGCAGGATACTGGAGGCAAAAATCGCCGGGATAACACCGGCCATGTTGACCTTCAAAGGCAGGTAGCTACTTTGCCCTGCATACATCTTATTGCCCACTTGTCGCCGAGGGTAGTTAACCTTAAGGCGGCGTTGGCCACGCTCAATGAAAACTACAAAAGCGACAGTCGCAATACCTAACACTGACAGCGCTAACAGCGGCAGAACATTCCAGGCCCCTTCATTACGGGCAAGCTCGAAGGCTTGGCCCACGGCACTGGGTAGTCCAGCAACAATACCGGCGAAAATCAGCAGCGAAATACCGTTGCCGATGCCCTTCTCGGTAATCTGCTCACCTAACCACATCATAAACACCGCGCCCGATACAAACGTAATCACGGCGGTGAAAAAGAAGCTGAAGTCAGCAGTGTACGCGATGCCTTGGCTAGCCAGACCGACGGACATACCGACAGCCTGGACAAACGCCAGTATCACCGTGCCGTAGCGGGTGTACTGGCTAATCTTGCGGCGGCCAGCCTCACCCTCTTTCTTGAGTTGTTCAAGATGAGGGGAGACCGCAGTCATGAGCTGCATGATAATTGACGCCGATATATAGGGCATTATACCCAGGGCGAGAACACTCATGCGCTCCAGGGCGCCACCCGAGAACATGTTAAACATGCCAAGGATGGTGCCCTGTTGCTCCCTAAACAAGGCAGCAAGCTGGTCAGGATTGATACCGGGAACGGGAATGTGGGCACCAATACGGTACACCACGATGGCGAGGAGCACGAAGCGCAAACGCGCCCACAGTTCACTCAGACCGCTGCCCATCGCCGGCATGTTTCCTGACTTGGCCATTTAGTCCTCTACCTTGCCGCCAGCGGCTTCGATCGCTTCACGGGCACCTTTGGTGACCTTGATTCCGCGAACGGTAACCGCTGTTTTCAGTTCGCCAGAAAGGATGATCTTCGCGTGTAGCGTAGAATCCTTCAGCACGTTGGCTTCTTTCAAAGAAGCCATGGTGACTTCGCCACCGGCAACTTTAGCAAGCTCAGCCAGGCGTACTTCTTCAGAGACCAGAGACTTTGCAGACGTAAAACCGAATTTCGGTAAACGACGCTGCAAAGGCATCTGACCGCCTTCGAAACCGGGCTTAACACTGCCGCCACTACGTGCTTTCTGACCTTTGTGACCACGGCCACCGGTCTTACCAAGACCGGAACCGATGCCACGACCCACACGCTTTGCAGCGTGCTTGGAGCCCGGAGCCGGGCTTAGGCTATTGAGTTTCATGGATTACTCTCCCTCAACGCGCACAAGGTAGTTAACCTTGTTGATCATGCCGCGTACGGCGGGGGTGTCTTCCAGTTCAACCGTATGACCGATGCGACGCAGACCCAAGCCCTTCATAGTAGCTTTGTGCTTGGGCATGATGCCGATGGTGCTCCGGATCTGGGTAAACTTGATCGTTGCTGCCATGGTGTCTTACCCCGTGATCGCTTCGACAGACAGACCGCGCTTAGCGGCCACGTCTTCCGGTGCTTGCATGGAGGAGAGACCTTTAACAGTCGCCCGTACCACGTTAACCGGGTTAGTGGAACCGTAGCACTTGGCCAGTACATCGTGGACACCGGCGAGCTCTAATACAGAGCGCATGGCGCCACCGGCGATAATACCGGTACCTTCTGAAGCCGGCTGCATGTACACCTTGGAAGCACCGTGACGGGCTTTGACCGGGTACTGCAGCGTATGGCCAGCAAGGTTCACCTTGACCATGTTGCGACGAGCTTGATCCATCGCTTTCTGGATTGCGACAGGCACTTCACGCGCCTTGCCACGACCGAAACCGACACGACCTTTACCATCACCAACGACGGTCAGTGCGGTGAAGCCGAAAATACGACCACCTTTGACCACCTTGGCGACGCGGTTGACCTGCACTAACTTCTCTTGCAGATCACCGCTTTGCTGTTCGTTCTTCGCCATCGTAAAACCCTTTAGAATTCCAGGCCGCCTTCACGTGCGGCGTCGGCCAGCGCCTTGACGCGGCCGTGATACTTAAAGCCAGCACGGTCGAAGGCCACCTGGGTGATGCCTGCTTCTTTAGCGCGTTCAGCAATCAGAGCACCTACTTTAGAGGCCGCATCTGAATTGCCGGTCGCACCCTCGCGCAGTGCTTTGTCCAGCGTAGAAGCACTGGCTAGCACCTTGCCACCATCCGGCGAGATAATCTGCGCATAGATGTGACGCGGGGTACGGTTGACGCACAGGCGATACACGCCCAGCTCGCGGATCTTTGCGCGAGCGCGGCGGGCACGACGGAGACGAGATTCTTTCTTCGCGTTCATAACCCTGCCTTACTTCTTCTTGGCTTCTTTGCGACGCACCTGCTCGTCGGCGTACCGAACACCCTTGCCTTTGTACGGCTCGGGAGGACGGAAGGCGCGGATTTCCGCGGCGCACTGGCCGAGCATCTGCTTATCCGCGCTTTTCAGCACGATAACGGTGTTCTTCGGCGTTTCCGCTGAGACACCTTTAGGCAGTTCATAGTCGACCGGGTGCGAGAAGCCCAGTGAAAGATTGAGCGTCTGGCCCTTAGCTTGGGCACGATAACCGACGCCAACAATTTCGAGAGTTTTTGTGAAACCCTCGGATACGCCCGTTACCAGGTTCTGAACTAGGGCGCGGGTAGTACCGGCCATGGCCCAGCTCTTGGCAGACTCACTCGGGGCGAAGGTCAGCTGGCCATCTTCTTGACCGACCACTACATCAGAGTGGATGGTCATAGATAGCGTGCCCTGGCCGCCTTTGGCGGTTAGCTGGTCAGCATTGATTTTAATCTCAACGCCGGCAGGCACTTTAACCGGATATTTCGCTATGCGGGACATTCCAGCCTCCTAGAATACGGTGCAGATGACTTCGCCACCGACACCCGCTTGGCGCGCGGCACGATCGGTCATGACACCATTTGATGTGGTGACAATCGCGATACCCAGGCCATCGGCAACCTTAGGCAAGTTGTCCTTGCCCATGTAGCGGCGCAGGGACGGCTTGGAAACCCGCTGAATGTGCTCAATGACCGGCTTACCCTCAAAATACTTGAGAGTCACGGTTAGCTCAGGCTTAGCGCCCTCTGCTACCGCAAAGTCGGCAATATAGCCTTCTTCCTTTAGCACTCGGGCCACTTGCACTTTCAGCTTGGAGGACGGCATGGTTGCCGTCTCCTTGGTGGCCATCTGCGCATTGCGGATACGGGTAAACATATCCGCCAGAGTGTCTTGCATGCTCATTTAATGTGCGCTCCTGATAATTCTACGTGGCGTTACCAACTGGATTTTTTCAACCCAGGAACGTCGCCACGCATGGCGGCTTCACGCAGCTTGTTACGGCCGAGACCGAACTTGTTGTAAAAACCGTGCGGACGACCGGTGATACGGCAGCGGTTACGCTGACGCACCGGGCTTGAGTCGCGCGGCAGTTGCTGCAGCTTCAGCGTCGCCTCGAAGCGGTCTTCCTCAGTCGTATTCACGTCTGAGATGATCTTCTTGAGTTCAGCGCGCTTGGTCGCATACTTCGCGACCAGCTGAGTACGCTTAAGCTCACGCTCTACCATACTTTTCTTAGCCATGATCCCAGCCCTATTTCTTGAACGGGAAGTTCAGCGCGGTTAGCAGCGCACGACCTTCCTCGTCGGTTTTGGCGGTCGTCGTGATTGTGACGTCCAACCCCCGGATGCGATCGATTTTATCATACTCGATCTCCGGGAAGATGATCTGCTCACGCACACCCATAGAGTAATTGCCACGACCGTCGAAAGACTTCGGGTTGAGACCACGGAAGTCACGCACGCGGGGAATCGCAATGTAAACCAAACGGTCCAAGAAGTCCCACATACGCTCTGCGCGCAGTGTTACCTTGATGCCGATTGGCCAACCTTCACGTACCTTAAAGCCCGCGATGGACTTACGTGCCTTGGTCACCAACGGTTTTTGACCAGAGAGCTTCTCTAGATCGCCGATGGCATTGTCAATCAACTTTTTATCGTTGACTGCTTCGCCGATACCCATGTTCAGAGTCACTTTCGTGATCCGGGGTACCTGCATAACGTTGGCATAGCTGAACTCTTCTTTGAGTTGAGCTGCTACCTCGTTTTGATAACGTTCTTTCAAGTTCGCCATTTTGCTACCCGACTCGCGTTAGGCGTCGATCTGCGTCTGCGTCGACTTGTAGATACGTACCTTGGTACCGTCTTCCTTCACTTGGAAGCCGACGCGATCCGCCTTACCGGTCTCCGAATTGAAGATGGCTACGTTGGACGCGTGAATCGGAGCCTCACGCTCGACGATACCGCCCTGATTACCCGCCATGGGATTTGGCTTGGTGTGACGTTTAATCATGTTCACACCGGACACCAAGAAGCGGTTTTCTAGTACCCGCTTAACGGTGCCACGTTTGCCTTTATCCTTCCCGGCGATGACGATGACTTCATCGTCACGTTTGATCTTTTGCATATCCGCCTCGCTCCTTACAGCACTTCAGGCGCTAAGGAAATGATCTTCATGAACTTTTCATTACGAAGTTCACGAGTCACCGGCCCAAAAATACGGGTACCGATTGGCTGTTCGTTGGTGTTATTCAACAAAACTGCCGCATTTCCATCGAAACGGATGAGCGAACCGTCGGGACGACGGACGCCACTACGGGTCCGGACCACGACCGCTTTTAGCACCTGGCCTTTTTTGACCTTGCCACGCGGAATCGCTTCCTTAACCGTGACCTTGATGATATCACCAACGCGAGCGTAACGACGGTGTGAACCGCCTAACACCTTGATGCACTGCACCCGGCGCGCTCCGCTGTTGTCGGCGACATCCAGCATTGTCTGAGTCTGAATCATCGGTTTTCTCCAAACCTAATCTGACTGCACTGGTTGACAAGCCTTGGGATTAACCCTTGGCGTGTTCAACCACCTCGACCAGCGTCCAAGCTTTTTTCTTGGAAAGCGGACGGCACTCTTGAATAGAGACCGTATCGCCTGCCTTAGCTTGGTTCGCCTCATCATGGGCGTGCAGCTTGGTGGAGCGCTTAACGTATTTTCCGTAGATCGGGTGACGCTCGCGCCGCTCGATCATGACGACGATGGACTTGTCCATCTTATCGCTCACCACTTTACCGGTGAGCGTACGCTTTGTGTTTTCTTCGGCCATCTCAATCACCTGCCTTCTCGTTGAGCAAAGTCTTTACGCGGGCAATATCCCGACGGACCTGCTTGAGCAGATGAGTCTGGCTCAGTTGGCCAGTGGCCTTCTGCATGCGCAGGTTAAACTGCTCGCGGAGGAGTTCGAGGAGTTGCTCCTGGAGCTCTCCTGCGGACTTTTCACGAATTTCCTGGGCTTTCATCACATCACCGTCCGTTTCGCAAAGGTGGTGGATAAGGGCATTTTCTGTGCGGCAAGCTCAAACGCTTCACGTGCGAGCTCTTCCGACACGCCTTCAATTTCATACAGGACCCGACCCGGTTGGATCTGGGCAACCCAGTACTCAACAGAACCTTTACCTTTACCCATACGAACTTCGAGCGGCTTCTTGGAGATCGGCTTATCAGGGAAGACGCGGATCCAGATTTTACCGCCACGCTTAACGTGACGTGTGATCGCACGACGGCCAGCTTCGATCTGACGCGCAGTGATGCGGCCGCGACCAGTAGCTTTAAGGCCGTATTCCCCGAAGCTGATCTTGCTTCCGCGATGCGCCAGGCCACGGTTGCGGCCTTTCATCATCTTGCGGAATTTCATACGCTTGGGCTGTAACATCGACTCGCTCTCCCCTTACCTGGAACCTTTCTTCTTGGGCGCGTTGCCGGCAGGCTGTTTGGCCTTGGCACGTACTTCCTCGATACCACCGAGGATTTCACCCTTGAAGATCCACACTTTGACGCCGATAACGCCATAGGTGGTGTGAGCTTCGTAAGTGGCGTAGTCGATATCCGCACGCAACGTGTGCAGCGGAACGCGACCCTCGCGGTACCATTCGGTACGTGCGATTTCAGCGCCACCAAGACGACCTGACAGCTGAATCTTGATGCCACCAGCGCCAAGACGCATTGCGTTCTGTACCGCGCGCTTCATAGCACGACGGAACATCACGCGACGCTCAAGCTGACCCGCTACGTTAGCAGCGACTAGCTTGGCATCCAGCTCGGGCTTGCGAACTTCTTCGATGTTCACATGCACGGGGACACCCATCATCTGGGTGAGATCGCGACGCAAACGGTCGACATCTTCACCTTTCTTACCAATCACGATACCCGGACGGGCAGTGTGAATGGTGATGCGGGCGTTGTTCGCCGGACGCTCGATGTGAATGCGGCTAACGGAGGCGCTTTTAAGACGCTTTTCCAGGAAGCTACGCACTTCGAGATCGTTATTGAGCTTATCGGCGTAAGCGCCGCGCTCAGCATACCAGACAGAAGCATGGTCTTTGACGATGCCCAGTCGAATGCCTGTTGGATTGACTTTCTGACCCATCGGTCGACTCCTACTTCTCGGCTACCTTGACGGTGATGTGGCACGTGCGCTTCAAGATACGATCCGCACGCCCCTTGGCACGCGGCTTGATACGCTTGAGCGTCATGCCCTCATCGACGCAGATGGTCGAGACACGCAGCTCGTCAATATCCATGCCGTTATTTTCTTCCGCATTCGCAATCGCGGATTGCAGCACCTTCTTAACCAGCTTGGCAGCCTTCTTTGGTGAGAAGGTCAGCAGGTCGAGTGCCTCGGCGACAGGTTTACCGCGCACCTGGTCAGCCACCAAACGGGCCTTCTGGGCGGATAAACGAGCGCCAAGCAGCTTAGCTGTGACTTCCATCTCTCAATCCTCTCTGGCTTACCGTTTGGCTTTTTTATCCGCCGCATGCCCGCGATAAGTGCGAGTAGCAGCGAATTCGCCCAATTTGTGGCCAACCATTTCCTCGGATACGTGCACCGGGACGTGTTGGCGACCGTTATGGACCGCGATAGTGAGGCCTACCATATTGGGCAGGATCATAGAACGACGCGACCAAGTCTTGATCGGTTTGCGATCGTTCTTCTCCACTGCAGCCTCTACCTTCTTCAAAAGATGAAGGTCAATGAAGGGACCTTTCTTTAGTGAACGTGGCACAGCCGTTACCTCTTAATGTCTTGGCAATTTAGATCAACGCGTCTTATTACGACGACGAATGATCAGCTTGTCGGTGCGCTTGTTCTTACGCGTCTTGTGACCCTTAGTCGGCACACCCCATGGGGATACCGGGTGACGACCACCACTGGTGCGGCCTTCGCCACCACCGTGCGGGTGATCGACTGGGTTCATCGCGACACCGCGAACAGTCGGACGCACACCTCTCCAGCGCTTCGCACCGGCCTTGCCAAGTTGACGCAGGCTGTGCTCGGAGTTGCTCACTTCACCCAAGGTCGCACGGCACTCGGCCAACACTTTACGCATTTCGCCAGAGCGAAGACGCAAGGTGGCATAGTTACCTTCACGAGCGACCAACTGGGCGCTTGTACCGGCACTGCGAGCAATCTGCGCGCCTTTACCCGGCTTGAGTTCGATGCAGTGCACCGTAGAACCCAACGGGATGTTGCGCAGCGGCAAGGCATTGCCTTTCTTGATTGACGCGTTAACACCAGATTCCAGCACGGCACCCGCGCTGACACCTTTCGGTGCAATGATGTAACGACGCTCACCATCGGCATACTTCAGCAGCGCAATGTGCGCACTGCGGTTGGGATCGTGCTCAAGACGCTCAACGGTGGCAGGAATGCCATCCTTGGTGCGTTTGAAATCGATCAACCGATAGTGGTGACGATGACCACCGCCCACGTGGCGGGTGGTGATACGACCGTAGTTGTTACGGCCGCCGGACTTGGACTGTTTTTCTAAAAGCGGTGCATAAGCACGGCCTTTAAACAGTTCCTCGCCAACGATCTTGACGACGTGGCGACGACCGGCGGAAGTGGGTTTGGTCTTGACGATTGCCATTATCCGTACTCCTGCCCTTATTCGGCGCCAGAGAAGTCTTCGAGCGTTTCACCCGCAGCCAGGGTCACATACGCTTTGCGGTAACCCTTACGCAGGCCAACGCCGTTCGCAGTACGCTTCGTTTTACCCTTCATGTTCAATACCTGAACACTGCCGACCTTCTTGCCGAAAAGTGCTTCAACGGCCTTCTTGATCTCGGGCTTGGTAGCATCAGATGCCACCTTGAAAACGTACTGGTTGCGCTCGGCTGCCATCGCGGCCTTTTCGGTCACGTGCGGCCCAAGCAGAACCTTAAATACGCGTTCCTGGTTCATGCCAGCTTCTCCTCGAATTTACGCAGGGCGGAGACGGTAATCAGCACCTTATCAAAGGCGACCAGACTTACCGGGTCAGCTGCCGCGACATCCACCACGTCAACGTGGGGGAGATTGCGTGCGGCTAAATAAAGCTTTTCGTCAACTTCTTCAGTCACGATCAACACTTTTTCAAGGTTGAGCTCTTTTAGCTTGGCAGCTACCTGCTTGGTCTTAGGCGCATCGACGACGAACTCTTCAATCGCCACTAAACGCTCTTGACGTACCAGCTCTGACAAGATAGAGCGCATCGCTGCACGGTACATCTTGCGGTTAACCTTCTGGGTGTAGTCTTGCGGACGCGCCGCGAAGGTTACGCCACCACTACGCCATAGCGGAGAGCGGATGGTACCGGCACGTGCACGACCGGTGCCTTTCTGACGCCACGGCTTCTTACCACCGCCACGAACGTCGGAACGACTCTTTTGTGCGCGAGTTCCCTGACGACCAGCCGCCAAATAGGCAGTGACCACTTGGTGAACAAGCGCTTCGTTGAATTCTTTGCCAAAAGTGGCGTCGGCTACTTCAACGGTACCCGCGCCTGCAGCAAGATTCAGATTCATTGGTAATTATCCCCTTCAGCCTGCTTTCACGGCGCTGCGAACGATAACGTCACTACCGGGAGCACCCGGTACGGCGCCTTTAATCAGCAGCAGGTTACGCTCGGCGTCGACACGGACGATCTCAAGGCTCTGCACGGTGCAACGGGCGTTACCCATTTGACCGGCCATCTTTTTGCCTTTGAAAACGCGACCCGGTGTCTGACACATGCCGATAGAACCCGGCGCGCGATGCGACAGAGAGTTACCGTGAGTCATATCTTGGGTACGGAAGTTCCAGCGCTTAACAGCACCCTGGAAGCCTTTACCCTTAGAGGTGCCAGTCACGTCAACCATTTGACCAGCTTCGAAGAGGGATACGGTGATTTCGCCGCCGACTTCAGGAATCTCTTCGCCTTCTGCAAGACGAAACTCCATCAGTGCACGACCAGCTTCAACACCCGCCTTGGCAAACTGACCAGCCTGCGCTTTGGTGAGGTGCTTAGCTTTACGAGAGCCAGATGTGACCTGAATCGCTGCGTAACCGTCAGAATCGACAGATTTAACGCGAGTAACACGATTAGGATCAACTTCAATAACGGTTACGGGCACAGACGCGCCGTCTTCGGTAAAGACACGGGTCATCCCGGCCTTTTTACCGACTAAACCGATAGTCATACTCAGTCTCCTATAGTGTACGGGGCTATCACCCGCTATGGCTGCCCTTTCCAGAGCATTCCACTAGCACATTGTATGGCGCCTCACGGCGCGGCGGCTGCTGCTCATGCTAGCTCGCTGCAACTTACAATTTACAACGAACGATGAGCGCTGGGCCGCAAGTGACTAGTGTAATTAGTTGAGTTTGATTTGCACGTCAACGCCTGCGGCGAGATCAAGCTTCATCAAAGCATCAACAGTTTTCTCGGTCGGCTCAACAATGTCGAGCACACGCTTGTGCGTACGAATCTCATACTGGTCACGCGCATCTTTGTTGACGTGCGGCGAGATCAGAATGGTGTAACGCTCGCGGTTGGTCGGCAGCGGAATCGGACCACGAACCTGAGCACCAGTACGCTTAGCGGTTTCAACAATCTCCGCTGTAGACTGGTCGATCAGGCGATGGTCGAAAGCTTTCAACCGAATGCGAATCTTTTGGTTCTGCATTTGCCCTAAACTCCAATGGATGTCGACGGCGCGAGCCGTCTACCCACGCATTCAAAGGATGCGCATTATAGGCACGCCATCTGCACATGTCAAACATTTGCTGATGGTGCGCAGAAAAGGGGGCTCATCAGAGCCCCCTTCATCACTCAAGCATGAAGCTTACTTGACGATCTTGGCCACAACGCCAGCACCGACAGTACGGCCGCCTTCACGAATAGCGAAGCGCAAGCCTTCGTCCATTGCGATCGGAGCGATCAAGGTAACAACCATTTGCACGTTGTCACCCGGCATGACCATTTCAACGCCTTCCGGCAGTTCACAGGTACCGGTTACGTCGGTGGTACGGAAGTAGAACTGTGGACGGTAGCCCTTGAAGAAAGGCGTGTGACGACCACCCTCTTCTTTGGACAGTACGTAAACTTCTGCTTCGAAGGTAGTGTGCGGGTTGATGGTGCCCGGCTTGGCCAGCACTTGGCCACGCTCGACGTCATCACGCTTAGTACCACGCAGCAGGGCGCCAACGTTCTCACCAGCACGACCTTCGTCGAGCAGCTTACGGAACATTTCAACACCGGTAACGATCGTTTTAGTGGTGTCGCGGATGCCCACGATTTCCACTTCTTCGCCCGCTTTCACGATGCCGCGCTCTACACGACCGGTAACAACAGTACCGCGGCCAGAGATAGAGAACACGTCTTCGATCGGCATCAGGAACGGCTGGTCGATAGCACGCTCCGGCTCCGGAATGTAAGCATCCAGAGCTTTGATCAGATTAGCAACGGCGGTAGTACCCATGCCGTTCTCATCTTCACCGTTCAAAGCCATCAGCGCAGAACCAGTGATGATCGGCGTGTCGTCGCCCGGGAAGTCGTACTGGTCTAGAAGTTCGCGAACTTCCATTTCTACCAGCTCGAGCAGCTCTTCGTCATCGACCATGTCCGCTTTGTTCAGGAACACAACGATGTACGGTACACCAACCTGACGAGACAGCAGGATGTGCTCGCGAGTTTGCGGCATCGGGCCATCTGCGGCAGAACATACCAGGATCGCGCCGTCCATCTGCGCAGCACCGGTGATCATGTTCTTGACGTAGTCAGCGTGTCCCGGGCAGTCAACGTGCGCGTAATGGCGATCTTCAGACTGGTATTCCACGTGGGAAGTAGCGATTGTGATACCGCGCTCGCGCTCTTCAGGAGCGTTATCGATGGTATCAAACTCACGCCAGTCGCCGCCGAAAACCTCAGCAGACACGCGGGTCAGGGCCGCCGTCAGAGTCGTTTTACCGTGGTCGACGTGACCAATGGTGCCGACGTTGACGTGCGGTTTGGAACGTTCAAATTTTTCCTTAGCCACTGCTATAACCTCTTTACGTTAGCTAACGGTTAACCGTTTTGATTGATGACGGCTTCAACGACGCTGGAGGGCGCCTCGTCGTACTTCGAGAACTCCATGGAGTAGCTCGCACGGCCCTGGGTTTGTGAGCGCAGATCGGTTGCATAACCGAACATCTCGCCCAGCGGCACCGTTGCACGAATGACTTTACCAGAAGAGGAGTCATCCATGCCCTGCACCAGGCCGCGACGACGACTCAGGTCACCCATGACGTCACCCATAAATTCTTCGGGGGTCACGATTTCGACCTTCATCACCGGCTCCAGCAGCACGGCCTTGGCCTTCCTGGCACCTTCTTTCACTGCCATGGAAGAAGCAATCTTAAACGCAGTCTCGTTTGAGTCCACGTCGTGGAAGGAGCCGTCGAACAGCGATACTTTAACGTCGATCATCGGGTAACCCGCGATAACGCCGTTTTTAAGCTGCTCGTAAGCACCCTTCTCAACCGCAGGAACGTATTCCTTAGGAACCGCGCCACCTACGATCTCAGAGTTGAATTTGAAGAAGATCTCTTCATCGCCTTCACCCTTTTCTTCTTTAGTCAGCGGCTCGATACGTAGCCAAACGTGACCGTACTGACCACGACCACCGGACTGACGTACGAACTTGCCTTCTTGCTCAATGCTGCCGCGAATAGTTTCGCGATAGGCTACCTGAGGCTTACCGATATTGGCTTCAACCTTAAACTCGCGACGCATACGGTCAACGAGGATATCCAGGTGAAGCTCACCCATGCCAGAGATAATCGTCTGACCGGTTTCTTCATCGGTTTTGACCTGGAAGGAGGGGTCTTCTTGAGCAAGCTTGCCCAGGGCAACGCCCATCTTCTCTTGGTCTGCCTTAGACTTAGGCTCTACGGCAACCGAGATAACCGGATCCGGGAACTCCATGCGCTCGAGAACGATTTTGTTATCGATATCGCACAGAGTATCACCGGTGGTGACGTCTTTCAGACCGATACAAGCGGCAATGTCACCCGCCAGTACTTCTTTAATCTCTTCACGAGAGTTGGCATGCATCTGAACGATACGACCAACACGCTCTTTCTTCTGCTTAACGGAGTTGTACACGCCGTCACCAGACTTCAGAACGCCCGAGTAGACACGGATAAAGGTCAGCGTACCAACGAAGGGGTCGGTGGCGATTTTAAACGCCAGAGCCGCAAAGGGTGCACTGTCATCGGCTTCACGGGTATCAACGGTACCGTCTTTGTCGTCAAGCTCACCTTCGATCGCCTTAACTTCTGTCGGCGAAGGCATAAACTCAATAACACCGTCTAGCACTGCTTGAACGCCCTTGTTCTTAAAGGCAGAACCACAGGTAACCAGAACGATATCGTTAGCCAAAGTGCGCGCGCGCAGACCGGCCTTGATCTCTTCGATGGTTAGCTCGACGCCTTCAAGGTACTTCTCCATCAGCTCGTCAGAGCCTTCGGCAGCCGCCTCAACCATCTCTTCGCGATATTTCTCAGCGGTCTCTTGAAGATCGGCTGGAATATCAACGAGGTCATAAGACATACCCAGACTTTCTTCATCCCACAGGATGGCTTTCATCTGGATAAGGTCGATAACGCCTTTGAAGTCCTCTTCTGTGCCCCAGTTAATCTGGATTGGCACAGCTTTGGCACCTAAGCGCTCTTTCAACTGCTCAACGACCATGAAGAAATCAGCGCCAGTACGATCCATCTTGTTGACGAATACCATACGCGGCACTTCATACTTGTTAGCTTGGCGCCATACGGTTTCGGTCTGCGGCTGAACGCCGGAAGAGCCGCACAGCACAACGACCGCGCCATCGAGTACACGCAGCGAACGCTCAACTTCGATCGTGAAGTCAACGTGCCCAGGCGTATCGATAATATTGATACGGTGCTCAGGGAACTGCTTATTCATGCCCTGCCAGAAACAGGTAGTTGCAGCCGAGGTGATAGTGATACCACGCTCCTGCTCCTGCTCCATCCAGTCCATGGTCGCAGCACCGTCGTGCACTTCGCCCACTTTATGGGAAAGGCCGGTGTAGAACAATACACGCTCAGTCGTCGTGGTTTTACCCGCGTCGACGTGAGCGACGATACCGATATTACGGTAGCGATTTAGTGGAGTCTTGCGTGCCACGGTGAAACTCCCGTTTGTTGGCGATGCTCGTTAATTTAGCGGCGTATGCAAGCGAGGCTTATGCGACCGCCGCTACCACTGCATGGTAGCGGTTAGGTATTACAACAGAGCGACTCAGCAAACACTTCGCCATGCTGAACAACGTGCATATAAAAACCATAAAGCCGTACTTAAAAACGCCGTACTCAGAAACGCCGATCTTAATAACGCCGATCTTAAAAACGGTAGTGCGAGAAGGCCTTGTTGGCTTCTGCCATACGATGCACGTCTTCGCGCTTCTTAACGGCAGAACCTTTACCTTCAGCGGCATCAAGCATTTCACCAGCCAGACGCTGCACCATGGTTTTCTCACCGCGACGACGCGCCGCATCTACCAGCCAACGCATTGCTAGCGCTTGGCGGCGTGACGGACGTACTTCAACCGGCACCTGATAGGTCGCACCACCAACGCGGCGCGACTTCACTTCGACCATCGGCTGGATGGCTTCCAGCGCTTTGTCGAAGATCTCCAGCGGATCTTCTTTACTACGCTCGGCAACCTTGTCCAACGCACCGTAGACGATACGCTCAGCTATGGACTTCTTGCCGCTGACCATCAGGTGGTTCATGAACTTGGCTAGACGCTCACTCCCGAACTTAGGATCCGGCAGGATGTCGCGCTTAGCTACTACTCTTCTTCTAGGCATGATAAGCCCTCAATTAAGGATCTTTCAGGTAAACCCGAGACTCTTGCTACTTACCCTGGAACAAACCCTGGTATAAGCGCAGCCCGACCTTACTCTTATCAGACCGTCAAATTCGCGATAATCGTTACTCAACAAGCCCGCTTAACAGGGCAGTGCTGCACAGCAATCCAATCCCTTAGGACTAATCCCTTAGGGCTAATCCCTTAGGACTTAGGACGCTTAGTACCGTATTTAGAACGACCCTGACGACGATTTTGTACGCCGGAGGTGTCAAGGGCGCCACGTACGGTGTGATAACGCACACCTGGCAAATCCTTTACACGGCCGCCGCGAATCAAAACGACAGAGTGTTCTTGAAGGTTGTGACCTTCACCACCAATGTAGGAAGACACTTCAAAGCCGTTGGTAAGGCGCACACGGCAAACCTTACGCAGGGCCGAGTTAGGCTTCTTCGGGGTGGTGGTGTAAACGCGCGTACAAACGCCACGTTTTTGCGGGCAGGCCTGCAGCGCTGGCACGTCACTTTTTGTGACGGGGCGCTTGCGCGGCTTGCGCACTAGCTGATTAATCGTTGCCATGGTGTTTAGCTGACTCCAATGGTTGCCTTGGCCTTCCAGCGGATGCGGGCGCACCCACCCCACTGTTAAAGGCTGCGCATTCTAAAGGCTGACCCTAGGTGTCGTCAAGCCTTGCCGGCGGTTTTACCGGCAAGGTGACGCTTTTCAGGTCAGCTACTCGTTTTACTTACTCATGTTGCCTACTGCTTTAGGTGCCAGATCTACAGCTCATCGTCAGAGTCGAGAGCGGTCAATTGAGCACCCAGCTCCTGCTCTACCTCGGTCGCAGAGGGATTGAACAGTTGCTCAACGTCTTCGCGCTTGCGACGACGCTCTGCGTGGTGAGTCAAGCCCGTACCTGCTGGTATCAGACGACCAACCACCACGTTTTCTTTCAGACCGCGCAGATAGTCGCGCTTGCCGGTCACCGCTGCTTCGGTCAGTACGCGGGTTGTCTCCTGGAAGGAGGCCGCGGAAATGAACGACTCGGTGGCCAAGCTGGCCTTGGTGATACCCAGCAGCATACGTTGATACTTGGCCGGGAATTTCTTCTCTTTTTCAAGACGTTCATTCTGTTCAAGCACGCGAACCAGTTCTGCTTGGTCGCCAGTGATGAAGTCAGAATCACCCGAATCAGAAATCTCTACCTTACGCAGCATCTGGCGCACAATGACTTCGATGTGCTTGTCATTGATGCCTACGCCCTGCAGACGATAAACGTCCTGTACTTCGGCAGTGATGTACTTGGCAAGCTCCTCAACACCCAGCAAGCGCAGGATATCGTGAGGATTGCTCGGGCCATCGGAAATCACCTCGCCCTTCTCGACGGCTTCGCCCTCGAAGACGGCAATTTGACGCCATTTCGGGATCAGCGCCTCAAACGGATCTCCAGATTCCGGAGTAATCGTCAGACGACGCTTACCTTTGGTCTCTTTACCGAAGCTGATAACACCGCTGATCTCGGCCAGAATAGACGACTCTTTCGGCTTACGCGCTTCGAACAAGTCAGCTACCCGTGGCAAACCACCGGTGATGTCCTTGTTCGCCGAAGCCTCAACCGGGATACGAGCAACCACTTCACCCACACCGATTGTCACGCCATCGTCGACCGAAATAATCGAGTTACCTGGCAGCAAGTACTGAACCGGAGTGTTAGAGCCTGATACCGAAACGTATTCCCCGGCGTTGTCTTGCAGCATGACCATCGGACGCTTGTCACGACCCGCCATGGGGCGTGCAGCTGCTTCGATAACCTCAATAGACGAAAGGCCGGTCATTTCATCGACGCTGCGGTGCATGGTGACACCTTCGTCAAGGTCGATAAACTGCGCTTTACCTTCTACTTCAGCAATGACTGGGTGAGTGTGCGGATCCCACTTGGCAACTGTCGCACCAGCATCAACCACATCGCCATCACGTACGGAAAGCTCGGCACCGTACGGCAGCTTGTAGTACTCACGCTCACGGCCATGATCATCAGCAACGGCCAGGGCACTCGAGCGCGACACCACCACCAACTTACCGTCGGCACGTTCAACGTGCTTGATGTTGTGCAGGCGAACTTTACCGCCGTGCTTAACCTGTACGCTATCCACAGCAGACGAACGCGATGCCGCGCCGCCGATGTGGAAGGTGCGCATGGTCAGCTGGGTACCCGGCTCACCGATGGACTGTGCGGCGATTACGCCGACCGCTTCACCGATGTTGACCTGGTGACCACGTGCCAAGTCACGGCCGTAACAGGAAGCACATACCCCGTGTGCCGTTTCACAGGTAATGGTTGAGCGCACGACGATCTCGTCGACACCCATGGTGTCAAGCTCTGCACACCACTTCTCATCCAGCAGAGTACCTTTATCGAGCAGCACTTCGCCACTGCCAGGATGAACGACATCCTGAGCCACTACACGGCCTAGCACGCGCTGTGAAAGCGGTACAATGATGTCGCCGCCTTCGATAATCGGGTGCAGCGTCAGGCCGTTTTCAGTACCACAGTCGACTTCGGTGATAACCAAATCCTGCGCCACGTCGACCAGGCGACGTGTCAGGTAACCGGAGTTGGCGGTTTTCAGTGCCGTATCCGCAAGACCTTTACGCGCGCCGTGGGTCGAGATGAAGTACTGCAGTACGTTCAGACCTTCACGGAAGTTGGCGACGATCGGTGTTTCGATGATCGAGCCATCCGGCTTGGCCATCAGACCACGCATACCCGCCAACTGACGAATCTGGGCGGCAGAACCACGTGCGCCAGAGTCGGCCATGATGAAGACGCTGTTGAACGAGTCCTGTTCAACTTCATTGCCATCACGATCGATAACGGTTTCTTTGGAGATACCCACCATCATCGCCTTGGCGACTTTATCGTTGGCCTTGGACCAGATATCGATAACCTTGTTGTACTTCTCACCGGCGGTTACTAGGCCAGAAGAGAACTGGTCTTCAATTTCTTTTACTTCGGCTTCAGCGGCGTCAACAATTTCGGTTTTGGCTTCGGGAATAACGAAGTCGTTTACACCGATAGAGGCGCCTGACCAGGTCGCCAAACGGAAGCCGGTATACATCAATTGGTCAGCGAAGATAACGGCCGGCTTCAGACCAGCGCGACGATATACTTCGTTGATAAGGCTGGAAATCGCCTTCTTCTTCATCGGCTGATCGATCAGCTCGAAGGGCACGCCTTCGGGCAGAATGCGGAACAGCAGCGCACGGCCGACGGTGGTGTCGTAAATACGCCGATGGAAGCTACGCTCGCCGGTCTCTTCTTCTACGTCGATCTCGTCTAAACGCACTTTAACCCGTGCGTGTAGCGCTACGGATTGGGTACCGAAGGCGCGCTCGACCTCATTGAGGTCAGAGAACACCATGCCTTCGCCTTTGGCGTTGATCTTTTCCCGGGTCATGTAGTACAGACCCAGTACAACGTCTTGGGACGGCACGATGATCGGCTCGCCGTTAGCGGGCGACAGCACGTTGTTGGTGGCCATCATCAGCGCACGGGCTTCAAGCTGCGCTTCCAGGGTCAGCGGTACGTGTACCGCCATCTGGTCACCGTCAAAGTCGGCGTTGTAGGCAGCACACACCAGCGGGTGCAGCTGAATCGCTTTACCTTCGATCAACAGCGGCTCAAACGCCTGGATGCCCAAACGGTGTAGCGTCGGTGCGCGGTTAAGCAGTACCGGGTGTTCGCGGATAACATCGGCAAGGATGTCCCACACCTCAGGCAGCTCGCGCTCGACCATCTTCTTGGCGGCTTTGATCGTTGAGGCGTAGCCCAGCGACTGCAGCTTGGAGTAGATAAACGGCTTGAACAGCTCAAGCGCCATTTTCTTGGGCAGACCACACTGGTGCAGACGCAGCGTTGGACCTACGGTAATTACCGAACGGCCCGAGTAGTCGACGCGCTTACCCAACAAGTTCTGACGGAAACGACCCTGCTTACCTTTGATCATGTCGGCGAGCGATTTCAGCGGACGCTTGTTAGAGCCCGTGATCGCACGGCCACGACGACCGTTATCAAGCAGTGCATCGACCGCTTCCTGAAGCATACGCTTCTCGTTGCGCACGATAATATCCGGCGCATTGAGGTCAAGCAGACGCTTCAGGCGGTTGTTACGGTTGATCACACGACGGTAAAGGTCGTTGAGATCAGAGGTCGCAAAGCGGCCACCGTCCAGCGGTACCAGCGGACGCAGATCCGGCGGCAGCACGGGCAGCACTTCCATGACCATCCACGCCGGCGCATTGCCGGAGTGGTAGAAGGCTTCAAGCAGCTTGAGGCGCTTGGAGAGCTTCTTGATCTTGGTTTCGGAGTTAGTCTGCGGAATTTCTTCGCGCAGGTGGTTAATCTCTTCTTCCAGATCGATGTCTTTGAGCAGCTCTTGAACGGCTTCGGCACCCATGCGGGCGTCAAAGTCGTCGCCGAACTCTTCCAGCGCTTCAAAGTACTGCTCGTCGTTCATCAGCTGACCACGCTCAAGCGTGGTCATGCCTGGATCGATAACGACAAAGGACTCAAAATACAGCACGCGCTCGATATCACGCAGGGTCATATCGAGGAACATGCCGATACGCGACGGCAGTGACTTCAAAAACCAAATGTGGGCGACCGGTGAGGCTAGCTCAATGTGCCCCATGCGCTCACGGCGCACGGCGGCTTTGGTCACTTCAACGCCACACTTCTCGCAGATAATACCGCGGTGCTTCATGCGCTTATACTTGCCGCACAGGCACTCGTAGTCCTTTACCGGGCCAAAAATCTTGGCACAGAACAGACCGTCCCGCTCCGGTTTAAAGGTACGGTAGTTGATGGTCTCAGGCTTCTTCACCTCGCCAAACGACCAGGAGCGAATCATGTCCGGCGACGCCAGGGTAATCTTGATCGCGTCAAACTCTTCGGACTGAGACTGCGATTTGAGTACTTTCACCAAATCTTTCATGTGACGGCTCCTAGCTCTCTAACTCGATATCGATGCCCAGCGAGCGGATTTCTTTAACCAGTACGTTAAAGGATTCCGGCATGCCTGCCTGCATGGTGTGGTCGCCATCCACGATGTTTTTATACATCTTGGTGCGGCCTTCGACGTCGTCCGACTTGACGGTGAGCATCTCTTGAAGCGTGTACGCGGCGCCGTAAGCTTCCAACGCCCACACTTCCATCTCACCGAAGCGCTGACCACCGAACTGCGCCTTACCACCCAAGGGCTGCTGGGTAACCAGCGAGTAAGAACCGGTAGAACGCGCATGCATCTTGTCGTCTACCAAGTGGTTAAGCTTCAGCATGTACATGTAGCCAACGGTGACCGGACGATCAAAGGCGTCACCGGTACGGCCATCGAACAGGGCCATCTGACCCGACTCAGGGATATCCGCCAGCTTCAACAGGTGCTTGATTTCGTGCTCTTTAGCACCGTCAAACACCGGCGTTGCCATCGGCACACCACCTTTTAGATTCTTCGCCAAAGCGATGATTTCATCGTCGGTCAGGGAATCGAGATCTTCAACGCGAGTACCTTGGGTATTGTAGATCTGCCCCAGGAAGTCACGAATTTCAGCGACTTGCTGACCGCGTACATCGCGCAACATAGCTTCGATCTTAACGCCCAAGCCACGCGCCGCCATGCCCAAGTGGGTTTCCAAAATCTGACCGACGTTCATACGCGACGGTACGCCCAGCGGGTTTAGCACCACGTCAACCGACTCACCCTTCTCGTCAAACGGCATGTCTTCAATCGGCATAATCGCCGAGATAACACCTTTATTACCGTGACGACCGGCCATTTTGTCGCCCGGTTGGATGCGACGCTTAACCGCCATGTAGACCTTGACGATTTTCAGCACGCCCGGTGCGAGATCATCGCCTTGGGTCAGCTTGCGCTTCTTGTCTTCAAAGCGTTCGTCCATCTCTTTACGACGGATTTCCAGCTGTTCGTCGGCCTGTGCCAGCAGCTCATTAAACGACTCATCCTGCATACGTAGCTTGAACCACTGCTGACGCGGCAATTCTTCCAGGTACGCTTCGTCGAGCACATCGCCTTTCTTGAGGTTCGGGCCACCGTTAACGGCTTGGCCGTCAAGGGTACGCTTTAGACGCTCAAAGGTAGCGTCTTCAGCGATGCGGTAAGTCTCTTGGAGATCCTTACGAACTTCGTCAAGCTGAGTGCGCTCGATAGACAGGGCGCGGGAGTCTTTCTCAACGCCGTCGCGAGTAAACACCTGAACGTCGATGACCGTACCTATCATGCCGGTGGGGGCACGCAGCGAGGTATCTTTAACGTCAGATGCTTTCTCGCCGAAGATGGCACGTAGCAGCTTCTCTTCCGGCGTCAGCTGGGTTTCACCCTTAGGCGTTACCTTACCGACCAGAATGTCGCCCGGGCCAACTTCGGCGCCGATGTAGACAACGCCCGCTTCATCCAGTTTGGAGAGTGCAGACTCGCCCACGTTGGGGATATCAGCGGTAATCTCTTCAGAGCCCAGCTTGGTGTCGCGAGACACACAGGTCAGTTCCTGAATATGAATCGTAGTGAAACGGTCTTCTTGAACGACCCGCTCTGAAAGCAGAATCGAGTCCTCGAAGTTGTAGCCGTTCCAGGGCATAAAGGCGATGCGCATGTTCTGGCCCAGCGCCAAGTCGCCCATATCCACCGACGGGCCGTCGGCGAGAATGTCGCCACGCGCCACGTTATCGCCAGGCCGCACGATGGGGCGCTGGTTCATACAGGTGTTCTGGTTCGAGCGTGTGTACTTGGTCAGGTTGTAGATATCAACCCCGGCTTCACCGCCGATGATCTCATCTTCATTAACCCGCACCACCACACGACGCGCGTCAACGGAGTCAATCACGCCACCACGATTCGCTACCGCACAGACGCCGGAGTCACGCGCAACAAAGCGCTCCATGCCGGTACCCACCAGCGGCTTGTCGGCACGCAGGGTCGGTACCGCCTGACGCTGCATGTTAGAACCCATCAAGGCGCGGTTGGCGTCATCGTGCTCCAGGAACGGAATCAATGCCGCTGCGACGGATACGACCTGACGTGGAGACACGTCCATTAACGTCACTTGCTCAGGACGCATAAAGGTCGTTTCACCGCGGTGACGAACCTGCACCAGGTCATCACTTAGCTTGTTGGACTCATCCACCGCCGCTGACGCCTGGGCGATAACAAAGTCGCCCTCCTCGATCGCTGACAGGTGAACGATGTCGTCCGTCAACTGGCGATCAACCACTTTACGGTACGGCGTTTCTAGGAAACCGTAGCTGTTAGTGTGGCTGTAGGTCGCCAGCGAGTTGATCAGGCCGATGTTCGGGCCTTCTGGCGTTTCGATCGGACATAGACGGCCGTAGTGCGTGGCGTGTACGTCACGGACTTCGAAGCCAGCGCGCTCACGGGTCAAACCACCGGGGCCGAGTGCTGACACACGACGCTTGTGGGTCACTTCCGAAAGCGGGTTGTTCTGATCCATAAACTGCGAAAGCTGGCTGGAACCGAAAAACTCTTTCACCGCTGCCGCAACCGGCTTGGCGTTGATCAAGTCTTGGGGCATCAGGCCTTCGCTTTCCGCCATGGAAAGACGCTCTTTCACGGCGCGCTCTACACGCACCAGGCCAACGCGGAACTGGTTCTCGGCCATTTCGCCGACGCAGCGAATACGGCGGTTACCCAGGTGATCGATATCGTCAACGTCACCGAAGCCGTTACGGATATTGATCAGCTCGCGCAGCACATCCAGGATGTCTTTACGATCCAGCACGCCGGAGCCGGTATCGGTATCACGGCGCAGACGGCGGTTGAACTTCATGCGGCCAACGCCCGACAGGTCGTAGCGATCTTCGCTGAAGAACAAGTTGTTAAACAGCGTCTCGGCAGACTCTTTGGTAGGCGGCTCGCCGGGGCGCATCATGCGGTAAATTTCGACTAACGCTTCAAGCGCGGAATTAGTAGCGTCCAGCTTCAAGGTATCGGAAATGAATGAACCGCAATCAAGATCATTGGTGTAGAGCGTTTCTACCAGGGTAATGCCACCCTGGGCCATACGCTCAAGCACTTCGGGAGTGATTTCGGTGTTACACGGGCAGATCAGCTCGCCGGTCTTGGAATCGATTTGATCTTTGGCCAGGGTTTTGCCGAACAGGTACTCCATCGGCACATCCAGACGCTCAAGGCCGGCTTTTTCAAGCAAGCGGATGTGCTTCTGGGTAATCCGACGCCCCTCTTCAACGATCACATTGCCTTCGCCATCTTTGATGTCGAAAGTGGCCGTTTCGCCGCGCAAACGCGACGGCACCAGCTCCACATAGAAACCGGATTTCTCAATGTGGAAGACGCTGGTTTCAAAGAACTCGGCCAGGATCTCTTCGGTATTCATGCCCAACGCACGCATCAGTACCGAGGCCGGCAATTTGCGGCGACGGTCAATACGTACAAAGACGTTGTCTTTGGGGTCAAACTCGAAGTCCAACCAGGAGCCACGGTAAGGAATCACGCGAGCTGAGTAGAGCAGCTTGCCGGAAGAGTGGCTCTTTCCTTTGTCGTGATCGAAGAACACACCGGGCGAGCGGTGGAGCTGGGATACGATAACCCGCTCAGTACCGTTAATCACAAAGGTACCGTTCTCAGTCATCAGGGGGATTTCCCCCATGTAGACTTCTTGCTCTTTGATATCTTTAATTGCTTTGTTCGAGGAGTCGCGATCATAGATGATCAAGCGAACCTTGACGCGCAGCGGGGCGGAGTAAGTCACGCCGCGCAGCTGGCACTCCTTAACATCGAACGCCGGCGTACCGAAGCGGTAGCTGACATACTCAAGCGCCGCATTGCCGGAGAAGCTCTCAATCGGGAACACGGACTTGAATGCCGCGTGCAGACCGACCTCGTGACGCTCGTCGGGCGAACGATCTTGCTGGAGGAAGTCGTAATAGGAATCAAGCTGGATCGCCAGCAAGTAAGGCACATCCATCACTTGGGGCAGTTTGCCGAAATCCTTGCGGATGCGTTTTTTCTCAGTATATGAGTAAGCCATCTGTATTCCCCAGCTTGTTCACCATGGGTGACCGATGCGTGGTCATCGCTGCCCGGCGGGCTTCGTCAGACGCAGACAGCAAGCTCCTAAATCGGTAGCTCGCCGTCGAAAATCTAGTTCGATAACACTGTAGTCGATAACACTATATTCAATAATGCTTTTACTTTTCTGTCGCTTCTGTCATTTGCCAGCAGCATTACTGTTTGCAAACATCAGTTACAACAGAAAAAGGCCGGCAGCGGGATATCCCGCCGCCAGCCGTGGAAGCTTACGCAGCGCGTAAAGCCGTCCGCACAAGAATTACTTGAGCTCGACGGTTGCGCCCGCTTCTTCCAGCTTCGCTTTAGCTGCTTCAGCGTCGTCTTTAGACAGACCTTCTTTGATGGTCGCCGGAGCGCCGTCAACAGCGCCTTTAGCTTCTTTCAAGCCAAGGCCAGTGATCTCACGAACCGCTTTGATCACGTTAACTTTCTTGTCGCCAGCAGCGGTCAGAACGACGTCAAACTCTGTCTGTTCTTCAGCCACTTCGCCGCCAGCAGCCGGGCCAGCCACTACGGCAGCCGCTGCAGAAACGCCGAACTTCTCTTCCATCGCTTCGATCAGCTCGACAACTTCCATTACGGTCATGTCGGCTACAGCATTGATGATATCGTCTTTAGACAGTGCCATTGTTTCATTCCTAACTTTGCGGGAGTCTCGGTCAGCCGAGGACTCAGGATTCATTGCTCGGTTCAGGCAGCGTAACGATGAGTTCGTTCACGCCGCCTGCAAGAAACGCTGCTTAAGCAGCTTCTGCTTCTTGCTTCTGGTCGCGCAGAGCGGCCAGAGTACGAACCAGCTTGCCAGCGGAGGCTTCTTTCATTACCGACATCAACTTAGCAATTGCTTCGTCGTGAGTCGGTAGGGTTGCCAGACGGTCGATGTCAGCAGCCGGAATCAGCTCACCTTCGTAGGCCAACGCTTTTACTTCGAAGTCCTTGTTCGTTTTAGCAAACTCTTTAAACAAACGAGCGGCAGCGCCCGGATGGTCAGTAGAGAAGGCCAACAACGTAGGACCCACAAAGCTATCGTTCAGGCACTCCCACTGAGTGCCCTCGAGAGCGCGGCGAGCAAGCGTATTACGTACAACACGCAGCTCTACACTATTCTCACGCGCCTGCTTGCGCAGATCGGTCATTTTACCAACCGTCACACCGCGAGAATCAGCAACTACGACGGAGAGTGCGCCCTTGGCCGCTTCACTGACCTCGGCAACAATCGCTTTCTTGCCTTCAAGTGCTAGTGGCACAGTGATCACTCCTTCGTGCCGGAACCCAGGAAGGTTCCGGTGGTTACCATCTCTCCCCGCTTTGCCCTGAAAAAGCTGCAAAGCAGGAAGCCTTGGGGATGGTGCTCACCAGAAAGCCGTCTAAGCTTAACCAACTGGCGGCCACACCATCTGCGCAGGCGCTTATGGGGCAATTAAGCCGCCCTTGTAAGCACATAAAGCATACTTACTAAGCGCGGCACCTGCGGTCTTTGACGATGCCCCGACCAGTGTTAATAACCAAACGGGGGACCGCAAAGTTCTTGCTCGGTTCCTACAAAAAAACCAACGATTACCTGCTTACGCGAAAGCAGAGTGATCGATTGTTAAACCCGGGCCCATGGTAGTGGACAGAGTCATTTTTTTGAAGTAAATGCCCTTAGACGCGCTCGGCTTGAGGCGCTTAAGGTCTGCAACCAGGGCTTCCAGGTTGCCGTTAATAGCTGCCACGTCAAAATCCACTTTACCCAGGGTAGTGTGGATGATGCCGTTTTTGTCGGTACGGAAACGCACCTGACCGGCTTTAGCATTTTTGACCGCTGTCGCCACATCAGGCGTTACGGTGCCAACTTTCGGGTTAGGCATCAGGCCACGTGGACCTAGAATCTGGCCCAGCTGACCGACAACGCGCATGGCGTCTGGCGAAGCGATAACGACGTCAAAATCCATCACGCCTTTTTTCACTTGCTCAGCCAAGTCGTCCATACCTACGATGTCGGCGCCGGCTTCTTTAGCGGCATCGGCATTGGCACCCTGGGTGAAGACCGCAACACGCACGTCTTTACCGGTACCGTTAGGCATGACAGTAGCGCCACGCACAACCTGATCGGATTTACGTGGATCAACGCCCAGGTTGATGGCGACATCAACAGACTCTTTGAATTTAACCGTAGACAGCTCGGAAAGCAGCGCTACCGCTTCTTCAATAGAGTAGGCTTTAGTAGCGTCTACTTTCTCGCGAATGATTTTCGCACGCTTAGACAGTTTAGCCATGATCAGAGACCCTCCACGTTTAGGCCCATGCTGCGAGCGCTGCCAGCAATGGTGCGTACAGCGGCATCGAGATTCGCAGCCGTCAAATCAGGCTCTTTGGTTTTGGCGATCTCTTCAAGCTGTTCACGCGTCACGGTACCGACTTTCTTCTTGTTCGGCTCACCAGAACCAGACTTGATGCCAGCAGCTTTTTTCAGCAGCACGGCAGCAGGCGGCGTCTTGGTGACGAACGTGAAGCTACGGTCTGAGTAGACAGTGATCACGACCGGCGTCGGCAGACCCGGCTCAATTTCTTGAGTCGCTGCGTTAAACGCCTTACAGAATTCCATAATGTTCACACCGTGTTGACCCAGTGCTGGGCCTACCGGCGGACTTGGATTGGCTTTACCTGCAGCAACCTGCAGTTTGATGTAAGCCTGTACTTTCTTGGCCATCGTTTATACTCCAATTGGGTAATAGCGCCCGAAGGCTCCCCGGTACCAGCGAGACAACTATTGGGTCATCTCACGCGAATCAAAACTTACTCTTTCTCAACCTGCGGCTTATTCTTTCTCAACCTGAGAAAACTCTAACTCAACAGGTGTAGAACGCCCGAAGATCAGCACACTGACATGCAGGCGACTCTTTTCATAATTGACTTCTTCAACAACACCGTTGAAATCGGCAAATGGCCCGTCAACAACACGCACCGACTGGCCCGGCTCAAACATTGTTTTGGGCCGCGGCTTATCAGTACCGTCTTTAACGCGCGCCAAAATAGCATCGGCTTCACGCGAAGTAATCGCAGCCGGCTTCTCTTTGGTTCCGCCAATAAAGCCCATAACACGCGGTGTCTCATTGACGAGGTGCCATGTTTCGTCGGCCATTTCCATCTCGACCAACACGTAGCCGGGATAAAATTTGCGCTCACTCTTGCGTCGCTTGCCGTCACGCATTTCGACGACCTCTTCGGTCGGCACCAGGATTTCGCCGAAGCGATCTTCCATACCATACATCTTCACACGCTCAACCAGTGAGCGCATGACATGCTTTTCAAAGCCAGAATAAGCGTGAACGACGTACCAACGTTTGGACATGAAAGCTCCTAACCAATGACGCCGGACATCGCCCAGCCAAGAAGAGTGTCGATCAACCACAGCATTAGCCCCACCACCAAAACTGCCACTAGCACTATGGCCGTGGTCTGAATGGTTTCGGGTCGGGTCGGCCATACAACGCGCTGAATCTCTTTCTTGGCGCTTCTGGCAAGCTCTACTAAATCACGACCCTTAGTAGTGGTTAGCGCGACCAAACCCGCAATCACACACAACACCACTACGCCAAGCACGCGGTAGAGCAGGCCAATATCGGCGAAATAGGTATTACCAACAACAGCAACGACAAGCAGCGCTACGACCGCCGCCCACTTGAGCCCGTCATGGCGCGTCTGTTGCACCTCGGCGCCATGTTTTACAGAACCAGGCTTCATAAAAACGAGACTCCTCAGGGTGCGGCGAACGATAAAAGAATTTTGGAAAAAGACATACCAACCTGGGGAAGGTTGGCAGGCCAGGAGGGAATCGAACCCCCAACCTGCGGTTTTGGAGACCGCTGCTCTGCCAATTGAGCTACTGGCCTGTATCGTCGTACTGATTTTCAACTTCTAGCTTTCTAACTCTATCGATAAGCGCTTTTCAAGCGCCTATACAACAGCGGGCGCCATGGTAGCGGAGAAACCCACACCTGACAACCCCTCCTTTACGCCTAGGCATCTAATGAACCACCCAAACGCAGAGACAAAAAAAGCGAGCTTCGCTCGCCTTATTCGCAATATGGAGCTCATGGACGGAATTGAACCGTCGACCTCACCCTTACCAAGGGTGTGCTCTACCCCTGAGCTACATGAGCTAGACACATCAACTGGAGCGGGCGGCGGGAATCGAACCCGCACCATCAGCTTGGAAGGCTGAGGTTCTACCATTGAACTACGCCCGCGACACCTTGCCTTCAGAAACCCGGCCCGCAGAACATACTTAGAACAACGATATGCTACGCGCTGCTTTATAGCTTTAATCCTTGAGCTAGCTATAAATCGTAGACAATGCCCGCTACCGGCTTTCTATTCAGCAGCACCGATATATTCGTTGCCGCTTAATTCTGGTGGAGAGAGAAGGATTCGAACCTTCGAAGCTTTCGCGGCAGATTTACAGTCTGCTCCCTTTGGCCACTCGGGAATCTCTCCAACGTGGCGGCACATTATGCCAGCCTTCAAAATTGTGTCAAGCCTGAAATCGTGTTAGCTATGAAAAGCTTAGCTTATCATCACTTTCAATATCAGTACTTTCAACACTACGAGACGCTTATGTCTCGCCTTCGAACGCGCTGCATTCTGTCAAAGCAGCATAGAGAATGCAAGACCCGCGCGAATCTTTTCTAGCGCTACAGGCTCGGGCACCCGCGGCGCGCCCGACATTTTGCCCGCACGTTCGGCGAAGGTCATCGGAAAGCATGCCTCTAAACCGCCATAGACCATATCTGGCCATACCGCGTGGGGCACCTGCACCCCTCTTGAGACAACTCGAGCATCCCCGCCTGTTAATAGCATCGGCAGCGCCACACCCTCTTGGTCACATACTTCACTATAGATGCGATTAATAGCGCTAACGGCGGCCATGTAGATACCGTGATTGACCGCGTCAACGGTGCGCCGACCAGGCTCTAACAGCTCATCGGCCTCACTTTCAGGATCGATGGCCACATTGCGGGTCCCAAGCTTCAAACTCTCTTTCATCAGGCGAAGACCAGGGATAATAAAGCCACCAAGGTGCTGGCCGCCTGGCAGCACAAAATCGATAGTGATCGCGCTGCCGCAGTCCACCGCACAGCAACCACCCGCTAACTGATAGCCCGCCAGCGCCCCCATCCAACGATCAACGCCTAAACGCCCCGGCTCTTCGTAGCCGTTAACCACCCCTAGCGCCTCTTGGGTAGAGTGCGCTACGTGCACATTCCGCACCCTTCGACGCAACAAAGCGACCGTTTCCTCGAGCACGGCGGCCCTGGCGACGCTTGATATACGCACCGCCTCGACCACATCAAGATCGGGAATATCGGCCCCCGGGCGCCACTCTTCCCGGGTCCAAACCGCTCCACGGGAACGTATCTCGCTACTCTCGGCATCCTTGAGCCGCCATTTAGACAGCGTGTTGCCGATATCAAGATCCAGAATCATAAACGCCTGCGTATACTAATCTCACCGCCAGCTAGGCGTCGCGAGTGACCATTTTCGGTAACCCATAGGTTACCACTCTCATCCACTTGCCCCGCGACGGCATCGCTGGCCTGCTGCCCCTGAATCACCCTAATAGGCAGCCCTGCATAGGCATGACGCTGGTTCCAGGCATCCCGCCAAGCGCCAAAGCCGTCCTGTTCAAAGCTAGCCAGCATGGCCAATAGGCCTGCCACCACCTCTGATGCCAACTGATTGCGGGAGATATCCGGCAGCCGCTCGAAAAGTGCTGCCACGGGCTGGTCGATTGCGGCTCGCTGGGCGGGAGGCAGCCAAAGATTCATGCCTATGCCGATGACCACTTCGCAGGGGCCTGCCGCATCGCCCGTCAATTCGATAAGAATACCGGCCAGCTTGCCTAACTCATCGCCCGGATCATTACCCTGCTCGGAGAGCAGGATGTCGTTAGGCCACTTAAGCTTCGGCGCCACGCCATGTTGCTCGAGCACTTGGGCAACGACGACACCCACCGCCAAGCTCAAGCCTTCCAGCACTGCGATACCCGACTCAAAGCGCCAGCCCAGCGAGAGCATAAGACTTTGCCCCCAGGGCGTCGACCAGACACGACCGCGTCGTCCACGCCCCGCCGTCTGCAGTTCAACCAAACAGACCTCACCATGCCCGGCTCCCTGCTCAAAGCGTTGACGCAGGTACTCGTTGCTGGAGGGTAACTGATCTTCAACAAACAGGCGCGCGAGATGGTGGCGCGCCTGAGCAGGCAGTTGCTCAACGATTCTGGCACCCTCCAAGGGTTCCAGGCGCTGCGACAACTGGTAGCCACGGCCTTTCACAGCCACTATCTCCACGCCGAGCGCTTCCAGTTTTTTTAACTGCTTCCACACCGCCGCACGAGAAATACCCAGCGTTTCACCTAGCTGCTCGCCAGAATGAACCTCGCCATCGCTTAACAAACGCATCAGGTTGCCGATGGTCATGCTCCTGCCCCAATGGGAAAAGCGCTAGTCTAGCGGATGGAGGATCATGGCGAAAACATTCCTAGACCAAGGTTGATATGAGAGGCAGTAATATCAGCGAAGCCTTTGACATGGTAGAATGGTTATTGGACGCAAGCCCTGAGCCAAGATGGTCGGCAAATTGCCAGCCCTTGCGACCCGCATTTTCCGACCCGTGGACAAACGGGTGTTCACAAGAGTTCTCTCTCAGCATGCAAAACCAGCAAAACTCCAGCGCGGTTAATAACCTGCGCAACGTCGCGATCATAGCCCACGTTGACCATGGTAAAACCACACTGGTCGACAAACTCCTGAGCCAGTCCGGCACCCTTGACCGTAAAGCAGAAGGTCAAGAGCGCATCATGGACTCTAGCGATCAGGAAAAAGAGCGTGGCATTACCATTTTGGCCAAGAACACGGCCATTCAGTGGCAAGACAGCCAAGGTAACGACTACCACATCAACATCGTGGATACGCCTGGGCACGCCGATTTCGGCGGTGAGGTTGAGCGCGTCATGTCAATGGTCGATTCGGTACTACTGCTAGTAGACGCCGTTGATGGCCCGATGCCGCAAACCCGCTTTGTGACCCAGAAAGCATTCGCCCAAGGCTTGAAACCGATCGTGGTGGTCAACAAAATTGACCGCCCCGGCGCACGCCCTGACTGGGTTATCGACCAGATTTTTGATCTGTTCGACAACCTGGGCGCGTCTGATGAACAGCTCGATTTCCCGATCATCTATTGCTCTGCCCTAAACGGCATTGCCGGTATGGATCCTGAAGAGCTGGCGGACAACATGGATCCCATGTTCCAAGCCATCGTCGATATTGTTGATCCGCCGCAAGTAGAGCTCAATGGCCCCTTCCAGATGCAGATCTCCGCACTGGATTACAACAGCTACGTAGGTGTTATCGGCCTGGGTCGCATCAAGCGTGGCGCGGTGAAACCGAACCAGCAGGTGTCGATCATCGGCGTTGACGGCAATGTGCGTAAGGGCAAAATCGGCCAGGTTATGACCCATATGGGTCTTGAGCGCGTGCAAACTAACGAAGCCACTGCGGGCGATATCGTCTGCGTCACCGGCATCGACGATCTGTCGATTTCGGATACGCTATGCGATCCAGCCAAGGTCGAGGCGTTGCCGCCTCTCTCCGTTGACGAACCGACCGTTTCAATGACCTTCCAGGTCAACGATTCACCGTTCGCCGGTAAAGATGGCAAGTTTGTGACCAGCCGTAATATCAAGGATCGCCTTGATCAAGAGCTGATTCACAACGTAGCGCTGCGCGTTGAACAGGGCGAAACCCCTGAGAAGTTCAAGGTTTCCGGCCGTGGCGAGCTGCACCTCTCGGTGTTGATCGAAACCATGCGTCGTGAAGGCTTTGAGCTGGCCGTAGGTCGTCCGGAAGTTATCATCAAAGAGATCGACGGTGAGAAGCAGGAGCCTTACGAAGAAGTCATCATCGACTGTGAAGAGCAGCACCAAGGCTCGATCATGGAAGAACTGGGCTACCGTAAAGGTGAAATGACCAATATGCTGCCGGACGGTAAAGGACGGGTTCGCCTGGACTTCATCATTCCCGCCCGTGGCTTGATTGGTTTCCGTGGTCAGTTTTTGACCCTAACTTCGGGCACCGGCATCCTGACCAGCCGCTTCGATCACTACGGCCCGCTGAAGCCCGACGCCTCTATCGAGCGCCGTAACGGCGTATTGGTCTCGATGGTTGACGGTAAAGCGCTTGCTTACGCGCTGTATGCGTTGCAAGAGCGCGGCAAGCTGATTATCGATCACGCCACGGAAGTCTACGAAGGCATGCTGATCGGTATCAACAACCGCGCTAACGACATGGTGGTTAACCCCACCAAAGGCAAGAAGCTCGACAACATGCGCTCCACCGGTAACGATGAGAACATCGTGCTAACACCGCCGGTTAAGTTCTCCCTGGAGCAGGCCATCGAGTTCCTCGATTCCGACGAACTCGTCGAAGTCACGCCAGCGCATATCCGTCTGCGTAAAAAGCTGCTGAAAGAGACTGAGCGTAAGCGTTACAGCAAGAAGTAACCCGCTCCAAGCAGTGAGTACCCAAAAACCCGCGAAAGCGGGTTTTTTTATGCCCTCTCCTTTTTGCGCTAACATCCGCTCCCAGCGTTAACCCCTTTGCCAAGATAGCTCCCTAAACGCAGCCTAAACGCTAATACGCTGGAAAGGCGCCGCGTTCTAACGCACAGTAATGCTAAATTCAGCGCGTCCAAGGCATGCTGACATCGCTATATTCATACAGGTGTTTGGATCTCACCCCCATCCTGACACACAAATACGGACACTCTTACCCATGAGCGGTCATAACGTCTGGACGCATAAAGGTACCTTTCTTCTCGCCGCCGTTGGCTCCGCAGTCGGCCTAGGCAATCTGTGGCGCTTCCCCTACCTCACCGGTGAAAACGGGGGCGGTGCCTTTATATTGGTCTACGCATTGACGATCTTCGCCGTCGGCATACCGATTCTGATTGCCGAGATCATGCTGGGTCGCACCAGCCGCCAGAGCCCGATTATGGGTATGCGGCATCTGACCAAAACCCACGGCACCTCACGGGCCTGGGAAACGATCGGCTGGCTGGGCGCAGCCTCGGCGTTTTTGATTTTAAGCTTCTATTCGGTGATTGCCGGCTGGGCGATTCACTACACTTGGCTAATGCTGACCGGCTCACTGGTCGGGGCCGATGCGCAGACCATTAGCGATGGCTTTGATGCTCTACTGGCCGCCCCTGGCCTAATGACGCTCTACCACACCCTTTTCATTGCGGCGTCCGCGCTGATTGTTGGTATGGGTATTCATAAAGGCATCGAGTCAGGCCTGCGCATTATGATGCCCGCGCTGTTTGTCATCCTGCTGGTGGTGCTGGCGTACGGCGTGGTGAACGGCGATATAGGCGCCGCTGCCAGCTTCCTGTTTACCTTTAATATCGCCGACCTCAGCCTTGAGGGTTGGTTGCAGGCCATGGGCCAATCGTTTTTCACCCTTAGCCTGGGCATGGGGGCCATCATGGCTTACGGCGCCTATATGCCCAGCGATGTGTCGCTGACCCGCACCGCCTTTGCCGTCGCCATTGTGGATACCGCCGTGGCGATGGTGGCGGGCCTGGCCATTTTTGCCCTGGTGTTTGGCGCTGGGCTGGAAACCGGCCAAGGCCCGGGGCTAATGTTTGTCACCCTGCCGCTGGCGTTTGCCGAGATGCCATTTGGCGCTTTAGTAGGTGGCGTGTTCTTTATTCTGGTGCTCGGTGCCGCTATCAGCTCCTCTATTTCGCTGATCGAGCCCGTTGCCGCATACCTAGTGGAACGCTTTGACATGACCCGCCCACAGGCGGTCGCGATTATGGTGATTGCCGCTTGGGCAATGGGACTATTGACGGTCGTCAGCTTTAACATCTGGGCCGAGGGAACGATTTTCCACACCCTGTTTGGGCGCAGTGCTTTCGATTTTATCGAGCTACTTACCAATATCTTTATGCCAGTGGGCGGTCTGTTGATAGCCCTGTTTGCGGGCTGGGCGCTAACCCAAAGCGAAGTGATGAAAGAGCTGGGCACCAACGTCAACTGGTTTAAATTATGGCGTTTTCTAGTTCGCTTTGTGGCCCCTGCTGCCGTGGCCTTTGTGTTTTTACGCACCATTCCTCAGGTGGATGGCTATCTTATTCCCACCCTCGGTGCGCTCCTCATTACTGGTGCTTTTGCAGCCAGCCAGCGATGGCTGAAAAAACCACGACAAACAACTTAATAACAGTGCGCAGGCGGCTTTTTAGTCGCCTGTATCGCGTGGAGACACCATGAACCCTCTTATTGATGTACAGCGAGTCAACAAAGCGTTCGGCGGCCTACAGGTGATTAACGACTGCTCCATTCAAGTAGAGAAGGGTTCCATTACCGGCATGATTGGTCCCAACGGCGCGGGTAAATCCACCCTGTTTAATCTGATTGCCGGCGCTTTAGCCCCGGATAACGGTCGCGTTCTGCTCGATGGTGAAGATATTACCTCGCTCAGCGCCGACCAGCGTTTTCATCGCGGATTACTGCGCACCTTTCAGATCGCTCACGAGTTCAGCCAGATGAGCGCGCTGGAAAACTTGATGATGGTGCCGCCCAAACAAGCCGGTGAAGACCTCTTCAGCGCTTGGTTAAAGCCGGGCCTGGTGCACCGGGAAGAGGCTGAGGTGCGCCGCCGCGCCCTGGAGGTGATCGACTTTGTTGGCCTACACCACGTGCGCAATGAGCTGGCCGGTAACTTATCGGGCGGGCAGAAGAAGCTGCTGGAGCTTGGCCGCACCATGATGACCAATGCCAAGGTGGTGCTCCTTGATGAAATCGCCGCCGGGGTGAACCGAACCCTACTGGGTGATTTGATCGGCAATATTGAGCGCCTCAACCGCGAAATGGATTATACCTTCCTGGTCATTGAGCACGATATGGAGATGATTGCACGTCTTTGCGATCCGGTTATCGTGCTGGCTCAGGGCAGCGTCATGGTGGAAGGGCCTATCACCGATATTCAAAACAATCCAGAGGTCATCGAGGCCTACTTTGGTACCGATGCCGCTTAAGCGTGACGTTTTCTCTACTCGCCTAACTAATACAATAACGTCGCTGCCAAGTGACCTTGCTGGAATACTTTGCTTATGTCATCAACAACCAGGCCATTAATCGACGCACGGGATGTGCACGGCGGCTATGGCGGCATGAATATCCTTAACGGGGTAAACATGACGCTGGAAGCCGATGAGGTCGGTGTTATCGTCGGCCCTAACGGCGCGGGCAAATCCACCATGCTGAAAGCAGCCTTTGGCCTGCTGCATATTAATCAGGGCGAGATACTGCTTAACGGCCAGCCGATCCAAAACTTACCCCCCAATCAGTTGGTGCAACGAGGCATGGGCTTTGTGCCCCAGGAGAAGAACGTTTTCCCGAGCCTTTCGGTGCAAGAAAACCTGGAGATGGGTGCCTTTTTAAAGCCGCAAAACGTCAAGCGCATGCTTGCTCAGGTGTATGATTTTTTTCCACCACTGTATGAGAAGCGCCGCCAGCCCGCTGGTGAGCTTTCCGGCGGACAGCGCCAGATGGTCGCCATGGGGCGCGCCTTGATGGCCGAACCTAGCCTGTTGCTACTGGATGAACCCACCGCCGGTCTGTCGCCACTCTATATGAACGAGATTTTCGACCGAGTGAAAAAAATCAACGCCGCTGGCGTGGGTATTTTGATGGTGGAACAGAACGCCAAACAGGCACTCGCGATAGCCGATAAAGGCTTTGTGCTGGCCGCTGGTCAAAACCGCTTTACCGACACTGGAACCGCATTACTCGCCAACCCCGATGTCGCCAAAAGCTTTTTGGGCGGTTAGCACCAGGGAGATAAACGTGAACGAACTGGTTTTTTTCATCAATAATGTGGTGATTTCGGGCAGCGTGAGCGGCTCCATTTATGCCATCGGGGCGGTCGGGGTAACGCTGATTTTCAGCATTATGCGCTTTGCTCACTTCGCCCACGCCGACATGATGACCTTTGGTGCCTTTATGGTGCTGCTGCTTACTACCGCGTTCCCGGCGGCAGGCGCCAGCCTGGGCGTACCCACCGCCGTGCTAATGCTGCCGCTGGCGATGCTGCTCACCGCTGCTTTGGCCGTAGGCATCGATAAAATCTTTTACAAACCGCTGCGCGCCCACGGGGTCAAGTCGATTGTGTTGGTGATTGGCTCATTGGGGGTCACGTTGATTTTGCAGGGTTTGATTCGCCTCTTTTCGGGCACCGGCGCGCAGAGTCTCTACGTGGATGACCGCAAAGAGATCTTTCGTCTGGCGCTGCCCTTTGAAGGCGCCCGGGCACCAATTGTGGTTACCGAGCCGCAAATTTATCTATTTGTGATTACCCTCGTCGCGGTCGTGGCGCTGCACCTTTTTCTTAACCGTTCAAGGTTAGGCAAGGCAATGCGCGCCATGTCGGATAATCCTGAACTCGCCCAGGCATCGGGTATTAATACCCATACCATTGTGGCGGTCACCTGGATAATTGCCGGGGCGTTGGCCGCCATCGCTGGCACACTGCTCTCTCTGGACGTTACCTTTAAACCCGATTTAAGCTTCTTCCTGCTGCTGCCCATTTTTGCCGCCGCCATTGTGGGTGGCGTTGGCCACCCTTACGGCGCCGTTGTCGGTGGCTTTGTGGTTGGCTTTGCCGAAACCCTAGCGGTGTTCAACTGGAGCGTTCTATTGCGCCCCTTCCGCGACAGCCTGCCCCTCTGGTTAGAGCTACCCTCAAACCTGGCCTTTGTGGGCACCGAGTACAAAATTGTGGTGCCGTTTTTCATTCTGGTGGCTATTTTGGTGTGGCGCCCCACCGGACTCTTTAAGGGTAAGGTGATCTAATGAGCAACTTATCCAAAACGCGCAATCCTGCCTACACACCCCAAGACGCCACGCCTACCCGTAGCTTCCCTCTGCGCGAGCTGATCCTGTTTGGTGTACTGCTGGTGGCGGTTTTGGCGGTCTACGCCATCATGGGCGCCGCCTACAGCACGCGCATGCTGGTCGAAGCTGCCTGCTACGCCATTCTGGCTCTGGGGCTAACCATTCAATGGGGCTACGCGGGTCAATTCAACGCCGGGGTAATGGGCTTTGTCGCCCTGGGCGGCTTCTGTGCGATGTTTTTTAGCGTGCCGGTCAACGATGCGTTCTGGGGCACGGCACTACCCGGCGAATTTGGCCGCGTGCTGCTATACGGCGCCGCCGCTATTCTGCTGATCGTTGGCGCCAGCAAACTGGATAGACTGGGCGTACCCAAGCCCCTGCGTACGTTTATCACGGTGGTGTTGGGTGTTGTGCTTTACCTGGTGGTTATTAGCCAACTGCGCGAGGTCACTGATGCGATTGAAGACCAGGCAGGCTTTGTCGGTGGGCTAGGCTTACCGCCCTGGATCGGGTGGATTGTCGGGGGCGCCTTGGCGGGTGGCGTCGGCTACTTTATTGGCCATATCTGTTTGGGTTTACGCAGCGACTACCTGGCCATTGCCACCCTGGGCATTGCAGAAATCATCAAAGCGTTTTTGAAAAACTCTGACTGGCTTACCCGCGGCACCGCCACGGTTTCCCCTCTTCCCTGGCCAACACCGGGGCCTGCTGAACTGGGCTTCACCCTCTCACGCGCGATCTACCTGTCGTTTACCGCGGTGATCATTGCGGTGATCTTCTTTTTACTCAATCGCGCCTACAACGCCCCTTGGGGACGGATGATACGGGCGATTCGCGATAACGAAGTCTCCGCAGCGGCGATGGGTAAAGATATCAACAAACGACGCCTGGAGATCTTCGTGCTCGGCTGCATTTTGATGGGCTTAGGCGGCGGCATACTGGGCACTTTTAACAGCCTCTTTGACCCCCAAGGCTACCTGCCGCTCAACCATACCTTCCTGGTGTTGGTAATGGTGATTCTTGGCGGGCCGGGCAATAATCTGGGCACCATTTTTGGTGCTGTGGCGGTATACATCATCTGGATCATGTCCGAGCCGCTGGCGCTGTTTTTGATGCAGTTAGCCGTGATGTTTGGCGAAAGCGCTTTCGGTTGGGACGCCCCCAGCAATATGGATAGCCGCGCCCTGCAGGCACGGGTGCTGGTCATTGGCCTATTGATCACCATGGTGCTGCGATTTGCCCCCAAAGGGCTGCTGCCGGAGAAAATCAAAAGCCATAGTTGATGGGCTGGGTGTTAACTAATGACTTCCCAATGGCCAGACTTATCTGGCCCTACTCTTCTCAACCTGCCCGCTTGCTGTAACTTGGCCATCGCACGGCCAATAGTACGTATGTCTTTACCTATGGTGTCGGCTATTTGCTGGCGAGTAATCGCCGGGTTGTGCTGAATTAACGCCATGATCGCTTCAGGTGTTTTTAGCCCAGAGACATTTACAGGGGCATTTACAGAGACATTTACAGGGGCGCTTTGTACTAGTGCCTGAGCGATGACCAATAACATAAAATGAATAAAGGGCGTGCTCTCGGCTTGCGGGTCAGCTTGTTCAAGCGCCTGGTAATAGTGCTGCTGATTGTCTTTGATAACGCTTTCCAGCGGCAACGATAAAAACAGCGGATGCCATTGCGACAAAATCAGCGTTTGCCGCAAGGTGAACCAGGATCAATAAAAAATGCCCGGCTTAATAAGCCCGGCATTTTTAACGCTAACGCTGAGAATTAAAGATCCACCTGCCCTTTGCTGGTAAAGGTGCCGTTTTCAACCACCATTTCGACGACTACGCCGGGTACGTCGCCGTTTTCATCAAACTCATGAGAACCGGAAGCGCCTTCGTAGTTGATCTCGGTGCCTGCAGCAATTAGCTCAACCGCTTTTTCCCACTCGCCAGGCAGAATGATTTCACCGGGAGCACTGGAAACACTGCGCAGCGCCTCAGAAAGCCCTTCACGCTCAGCACTGCCGTTTTGCTCAATAGCCAGCGCGATTAGAAAAGCGGCGTCGTAGGCTTGGGCGGCAAATACCGCGCTCGGGTCCAGTTCAGCGGCTTCAGCGGCTTCAATAAACATATCCGTACCGGGCAGATCAGGGCTACCAGGGCGCGTTGCGATCATGCCATCCAGCACATCCGCGCCGATAGCGTTGATCAGGCTATCGCCAACCATGCCGTCAGCGCCCACGTACTGGGCAAACATGCCGCTTTCGTAGGCTTGACGCAGCACCGTTTGACCAGAAGTGTCGGCGTAGGCCAGTACGACGAGGGTATCAACGCCACTCACTGAAAGTGAGCCTAGCTCAGAGCGATAATCCGCGCGGTTATCTTCGTGGGCGAGATTCTCGGTAATCTCACCACCGCCTGCTTCAAAAGCGATGCTGAAGGCGTCAGAAAGCCCCTGTCCGTAATCGTTGTTGACGTAGGTGACCACTACCGCATCAATGTCTTTTTCAAGCAGCAGCTTGGCGAGGATCTGCCCCTGGAAAGCGTCCGACGGCACAGTACGGAAAACGAGATCATTATCGTCAAGCTCTGATACCGCAGGTGCAGTAGAAGCGGGCGACACCATCAACACACCACCGGGAATAGCGGCGTTATTAGCCGCGGCAATGGTCGCACCGGTACACAGCGCACCGACAATCGCGGTGACATTTTCAGAGTTCACCATACGGTCTGCGGCGTTAGAGGCAGCCGATGCATCGGAACAGGTCGTATCGCCAGACGGCATTGCCAGCGTTTGGCCATCTAGAATGCCGCCCTGCTCATTGATCTGCTCAACGGCTAGCTGCGCCCCGGCAAAAATCGGTGGCGTTAAACTTTCAATTCCCCCGGTAAAGCCGCCTAAGAAGCCAACTTTGACCTCCGCCTGTGCGAATCCGGTCATTGCCAGGGTTGAGGCCGCCACAGCGGTGGCTAATGCGCGCTTATTGATCATGTTATTTGCCGCTCCCAGTAAGATAAAAATCTGTGCTTTTTTTAGTGCGCCCCAGCGGTCAATCGTTAAGGCTGTTATTAATCTGGAACTGGAACGGTAAAAACACAAGCAGCGGTTTATAACGCTAGTTTGCAAAAAAGCACTATAACCAGCGCTCAAGCTTAAGTGTATGGCTTAGCCAGGCATTGAAATGGCGCCAAAAACTACCGGGCTCAGTGGTTAAAACTTCCATTTCTCCATCGCGCTCCAGGTGCCAGTTAAGGTCACCCTCTGGCGTAAGTTCAACGCGGTAACTCAGCGAAGGCTCTTGCCCTACGGCCACCAGTTCATTGAATGCCTGCATAAGTGTATCGCTTCGGGCGAGCACGCCGATTTCGGTATTCCAGTAGATCGACCGAGGGTCAGCGTTAAACGACCCCACGAACAACTGATCGTCAAAGCTTAACGCCTTGATATGCAGCGCTGAAGCCGAGGCACCGGGCACACGCATGACTTCGTCCGTGCCTGCTTCCTGCTCGGGGCGCAGCTCGTAAAGGGTGATACCGTGGGCGAGCAGCGTTTCACGCCAGGGAGCGTAGGCGCCGTGCACCACAGCAGTGTCTGTCGACTCCAGTGAATTAGTAATGATCTCGACAATGATACCCTGATCGGCAAGATCCGTTAGGTATTGCACGCCTTGCTCAGTGGGTACAAAGTAGGCAGAAATAATCACTAACCGCTGGTTAAGCTCGGTGGCATCAGTTAAATCACCCAGTAGGGTATCTCGCCATTCGGGCATTCCAGACGCCAGTTTGCCGGGGGTATCCCAGATTGCCAGCCCTTGGCCCCAATGCAGGGTTTCCCATGGCGGCGCGCTGCGCGGCTGACGGCGCAGCTCGGAAAAGTATTCTGAGTCGGCATTATCATCCAACCAGCCTTCCAGCTCCGCATTGAGCGTTTGCCAAGCGTTATCGGTTACTTGATGGTAGCGTTCAATCGGCTGCGCCAAGCCGTGGTTCCAATACAGATCAAAGCTTCGCGAAAGCTCCGGCACCACTTCACCAATGGTGGCAAAGTCTAAATCCGCAAAGTTGCGCGAGTCGTTGGCATCAAAATACTCGTCGCCCAAATTGCGTCCGCCCACAATGGCGACGCTGTTATCGGCAACCCACAGTTTGTTATGCATGCGCCGGTGCTGCTGAGCAGGGTTGACCACAGAGGCCAAAACGCGCGCGAGCATATGCCCACGCCCCACCGGGAGCGGATTATAAACCCGCACGTGGACACCCGGGTGGCTCGCCAGTGCGGCTAAGCGATCACCTTGACCAATAGCGCCGATATCATCCACCAGCAGACGCACCCGAACACCCTTCTCGGCGGCAACCAGCAGCTGCGAAAGGATTAGCCGCGTGGTTTGGCCCTCGCCCAGTAAGTAGGTTTGGATATTCAACTCGCGCTGGGCCTGGCGAATCAAACCCACCCGAGCAGCAAATGCTTCCTGCCCATTGGCCAACAGTGCAAAACCATCAGGTTCTGATTGCTCCGCAAGCGCCTGATAGGCCTGCTCACCCAGCCAGGTATTGCGCGCATCATGTAAGGCCAGTGTGGCGTGGTGTTCACGCGGCACCACGTGAGTACACCCCGCCAGTAGGCTGCACAGTGCCAATAAGCTCAGCCACTGAGTCCAGCGGCAAGCATTAGCCATCGTCATTGTCATCAAGGCGCTCGGTCCAACGCTTGCGGGCTAGATTGCGGCGATAAAGCCGCACCAGCGCAATCGTTAACGCCGTGATCAGCATGGCGGCCAGCACCACACCCTGCCAGGGGCGTGCAGCATCACCCATCACGGTTTCCAGGGTAATAATCAGTATTAAGCCAATCGCTTGGGAGCCTATCGCTAGCGCGCGCAGCTTATCGAAAGCGGGTGGGGGCATAACGTCTCCGTAATTGTCAGCTCGCATGATATGGTCTGCCAGTGTACCTGCTTCACGGCATGCTTAACGGGAAAGAAAAATTAAAAACATGAGCTAAAATCCCGTATTTTAAACCTGTTTTTAAAACCTTGTATTTAAAACCTTGTATTTAAAACCTATGTTAAAACCTAAGCTAAAACCCAAGTTAAAAACCTGAACTGGAACGCCATGAACGCCATTGCTCTCGGCCCGCTACTGATTTCGCTACCCCGCCTTTACGCCGTTGGCTGCGCGCTGCTACTGCTGCTCTGCGCGCGGTTTTTATTAGGGCTGCCACGCCCGGCTCAACAGCGCTGGTTTACCGGGCTTATTATTATTTGGTTAGTCGGCGCTCGGGTGGGCCATATTGTGCTCAATCTGGAGAGCTATAGCGCCGCCCCGCTGGAAGCGCTCAAGGTCTGGCAACCGGGCTACCACGGCCTATGGGGAATGGCCGCAGGCTTGGTATGGACGGGCTGGGTGCTGCGCGCACGGCTATTGGCGATGGGCGGCGCAATGGCGATGCTAATAGCCGCCTCCAGCCTGTGGCTGGTGCTGGTCACGTTGGCCCCGCTGGGCAATGACTTTGCTGTGGACGCCCTACCCGAGGTCACCCTGGAGGATCTAGAGGGAAACCAGGTGCATCTGCCGTCGCTAACTGAAAACGGCGATCTGATTATCGTCAACCTGTGGGCCACCTGGTGCCCGCCCTGCCTGCGTGAAATGCCGCTGCTTGAGGAGGCCGCCCAGCGCGATGGCGTCAGCGTGGTGGTCGCCAACCAGGGGGAAGACCTGCTGCCCATGGTGCGCTATTTGGATGATCAGCAGCTTGAATTTCGTTATGCGCTAAGAGATCCCAGCCAGCAGCTTATGGCACTTTTTAAAGCGCCGGGATTGCCCACCACCGTGCTGTTTGACGACCAGGGAAACACCCGGGATGTCCATGTAGGCGAGCTTACTCGCGCCCAGCTGGATCGCTGGTTACAAGATTGATGCCGATACACCTTAATCCCCCCGCTGCTTTGCGTTAGAATCCCCCGCCCTGTTGCCGCTGGTACTCATTACCGGCGGCATACGACCCGTTTTGCAGACTCTCCCGAGGCATCATGAGCGATTTTTCTCCCGGCCAACGCTGGATTAGCGACGGTGAAGCTGAGCTTGGGCTCGGCACCGTGCTTAACTGCGACGCCCGTAGCGTTACCATTTTGTTCAGTGCCAGTCAGGAAACCCGTACCTACAACACCCGTCAGGCCCCGCTTACCCGCGTTATGTTCGGCAGTGGTGACCGCGTACTGTCCGCCGACGGTTGGCAGATCATCGTCGATGACAGCAAAGAGTCCGGCGGCCTGATCACCTATATCGGTGAAGACAAAGAGGGTAATCTGCGCGAACTACCCGAGGCCAAACTCGCCGACACCATGCAGTTCGACCAGGCCCGCGACCGCCTGCTGACCGGCCAGGTCGATCGCAACGACTGGTTTGATTTGCGCTTTCGCACCCTGCACCACTATCAGCGTATTGAGCAGCACAGCGCGCTGGGCTTCTCCGGCCCGCGCATCGACCTGATTCCTCACCAGCTCTACATTGCCAATGAAGTCGCCAACCGCCATGCGCCCCGCGTGCTGCTGGCAGACGAAGTCGGCCTGGGTAAAACCATCGAAGCCGGGCTTATTCTGCACCGCCTGCTGCTCAACGGCCGCGTGGAGCGGGCGCTGATTCTGGTTCCCGACAGCCTCACCCACCAATGGCTGGTCGAGTTGCTGCGGCGCTTCTCGCTCAACGTCTCGCTACTGGATGAAACCCAGAGCCAGGCCCACGGCAGTGAAAACCCCTTTGAGAGCGCGCAGTTGGTGTTAGCCAGCCAGGGCTGGCTATTTGCCAACCCGCAGCGTCAGGAGCAGGCGCTGGCCAGCCAGTTCGACCTGCTGATTGTGGACGAAGCCCACCACCTCGACTGGAGCGAAGAGGGCAGCGGCCCCGGCTATCGCTGTGTCGAACAACTCTCGGCGGTGATTCCCGGCCTGCTGCTGCTCACCGCCACCCCCGAGCAGATGGGCATCAAGAGCCACTTTGCCCGCCTGCGACTGCTGGATGGCGAGCGCTACCACGACCTGGAACGCTTCAAAGCCGAAGAGAGCCACTACACCGAGGTGGCCCGCGCCATTGATGCCCTCGAGGCGCTGCCCGGCGACCCTGATGCTCGCGGCCACGTATCTGCCATTGCCGATGACCGCGACAGCCAAGCGCTGCTGGCCATCCTGTGTAACGAGGAAGCAAGCAAAGCGCAGCAGGACGCCGCGCGCGCCCAGCTCAGTGAAGCGTTGCTTGACCGCCACGGCACCGGGCGGGTGATGTTCCGCAACAGCCGCCGCCACGTAGGCGGCTTCCCGGAACGGCGTCTAAACCTCGCGCCGTTAGCGCTACCTTCGGCCTACCGCCGGGTGGTGCGCCGCCTGGAGCGCGACGACGACTACCTCGACGAGCTGCTGATCGAGACCGGCATGGATCACCCCGATGTGCTGATCTATCCCGATGCGGCCTACCGGGAGCTCAAAGATGACCCGCTCAACGGCGAAGATTGGTGGCACATCGACCCGCGGGTTAACTGGTTGTTGGAAAAGCTTAGCGACGACAGCGAGAGCGGCTTCGCCAACGAAAAAGTGCTGGTGATTGCCCACCACCGCGAAACTGCCGAAGGCCTTGCCGAAGGGCTACGGGTGCTGGGCGGCTACCACGCGCCGGTATTCCACGAAGACCTCTCGCTGATCGAGCGTGACCGCGCGGCGGCGGCCTTTGCCGATGAAGACGAAGGCGTACAGGTATTGGTGTGCTCGGAAATTGGCTCGGAGGGGCGCAACTTCCAGTTCTGCCGCCACCTGGTGATGTTCGATATGCCCCAGCACCCGGATCAGCTCGAACAGCGCATCGGCCGCCTGGATCGCATCGGCCAGCGCCACGCCATTGAGCTGCATATCCCCACCTTTGAAGGCAGCCCCGGCGAGCGCCTGCTGCGCTGGTACCACGAAGGTATGGACGCCTTCAGCGCCCCCCACGGGGTCGGCAACGAGCTGTTTGATGCCTTTGGTGACGCCCTGGCTGATGCCCTGCTGGACGATGAAGCGCTTGATGAGATCATCGCCGAGACCCGTACGATGTTTAGCGCCAAGTTGGCGGAACACGATGCGGGCCGTAACCGGCTGCTGGAGCTCAACGCCTGTCGTCCCGCTCGCGCTCAACAGGTGATCGACGCGGTGCGCGAACTCGACGATGACGCTGCCCTGCCACGTTACTTGGAACGGGCGCTGGATATCTTCGGCGTGGATAGCCAGGAAATTGGCAAGGGCTTAATGCACCTGCAGCCCAGCCAACATATGCTCGATGGCTTACCCGGCCTAGTTAAAGGCGAAGAGGGCTTTACCGCCACCTACAGCCGCACCCAGGCACTGGCCCGTGACGATGTGCAGCGGCTCTCCTGGGAGCATCCGCTGCTGCGCGAGATGATGGGCCGCGTGCTGGATGGCACCATGGGCAACTCGGCGCTGGCCCTGCTGAGCCACGACGCCATTCCCAGCGGCCGATTGATGGCCGAGCTGGTGTTCCGCACCCACTGCCCGGCGCCCAAGAAACTGCACCTTAACCGCTTCCTGCCGCCTACCGCAGTGCGAATTTTGCTGGATGAATCGGGCGCCAACCTGACCAGCAAGATCTCCTTCACCGGCCTGGGTAAAAACCTGCAGAAGGTGAATAAATCTCTGGCCCGGGATTTAATCAAAAGCCGCCACGACCAGTTGCGCGAACTACTGACCCAGGGTGAGGGCGAAGCCGAGCGCCAGCTACCCAGCATTGTCGAAAACGCCGAAGCGCGCATGCGCGCCCAGCTGGACACCGAGATTGCCCGCTTAACGGCACTTGCCGAGCACAACCCGGCAGTGCGCAGTACAGAAATTGACGCCTTGAAAGATGAGCGCAAGGGGCTCAGCGAAGCGATTGAGAACACCCGCTTGCGGCTTGATTCCGTGCGGGTGATTATCACCGTTGATGCTGACCGCTAAGCTATTGTTGCTTAAAGTATGGCCTCAAGCGCCTTGTCGAGGGTGGGGTATTGGAAGCTGAATCCTGCCTCTTCCAGGCGCGCGGGGCGCATATCGGCCCCGGTCAGCAGTAGCCGCGACATTTCCCCGAAGCCCGCTTTTAATATAACAGCGGGTACAGGGAAAATCGCCGGACGGTTAAGCTGCTTGGCCAGGGTTTTGGTAAAGGTGGCATTCGTCACCGGATGCGGGGCGCTGCCGTTGAAGGCGCCGCTCAAACCCTCTTGATTGATGAGAAACAGGATTGCCGCGACTAAATCGTCGCGGTGAATCCACGGCATAAACTGCTCACCGCTACCAAAACGTCCACCTAACCCCATCTTAAACGGCGGCAGCATCTTCTCCAGGCTGCCGCCTCCCGCCTCCAGCACCAAGCCAATGCGCACAATCGCCAGCCGCACGCCCATCGCCTCAATGGGTCGGGCGGAGGCCTCCCACTTTTTGCACAGCCGATGAGCGAACTCATCATTAGGCATGGTCTCCTCGGTCACTACGCGCTTACCCTGATCGCCGTAGTAGCCCATCGCTGAACCCGACACCATCACCTTCGGCAGCGGTTGGCCGTTAGCTTTCAGCCGCTCGCAAAGCGCTACCAACTGCTCAGTTGCAGCCACCCGCGAGTTAATCAGCTTAGCTTTCTGCTCATCGCTCCAGCGCTTGGCGGCAATCGACTCACCGGCCAGGTTAACCAACGCGTCCGGCGGCGACTCAATAAACGCCTGGGCGCTATCGCGAATGTCGCAACTGCTCGGCAAACTATCCCACACTTGATGCGGCGAGCGGGAGACCACCTGCACCTCGTGGCCTTGTTCAACTAACAGCCGGCATAGTCGCTGGCCGACAAAGCCACTGCCTCCGGTGATTAATACGCGCATGGGGTTTTGCTCCTGTTAGGTGGCATCGTTGCAAACCTTCATGGCTGCACGATTTATAACTGCACAATTTATAACTGCACAATGCATAACTGTACTATGCATAACTGCACTGTTTTGTAGCTGTATTTGGCTAGAGTTATAGCTGCAATTGGTTAGAGCTTCAGCTTGATAAATAAAACAGCGATTAAATTGTACGATATTTGTACACAACTGCTACAATGCGCTTCTAGGGTGATTAATTCGACCTCTTTTTACAAATTGCGAGTGCTCATGGTCAAACCGCTACCGACGTTTACCGCCCATCAATCGGTCGCTATCATCGGCGCAGGCATCGCAGGACTTGCCTGTGGGCAAGTAGTGGCCAGCAGCGGCGCCAGCGTCACGCTATTTGATAAAGCCCGCGGCCCCGGTGGGCGTATGTCGAGTAAACGCAGGCCTAGCGCGACGCTTGATTTAGGCGCTCAGGCATTTAGCGTGCGCGACGTGGATTTTCAACGCGCGGTCGATGAGTGGCTTGCCGCTGGCTGCATTGCCGCCTGGCCGACCCGTACCTATCAGGCTAGTTCACGCGGTTGGCAGGCGCACAATGATGGCCAAAAGCGCTACACCGGTGCGCCCAGAATGAGCGCTTTGACACGGCATATGGCCGATTCGCTAACGGCCCAACCCAATGCCGAGCTGCATACCGGCACGCCCATCGCGGCGCTCAACCCCTCGCCCAACGGGTGGATGCTAGTAGGTGCTGACGGAGTTCACCACGGGCCTTATGACCAGATCGTGATTAGCGCGCCGCCTCCCCAGACCCATGCGCTGGTCAAACCATGGGACGACGCTTTAGCAGCGGCGTGCCTGACCCGAAAACAGCGTGCCTGCTGGGTGGGATGGGCGATTTTTGACGGGCCGCTTCCCGCCATCCCCGGTGTTGACCAAGACTGGCAGATGGCACGTTTCGCGCATCCAGTCCTGTACCCAGTTCTTAATATAGTATCTCGCAATCAAACCAAACCAGGTCGCGACGCGCAGACTGAAAGCGTCAGCCTGCTGGCGCAGCTTGAGTGGAGCGAAGCCCATTTAGAGCAGTCTGCCGAGATGGTGGCAGAACAACTTTTAAACGCCCTGAAAAGTATTTTCCCCCCTTCAGCCACGCTCCCCCCGCTGATTGAAACGGGCGCTCATCGCTGGCGCTATGCGCAGCCATCAACCTCCAGCGAGCATGATTACTTATACAGTGCGAACGGTTTGGCCCTATGCGGTGACAGCTTCCGTGACGGTCGCATTGAGGACGCCTGGCTATCCGGTCACCATTTAGGAGAAGCACTAGTAGGCCGGTCGGCTCATTAAGCACGGGGCTTAAATGATTAAGAAGGATTCCTATAAAGGTTGTACCGGGTAGCGACAAGTTGTACAAATGGGCATACAGTATCGTGCTAATGTTTAGTTTTTAAATCAGGCAATCTTTAAATGGAACATGAATCACCTTGGCCGCGGCGAACAACGTCAGCTCCCTGCAGCGCCGCGCTGCAGTTAACGAAGAGGTACTGGCGCCCATGAGTCTTAAGGCGACCCACCCACCCGATACGCCACTCTATCCGATACGCGAGGTTTCTCGCTTAACAGGGGTGAATTCGGTGACGCTGCGAGCCTGGGAACGACGCTACGGGCTAATTCGCCCCCAGCGCACTCCGAAAGGTCATCGTCTATACGCTCAGGACGACATCACCCGCATCGAACGCATCCTGCAGTGGCTCAATCGTGGTGTGCCGGTCAGTCAAGTCGCCGACTTGCTTGACCAGCCAGAAACAATTGAGACGCCGACCCCGGATGCCGGTGATTGGGCGAGCCAGCGCCAGCAGCTGCAGGCCATTATCGAAGCCTTGGATCTTGCCAAACTGGAGGCGTTTTATCACCAGAGCTTGGCCCTCTACCCGCTGAGCATTGCTATCAACGAGCTCTGGCAGCCGGTTATCTTGACCTTAGAGGCCAAGTGGGCCGTTCAAGCGGATCAGTTAGTTCGCCGCACCTTGGAAGCGTTCCTGCGCAGCCAGGTGGGCATTCGCTTGCACTACGCCAACCAGGCCACTCGGGGCCCGCTGATTCTGCTCAATGCCATGCCCGATGATCCCGGCCCGCTGTGGGTGCTGATGTCGGCGCTGATGGCCAGCGAACAGGGCTACCGGGTGCAGATGCTTGACCACTCGCTGCCGCTGGAGGATCTCCCCCAGGCCGTGGCACGGCTGCACTCATCGATGGTGCTGCTCTCTAGCGGTCAGCGGGAGAGCGATAGCTATATTAACCAAGCGCTGCCCAAGGCGGCCGAGACGCTTAATGTGCCCATTGGCGTATGCGGTGAGGTGGCGCGCCTGCGCGAAAGCGACCTCCGCGATGGCCCGGTGCATATGCTCGGCGATGACTTGCCCCAGGCCATTGCCCGTTTGCGCCCGCTATTACGCGAGTCGGGCGTACTCTAACCAGCACGCTTTTATCCTGGCCGTTCGCCCATGTGGCGACCGGCCATTTTTTTGTGCCGCAGGAGCCCCCTATGACAGAAAAGTCTATGAAACGTCAGTTGGTTTGGCTGCGCAGCGACCTGCGCATTGACGACAACAGCGCCCTCGCCGCCGCCGCGGCTCAGGGCCCTGTGATAGCGGTGTTTCTGCGCAGCATTCCTCAGTGGCAAGCACATGGCCACGGCGCTAATAAGCTGGATTTTTGGATGCGGGGAGTCGCTGCCGTTAAAACCGCGCTCAACGGTTTGAATATTCCGCTGCTGCATCGCGATATTGAACGCTATGACCAGGCACCCGAGGCGCTGCTTGAAATAGCTCGCGAATATGATGTTGAGCAGTTGCACTTCAATCACGAATACGCCCTCAATGAGCGCCGCCGCGATCAGACTGTGCAGGACGCCTTTAAACAGGCCGATATTGCCGCCCATGGCTACCACGACGCCGTAGCGTTTGCCCCCGGCAGCCTGCTAACCGGCAAAGGCGACTACTACGGGGTATTTACACCGTTCTCTAAGGCGTGGCACAAGCAGGTCAGCGCTGACCAGTTGGCACTGCGCGCGACACCACAGGTTCAAGCGCCGCTGGGTATTCAAAGCGACTCGCTGCCTGAACTGCCTACGCTTGATAGCACCCCGGTTAATGGGCAGCTATGGCCTGCCGGTGAAAATGCCGCGGCGGATAACTTAGCGCGCTTTCTGCGCTTTCGTGGCCGACACTATAGCGCCCAGCGCGACCTGCCTAAGGTACGCGGCACCAGCGAGCTATCGCCCTACTTGGCGCTCGGTGTGATCTCCCATCGCCAGTGTTTACAAGCAGTCATGGCTGAGAACGGCGGAAATTTAGCCGATGGCGATATCGGCCTTACGACCTGGGTCAACGAGCTGGTCTGGCGGGAATTTTATCAGCACGTAGCGGTGGGCTTTCCTCAAGTGTGTCGCTACCAACCCTTCCAAGAACACACGAAGCAGTTAGCGTGGCGCGACGATAATGAAGGCTTTCAAGCTTGGTGTGAGGGTCAAACGGGCTATCCCATTGTTGATGCCGCTATGCGCCAGTTAGTGGCGACCGGCTGGATGCACAACCGGCTGCGCATGATCACTGCTATGTTTTTAAGCAAGCACCTGCTGATTGATTGGCGCCGCGGCGAAGCCTTTTTTATGCGCCACCTAATTGACGGCGAATTTTGCGCCAACAACGGCGGCTGGCAGTGGGCAGCCTCAACGGGTACCGATGCCGCCCCTTACTTTCGCATTTTTAACCCTACCACCCAGTCCACTCGCTTTGACGCTGAGGGTGAGTTTATTGCCCATTGGCTTCCTGAACTTGCTGAGCTGCCCGCCAAGGCGCGCCATGCGCCGCCACAAGACCTACTCACCGATATTAATTACCCGGCCCCCATTGTCGACCACAAAGCGGCTCGCCAGCGCGCCTTAGAGGCGTTTAAATCACTGTCTAAATATCCCTCTGGTTAGCGACTACATTACTGCATAAAGAAAGGAAACCGTCATGGCTGAGCCAGAGGCGCTAGAGGCGTTCTGCACCTTTTTCAATAAACTAGACAATACCTGTACAGAAAAACTATACGAGGTATATACTGAAGATATTGTTTTTAGCGATCCGCTGCATAAGATCGAAGGCCGCGAAGCGTTAGAGCGTTATTTTTCAACCATGTATGAAAATGTTGAGCAGTGCCAGTTCCATTATCACACTCAGCAGTTACAGGGTCAGCAAGCGTTCGTTACCTGGACCATGACGTTTATCCATCCGCGCTTGGCAGGTGGCAAACCGGTAGAGGTTGAAGGCTGTAGTGCGCTTACTTTTGCTGATGAAGGGCGCGTTCAGCGCCAACGCGACTACTTTGATGCGGGCGCCATGCTCTACGAGCAGTTACCGTTGATGGGCAGCGCCATTCGCTGGTTAAAAAAACGTCTTGCCTAGGTTTTAACATCACAGTTTTAACATCACAGTTTAAACATCACGGCGAGGCGCACTAGGAGACTCGATGGGTACATGGAAAACGCCCCAACGCATTTGGTTAACCGGTGCCACATCAGGTATTGGTAAGGCGCTGGCGCGCAAACTTATCGCCCAAGGCCACCAAGTAGTGCTTAGCGCACGCAACGCTGAAGCTCTCGAAGAACTGTGCCGTGGCCACCCCAATGCCCACCCTCTCCCGCTAGATATCAGCGACCGTCAAGCAGTGTTCAAGGCGGGTAACGACATTCATGAACAGCTCGGGGCGTTAAATTTGGCGCTCTTTAACGCGGGCACCTGCGAATACCTAAATGCTCAGCAGTTCGATATGGATTTAGTCGAGCGCGTTTTTAAACCTAACCTATTCGGTACTTTATACGGCGTCGAAGCCGCACTGCCGCTACTACGCGCGGCGCGCAAAGAGGGCCTCCCGGCTCGCTTAGCCGCCACCTCCAGCGCTTCGGCCTATTTACCGTTACCCCGTGCGGAAGCCTATGGGGCGTCTAAAGCCGCGGTGAGTTACTTTTTGGAGTCGCTGCGCTTAGACCTTGATCAGGAGGGCATAGAGGTCAGCCTTATCCATCCTGGCTTTGTGAAAACGCCGCTCACCGAACGTAACGACTTCCCTATGCCGATGCAGGTAACGGCAGAGCAAGCAGCCGATGCCATTATCGCGGGGCTGGTGAAGGGTAGGCTGGATATCCACTTCCCACACCGGTTTACCTATCTGGTCAAATTGCTGGGCATTTTGCCTCCCGCTCTGCGCCGCCAGGTTGGCCTGCGCATGACCCGCAGCCAAAAGGAGTCGTCATGAGCGCAATGGCATCACAAAGCTCTGGAGCATCACAGCGTATTGCCATTGTTGGCAGTGGGATTAGCGGCATGGCAGCAGGCTGGTACCTCTCAGCCCAGCATGAGGTCACGCTGTTTGAGTCGGAATCACGCCTCGGTGGTCATACCGCCACCATGGATGTGAACGTTGAAGGGCGGCCTTACGCGATTGATACCGGCTTTATTGTCTTTAACGACTGGACCTACCCGCACTTTCAGCGCCTGATGGCCACCCTGGGCGTCGCCTCACAAGCCACCGAAATGAGCTTTTCAGTTCATGAAACAGCCCGGGATTTTGAGTATAACGGCCATACGTTAGGGTCACTGTTTGCCCAGCGACGCAATCTGTTCAACCCCTCGTTCTATCGCCTGCTGGGCGATATTCTGCGCTTTAATAAACAAGCCACAAAAGCGCTTGAGAGCGAGCAACTGCCTGCCCACATGACGTTGGGGGAGTATCTCGACCAGCATCACTACAATCGTGACTTTCAGCAGCGCTACTTACTGCCCATGGGGGCCGCCATTTGGTCGGCCAGCATCAGCGATCTACGCGCCTTCCCGCTGGCGTTTTTTGTGCGTTTTTTCCGTAATCATGGCCTGCTATCGGTCAACCACCGCCCCCAGTGGTACACCCTATTGGGCGGCTCGAAGAGCTATATTGCCAGCCTAACGGCGCCCTACGCATCGCGCATTCACCTCAATTCGCCGGTCACCCGGATTACCCGCGACAGCACCGGCGTTGTTATCACCACGTCCTCTGGCTCCCAGCGCTTTGACCAGGTGGTGCTCGCCTGCCACAGCGACCAGGCACTGGCCATGCTGGGCGACGCCAGCAGCGCCGAGCAGGAAATTCTTGGCGCTATGCCCTACCAGGATAACGAGGTGGTGCTGCATACCGACATCGCCCTGCTACCGCGGCGCAAGCGCGCCTGGGCGAGCTGGAATTATCGTCTTGATCAACGCGACAGCGAAGCACGCGTATCGGTCACTTATGACATGAATATTCTCCAACGGATAGACAGTGACACCACGTTTTGTGTCACCTTAAACGACAGTGCCAGCATTGACCCCAGCAAGGTGCTTGGCCGCTATATCTACGCTCACCCGCAGTTCACTTTGGCTGGTCAAGCGGCCCAGGCGCGCCACGCGGAGATATCGTCTACGGCCCATCGCACCCACTTTTGCGGCGCCTATTGGCGTAACGGCTTCCACGAAGACGGCGTGTGGAGTGCGCTGCGAGTGGCCCAGGCATTAGGCTGTGATGAAGCTGCCCCGCCGCCTGCAGAACCTTCCGCGCTACCTGCCCATGAACTGCTAACGCCCCAGGGCGTCGAGGGGCTGGGATGATGACCGCAATGATGACTGAATTAACTGCCATGCCGCGGTCGCGTATCTACCGAGGCACCCTGCGCCACCGGCGCTTTACGCCCAAATCCCACGCCTTTAGTTATCAGCTATGGATGGCGTGGCTGGACCTGGATGAACTGCCCGACCTGTTCGACAAGGTACCCGGCTTTAGTGCGCGCCGCCCTGCGTTGGCACGCTTTCGCCGCGAAGACTATCTGGGCCCGGTTGATCGCCCGCTCAAAACCGCCGTGCGCGAAGAGCTTATTCGTCAGTTGGGCAGCGCACCTAATGGCCGTATCTGCGTGCTTACCCAGCTACGCACGCTGGGCTGCATGTTTAACCCTATTTCCGTCTACTATGCCTACGACCATCTGGGGCGCCTAACAGCCGTTTTAAGTGAAGTCACCAATATGCCCTGGCGTGAGCGCACCTGCTACGCCAGCGCTGTGGATCCCTCACGCCATAGCCACCAAGCGCGTTTCGCTAAAGATCTCCACGTCTCGCCGTTTAACCCCATGGAGATGAGCTACCGCTGGAAATTTAATGCCCCCGGCGAAAAGCTCTTTCTGCATATGGAAAACTGGCAGGATCAGCAGTGCCATTTTGATGCCACGTTGACCCTTGACGCCTCTCCCGCCACCCGTGGCGCGTTGCTAAAAACCTTGGCTCGCCAGCCATGGATGAGCCTGAAAACCATTACGGGTATTCATTTTGAAGCACTTCGCCTGTGGCTGAAGCGCGTGCCCGTTTATAACCACCCCAAGCGCAAGGAGACTTCAAAGTGACGACCCTGCGTTCTACGCCCCCCAACCTTCAGCTGGTTGCCCAAGACCGCTTAACCAAGTGGCTGAAGCCACGCCTGATGGCCCAACTGGACACCTTTCGTGGCGGTCGTATCACTCTGATTGAAGGCAACCAGTGTCATCACTTAGGTCAGCAAGGCCCGCTGCAAGTGACCGTGGTGATACGCCATTCCCGTGCCTGGAAACGCCTCGCCTTTGGCGGCACCGTCGGCGCAGCCGAATCGTATATGGACAACGACTGGGACGCCGATGATCTGGTCGCCTTGGTGCGCCTGTTCGCCGCTAACCTTGAGCAGGTGAATACTAAAATGGAGAACGGCAGTGCCCGCTTTGCCCGGTGGGTATTGGGCGCCGCCTACCGCTTTCAGCGCAACAGCCTAAGCGGCTCGAAACGCAATATTGCCGCCCACTACGATATTGGCAACGATCTATTTTCGACATTTCTGGATCGCCACCACTGGATGTATTCAAGCGCCGTTTTCCCCTATCCGGAAGCCAGCTTGGAAGAGGCCTCTACCTATAAGCTTGATTTAATGCTTGAAAAGCTTGATGTACAGCCCGAGCATCACCTGTTAGAGATTGGTACCGGATGGGGAGGGTTAGCGATTCACGCCGCCAAAACCCGCGGCTGCCGTGTCACCACCACGACCATTTCGGATGAGCAGCACGCCCATACCGCTCAGCGTATTAGGGAAGAGGGATTAGAAGATAGAATTACCCTGCTTAAACAGGATTATCGTGAATTGACCGGCCGCTATGACCGGCTCATTTCGGTGGAGATGATAGAAGCAGTGGGGCATCAGTATCTCGATACCTACCTTAACAAGCTGGATAGCCTGCTCACCGACGATGGGCAAGCCATGCTGCAAGCCATCACCATCCGCGACCAGCGCTTTGAAGAAGCTAAACGCGACATGGATTTTATCAAGCGCTACATTTTTCCAGGCGGCTTCCTGCCCTCGCACCACGCCATGTTAACCAGTGTTATGCGTAAAACATCGCTAAACGTGGTCGCGCTGGATGAAATTGGCCCGCATTATGCGCGTACCTTACGCGAGTGGCGCCACCGCTTCGAAGCCAGCCTGGAGCAGGTGCGAACGCTGGGCTACGATGAGCGTTTTATCCGCATGTGGCGCTACTACCTGTGCTACTGCGAGGGCGGCTTTACTGAACGCTCCATTGGCACTTGCCACTTACTGCTGGCTAAACCTGCGGCGAAGCCCGTTCCGCTAACCGGCGCGCTCTAAATGGCATCACGCAATTGGCAGGCGCTGGTGTTAAATGCCCTGCGCTTTGAGGCTGGCTGGCTACTGTGTGTGCTTGGCGGTTCATGGGTTGCCGCCATAGCAGGCTGCAGCCTATTGGCCTGGCACCTATGGCGTTGCGCGCGGCCCGGAGAGTGGCGATTTATCGCCGGATTTGCGCTGCTGGGGCTGTTGATTGATGGCGGTTTGCAGCTGCTTGGAGGCTTCGATTTTAACGATCAAACGCAGGCGCTGGGGCTTTTGCCGCTGTGGCTGTGGATGCTTTGGCCGCTGTTTGCCACCCTGGTCTATCACTCGCTTGCATGGCTGTGGCGTTACCCATTGCTAGCCGCGCTGTGTGGCGCGATTAGCGGCCCACTCTCTTATTACGGCGGAGCGCTAATGGCGGAGGTGACCCTGGCTGCTTGGTTACTCCCCGTTCAGGCGCTCATTTGGGCGATAATTTGTGTGGGTATTAGCTATTTCAACCCTCTGAAGGAGCAGTGACTGGTGTGGGCACCAGACGTTGTTCCAACTCAGCGGCGGATAGCGGCCGGGCAAAATAGAACCCCTGTACGGACGTGCACCCGGCATTAACCAAGAACTGACACTGCTCTTTGGTTTCAACACCTTCAGCAATCACCCCTAGCCCCATACCTTCTGCCATCGCCAAGACTGCCTTAACAATCGAGGCGTCTGCCTGATCGTGGGGCAACTCTTTAATGAACGCCCGATCGAGTTTAATTTTGTCCACCGGCAAGCGTTTTAAGTAGCCAAGCGACGAATAGCCCGTTCCAAAGTCGTCGATGGCAATCGCAAAGCCTTGGTCACGCAGCGCCTGTAGGCGTGGCCCCATATCCCCCGCACGCTCGTCGAGCAGCACTGATTCCGTCAGCTCCAAGCCAATTTGCGAAGGCTTCAACTGGTAACGTTTTAGGCAGGTCGTCAGCTGGCTCTCCAGATCGCCTTGAAACAGCTGCAGCGCCGAAATATTGACCCAAATCGTCAACTTGGGCATGGCGCTGTTACGCCAGTGGGCCTGCTGAGCACAGGCTTTTTCGATCACCCAGGCACCTAGTTGGCTCATTAAACCGTGCCGCTCGGCCAACGGAATAAAGTCACCCGGGGAAATCATGCCGTTCTTGGGGTGGCGCCAGCGCAATAGCGCCTCCATCCCCACCAGCTCGCCACTGCCAGGCTCATGCTGGGTTTGATAATGCAGCTCCAACTGGTCACCAGAAATAAGCGCCGCGCGTAGATCGCTGACCAGTGCCAGTTGAGGGTTATCCTGCTGATCCAGCGCTGGACGAAAGCGCTGGCTTAAGTTACGCCCCAGACGTTTGGCGCTGTAAAGCGCCGACTCTAAACGCTGGAAAAGCACACCTGACTCGTTACCATCTTCCGGCACGCGACAGCTGCCGATCGTGAGTCCTAAGCGCAACGAGTGGTCGTTAATTTCAAAAGGCCGACTCATATGCTCGCGCAGGGTAGCTACCCACTGGTCGTGATCGTCAAAGGTGGTGGTGCGGATCACCATAAACTCATCGCCGCCCAGCCTCCCTACTACGCTGCCGGCTACGAAGCCAGTTAGCCGCTGGGCAAAGCGTGCCAGCAAACGATCACCCTGTTCAACGCCCAGGCTGTCGTTGACTGACTTCAACCCATCGATATCCACCAACGCCATGTCCAGGCTCTCACCCGCGCGTAAATTGCGCAGCCGTGAAGCAAGTAGATCATGAAGGCGGCGGCGATTGGGCAGCCCAGTGAGTGGGTCCTCATAGCCAATACGACGTAAATCGCGATCACGGGCTTTTTGTGCCGATATATCGGTAAACAGATGAATAAAATGGGTAATGTTGCCGCGTTTATCGGTCACAGCGCGGACTTTTAGCCACTCGGGGTACTCGTCGCCGTGTTTACGTCGGCTCCACATTTCACCTTCCCAACGGCCGGTACTTTTCAGCGTGCTCCAAAACGTTTGATAGAATGCTTTGTCATGACGCGGTGCTGCCAGCGTCTCCAGTTTCAGGCCCTGAATCTCTTGGCTTGCGTAGCCAGTAATTTCGGTAAATGCTGGATTAACCACCAGAACGCGATTTTGCGCATCGGTAATCACCATGGCATCGCTGGCGAGCCTTAACGTATCTTGCGACAGTCGCAGGCGTAGCCGCTGTTGACGCACTTGCTTCCAGGCGTCCCACAACCCAAGCGCGACTAGCGTGGTAGCCACCAGGCGTAGCATCGCATCGGGTATCCAAACACAAGCGGGAAGCGCCGTCAGTGCGACCCAAACTAACGGGCGATTAAGAGAAACAGGAAGCCACATGGCGATTCGCTATACCCTATACAAATTAACCTAGATAAAAATTAGCGTTAGGTGCCATGCTGATCATGCCGCCTAATAAGAAACGTGAATGCTATATATTACGGCAATGGAACATTTATTGTGCACAATCGGCAGCTGTTTATCCAAGCTGCCCACTATAGTGCTATCGGCCAATCCGCCAAAATCTCAAGTTATGGACGATAAATAGTCAGTTACGTGCATTCGGCGGTTTCGGGAAGTAGACTAGCCCTACAACCAATTTGATATTCGGAACGATTCAGTGACCAAGCAACATTCCTTTGATCGCGAAGAACTACTGGCCTGCTCGCGCGGCGAATTATTCGGCCCTGGAAATGCACAGCTCCCGGCTCCTAACATGCTGATGCTTGATCGCATCAAGCATATTCACGAAGAAGGCGGTGAGCATGGCAAGGGCGAGCTGATCGCCGAGCTGGATATCACGCCTGATTTGTGGTTCTTTGACTGCCACTTTCCCGGTGACCCCGTCATGCCTGGCTGTTTAGGATTAGACGCCATGTGGCAGCTAGTCGGGTTTTATTTGGGCTGGCTAGGCCACCCAGGTCGCGGACGTGCGCTTGGCTGCGGCGAGGTTAAATTCAGCGGACAGATTCTGCCGGATGCACAGAAAGTGACCTATAGCATTAATATTAAGCGTATTATTACCCGGCGTCTTATCTTGGGTATCGCCGACGGTACAGTAACCGTTGACGGACGCGACATTTATCAGGCTAATGATCTGCGCGTTGGCCTTTTTACCTCCACTGCGAATTTCTGAACAGGAGGCTCCCATGCGACGAGTGGTAGTCACCGGCCTTGGCATCGTATCGTGCCTTGGCAACGACCAACGACAGGTCCTGGACGCGCTCAAAACTGGGCGTAGCGGTATTCGTTTTAAGGAAGAGTATGCCGAGCGAGGCTTTCGTAGCCATGTGGCAGGCAGCGTCGATATTGATCTTGACGCACTCATCGACCGCAAACTGCGCCGCTTTATGGGCGATGCGGCTGCCTATGCGTATGTCTCTATGGCCCAGGCCATCGAAGACGCGGGACTGAGCGAAGAACAGGTTTCCAACGAACGTACTGGCCTGATTGCCGGCTCCGGCGGTGCTTCAAGTGCTAACCAGGTTGAAGCGGCTGATGTGCTACGTGACAAAGGCCTGCGCCGTGTTGGCCCTTACCGCGTTACCCGGACAATGGGCAGCACCGTGTCCGCCTGTCTGGCAACGCCGTTTAAAATCAAAGGCGTCAATTATTCTATCTCTTCTGCCTGCGCGACCTCCGCGCACTGTATTGGCAGCGCGATGGAGCAAATTCAGCTTAACAAACAGGATGTAGTGTTTGCCGGTGGCGGCGAAGAGGAACACTGGACGCTCTCTTGCCTGTTTGATGCCATGGGCGCGCTCTCTACCCACTACAACGACACCCCAGAGCAGGCTTCACGTCCTTACGACCAGGCCCGCGACGGCTTTGTTATCGCCGGTGGCGGTGGCATGTTGGTGTTGGAAGAGCTTGAACACGCTAAAGCCCGCGGTGCCAAGATCTACGGCGAGCTGGTGGGTTACGGCGCGACCTCTGACGGCCATGATATGGTTGCTCCTTCGGGCGAAGGGGCGATGCGCTGCATGCGTCAGGCGATGGCAACGGTCGATGGCGCCATTGACTATATCAATACCCACGGCACTTCGACGCCCGTAGGCGATGTTGCCGAGCTCAAAGCCATACGCAAAGTGTTTGGCAATACAACGCCCGCCATGAGTTCGACTAAATCGCTCACCGGCCACTCCCTGGGGGCTACCGGTGTACAGGAAGCGATCTATTCGCTACTGATGATGCAGCATAACTTTGTTGCTGCTTCGGCGAATATCACCGATTTGGATGAGCAGGCCGACGGCTTTGATATTGTCACCGAACGCCGCGATGACGTAACGATAGAGCGCGCCTTGTCGAATAGCTTCGGCTTTGGCGGCACCAATGCGTGTTTAGTCTTCCAGCGTTTCAACGACTAACGCTACTTCGCATTACGACCATAAAAACGGCGCCCAGTGGGCGCCGTTTTTGTGCTTAGGCTTTTATGTACAGGCGTCGCGTATCAACATAAGGCGGTTATCGAGAGGTAGGCCGGGGTACGTCTGAAATCTCCTGTAACTGCGCTTCAATCCACGCTTCGACGTCTGCGAGCACTTCATCGGGCATACGCCCGGATGTTTCAATCGGCTTACCAATGCGCACACGCAGTACGCCAGGCCGCTTAACCCAGTGGCGTCCTGGCCAGCGCTCGCCAGCGTTGTGAGCCACCGGCAACACTGGCACCCCCGCACGACACGCTACCACGCTGCCACTTTTGTTATAGCGTTTGCGGATGCCTGGATCCACTCGCGTCCCTTCCGGAAAAATCAGTACCGAAAGCCCCGTACCCAAACGCTCGACACCCTGTGTAAGCACTTGCTTCATCGCCCGCGCTGGCTTGGAGCGATCCAAACTGATCGGACGGAGCAGACGCAACCCCCAACCAAAAATCGGTAGGCGCAGTAATTCGCGTTTCAGTACGGTACATACCGGCGGCTTCATTACCTGCAAAAACACGGTTTCCCACTCACACTGATGATTAGCTTGAATCACACAGGGGCCACTGGGTAGATTTTCCCGCCCCTGAATGTCGTAACGTACACCGCAGGCAATCCGAAACCACACCATTAAAAAATGGTTATACAAGTTTAGTAAGCGATAGCGACCCGACAGCGGAAGAAACGGTGCAATAGGCAAAAATAGTATGCCAATCATCAGCAAAGCAAAAAAGTAGCCGGTATAAAAAACCAAACTGCGAACCACATTTATCAAGCCGACGCTCCTGTATCGCTGACACGATTATTTTCACGGATCAAGCACCACGCATCCAGCATACGCCCCGCCTCTAAACGCCACGGCTTCTGATGAACGCCAAACACATCCAGCACACGGCGGCAGTTTAAGACGCGCCGCAGCTTGGCATCATGGTGGTGTTTAAGCGGCTGAACCTCGCCGAGGGTAATCTGCTCGCCACGGCCCTCCAGGTGCGTTAACAGCTGGGTTCGCACCATGGAGGTAAAGGTAAAGGCGCTAACCGGTTCGGTGCCAGCAAGATGATAAGCCCCCCAGGCCTCAGCACCGCTGACCTGCTGCTGCAGCATGCCAATCAGCGCCATGGCGACAGCATCCGCGGAAGTCGGGCAAAAAATCACATCCTCCGCAGCGCGCACCGCCTTCCCGAGCACCAGGTTACCAATGATGTCATTGAGCCACGCATGGCTGCCTTCCAGCGCAAACAGCGGGCCAAGACGCACAATCAAATGGCGCTGAAACTCAGCACGGATACGATCACCAGTCTGAACCAGACGGCGCAAGCTGTCATCTCGCGGCGCGGGCACCACATGCTCATCAATAGGGACTTCCAAGCCGTCCTCGTAGAGCTGATCAGAAACACACCATATCAACGCCACGTCTTGCGATTGGCAAGCATCCAGGCAGCTATCTACCGCATCTGCATGGGCCGTCACATCCGCTGGGGCCATATTTAGTGGGTGGGCTAACGGTGGGATAATCACCGCGTCAGGAGCTATCGTCTCAAGGCGCGACGGCGTAATGGTCGTCCCATGCTCTATGACTAACTCTGTATCGGCGCGACGGCTTGCTTCCCGGGCCAGTGCCAAGCTTAAGCAGTGTCCGGCATCCAATATTAGCAGCTTCAAGACAACTCCCCCTTATCACGCCCAGCTCTACGCTGCGTGGCGAATAACGCCCTCAGAACGGGATCTCATCGTCGAAGTCATCGAAGTTACCCGGATCCGGGGCGCCGTAGCTGCTGTTCTGCTGGTTGGGCTGTGGCGCTTGATTGCCCTGCTGCGGCGCTGGCTGCGCGGGGCGAGGCGGCTGCTGCGGGCTCTGCCCACCGGGGTAGTTATTGCCGCCCTGGGGCGCGCCACCCTGCGGGGGATAGCCGCTTTGGTTATTAGAGGCAGGGCTATTTTGAGCCGGTGCGTTCTGGGGAGCGTTCTGAGGAGCGTTCTGAGGATAGTTATTTTGCGGGGCTCCACCGCCTTGGTAGTCACCGCTGCGACCGTCAAGCATTTGCATATCGTTGGCGACGATTTCCGTCGAGTAACGATCTTGACCGTTTTGATCCTGCCACTTGCGGGTTTGCAGGCGCCCTTCAATATAGACTTTGGAGCCTTTTTTCAGGTACTGCTGGGCGATTTCGGCGGTTTTATTGAACATCACCACACGGTGCCATTCGGTGCGCTCTTGGCGCTGACCGCTCTGGCGATCCATCCAGGTATCGGTGGTGGCCAAGTTTAAGTTGGCCACGGCGGTTCCGCTGGGGGTGAAACGCACCTCTGGATCCTGCCCGAGGTTGCCAATCAAAATGACCTTGTTAATGCCGCGAGCCATAAGGCGCTCCTTTAATAGCTTAGAGTTTATTGCCAACCGCCATCACACTTCATAGGCACGGCTGGATTAAGATTTTGGGGGTGCCATCAGTCTGTTCAGCGCCGCCTGATCCAGTTGCTGTCGGTTGACCTTTAAATAGACCAAGCGCTCTTCCGGCACCACCATGACATCTTCCACGCCGACCACATCGGCTAAATGTTCTAACAACAGGTCGAGTGCGTCTACCTGGGTCTCGTGAAGCGCCACTACTTCGCTGGAGAGCGGGGGTGGTGCGGGCATCCGCCACATGGCGACCCACCAGCATAGCGCCAGCCCAGCACAGCCAATAAAGACTGCATTGAGACCGCCATAGTGAGCCAGCAAGCCGCCTAGCGTACCGCCTAAAAAAGCGCCTAAAAATTGGCTGGTAGAGTACACCCCCATGGCGGTTCCTTTGGCGCCCGCCGGGGCAAGCTTACTGAGCATGGAAGGTAGCGTCGCTTCCAGCAAGTTAAAGCCGGTGAAGAACACAAACAGCCATACAAACAGCCAGTAGCTGGGCGAGAGTGGCAACCCCAGCCCCGCCAAACTCAGCACAATAGCGCCGATCGCTGCCAGACACATCAAGCGCATGCGCTGCTGCTTCTCAGCCACAATAATCAGCGGCACCATAGCAACAAACGATAGCGCCATAATGCCAAGATATGCCAGCCCATGATACTCAATCGCCACACCGGCATTTAGCAGGCGAAAAGGTACCGCGACAAATATCGCCATCAGCACTAAATGCAGGGCAAAAATCGACATATCCAGCCGCCATAAATCGGGGCGGGTTATCACGCTCTTAAACTGCTGGCGGTCCATGCCCACATCACGGTGTCGCCGTCGCCGTGGCGCTGAAGGAACCCAGCGCCATAGCACCAGCAGCCCTACCAGCGTTAGCAGTGCAGTAAACCAGAACACTCCGGCCAGCCCCGCCCAGGCAGCAAGCCACGGCCCCAACACCATGGCAATCGCAAACGACACGCCAATAGAGAGCCCTATGGTCGCCATGGCGGCAGTCCGCACCTCCTCACGGGTTTGATCCGCCAGCAGTGCCATAATAGCCGCGGCTACGGCGCCACAGCCCTGCAGCGCTCGCCCAGCAATAACGCCGGCAATGCTATCGGAGAGCGCCGCGATCACGCTGCCCAGGGCAAAAATCACCAGCCCCATGGCAATTACCTGCTTGCGGCCAATGCGATCAGAAAGTAACCCAAACGGAATTTGCAGCGTCGCCTGGGTTAAACCATAAATACCCAGCGCCACGCCCACCAAGAGCGGGGTTGAACCCTCAAGGGTGTCGGCATACAGCGCCAATACCGGCAGCACCATAAACAGACCCAGCATGCGCGATGCATAAAGCCCGGCCAGACCACTGATCGCACGTCGTTCAGAGGCCAGCAATAGTGCGGAAACCTTGCGCATAATGCCCTTTTATATGGTGGTTAAGCATGTGGTGAGTCAGTGTGAATTGTGACAATCCTCTATTCTAGCGGTTTGGGCTGGCGCTGGAAACGTCGCGAGTTGCCGCAGGTTATGAAAGCTGTTTTGCCGGGAGGGGGCCGACAAACGTATAATCGCGCTTTTGCCGCGCGATTCGAGGTGTTGATGGACAGCATTCTGGTCAGGGGTGCCCGCACCCACAACCTCAAGCAGATCGATGTGGAGCTGCCCCGTAATAAGCTGATTGTGATTACCGGCCTATCCGGCTCGGGTAAATCGTCGTTAGCGTTCGATACCCTTTATGCCGAGGGGCAGCGCCGCTACGTGGAGTCGCTCTCCACCTATGCGCGCCAGTTCCTGTCGATGATGGAAAAGCCCGATGTGGATCACATCGAGGGGCTTTCGCCTGCGATCTCCATTGAGCAGAAGTCCACTTCCCACAACCCGCGCTCGACCGTGGGCACCATCACCGAAATTTACGACTACCTGCGCCTGCTGTTTGCCCGTGCCGGTACGCCCCGCTGCCCAGAACATGGCGAAGACTTAGAAGCTCAGACCATTTCGCAGATGGTCGATCAGGTCATGAACCTCGCCGAAGGCACCAAGCTGATGCTGCTGGCACCAGTGGTCAAAGGCCGCAAAGGCGAACATTTACAGTTACTGGCCGAGCTGCGTGCCCAGGGCTTTGTGCGCGCCCTGGTCGATGGCCAAGTGTTGGAGCTGGACGACATCGCACCGCTGGATAAGCGCAAAAAGCACGATATCAGCGTTGTTGTTGATCGCTTCAAAGTGCGCGATGACCTTGCCCAACGTTTGGCGGAGTCCTTTGAAACCGCACTGAACCTCGCTGACGGCACCGCCATGATTCACTTTATGGACGGTGAGCGCGACGATATCGCTTTTTCGTCGCGCTTTGCCTGCCCGGTGTGCGGCTACTCGCTGGCGGAACTTGAACCGCGGATGTTCTCGTTCAACAACCCGGCGGGCGCCTGCCCCACCTGCGACGGGCTGGGCGTACAGCAGTACTTCGACCCCGATAAGCTAATCAGCCACCCGGAACTCTCCCTGGCGGAAGGTGTGATCAAAGGCTGGGACCGGCGCAATATCTACTACTTTACCCAGCTCCAGGCGCTGGCCAAATACTACGGCTTTGAACTGGAAACGCCCTGGCAAGAGCTCGCCCATCGCGATCGGGAGGTTATCCTCAACGGCAGCGGCGACGAGCAGATCCCCTTTGTCTATGTGGGTGATCGCGGCCGAAAAGTGACCCGCGAACACGCTTTCGAAGGCGTGTTGCCCAATATGCAGCGCCGCTATCGAGAAACCGAATCCAATATGGTGCGCGATGACCTGGTCAAATACATCGCCGTTCAGCCTTGTGCGACCTGTAGTGGCTCGCGGCTGCGTAAAGAGTCGCGCCATGTCTACGTGGACGATCACAACATCGCCGAGATTGTGCGCTTCCCGATTGGCGAGGCGTGGCGCTACTTTGCCGACCTAAGCCTGCCAGGACGCAAAGGTGAAATTGCCGATAAAATCGTCCACGAGATCCACGCCCGGCTAGAGTTCTTAGTCAATGTGGGGCTCGATTACCTTAACCTGGAGCGTAGCGCCGACACGCTCTCCGGCGGTGAAGCCCAGCGTATTCGCTTGGCCAGTCAGATTGGCGCGGGCTTGGTCGGGGTCATGTACATCCTTGATGAGCCGTCGATTGGTCTGCACCAACGCGACAATGACCGGCTGCTGAAAACCCTTGAGCGGCTGCGCGATTTGGGCAATACCGTGATTGTGGTAGAGCACGACGAAGACGCCATTCGCGCCGCCGATCACGTACTGGATATCGGCCCAGGCGCAGGCGTTCACGGCGGTGAAATTGTCGCCCAGGGCACCCCGCAAGACGTGATGAACAACCCCAACTCGCTGACCGGCCAATACTTATCGGGTACCCGGGAAATCGCCGTGCCGCCCTACCGCATTCCCGGCAATCCAGAAAAGCAGCTGATTGTGCGTGGGGCTACCGGCAATAACCTGCAGAACGTAACGCTTAGCCTGCCGCTGGGTCTATTTATCGCCATTACCGGCGTTTCCGGCTCGGGTAAATCGACGCTGATCAACGGCACCTTGATGCCAATTGCGGCCCGCGAATTGAACCGTGCCACCACGCTGACCGCCGCGCCCTATGAGAAGATCGAAGGGCTCGACCAACTCGATAAAGTCATCGATATCGATCAGAGCCCGATTGGCCGCACGCCGCGCTCCAACCCGGCTACCTATACGGGTATTTTTACACCGATTCGCGAGCTGTTTGCGGGCACCCAGGAAGCCCGTTCCCGGGGCTATAAGCCGGGCCGTTTCAGCTTTAACGTTAAGGGTGGGCGCTGCGAGGCCTGCCAGGGCGAAGGCATGATCAAGGTGGAGATGCACTTCCTGCCCGATATCTACGTGCCCTGCGACGTGTGTAAGGGCAAGCGCTATAACCGCGAAACCCTGGATATTCATTACAAGGGTAAAACCATCCACGAAGTGCTGGCCATGACGGTGGAAGACGCCCTGGAATTCTTTAGCCCAGTGCCCGCCATTGCACGTCGCCTGCAAACCTTGCTAGACGTAGGCCTTTCCTACATTCGCTTGGGGCAGAGCGCCACCACCCTTTCTGGTGGTGAAGCGCAGCGGGTTAAGCTTGCCCGCGAATTGGCCAAACGCGATACCGGCAAGACGCTGTATATTCTTGATGAGCCCACCACCGGGCTGCATTTTGAAGATATTCGCCAACTGCTAACGGTACTCCACCGCCTGCGGGATCATGGCAATACCATCGTGGTGATTGAGCACAACTTGGATGTGATTAAAACGGCGGATTGGATTGTCGATCTCGGCCCTGAAGGGGGTTCCGGCGGTGGGCAGATCATTGCTGAAGGTACGCCGGAACAGATCGCCAAACAGGACGTATCGCACACTGGTCGTTTCTTAGCGCCTCTACTGGCACGCGGCAAACGCACAACGAAGCGCTAATATTTGGGGCTGTGATGGGGCGCGTACGCGTGCCCCGTCTAAACCAGCTCCCCGCTATACACATTCGACAGCACAGACCACGACCATACTGCTTATAGTGGCAGGCAGACAAAAACTCGAAGTACTATGCAAACCTCTGCTATAGGGACGAGTCATGAATGAAGAAAAAAGCTGTATTATTAAGCACTTCAGTCACTACTGTTCGTTGACTGAAGGGGAGAAAAAACTGCTCCTCTCGCTTGAGGAAAGCCCCTCTGATGTTAAATCGGGCTCATTACTCTGGGAGATGGGCGACCCGGCCAATGAATTTTGCACACTGAAAAGCGGCTGGGCTTACTCCTACAGAAATCAAGAAAACGGCGATCGGCAAATTCTCGAAGTGTTTTTGCCTGGCGATATTATTGGTCTGCGCGAGTTTGCTTTTTCGCAGCGCCTTGAGAGTGTGCGCATGATTGATGACGGTGTGGTTTGTCACTTTCCGCATAAGTGCATGCTAGAGATATTTCGCCAGTCGTTGCCGCTTACCTCGGTGATGTTTGCTATCGGTAGCCGCCAGCAGGCGTTAATGACGGAGCGGCTGGTTAATTTAGCGAGACGCAGCGCCCGTCAAAAAACGGCGCATTTTCTTTACGAGATGTACCTACGGCTGCGTCAAACCAACCCGGATCTTACCAATCAATTCCGCCTACCGCTCTCTCAAGAGCAGTTGGCCGATGTGCTGGGGCTGAGTCCGGTACACGTTAGCCGTACCTTTACCGCGCTTAGCGAAGATAATTTAGTATTTCGTGACCGTCACCACTTAACGATTCCTGACTTATCAGCGCTATGTGCCGAAGGTCAATTTGATGACTGCTACCTCACTGACAACGTTCGGCCACTGTTCGGCGACTAACCATACGGTAGACGAGCCTGCATAAAAAAACCGCGTGCTACTGAGCACGCGGTTTTTATGAGCCAGAGGCTTTGTCTAGCTTAACCGCACTTGGACCAGCCGCAGCCTGCGTAGCAGGTGGGGCAACCATCCATCATGATCAGCTCACCACGACACTCGGGGCAGTTACCTACCGTGGCAGGGCCGCTGCCTTCAGGCTTTTTTGGCGCTGACGGCGCTCCGCCAATAGGCTCTACTGCCCCGGCGGCCTCTTCCTCCGGCTGCCAAGCATGGCCATGGGCCATGCGGTGGGCATAGCGCTCGACCAACTGCTCAACCGACACTTGATTGCCATCCCGATCCAAGAAGCCGCGACGATAGAGAATCTGCTGGATCGACCAAGCAATCGCCGCCACTTCTGAATCGTGAAACATCGGCTTGTTCCAGCGGTTCATACCACAGCGCACCAAGCCTTTATCCCAGGCCACCTTACGCAGATCCGCTACCGCCTGAGTGACATAACCGCCGCGGGCCGCCAGCGAAAGGCTGCGCATAGTCGCGGTGATCCACTGGTGCTCACTGGAGAGTTGCCCCGACGGGAAAAAGAACTCTACCGGGCGCTCAATCACCACGCGCTTACTGCCAATCACGCCTTCCACCGGCATAAACGACACCAGCAGATAAACTTTTTTGCGCCCTTCCGCGCCTACGTAAGAGATCTTTTCAGACACTGCTTCTAAAGTGCCTTCCGGGCGGGAAGGAATGCGCACCGTCAACGGGTCTTCATCCTGCAGCTCAGGAGTGGGCGCTGCCTGCTCCTGCTGCTTGATACGGTAACCAACTATTTTTGAAGTAATTTCTACAGCCATGGTGTTCTCCACTTAGCAAAGGTAGTCGGGCGGTTCTTTAGATGAACGCTGATAGTAAAGGCGCCGCCCGCCACTACCATTTGCCGTAGGTGCCCTCTTTTAAGCCATCAAACAGGTTAGCAGCATTATGCTCTTCACCGTCGTATATCACCGTCTCATCCCCGGTTAGCTCGAGGGTTTCGCCATTTTCCAGCTCAAACACGTAGGTGGTGTTTTTAAGATCATCCTCGCGCACCAGCACGCCTTGGAAGGCTTCAGGGTTAAAGCGGAAAGTGGTGCAGCCTTTTAAGCGACTTCCATACGCTTGCAGATAGAGATCCTGGAACTGCTCAAAGGGGAAATCAGTGGGCACGTTGACCGTTTTTGAGATCGCCGAATCAACCCAATGTTGCGCCGCGGCCTGAACCGCAACGTGCTGTTCGGGCGAAATCGCATCGGCGGTGACAAAGTAGTCAGGCAGGTCCCCGTCCACCGCATCAGATGCGATAAAGTGACGGTAAGCCGCTAATTCAAAAGAGACGACCTCGACTTGCTCTTTGGTCTTCTTACCCGACTGGATAATATTGCGGAAGTAGCGGTGCGAGAAGGATGGCTCAATGCCGTTGGAGGCATTATTACCCATTGAAAGGCTAATGGTGCCTGTCGGTGCAATCGAGCTGTGGTGGGTAAAGCGCGCACCGTGCTCGGCCAGCTGGGCCACCAGCTCCGGCTCAAGCTGGGCCACTTGGGCCATGTACTGGCTGTAGCGAGCGTGCAGGATACGCCCCGGCACTTGATCGCCTACTTCGTAGCCATCTTTGGCCAGCTGTGGCCGCTCGCGGAGCATTTTTGGGGTAATGGTGTGCTCCTGTTCAAGCACTGGCGCCATGCCTTTCTCTAACGAAAGCTCCAGCGCCTGCTTCCACCCCTCAATGGCCAAGTGACGGCTTACCTCATCGGTGAATACCAGCGACTGCTTGGAGCCATAGGGGATTTTGAGCATGGTGAGCGTTGACCCCAAACCCAAAAAGCCCATGCCGTGGCGGCGCTTAGCTTCAATTTCGCGCTGCTGCTGGGGTAGCGGCAGACCGGCAATCTCGACCACGTTGTCGAGCATACGAGTAAAGATCGAGACCACTTTGCGATAGCGCTCCCAGTCAAAGCGCGGCTCGGCAGCGAAGGGATCGATCACGAATTTGGTCAGGTTTACAGACCCCAGCAGGCAGGCACCTTCTGGTGGCAGTGGCTGTTCACCACAAGGGTTGGTAGCGCGAATATCCTCGCAGAACCAGTTATTGTTCATGCGGTTAACTTGGTCGATCAGGATAAAGCCCGGCTCGGCGTAGTCGTAGGTGGAGGACATAATGGTGTCCCACAATTCCCGCGCTTTGATCACTTCAACAATGCGGCAGGCCACGCGGCCTTCGGCATCTACCGTATAGCCCTCTTCAACCACCGGCCAGTCGCGGTAGATCAGGTCTTCCGCTTTAACGTCCTCTTTCTCACCGGGGTGCAACGGAAAAGCCAGCGGCCAGTCGGAATTGTTTTTCACCGCTTCCATAAACTCATCGGTGATCAGCAACGAGAGGTTAAACTGACGCAGCCGTCCCGCCTCGCGCTTAGCCTGAATAAACTCGCGCACGTCCGGGTGGCCCACATCAAAGGTACCCATCTGGGCGCCACGACGTCCACCGGCAGAGGCCACGGTAAAACACATCTTGTCGTAGATATCCATAAACGCCAGCGGGCCGTTAGTGCCCGCGCCAGCGCCGAAGACGAACGCGCCCTTATGGCGCAACGTAGAGAAGTCGTAGCCGATACCGGCCCCGGATTTCAACGTCATGCCCGCATCGACAACCGAGTCGAGAATATCGCGCATAGAGTCGCGAATCGTACGTGAGACGGTGCAATTAATCAGGCTTACCGCAGGCTTGTAGGCCTCAGCGCCCGCGTTGGAGAGAATACGGCCGGCAGGTATGGCACCATTTTCCAGTGCCCAACGGAATTTGGGCAACCACTCTTCCGCTTTATCACCTTCAACCGCTGCCAGGGCGCGCGCAACCCGTTCAAACGTAGCACCGACGTCCTGATCAACGGGTTGGCTATGACGATCCTTGAGACGGTACTTGGCATCCCATATCTCCCGCGAGGGGGCCTGCATCGGGACATCATTAGAGGTCTTCATAGCCTTAGCAGCGGTGCTCATGTCGCAAAACTCCTTCACAACGGGGTGAATATAGCGCTCAAATGGGGCGATTATACGTGGCATCGGAGTGAAGTATAGCCTTGACTTTACACCATATGAGGCACTTTTTTTAAAAACTTCTACCATATATAGAAAAATCAGCGCGTTACTATTTAGCCAACCTCAAACACGCTATAGACTGTCCTTTTGTTAATAAAAACGGGTTGAGTTAAATGGCTTTGATCATGTCCGCAATTCACTCTCTGCGCTCTCACTCCCAATCTCTTTGCACGCTCACGCTAACCGTTATGGCGATAGCGACCATTTGGATGGTCACTACGCCCGTTGCGAACGCGGCCACGTTTAATACCGACGATGTGGCCACCCACGAACATTGGCAGTCAATGACCCTCTCGCTGGGGGGCGAACGCCACTACCGTGCGGTGGAAACCCACAGTTACTCCGACGCTACGCTGAGTCTGAATGCTACCTCGGGAGTTTGCGATTTACCCTGGTTGGAGATGCGCGTCACTCTTGAGCAGCAGCAGGGAGAGAGCCGTACAGTAAACCTGGTGCCCACCCGGCTGCGCATCGATGAGCAGCCCGTTATCGACACTATGGCGGAGTTTATTACCGAGCGCGGCGATGACGGGTTTTATGCCCACTTTTACTTAACTGATTTGGAATCCCTGATGGCCGACATGCGCCAGGGCGAGCAATTATTCCTCGGCTTTAATCAGGAAGAACGTGAGCCTTGGTATATGACCTTTAGCCTGCAAGGCGCCGACGCGGCGATTAACCGGATGCTCGGCCAGTGTGATGGTAGTGGCACCCACTAAGATGTGAATTATTAAATCAGCTCCACAGGCTCTAGCGCCATTTCAACGCGGTTGCGTCCACCATGCTTAGCGCGATACATAGCATCGTCGGCCCGTGAGATAATAGTTTTGCAACTGTCGTCGGCCTGCCAAACGGCGACACCGATACTCACTGTAATCGTCTGCTCAAGCCCCTCTATACGCAACTCTGCTACCAGCGAGCGCAGCCGCTCGGCCAAGCCGAAGGCAGCGTCAACATCGGAATGAGTCGCCAGCACAATAAACTCTTCGCCGCCCCAGCGCCCCAAGTGGTCGCAGCCACGCAGCGAGCTTTCCACTAAGCGTGCTAGGGCCACCAGCACATCGTCACCCACGCTATGGCCGTGGGCATCGTTGATCTGCTTAAAGTTATCCACGTCGAACAATAATAACGCAAAGGCAGCCGCGTAGCGTTTGGCAGCCACTAGCTCTGCATTGATCGCTTCTTCGATTCGGTAGCGGTTCCACACCTTGGTTAGCGGATCAAAATGAGCCAGTTGCTCGAGTCGCTGGTTGGCCTCAGCCAGGGCTTTGCGCTCGTGCTCCAAATGTCTATTTAATGAGCTAATTTCATAGGCGGAAATCGCCAGCGTCAGATCTTCACCCAAGTCTACCGCTGCTAAGCGCTCTACCCGTTGCCACGCTTCGCTCTTACCCACTACCTCTTCCTGCCAGGCGGTCGAGGGAGCCGCTCTCGACGCCGGATGTGGGCTGGTAGTGGGTTGCATCGCCCAATACAGTGTTTCCACCTGCTCGGGCCGAAAAAAAATCAGCCAGGCGCGCTGGGTTGAGTTCATCGGCAGCGGCACAGCTAGAGCCCCGCACTGTTCGGGCATATCTAGCGAACAGGTTAACGTCTCTTTGGCAATTTCGCGCGTGCACCAAGGGCCGCTATGCACATGGGCTCTTTCCAGACGCAGCACAAACTGGCTAATCGCTTCTGGGGGCGGCGTCATGCCCGCTTGATAAGCGCCACCATTCATCCATAGCACCACGCCATGGGCGCGAAACAGCTTCATCCAGATAGCCGCCTGCTCATGCAGCATTTGCTGGGGGCTTTGCGGCTCGCTGCGCGCTCGTGCACTGAGTACCAGGCTATCCTGAACCCGCTGCAAGTAACGGGCTTCTTGACGCGCCCGCAGCAACAGCATGCGCTGGGTGGCCATTTGCACGAGAGTGCGAACGGCATCTCGCAAGGGGGGCTCAACCGAGTGCGGCGTTACCGAGTGGCAAAACACTAGCCCCCATATGCCGGTATCTCCCTGGATTGCCAAACTAAGTGAGCCGCGCACCCCCAAACGGTTTAAATAGCGCTGTCGCTCCGGGGCAGGTGCACGTAAAAAACACCCGTTAAGGCGCGTTTTTGGGCAAGCGGGCATTAGCGTTTCAGGGGGCGCATCGACGTCTTCAATTAACCGCACGGGGTAATTCTGGTAACTTTTGCGCAAGGCAACAGGAAAGTCACTGGCGGGAAAGCGCTGGCCCAACAGCGAGGGCAGCTGTTTTCCCAGCGCTTCGGCGACCATCAAACCATGCCAATCGCTATCAAAATGACACACACTGACGCGCTCATGACCGGTAAGTTGTTGAATCGCGTTAACCAAAGCATCAAGCAGCTCTTCCTGATGCGTCGCTTCTGCTAAGTGCATCAGCCGCTCATTCACAGTACCCAGCAGGCGGCGCTTACCCAGGGGATTGAGTGGCTCAATCTCGACGATAACCTGCTCACCCGCTCGGTAAGCGTGGAGCTGAAAACGCCCGTTACTGTGTTTGGAGCGATTAAACACTAGCGGGCCCGGGAGCCGCTGCTGCCCCTGCAGTTCACGACGTACTCGCTGACTAAGCCGTTTCCCCAACACACAGGCAAGGGTGAACTGCCCATTTTCAGGGCGCTCAATACCGGTCAAGCGGGTTAAGTTAGTGCTAGTGGTTTGAATGCGTCGACAATCGGCATCTAATACCAGCAGGGCACCAAATGACTGCAATCGCGGGTGGTACATGGACACAAACGTGGCCTCGCAATCTATTCACCCTCGACCTGCTGCCTTAGCAACAGCTCTACGCGACGGTTGGCAGCTCGCCCATCCGCGGTTGCGTTCGGTTCCATGGGTTGGGTGTCGGCATAACCGACGGCCCGCATACGTGAAATATTGAACCCTTGGCGCTCTAAATGCCTCACCACAGCGATAGCCCGCGCTGAAGAAAGCTCCCAATTAGAGGGGAAACGGGCCGTTGAAATAGGCACGCTGTCGGTATGGCCCTCTACCGATATCTGGCCGTCAAAGCTGGTCAGCACATCGATAAGACTTTCTACCACATCTTGCCCACTGGAAGTCAGCACAGCTTGGCCGCTAGGAAATAAAAGACTGGTATCAATGCGTAGCGTAACCCCTTCGCGGCCTTGCGAAACGCTGACCCCGGGGATGCTGAGGCCATCAAACTGCGGCTGCAGCCCTGCATGACGGGGCTGTATACCGGTGGCCAGAGACGCCAAGGGCAGTGATGATACAGCGCTGGCTGAACGCATGAAAGCAGTATCAGCCGCTTCACCGCCGCCCGGCGGTGTCAGTGAAAGCAGCAGCACGAAGAGCGTGATTAGCAGCGTCAGTACATCCAAATAGCTGGTTAGCCAACCATCATCGCCATCGCCAGGCGACGGCGTCATTTCCAGCGCGTGGCGCGTATCACGGTCGAGCATCTGGCCTACCCCTTCGCCGCCGAACTAACCGACGAGTCAGGTCTTGGTTTGACGCTGTTATCACGAATTTCATCGTGGTAGTTAGCCACAAACGAGTTGAGGGTTTCTTCAATAAACGACGGCAGACGACGCTTGGTAATCAAAGAAATACCTTCCAGCACCATATTCATGGTAATCAGCCGCTCTTCCGTGCGGCGCTCTAGTTTCACCGCAATCGGCTTAAACACTAAGTTGGCAAGTAAAATACCGTAAAAAGTGGTGAGCAATGCGACCGCCATGCGCGGGCCAATCACCTGCAGGTCGCCAGCATCCATGACTTCCAGCATGTTGACCAGCCCTACCAGGGTGCCAATCATGCCAAACGCAGGTGCATAGGTGGCCATGGTGCGAAATATTTGTGCTTCAGCATGCTCACGCGCTTTAAGGCGGGCAATGCGCCAGCGTAGCATGTCAAAAATTTCATCCTCTTTGGTGTTGGCAATCACCAGTTGAATCCCGGTACGTAAAAAAGGATTGCGGGTATGCTCCAACTCGCGCTCGACGGCGCGCACATCGCCCTTAAACCACAGCCGCGACATATCGACTAATTCGCGGATATCGTCACGCATATAGGTATTTTCACGCCGAAACACCAAGCCCACCAACCGCACGACCCGCACCACTTCTTTCAGCGGATAGCTAATAAAGGTAGCGGCAAGTGTACCGGTCACCACGATGGCCAAACCCGGCAAATTGATAAAACTCTCTGGGGACTCTGCAGTGAGAAAAAGCACACTTACCAGCAGCAGTATGCTGGCAAATATGCCTATCAGCGTCGAAGGATTCATTCACGGCTCCTTGCCGGTCACAAGTAAGTAAAATGAGGTGTTATGCCGAATCGTGTAAGCGCGCGCGTAAACGGCTTACGGCTTGGCTGTGTAGTTGAGAAACGCGTGACTCCGTTACGCCCAACACAGCTCCTACTTCCTTGAGGTTGAGTTCTTCTTGGTAGTACAGCGCCATTAGCAGCTTTTCACGCTCCGGCAGCGCTTCAATCGCGTCAATCAGCGTTTGTCGCTGCTGACCATCAAGCAACTGATCGAACGGTGAAGCGCCCAGTTCATTACTGACAGGCTCACCGCCGTCGGCTACCAGCTCCTCAAACGGCAACAGTTGGCCGCTGTTAGTGTCATTGAGGAGCTGCTGGTACTCACTCAGCGGCATATCAAGGTGGTGAGCAATTTCGTTCTCTTCCGGTGCTCGCCCTAGCTGCTGCTCTAATTGGCGAACGGCGCTGTCAACCGCACGCGCTGAACGGCGCACGCTGCGGGGCAGCCAGTCGCGGGTACGTAACTCATCCATCATCGCGCCGCGAATACGTTGACTGGCAAAGGTCGCGAACGTCGCGCCCTGGGTGGCATCGAAGCGTCCCAATGCTTCCAGCAGTCCTACCATCCCGGCCTGAATAAGGTCATCAAGCTCAATGCTGGCTGGCAAACGGACCTGAAGCGTCAAGGCCTGACGTCGCACCAGCGGCATGTATTGCGTCAACAGCTCACTCTGTTTAATCCTGCCTTGTGCTGTGTACATCCTATCGCCTCGCGGCTATCCAGCCTTCACTGATAGTTCACAATCATTTGCAACTCCTGCACACGTACAGGCCGCTGGCCTGGTCGTAAGGCGAAGCGAAAATGCAACGGCGCATCAGCGTCCCGCCCCGCGAGTTCGGTGGTAGAACCTCGCATACCGGTTAACGCAACGCACTGTTCAGGATGGCACAACCAAGCGTTTAATTGCACACCTGGGGGGTATTGAAACTGCCACTGAATACGTTCGAGCTGCCCCGACTGCAAGTTATTAGCGGCAGCGGGGGGAGTGGCGTTTTGACTAGCGCTTGCCCGATCACTCATCGCCACCATCAGCCCAGGTATCTGGCTACTCCAACTACCGGATGCCGCCTGGGCACTCCCCGTTAACCCTGCTAGCAGGCACCCTGCCAGCAGTAATGCAATCAGCAGCAGCCTCCCTCTTAATGGCCAGCTTAGCATGCTTGGTCTCCTTGGCAGAGTGTACTCATCGTGCAAGTACCAGTAACTCCATATTTAAGTAGTAACCAGCGGCCTGGCGCAAGTTATCGAGCAACCCTTGGCGCGGCAAGTGCGGTTCATGCAGCGCCAGCAACCGACGAGGCCCGCCACGCTCATGCAGCTGACGCAGCGTACTAAACATATCAGCGAAGGTATCGGCATCGCTACTGATCCACAGCGCCCAACGGCTGTATTGATCGCGCAACTGAGCAAGGTCGGAAGATTCCGCCATGACGATGCGAATATCCCAGTCATCAGGGTCACCGGCCCAGCTTCGACCTAGCATTGACCACTGCCCCAGACGCGCTTTGACTTTGTTCACCTGGGGAGCGCCGCTACCGGGCAGACCGACCACAATAAGCGGCATTTTGGGCTTGGGAAGTGCCATCGTCGCTGGCTCTTCCACCGCTGCTACCGTTGGTGTTAATAAGGAGGAGGACTGTTCGGGCACATGCTCTGCCGCTGCAACTTCAACTGCACCCTCAGCCTGCTGCTGTTGGCGCTGCAGGTTTGCCCACTTGCGCAGCCCCGAGGCTTGATCTTGTTCGCTCACGCCACACCCTCTCGACTAACACTGCCCATTTGGCGAATCGCATCCCGCGCCATAAAGGCGTATACCAGCGCATCAAGCATGCCGGTATCACGGCGACGGCGGCTGGTGCCTAATAGGTTGAGTAGATCGCCACGCAACGTCTGCGCTTCCTCATCATCGGCGACATCGAGATGCCCGGCGACTGATGCCACACCGCTGGCCATCAATAGGCGAACTTCGGCATTGAGATCTCCGCTATCGGCCTCTTTTAACTGCTGCCACGCACGACGCGTCAAGGCGGACAAGCCTTCGCTTTGCAGCTGGGTTAACAGCAGCGAGAGCACCTCTGCTCCCAACCGAGCTGGGGTAAGCCAGTAGCGGCGCACCACCACTTTGGCACTTTCCGGATCGCGCACTTCCCCGTACCAGGCGAGCAGAGCACAGCCACTGGCGTCCTCAACTTCAGCGTAGGCAGTCCAAAGCTGCACCGATTGGCCACGAAAACGCACGCCCACATGATGCGTTAGCACACTGTCATTAAACAGCTGGCGGATAGTCTGGCGCTCGTGGTGGAAGCGTACCCGATGACTGGGGGCTACTTGACTGACCCAGGTCAAATGTTCGGCTTCCAGCCACGCAAGCGCATCCGATTCGGGAAAGCGCGGTAGTAAGTGCACCGCCACGCCGCTTGATACAGACAGTGCGGCTAAACGCGGCTGCCACCCCGCGGCGTGGCGGTGCTGCAGCCAGGGTAGCGCCAACCACGCGCCATCGGTGTCCAGCCCAATGTCCGGCATTGCCCAGTCGCAACCGCGTTCGTTACGCCGCGCTGACCACGCCATACCGAGGGTGGTTTCCGCCTTTGGGTAGCTGGCGAGCAGCGTGTCCAAACGCTCTTCCTGCACACTACTCGGCAGCGAAGCTAGGTTCCAGATTTCTTCTAATTCCGCAAATCCGGTGACGCGCTGGCGCAGCCGTGCCAGTAGCGACGACAAACGACGCCCTTGGCCCAGTACATCCCGCGACCAGCGCGGCATCCCCATAGGGGCATCAGCACTTTGTGCCCGTTCACGCTGTGGCGTCGCCGTGCTCAGCGCTTGATCCACTAGCGCAGCAGGGGCGGCAATGGCCATATCTTCGGGTACCTGCTGACCATTTGAACCAAACAGCACGCGCATTCCGTGACGCATAATAATGTCTAACACCGGCGCCAGACGTCCCGCCTCATCCTGTTTGGTAATAATGCAGTCATCTAACTCTGCGCCCGCCGCTCGCGCGGCCTGGCGGTAGCGCATTACGACTTCCTCAAGGGTTTCCGGCTGGCTGGCGGCATTCAGCAGCAGTACCAAACGCACCCGCGAGCGTCCGCCCTGGAGGTGAGCAATCTGTTCAATCACCCGCTGGTCACGCTGACTCATACCCACGGTATCGATAATCACCCACTGCTTGCCCTGCAGGCGGCCCAGCAAATCGTCGATGGGTTGCTCGGCATCCAGCGCGTACATCGGGGTATCCAGAAGACGCGCATAGATGCGCAGTTGCTCGTGGGCACCAATCCGGAAGCTGTCGGTGGTGACCAGCGCCACTGGGCGCGTGCCGTGGCGCATCACAAAACGCGCGGCTAGCTTGGCGGTGGTGGTGGTTTTGCCCACCCCCGTCGGCCCCACCAGGGCAACAATACCGGTTTGATCAAAAAAGCTTGCCTCATCGCTCAGTACGCAGAGGCGATCCATTAATTGCTGACGCAGCCACTGCAGTGGCGCTTCGCTATCGCCAGCTAACCCGGCTAGTGGTTCGGGCAATCCGGCCAGCAGCTCATCGGCGAGCTCACTGCTAAAACCGACGTTCCATAGCAGTTGGCGCAGCCGCGCCGCCGTTCCGGTGGGAGCTGTTGGCGTTTGGGCGGCGTTGTTGGCTGGCTGGCTGTTTGCCAGCAGCGCTCGCATATCCTGCATTTCGCGCAGTAAGCGCTCGCTCATCGCCTGCATGGGGTCTTGCGGTGGAGTTGCTTCCGGCGTTTCGGGGGGGGCGGGTTCCGGTGAAGGTTCAAAGTGATCAATGGCTTCGTCCGCCATGGCCAAAATTTCAACGCCCCCTTCGGTACGCCGATTAGCAACAATCAAGGCGTCTTCACCGAGCGTTTCGCGCACTTGGCGCATCACATCACGACTGTTGGCTCCCACGAAACGTCTAACGCTCATGATTTACCTTTTGCCTATTCTGGAAATGGTCGACGCTAGCCTATCACGGCGCGTCATCATTAACGTCCGCCGACGACGGTGGTCACTCTTAATGTGCGGTCATCGGGAATTTCAGCCTGGGACAATACGGACATATGGCGTAGACGGCGGCGTAAGAAACGCGACAGCACCGCTCGCAGCGAGTGCTGCACCACCAACACCGGCGGCTCGCCAGAGCTTTCATGACCCTCCAGCGCCTGCTGCGCCTGGGTCATCAGTGTCTCTGCCAAACCTGGTTCCATGGCGCCGTTGCCGTTCATGGCCTGTACCAGCACCTGCTCCAGTTGGGCATCTAGCCCCATGACATTCAGCGTCTCCTGACCTGCAAACCACTGTTGGACAATCGCCCGCCCCAGCGAAACACGCACTAGCGCCGTCAACTCGTTAGGATCTTTTTGCTGGGTGGCGTACTCCGCCAAGGTATCCAGAATAGTGCGCATATCGCGGATAGAGACATCTTCGTCGAGCAGGTTTTGCAAAATACGCTGCAGCACCGTCAGCGAAATAGCCTTGGGGATCACCTCTTCGACCAGTGCTTTCTGATCATCGCCCATTTTATCCAGCAACTTCTGCACTTCCTGACGACCCAACATCTCGGGTGAGTGGCGGTGTAACAGGTGGTTCAAGTGGGTCGCGATGACGGTGCTGGCGTCCACCACGGTGTAGCCATACACCTGGGCATGTTCACGCTGATTACTATCAATCCAGACCGCGGGCAAACCAAAGGCGGGATCCTGGGTATGAGAACCCTGCAGCTCGCCGGAGACCTGGCCTGGATTAATTGCCAGCCACTTGCCCGGCTGCGCCTCGGCACGGCCAATCTCGGCGCCTTTCATGGAGAGGACATAGGCGTTGGGCGGCAGCTCCAAATTATCGCGGATATGCACCACCGGCGGCAAGAAGCCCACTTCTTGGGCAAACTTTTTACGCACACTTTTAATCCGCCCAAGCAGCTCGCCTTTTTGACGCGAGTCGACCAGCGGTATTAAGCGGTGCCCCACCTCCAGGCCCAGAGTATCGACCAGTTGCACGTCTTCCCAACTCGCTTCAGGTGTCTCCTGTAGAGGTACCGGTGCCGCGGCAATTTCCTCCTGAACCAACGCCTTTTCTTTTTGGCGCGATAACAGCCACGCCAGGCCAGCCAGTAGCGCAGTAAAGAATAGGAATACGAAATTGGGCATGCCGGGTACCATACCCAGCATGCCCATCACCACGGCAGCCAAAATCAGTACCTGAGGATTAACGAACAATTGGCTAAGCATTTGCTGGCCGATATCTTCGTTCGTATCCATGCTGACCCTGGATACCGTGACACCGGCTGCGGTGGAGATTACCAAAGCCGGGATTTGCGCCACCAGACCATCACCAATCGCCAGCAGCATATAGGTTTGGCCTGCCGCGCCAAAGCTCATATCGTGCTGTAGCATACCAATCATCAGCCCGCCGATGATGTTGACCACCATGATCACCAAACCGGCAATGGCATCACCGCGGACAAACTTACTAGCGCCGTCCATCGAACCAAAGAAATCAGCTTCTTGTGAGACCTCCGCGCGACGCTTTTTGGCGTCTTCTTCGCCAATTAAGCCAGCGTTCAGATCGGCATCAATCGCCATCTGCTTACCGGGCATCGCATCCAGGGTAAAGCGCGCACCCACTTCGGCAATACGGCCAGCACCTTTGGTGATCACCATAAAGTTGATGATAACGAGAATCAGGAAGACCACTAGGCCCACAGCGAAATTGCCGCCGACCAGGAACGCCCCGAACGCTTCAATGACCTTACCCGCGGACGCACCGCCTTGGTGGCCTTCCATGAGCACCACCCGGGTAGAGGCCACATTGAGCGACAGGCGGAGCAGCGTGGTAAATAGCAGCACAGCAGGGAACGCCGCAAAGTCCAGCGGCTTCTGCGTAAACATGCTGACCATTAACACCATAATGGCCAGCGCGATATTGAAGGTAAAGAGTAAATCCAGGGCGAAGGGGGGCAAGGGCACAATCATCATGCCCAAGATCATGAGGATGAGCAGCGGCCCGACCAGCAGCTTCATGCGCACATCACTCATCCAGTCGCGCCGACCTACTAGCTGACTCAAGCCTTTCATGGTTGCGCCTCATTACCACCGGCGCCATGCCCGGGGCTTTCCATCTCCGGTGGTACCGGCAGGTTATCGGGGGTTGGGGGCACCTCGCCTCCTTGTTTTGCTACTTGCTTGAGGCGATAGGCCCAGGCCATTACTTCCGCTACCGCGGTATACAGCTCGGCAGGCACCTCCGCATCTAGATCCACGTGATGATACAGGGCCCGCGCCAATGGTGCTGCCTGTAAGCGAGGTACGCCTGCCTCTTCACCAATTTCGCGAATGCGCGCAGCCACTGCGTCGGCGCCTTTTGCCACCAGCCGTGGCGCGCCCATGCTGCCTTCCTGATAAGACAGTGCTATCGCGTAGTGCGTGGGGTTGGTAATGATGACGTCGGCCTCGGGCACTTTGCTCATCATCCTGCCCCGCGCCATGGCCTGCTGCTGCTGGCGAATGCGCGCTTTCACATGCGGGTCGCCTTCAGACTCTTTGTGCTCACGCTTAACCTCTTCCTGAGTCATGCGCAGCTTCTTTGCATTGTCCCAGAGCTGGAAAGGGACATCGATCAAAATAACCACGATCAACACCAGCACCATGAGCCCAGCCGCCTGAGCCGCCATGGTTAGAGCGTTGGTCAGCGCTTGCTGGATAGGCTGATCCATTAGCGCCATAAATTTGCCGATGTTGAAATACAAAAACGTTGCAGCGACACCCCCTACCAGAACCGACTTGGCAATCGCTTTGGCCAATTCGATCAGTGCCTGGGTAGAGAAAATACGCTTTACACCCTTAATAGGGTTTAGCTTTGAAAACTTGGGCTGCATCGATTTACCCGATATCAGCCAGCCTCCCATCAAACCAGGGGCTACCAATGCAATCACGGCTAACAGTAAAAACAGCGGCATCATGGCAAATAGCGTGCGCTGCCCAAGATCCAGCGCATTGACCAACATCGGCGTACTTTCCATTGCTTGGCGGCGCTCAAACAGGAACGCCTGCTCCATCACCGCACCCAGCTGGTCGTAGAGCATCTTGCCCATGCTATAGAGGCCAATCACACCGCCCAGCAGCAGCAAAAACGTATTTAACTCGCGAGAACGGGCAACCTGACCTTCTTCACGGGCTTTCTCTTTTCGCCTGGGCGTGGCCTCTTCAGTCTTTTCCTGGTCGCTATCGTTATCTGCCATACGGGTATCCGGCCAGGTGAAGCGAAGCTTATCACGTATTCAGCCGTCCATAGGGACGGCTGAATAGCGTGCTTGCGTGCCCAGAGGGCGTGTAATAACGCGCTTTAAAAGCCTAATTCATCCAACAAGTCGTCTACTTGGTCTTGTCCAGAGACGGTATCAGGGACATTATCCTTCACTTGCGGCCCATTCAAAAGCTCTTCGTTACGCCGTGCATTGTCGCTTTTCCACTGATCCTCGGCCTTGCGCTGCAGTGTTTCTCGTGCATGTGCGCCCGGCGCGTTATCAATAAGCACCTGAACCAGCTGATGCTCAATCTCATGGATCACGTCCATCATCTTCTTAATCACCTGGCCGGTCAGGTCTTGAAAGTCCTGGGCCATCATGATTTCCATCAGCTCTTTATTCGTCGCGGAAACCACATCGGGCACGTCACTAAGATAAGTGCGCGTCTCGACGACGAGTGCCTTGGCCTCATCGAGCTCTTTCGGCGCTTCAAACCACTCGGCCCAGCGCTTATCCAACGCTTCCGCTCGGTCTGACAACTGATCCTGCAGCGGCTGTGCACGGTCAACGGCATTGAGCGCTCGATCTGCTGCCTGCTCCGTCATGGTGGCGACATAGTGCAAGCGGTCGCGTGCATCAGGGATGGCTTCGGCCGCCTTCTCAATTTCTTTATCTAGCCCCAACTCGCGCATGTTTTCGCGCAACATGCGCGTCAACTTACCGATGCGATGAATTAGGTCTTCAGCGGCTTGTTCGGACGATTGGGCAGAATCGGACTGCTCATTCTGACTCATTATGTTGTCTCCTCGTTAACCAAGCACATAGGCCCAGTCGCTCACATACCCAGCTTGTCGAAGATCTTGTTGAGCTTCTCTTCCAGGGTAGCGGCAGTGAACGGCTTGACGACATAGCCGTTAGCACCCGCCTGAGCGGCCGCTATAATGTTCTCTTTCTTCGCTTCTGCGGTGACCATCAGCACGGGAAGACTTTTCAAGGCGTCATCCTGACGGATCTCCTTAAGCATCTCCAGGCCATCCAGGTTCGGCATGTTCCAATCGGAAACGACGAATTCAAACTTGCCAGCGCGCAGTTTATTGAGCGCATCTTGGCCATCTTCGGCTTCATCCACATTGGTGAAGCCCAACTCCTTAAGCAGACTACGCACGATCCGACGCATGGTAGGAAAGTCGTCTACAACCAGGAAACTCATATTCTTATCTGCCATGGGTCATCCTCTAATCAATCAGTATATGGCACTGGGGTGACTGAAAAAGTACAGTCAGGGGGTTAAAGTCGTTACTTAAAACTGGTTTTCAAAACTCATTCTTAAAACTCATTCTTAAAACTCTTCCCACTCTTCGTGGTCGCTGCGCTTGGCGGCTGGTCGACTCGCTTGCTGCTGGTCGACCCTGGGTGCAGACATAGTATTTGCAGACATAGCATTTGCAGAAATAGTATTCGTTGCTGGCGATGCAGTAGGCAGCGTCTGAGGTGACGAACCTTGCATACCTAACAGTTTAAACACGGCTACCGCTTGCTCCAGCCGGTTGGCCTGTTCCTCGAGCGATGCTGCCGCCGCAGTGGCTTGCTGTACCAGCGCGGCGTTTTGCTGGGTGACTTGATCCATCTGGCCCACGGCTTGGCTGACCTGCTCAATGCCGTCGCTCTGCTCTTGGGAAGCGGCAGAAATTTCATCCATGATATCGGTGACGCGGCGCACCGCGGTGACCACATCCGACATCGTGGTGCCCGCCTGTTCAACCAGGGTGGAACCTTGTTGAATCTGCGTTACCGAGGCATCAATCAGGGTTTTAATCTCTTTGGCCGCATCCGCACTGCGGCTGGCCAAGTTACGCACTTCCCCCGCCACCACCGCAAAGCCTCGGCCTTGCTCGCCGGCACGGGCGGCTTCTACCGAGGCATTAAGCGCCAAGATATTGGTTTGAAAGGCAATCGAATCAATCACGCTGGTAATGTCGGCGACTTTTTTCGAGCTGGTAGAGATGCCGTGCATGGTCTGAACTACTTGAGAGACTACCTCACCACCGCGCTCAGCCGTGGTGGATGCATCTGCTGCCAATGTGCTGGCTTGGCGAGCATTGTCGGCATTCTGTTTTACCGTCGCGGTCATCTCTTCCATGCTGGCCGCGGTTTCCTGAATCGACGCAGCCTGCTGCTCCGTGCGCGATGAGAGGTCAGCATTACCGCTCGCAATCTCGCGGGTGCCGTGATGAATCTCGTTGCTGCCTTCACGTACGCGGCTAACGATATTGGTGAGGTTCTGCTGCATGGTGCCCATGGCGCCAAACAAACGACCTATTTCGTTTTTACCCGCTTCCGGCAATGGATCGGTTAGGTCGGCCTCGGCAATCGCGTCCAGGCGTTGAATGGCGCCTCTTAGCGGCGCAATCACCGTGCTGCGTAACCCGAAGTAGATCACCAAGGTCATCAACAGGGCAAAGACCACTACTGCCACATTGATCATGGTAAACAGATTGCCCTGAGCCTCCGCGTCGGCTCGTATGACATCTACCCGCTGGAAGCCATAGTCAACAAATGCGGTCATACTATTGGTCAAATTAATTAACGGCCCTTCCAGCTCATCGCGAAGATTGTTGTAGCTGGTTAAATCCATATACTCGAAGGTTTCATGCTGCTGTTTAACCAGCCCCATGACAGCATTAAAGTTCTGAATCAGGGCATTTGCCAATGCCTCACCTTGCGGAGAGAATGAGTTTGACGCAAAACGCTCGAAACGATCCTCGGCACGCGCAATGCGATCACCAGCGATGGCGACCTGCTCATTGGATTGACGAGTCTGCCCCACCATTAAATAGTTCGAGGCAGTTTCCATCGCCAGCATGGCTTGGTTTAGCAGCGAGTCGGCGCGGTTCATCTCATTTAACTGCGCATCGCTAATCTGGCTTAGCGTTGCCAAGTTATTTTGCGCGTTGCGGTCAGCCACAACCCCCAAACCCGCAATCACCAAAATCAGCACGACAAAGCAGCTAAGTGCCGCGACCACAGCGGCGTGAATACTCAAGTTGCGCAGTAAACGATTCATTATGATGTCCCTTGCGAGCTTATTACGTTTTTATGATTGCAAACTTTTGATGAATCGCACTACACACGCTGGGCGCGGCCGGAGGCAGCGATCAGTGCCATCATCCGTGAGGGAATATCATCCAAAGCCACCACTTCCACCGCGCCACCCATCGCAATGGCTTCTCGAGGCATACCGAAAACCACACAGGTCTGCTCATTTTGAGCAATGGTGGGCGCGCCCGCTTCACGCATCTCAAGCAGCCCTGCCGCGCCGTCCTTACCCATACCGGTAAGAATCACGCCGATGGAATTCTTGCCTGCGTGCTGAGCCGCTGAGTGGAACAGCACGTCTACCGATGGACGGTGGCGGTTTACCGGCGGGCCATCATCTAATCGCGCCACATAGTTAGCGCCGCTGCGTGCCAACTTGAGGTGCTGATCCCCAGGAGCAATATAAGCGTGCCCAGGCAGGATCCGCTCGCCATCAGTGGCTTCTTTAACAGTAATCCGGCACAGCCGGTCTAGCCGCTCGGCAAACGAACGGGTAAAACCACCGGGCATATGCTGGGTAATCAAAATCGCTGGGGCATTCGCCGGTAACGGTTCAAGCACCGCCCGAATCGCTTCAGTGCCGCCGGTGGACGCGCCGATGATAATCAATTTTTCACTCGAGACCAGCGGGGCCTTCAAGGCCGCTGGTGGTGGAGTGTTTTTATGCCGTGCCTGACGAGGGCGGGAGCGCGCCGCAGCACGCAGTTTTTCGGCAATCTCGTCGGCGTACTCCATCATCCCGTTGCGGATGCCCAGACTCGGCTTGGCGACAAAATCCAGCGCACCCAGCTCAAGCGCGCGCAGGGTGATCTCCGAACCGCTTTGGGTTAGCGACGACACCATTAGCACCGGCATAGGACGCAAACGCATTAACCGCTCGAGAAAATCCAAGCCGTCCATACGCGGCATTTCCACGTCAAGCGTTAACACATCAGGATTGTGCTGCTTGATCAAATCCCTGGCGGCAATGGGGTCAGGCGCTACCGCAACGACTTCCATATCGGGCTGGGAATTAATAATTTCTGTTAACAAATCGCGAATTAGCGCCGAATCATCGACACATAATACTTTGATCTTGGCTGCGCTCAAAGCACGCCTCCTCTTGCTGTAGACGCCTGATGTGTGATTGCAACCGCCGGAGCCACAGCGCCTAAAGCGATCATAAAGACACGATAATTGTTCATTTTTTAGCCAAGTTATAAACGGTCTGGCCACGCAGTTTGAACGCATCACTGATATACGAGAAGTTTTCTGAGTGGCCTGCAAACAGCAAGCCATCGGGCTTCATCAGTGGCGCAAACCGCTTAAGAATTTTTGATTGAGTATCTTTATCAAAATAAATCATGATGTTTCGGCAGAACACCGCATCAAAAGGGCCTTTAATTGGCCATTGCGGCGCCAGCAAATTAAGTGGCAGAAACTCCACCAATGCAGATACTTCTGGGCGTACTCGTGCAAAGCCCGCATGGTTACCGGTACCTTTCTGAAAAAACCGTTTGACCCGCGCGTCATCGAGCTTACGCACCTGCTCCAAGGGATAAACCCCAGCGCGAGCTCTGGCTAACGCATCGGTATCAATATCCGTCGCGATCACTTTGGCTTGCGACGCTTTAGCGCCCAGCGTTTCCAACAACGTCATTGCCAGCGAGTAGGGCTCCTCCCCAGTGGAGGCGGCCGAACACCAAATAGTGACCGGGTCTTGCTTGTTCTTTATATGCTCAGCCAGCAGCGGAAAATGGTGCGCTTCACGAAAAAAAGCCGTGAGATTGGTGGTCAGTGCGTTGGTAAATGCCTCCCACTCTTTGGCTTCTGGCTGGCGCTCCAGGCGTACCAAATAATCGGTAAAGCGCGTCATGCCATGGTGGCGTAGCCGCTTTGCTAAACGGCTATAGACCATTTCACGCTTATGTTCAGCCAGCACGATACCGGCGCGCTGATAAATCAGCTCGCGAATACGCGTAAAATCCGCATCCGTCAGTACCAGATCGCGTTCAATCTGGCTGCTTGATGTCCACTGGCCAGCGTCTGCAACCCGTTCACGTTGTTCGGTCAAAACTCTTCCCACTCCTCTGCTGAGGCTGCTTGCCGTTTAACGGGCGAATTATTCGACGGCGCGGCACTAGGCAGTTGAGCAGCGTGCTTGTGCGCTGTCACTGCTGGCGGACGTAGCGCCCCCTGACTGTTTAATCGAAACGCTTCCACCGATAACGCTAATAGCCCTGCCTGCCTCTCTAAGGAAACCGCCGCACGTGCGGTTTCTTGAACCCGCACAGCATTGCGCTGGGTGCCTTGATCCATCTCTGCTACTGCCTGGTTAACCTGGGCAATACCATGGCTCTGCTCTTCGGAGGCAGCCGATATCTCGTGCATGATTTGGGTCACACTACGCGCGGCTTCTGCCACTTCGCTAATTGCTGCTTCGGCTTTGGTCACCAAACTAGCCCCCGCGTTAACCTCACGGTTAGAACCATCAATCAGGCCACGAATTTCTTGAGCAGCGCCTGCGCTGCGGCCCGCTAAATTACGCACCTCTTCAGCTACAACGGCAAAACCACGCCCATGCTCACCTGCGCGTGCCGCTTCAACCGATGCATTCAGCGCCAGAATATTGGTCTGAAACGCGATTGAATCGATCACATTGATAATATCGGCCATCTGCTGGGAGCTTTGAGTAATCCGCTGCATATTATCGACCAACTGTGCCATCAACTCGCCGGTATTCGTCACCTGGATAGCATTGTTATCGGCTAGACGACGGGCTTCTTGAGCGTTTTCGCTGTTTTGGCGCACGGTCGCAGTCATTTCTTCCATGCTGGAAGCGGTTTGCTGCAAAGAGGCCGCTTGCTGCTCAGTACGCGACGAAAGCTCTTCGTTACCACTAGCGATGTCCTGGGCAGCTGGCGTAACTACGTCAATGCCGCTTTTAACGTCGCCAATGATGCTGCTGAGGCTTTTACGCATGGTGTTCAGCGAGTCCATCAATTGGCCCACTTCATCACGCCGCTGGGCGGGCACTTTAGCGGCCAAATTACCGCCAGCAATTTGTAGCGTAAAACCTGCGGCACTTTTTAGCGGCCTAGTAATCGCCCGCGAGGTAACCACGCCAATCAAAATAAGCAGTAGCAAACCAATCCCAAGCACGATGGCCTGCGCACCCAGCATCGTGGCTTGCCCCTGCTGGGCTTCATCGGCCATGCCTTCAGCTGCCTGCTGTTTCTGGGCAATTAGTTGGTTGACCATACCTGACAGAACACGGCCTTCGTTGGTCATCACGCTGATCACCGCATCCAAGCCGGTAAAGGCTTGATAGGTTTCTTCGGCTTGAAGAACGCTGGCCGCTTGGCCCATACCGTTTTGCAGGAACGTCTGTAACTGTTGATCAAATTCAGCGGCAAGCTCGGTCGCGTTGACTCCCCGGGAGTAGTACTCCTGCCACACTGCGGCGACCTCGGCGGCGCTTTCCTGAATACTTTCACCCATCTCAAATCGCTGATTGATCAGCTCCATACGCTCCGGCTCAATCATCGCTTGGCGGGTTTGGGCAATGGTTTGATCGATTTGCTGCAGGCGAATAACGTCACGCAGGCCATCGTTGTTCAGTTGGCCCAAACGCTCGCCAGAGACATTCAAGCCATATAAACCCAGGCCACCGCTAATGAGCAGCAGCAGTCCTGCCACGACAATCATGCCGACCAACTTGGCTCGAATGGTATCGAGTCGTACCCGGGCCAAACGTTTGATCACCCCTTTCTGACGTAACCGGCCTTTATCCAAGTAAAGTCGCTTACCTCGGCCTTCACGTATTTCTGCGTACGCCTGCTCTGCCTGGGCAATGGCTTCGCGGCTTGCCTGAACGCGCACAGAGGTGTAACCCACGACCTGCCCATCTTCGACAATCGGCGTCACACTGGCGTTTACCCAGTAGTGGTCGCCATTTTTGCAGCGGTTTTTGACCAGCCCGCGCCACGTCTCACCCGTCTTGACGGTTTGCCAGAGGTTTTCAAAGGCTGCTGGCGGCATATCGGGGTGGCGTATCAGGTTATGGGGCGCACCTATCAGCTCTGCGTGCTCAAAGCCGCTAATAGCGATAAACGCAGGGTTGGCATAGGTGATGCGCCCCTTGGTATCGGTACGCGAGACTAAGAAGTCGTCCTCTTTTAGCTCAATTCCACGCTGAGAGACTGGCTGGTTATTACGCATGATCTGCCTTTTTTAGTGTTTTATTTTTAAAAGAGAGCTTGCCTGCCCTACCAAGCAAATTAAAACGACGCCCACTCCTCTGTGTCTTCCGCTGGATGTTTGTGCCGTACCGAGAGATTTGGCGTTGTCGAAGGCATAACCGCCAGCGGGGATGATGTACGTTGGGTTGATGCTTCAGTGACACGAAAGCGTTCCACAGCCTCACGTAAGCGCGCTGCTTCGCTTTCAAGTTCATTGGCACTTCGCGCGGCCTGCTGAACAAGCTGGGCATTTTGCTGCACGACCTGATCCATTTGCGCCACGGCCTGGTTCACTTGGCCTATGCCACTACTCTGCTGTTCGGAAGCGGCAGCGATTTCATCCATAATATCGCTGACGCGTTGAACAGCGCTCACCAGGTCTTGCATCGTTCGACCGGCTTGATTGACGCGCTGGGTACCGGTATCTACTTTGTTGAGGGATGCGTCGATCAGCGTGCGGATCTCTTTTGCGGCAGCGGCACTTCGACTGGCTAAACTGCGCACTTCCTGTGCCACCACGGCGAACCCTCTACCATGTTCACCGGCGCGGGCCGCTTCCACCGAGGCATTTAGCGCCAGGATATTGGTCTGGAATGCGATGTTATCGATAACAGTAATAATATCAGCAACTTGATGAGAACTTGCGCTGATATCCTGCATGGTGCTGACGATCTCACCCACCTCCTCCCCGCTGCGGCGTGCCGTCTGGGTCGCACTTCCGGCCAGTTGGCTAGCCTGGCGAGCATTTTCAGCGTTATGGCTTACCGTGGAGGCTAGTTGTTCCATGCTAGAAGCCGTCTCTTCTAAAGAAGTCGCCTGCTGCTCTGTGCGTGAAGAGAGGTCGTTATTACCACTGGCAATTTGCTGTGAGCGCTCATAAATCGATGTGCCGCTGGTACGCACAGTGCCTACCGTCTGCGAGAGAGAGCCCTGCATGTGCGCCATGGCGCTATAAAGCCGCCCGATTTCATTGTTACCCGGCGAAGTGATTGCCTGGCTTAAATCCCCTTGCGCCATGCGCTCAAAATGGCCCACCAAACGATCTAGGGGGCGCAGCACATTGGCCGTTACCCCCCAGACAACCACGACAACCGTGGTAATAGTCATCACCACAATGCCGAGTAGCGCCCAGCGAACCGTTGCGGCAAAAGCACTGAAAGCGGCTTGTTGCGTCTGCACGTCGCCAGATGCCTGCACGATTGCTGCGCCATGGTGCAGGGCATAAAGGCCGATACCACTGGCAATTAAGACAAGTACCGAAAGCGTCGCTAGTACTAAGCCCCAACTTAAACGCACCGTCATATTATTCATTAATTGCCGCATTCGCTGTGTCACGCCCTTTTCTCCACGCACAACCGGCACTCGCTAGCACCTTCCATAGCGCACGAATGCATCATTAGGTGAAACGGATCTGGCACGCTCCCTGTGCCACGCTTGGATCGCCTTATTGGCTGCTGGTACTTTCTACTAGCGCCATTTCGTCGCTGGTGAGCAACTTATCGATATCCACGAGTACCAGCATGCGGTCATCTAAACTGCCCAGTCCGCTGAGGAAATCAGATGAGAGGGTGACGCCAAATTCCGGTGCTGGTTTAATTTGATCGGGGGTCAATGTCATCACATCGGAAACGCCATCTACGACGATACCGACCACCCGGTCTGCAACATTGACCACGATCACCACTGTCTGGCCACCGTATTCGACCGTTTCAAAGTGAAACTTAATGCGTAGATCAACGATCGGTACAATCACGCCACGTAGATTGGTAACGCCTTTGATAAAGTCGGGCGCATTGGCAATTCGCGTTACGTTTTCGTAACCACGGATCTCCTGCACTTTCAAAATATCAATGGCGTACTCTTCATCACCTAATGAGAACACTAGGAATTCGCGGTTTTCGGCTTCTGCGGCTAGCACCGCACCACTGTTGGCTTGACTCATGACGGCTCAGCCTCCTTAAAAGATGAAAGATTTTGATTGTTTACTACTTTTTTGCCTGCCTCTTTTTTGTATCGGCTCAGGCGATGTAAACCAGTAATATCTAGAATCAACGCAACGCTACCGTCACCTAAAATGGTTGCGGCCGAGATCCCGGGGACTTTGCGGTAATTGTCTTCCAGATTCTTGACCACGACCTGCTGCTGTCCGATCAGCTCATCGACCAACATGGCGTAGCGGCGACCTTCGCCCTGCACAATGACAGCGATGCTTTTGGTGGGATCGGTGATTGCATTCTCGACGTTCAGCACTTCGTGAATGGCGATCACTGGCAGATACTCGTCGCGCACTTTGATCACCACGTCGTCACCGGCCATGGCATACATATCGTCTTTTGAGGGCTGTAGCGACTCAAGCACGGTGGAAAGCGGAAGAATAAACGTCTCGCCGCCGACCTTAATCGACATACCGTCCAAAATAGCCAGCGTAAGCGGCAATACGATACGGGTGTTGGTGCCTTCGCCTAGCTTCGACTGTATTTCAACCCGACCGCCCATGCTCTGAATGTTACGCTTCACCACATCCATGCCCACGCCACGACCGGATACGTCGGTCACTTCTTTAGCGGTTGAGAAACCGGGGGCAAAAATGAGCTGGAAGACCTCTTCGTCGGGCATGGTGTCAGACACGTTAAGACCATTTTCACGTGCTTTGGCAAGTAGACGATCACGATCCATACCGGCACCATCATCGCGCACTTCAATCAAAATATTGCCGCCCTGATGGCGCGCCGATAAGGTAAGTTTACCAATACGCGGTTTGCCAATGGCTTCGCGTACATCAGGCATCTCTACGCCATGATCAAGGCTATTACGCACCAAGTGTGTTAGCGGATCGGTGATCCGCTCCACCAAGCTTTTATCTAGCTCGGTCGACTTGCCTTCGGTAATCAGCTCGATCTCTTTACCTAGCTTACCGGCGGTGTCGCGCACCACGCGAGGGAAGCGGCTGAATACAAACTCCATGGGGATCATTCGAATCGACATGACCGCTTCCTGGAGATCACGCGCGTTGCGCTGCAGCAGGCTCATGCCATTTTGCAATGAGGCATTGCCAACCGACTGATCCTCTTCTAAATCGCTAACCGTTTGATCAAGCATCGACTGGGTGATGATCAGCTCACCCACCAAGTTGATAATTTGATCGACTTTATCCACAGATACGCGGATTGACGACTCGGCGGCGGCTTTTTTGGGTTTCTCTTTGGCAGTTGCCTTTGCTGGGCTGGCTTTAGAGGCCGTATTTTCTGCAGGAGCTTGCGGCGCCGGGGCAGCAGGCGCCGGAGATTCTTCCTCGGGGGGGCTTGGTTCAGCAGCAACGCCCTCAACGGCCGTAATCTCAATCTGGTCTGGCTCGATAATAAAGCACATGACCGCTTCAATATCGTCAGCACTGTCGCTGCTTTTAAGGATTACCTCGTAACGCTTTGCGTCGCCGGACTGAGACTGCACTTCACCAAGCTGCTCTAGCTCTTCAACCAGCAAGATGCGGTCTTTATCTTCAACGTTAAGAAGCGCCACTAACAGATGGCCGTTCGCGGCTTTCTCTTCGCTACTTTTGCCTTCTGCGCCGTTCTCACTTGAGGCAGACGAAGCCTTGGGCTCTGAAGCTGGGGTAGCCGGCCCATCTAGCTGTTGGCCAATTTCATCCAGGGCAATTTGTTGCAGCGTTTGGCAAATGCGCTCAAATGCCTCTTGATTTGGCTCCTCTTCGCTGCGATAGGCATCGAGTTGCTCATGCATGATGTCTTTAGCCTCTAAAAAGGTATCCACGAGGTCAGCTCGCAGCGTCAGCTCGCCTTTACGTGCGTAATCGAGGAGGTTTTCCAAAATATGCGTGGTTTTCTGTAGCACGGTAAAACCAAAGGTTCCCGCTCCCCCCTTGATCGAGTGGGCGGCACGGAAAATAGCATTGAGCTGCTCACTGTCTGGATCATCAATATCCAGTTCCAATAAATGCTGCTCCATATCCGACAGCAGCTCTTCAGCCTCTTCAAAAAAGGTGTCAAAAAAATCCGCTATATCCATTCACCGCTCCACCCTTAACGTCGCTTTTATAAAATGCTATGACAGGCTCAGGTCACTCTGGCGCTTGCACCTGAGGCTCATCTTGTTGTGTTGATTCAATTTGCACTTCGGCTGATGCTTCTAGCGCTTCGATTGAAGCTTCCGGCGATGCAGCACCCGAATCCATTACGGCAGGATCGCGAATTGCATCAGCAATCTCTGGAAAGAGCACCACCAACTCTATGCGTCGGTTGATTGGATCAGTTGGCTCAGTTTCGGGCAACAGCACGCGATCCGCAAAGCCCGATACGCGCAGCAACTGACCTGGGTCAAACCCACCCGCAATAAGCTCGCGACGCGACGCGTTAGCGCGATCATTGGAAAGTTCCCAGTTACTGTAGCCGCGATAGCCACCCGCATAGGGAACGCTATCAGTATGCCCACTGATACTTAGCTCATTGGGAAGCTCGTTTAGCAGCGGTGCAATAGTGCGTAAGAGGCTACGCATATAAGGAGCGACTTGGTCGCTACCTAACTCAAACATGGGCCGTTGGTCGGTATCCAGCAGCTGTATTCGAAGCCCTTCACGGGTTAAGTCAAAACGCATCTGACTACGCAACTGGCGCAGCTCGGGATCCTGCTCAATGGCTCGCTCAATACGCTCTTGCAAATTCCTGAAGAAGTTTCGCTCCTGCATGCTTGGGCGAGTGCGCTGAAGGCTATCAATGCGCGCCCGCTCCCCATCGCTATGGGTTGGATCCGGTCCGCCGCCTGGAATCGCACTGGTACTACCAGAGCGATCCCCACCGGTGATGGCGTTAACGAGCGGAGTGCTAAAGTACTCCGCCACACCGCGCCGCTCATCTTCGCTGGCGATACTTAAAATCCACAACACTAAAAAGAAGGCCATCAGAGCGGTCATAAAATCCGCTAGGGCAATTTTCCAGGCACCACCGTGATGGGCATGGACAACTTTTTTGCGCCGAATGACGATCGGACGCTTGTCACCACCCTTACTCATGCGTTACCGGCCTTTTTTGCATCCCTCACGTACTCTTCAAGCTCGGTAAAGCTCGGGCGTTCGGCAGCAAAGAGTGCCTTGCGGCCGAACTCAACGGCCAACTGGGGTGCGTAACCGTGCAAACTTGCCAGCAGCGTAATGCGAATACACTGAAGCATTTTTTCGGCTTCTTTAGCCTGCCGGTCAATGTAACTTGCAAGAGGGCTGACAAAACCATAGCCCAACAAAATGCCCAGGAAGGTTCCCACCAGTGCGTGAGCGATCATCTCGCCCATCTGGCTCGGTGAGGCGTCGGCATAGGTCAGTGTTTTAACAACCCCCATCACCGCCGCCACAATACCGAAGGCGGGCATCGCATCGCCCACTTTGGCGATGGCGTCAATGGGCACGTGGGCCTCCTGCTCAAAGACCTCAATTTCATGCAACATCAGCTCATCGATTTCCATAGGCTCCATACCACCGCTAACCATTAAGCGCAGATAATCGGTCAGGAAATTCATGATATGCGGGTCGGCCAGCACCGTCGGGTGTTCCTGAAACAGAGGGCTCTCTTGCGGGTTATCAATATCCCGCTCAATGCCCAACATCCCCTCACGGCGAATTTTGGACAGTAACTTGAACTGCAGTGCCATTAGCTCCATATAAAGTGCTTTGTTATATTTTTTTGCGCGCTTTAGCCGGGGCAGAATTTTAAATGTCGCTTTAATCGCCTTACCATTGTTCGCTGCGATAAATGCACCAACACCCGCGCCGCCAATAATCAGCAGCTCAAGGGGCTGGTACAGGGGACCTAAGCTGCCGCCTGCCAGCACATAGCCACCAAACACAGACAGCAATACGATTACATAGCCTAGAGGTATCAGCACAAGCAGAGTCCTTGCGGTATTCAGTATTAATGTAAGGGAACCAAAACTTAGCCACCTGTTCTGATGTTTAAGAGATGTTCCATCCCGAGCATGACTTATGCCCTATCATACTAGGGCTAAGCTGTTATCTAATTAAAAAGTATCGCTGACTTTTGCGGCTATCTACGCCGATGCTCTCATATTTTATGACTAATAACTCATCACTACTCCTTATACCCTAATTCCTGCTATTAGTGGCGAGGGTGATGAACTTGTTACATATTTTCACTATTTAATTGCTGTGCCTTGCGCGTTTTCCCCGCCCGTGAAGGTGGCTGACATATGCCACAAACGTAGTGCTGAGCGGGGCTATGCGCATGCGCCACAAACTGCCCTTTGCAGCGTGTACACTGATTGAGTTGAAGCAAATCACTCTCGAAAAATCGTATCAGCGTCCATGCGCGAGTCAGCCCAAGAACCGGCTCAGCCTTTTCCAGCGACATCTGCTCGTCATAGAGTCGATATGCTTTAACGAAGGCATCAATTCGATCGCAACCTGCCGCCGTCTTCAGGCTTAAATAAATATTGTAAAACAATGACGAGTGAACATTGGGAAGCCAGGTAATAAACCAATCGGTGGAAAAAGGTAGCATTCCCTTTGGCGGTGACATGCCACGCACTTCCTTATACAGCTTAATCAAACGTGTACGGCTTAATTCCGTTTCTGTTTCCAACACTTGCAGCCGCGCACCCAGCTCAATCAATTCGATCGCCAGCTGTACTTGGTGCATTTCATCGATCAAGCTTTTCTGGTTCACTTCGTCTCCCCTGACATTGGCTCAAATGTTTCTCCAGCCAAAAGCAGTGAGGCGTGCAAGCCAGCCAATCCCTGATCACGAGGGTTGTCAGTGAGTTGACGAAGCCGCTCAGCACTCATCTGACTAAACCGGCACAGCAGCTGGCTGGTCCGCGCCAGCTTGGTAAGTTGGCGAGCGCTAAGTGACACAATCAGTTCGGCGACATCGCTGTCTATTTTTAAACGAAACATAGCAGCCTCACGATCTTCATCAAGCAAGCGCTGCGCTAGAAGCAAATAAGCTAAATTTATTTCCTGAATTTCATCGAGAAAGTTGGTTTGACTCATGATGTCCCATTGAACGACTCAGGCGCGATGTTGTAACCATTATACTGGCGCCGTTAATGACTTTTCACTACCTGTTCTCATGGTTGCACACAACGTCTGTAATTGGCTACTCAGGGATTACACGATGACTCAGTCCCTCTTCTGACAACTCGAATACCCACACTAGGAGTTCTGCAACGATTTGATAGAGGCTTGAAGGGATTTCTGCGTCCAGATCTAGCTGCATCAAAAGCGCTACCAGTTCTGGCGCGTCGTGCACATAAATGCCCTGGCGATGAGCTTCGGCCATAATGCGCTCGGCCAAATCGCCATAGCCCTTCGCCACTACTCTGGGCGCACGGTCGTTATCTTGATAAGCCAGCGCAACAGCTTGGCGACGACGCTCACCCGGCGCTACCATCTTCAACCTCCGCTTCGATAAAGCGTGCGCGAAGCTGCACCTTCTGTAAGTCCAAGGCGCTCAGACGTTTCTCTAACGCGGGTAATCCAGCGTCAATGCGCCGATAAGCCTGCGTACTTTCGGTGGTGAAATCGATACTTAACACATTTCGATAGAGCCACAAAGACGCATTGAACGAACCCAAACTGGGAACATCAAGCTGCATATCAGAGCGCCAACCGCCATCCGGCTCACCTTCCTGCTGGTTACCCTCTTTTCCCTCCTCGCGAGCGGGGAGGTTGATAACCAAAGCCATAAAAATTCCTGCCCAGACATCTCCCTCCCAACGGATAGTCGGCATCACTAACATCTCAAGCTGTTGACGCACCAGACTCTGCAAACTTTCATGGACGATTTCGCGAGCAGGACGGTTGGCCACCAGTTCGGCTGCCTCCCTTGCCTGGCTAATCTCACGCCCTTCGCCTGCAATAGCAGCAGGCGCATTCTGGGTGGGAGTAGCAGCTTGGGCGGGAGCAACGGGCGAACCCGCAGTAGGAGCAGTCGATGCAACACTGGAACGGGCCATTCCATTTTCATGGTTAACGGGCACCAGCGGTACGTTGGGCAGGATAAACATGCCACCTTGGCCTGGCACTTGCTGCGCCCCAGGTGTGACCAATGGGGCCAACCCCGTCGTCAGCGCATGCGCAGCCCCCAAACCAGTGGGTAAAAGGGGCACTAACGGACGTGGCCCAGCCTGCATTTGTGGTTCTTTTAATAACTGCTGTCTGACACCCTCGCCCTGGAACCAACGTTTCAAATGCGACTCATAAAACAGCCCACTGTCACGAATACTTGCTTCTAAGCGCGTCGCTACTGCACTAGCTGCTGGTGCTTCTTGGCTGGTGATTAGAGGTGCTTCTGGTCTCATCACCGAGGGGGGAGCTGGGAAACGTAACAGAACGTCGGCGATAGTCCTTGCAGCAGGGCTAAAATGCGTCTGCGTTGAACCTGGGGGAGATGGCGATGCATCACCACGGGGTAATGTTCGCCCCCCATCGGTAGGAAGCGGCAACCGCTTTAAATCGCTTAACGGTGACGCCGATGCTCGCCCATCCAAATTAGCATCGCCCATCACTGCACGCGGCCCTTGGCCTGGAGGGATAGGCTTTACGGGTTGATCCAGCGCCCGCTGCAATGACAACTCCCCTTGCCGCCCTAGCACCTGGTGCAAGAGCGTATCAATAAGAGGGGTAATACCGCTCACGACGACCTCGTGGAATCAGCTTCATCCGCTTCATACGCAACCTCAGAGCCTTGTTGGGGCGCATAAGCGCGGTGCAAGTCTCGCTGACGTTGAGACACCTCAATTAGCTTACCCAGCTCATCGCGACGCGATACTAAGCGACGCCGAATATCCACATCATGTTCAAGAATGCGTTCAAGCAGCGCCGCTTTGCGCTGCAGAGCATCGTTATCGAGAGATACGGTTATGTCTAACTCACGCAGCTGTTCCACCAGCACCACATAGCTTGTACGCTGATCGATCAGCTCTGCCCACTGCTCAGCATTAGCAAGTTCGTGCATGTGTTCAACGCGGCTTAACAGCATTTCATAGCTATTGAGCAACGACTGTTGAGCATTTTTATCATGAGCAGATGTAGATGCTGACATTATTGCCTCACGCGCTCTGCCGTTGACCAATATCACGCCAGGCTGAGGCGATATCTTCGAGAAGGCGCTCGGCCTGATTTAAGCTCTCTTCATCGTTACGCAGATTGGCCGCCAATAACAGGCGAGCAATATAGTCATAAAGCGAGGCCAAGCGCTCGGCAATCTCTCCACCTTTCTCTTGATCAAGAGCAGCGGCAAGGCCGTTATTAACGATATCCAGCGCTTTCGCTATCGACTTGCCTTTCTCGGCCGTATTGCCCGCCTGAATATGAATACGCGCAGCACGAATAGCGGCCTGGGCACCGTCAAACAACATCACAATAAGCTGATGAGGGTCTGCCGACATCACTCCGCTTTCTACGCCGACACGCGCATAAGCGTTAGCTCCCCGCCCATAGGCGGCGCCACCGCGAGAGTAAGTCATAAGCGGAACTCCTGTGCGTGGTTTTATGCTCACCCTATACAGTGAGAAACCACGAATATTAAAAGATAAAAACAAACAACGAACTGCACTACTAGTATCTATCGGCGCGAGTCTAGGAGACTTTAACGGCTTACAATGCTTTTTTAGCGTTGCAGATGACAGCTATTGACTGCTTATCACTCACTAACGCTCTGTGTCCGCCCCTCAGGTAGACACGGCGATCTCACCGACGGTTCGCCCAAGCCGCTCAGTTATATCATTCCGCACGACCACTCCCACGTTGTCACGCATAGGCGGCTCTACCTGCGGCGCAAGCAACACTTCCGTGGGATTGCCTTTAGCATCGATGCGTAATATCCAGCCCTGCTGTTGACTGGAAAAGCGCGCCAACGAGCCTACTGGCAGCCCCTTAAAATGTTCGATGTAGCGCTTAATCCAGCGCATATCAAAGTGGTGTGGGTGCTGCAGTAAATGGCGATAAATTTGCTGCGCTGTTTTAGCCGGCCGATCTGCACGATCCCGCCGCATTGCCTCTACTACATCGACCACAGCGCTCGCTTTAGCCAATTCACTAAGGTCGGCCCCACTCAGCCCCCCTGGATATCCACTACCATCCATACGCTCATTAATCCCCCCAATCACCGCTTGAGCGACACCCGCCGACAGCCACTGGCAGCTATGCAAACGACCAAGCAGCAATTGAACATGCTCACTGATCGCCTTTCGATGACTCGCCTCAAAGTGCGGTGCCTTGAATAACACTTGAGGAACCAGCGCCTTGCCAAGATCATGAACAAGGCCGCTGGCCACTATCGCCTTGCGTAGTTCACGGGGCATGCTGGCACCCACAAAATCGAGCAAATGAATGGCGACTGCAATACCGTGGCGCACGATTAAAGGCTCTGGAAATAAGCATCGAGAGGCAAATAGCAATGCCTCACGATCCTCTTCGTGAAGATCTAATACTCGATCAGCATAGCGGGAGAGTTGACGACCATCGATATCGCTACCTTGTTGTAACGACAGCAGCTGTGTATCCAGATAGGCGGCGACTTTTACCAGCCGACGCGCCATGGGGGTAGCATAGCGCTGGACATCACGCCGCCCAATCAACTCTCCGGCGCCCGAACGCCTGCTTGGCAGGGCGAACAGCGGTGAGGGTTGACGCTCGCTTTGTTCTTCTTTTTTATAACGGGCCGCTTCGCGCTCTATTTCACACACGAAATACCAAATTTGCCGCTCTTGCTCCGCGCTACACTCAACGAAGTTGAAACCGACGCGCAACAGATGGCGCTCAGCGTCTGTCTTTTGATGGCGAGGCTCTCCAAGCACCTCAAAATACGTGCCATCGGGGAAGGTAAACGCTAGCTTCAGTGGACTAGCAACCTCCGCCAACAGGCCGCTAGCCGCCAAAGGCAACTCAAGCTGGCAGCCGTCTTGGGATAAATCCCGCAACTCACCTCCTATTTCAGCATCGCCACCACACAAGCCTGCCGACACCACCATCCCCATGCGCAACTCAGCGCGAAAGGACTCACGGCGCTGCAATACTTCCAACGATGCTGGATAATCACTGCAACACAGAAAGCGCCCTCCAGCCTGACGCGTCTCCGTCAGGTGCAGCAGAGGCGTTTGCACCACTTTGCCTTGCGCCTGCCCGCGCAAGTAAAAAGCGGCGCCGCCCTGAAGATGGTGAAGCAAATAATCAATTGATGAGAGATCCATCACCAATGTTTGCCCCAGGTGCTGCTCCATCAAGACAATGGGCTCTGGACGCGCACCCGTCGCGGCAAGACAGAGCGATACACCGCCCTTTTCGATCAAGGTATTCAGCAAAGACTCGATCACTGTTGTGCTTGCTATTGTTTCAAACTCATCCTGCTGCGCCACCATTCTCGCCTCACTTGCTCTTATGCGTTAATTAGTTCACCGCAAAGTGGAGAAGCATATCAGATGCCAACAGCGTGGCGTATGCACAAAAAACCATCATTCTCAGAATTATTAGGAAGGCTGTAGCAAGCAGGCACACGGAGTTATATAGTCGACGCTCACAATAACAAGTAAAGATAACGCCACGTCGGTAAGTGTAAAGTTTTTCAGCGTCCTGCCGATAAACATGTAGAAACGTTTTTTAATTAGTAAAAATCCGAGCTATGGCTGCCGTTTCACGCTACAACACTAGTACTTGGCTGCCAAAGCTGACTTTAAAAAGGAACGTGCCCCATGAGCTCTTTACCCACCGAAGCAATAACACCGCTGTCATCGGCGCTAACCCACTTGAACCCACGTCAGCGGCTAGAAAACACACTGGCACAGCTAGCGACAACGAATACTCAGCTTAAGAATGCAGATACCAGCGAGCGGGAAATCTCTGCCGTCGAACTCATCGAACCCATTCAACGCATTAACGAGATAATGCGCCCCCATGGCCTAGAGTTTGAATTAAGCGAAGAAACCTCACGCGTTATTACGCGGGTCATAGACAGGGAGTCTGGAGAAGTAATACGCCAGATACCAGCAGAAGAAGTACTCGACATCGCTGAACGACTAGAAGAAATGCAAGGACGAATAATCTCTATTGAAGCCTAAAGCTTGACGTCTAAAGCCCTACACTTGCATGTTCATAACATCACGATATGCAGAAACTAAGCGGTTGCGAACTTGAAGCCCCATTTGAAACGCAACACTGGACTTCTGCATGTCGACCATCACATCATTGAGCTGCAAATTAGGGTCACCCGCCTGAAAAGCCATCGCCTGACTGTTAGCCACTTGCTGAAGTCGGTTAATGCGCTGAATAGAGGCCTGTAGCTCACCGCCAAAACCGCCTTGCCCGACAGCTGCTGACGCCTGAGCACCACTAAGGGGCTGCGTGGATGCCGCCTGGGTCGCCATGCCTTGCATCTGCTGTAGCGCAGCCTGTATTGCGGGAGTACTCATACGCTCACCTCAATTCGCAAAAAAGATCTAATGCGAAAAGCCTAACACCAAAGCAACTCGCCTCATACGGACAAATGCGCATAAAAAGCAAAGCTTATCTTTCCTTTAGGCTCGACTAGCCACCGGATAATAGCCGTCATCACAATTCCGCCTCATCTTTTAGGCGGATAACCGCGATTGACGGATATAGCCTATGCCTTCTTTGGTGATGCGCCTGGGCCGACGCCAGTATTGCCTGCCCCTTTGGAGGGATGCATGAGCGAAACTGGTGCAACGGCAGGCCGTCAAAACAGTACGAATCAAGCCGCTCCCCGTAGTGGAAGCACAGGTAGTGGAAATACCGAACGCGACACCCCCAGCAGCTCGGCTTTCGAGCGCACGGTGAAGCAGTTGCGTGGCAATCCACTAGTCGCACTGCTCGTCGCTGGTGCTGCCTCAATTGCTATTGTGGCGGCTCTCTTTATGTGGGCCAGCAGTCCTGACTACCGCGTGCTTTACAGCAACCTGAGCGAAGCTGATGGTGGCAGTATCATCAATGAGCTCGATGCCCGCGGTATTCCTTATCAGTTCAGTGCAGGCGGCCAAGCGTTGATGGTTCCTAGTAACCAGGTCCACACGCTTCGCCTACAGCTTGCTGAGCAGGGTCTTCCCCGCGGCGGCAATCTTGGCCTTGAGTTAATGGATAGCCAGGCATTTGGCATTAGCCAGTTTGCTGAGCAGATTAATTACCAGCGGGGCCTGGAAGGAGAACTTGCGCGCTCAATTGAATCGCTGGGGCCGGTAGAAGGCGTGAGGGTTCACCTCTCCATGGCCAAACCATCGGTATTTATTCGTGATCGTGAGCCAGCTAAAGCATCCGTTGTGCTAACCCTTTTACCTGGCCGCGTTTTGGGTGAAGGCCAGGTCAGCGCGATCGTCCACATGGTCTCGGGTAGCGTGCCAGAGCTTGCTGCTGAAGATGTCACCGTGGTTAATCAGGATGGCCGATTGCTGTCTGCAGAGACAAGCAATGGAAACGACCTGGATGGTTCGCAGCTTGAGTATATTGCCGAGGTTGAGCGCTCTTACCAGCAGCGCATCGAGCATATTCTAACGCCTATTTTGGGTCGCGATAACGTGCGCGCCCAGGTTGCAGCGCAGATCGATTTCTCGCGGCGCGAGCAAACCTCTGAACGCTACGGGCCCAACCAACCGCCCAACGAAGCAGCCGTGCGTAGCCGCCAGATGAGCCTTGCATTTGACGGTGAAGACCCATTGGCCACAGGCATTCCAGGCGCACTCACCAATACGCCACCCGGCACCATGCCCTCCCCTATCAACCAGCCGGAAGGTGAGGAAGAAGGTGACAACCAGCAAGAAGATGTGCCACCGGAAGCGTTGCGTAACTTGCGCCAAGACGACGTTATCAACTATGAAGTCGATCGCAGCATTGAGCATGTCCAGCACCGCCTCGGCCAGATAGAGCGGCTATCCGCTGCGGTGGTCGTGAACTTCCGCTCGGAAATGAACGACGAAGGCGAATGGGTCGACGTAGCCCTAACGGACAATGAGGTGGCTCAAATTGAACGCTTGGTTCGTCAAGCAATGGGGTTCTCGCAATTGCGCGGGGATGAAGTTGAAGTCGTCAATTCCCCCTTTGCGCGCAGTGTCGAGGAAACCGTGGATGTCGAGTGGTGGAAAGACCCCGATATTCTGTCAATGGCTGCCACTGTGGGTCGTTACCTACTGGTTGCGCTGGCGATCCTATTGCTCTACCTGCTGATTTTGCGCCCCTTGATTAAGCGCTATACCCAAATGCCGGTCATGGCAACGGCTGCACCTGGCGGGACGCTGGCGGCTAGCGTCGGTGGCGATGATGACGATGAGGGTGAAGAAGCACCTGACGAGAGCGATGAGACCTACGCCAAGCCGAAGCGTCGGCGTAAAACCTCACTCTATGAGCATAACCTCAATGACCTGCGTGAAATGGCTCAGGAAGACCCCCGCATGGTCGCGATGATCATTCGTAGCTGGATGAATGCTAATGAGTAGTTCAATTGCTGAAATGAGCGGTGCTCGCAAGAGCGCTGTCTTATTGCTTGCACTCGATGAAGACAGTGCCGCTGAAGTGTTTAAGTACCTCGGCGCCGCTGAAGTACAAGAAATTAGTATGGAGATGGCCCGGCTGAACCAGGTCTCCCATGACGACATGAAGGCGGTGCTCGAAGCGTTCCATAAGGAGTCCGAAGAGTTTGTAGCGCTTAACCTTAACTCCAGCGATCACATCCGCTCGGTATTGACCAAAGCGCTGGGCAGCGAACGCGCGACGAGCCTAATTGAAGATATTCTCGAAACAACGGGCAATAATTCGGGCATCGACGCACTTAACCTCATGGAAGCCTCCATGGTGGCCGAACTCATTCGCGACGAGCACCCACAAATCATTGCGACGATTCTGGTTCACCTGGATCGCCACCAAGCGTCCGATATCCTCGAACTATTTGAAGAAAAACTGCGTAATGATGTGGTACTTCGCATCGCCACCTTTAGCGGCGTTCAGCCCGCCGCACTACAAGAGCTGACTGAAGTACTCACCAGCATGCTGGATGGCCAGAATCTCAAGCGCAGCAAAATGGGCGGCGTAAGAACCGCGGCCGAGATACTCAACTTAATGAACTCCTCCCAAGAGGAGACCGCTATCGAGACCGTGCGTGCGCACAGCGAAGATTTGGCTCAGAAAATTATCGACGAAATGTTCTTGTTCGAGAATCTGCTTGACCTCGACAACCGCGCTATCCAGATGGTGTTGCAAGAAGTCGAAACCAACTCGCTGGTGGTGGCCCTTAAAGGGGCTCAAGACGCTCTGGTGGACAAGTTCCTGCGCAATATGTCGCAGCGCGCTGCCGATTTAGTTCGTGAAGATATGGAAGCCCGCGGCCCTATCCGCGTCTCTCAAGTTGAAACCGAGCAGAAAGCTATCCTGCAAGTCGTACGGCGTTTAGCTGATTCAGGAGAAATAGTCTTGGCGGGCGGAGACGACGAGTATGTCTAATACTCACTCGCCTAAATTTGATCGCCATGGCGATTGGCGTCGCTGGCAAATGGATGAGTTGGCAGCCACGCAGAGCAACCACACATCAGATGGCGAGGTACCCACCGCCCACCAGCGCAAAGTACAAGCAGCGCAAAAAGCCGCCGAGCTGGCACGCCAGCGCGAAGAGAATGAACGCCAGGCACTGCACGAGCGTATTCGTCAGCAGGCCGAAAAAGAGGGTTATGCCGCAGGCTTTGAACAAGGCCGTAACGAGGGGCTCGAAAAAGGCCTAGAAGAAGCTGCCGAGCAGGCAAAGGTCGAGTTAGAAGCACAAGTTCGCAAGACCGTTGCGCCGCTGGAAACGCTGGGCAAACAGTTTTCAGATGCGCTTGAACGCCTTGATGACACCATCGCCTACGACCTGGTCGAGTTAGCACTAGCCACCGGCAAACAGCTTGCCAGTGATGCCCTGCAGGATACGCCTGAACAAATTTTAGCCATTGTCCGCGAGCTACTGCACACCGAGCCACCCTTGGTAGGTCAGCAGCGCCTTTGGCTCAACCCCGATGATCACGCTCTAGTAGAAGAGCACTTGGGCAATGAGCTCAGGGCCGCCAACTGGAAGCTGCAACCGGATGACCAACTTGCCCGGGGCGGCTGTCGGGTAACCAGTGCCCAGGGTGAAATTGATGCTACCTTCGAAAGCCGTTGGCACGCCATTCAGGCTCAATCGCGCAAGCGCGGTCTCAATTCCCCACCCTCCTCTAACGTTCCTTCATCCTAGGCGGATACGCTATGGCAGATACCACCTGTCCCCATCAACATCGTTGGAATAAGGCGTTGCGACGCACGCAGCAGCGTGTCAGCCATCTGCCTCGCTACCGCAATAGCGGCCGAGTTATTCGCGCAACGGGTATGGTGATTGAGGTGGTTGGTCTTCGTGTAGCCGTGGGTAGCGCCTGCCGGATTGAATTGCCAGGCAGCGACGGCCGCTTATCTGACAGCGATAGACATGCTGAAGCAGAGGTCGTCGGCTTTTCTGGCGACAAACTATTTCTGATGCCCTTGGAAGAGGTGATTGGGCTGATGCCTGGCGCTCGTGTCGCACCTCTGGATGAGAGCGGCAACAACAGCGCACGCCGCTTTCCAATGGGCGAAAGCCTGTTGGGCCGTGTTCTAGATGGCAACGGCAATCCGCTTGATGATCGTGAGAGCGTCGAAGAGATACCCCGGGCAACACTCAGTTCACCACCTCTCAATCCGCTTTCTCGCGCGCCGATCGATGCGCAAATCGACGTCGGAATTCGCGCTATTAATGCACTACTCTGCGTAGGGCGAGGTCAGCGAATGGGGCTTTTTGCAGGCTCCGGGGTAGGTAAATCAGTGCTGCTAGGCATGATGGCGCGTTACACCAAGGCCGATGTGATTGTGGTTGGCCTGATTGGTGAGCGGGGCCGTGAAGTACAGGACTTTATCGATAATATTTTAGGCCCTGAGGGGCGCCGGCGCGCTGTTGTGGTCGCTGCTCCCGCCGACACCTCACCGTTACAGCGCCTACAGGGTGCTGCTTATGCGACACGCTTGGCAGAAGGCTTTCGTGACGAAGGTCGTGATGTCCTGCTGATTATGGACTCACTGACGCGTTATGCCATGGCACAGCGGGAAATTGCCCTGGCCATTGGTGAGCCACCCGCTACTAAAGGTTATCCGCCGTCGGTGTTTGCCAAACTGCCTGGGTTAGTGGAGCGTGCAGGTAACGCTGAGCGTGGCGGTGGTTCCATTACGGCATTTTATACCGTTCTAACAGAGGGCGATGACCAACAGGACCCTATTGCCGATTCTGCTCGCGCCATTCTAGACGGGCACATTGTGCTGTCGAGAACATTAGCGGAAGCCGGTCATTATCCGGCAATCGATATTGAAGCCTCGATTAGCCGTGCGATGACATCAATTGCCTCATCCGAGCAGCTCCAGGAAGCGCGGGTCTTCAAGCAACTGTTCTCGCGCTACCAGCGTAACCGGGATCTTATCAGTGTAGGGGCCTATAGCCCTGGTCATGATCCACAGCTTGATGAGGCAGTGAAACGCTTTCCATCGTTAGAAAACTTCCTGCAACAGAATATTGATGAGTGTGCAACGCTCGCGGATGCAGGCCAAGCGCTGCACGCCCTAGTAGGAGGACGCGCATGAGCAATTCACAGCTTGAAATGTTGACTGACTTAGCCAGAGGCGCCCGCGATCAAGCCGGCAAGACACTGGCTCAAGAGCGACAAACAGAGCAGCAAACGACCGCTCAGTTACAGTCACTGTTGAGCTATCGGGCGGAATACGCCGAGCGTTTGCAAAAAGCGATGAGTGACGGCATTGACCCCGCCACCATGTACAATTATCAACAGTTCCTGGCCTCTTTGGACGCTGCCTTAAGCCGCGCTCGCCAAGCGTTAGCCTCTCAACAGGCAAGCGTCGAACAGAGCAAAAAGAACTGGCAACAAGAGCAGCGAAAGCTCTCTTCCTACGATACACTGGCGTCTCGTCGTCTGTTAGAAGAGCACCGCCGCAGTGAGCGTCAGGAACAAAAAACAAACGATGATCTGGTGACTAGCCGCGTGGCTCGTCAGCATAACGACACTCCGCATTAGCGGTGCCAGGGAACTGAACATGAATATTCACCAGTTGCTTTCAGTCAGCCAAGGTTCGCCTCAGACGCAGTCTCAAGGCGCTTTTAGCCGACAAGACTCAGCCAACGGTTTATTTCATCAGACGCTGCTACATGCGTCTGATACCCACCGTTTATCAGCACCTATGCCTAGTGAAACTAGCGCCCATCAGGCCCCACTTCAGCAAACGCAGCTCGATACTCTCGCCACGCTTTTATCAGACGCATTAGAAGCCGACGTTGAGAATTTGAGCGCACTTCTTGAAACCCTGGGCCTTGATGTCAGTGAGAGCGACTTATCCGCACTTTTGGCTCAGCTTCAACAGCCGAACTCAGCCATCAGCGTGGACACACTAAGGCTTAATAGTGGAGAGGCATCAACGTCCCTTGACGAAATTGCTGGCCGCCTTGCACTTATGGCCTCCTTTTCTGAAAGCAGCCCTGAGGCGGAGTTAGAGTCTTCAATAGCTCCGGCGGTGCTGGAGGCGGTTGCCAAACAGCTAAATATTAATCAAACGGAAGCTGCGCAGCTCGTCTCCGCACTAAATGTGCTGGTGGGCCAGCAACAGAGCACTAACCCACTACCTGCTGAGGCGGCTCAATTAGCCAATGCCCGCTCGCCTGTCGTCGAGCTCCAGGCAGCCCCAAGACCACAGTCTGATACTTTATTTGCTCAAATAAACACTGGTAGTGCAGTCTCTCAAATCAGTAGCGAGGCGCTCATGGGTGCTCTAATGACCGTAGAGGGCGCGCCTAAAGGAGCTCCAGCAAGTGAGCACTTACTCTCCGGATTCTCTTTAAGCTCCAGTGGTCCGCCACCCTCATCACCATCAGCACAAGGGTTTACTCCCGCGGTCAATCCAACAGCTGCCACTTTAACAACGCCTGTAACAAACCCAGCTTGGCCACAACAGCTAAGCCAGCAGTTGGTGCAAATTTCACAGCGCGGGGGCGAACAGCATGTCCAAATGCAGTTAAACCCGGCAGAGCTAGGGCCACTTTCCATCTCACTAAAATTTGGTGAGCAGGGAGCTCAAGCACACTTTTTGTCAGCCCATGCACAGGTGCGGCAAGTGCTCGAACAAGCGATTCCCCAGCTAAGGGAAGCGCTGGCTGAGCAAGGCATATCGCTAGGTGAGACATCGGTTGGCGAACAGCGTGACCCCAACGCTCAGGGCTTTGCCCAATCAAGCGGTCAACAAGGCACTGAAGCGGGCGGTGACGGCGGCGATATTGGTTTGGATGAAGCAACACAAAGTGCTGGAAGCAGCCCATTGATACTGGATGGACGCGTAGACCTTTATGCTTAAGCGGAGGTGCCTGAATTTGTATATTTACTCTGGTACTGCGCAAATAAATACGCACATTAAATAGCTAAACCAAAAGATAGGCTTGCCAAATGAGCCTGTTCATTTCATCACCAGCATGCGCGTTAGGCATAATACGTTGCTAGTGATACGCATGGAGTTCACAGGAATCGCAAATGGCAGAACAAAGCGGTGGGTCAAAAAAACTACTCTGGATAATGATTATCCTGGTCTTGCTGTCGTCAGCAGGCGCAGCAGTGGCTATATATATGGTAGTCGATCAGCGTAATGACGGTTCGGAAGACGCAGAGATGCAGCAGGCAATGGAACTCGAGTCGCCTATTTTCATGCGTATTGAACCCTTTACCGTCAACCTTGCCGATGACAGCTATGGCTCACGCTTACTCTATACAGGCGTGACTCTGCGTGTGGGTAATGAGGGAAGTAAAGCGATTCTAGAAGAACACATGCCCCAAGTGCGTAGCCGCTTGCTGATGCTACTGTCCGGCAAGCAGGCTGATGAGCTTACCTCCTCTGAAGGTAAGCAGCAGCTTGCACAAGCGATTGTTGATCGACTCAACGTCCCGCTGACGGAAAATCAGCCGCCGCTTGATTTGCGTGAAGTTTTATTCACCGAATTTATCGTGCAATAACCTCGGGAACTGGAGCCGTTCATGTCACAGGACGATCTACTGTCCCAGGAAGAAATCGATGCCCTACTGAAGGGCGTTAGTGGGGATGATGAGCCATCGGCTTCATCTTCCCAAGCGAAAGATGAAGCGAAGATTCGCCCTTACGACCCGTCGACCCAGCATCGCGTCATTCGTGAGCGTTTGCATGCGCTAGATTTTATCAACGAGCGCTTTGCGCGCTATTTCCGTACTGGCCTGTTCAACCTATTACGGCGAAGCGCAGACATTACCGTAGAGTCCGTTCGCTACCAAAGCTTTAGCGAGTTCTCACGTAATGTTCCCGTGCCGACAAACCTGAACATAGTGTCGATGAAGCCGCTGCGTGGTTCAGCTCTGGTGGTTTTTCCACCCAATCTTGTCTTTATGGTGGTCGATAATCTTTTCGGTGGTGACGGTCGCTTTGTCACTAAATCGGACGGTCGAGAATTCACTAATACTGAACAGCGCATTATCCAGCGGTTGCTTAATCTCGCTATTGACGCTTATCAAGAAGGCTGGAAAGTCGTTTATCCGCTCGAAGTGAGTTTTTTACGCTCAGAAGTACAGTCAAAGTTTGCCAACATCACCAACTCTCCCAATGAAATTGTGGTGAATACCAAGTTCAATATTGAAGTCGGCAACCTTTCAAGCAATTTTCAGATATGTATGCCTTATGCCCTGATCGAGCCGTTGCGTGATTTACTGGCCAACCCGATCAATGATAGTAACCACGACCAAGACGGCAGTTGGTCACGACGCATGGCGAGTGAGCTACGTCAGTCAGAAGTAGAGTTGGTTGCTGAATTTGCTCAAATCCCTAGCCGTATCGCCCATGTAATGGGGTTGAAAAAGGGCGACGTGCTACCGTTAGACATACCGAACTCTATCACAGCAAGCGTTGACGGGGTTCCCGTGATGGAGTGTGAATACGGTAGTCAGCGTCAACAGCATGCACTGCGTGTTTTACATATGATTGACCATGCCGCTATGAATAACGCATCGTCCAAGGACTTTACTAAAGGGTCTACGCGACAGAAAGCCAAGGAATCCAAAGCATGACTGATCCCAATAAGCCTGATCATAACGTCTCTGACGATGATTCAGCGGATGCCATGTCTGAGCAGGAAGAAACGTCTTCAAGTGCCGATGCCGCTAGCGAAGATGAAGATCCCTGGGCAGCTGCTATGGCTGAGCAAGAAGAGGCTTCTTCAGGTGCTGATGACACCGCTAGCGAAGAGGAAGATCCCTGGGCATCTGCTATGGCTGAGCAAGAGGCCGTCGAAGAAAGTGAACAACAGGCCTCGGAGCCAGAACGCAAGGCACCTGCCGCTAAAGCTGCCAGTGAGGATGTTTTCCGCCCGTTAAGCCCTGACAGCGGCTCTTCGCAGGCTCGTGAGCTAGAGATGATCATGGATATCCCGGTGAAACTCACCGTGGAACTCGGCCGTACGAAGCTTACTATTAAGCAGTTGCTGGAGTTGGCGCAAGGCTCTGTCATTGAGCTTGAAGGCCTCGCCGGTGAGCCAATGGATATCTTGATTAACGGCTACTTGATTGCTCAAGGCGAAGTTGTCGTGATCGAAGATAAGTACGGTATTCGTATTACTGAAATCATCACGCCTTCTGAACGTATTCATAAATTGAACCGATGAGTGTTATGCAGAGCGGCTCGCTCGATGCACTAGGTAACGGTGGCGAGGCATTGATAGGCATGGCTGTCTTAGGCAAGACAGCCGCTGCCTTAGCACTCGTCATAGCGATCATTTTAATCTGCACGGCACTTTTAAAGCGCTGGAGTAACCACACCACTCGCCATGGCGCCAACCTTCGTATTGTGGGTAGTACTGCTGTGGGCAATCGTGAGCGTATTGTGATTGTAGAAGTGGAAGATACTTGGCTGGTCGTTGGTGTTGGGAGTGGTCGCATTACCAAACTGCACGAGCGACCGGCCCCAGAAGAGCGCCCACCAACTCCATCGGCTACGCCTTCCTCACGCTTTTCGCGTCGCCTATCAAAAGCGCTAGCCGCAGGCCGCCGCCTCGATTCATCTGCGCCCACCGATCCACATCAGACGCCATGAGGCAATGGATGCACCTTTCTTGGCCCTGTGCTTTTAAGCGCATCGTTTTGAAGAGCAAAATGGCTAAGCCGATCTCGCTATGTCTGGTTATTGTTGTCGCGTGCTTTATAGCAGGCCCAGTGCATGCACAGCAGATCCCTGGCATTATTTCGCAGCCGTTAGAAGACGGCGGACAGCAGTGGTCGCTTTCGCTGCAAACACTGCTTTTTCTAAGTTCGCTAGCGTTTTTACCTTCCATGCTGCTAATGATGACGAGTTTCACTCGCATCATTATTGTGCTCAGCCTATTGCGCACGGCAATGGGCACCCAGGCAACGCCGCCCAACCAAGTACTCTTGGGGGTAGCGCTATTTTTAACTTTTTTTATCATGTCGCCAGTATTAGCACAGGTGTATGACAACGCCTGGGTACCTCTGACTAATGAAACGATTAATTTTGAAGAATTTTTGTTACTTGCCCAGCAACCATTTCGCGAATTCATGCTTGCCCAAACCCGCGAGCCCGACCTGGCCCTGTTCGTTCGCTTGGCGGATATAGGGCCGATGCAAGGCCCGGAAGAGTTACCCATGCGAGTATTATTGCCCTCTTACGTCACTAGCGAGCTTAAAACAGCGTTTCAAATTGGCTTCACTATTTTTATCCCGTTTTTAATCATTGACCTCGTAGTAGCCAGTACCTTGATGGCGCTGGGTATGATGATGGTGCCACCGATTACTATCTCGTTACCTTTTAAGCTAATGCTTTTCATTTTAGTAGATGGCTGGCAGCTTATTATTGGCTCGATGGCCGAAAGCTTTTACATGATATAGCGCTTCATAGAGATAGTTTTATTACTAAAGTAGGTCGCGTCGTTCTATACGGCACGTCGTATATACGACACAGAGGATCACAGCTATGACCCCTGAAATGGTGATGAGCATTGCTTATCAAGGTATGCGTGTAACGCTACTCCTTGCTGGCCCCATGCTACTTGCGGCGCTATTCACCGGCCTTATCATCAGCTTGTTTCAAGCCGCGACGCAAATTAACGAAATGACGCTCACGTTTATTCCTAAAATTTTGGCCGTTTTTACAGTTCTGGTATTAGCTGGCCCCTGGCTGATTGGATTGATTACCGACTTTACTCACCGTCTTTTTACCAATATCCCTAGCATGGTGATGTAGCGTATGGTGGAAGTCACTTTCGCACAACTGCAGGGGTGGTTGGTGGCTTTTTTATGGCCGTTTGCGCGCATCACTGCTTTCATGGCGGCCTCACCTCTGTGGGGTCACTCCAGCGTTCCTAACCAAGCTAAAGTGGGCCTTGCTGCTCTAATTGCCATTGTCATTGCGCCGATTTTACCGGCCATGCCCGATATCGCCATCATGTCTTGGGCTGGGGTCGGGGTTATGATCGAACAGATCCTAATCGGCTTAGCAATGGGACTCGTCATGCACATCATGTTTGCGGTCGTTCAAGCCGCGGGGGATTTTATCGGCCTGCAAATGGGCCTGGCGTTTGCGAGCTTTTTTGATACATCAAGCGGCACCAATATTATGGTGCTATCACGTATTCTCTATATGATCACCCTGCTCATGTTTTTGGCGATGAATGGACACCTGATGGTGCTGGAAACCCTGATTATGAGCTTCCAAACGTTGCCCATTGGTATTGGGACGTTTAACCCAGGTGCCTTTGAGTTACTCGCCCGGTATGCGGGAACAATTTTTGCCTCGGGTATGTTATTGGCGTTACCGCTGGTGGGGTCACTGCTGACCATAAACCTGGCACTGGGCATACTGAACCGTTCGGCTCCGCAGCTCACGGTATTTAATATCGGCTTCCCTACCTCTCTCATCGTGGGCCTGATATTAATGATGGTTTTGATGACCGACATTAATCGCTTTTTGCAGCGCTTATTTACTCAGGGGCTAGGATTTATGCAGGGACTAATCGAGACAATGGCTCCTTTAAACTAAAATCCCCATACTTAATAAAAAGCATGGGGGATTTTTCTAAAACGCGTAAGAACTAGAAGTTCGTTACATATAGTTAAATAACGATAAGCCTTTAATATCCACGAACGCTTTTTGCGCCGCCTGCATACCGACTTGTCGCAAAATATACTCAGAAATAGCTTCTGTGTAATCCAGATCGACTAAATCTGAAAGCGTTTGATCATAATTTAGCATTCGGTTACTGCTTACCGAATCGATAACATCAAGTTCATTCAAGCGAGCCCCGGCAGAGGCCCGCACGGTCAGGACGTTATCAAGGCTATTGTCCAGGTCGCGCATAGCCGTATTCAGGGTATTGCGCTGATCGGCTTTCTTAGTGGCATCGTCAGCAGGGTTTTCTAATACACGAATAGCCTCTTCCATGGTACGGAAGAGATCCGGCTGGCGCTGTTCGCCGTCGGCTTGCGCGACTAGAACTGAATCGCCTACCTCTGGCGTTCCCGAGAGATTAATCGAAACTCCGCCATAGCTCACCTGCTGAGCGGTATCATCCTGATTTCCCGTGTAAGGAACGTTAGTGAGAGCAGCATTAACTGGATTCCAATCGGTTCCATCAAACGTTTCAACGTTGAATGCACTATCACTGGTAAAAGTAATACGAAAGTCATCACCATAATCAGCGTCGTTAACATTGTTGATCTGCGGCCCACGAAATGTCACGCTTCCCTGGTTAAGAGTTCCATCTTCTTTCTTTGCTTCAGCCACATAGCCTGCACCGCTAGGTACGCTTTTAAAGATAGTCTCGCCATTATCGGCTACCGGCATTAAACGCGTTGCGTCGACACGCTGCTCGCGGACATTGCTGTCACCCTGATATACCACTCCACCGTCGCCCTGCTTAACGAAAGGAGGGTTGCTATCGTTATAACCGCCGAACAAATAGCGACCGTTGCCATCGGTGGAATTAGCTTGGCCCAGCATCGTTTCATAAACGCCTTTGAGCTCGCTAGCGATGGACTCACGGTTTTCGTCAGTCAGCGTGTCGCTGGACGCCTGAATCAGTAATCCTTTGGCACTTGTTATCGCATCACTAACGCTATTAATAATGCTTTCTGTCTGCGACAGCGAGTTACGTGCAGAGACACGAGAATCTGAAAACTGTTCAGTCACCGCCTTTGCCTGATCCACACCAACCGCCCGCGAAGCGGCCTGGGGATCGTCTGACGGGTTAACCACGCGTCGGCCACTGGCGATCTGCTGACTGACTTTCATCAAATCGCTTTGCTGGCGGTTCATAGACGCCGTGCTTTGTTCGAACATGGTAACGGTACTAATACGCATAACTTAAGCTCCCGAATTAACCGCGCAGGTTCAAGATGGTATCCATCAGCGTTCCTGCGGTGTCAATCACACGCGCATTGGCCTGATAGTACTGTTGGTAACGGATTAAGTTAGCGGCTTCCTCGTCTAAATTAACCCCAGACTCGGACTGTTGCACAGCGGTCAGCTGATCCGTAAGCCCCTGCCTGGCATCCAAGTTCACTTGTGTAATATTAGTACGATTACCCACATCGCTGACCATTGAGGCATAGGCGCCGGTAAAGGTGGCGCTACCACCTACTTTCGACTCGGCCTGCAGGTTTTGCAGCGCCAAAGCGTTGCGGTTATCGCCAGTAGCAAAAATAGTCTGGTTAACTGTCAATGACGACGTTTCGCCTGCAGCCGGGAGAGCACCAACCGTAAAGCTGATACCATCAACCTCAACAGTATCTCCAACAGACAGCGTGTCGCTAGACGCATCAAAGGCAGCACCGCCAACCGTTATAGTTGCCGCCGGCTTCACTGTCAGCGTGCCCTCCGTACCCGTACCATCCGACTCCACCTCAAATTGATACTTTCTGTTATCGGCGAAAGCATCAGCAGATATAGCTAAATTGCTAACGTTTAAATCACCCTCACGCTCAAACGAGTTACCCGTATTATTTCCTACATTAATAAAGCCTGCGTCACCCGCCGCTATCTTGTCCACATCAGCAATGTTCAAATCCATACCATTACCGGCACGACGAACAGGCTGAATTTCAAAACGATCACCATTACTCGGAGTGCCGCTGAAGTTGAGCGTTACCCCACCGAAAGTGAGCTCTCCGGCGCCAGCATCCCACTCAACGGCTTCATTTCCTAACGCCATGCCATTGTCGTTGCGTGTGACCGTAGGCGTGCCACCTTCAAAACGCACGGTGTAATCTGTCGCGCGAAGCTGGTCAATAGTTTCAGTATCAAACGCCGCAGACTCAATGACGGCCGTCCCAGCATTATTCTCATTGCTATAAGTCTGAGGCGAGCGTACGGTAAAAAAGTCTCCGCCCTGCTCACCATCAAGGTCTACGCCTTTCTTATGCTGCTCGTTAAAGGCCACCGAGAGCGAGACAGCTAATTGGCCAATTTGATTCTGGGTTTTATCCAGGGTCTCCGAACGGAAGGTCATTAATCCACCTAATGCCCCGCCCGTAATCGTCGATTCGCCTAACTGAACTAAATTTCCTCCCCCATCGCGATAACCTACCACTGTACGCTGGGGATCAGAATCTGATTGCATCGCTTCGAGTTGAAACGAGTCAGTGCCCGTCACCAGCGGCTGACCATTGGGCAGGCTAATGTTGTAGGTTTTGCCATCCTGAATATTCAGGCGCAAATCCATACGCTCATTAAGCTCGGAAACCATATGATCACGCTGATTTAGCAGGCTATTCGGCGCCTCGCCACTACGCGCACGCGCCAGGGAAATCTGTTTATTTAACCCTGCGATCTGCTCGGTGGTGTTATTAATCTGGGTAATTTCATCTTTAATTTGGCCATTAATATTGCCCTGCATCTCTTGCAGGTAGCCATCAAAAGAACGGAACTGTGAACTTAGCGTATTGGCTTGACCCAGTACACCCTGGCGAGACGCCGGATCAGAGGGCGAGGCCGCTAGATCTTCCAGCGATGAGAAGAATCCCTGCATCAGAGGAGCTAGACCTGCCTTGCGATCGGCTAACAGATTATCGATTTGCGATACCTGCTTATAGTAAGTGTTTAAAGCACTTGACTGTGTTTTGGCACTATTTAACTGGTCAGCCACATACGTATTGAACTGGCGCTCTATATCATTGACACGAACCCCACCCCCGACACGGCCTTCACCCAACTGGGCCAACTCTCGGTTATAGCCAGGCGTATAGACATTACTGATATTATTACTGCTTGTGTTCAGGGCATTCTGCGCGGCATTGAGGCCGCTTAAGCCGATCGAAAACATGCTCATGGTTCAATTCCTTAGGCCAATACCTATATCTTCTTTAAGTATCGGCACTGCGCAGAAAAACTTGAGGAAAGGGCTAGCGCGAATCGGCTAAGAAATTGCCGTCAGCGTTAAGTGGCCCCATGGTATTCATCACCGCGACTAATTTTTCAGCGTAGAGCGGGTCAGTGGCATACCCGCCTGACTGCAGTGCACGCGCTGCCTGCTCTGCATTGGGCGCCTGAACTACACCGGCATAGCGGGGGTTATTGCCGATTAAGCCGGCATAGTCTGTAAAGGCATGCTCAAACGAGTCGTAGACACGGAAGGTATCGACCACCTGCGTTCGTCGCCCGTTGATATATTCGTGAGTCACAATATCGGTTGTTTCGCCCTGCCAACGGCTACCTGCTTTGATACCAAACAGGTTATGACTATTGTTGCCATTGCGAGTCGCAATTTCGTGCCGCCCCCAGCCTGTTTCTAACGCCGCCTGGGCTAAAATAAGTTCTGCGGGAACGCCGGTGTTCTTACTAGCCGCTTGGGCTGGAGCCGCTAACGTTTGAATAAATTTATCTACGTGACCTAAGGCCGTCTGCTCACGCTGGTTTAGTGCAGTTTCATCTACTGTATTACCCTTCTCCACGCCTTGGCGAATGGCCTCTAGCTCGGCTAAGAATTGACCGCTGCCCTGCGTATTTGTGGTGTCAATCCTGTCAGCATTAGCCGCAAATGAATCGTCAAGCACACGGGGGGTGCCACGGGGAATGCCGGCAATTAATGCTTGTAACTCTTGATCGGCATTTGGTTGTGCTTTTGAGATGGCACCTTGGCGCTCCAACTGCTCAACCAAAACCTCAGCAAGGCCCATTCCACGCGAAGCCATCACCTGTGACCACTGTTGATCCAGCATCGATTGATATGTATCCGTCGCACTGCTGTTCATCAGCCCTGAATTGGGCGTCGCGTCGCGCATACTCTTCATCATCATCTGAATAAATAGCGCTTCAAACTGCTGAGCTGCACCATTCACGCCAGCTTCGGGGTTGACTCTTGCGGTATGTTGCAGCCGCTGAAAGCCATTCATATCCAGGGCGAACTGATTAGTCATATCACTCGCACTCATTAAATAACCTCCAGCTCAGCACGCAGTGAACCCGACGCTTTTAACGCTTCCAGAATCGACATCAAGTCTTGAGGTGTAGCGCCTAACGCATTCAATGCATTGACCACTTCGTTGAGCTGCGCGCCCTCTACGATTTGCAGGTAAGCCTCTTGCTGCTCAATATCAATATCCGCGTCGGGGACCACCACCGTCTCGCCCTCACCAAAGGGATTAGGCTGGCTAACACCAAACTGGGTGTCAATCATGATCGATAGACTTCCGTGGGCAACCGCCGCCTCTCGCAATGTGACGGCACTGTTCATCACTACCGAGCCGGTACGTGAATTCAGCACAACACGCGCCGGTGCCTCTGTGGGCGTCACCCGAACGTTTTCAACGCGCGCCATAAAGTTGACACGCGCGTTGTCATCCATAGGACCATCAAGGGCAATTACTCGTCCGTTACGCGCATAGGCAACCGACTGGCCAAACTCGTTATTAATAGCTGTGACCATACGCTGAACGGTGCCAAAATCGGAATCGTTCAGTTGCAATTCAAGCATTCCGCCGTTACCGCCCAGGTTGAGCGGCACTTCCCTTTCAACCAGGGCACCATTGGGAATACGCCCCGAAGCCTGCTGATTGATCTGCACGCTGCTGCCTCCCGCTTGGGCACCTGCGCCACCTACCAACATATTGCCCTGGGCAATAGCATAGGTATCCCCGTCGGCACCTTTTAAAGGTGTCATTAACAGCGTACCGCCTCGCAAACTACGTGCGTTGGCTATCGACGAAACCACTATATCCAAGCGCTGGCCCGGCCTTGAAAACGGCGGCAGATCAGCCGTCACCATCACTGCTGCTACGTTGCGCAGTTGCAGGTTCGTTCCTGCAGGCACAGTCACCCCAAGCTGGGATAGCATATTGGTCAGGCTTTGGCTGGTGAAAGGTGCTTGGGTTGTTTGGTCACCAGTACTGTCAAGGCCAACGACCAAGCCATAGCCCACCAGCTGGTTATCGCGGACACCGGCAAACCCGGCCAACTCACGAATACGCTCGGCATGGGCAGGAAAAGCCAATAAACACATCAGCACCAAAACACCTACCTGAATAAACCAGGTGTTGATTGTTCGATAACCACTTAAGCGCATCGCTATTGCCCGTCGTAACAGTGTTATTGGTCGCTTTAACATTGATAGCTCCAGATAGGGGCTAGAATGGCGAGACGTTCAAGAAGAAACGTTGTAGCCATCCCATGTGCTGCGCTTCGTTAATATAACCGTCACCCACGTACTCAATTCGAGCATCTGCCACCTGAGTGGAAGGCACGGTATTTTGGGCGGTAATCGTGCGCGGATTAACGACGCCGGAGAAACGAATAAATTCCGTCCCCTGATTGATGGCTATTTGCTTCTCGCCACGTACGCGTAAATTGCCGTTATTCATTACCTCTAATACCGATACCGTGATGGTACCCGTAAAGGAGTTATTGGCCTGCGACCCACCACTGCCCGTAAAATCGTTTTCCCCAGAAACGTCGAAACCATATTCTGCAAGCGTATCGAGGATATCGGGCAGCTGTGTAAGATTAAGGCTAGCGCTACCACTGCGCCCTGCATTGGACTGCGAGTTTTTGCTCGCACTGACTTCTTCATCCAACACGATGGTCAAAATATCGCCAATCGAACGCGGGCGGCGATCTTCAAAGAGCGGTTGATACCCTTGTCTGGCCTGATAAATAGAACCATTGGGGATCGGGGGTGGACGATCGACAATACTGATCTGCTCTTGCTCACCTACGACAGAGGCTCTTGGAATCTGAGCGCACCCGGCAACAACCAGCATTAAAAGCACCAGCCCCGCTAGCGCAATACGACGTGACATGTGGTGCAACTCCAGCATAACGCAACCTATAAATAAGCCCGATGAGTAGTAACCGTTACAGTTGGCTTAACCGTGCCAACATTTCATCGCTGGTGGACACCGCTTTACTATTAATTTCATAGGCACGCTGGGTCTGAATCATATTGACCATTTCTTCAACCACATTGACGTTAGACGTTTCCACATAGCCTTGGAACAACCGTCCTGCGCCATTCATACCAGGCATGTTTTCATTGGGTGCACCTGAAGCGCCCGTTTCCAGGTAAAGATTGCCACCAATACTCTGAAGACCAGCTGGATTAATAAAGGTACTGACGGTGATTTGTCCTACCTCATTATCAAGCGCAACACCTGGCTGGCGAACGCTCACCGTGCCATCTTCACCCACATTCACCGACAGCGCATTGGCCGGTAAGAAGATGGCAGGTTCAACAGGGTAACCATTGGCGGTCACCATTTGGCCATTTTCGTTTAACTGGAAACTACCGTCACGGGTATAAGCCGTTGTACCGTCTGGCATCAACACCTGAAAGAAACCTTCGCCATTGATCGCAAGGTCGCGTGAGTTTTCAGTTTGCTCTAGCCCACCTTGGGTATGCAGGCGCTCAGTAGCCACGGCGCGTACCCCGGTGCCTACCTGCATACCGGATGGCAGGCGATCCTGAATATTGTTCTGGGCCCCTGGCTGACGCATGTTTTGGTATAACAGGTCTTCAAACACGGGGCGTGAGCGTTTGAAACCATTGGTACTCACGTTGGCCAGGTTATTTGAAATCACGTCCAGCTTGGTTTGCTGAGATTCCAAGCCTGTTTTAGCTGTCCACAACGACTTAATCATAATTATGCTCCCTTGACCGACTGACGAACATCAGCGTTAAATGGCCAACATTAACCTTGAATAGATAGAATCCCGTTAGCGCGCTGAGCATTTTCGTCAGCGGTGCTGATTACTTTCATCTGCATATCGTAACGGCGTGCAACGTCAATCATCGACACCATGGCATCGACAGCACTCACGTTGCTACCTTCAAGTGCACCGCTTACAAGCTTGGCATTTTCGTCAGCGGCCAGAGCTCCCGGCTCACCTTCTTCATTCGGAGGCGCGCGAAAAAGGCCGTCTTCACCGCGTGTTAGCGCTCCCTCTTCAGGTGTCACCAGCTTAATACGGCCTACCTCGACCAGCGCTTCTGGACCAACGCCTTCGGGGATGGCGCTAATCGTGCCGTCAGCGCCAATGGAGACTTGTGCTCCTTGGGGAACGGCAATAGGGCCGCCTTCACCCATTACCGGGCGTCCAACGCTCAGCAAAACACCATCAGCATCAATCTGCAGGTCGCCCCGCCGCGTATAGGTTTCTGTACCGTCATCAGCCTGCACCGCCATCCACGCATCGTCTTGCATCGCGATATCAAGCGTACGGCCCGTATACTCAACGGGCCCTTGAGAAAAGTCGCTGCCAGGCGTGGTGGTCACCGCAGAAGTACGCGTTGCCAGTAACGCTTCACCCTGTACGGGCACCGAACGAGCGGCCTGCAGCTGGGCACGAAAACCAGTGGTGGTCACATTCGATAGGTTGTTACTCACCACCGACTGCTGGTCCATACTGTTTTTGGCACCACTCATGGCGGTATAGAGCATTCGATCCACGGTACTTACTCCTTACTCAAATGACCGATCATTAAAGGTTAATAATGGTCTGCAGGAGCTCGTCCTGGGTACTGATGGTTTGCGAGTTAGCCTGATACGCCCGCTGGGCAACAATCATATCCACGAGCTCACGGGCCATATCGACATTGGAGGTTTCAACTGCACTCGCCTCAATTAAGCCGCGCAAACCAGTACCCGCCGCCCCCACCAATTCTTGGCCGGAAGCAGCGGTAGCGGTCCACAGGTTATCGCCATTAGGCTTTAGACCTTCAGGGTTACGAAAGCTCACCAGTGCTATCTGACCCGCAGCTAACGACTGCTCATTAGAGTAGTTACGCATAACGGTACCATCATCTTCGATAGTGATTCCTACCAAAGCACCGGAAGTAAAACCATCTTGATCTGAGTCAGTGGCGGTTGAACCATTACCAAACTGTGTTGTGCCAGCAAGGTCATAGCTATATGCAAGAGGTGAAGCCGCACCGCTATTAATATTTAATGATATTTCAGTCTGGCTGTCTTGAGCTGGCAAATTATTGAACTCATTTACCAACGCTACTTCAGCTGTATTTAAATTTGTCCGGTTAGTATTATACGTATCTGCAAACGTACCAGCGGCATTTTGCACCTCATCATCCAGGAGTGGTAAATCACCATTAAAATCTGTATCAACAAAATCAGCATCAGCTGCAGCTACATTAGCACTCTCTGCATAAAGTGCACTTAGGCCTGTAAACAAATCATTATTTATTTGCCCACCATTAGAAACAGCTGATTCTGCATCAACTAAAACACCATTTCCATTCCCATCATCGAGATTATCAATTTCAGCTTGCAAAGCTATTATTTCAATAGTGGTTGCATCCACATCACCTGAAGAAATTAAATCGTCTAAATAAGATTTAGCGGCTTCAAATTGCTCGCGAATCTGCCCAATTCGGCCACTTAGTGCAGTTTGGGAAGCATTGAAATCTGATTGAGCAGTATTAAGATTATCTTGCGCCGTCAGGTATTGAGCATTTATTTCACGGACTGATACTAGCGTACCATTTTCACTAAACTCTACTAAGAAATTGTTCTCTTCATTGTATTCATTTCCAGCGACAACTTTTGCCTCCCAGACATTTTGATTAGTGCCATCCGGGCTGCCAACTTTTTCATAATAAACCGTATTATTAAATGGATTACCTAACGAGTCATAGACGGTAAAATTCGTCGAGAAGTGGAAATCGATTTCTTCACCATTAACCTCAACCCTGTCGAGATCTTCGCCTACTTGCTCACGAGAATCCAAATTCAGTACATTTTTGACAGCGGTTGTTGCTCGAGCAGGCAGTGCATCAGAGTCAACTGTTAGCCCTGCTACCTGGCCGCCCGCCTGCACATTACCATTTGCATCAGCTGCGTAACCCATAATCTGGGCTCCCTGGGCATTCACTAAACGCCCATCAGCTGTCATGGTCAGCTGTCCATTACGTGAATAGCCTACTTCGCCATTGGGTTGCTGAAAGCGGAAGAAGCCTTCTCCGGCAATGGCTAAGTCTAAATTGCGGTTCGTGGACTCAATATTGCCTTGTCCAAAGTTCTGCTGTACGGCTGAGGTGCGAACCCCCAGCCCTATGCGGGACTCGGCATATACATCGGCAAATTGTACGTTTGAGCTTTTAAAACCGACCGTTTGCGAGTTGGCAATGTTATTACCAACGGCGCCTAATTTTTGTTGCTGTGCGTTTAAGCCACTAAGTGCTTGTGAAAAACTCATGATGTTCCCCTAAGAAAGCTGTGTTTAATCAAATACTGTTGTTAATTAATAGTTAAAGAATTTGTTTAACGTCATTCAGACTGATCTGGCCGTAAATAGCGCCTAGATCCAGCCGAACGCTGCCACTGCCATCATTAGGCGTCACCCGGTTGACCACTGCGTACTGTAAGGCCGTAGATTCTATTTTTTCCCCTTGAGCATCGGTTGCCTCTAACTGAACCGAATACCGACCGCTGGCAACCGCTTCTTTCTGGTCATTTAAACCGCCCCAGTCGAATGAGTGGACGCCCGCATCCAGCGACTCCAGATCAAGACGCCTAACGACTTGGCCACCGTCACCGACGATTGTCGCTTTAACGTTCGCTGCCGGTTTGGCCAACTCTATGCCAAAGGGTGTGGTGTAAGAATTCCCGTCGTCGTCCTGTCCTAATAAAACATCCTTGCCAGGTACCATGACGCCTTTACCAATTAGGCCGCTCGCCTGCAGTGCCTGATTGGCATCCATTTGGCTGGTGATACCTTTTAGCGTGCTATTCAGCTCTTCAATGCCGCTGACCGTGTTAATTTGCGCTAACTGCGAGGTCATCTCCGAATTTTCCATCGGCTTAAGCGGATCTTGATTCTGTAGCTGGGTGATCAGCAGCGTCATAAAGCTTTGACGCAGCTCATCGGATTGGCGGGCAGAGAGACCATTAGCACCGCTGCCATTTACGCTATTCAATACACTCGTATCGACATTCATGGCTTACCCCTCACCCAGCGACAGCGTCTGCATCAGCATCTGCTTACTGGTATTAAATACTTCAATGTTGGCTTGATAGGAGCGCGAAGCAGAAATCATATTGACCATTTCATGCACGGGCTCAACGTTGGGCTTTGCTACATAGCCCTCTTCATCAGCTGCCGGATGGCTGGGCATATATTCCATGCGCAGAGGCGAATCGTCTTCCACCACCTCGGTAACACGCACGCCGCCAACGCCATAGCGGTTGCCTTGTGCCAGAGTCTCAAACATTACCTGTTTCGCTCGATAGGTTTCACCATCAGGGCCGGCCACGCTATCGGCATTGGCCATATTGCTAGCGGTAACGTTCATCCGCTGAGACTGAGCACTCATTGCCGAGCTGGCAATATCAAACGTAGAGAACATCGACATCGTTGGTTAACTCCTCACTAATTTGGTCTGGTTATTCGGGCTGCATGGCATTTTTCAGCCCTTGAATACGGCTGTTGAGCATCGTGAGTCCGACTTGATAACGAACAGCGTTATCAGCAAACTGCGTGCGCTCACGATCCATATCAACCGTATTTCCATCCAAACTAGGCTGGTCGGGAATGCGGTAAAGTAAATCGGCGTTGCCCGCTCCACGCCATGCGGGGCCTTCTCCAGCAATATGGCTACCAACGGTTCGCGCTAAAGCCAGCCCGCCGCCGGTATTACTAGATGCATTCTGAGTACCGTCTACTGCTTTTTTCAGCTCACTCGCAAAATCGATGTCACGCGCCTTGTAGTTAGGCGTATCGGCATTGGCGATATTAGCCGCTAACACCTCGTGCCGCGCTTGACGTAACCCTACGGCTTGCTGATGAAAATTAAAGGCAGATTCCAGTTGATCAATCATGCCGACCCTCGCTTTGAGGCAAAAAATAAAATGGATTTTGTAGATGATGAAGAATACGTCTGTAGCTGTCAGCCTAAAGCATGGAACAGCTGTCGTTTCTGCCAGCATTTCGCGTGATACGGCTACTGCCTTTTCGCTAGAATAAACAATGAATATTTCTCTTTGCTCTCCTTCCTTCGCTCCCAAGTAAGTGGCCTCCCCCATGCTACGACAGCGCTTTACTAAGCCAAGCACGCTTCGCTACTGGCAAGTGATTCTCTTCTTAGTAATCCTAGGCGTCACTGCTCTAGCCAAGGCTCAGGCTGATGACGACAACCTTCTCCAACAAGTACACCAATTTCTGTACGAAGAGACACAAGCATTAGGTGAAGAAGTGGTGATTGATCTACGACCACCGTCTCCACATTTGCCGGAATGCGTCCAGCCGGAGCCTTTTTTACCCAATGCAAATCAAGCCCCCTTGGGCCGAGTTTCCGTTGGAGTACGTTGCGGTGAAGACAGCCGACAAGTCCGCTACTTGCAGGCCCAAATCGATGTCATTGGTAATTACGTGGTGGCCGCAAGAGACATTGAGCGGGGCACACTGATTACGTCAAACATGCTCAATGAACGCGGTGGCAACCTTGGTGATCTGTCAGCTCAAGCGCTAACAGCTGAAGAAGATATCGTGGGTAAAATAGCTCAGCGCCCGATTCGTAGTGGCAGCGCCTTTTTAGCCCATTATTTACAAGCGCCTCATTTAGTTGAACGTGGTCAGCGCGTCACTGTCATAGCCCAGGGTTCTGCTTTCCGCGTTTCACGCGAAGGCGAAGCGCTTGAAAATGGCTCTCTGGGTGAGCAAGTTAGAGTCCGTTTTGGTTCACGGGAAATTTTAACTGCTCGCGTCACTGAGCGAGGTATTTTGGTGGTGGATTTTTAGCTTGAAACCTAAAGTTATACCCAGCACTGCCGATAGTTATCTTTATACAAGCTATACTAAACGCAAAGCGCATCGACGCTGACGATGAGGCAGACGACGTGAATATTGATAACATTAATCCGCTGTTACGCTCTAACCAGGCCCAGCAGCGTGACGAAACGCAAAAAGCTAACAGCGTTACACCCGCTACACCGGGTGGCACAACACGTGAATCTACTCAGCTGAGCCAATCAAGCATTGATGAATCTCAAGATATCGATAGCGCAAAAGTTGAAGAAATACGCGACGCCATTCGCGAGGGCCGCCTTGAAATGAACGCGGAACGTATCGCCGAGGGCCTAATTGCTAATCTTAAAGATTTATAAGGGAAGCCTGTAAATGAGCCTTGCATCCTTGCTTACCAATCAACAACAGCGCCTTGATGCGCTCATTTCGTTGTTGTCCAACGAGCAAAATTTATTGACGCAAGGTGACATTGATGGTGATGCACTATCTCAAGTCGCACTAGATAAACAGTCATTATTAGCAGAGCTAGAGCGTATCGAGACCCTGCGTCGCAATGTACAAGAACGTCTTGGCTATGCCGAGGGCGCTAACGGCGCCAGAGAGGCTGCTCAGGATGCAGGCTGCCAGACAGCTTGGGAAAGCTTGCTAGAAAAGAGTGAACGCGCCTCGCGCATGAATGAGCTAACGGGGCAGATGTTGTCCGTACGCATGAAGCACAATCAAGCAATGCTGGATTATATCCGTCAAATTGCAGAAAAAACGCTTTATAAACCGGATGGTCGTAATAGCGCCCAACCGGGAAGAATCAACGCTTCCGCCTAATATATCTAATCTCTCGACAAGCTCTCCGCATGACGTTTCAATGAAAGCCCTCATTAGTGGGATTTCAAAGGCTTATCATGTTCAATTTACTACCTCATCATTATACAGCGCTGGTTATCGGCGCATCGGGGGGAATAGGCGCTGCCATTATTAAGCAGTTACTCTCTTCCTCGCAGGCTGGCCATATTATTGCAGTTAGCCGCCAACCACCACGAATTGACGATCCCCGCCTTACTCACCTAATGCTTGATGTCTCTCAAGAGCTAGATAGAAAGGCACTTCAAAAAGAGCTAGCTGCCCGGCCCATTCACTTCTTTTTCAATGCTATTGGCATTCTTCATGATGAGGCGCAAAAGCTGCTGCCTGAAAAGCGCCTCGATCAGCTTAGCGTCGAAAATCTAGCCCAAACAATGAATATTAATGCTTTTACGCCGATCTTATTGCTAGCCGCACTGCAAGACTCTTTCAAAGGGACACACCCGACAGTGATTGCCAGCCTTTCCGCTCGTGTTGGCTCAATCGAAGATAATCAGCTAGGAGGTTGGTACAGCTATCGTGCCAGCAAAGCAGCGCATAACATGCTGCTTAAGACAGCATCCATAGAACTCAAGCGACTTAATAAGCAGTCCACCGTGCTTTGCCTGCACCCAGGCACCACCGACACACCACTCTCCAAACCCTTTCAAGCAAGGGTTCCTTACGAGAAGTTATTCACACCCACATTTGTAGCAGACCAGTTGCTGTCAGTCATCGCTCAACGAACGCCTGATGATAGTGGTACCTTTTGGGATTGGAATGGCCAATCTATTGATTGGTAATTTGCCGTCTCAAAACTCAGGAAACCAGCTGAGTAGCGACCTAGTGTCATCGCGAGTGAAGTGACGCAATCTCGGGGGTTGCTTTTAGGTGTCATTGCGAGCACAGCGCGGCAATCTCGGGGTTGCTTGCCACCGCAGGACGGAGATGGCCGCGTCGCTACGCTCCTCGCCATGACATGGCTTTTTTCTTTTTTC
>NZ_JH393257.1:1216971-1248389 GCF_000236035.1 Vreelandella boliviensis LC1
CAGTTTTTAATCGTGGTCTTGATAGTGGCGCAAGCAGTGCTCATTAGACATCGCGAATCGAATCTTGCACCAGCGAATCCGACCCGAGATCGGCGATGCTACGCGCACCGGTGAGCGTCATTGCAACCCGCATCTCCTTATCAAATAGCTCAAGCAAATGGGAAACGCCGGACTCTCCAGCTGTGGCAAGTGCATATATGAAGGCACGCCCAATCAATACAGTATCCGCGCCCAGTGCAATCATCCGCACAACATCGAGCCCGCTGCGCACGCCTGAGTCTGCCAGAATAGCCAAGTCACCCTTGACCGCATCAGCGATAGCAGGCAAAGCACGTGCAGTCGAGGGAACACCATCGAGCTGGCGACCACCATGGTTTGAAACAACGATACCGTCCGCACCAAAGCGAACCGCATCACGGGCATCCTCAGGATCAAGTATGCCCTTAATAATCATTGGGCCATCCCACTGCTTCCTAATCCACTCCAAATCTTTCCAGGAGATGGACGGGTCAAAGTTGTCACCCAGCCAAGCAATATAGTCCTCAAGCTCCGTTGGCTTACCGCGATAATCCGAAACATTGCCCAGGTCATGGGGACGACCATTGATGCCTACATCCCACGCCCAGAAAGGATGCATTGCGGCCTGAGCCATTCGCCGGATCGGCCCATATTTACCACTCATACCTGAGTGAGCATCGCGATAACGCGCACCCGGCACGGGCATATCGACCGTGAAGATCAGCGTCTTGACGCCAGCAGCCTTGGCTCGCTCTAGAACATGTTTCATAAAGCCCCGGTCTTTCAGCACATAGAGCTGAAACCAGATGGGCCGGTCGACTGCCGCAGCCACTTCGCCGATGGGGCATACCGATACCGTCGACAGTGTAAACGGGATACCTTTCTTAGTAGCTGCCCGCGCCGCCTGGACTTCGCCACGCCTAGCGTACATACCTGTCAGCCCCACCGGCGCCAGTGCAATAGGCATGGCAAGCTTTTCGCCGAACAGCTCGGTCTCTAATGATAGCGACGACATATCCTTCAGCACGCGCTGACGCAGCGCAACACCCGCAAGATCCTCGACATTACGCCGCAGCGTATGCTCCGCGTAGGATCCACCGTCGGCGTAGTGAAAAAGAAAGGGGGGAACACGGCGCTTGGCCGCTTGGCGGTAATCAGTGGAAGCTGAAATGATCATGGATAGCCCTGTGCAATGGACCTATTCAGTGGATGCGCCATACACCGGCGACCCAAAGTGGAAAATTGGTTTTACCAATTGACAAAAAATCAGCATCAACATTAGTGAGCCTCCCTAACCGTGTCAAACGATGATGCCGCTTTTAAACACTTAAAACGCAATACTTTAGTTTAAAGGCGCCATATATGAGTGCTATTAACGCTAAAGCCTACCCTACCAATTCTCGCCCTACATGCGCTTGAGAAAAGGATCCATAGCTTTTAATATTGGTCTTACCAATTAAAGGGGCTTTTAGACATGAGCTATTCAATATGAGCTATCCACCGCTCCGCCAGCAGCGCTTGGCCGATGTTATTACTGAGCGCTTAGAAGCCATGATGCTGGAAGGCAGCCTAAAACCAGGCCAGCGCTTACCCTCTGAACGTGAGCTAGCCGAACGGTTTGGCGTTTCGCGCCCCTCTTTACGGGAAGCTATCCAAAAATTAGCCGCTCGCGGCTTACTTACTAGCCGCCAAGGCGGTGGCACCTTTGTTAACGACGATCTTAGCAATGGCTATACCGACCCGCTGCTGGAAATGCTTTCTCGTCACGACGAGTTTAACTTAGATTTGCTTGAATTCCGTGATGCCATGGAAGGAATATCCGCCTATTACGCCGCTCTTCGCTCCACACCCGCCGACAAAGCCATACTGATTCAGCGCTTTGAGGAGCTCGATGGCGGCTTTGCAGGCGCGGATCCTATTCAAGAAGCTAAACTAGATGCGGCGTTTCACCTAGCGATTGCCGAGGCCGCCCACAATGTTTTGCTGCTGCATACCATGCGCGGCATTTTTCATCTGCTAGAGAAGAGCATTGTGAATAACTTGGCCCATTTATTTGCCAAGGAAGGTTCGCGCAGCCAGTTAATGCAGCAGCATCGCGCCCTGCTCAATGCCATTTTGGAGGGTCGCGCTGAAGATGCCCGTGCCCGCGCCCATGAACACCTGGTATTTGTTGAAGAAGGCCTACTTGAAATGGCACGTGCAGAGACACGGGCTCAGCGCGCCCTTCGCCGCGCCCAAGGCAGTAGTAAGACAACGGCATGAACAGCGCTGGCGTGAATAACCAATCACCCGCCCCTCTGCCACTGCGATGGCGACGCCTATGGCTACTGGTCATTTCACTTGGCTTGCTATTTTGTATGTGGCAGGCCGCCCAACTGGCGCGGGAACAAGCGCTTTCTAACTTACAGGATGATGCCGAAAACGAGTTGCGGCTGTCTGCCGCCAACTTAAACGGTTATTTGCTGCGCTACGACTACCTGCCGCAAATGCTTGCCACTCGGGAAGGCGTGCAGCGCTTTTTAGCCTCTCCCGATAGCCAAGACCCAATGCCGCTAAATATGTTACTGGATCGTTTCCGTTTTACAGCGGGGGTTTCAGACGTCTATTTACTCAATCGCGATGGCGACACGATCGCCGCCAGTAATTGGCACCGCCCTAACACCTTTATCGGCCAAAACTATACTTTTCGTTCCTACTACACCGATGCCATTGCTGGAGGCCAGGGGCGTTTTTTTGGTTTGGGCATCAAGTCTCTTGAGCGTGGCTACTACTTTTCATCGCCCGTGTGGCTAGACGATACCTCGCCCGATGCACAGCCGGACGGCGTGCTAGTGGTTAAAGTGCTGTTAGATGACGTTGAAGAGAGCTGGGCAGAGCAGGATGCCGAGCTGTTTGTCACTGATAGTGACGACATTATCTTCATGGCCAGCCACCCCGAGCTGCGCATGAACGCGCTCTACCCGCTCACCGATGAGCAACGCCAAAGCGTGCGGGCAACGCGCCGCTATGCCATGGAGCCGTTGACGCCTTCGGGTATTGAAGTAAATGCGCCTTACCGCCAGGGTGGTCAGTTGGTCAGTTTCTCCCAAGGCCCGCTGAGCAGCGGCGACTATCTTAGCTTGACTCGGCATATCCCCGAGTTTGGCTGGCAAATGCATATTTTAAAGCCGTTAACACCGGTGATTAGCGCGCAGTGGATTGCCGCCCTCATGGCAGGCGGCCTCTACGGCGTGGTCACTCTCGGTGCGGGCATTGGCTGGCAGCGCCTGAGGTTGCGCCGTGAGCGTGAAGCGTTTGCCGAGCGGGAGCGCAACACCTTGGCACGCGTTCGTGACGAACTAGAAGTTAGCGTGGAACGCCGCACCCGTGACCTAGTGGCCAGTAATCAGCGCCTTTCGGATGAAATTGAAGAGCGCCGTCGCGCTGAGGCCAACTTACGTCAAACCCAAGACGAGCTTATTCAAGCCGCTAAACTCGCTGTATTGGGACAGCTCGCCGCGGGCATCAACCATGAGCTTAATCAACCGCTGGCGGCTATTCGCGCTTACGCGGAAAATGCCCGCCGCTTTATGGCATTAGCACGCCACGCAAAAGCGGATGCTAACCTGGAACAAATTGTTGAACTGACCGAACGTATGGCGGATATCAGTGCGCAGCTGCGCCAGTTTTCGCGTAAGAGCAGCGAGCGCCAGGAGGCGATTTCGGTACAAGCCTGTATCGACTACGCTCTTCGCCTGTTTCAAAGCCGCCTACGCGAAGGCAATATCAGCATTATTCAGGATTGGCCCCATGAAACGCTATGGGTGCAAGGCGACTTGGTACGTCTGGAACAAGTGTTGGTAAATTTAATCGGCAATGCGCTGCAGGCAATGATAGGCATACCGGCGCCACAACTGACCTTGGGCGCCCATACCCACCAGCAGCAGGTTATTATTAGCGTGACCGATAATGGCCCCGGCATCCCCGAGGAGCACTTAGGGCATATTTTTGAACCCTTTTTTACCACCAAAGCGCCGGGGAGTGGCTTAGGGCTAGGGCTCTCGATCTCATCACGTATCATGGACGATTTAGGCGGCAAGCTGCAGGCGACTAATCAGCCCGAAGGCGGCGCTCGCTTCACCATTACCCTGCCCCACTCACCGTTAACCCACACCCAGGAGAACACCTCTTATGCATGAGCCGTCGACGCTGCCGGTCATGGTGATCGACGACGAACCGCATCTGCGGATCACCGCCAGCCAAACCCTCGAACTTGCGGGCTATACGCCCTACTGCTTTGAGTCAGCAGAACAAGCCCTGGCGGCATTAACGCCCAACTTCCCGGGGGTCATTGTCAGTGATATCCGCATGCCAGGGATGGATGGCATGGCACTGCTCCATGAGCTACATAGCCGCGATGCCACTCTGCCAATCATTTTAATTACTGGGCACGGCGATATTTCTACGGCCGTAGAAGCCATGCGCGCTGGGGCTTGGGATTTTCTCGAGAAGCCCTTTGCCGGTGATCAACTGCTAGATGTGGTGCGCCGAGGCATAGAAAAGCGCCAGCTCAGTTTGGAAAACCACCGTCTTAAAGCTGAACTGGAGGTCCAGCAAGCCGCGTTAGGGCCGCGGCTGGTTGGCCGCACAGCGATTATTTCACGACTGGCCGCGATGATTCAGCGCATCAGCCAAGTAGAGGCCGATGTACTGCTGTTTGGTGAGACCGGCACCGGTAAAGACTTAGTGGCCCGTGCGATTCACGAACGCAGCGGACGGCGTAATAGCCCCTTTATGGCTATCAACTGTGGCGCTGTGCCCGAAAACACCATTGAGTCCGAGCTGTTTGGTCACGAAAAAGGTGCCTTCACCGGCGCCGTAGAGCGGCGCATCGGCAAGTTTGAACACGCCAATGGCGGCACGGTGTTTCTGGATGAGATTGAATCGATGCCCATGGCGCTGCAAGTCAAACTGCTGCGGGTACTGCAGGAGCGCAGCGTCGAACGGCTCGGCGCCAATGAAACCGTGCCGCTTGATATCCGCGTGATTGCGGCCACCAAAGTGGATCTCAAAACCGCATCCGAAGAAGGACACTTCCGCGAGGACCTTTACTACCGCTTAAACGTGGTCACTCTGCCGCTGCCTGCGCTGCGCGAGCGGCGTGAGGACATTCCCTTACTGTTCCAGCACTTTGCCGTGGTGGCTGCCAACCGCAGCGGGCTGGAAGCACCGACCCTCGACAGCCCCGCCATTGCCGCTCTACTCGCCCATGACTGGCCCGGCAACGTGCGCGAACTGCGTAACCTTGCCGAACGCTACGTGCTGTTAGGCGCCGCCTTTGACTATCGCCTGGATGCGCTGCTGGAAGGGGTTAATGCCGACACCGAGGAGCCTACCCTGCCACGCCAGGTAGAGCTGTTTGAAAAGAGCCTGATCAGCCAATCGCTAGCGCGCTACCATGGCCGGGTAACCGATGTGTGTCGCCACTTAGGCATTCCGCGCAAAACCTTTTACGACAAGCTTAAAAAGCACGGCCTCAATGCCGACGACTATCGCCACAGCAGCGAACCTTGATGCAGCAACTCACCCAATACCGACCAGGGCGGTACCCAAGGTATCAGCGTCAATGTGGCAATCAGCATTAGCAGGTTGGACATTGGCCGCCGACTGTCACCTAGTTTAAGCGCCGTACCAAAGGAGCGCTTTAACCGCGCGCCTTCAAGGTCAACGCTGTATATCTCATCCAAACTCAAGTGGATCAAAAACCCTACCAAGGTGGCAGCACCGTGAGACCAAGCCAGCCACGCTGGCTGGTTGAGTAAATTAAAACTTAACGCGGCGGTGAGTAGGCTACATAGCCCGCCCGCTAGCAATGAATGCCAAACACCACGGTGCACGGTTAAGCGCGAGAACAGCACTCCCGCCAAATAGCGCACACAGAAGTAGATCCCACCGCAGGCAATCAACAACGCCCCCGGCGTCAGCCATGGCTGTAACAACAGAGCGCCCAATACCAGGGCGGGCACCGAAAGCAGATTGAATATCAAACGGATAGAGTGGGATCGATCGGCGTCAATATCGGGCAAAATGCCCCCGAAAGTGACCAGCGCAATCATCACTACCGCTTGTGAAGGCGGCCACCATTGGCCTTTCCAGCCTGCGTAAGCTATCAGCATGCCGCCCGCCGCTGCCACCGTAATATGCGTGCGAAAATTAGCCATGACGCGGCATCCCAGAACCTGCAAACAGAAAACTGTATAAATTAACAGATTCTTGACGCCCGCGACATTGTTTATGAAGAAAAAAGGTTGGCTGAGCAACTGCTTAGAGAAAGGGCATTAAAGTTAAGTTTCTGCCAAAAAGCGGTCTTTCAATTTAACGTAGTTGCCTGCGGTATAAGGGAAGAACGCGCGCTCTTTATCCTTCAGCGGGCGCAGTGCTTTAGCCGGGTTACCGGCATACACATAGCCACTTTCCAAATGCTTGCCAGGCGTTACCACGGCGCCCGCGGCAATGATCACCTCGTCTTCAACGACCGCGCCATCCATCACAATCGCGCCCATACCAACGAGTATTCGGCTTCCCAACGTGCAGCCATGCAGAATCGCTTTATGGCCGATGGTGACATCGTCACCAATGGTGAGCGGAAAGCCGTCTGGGCTGAAATCACTGGCGTGGGTAATATGCAGCACGCTGCCATCCTGCACGCTGGTACGCGCGCCGATGCGAATACGGTGCATATCGCCACGAATCACCGTCATCGGCCACACTGAGCAGTCATCACCCATGACCACATCACCGATGACCACACTGGCCGGATCAATATAAACGCGCTCACCCAATTGGGGCTCCATACCTTGATAGCGCCTTAATGCACTGCTCATAACTCGCTCCTGAGATGTCGGATAGGAAACGGAGACATTGATCAACTCACTATAGCAATTTGCTAAAGTAACCCGGCCAGTAGAACGATAAAGGTCAGCGGAATCGACACCCAGCGGATGATATTGCGCCACAGCAAATAACCGCTTTCACCCACGCCTAACGCGTTCACCACCCTCTCGCGGGGCATTACCCAAGCGGCAAAAACCGCTATCAACAGGCCGCCCAAGGGCAGGAAAACATCCGGCGGTATACTGCTGACAAGCTCGAATACATTGCGTCCAAATAGCGGCCGAAAATCCGCCAACGTTGAAAAAGAGAATGCGGATAACAGCCCGATTAGCCAGACGCTGAGTGCCACGATCGCTGTCGAGATGCTGCGCCGCAGCCCTAAGCCCTGCAGCGTGGCAACCATAGGCTCCGCTAGGTTAATGGCAGATGTCCAGGTGGCCAGCAGCAGCAGTAAAAAGAATACGCTTAACCACACGGAGCCCCAGGGCAGCTCAGAGAATGCGATGGGCAGAGTGACAAACATTAACCCTGGGCCGTCAGTGGGGTCCATGCCCTGGGCAAACACTACCGAGAAAATAGCGATCCCCGCCAGTAACGCCACACTAATATCGAGTACGGCAACCGCAACGGCTGCTTTGGGCAAGCTTTGCTCTTCAGGCATATAAGCGCCATACGCCATCAAGGCACAGGCCCCTACCGCCAAAGTAAAAAACGCATGCCCCATGGCGTGCACTACCACCGCCGGGGTTAGCGCCTCAAACGAGGGTAAAAACAGCCACGCCAGGGCGGGGGCAAAACCATCAGTGGTCGCGGCATAGCCCGCTAATAACAGCAACAATAGATACAGCAGCGGCATCAGCAGGTTATTGAGCCGCTCTAGCCCCTTGGCAACGCCCGCTGCTACAACCGTCATGGTCATAAACAGAAACAGCGAGTGATTAAAGATCAGCAGCCCTGGGTTGGCTAAAAAAGCCTCAAAACCAGCGCCAATCTCAGCGGCACTCGCACCATTGAAGTTGCCGTTAACAGACGCTACCAAGAACTCAATCGACCAACCCGAGACCACCGAATAGAACGACAAGATACAGAATACGGTGAATGCCCCGAACAACCCCAGCCAACGCCAGTGGGGCGATGCGCCCGCCTCGGCCGCCAGGGCACCCAAGGCTTGCATCGGCCCCCGCCGACCCGCCCGGCCAATCAATATCTCTGCCATCATCACCGGAATGCCGAGTAGCAGCACAAACGCCACGTAAATCAGTAAAAACGCCGCACCGCCGTTCTCTCCCGCCACATAAGGGAAGCGCCAGATGTTGCCTAACCCCACCGCAGCACCTGTTACCGCCAAGATAAAGGCGCGCTTCGACCCCCAGCGCTCCAGCGTCTCGCTCATCACATGCTCCTGCCATTGGTGGCATTAAAAGGCGGCAAGACTAGCAGGCGCTTGCGTGCAGGCCAAACCCTGGCATTAAACATCGTTGTTAACGCTAACATTGAAACACAGCACCACCGCCCGCACTGTGTCATTATTATTGCGCGTTTTGCGCTCCCTAACGGTCTTAAAAACGATGCCAATCGAGGTGCCCATGTCCTCCAATCCGCTGCTTGAAACGCACGAGCTGCCCCCTTTTGCTGAGATTCGCGCCGAGCACGTGGAGCCTGCCGTGGACACGCTGCTAAGCGAAAGCCGTGAGGCCATTGATCGCCTCGCCGAACAAGCCGCCTCCACACCGCCCAGCTGGGACAATTTTGCGGCGCCCCTTGAAGCGGTGAATGACCGGCTTACCAAGATGTGGTCCCCCGTTTCTCACCTCAATGGCACCATGAACTCGCCGGAAATGCGCGAAGCGTACCAGGCGTGCCTTGAGAAGCTCTCCGACTTCGGCACCTGGGTAGGCCAACATGAAGGCCTGTTCCATGGTTGGCAAGCGTTGCAAGATGGCCCCGCATGGGAGCATCTGGATGCTGCCCAACGGCGTACCGTGGAGAATGCCCTGCGCGATTTCCGCCTAGCCGGTGTTGACCTGCCCGCCGACAAGAAAGCCCGCTACGGCGAAATTCAGTCGCGACTCTCCATGCTGTCTAACCAATTCTCCAATAACGTACTGGATGCCACCCAGGCATGGCACAAGGATATCGATAACCAAGAAGTGTTAGCGGGGGTGCCGGAAAGTGCTCTCGACACCCTGAAAGCCACCGCCGAGGCCAAGGGCGTGGCGGGCTACCGTATTACCCTGGACTTCCCCAGCTTCTTCCCGGTGGTTAGCTACGCCGACAACCGCGAGCTGCGCCGCGAGGTGTATACCGCCTTCGTTACCCGTGCGTCTGATCAAGGCCCCGATGCGGGCAAGTTCGATAACGCGGATATCATGGAAGAGATTCTGGCGCTACGTAGTGAAATGGCCCAGCTACTTGGTTTTGCCACCTACGCCGATTACTCCCTGACCACCAAGATGGCGGACTCTCCCGAGCAGGTGCTCGATTTTCTTAACGACTTAGCCCGCCGTGCGCTGCCTCAAGCAAAAGAAGAGTTTGCTGAACTCAATGATTACGCCCGAGACGAACTAGGCCTGGAAACGCTGGAGCCGTGGGATGTTGCCTATGCTAGCGAGAAACTACGCGAAGCGCGCCACGCTATCTCCCAGGAGCAGCTACGTCCCTATTTTCCGGCCCCCCAGGTGGTCGATGGTCTGTTTCAGGTCGTTGAACGTCTGTACGGCGTACGCTTTGAAGAAGATACCCAGGCGCCCCGCTATCATGATGACGTGCGCTATTTCCGTATCACCGAAAACGGCCAGCCGATTGCCGGTTTTTATCTCGATCTCTACGCTCGAGAAGGCAAGCGTGGCGGTGCCTGGATGGCCGACTGCCGAGTCCGCCGCCAAACGGAGCAGGGCCTGCAACTGCCGGTCGCCTTTCTTACCTGCAACTTCACTGCCCCGGTTAGTGGCCGCCCTGCCTTGCTCACCCACGACGAAGTCACCACCCTGTTCCATGAGTTTGGCCATGGCCTGCACCATCTGCTGACCCAGCAGCAAATTGCCGATATTTCTGGTATCAACGGCGTTGCCTGGGATGCCGTCGAACTGCCCAGCCAATTTATGGAAAACTACTGCTGGGAGCGTGAAGGTCTGGATCTACTCGCCAAGCACGTGGATAGCGGCGAACCGCTACCTGCAGAGCTACTTGAGCGCCTGCAGGCAGCCAAGAATTTTCAGTCGGCCATGGGCATGATGCGCCAAATCGAGTTTTCGCTGTTTGACCTGCGCCTGCACCATGAGTTTAGCGCCCCCAGCGCCAGCGACGTGCAAGCCTTGTTAGATGAGGTGCGTGCCGCGGTCTCGGTGCTACCGAAAGTGTCGTTCAACCGCTTTCAGAATAGCTTTGGTCACGTGTTTGCGGGTGGCTACGCGGCCGGTTACTACAGCTATAAGTGGGCGGAAGTACTCTCAGCTGATGCCTGGAGCGCTTTTGAAGAGGCCGGTATCTTTGATCCCGAAACAGGCCAGCGCTTTCGCCGCGAAATTCTTGAGCAGGGCGGCGCCCGTGATGCCGCCGACTTATTCGTCGCCTTTCGGGGTCGTGCACCCAGCGTTGAACCGCTGCTTCGCCATAGCGGTATTCGCGCCGCTTAAACCTGCAAAGCCAGCCTATGCGTGCTCCCACGTCGGGAGTACGCCCTTGGAGCCTAATGATGTCTAGTGTGAAACGCTTTATTGCCGGTGTGACCTGCCCCCGCTGCGCGGCGATGGATCGCGTCCGCGCCTGGGAGCAAAACGGTATTCGCTATCGCGAGTGCGTCAGCTGCGATTTTTTTGAGCAACTGCCTATTGAGGAGGACGCGCTTACCGAAATGACCACTCGAGTCAATCAAGTGCGCGAAGACCAAAAGCAGCAGGATGTGCAGCCAGTGCGTATTTTGGATCCCGGTAAATCCTCGCATTAACACCTCCTCCTACCCCCCTCACCTCCTAACCACCACGGCTGGCCTATTCCCCCTTCACCAGCCGGGTATCTGCTACGTTCACTACCCGACTTACCGCCGGTAGCGTACGGACAACTCAATTTGTGTGCGGATATTCGCACACAAAAAAGCCATCAGCGTGCGAACACTCGGACACTTCAACGCATGTGACTTGCCACCAAAGTTGAATAAAAAATTTATAAACCCATGATTTTAAAAATATAACCTTTAAGTGGCACAACTATCGCTGTTATATACAGGCATACCTGCTTAACGCAGTATCGACTGGCGGCATTAATACAGGCCGTCAGACTATAACCCCAATAACAGCTAGGAATTTCCGCCATGCACAAACATATGCCTAAAACGTTTACCCTCCTCGCCAGCAGCGCCCTGCTTATCGCCGCCGCCAGTAGTGCCCAGGCTCAAGACCGTTCCGGGTGGCCCGATAACTTCACTGTTGGCACCGCTAGTCAGGGCGGCACTTACTTCGTTTACGGTTCAGGCTGGGCGAACTTTATTGCCGATGAGTTAGGCGTATCTGGCGGCGGTGAAGTCACCGGCGGCCCCACTCAAAACCTGGCACTCGTGCACACAGGCGATATGGCATTTGGCTTAACCACCATGGGTCCAGCGTCTGATGCCGTAAAAGGTGAAAGCCCACTAGCACCTGGCATGCAGATGGATAATGTCTGCGCGATGTTCCCCATGTACGAGACACCGTTCTCCATTGCGGCACTCTCAAGCAGCGGTATTGAGTCGATCTCCGACATTCCTGATGGCGCACGCATCGGTTTTGGCCCGGCTGCTTCAACCTCTGACACCTACTTCCCGGCCATTTTAGAAACCCTGGGCGTTAACTTCGATCGCCGTAACGGCGGTTGGTCAGACCTGGGTGGCCAGTTGCAGGATGGCCTGCTAGACGTTGTTGCCTTCGCTGCGGGCATTCCGATCCCGGCCGTTAGCCAGCTGGAAGTACAGACTGACGTTAACATTATCGAATTCAACGAAGAAGAACTGGCCACGGTGCTGGAAAACTTCCCGGTTGCTGAATTCGCCATTCCTGCCAGCACCTATACCACGCTGGAAGAAGATGCCCGCGCTGTTTCCATGTGGAACTTCGCCATTGCTGGCTGCGACCTGCCGGAAGATTTCGTCTACGAAGTCACCAAGGCCACCATGGAAAACAATGACCGCATGCGTTCAGTGCACCGCAGTGCTGAAACCAGCATTCCAGAAAACATCAAGCACAACACCGTGCTGCCGTTTCACCCCGGCGCTGCACGCTGGTACGAAGAGAACGGCTATGAAATTGCGGATGACATGATCAACTAAGCAACTTTCCCCGTTCTAACTGCCCCGTTACCGGCCTCGCCGGGCGGGGCAGCTTTCGCTGCTACTCCTCCTTTGTGTGCTTTTTGCTGTGAGGGTGAACTCTAATGAGTCACAAAACAGATCAAGAAACCGATGACCTCAAGGATGATGCTCACGCGTCGTCAGCGATACCCGAGTCGATTGCCGATGGTGTCGATGAAGACCTTGTTGAACCCAATCGCCGCTTGTTTACCGGCTGGCAATTCCTGCTATTTGCGGCATTAGCGATCGCTTACTCAAGTTTCCATCTGATTTCACTCAACGTATATCCGATGGAAACCTGGTCGTTTCGTATCGTGCATATTGCCGGTGCGCTTATTCTCGGTTACGGGCTATTTTCCGGTGCCCGTTTTGCCGACGATGATCACCAAGCATCAGGTGCCTGGATCAAGTGGGTTAGCTACGCGCTACTGATCCCCGCCGCCTATACCCTGGCGCAAGTCTTTTTAATGCATCAAACGCTCAGCGGCGAAGCCATGCGCATCGACCCAAATGTCGAAAACTGGCACTACGGTTATCCGCTCATGGCGACCACGGCGGGTGCGATTGTGCTGTCGTGGTTTTATCGTCAGGCTAGGCACCGCTTCAACCCTGCCGATTTGGTGCTGATGGTCTGTGCGATGGCCAGCGCTGGTTATTTGCTGGTGGCGTATAACACCAATATCCGTATGTCGACGGGCACCTCTTTCGCGCCGTCAGGCATCTCCTGGGCGGCGATTGCGGGCTCTCTGCTGATTCTGGAGCTTACCCGCCGGGTAGCGGGTTTAGCATTGGTAGTGATCTCCGCGATCTTTTTGACCTACGTTTTTGCTGGCCCTTATTTGCCGGGCTTTTTGGGCTATCCGGGGCTGTCGCTGCAGCGCTTCTTTAGTCAGGTGTATACCGACGCCGGTATTCTCGGCCCCACCACCGCGGTGTCGTCGACCTATATTATTCTGTTCATTATTTTTGCCGCTTTCCTGCAGGCCTCTAAAGTCGGCGACTACTTCGTTAACTTTGCCTTTGCGGCAGCTGGTCGTGCCCGTGGCGGCCCCGCCAAGGTGGCCATTTTTGCCTCTGGCTTGATGGGCATGATTAACGGCACCTCGGCAGGCAACGTGGTTTCCACCGGCTCATTGACCATTCCGTTGATGAAGAAAGTCGGCTACCCCGCACGTAGCGCGGGCGCGATCGAGGCAGCCGCCTCAACCGGTGGGCAAATCATGCCGCCGATTATGGGCGCGGGTGCGTTTATCATGGCCGAAGTGACCGGTATTCCGTACACCGAAATTGCCCTAGCTGCCGTTATTCCAGCAATTCTGTATTTTGCCTCTATCTACTTTATGGTCGACTTTGAAGCCGCCCGTAAAGGCATGCGCGGTATGCGCAAAGATGAGATCCCGCTGTTTTCAAAGCTGGTCAAGCAGGTCTATCTGTTCGCGCCGATTATTATTCTGATTGTCGCGCTGTTTATGGGCTACTCGGTGATTCGTGCCGGTACTTTGGCAACGGCATCAGCCGCCGTGGTTAGCTGGATTTCACCCAACAAAATGGGTCTTCGTGCAATTCTTAAAGCGCTGCAGATAGCGGGCACCATGGCGATTCAGATTATCGCCGTATGTGCCTGCGCGGGTTTAATCGTCGGGGTTATCTCGCTAACCGGTGTCGGCGCGCGCTTCTCGTCGCTGCTACTTGGCTTAGCGGGCGTTAGCCAGCTATTGGCGCTGGTGTTCGCCATGCTGATTAGTATCCTACTGGGTATGGGCATGCCGACCACCGCCGCCTATGCGGTGGCCGCTTCTGTGGTCGCGCCAGGCTTGATCAATATCGGCATTGAGCCGCTGATTGCTCACTTCTTCGTGTTCTACTTTGCGGTCGTCTCAGCGATTACGCCGCCCGTTGCCTTGGCCTCCTATGCAGCCGCCGGTATTTCGGGTGACAACCCCATGGGCACCTCGGTGGCCTCCTTCAAGATTGGTTTGGCCGCCTTTATCGTGCCGTTTATGTTCTTCTACAGCCCGGCCATGCTAATGGAAGGCTCCGCCATGCAGATCCTCCGCGTCGGCGTTACCGCTACCCTGGGCATTGTCTTGCTCTCTGGCATGGTGCAGGCGTGGTTCTTTGGGCCCGTTAACGCCTTACAGCGCGTGCTGATGCTGGTGGGGGCGATGTTCTTGATCTACGGCGGTGTCTACACCGACGTTATTGGCCTTGCGATGGGTATCGTGCTGTTCGTCATGCAGCGCAAGCTACATGGCGGTGGTAACAAAACGGCGCAAGCGGGCTGATTGATTTAAGCCGCTAATCGCTGAACGTAAAAAACCCCGCTCAACAATGTTGAGCGGGGTTTTTAATGCGTACAAGGTTCATCAATAAACAGGGTAGTTAATCGGTCAGGTTATCTACGATTTTCAGCACCGGCGCCGCTTGGTTAAGCGTGTAGAAGTGCAGGCCTGGCGCACCGCCATCCAGTAAACGCTGACAAAGGCGGCTCACCACATCGGTGCCAAAGGCGGCGATCGCGTCACTGTCATCACCATAAGACTCCAACTGCTTGCGAATCCAACGCGGGATCTCGGCACCACAGGCGTCAGAGAAACGCGCCAGCTTGGTGTAGTTGGTAATCGGCATAATGCCGGGAATAATCGGCTGCTCGACGCCTAGTGCACGGGCTTTATCGACGAAGTTAAAATAGGCATCAGCGGTAAAGAAGTACTGGGTAATCGCCATATTGGCCCCCGCCTTCATTTTACGCGCAAAGTTTTCCACATCCTTATCAAGGTTGGGGGCCTGTGGATGAGATTCAGGATAGGCCGCCACCGCAATGTCGAAATGATCGCCCGTTTCCTCACGAATAAATTCAACCAGCTCGTTGGCATAACGTAGCTCACCAATGCTGCCCATACCTGAGGGCATGTCACCTCGCAGCGCGACCAAGCTATCCACCCCCTCCTCGCGGTACTGCGCCAACAGATCACGCAACTGGGCTTTTTCACTACCGATGCAGGAGAGGTGCGGGGCGGTCGTGATGCCGCTCTCGCTAACCTCACGCACCACCTGACGGGTACGCGCCTGGGTAGACCCGCCAGCACCGTAAGTCACCGAGAAAAAACGTGGTTTCCGAGCGGCCAATTCATCGCGAACGTGGATCAGCTTGTCGCGCCCGGCATCGGTATTGGGCGGAAAGAATTCAAAGCTGATACCTAACGGATGCTCTTGGCTGCTCATGGGATGTCCTTATTAGTGATTAATAGTGGTGATATTTTAAGGTATTCTCGCTGTTCCATCGCGCTGGGGCTAATGAAAGATTCCACGCTTGGCCTTTAATTCGGCTCATGTTAGCCGTTCATATCATTTCATCGGGAGCCATCATGGATTTAGCACCCAGTGCCTTAATGGGGCCACTGCTGATGTTATTGGGGTATGTCGGACTTGGCTGGATAGCCGCTCGGCGCTTAACAATAGACCCTCGCCCAATTGCCACGCTGCTGGTATACCTGATTGCCCCCTTTACGATTTTTCGTGCACTGATGAACGGGGGTTCAACACCTAGCTACCTGTTACTCACATTAGCGCTGTTTATACTGGCGAGCCTAATGGCGCTGGTGGTACGACGCATCACGCGCCACCGTTTTGGTGAGCAGGAAGCCGCACTATTGGCGTTCTCCTCGGGCACTGGCAATACCGGCTATTTTGGCTTGCCGATTGCGTTGATTTTGCTGCCCCCCGAGGGCGTTACCCTTTACCTGTTCTGTATGTTGGGGATTAATATCTACGAATTTACCGTGGGCTTTTATCTCAGCGCCCGCGGGCGTTTTTCGGTGCGCGAGAGCCTGATCAAAATTTCACGCTTGCCGCTTATCTATGCGTTCCTGTTAGCGTTATTCCTTAGCGCCCTTGAAGTAACCATACCCGCCGCAGTCATGAGTTCGCTGCAAGTGTTTCCTGCCACCTATACGCTGCTGGGTATGATGATTATTGGCATGACGCTCAGCCAAGTGACGCTTTCCGCCTGGGATACGCGCTTTGTGGCCGCCTGCTTAGGGTTACGCTACCTGATGTGGCCATTGGTCATGCTAGTGGCCGTGTTAATACTGCAGTGGGTCACGCCACTTTCCACAGAGTTAGCCTTAGCGCTGCTGTTGATAGGCGTGGTGCCCATGGCCGCCAATGTCGTGGTAGTGGCGATGGAGCTGGGCATCCAGCCACAAAAAGGCGCCTTAGCGGTGCTGGTCACCACGCTGCTTGCGCCACTGCTGATTCCGCTCTATCTCGGTTTAATGCTGCGCCTCACCGGGCTTGGTTAGTGATTAAAAGCTAATTGAAGAATGATCTAAAAGCCAGCAACACCCGCTTGGTTAAGCTGTGCAGCCATGCGCTGCATCTCCGGGTGGCTGAAAAATGCGACCAGCGCGTCAGCGCGCACCGGGCCAACGCCTGGAACGGCTTGCCACTGCTCGCGCTGGTAGCCCGCCAGATCATTCCAATCCCCGCGAGCCGCGTCACTACCGGGCGGCGCGCCCAGCGCACTTAGCCAAGCTGCAAACGGTTGGCTACGGGCTGCTTGAAATTGCTCGGTTAGCGAGGCGGCGGTGGCCTCACCAATGCCGTAGGCCTCGCGCAGCTGGCGTGGCTCAACGTTCAGCCAGTCGAGTAATTGCGTGACAACGCCCGCCTCCATCAGCGCTTGCCAGGTACCTTCACCGATACCCTGCATGCCTAGCTGCTCGCCCAGGTAGCTAAGCCGCGCCAGCAACTGGCTTTCGCAGCCGGGGGTTAATTCAAAACAGCTCAGCAGGTGGTAGCGCTGCGGTGGCGGGGGAGTCAGTGGCGAGCGCTCTTGGGTATGCCACACCACCTCGCTTAACTGGGGGATCGTTAGCCCCGCTAGCGAAATCGCCACTTGGTCGCCGGGGCGAATGTCCAGTGATTCCCAACGATCCAGAGAGCCTAGTGATACGCGGCTAATACGCCGCCCTTCTAACATTACGGGATTAAGCCACACCAACGGCGTCACGCGCCCAGTGCGGCCAACACGAAACTCAATGCCGCGCACTTCCGCTAGCGCCTGCTGGGCCGGGTATTTCCAGGCAATAGCCCACTCGGGTGGCGACGATGACCAGCGGCGCACGCCGGGGCGCTCGGCTTGTTTAATCACCACGCCGTCGGTGGCAAACGGCAGCGGGCCGTTGAACCAGGTATCGCGCCAGTAGGCGGCATCACGGCGATCATCCAAGGGATAGCTGTAGTCGGCGCTATCAAAGCCCAGCGCACTCAGTTGGGCTAAGCGGCTTTCCATGTCGGTCGGGCCGTCAGGCCAGCCCCAGACAAACAGGCCAACACGCTCAAGGGTGGCCACTTCAGGCGAAGACTGCGCCATGGCGCCTGCCACGGCGCCCCGGGCTCCAGAAGAGGGAGCGCGCGACTGAACGTGCGCTTGCAACCGCCAATACAACTCGCCTTGGAGTAGCGCAGAAACCGGCTCCGGTAGCCTATTGGGAACGGCAGGCAGCTGTCGGGCACGGGCTGTCCAGTCTTGGCCCCGCTCGCCGTCGCCGCGGCTCACGGCTTCGACCAGCTCACCCTCTACATAGCGCAGAGTCACCGCTACGCCGTCCACTTTGGGTTGGATCCACAGGTCTTCGCGGCGGCTGGTAAAGCGCCTGATGCCCTCGTCATCAGCTTTATTGAGGCCGCGCTGGGCCGCTGGGTGTTCAAGGGTGCCGCGACTGCTGGTCACCCGCGTCAGCGGGCGATGATCCGGTTCTGCGCCTAAACAGCGCTGCCAGTTGGCTAGGCGCTCCACGGCTTGGTCGTAAAGGGCATCGTCGATCAGTGCAACGCCCTCTTGATGGTAAGCGATATCCCAATATTCAACATGTTCCTCAAGCGCCTGGCTTTCGCGGCTTAAACGCTCTTGCGACCAAGCAGGGCATTCGGCAGCCTGTGTGGAAAAAGTGACAAGCCCGATAAGGCCAGCAAATATCCACTTAACGACTCCTCTCGTCATTTCGCGCCTCCACAAAAAATAATTAGCTCACAAACCCAGCCTAGCGCAGAGTGCTAATGTAGGGCACAAAAAAAGCCCCCGGCCTGAGCCAAAGGGGCGATGTCATACAGTACTAACAAATGGAATAGCGAATCTCTTACAAACCGGCAGCCTTGCGCAGCGCGTCAGCTTTATCGACTTTTTCCCATGGGAAAGCGGTAAAGGTTTCGGTATGCGTTTGGCCTTTATCGTCACTCCAGGTGTAGCTGTGTTCGAACGGCGCCCGGCCGAAGTGGCCGTAAGCGGCGGTGAGCTGATACATCGGGTGCAGCAGATCAAGCATTTTGGTGATCGCATAGGGGCGCAGATCAAAGTGCTCGCGAACCAGCGTAACGATCTTGGCGTCATCAATTTTACCAGTGCCGAAGGTGTCGATAGACACCGAGGTCGGCTCGGCAACACCAATCGCGTAGGAGACCTGAATCTCGCATTTGTCTGCCAGGCCCGAGGCCACCACGTTTTTGGCCACATAGCGGCCCGCATAGGCAGCACTGCGATCAACTTTCGAGGGGTCTTTGCCCGAAAACGCGCCACCGCCATGACGCGCCATGCCGCCGTAGGTATCGACGATGATCTTACGGCCAGTGAGTCCACAGTCGCCGACAGGGCCACCAATCACAAATTTGCCAGTCGGGTTGATATGGTACTGGGTGCTCTCATCCAACCATTCGGCCGGAATCACTTGCTCAATGACCTCGCGCTTAATCATTTTGCGCAGGTCTTCTTGATCAATGTCAGGATCGTGCTGGGTAGACAGAACGATGGCATCAACACCGCAGGGCTGACCTTCGGCGTTATAGCGGAAGGTGACCTGGCTCTTGGCATCCGGGCGCAGCCATGGCAGCAGGCCATTTTTACGCAGTTCGGCCTGACGCTCGACTAAACGGTGCGAGTAGTGGATCGGTGCCGGCATAAACGAATCGGTTTCGTTGGTCGCATAGCCAAACATTAGGCCCTGGTCGCCAGCGCCCTGATCTTCCGGTTTAGTGCGATCAACGCCCTGGGCGATATCGACACTCTGCTTACCGATCAGGTTAACCACGCCACAGGTCGCGCCATCAAAACCGACATCAGACGAATTATAGCCAATGCTGATAATTACATCGCGCACGAGGGTTTCTAAATCAACCCAGGCTGAAGTGGTAATTTCGCCGGCAATGATCGCCACCCCGGTTTTCACCATGGTTTCACAGGCAACGCGGGCCTGTTTATCACGAGCGATAATGGCGTCTAGCACCGCGTCAGAAATCTGATCGGCAATCTTATCGGGATGACCTTCGGAGACGGACTCGGAGGTAAACAGGGAATATTCGCTCATCGCGCACTCTACCCTCTGTATGACGGCTGTAGGTAGTCCACAGCATCAGCAGGAAATCATGGCAGGTGTCCCCTGCCCGTATTAGCGAAGTGATGACGTTCACCACCACTTCGGGAGGCAGAGTCTACACGCTGTCGGCGATGCTTCCCAGAACGTGATCCCCAGAATTTGTCGCTACATTTGCCGCAACATGGGAAGTCAGCGACAATAGCGCCTTTATAATTTCTGTTTTCAGGCGAGGAGCACCCCCATGCCGTCCCGTTTTGAGCTAGCCAATGCCATTCGCGCCCTTTCCATGGATGCCGTTCAGAAGGCCAAGTCAGGCCACCCTGGCGCCCCCATGGGTATGGCTGATATCGCCGAGGTGCTATGGAATGACTACCTCAAGCACAACCCCGAAGACCCCAAGTGGGCCGATCGTGACCGCTTTGTGCTCTCCAATGGCCACGGCTCCATGCTGCTTTACTCGCTGCTACACCTCAGTGGCTACGAGCTGAGCCTGGAACAGCTGCAGAATTTCCGCCAGTTGCACTCGCCCACCGCGGGCCACCCGGAATTTGGCTACGCACCGGGCATTGAGACCACCACCGGCCCGCTCGGTCAGGGCTTTGCCAACGCAGTGGGCTTTGCCATCGCTGAAAAAACTCTGGCGGCGCAGTTCAACCGCCCCGGTCACACCATCGTGGATCACCATACTTGGTGCTTCCTGGGTGACGGCTGCTTAATGGAAGGCATTTCCCACGAAGCCGCCTCGCTGGCCGGTACCCAGCAGTTGGGTAAGTTGATTGCCCTGTATGACGATAACGGCATCTCTATCGATGGCGAAGTGGAAGGCTGGTTTACCGACGATACCGCCAAGCGTTTCGAGGCTTACGGCTGGCACGTGGTGCCCAACGTGGATGGCCATAAACCCGACGAAGTAAAAGCCGCCATCGAACTGGCCAAAAGCCATAACGACAAGCCTAGCCTGATTATCTGCAAAACCATCATCGGTTTCGGCGCGCCTAATAAACAGGGCAAGGAAGACGCTCACGGCGCACCGCTCGGCGATGAAGAAGTGGCCCTGGCGCGTACCCAGCTCGACTGGCCCCACGCCCCGTTCCACATTCCTGAACCTATCTACTCTGCCTGGGATGCTCGCGACGCTGGCAAAGCGGCTCAGCAAGCGTGGGACGCGCGTTTCGCCCGCTATGCTGAAGCCTTCCCCACGGAAGCACGGGAATTCACCCGCCGGATGAAGCGCCAGCTGCCGACGGAACTGCCTACCGAAGCCTTGATTGAGCAGGCCCAAGAGCGCGGCGAGACCATTGCGTCACGCAAAGCTTCCTTTGAAGTGTTGAACGCCATCGGGCCGAAAATGCCAGAACTGCTGGGCGGCAGTGCGGATCTGGCGCCGTCTAACCTGACCTTCTGGAAAGGTGCCAAAGCGATTACCCCAGAAGATGCCAGCGGCAACTATCTGCACTACGGGGTACGTGAGTTCGGCATGGGTGCGGTCATGAACGGCATCGCTCTGCACGGCGGTTTGGTCCCTTACGGCGCGACCTTCCTGATCTTTATGGAGTACATGCGTAACTCGATTCGCATGGCGTCATTGATGGGCCAACAGGTGATCTACGTGTTTACCCACGACTCCATCGGTCTGGGGGAAGATGGCCCGACCCACCAGCCGATTGAGCAGTTGACCAGCCTGCGCACCACGCCGAACCTAAACACTTGGCGCCCCTGCGATGCGGTGGAAACGGCAGCGGCGTGGGATGCAGCCCTCAAACGTCGCTCTGGCCCCACGGCGCTGGTGCTGTCTCGCCAGAACCTGCCCCATCAGCAGCGCACCAAGGCGCAGCTATCCGCAATCCAAAACGGTGCGTACGTTCTTAAGGACAGTGAAGGCACACCCGAGCTGATTCTGATTGCCACCGGTTCAGAAGTCGCCTTGGCGATGGACGCCGCCGCCGAGCTGGAACAGCAGGGCAAAGCGGTGCGTGTCGTGTCTATGCCCTCGGCCTACCGCTTTAACGGCCAGGATGCGGAGTACCGCGAAAGCGTACTGCCCAAAGCGGTCACCAAGCGTATCGCTATCGAAGCTGCTCATGCCGACTACTGGTACAAGTATGTGGGTCTGGAAGGCCGTGTAATCGGCATGACGACTTACGGCGAATCTGCGCCAGCGGGCGATCTGTTTAAGCACTTCGGTTTTACTGTCGAGAATGTAGTCAAGCAAGCCAACGAACTACTCGGCTAAGCCATGCCAGCACTGGGTGGCTTTCTATGGTTGATTAGCTACTGGCTTATTGGTGAAGTGGTGATCCACTTCACCGGCCTGCCGATCTCGTCAGGCGTGATCGGCATGCTGCTGCTCTGCGCGACTCTCGCCGTGCGTGGCCGTGTCCCTACTAGCATTGCCGCTGCCGCCCAGCCACTGATTGCGCTACTCGCCATGCTGATTATGCCCGGCGTTGTTGGGGTATTTTTCATTATCGGCGAGCTGGCCGGGCAGTGGACGGCTATCCTTATCGCCTTAGTGCTTGGCACGTTACTCAGCGTGTTGACCACGCTTTGGCTGCTCAAGCGACTAATCGGGCAGCCGCATGTCCGCTGATATACCGCTGCTTACCCTATTAACCACCACCCCGCTGTTTGCGGTGGGGTTAACGCTGGCGGCTTATTTGCTCGGTAGCGGTCTGTTCCAGCGTTTAAAGCGCCCTTCTTGGCTGCCCGCTATTTTGATAGCGGCGCTACTGCTGGCGGGGGCGTTAGCGCTGATAGGGCTGCCTTACGCTACCTATCAGCAGGGGGCCACATGGTTAACGGTGCTGCTGGGGCCCGCCACAGTGGCGCTAGGGATGCCGCTTTATCAACAGTTGCCGCGTATCGTTGAGCTATGGCGGCCTTTGGCGATATGTTTACCCATCGCCGCTACGCTGGCCGCTTGCTACTCGCTGGCCATTGCTTGGTTACTGGGCAGTACGGATACCATACTCGCTTCCATTGCCGCCAAATCGGTGACCGCACCTATCGCCATTGGCATTACCGAGCAGTTGGGCGGCACCACCGCATTGCTGTTGGGCGCACTGCTGGTGACCGGGGTGATAACGATTCCCTGTGTAAGCCTTGCGTCGCGTTGGCTGCATATTGAGGATGACCGCTTGATCGGTTTTGCCCTAGGGCTTAACGGTCATGCCATTGGTACGGTAAGAGCGTTTGAGATCAGCCCTACCGCTGGGGCTTTTGCATCACTGGGCATGAGCCTCACAGGGATTTTCACCGCGGTGCTGCTGCCACTCGCCTGGCGATTGATAGGTATGGGCGGCTGATAGACACGGGCAGTTGATAAGAATCGTCCGCTGAAATACGTTATCATCGCAACGAGTTCTAGCTTATTTCGACAACTTTTTACTTTTAAGAGCCACCCTTCTGCATGGCTAATTATGCTCCCAGGTATCGCATCGCCATTAACGGTTACGGACGCATTGGCCAATGCGTGCTGCGGGCGCTCGTGGAGCGGCGACACCCCGAACTGGAAGTGGTCGCCATTAATGAACTCTCTGATCTTGCGACCATTACTTACCTAACCCGTTACGACACCACCCATGGCCGCTTTCCCGGTGACGTCGATAACGACGGTCAGTATCTCATCGTCAACGGCCAGCCCATCCGGGTACTCTGCGAACAAGATCCACAAAAGCTGCCCTGGAAGGCGCTTGATGTGGATCTGGTACTAGAGTGCTCCGGGAGCTTTAAAGATCGTGCCACCGCCGAGCTGCACTTAGCAGCAGGTGCTAAGCGGCTGTTGTTTTCCCAGCCAGCGGAAAATGATGTCGATGCCACCATTGTGTGGGGCATTAATGAAGGCGAGCTGGCGCTTTCCCAGCGCGTTCTGTCTGCCGCTTCGTGCACCACCAACTGCCTTGTGCCGCTATTGACCGTTCTGGATGAGGCCCTGGGCCTTGAGCACGGTGTCACCACGACGATTCACTCGGCGATGAACGACCAGCCGGTGATCGATGCCTACCACCAGACCGACCTGCGTCTTACCCGCTCGGCAATGCACTCTATTGTGCCAGTGGACACCGGCTTGGCGCTCGGCATTAGCCGCTTGATGCCCAATCTTGCGGGCCGCTTTGAGTGCCTGCACATACGCGTCCCCACGATCAATGTCTCTGCCATGGACGTGGCGCTCACCGTCAGCCGCGACACCCACCGCGACGATGTAAATACGCTGCTGCTGGCAGCCAGTCAGCAGCGCTTAAAAGGCGTACTTGGCTATACTGAAGCACCCATGGCGTCGGTTGATTTTAATCACGACCCTCGCTCAGGCATCCTGGACGCTACCCAAACCCGGGTAGCGGGCAAACGCCTTATCAAGCTGCTGTGCTGGTTCGACAACGAGTGGGGGTTCGCTAACCGTATGCTCGATATTAGCCAGCGACTGGCCAGACTTTCGGCAGAGACGTAACCTGTTGGCATTAGTTGTTTACATTAGCTGTTTATATTTAGCTCCACGGCTTAAACACGAGGAAACCGCTTCCATGAACGTGAAAAAGATGACTGACCTTCCCCTGGAAGGACAACGCGTGCTGATCCGTGAAGATCTGAATGTGCCCATCAAACATGGCCGCGTCTCCAGCGATGCCCGCCTGCGGGCCGCGCTGCCGACGATTCAGGCAGCCGCGAAGGCTGGGGCCAAAGTGATGCTGATGAGCCATTTGGGACGTCCCACCGAAGGCGAACCCACCGAGGAGTTTTCCCTGGCGCCGGTGGCTGAACATTTGAGTGAGCTGTTAGGCCGCCCGGTGCCGCTGGTCAAAGCCTATCTCGGTGAAACAGTCGGCGAAACCCTCGATATTGCCAACGGCGATGTCGTACTGCTAGAGAACGTTCGCTTTAATAGCGGCGAGAAAAAAGATGACGAACAGCTGGCGAAACAGTACGCCGCGCTGTGCGATATTTTTGTGATGGATGCCTTTGGCACCGCCCACCGCGCCCAAGCCTCCACCCATGGCGTGGCACGTTTTGCCCCTAGCGCCTGTGCAGGGCCTTTACTTGCCCAAGAGCTTGATGCCCTTGAGAAAGCGCTGGCACATCCGGCCCGGCCCATGGCCGCCATCGTCGGCGGCTCAAAGGTCTCTACCAAGCTGGATGTACTCACCGCGCTGGCGGAGAAATGCGATCAACTGATTGTCGGCGGCGGTATCGCCAACACCTTTATTGCCGCCGCAGGCTACAATGTCGGCAAATCACTCCATGAGGCCGATTTGGTGGGCCAGGCGAAAGCGTTGATGGAGAAGGTCTCAATTCCACTGCCTACCGATGTGGTCGTCGCCACCGAGTTTTCTGAATCGGCCAAAGCGGTGGTCAAGCCCGTCGATCAGGTAGCTGACAACGAGATGATTTTGGATATCGGCCCAGATACCGCCGCCCATTTGGCAAGTATGCTCAAAGACGCGGGCACTATCCTGTGGAACGGCCCCGTCGGTGTGTTTGAAATCGATCAGTTTGGTAAAGGCACCCAGGTGATCGCCCAGGCCATCGCCGATAGCGCGGGCTTTTCTATTGCCGGTGGCGGCGATACCCTAGCGGCCATTGATAAATACGCCATTGCGGATCGCGTTTCGTACATTTCCACCGGCGGCGGCGCCTTTCTTGAGTATGTCGAAGGCAAGCAATTGCCTGCCGTGGCAGCACTCGAAGCAGCTGCCAAACGCAGCTAAACATAAAGCCACTTGAACCTGGGCGCTCATGGTGCTCGTTCAGATAACCCAATTGACAACGCAAACAGGTAAGATAATTTTATGGCTCTGATCAGCATGCGCCAAATGCTCGACCACGCCGCCGAATACGGTTACGGCATTCCGGCGTTCAACGTCAATAACCTTGAGCAAATGCGCGCCATCATGGAAGCCGCGGATGCCACTGATTCACCGGTGATCGTGCAAGCTTCTGCTGGCGCGCGTAAGTATGCGGGTGCGCCTTTCCTGCGCCATCTGATTTTGGCGGCCGTCGAAGAGTTTCCGCATATCCCTGTGGTTATGCACCAGGATCACGGCACCAGCCCTGCGGTCTGCCAGCGCTCTATCCAGCTCGGTTTCTCATCGGTCATGATGGATGGCTCGCTGGGTGAAGATGGCAAAACCCCCACCGACTATGATTACAACGTCAACGTTACTCGTCGCGCGGTGGAAATGGCCCACGCCTGTGGCGTCTCCGTCGAAGGTGAGCTGGGCTGCCTGGGCAGCCTGGAAACCGGTATGGCCGGTGAAGAAGACGGCATCGGCGCAGAAGGCAAGCTGGATATGGAGCAACTGCTTACCGATCCGGAAGAAGCCGCAGCGTTTGTTAAAGCCACCCACGTAGACGCACTGGCGATTGCCATTGGTACCAGCCACGGCGCTTACAAATTTACTAAGCCACCTACCGGTGACACGCTGTCTATTCAGCGTATTAAAGAGATCCACGCGCGAATTCCGGATACTCACCTGGTCATGCACGGCTCCTCTTCTGTTCCCCAGGAGTGGCTGGAAGTGATTAACCAGTATGGCGGCGAGATTCCTGAAACTTATGGCGTGCCCGTCGAAGAGATCGTTGAAGGTATCAAGCACGGCGTGCGCAAGGTCAATATCGATACCGACCTGCGCTTGGCATCTACCGGTGCAGTGCGTCGCTTCCTGGCTGAGAACCCGTCTGAATTCGACCCGCGTAAGTTCTTGAAAGAGACTGTTACCGCGATGCGCGACCTATGTATCGCTCGCTACGAAGCCTTTGGCACGGCTGGTAATGCCAGTAAGATTAAGCCAATCAGTCTGGAAGAGATGTTCTTGCGCTATGAGCGTGGCGAACTAGCTCCCAAGGTAAAATAAGCGTGTAATTGACATCCTTTCGAAAAAGACGACCTGCCTGGTCGTCTTTTTTTTGGCTAATAAAATAGATGTTGCATTGCAGCATTAATACCCTAACACTGATGATGAGGCCACGACGTTTCGTGTTCCAGCAAGGAGGCCACAACGCTTATGAAATCGACGACTCCCCTGTCCCTAATCCCCACTACCCCGGTAGCGATGTTCGATATTTGGAAAGTCGGCATCATGGCCTTTGAGCTATGGTCAACATCTTTGTCGACGATCACTATGCGAAATCATTTATGGCAAACACAGCCATTTTTCAGTCCTAAAATGATGCAAGAAAATCAACGTATGGTCACCGAAAAACTCGAGGCCAGCATGGAAGCTGGCCTCGTCATGCAAAAAGCGCTGCTTAACTCAATGAGCGGGAAACAAGCCCCTTGGTGGGTTACCAGCCAGCGCACAATGAAGCCTTACCATCAGCGTAGTAGCGCTAACTCGCGTCGACTCGCTAAGTAGGGCTTAGGCACTGACGTTACTCATTATCGTCGGTGCCATCCTCGTCATCTTCGCTATTCTCTTCTTCGCTGCTAAGAATAGCATCTTCCGGGCTGCCAGTGCCGCCTGTGCCAGCCTCTGGGTTGCGCTCTTCACTCTTGCCAGGCTCTAGCTCTACGTCAGCCTCGCCTGCGCTGGTGGCTACTTCTTCGTTTTCCTCTTCACGGGCGCGTGCCTGCTCCTCAGCGCCATCGGAATCACTAGATGACGCGTCTTCGTCGCGTTTGACCGACCCCGCTTTAATACCGTACTCCGCTTCAAGTGTTGCATCATCCAGAGGCTGGTGCTGCTCGCCTTCTGACTCATGGCTGTCAGCAAACACATAGCCAGTCGTCGTTAGCAAAGCAGCGCTGAGTGCAAAGGGTAGCATCCAAGGGGTTAGTCGCATTGGGCGTTCTCCATGTTGTGGTTATGACAGGATAGTGTATCCCTACTATCTCTTCAGCGCAGCTTGGCCATTTCCAACGCTAGCGCTACAGCGTGTTCAGAAGCTAGATGACATACAACAGCCACCAAAATGAACGTAACCATTTAAGCTGGCTCAAGAGTTTCGTGCAGGCAAGCAATAAATAACAAAACAGTGTTCACAAATGGCGTAAAATCCCGTTCAATAGCAGTATGAATGGCTTCAACTAACACTGGCAGCGCTTAAGCCGCTGCAAGGAACCGCAATGCCGCTCCCACTTTTGCTGTTTGACTGTGATGGCACACTCGTCGATAGCGAGCCACTACTGGCCGAAGAGATGGCCGCCGGGCTTAATTCAGTAGGCCTGCCTTTCGCTGCTACTGATTATCTTGGCGAGTTTCGTGGAGCACGCTTTCGGCGCATCGTTGCTGAACTGCAACAACGCTATGGTGACGTAGACCCTGACCAGCTTGACCGCATGGAAGCTTCCATGAGGGCCAATCTAGCCACTCGGCTTGCTCACGAGTTGACCACCATACCAGGCGCCCACGAAGCTCTGGATGTTTTGGCGGGTTATCCCAGTGCCGTAGTGTCTAACGGGCCTGAAAGCAAAATTTGCACGGCTTTAGAGACTACCGGGTTTAGCGACTATTTTGGCAAACGCTTTTTCAGTGGCTATACCGCCCATTGCTGGAAGCCCGAACCCTGTTTACATTTACACGCAGCGAGTATCATGGGCTATTCAGCGCGTGACTGCATTGCGATAGACGATGCCTTGGTGGGTGTGCGCGCGGCGCTTCAAGCGGGAATGACGGTGATCCACTTAAACCGTTTCCCTGATGCTGAAACAACGCCTGAAAACGCTATCATGATCAGCAGTATGTATCAGTTACCCGCCGTGGTGGAGCGACTCACGCGTGAGTATTGGCAAACCCCTGTGCCTCAACACTCAATTGGAGGAGGATAATGGCCTCTTTACGTGACCAGCTCGGTGGGCTGGTTTACTCCACCGAACATGGCAAAACCTGCCCTACCTGCCGGGAACCACTCGATGTCTGTTACTGCGATGATTTGAGTGAGCAGCAACGTTTAGCGGCACTTGATGGCGTGGTACGCATTCGCCGCGAAACGAGTGGCCGGAAAGGCAAAGGCGTTACTACTGTTAGTGGCATTCCCCTGCCTAGCGAAGAGCTTAAAACCTTGGCAAAAACGCTTAAAAAGCGCTGCGGAACGGGTGGAGCAGTTAAAGAGGGTATTATTGAAATTCAAGGCGACCACCGCGATACCCTACGTCAAGAGTTAAGCGCCCTCGGCTATCAGGTTAAACTCGCTGGAGGTTAGGTTAGCCTCTACACCACTATAACTTACCATCGCGACTTACCATCGGGTAAGTCGCTATAGAGCAAGGCACTGCAATGGCTTGGCTGGAATACGTGCTACCCCTGATCTTTTTATTCCCCATGGCGGCAATGGCCAGTATTGTCCTTGCGCTGCGCAGCCTGCACGATGCTCGCGTTCACTCCCCATTCAACGCACCCCTTCATGAACCGGGCCAAGCGCTGCGGCACCGCCTTGACAAGGCTTTTTCCAGCCTATTTTTAAACGGCGCGTTAGGGCCCATTATAAGCCTCGCTCCGCTTGTTTACGGGATGGGGCGCATGCTCTTTGTCGAGCGACAAGACTGGGTCGAATGGGCACTGTATGGCCTGCTCAGCACCTTACTTGTGCTGACCTTTTCATTACTGCTGGTACGCGACTATCAGCGTATCCGTCGCTTAAAATTAGGCTTAGCCTGCGAACTGGCCGTTGGTCAAGAGCTGGAACGCTTAGTCCGCCCTGATGCGCACCCTTACTATGTGTTTCATGATGTGCCCACCGATAGCTTCACGATCGATCACGTCGTCGTAACGCCCCATGGCGTATTTGTGGTCGAGACACGAGCAAGAACACTCGCTATCGGTACCGATGGCAATGAACTCAACACAGTAGCCGTTGAACGCGAGCGGTTGCGCTTTCCGCACTGGCAAGAGCGTCGACCGTTGCACAAAACACGCCAAGGGGTTAGCTGGCTGACTCACTGGCTTGAGCGCCGCTGCGGCGTACCCGTGCCAGTACGAGGCGTATTGGTGCTACCGGGTTGGAAAATAGATAACAGCGAAGCCGCCCCGGATATTTTGGTGGTAAGCGGCGATACCCTTGCAAAGCAGTTAACTGAGCTAACGCCAGGCCCACTCAACGATGCCATTCATGACAAGGTCATTAACGTTCTGCTTGAGCGCGCTAAGCTGATGGAGCTGAAGCACCTGAGCCAACCTTCAGTCTAAGTGAATTTCGCTCAATCGCCGCGCAGTCGGCCACCCATCTCCTGGGCCAGATCTACCGCATAGTGGTCGGTCATCCCACCGATAAAGTCCAGCATTCGCCGGTAGCTATCGTAAAGCGACCATGAAGGCAGTGGCGTATTTTCGCCAATCAGAGCCAGTACACGCTGGTGTTTAAACGATGAGTGCCCTGTATGGTGAAGCTCATGTGCAGCGCCAATAAAAGCTTCCAGCAGAATACCCAGCGTCGTATATGCGCCAATCTCCAGTTTTGCTTTACGCTCATTCTGGAAAATACGCTCTCGAGCTAATTGCTTCGCCGCTTGAACGCCCCACCCCAAGTCGGGGTGACACAGCTCCAATAAGTCATCACTGAGCGTGCCACTCAGCAGGGCCTGCTCATGCTGCACAAACACCTTGCCTACATCATTGACCGCACGTTCCATAGCGGCACCCCGCAGCAGGGCAATACGGCGACGCTGGGACACGTTACGGGCTTGCATATCGGCATACTCGGGCGGGAACTCCCCGGCAATTTGGCGTAGTATTTCGACAACCTCTTCATAGCGCAGGATGCCCATCTCCAAACCATCCTCCAGATCCAGCAGGGCATAGCAGATATCATCTGCTGCCTCGACTAGCCACGCCAAGGGATGACGGCACCAGCGCTGCTCGCCTTGGGGCAACAGCCCAACCGCTTGAGCCACCTCTTTGAGGAGTGCCTGCTCTGACTGATATGCTCCAAACTTGCCCGCCCGCCCGCTGTAACGAACCGTCCAAGGGTATTTAAGCAGCGCACCCAGTGTGGCCGCTGATAGCCGCATACCGCCATTAAACTGGTTATATTCGATCTGGGTAATCACTCGAAATCCTTGAGCGTTACCTTCGTAGGTCAACAGATCCTCGCGCTCAGCATCTGAAAGACCTTCTAACAGGCCGCTGCTCTGAGCACGCTGAAACCAATCGCGAATAGCATACTCACCGGCGTGACCAAAAGGGGGATTACCAATGTCATGTCCCAGGCACGCTGTCTGAACAATGACCCCAAGATCGGCGGGGGTAATCCATTTAGGCAAACGATCATGCAGCAGCTCACCCACAATCATGCCCAAGGAGCGACCTACACAGCCAACTTCTAGCGAGTGAGTTAGGCGAGTATGGATATGATCATTTTCGGTCAGCGGATGCACCTGGGTCTTGCGCCCAAGGCGCCTAAACGAACCTGAGAAAACGATTCGGTCGTGATCTTTATGAAACGGGCTACGACCGATTTCACGCGTGCTTGTTGAGCGTTGATCGTGAAGACGACGTGGGGAAAGTAACTGTTCCCAGCGCATCTGAGTCATGGGCATTCCTCCTGGAGGAGTGCATTCTGACATAAAACGCCAGAAAACCGCACGTTAGTGTGAGGTAACAGACTTCTGACCATGCAGGCTTCTCGCTGCGCAGCAATCTGGGGGTTGCTTTGGGTGTCATTGCGAGCGCAGCGCGGCAATCTCGGGGTGAACAGCCACCGCGGGCATGAGATTGCTTCGTCGCAAGCTCCTCGCCATGACATGCGCGGGCCACAGCCAGGACTCTCCACATGTCATCGCGAGCGAAGCGTGGCGATCTCGGGGGTGTCATTGCGAGCGCAGCGCGGCAATCTAAGGGGTTGCTTTGGGTGTCATTGCGAGCGCAGCGGGGCAATCTCGGGGTGAACAGCCGCCGCGGGCTTGA
>NZ_JH393257.1:1248853-1249149 GCF_000236035.1 Vreelandella boliviensis LC1
CACCTTGCAGCGCTTCCACACCGTGCCTATCAACCAGCTGGTCTCGCTGGGCCCTTCAGGAGGCTCTAGGCCTCAGGGATGTCTCATCTTGAAGGGGGCTTCCCGCTTAGATGCTTTCAGCGGTTATCCCGTCCGACCATAGCTACCCGGCAATGCCACTGGCGTGACAACCGGAACACCAGAGGGTCGTCCACTCCGGTCCTCTCGTACTAGGAGCAGCCCTTCTCAAACATCCAACGCCCACGGCAGATAGGGACCGAACTGTCTCACGACGTTCTAAACCCAGCTCGCGTACC
>NZ_JH393257.1:1253045-1263540 GCF_000236035.1 Vreelandella boliviensis LC1
ACCTGTTGTGAAATAACTTTCAAAATGAGTGGAGAAAAGCTGCTATCTATCTTCTATTAGTCGTTTAAACCCCTTCGGCACTACCCGCATTGGCGGTTACACTAGCACTAGCTACCACCCTTTCAACCACTTTGCCGAGACCCGCTATGAGCCATCACCTGCTAACCGTCGACTCTTTAAACCGCGACAACGTTGACCACTTATTGCGTGTCGCTGCACGCATGGAGCCGATTGCTCAGCGACGCCAAGTGACACGTGTATTGCAAGGGGCGGTACTAGGCAATCTGTTTTTTGAAGCCAGCACACGAACACGGGTAAGTTTCAACGCTGCTTTTTGCCGTTTAGGGGGCAGTGTATGTGACACCACTGGTTTTACCTTTTCTTCCATGGCGAAGGGAGAATCACTATACGACACAAGCCGTGTGATGAGTGGCTACTGCGATGCCATTGTAATGCGTCACCCCGACCAGGGCTCGGTGGCTGAGTTTGCCGCAGCGACGAATGTGCCGGTGATTAATGGCGGTGACGGCCCAGGGGAGCACCCCAGCCAAGCGCTACTTGATCTTTATACCATTGATAAGGAGTTTCAGCGTCTGGGCAAATCGCTTAGCGGTGCACATATTCTGCTCACCGGCGATTTGAAGTATGGCCGTACCGTGCATTCACTGATTAAGCTCTTATCACTCTATGACCCACTGCGCATTACGCTGGTATCACCGCATGGACTTGAGATGCCTTCCAAACTGATTGACTTAGTCGCATCGCGCGGTCACCGCATTGAGCAGCGCGACTCACTGGCCAGCGACTTTGCAGATTTAGATGTGGTGTACACCACGCGCATTCAAAAAGAGCGCTTTACCGACGAGATGAATGAGAGCTTTCAGGGACTCTCTGACGATTTTATGGTCAATCGTGATTTTCTCGACCACCGCTGCAGCCAAAGCACGATTGTGATGCACCCGCTGCCCAGGGATAGTCGCCCAGGCGCCAATGATTTGAACGTAGACCTTAATGGCGACCCGCGCTTGGCGATTTTCCGCCAAACCGATAACGGTATTCCCATGCGAATGGCGATTTTTGCGACGCTGCTAAACGTCGATAAACTGATCGAGCAAGATCTACGCCCTGTTCGCTGGTACGTACCAACCCAAACAGGCACGCTGGATCAGTAAAGCTCAAGAGTTTAAGGGCTGGCATTTTAAGATAGCGGTTATAGCGAAAGACGCCCGCCAGGCAGGCCTTCCTGGTGGGCAAACCAGCCCTCAAGAATAAGAATAGCCGCAATGCCATCGACACTATCCTGACGGTAATTGCCTTTATGACCTGCCTCGCGAGCGATCATTTTCGCCTCCCGCGTGGTACCGCGCTCGTCGACCATTTCACATGGCTTGCCAAAACGGCCATGCAGACGATTACCAAATTTGCGCGCGCGAGTGCTCATATCTGACTCGCTACCATCCATATTCAGTGGTAACCCCACCACTAACAGATCCGGCTGCCACTCGTTAAGTAGCCGTGACACGACACTCCAATCGGGGATCCCATCCCGCGCAGTCAGCGGAGTGAGCTCTCGAGCGCTGCGCAGTAGCTCGTTGCCCACCGCCACACCGATACGCCGGGTGCCATAGTCAAACGCCAGGATTAACCGCTGCCCCGCCCCTGCCATCAGGCATGCCCCGCATCTCGGGTCATTAAGTTAAGGTCGACGCCTAATAAACCAGCCGCCGCGGTTAAGCGCTCAACGGGCGGGGTATTAAATAGCACGCTGCTCTGAGCTTCTACCGTTAGCCAGCTGTTCTCTTTCAGCTCTTCTTCCAGTTGCCCAACTTCCCAGCCCGCACAGCCTAAGCAAACTAAAAAGTGCTCTGGCCCCTCCCCAGCAGCAAAAGCCTGAAGAATATCCAACGAGGTGGTAAGAGCAATCCCATCTTCCACCTGGATACTCGAGTCCCACTGTTGGCTATCGCCAACATGCAGAATGAAGCCACGGTCTTTATGCATCGGCCCGCCGTAATAAACCGGCGCATTACGGTGCGGACTTGTTTCACCGCCTAATTCCAGCTGATCAAAAAGTGCCTCAAGCGTGATCTCTAACGGTCGGTTAGTAATCACCCCCATACAGCCGTTGTTATCGTGATCGCAAAGATAGATAAGACTACCGGCAAAATTAGGGTCTTCTAAATGTGGCATGGCCATTAGAAAGTGATGTTTCAAACTTTGCATGCGTCTCCCACTGCCTACTGGCATACCAGCAGGCATAGCGTAATGAGTGTAATTATAAGAGTGAAGCCTTGCTTAGGCTAAGCGGCGCTCAATGGCATCCAGCAGTAAACCGGCAATATTGGTGCCCCGCTGATCATCAATTTCACGCACGCAGGTGGGGCTGGTAACGTTGATTTCAGTAATATAGTCACCGATCACATCCAGACCGACAAACATTAAGCCTTTATCACGAATCATTGGCTGTACCTGCTGAATTAGCCAGTGATCACGCTCGGTAAGTTCGCGACTAACGCCTCGCCCACCGGCAGCTAAATTACCACGGGTCTCGCCCGCTGAGGGTATCCGCGCCAGGCCAAAGGGAACGGGCTCACCATCGATCAACAGAATGCGCGTGTCGCCATCCTTAATCTCCGGCAGGTAACGTTGGGCCATGATTTGTCGCTGGCCACGCAGCGAAAGCTGCTCAATCACCGCACCGATATTGCGACCTTCTGGGCCAATATGAAAAATACCGGTGCCCCCCATGCCATCTAGGGGCTTAAAGATCACATCGCCGTGTTCCGCATGGAAGGCGCGCAGCACATCATCACGACTGGCGACGATCGTAGGCGCGCAGCACTGGGGAAACTGCTGGGCAAACAGCTTTTCATTACACTGCAAAAGCGCTGCCGTCGGATTAACGATCAGCACGCCTTCACGCTCAGCAAAGCCCAGCAGGTGCACTGCGTTAGTAAACTCAGCATCGACCGGCGGGTCTTTGCGCATCAACACCACATCCAGCTCTACTAGCGGACGCGCGGAAGGTTCGCCTAGGTCGTACCAGTGATTTGGATCACGATGCACCTTTAGCGGCCGCATACGCGCGTAGGCTTGCCCTGCATTCAAGAAAAGATCTTCCTGCTCCATGTAGTGCAGGGTATAACCACGCTCCTGGGCAGCCCATAGCATGGCCATGGTGGTGTCTTTCTTGTAAGCGATGTCGCTGATGGGATCCATCACAACGCCGAGATGCAGATTTGATTGGCTCATCGGGGGCACTATCCAAACATGAACAATAGATGCCCAGTATGCCGCACTGCTCGCCCGGCTCCAACTGCCCCCGCTAACTACTCGCTAAGCGCGCCGGGCACTATGCGAATAGCATCGGGTTCAAGGGTGATCAACTGCTGCTTATAAAGCCGTCCAATAGCTTGTTTATACGCACTTTTACTCACCCCTAAGCGGGCTTTAACTTCATGCGCAGGGCTTTTATCGCCCAGCGCCAGATAACCACCGCTTTCCCGCAGCGCCTGCATGATCTTATCGCCCACCACATCTAAGCGAGCGGCGCCAGGCGGTAGCAGCGAGATATTCAGCCGCCCATCTTCACGACGCTGCTTAACATAGCCCTTAACGGATTGGCCTCGGCGCAATGGTTGGGTAACGTCATCCTGGTAAATAAGCCCCCAGTAGCGATGATTGACTACCACCTTCATGCCTAGATCCGTGCGATCTGCCACCACCACGGCAACTTCGTCGCCTTTTTCTAACGCCCAGGCGTCATCGGTCAGAAAGCGATCCAGCTTCATCGACGCCACTGGCCGCCCCTGGTCATCGCTATACAGCATCACCAATACACGCTTTCCAGCATCAGGACGAAAATGCTGCTCGCTAAAGGGCAGCAACACATCTTTCGGCTGCCCCCATTGCAAAAACGCGCCGATATTATTAACCGCCGTGACCGTCAGGTACGCCACTTCACCCAACTGGGCAGTCGCATCGCTAGCGGAACGCGGGGAGGAGTGAGACTCACGCACCATGGGTGTCGTCCTTCAAGAAAAATAGATAAACATTATGGTGCCTAAGAGAGATCAGGCAAAGTACGGTAGGGTGGGAGTGAAAAAATTTGCTGCCGTAATTAATAAAAGGCTCTTATCAGAAGTAAGTACTTACGCAAGCACTTTCGCAAATACTTACAAATCTCCAAAGTAGTGCTGCAGCAGTGACAGTGCCACCACAGGTGCCGTCTCTGTACGCAGCACCCGAGGGCCGAGTGTCAGCGGCGTAAAGTCAGCGCTTTGGGCAGCGGCAATATCACTATCGCTCAAGCCGCCTTCTGGGCCAATGAGCAGCGCCACCGACACCGGTCGGTCTTGACGATCAAACGCATTGCCAGTCGCTAGATGCAGCATCAGGCGCAGCGGCTCCTGGCGCTCTTCAAGCCATGTTGATAGCGGCATAGGTGCGTGCACTTGAGGCACTACCGCACGGCCGCTCTGCTCGCAGGCACTGGCAGCAACTGCCTGCCAGTGGGCCAGCTTTTTCTCTTCCCGGTCGCCTTTCAAACGCACGTCACCCCGCTCGGTATACAGCGGGGTAATCGCCGCAACGCCCAGCTCGACGGCCTTCTGAATGGCATAATCCATTCGGTCGCCTTTAGAGATGGCTTGGCCTAGATGGACGGACAGCGGCGATTCACCACTGCCCGACCATACTGCTTCGACTCGCGCTAGCGTCTGCTTGCGGCTAACTTCCGCCAAGCGCACCCCCGCCTCGAGGCCTTGGCCGTCAAATAGCACCAGCGGCGCGCCTTTACCCATGCGCAACACGCGAGTGATATGCCGCGCGGCACCGTCAGGCAATGCGACGACACTGCCTGCTACGAAAGCAGCAGGCACATAGAGACGTGGCATTTTGCCTTGCTGGGCGTACCAATCAGCAGCTGGCGATGCTTGTATGGCTTCTGACATCGCTTAGTGGGTGTTCTCTTCTGCTTGCTTGGCTTCACGCTGCTTACGCTGGGCGTACATGGCTTCGAAGTTAACCGGCGCCAGCATCAGCGGCGGGAAACCACCACGGTTGACCAGGTTATCCACGCACTCGCGGGCGTAGGGGAACAGCAGGTTAGGGCAGAAGGCACCCAGGGTTTGATCCAACTGCGCCCCTTCAATACCCGCGATACGGAACAGGCCCGCCTGCTCAACTTCAGCCAGGAAAGAGGTGGTACCGGTTTCGTTGTCGTTCACCTGGGCAGTCACCTTGACCACCACTTCATACTGGTCATCAGCAATTTTAGTGCTGGTGGTATTCAGATCCAGGTTCACCTTAGGTTTAAACGCCTGCTTGAACACCGAAGGTGAGTTGGGCGCTTCAAACGAAATATCTTTCACATAAATACGCTGCAGCGAAAATTTAAGCTGCGGTTTTTCGTCTGCCGCGGCACCCGCCTGCGGGGTGTTGTTATCTTCCGCCATGAGAAAACTCCTGATTGTTGATTAAATCTAAAGGTAGCGTTGCTTACTTTTTAACCACCGGAAGGCCATCGCCTTGCCACTGCGCCATACCGCCTCTCAACTTGTAAGCACGCTCAAAGCCTGCTTTGGCGAGCTTGGCCTGGGCAGCACCCGAACTCTGGCCGTGCTTGCATACCACGATGATCGGCTGGGCTTTCACTTTATCCAGTTCGGTCATGCGGCTATCGAGGTTGCTTTGCGGAATGTTGCGCGCCCCCGCGATATGCCCGGCTTTGAAGTCTTTGTTTTCACGGATATCCAGCACCACCGCGTCTTCGCGGTTGATAAGCTGAGTGGCCTCTGTGGCGGTCAGTGCATTAGTCGAGGCACTGCGCGTTTCATAAATAATCCACGCTATCAGCACCAGCAAAAATGCCCCAACCAGCAGGGGGTGGTTCTGTACGAATTCGAACACCTGATCGATCATCGCGAACACAATCTCTTGGTCTATGCAGAAAAAAGCGGCCTAACCGCTGCCAAAACGCGACAAGTATACACGTCAGATAGCTTCCCGCGCAGGTCAGGAGGCTGTCCGGCTTGGCCGATCGTCGCGAGAAGCACGGATTTTGAGCCAAATTTATCGATCGATTGAGGCGAATAGCGCGCTATTTAACGAAATTGATCGACTAAAGATGGCCAAAATACCGGGATTCGCAGTAGATCAGTGTTAAGCCGGACAGGCTCCTAAATCATGACGCCTGGCAGTTGCCTGCGTTATGATGCCCCAAGCGTGCGCCTGTCGCGACCCCGAATTATCGACTCGCCCGGCTTGCCAATCTTAACGAGGTTTATATGGATACTTCTCGCACCCCGCGCCCAGTGGCGCTGATTATTCTCGACGGCTACGGCCACAACCCCGATAGTGACCATAATGCCGTCGCCGCTGCCCACACGCCGACGATGGATATACTTTGGGAAAGCCGTCCTCATGCCTTCGTTCACACCGATGGCCTTAACGTGGGGCTCCCCGACGGCCAGATGGGTAACTCTGAAGTCGGGCATATGAATATTGGTGCCGGTCGTATCGTTTATCAGGATTTCACCCGCATCAGCAAGGCGATTGAAGACGGTGACCTGGATGTTAATACCAACCTTACCCAGCCGATTGACGAAGCCGTCGCCAACGGTCGCCCGGTACATTTAATTGGCCTGCTCTCCCCCGGCGGCGTGCACAGCCATGAAGAGCATTTTATTGCCATGGCCGAACTGGCCGCCCGCCGTGGCGCACAGCGTATTTTTATTCACGCTTTTCTGGATGGCCGCGATATGCCACCGCAAAGCGCCCTGGCCTCGATAGAGCGCGCCAATGCTCGCCTGGCCGAGCTGGTGGGCGCTGATAATGGCTTTGTTGCCTCGATCATTGGTCGCTTCTACGCCATGGATCGCGACAACCGCTGGGAGCGCGTTGAGCAAGCCTACCGGCTACTCACCGATGGTCACGCGGAGTACTACGCCTCTAGCGCTGAAACCGCGCTCCGTGACGCCTACCAGCGCGGTGAAACCGATGAGTTTGTGGCGGCTAGCAGCATACCGCTTGGCGAAGACCCTATCACCCTACAGAGTGGCGACGCCGCGATTTTCCTTAACTTCCGCTCTGACCGCGCCCGTGAGTTAACCCGCGCTTTTACCGAGCCGGATTTCAAAGCCTTCGAGCGGCAGGCATGTCCTAAGCTTGCGGGTAAAGGGCTGGTGATGATGACCCAGTACGCCGCTGACATTCCTGCGCCTGCTGCGTTTCCTCCGTCGGATCTTAATGACACCCTCGGGGAAGTAGTCGCCAAGCGCGGCTTGAAACAACTGCGTATTGCCGAAACCGAGAAGTACCCCCACGTCACCTTCTTCTTTTCAGGCGGCAATGAAGCCGAATATGACGGCGAAGAGCGCATCTTAGTGCCCTCACCGCGCGATGTGCGCACTTACGACGAAAAGCCCGAAATGAGCGCGTTTGAGATTACCGACAAGCTTGTCGACGCCATCGATGGCGGCAGCTTTGATCTGATCGTTTGCAACTACGCCAACGGTGACATGGTCGGCCACACCGGCGATTTCAATGCGGCTGTAAAAGCCATTGAGACCGTCGATACCTGCGTAGGTCGTGTCGTTGAAGCAATTGAGCGTGCAGGCGGCGCCTGCTTAATTACCGCCGACCACGGTAATGCCGAACAGATGGTGCATCCCGAAACAGGCGCACCGCAAACCGCTCACACCACCTTTGTGGTGCCACTTATTTACGTTGGCGAACGCATGGCCTCACTAAAAGAGGGCAAGTTATGCGACCTGGCTCCCACGCTGCTGACCATGATGGACCAGGAACAGCCCGAGGCGATGACCGGTAAGCCACTGATTCATTACAAGTAGTGCCCATGCGGCCGCATTTAGCACTGTCACTTCTGCTGGCGTTAAGTTATGCGCCAGCAGGCTTCGCTCAGCAGGATGAAGGGGCGGCGCGCCAGCAGTTGGATTCGATTGGCCAAGAGATCGAGTCTGTTGCCCAACGTCTTAGCGCCACTGGCGAGGCCCGCGATAGCGCCGAACGCGAGCTCAAGGAAGTCGAAACCAAGCTTGCCGAGACTCATCAGCGCTTAGACACGCTACAAGCTGAGCGCCGCCAGTTGAATGATGAAACTACCCAGCTACGCCAGCATCGTGACCGATTGGAGAGTGAACGCGCCGATCAGTATACAGCGCTGGGGCAGCAGCTCTCAGCGCTTTACCGCCTTGGCCCAACGCCGCAGCTTAAACTTCTTCTTAATCAGGGCGATCCTGCCGAACTTGATCGTATGCAGGCGTATATGAACCGGCTGACCGAAGCACGCAATCGCCGCTTAAATGCTATCGCCCGCCTTGAAACGGCGCTCGCCGATACCCAGAATGAGCTAAGCGAGCGACAGGCCCGCCTCGATAGGTTGGCCGATGAGTTAGAAGAGCAAAGCGCGCTGCTGGCCCAACGCACCACTGAACGGCGCGGCGTCGTTGCCAACCTAGATGACCGCTACGGCAGTGAGGAGGAGCGGCTGGCCGACCTCAATCAGAGCCGCGAAGAGGCCGAACGCGTGCTGCGCAATATTCAGGCGGAGATGGCAAGACTTGCCGAACCCACGCCCACTACGCATATTGTCAGTACTCAAGGCGACTTACCTTGGCCGGTACAGGGCTCAATCAGTAGCAATTTCCACCATCGCGACGGCGTGCACTATAACGGTATTGTGATTCAAGCCAGCGCAGGCACCCCGGTCACTGCAGTACACACTGGCCGGGTGGTATTTGCCGACTGGATGCGGGGGTTTGGTAACTTGCTGATTATCGACCACGGCGACCAAATTATGACGCTGCACGCCCACCTGCAGCAGTTCAGCGTCAGGCCTGGTCAGCAGGTCAGCCGCGGTGATGAGATTGGTCGTGTAGGTGATAGTGGTGGTCAAACCCGCGCGGCGCTCTACTTCGAAGTTCGCCGCGGCGGTGAACCAATTAATCCGCAGCGTTGGATTGCGCGGCGCTGACGGGATAAGCTGCATGACTATTGATGTCACAATGTTCGACCACACATTTTTACCTATACGTTTTTAACTAACATTTTCAACGACAGGGTGGCGCGCCACGACGCTACCTATCGCCCTGCGGAGTCTGCATGACGCTATCTGTTACCGGGGTATTAGCCCCCGCCAAGCGCTTCTTGGCTACCCTGCTGCCGATTGCCTTATTGTCGGCCCCGCTACCACTATTCGCCCAACCAGCCAGTAGTAGTGCGGCGGGTGAGCCACCTTTCGACCAGCTACCTCTGGAAGATATTCAGACCTTCGCCGAGGTGTTTGAGCGCATTAAGCGTGCCTACGTTGAGGAGGTCGATGACAGCACGCTGCTACGTAACGCTATGCGCGGCATGCTGAGTGAGCTGGACCCCCACTCCGCCTACTTGGATGAGGAGGAGTACCAAAGCCTGCGAGAGTCGACTCAGGGCGAATTTGGCGGCATCGGCATCGAAGTGGGCACAGAGAATGGTCAGCTCATGGTGATTACGCCTATCGATGACACCCCAGCTTCCCGCGCTGGGCTGCTTTCTCGCGATATTATCGTCGCCATCGACGGCACCCCCACCGACAGCATGTCCCTGCAAGAAGCGGTTACCCTAATGCGCGGCGAGCCGGACACCGAGCTGCGTATCAGCATTCTGCGTTCAGGTGAAGACTCGCCGCGGGAATTTATCCTAACCCGCGAAATTATTCGCAGTGAAAGCGTGAAACACGAGCAGCTTGAACCTGGTTACGGCTACCTGCGCGTCAGCCAGTTCCAGTCGCGCACAACGGAACAGGCCCGCGAGGCGCTTGAGCGCATGGCTCCCCCCCCGCCACTAGAAGGGTTGATACTCGATTTACGTAATAACCCCGGAGGGGTTCTGCAAGCCGCCGTCGGCATTGCCGACCTGTTTCTGGATGAAGGGCTAATTGTGTATACAGAGGGGCGCCTCTCGGATACCGCGATGTCGTTCTCTGCCTCACCCACAACGCCCGCTGGCGATGTCCCGCTGGTCGTGTTGATCAATGGTGGCAGTGCTTCAGCGGCGGAAATTGTCGCCGGTGCGCTCCAGGATCAGCGGCGCGGCGTGATTATGGGTACCGCTAGTTTTGGCAAGGGGTCAGTGCAGCAGATTATGCCGCTAGGCAATGGCGAAGGACTCAAGCTCACCACGGCGCTCTACTACACCCCCAACGGGCGCTCCATTCAGGCCCAAGGCATTGAACCCGATGTGGACGTAGTGCGCGGCCGTTTAGAAGTGGCGGAGAGCCGTCGTGAAATTCGCGAAGCCGACCTTGAGGGCCACCTAAGCGCTCAGCAGGCGCCTCGGGATCGCCAGGAAATGACCGAGCGGCTACTCAATGATTACCAACTCAGCGAGGCGCTTAATCTGCTTAAAGCACTCAACGTAGTAGACCGTCAGCGGCGTTAACGGCCGCTGGGTTTAATGGCACCTGATTTAACGACAACTTAGTGGCAGGGGGGGG
>NZ_JH393257.1:1263550-1351531 GCF_000236035.1 Vreelandella boliviensis LC1
AATACCCGCTTCAATGGCACCAACTGGTTCATACCACTCATTCCCAAATTACGCGCCAGCGTCAAAGCCGGGTCGTGGCTGCCAAACAGCACTTTAAAGCCCTTCATGAGCCCCAGCATGGCGCTGTTATCAAAGCGCCGCCGACGCTCATAGCGCCTCAAGGTGCTTAGTTCTCCCCAAGGAGCGCCGCGCTGCCAGGCATGCACCACCTCTTCTGCCAAGACCGCCGCATCCATGAGTCCTAAATTGACGCCCTGGCCCGCCAGCGGATGTATGCTGTGGGCAGCATCCCCCACCAGTGCGAAATGCGGCTGCACATATTGGCGAGCATGGCGCTGCACTAAAGGAAAGCGATGGGCCTTATCGCAGACCGTTACCTCACCTAAGCGGTGGTCAAACGCTTTCCCCAACGCCTCACCAAGCGCTTCTCGAGGCAATTCACTAAGCTCAGCGGCGTGCTCCGGTGTGGTCGACCATACGATTGAGCAGTAATGATCATTACCTTCCATGGTTAAAGGCAGGAATGCCAGTGGTCGGCCATCGATAAATGCTTGCCGTGCCGCTCCACCATGGGGCTTGGCGCACTTAACGGTGGTCACCACGGCCTCCTGCTGCATATCGTCGCTGGCCACCTCAATACCGGCCATTTCGCGCAGCACCGAGTGGGCGCCATCTGCAGCGATTATTAACGGCGCGTGTAGCTGGCGCCCATCGTCAAGTATCAGCCAGTCGCCACGCGAGGCTTGCTTTGAAGGGTTAGCGCTGGTGCGCTGCAGCGCCTGAAGGCGAGCGCCAAAAAACGTGGTGACATTGGGATGGTCAACGACCTGTCTATTGAGTGCGGCCAGTGTAACCTCGTTCTCAACAATATGGCCCAACACTGCTACACCCGCCTCGTCGGCGGAAAAGGCAATTTCACCACTCCCTTCGGCATCCCATACCTGCATGCCTCGGTAGGGGGTTACCCGGGTTTTCTGCATGGCGGGCCAAGCGCCCAAATGGGTTAGCAAGCGTTGAGAGACCGGCGTTAACGCACTGACCCGCGGGGCTGGCAACTTGCTACTGGCATGTTCAATGCTTAAAGGCGCGGCCTTTGCCTCAACAAGTGCCACCTGCATGCCCGCCTGGGCTAACAGCGCACAGAGCGCGGTACCGACCATGCCGCCACCAACAATGATCGCCTCAAAGCATTCCACCGGCGGCTTTGCAATAGATGAGTCCGTATGCATAGAAAAAACCTCTTAAGTAGAGCAAGTGAGCTTTGGGTGATCCGAGGCTTCGTCTGAAAAGTCAGCGAGCGCAGCTATTGCTTATAAATAGCCTAGCGTTCTAACCCCATGGCGCGACGAGCCAGCCCTCGCCGTAGCGGCCCAACCAGATTCAGGCCGATTAACCCCGCTGCGCGGGCATGGGGCAACAGCGGAAAGGAGAGCCCAAACAGCCGCACTAGGCCGTCGCTAAAGCGGATCACGTTGGCGCGATCTCGGGAGCGCTGCTTTTCAAAAGATTGCAGCGTTATCATATCGCCCAATGGTCGCTTGGCCTGCTCACCCTGCTCCAGTGCTTCGACCAGATCCATTACCCCACGCAGGGCTAAGTTAAACCCCTGCCCCGCAACCGGGTGCAAAGCGTGGGCAGCGTTACCTAATACCGCCAGTCCTGGGCGCACCGGTTCTTCAGCGGTAACCAGTGAAAGTGGATAGGCGTGTCGGGTGCCTACCCGGGTAAAGCGACCTACCCGATCACCAAAGGCACGCTGAAGTTGCAGCAGAAACTCACGCTCTGGAAGCTCCATGCGTGCTGTTTCGCTACCACTGGGGTGCGTCCAGATTAGCTCCATGGCCTGGCCGGGCAGGGGCAATAAGGCCATTGGCCCTTGGGAGGTAAAACGCTCGTAAGCGACCCCACGATGGGGCTGGCTCACCCCTACGTGAGCGATAAGCGCCGTCTGCTGGTAAGATTCATGGCGGCTGCCAATACCTAATTGCTCTTTCAGCCCAGAGCGCCCTCCGTCTGCCAATATCGTTAGCCCTGCCGTCAACTGGCTACCGTCTGAGAGTTGCAGATCATGCCCATTAGCCACGGGGGTTAGCCGCTCAACCTTCGCCGGGCAGTGCCACTCCAGCGGCAGCTGGGTAAGCCGTTGGTGCAGCACACGACCCATCCAGGCATTGGGGATTACATGGCCCAACGCTGCGACGCCCAGCTCGTTAGCACTCAGCCGTGTCGCTCCTAAGCGGCCGCGCTCACTAATATGAATGCGCTTGATAGGCGTGGCCTCACCGCGCATCGCTTCCCACACACCCAACTGCTGGAAGCGCTGGGCTGAACCTTCCGCAATCGCGCTGGCCCGGGCATCAAAACTAGGCTGCCAGACATTTTCCTGCGGCTGATCAGCAATAGGCGCCGACTCAATGATCGCCACACGCCAGCCATAGCGCTCAATCAGCGGCGCCAGGGCGCAGCCTAAGCTGGCGCCTACCAGTCCTCCGCCCACAATCACAATGTCATGCGTCAGCGCTCCCTTAATCGCCTGATTAGACTGCTGCATTGGCTTCTCCCGACCACGACGCCGCTTCATAAAAGAGGTAATGATAATTTCGTAACGTAATTTACATAAAGGCTATTGCAAATATTTATGGCTGGTTACTTTTTAGCCATCAATGCTTCGATTTCGACGACCTGTTTAGGTACGTCTGCGGTCAGTACTTCATGACCCTCTTTAGTAACGACTACATTGTCTTCAATACGAATACCCATACCCTGATAAGCGTCAGGAATATCGTCATCACTGGGAATATACAGGCCAGGCTCTACAGTGAGCACCATGCCTGCGGCCAGTGGCCGAGGTGTTTGTTCATCCAACCGGTAGGTGCCGACATCGTGTACATCCAACCCCAACCAGTGTGACGTTGAGTGCAGGTAAAAGCGTCGATAACTCTCGTCATCGATGCGCGCTTGAACTTCGCCCTCCAGCAGGCCAAGCTCAATCAGCCCGGCAGTTAAGTCGTGCACCACGCCCTGGTGGATATCAGCAAGGGTGGCACCCGGCAGGACGGCACTAACAGCGCGCTGCTGGGCGTTGAGCACCACTTGGTAGAGCGCTCGTTGGGCGTCATTAAACCGCCCAGACACCGGGAGTGTGCGAGTGATGTCACCGGCATATAACTCAAACTCGGCACCCGCATCGATTAGCACCAAGCCGTCTTCACACAGCGGTGCGCTGTTTTCAATATAGTGCAGTATGCAGGCGTTGGCACCGCTACCCACAATCGTACTGTAGGCAGGGCCACTGGCCCCATGCCAGACAAACTCATGCTCTAACTCAGCCTGGAGCTGAAATTCGTTCAGCCCTGGGCGCGACACCTGCATGGCGCGCCGGTGAGCATGGGCAGATATCAGCGCCGCATGGCGGAGCAAGGCAATTTCAGCGTCGCTTTTGATTAGCCGCATGGCGTGAATCAACGGGCTGATGTCTAGCCAACCTTTTAGCGGCGGCCGACCACGTCTGAGCCCGGCCTGGGCTTCTTGTAAAGCATCTTCAGCCATGCTGACGGCTTCGGCATTGTCTAGCGGCAGATAAAGCAGCTCGCGACCTGCCAACAATTCGGGCAGCCACTCATCGCGTACTGCGTTTTCAAACGCCTGATTGATGCCGTATTCAGCTACCACGCCTTCGGCGCCCAAGCGGCGCCCCGTCCACGCTTCCATGGTGGGGTCACGATTCTGACAGAACACCACGCTTTCACCTTCAGCGCGCCCAGGTAGCAGCACCAGTAGCGCATCCGGTTCTCGAATGCCCGTCAGGTAGTAAAAATCGCTGTTCTGTCGGAAGGCAAACTCACTATCCCGTGAACGGGTCATCAACCCGGCACCGGGAAGCACCACTGCTGCGTTTTCCGGCAGCTGGGCCATTAAGGCGTCACGGCGGTGGCGATACTCGGCCACGCTGATCGCAGGGGGGGGAGGTAACATTTCGGGCCGCATTGAGGCTCCTAGCATAGTGGTTCAGGCAGAGGCGATTAATGAACGGGCGCGTCGGTTTGTTCGACTTGCGGCATCCCAGGGTGTTGCTCGGTATACAGCAGCATAGCGGCCATGCGGGCATGCTCGGTAAGCGCAAACAGATCGTTTTCATTTTCGGGGCTATCGTCGATATCGGCATCGATACGCCCTAGCGCCTGCAAGTCATCAATCGCCTCACGGAGCGCCTGGGACCAACGCTCGCGCAGCTCGTTGTCGGCAACTTCATCGACTACCTCAATAAAGCCCAGCGTCCACTCTTTAAGGCCCTGCGCCTGCTCGCCCAATGAAAACAGTTCATCAGGTAACAGCGGCGTATAATCCAGGTCGCTGGCGCTGAGCGCCTCCACGGTTTGCCGCCGCCAGCCTAATAGCCGCTCGGCACTGGCTTGATCGCGGGGCTGCTCGACGCCAAGGCTCTGGCAGACTTCGTCCAACCAAGCCTCTGCATTCACATCCCGAAGCGCCAACAGTGCACATAAGCGGCCATCCAAAAAAGCCGGGGACTGCATGCTGCCATGCAGAAGAAAAACATCCGCCACATCAGAGAAGTCCTGACGCTCATCAATCAATGACATAGTCGTTAATAACCTCGTATTCACTGGGTGTATGGCACATCTAGGGTTCGGCACGAGGGCAGGTTTCCGCGAGGGCGCTGTGAAACCATCCCTGGGCGCTACTTTAGCCATCCCTGGGCGAAAGACCCTCGCTTCAACCTGCCCACGTGCTCCTTGGATAATATGTGTAACCGAGATATCTGCGCGTTGACCGCGCACAAGCGCCTCTCTTATAGTGAGCGACACCTATTCCTATGCTGTGATGTTAACGCATTGGGCCCCTTGCTGGCCCGTGCTGGAGTCTTTGATGAGCAACGCCAAGCGGCCAACCAAAGAAATAACCCTGTTAGGGCGCGGCTATATCATTGCCTGCGACACGGGCGAAGAAGCCAAACTTGACCGCGCCGCGCGCTACTTAGACCGCGCCATGCAGGGCATCAATGCCCAAAGCAGCGTGCTGGGGAGTGAGCGTGTGGCGATCATGGCGGCCCTCAATATCGCCCACGAACTTCTTGAAGCCATGGATGAACACCGTGCCGGTGAAGAGAACCTGAACCGATTAAATGATCGCCTTGAGCAAGCATTGGCCAAAACACGCCAGTCCTAGGTATTGTCTAAAAGCGCTGTGAACGGCCTAAAAGCTCTGCGAACGTTTAACCCAGACCTTTGGCATTAGCCGTCGCTCTGTTAGGATGGCGAGGTTCTCTGGGGTGTACGCCAGTCGTTATAGTCCCTCGAGCCTATGCGTAATACCCAGGGGGCCAAATGCTAGCCAGACCCGTGTGCATGTCCGTGCGTCGGAAAGCCTGACGGTCTGGCTGCGGCCACCCACCTGAACCAGTAGGTTCAGGGCCAGAATGACAGCGGCACTCTGGAGAACACCCTCGGTATAAGAGAACATACGAATGGAAAGCCTCCATCTGGATGACGATAAGCGCGCGCTACGCCGCTTTTTACGTCATCAACGCCGAGCCCTTTCTCAGCATCAGCAGCGCCTTGCGGCCCAGCGCTTGTGCCAGCAATTGAAAACCCTGCCTGAAATCCGCCGAGCGCGACGCTTAAGCCTCTATCTGCCCGTCAACGGTGAAATTGATCCTACCCCACTACTTCCCTGGCTGCTTCAGCGTAACATCGATATTTACCTACCGGTTTTACGTCCGTTTAGCGTTAACCACCTCTGGTTTGTTGCCTACCGCCCTGACACCCCAATGGTGAAAAACCGTTTCGGCATTTGGGAGCCTGACGTGCGATTCAGCGCCCAGCGGCGCAATCGGCTGCCGACCTGGGCGCTAGATACGCTGATTGTGCCGGTAGTAGGGTTTGATGCCAACGCTAACCGCATGGGCATGGGGGGGGGATTTTATGACCGCAGCTTGGCGTTTATGCATCGCCCAGGCCCGTCGCCTACCTTGATTGGCGTCGCCCATGCCTGCCAGCAGGTGGCGTCTCTACCCGTAGAGCCATGGGATGTGCCTTTACAGGTGGTGGTCAGTGACCTAGGTTGCGTACGCCGCCAATAATAAGCTGCCCAAGAAAAAGGGCTGACCTGCTAAAGGATCAGCCCCTTCCATATGGTATCTGATATCTGTCACCTTACAGTTGAAAGCGTTGTTGCTGCCATTGTAGGTGTTAACTTGCAGGGGCTAACTTGCAAGGATTAGCTTCCTGACAACGCCTGTGCATAGCCGGTAGCAAGCACCCCTAATGCAAACACCACCATCAACGCCATTACCATATCAGGCTTTTTCCGCCGCATGCCGCTTCTCCAACACCTTTGCCGTTGCCGAATGTGTTAAATCAACCACCCTTTACTGTTTTAAAAGGGTGGCAAACTTGATTAATTTCACTCACGACTATAGGGCTATATGGCTATCGCTGACAACTGGTTTAGCGGCATTTTTTAACCTCATTTCTGAGGATTAAGTTACGTTATGTTACTAGCAGCTCTTACGTTCAAGGTAAGCAACCACTTACCCACAGCTATTTACTCACACCTATACCCTCACCGCTGTGCAACACTAAGCCATAAACAATCGGTAGGCAGGATTATCGCTCTCGCGCCAGTAACGGTAGCCGATTGCGTCTAAATACTCAGCCACATGAGTGCGGTCACCGTTAGGCACTTGCATACCCACCAACACTCGACCATAGGCAGCGCCATGGTTGCGATAATGAAATAGCGAGATATTCCAATCGTGAGGTAATTGCGTCAAAAAGTTCATCAGCGCGCCTGGGCGCTCGGGGAACTCAAAACGGTATACTTCTTCTTCAAAATGTTCGCTTGGGCGACCGCCGCTTAGGTGACGTATATGCAGCTTCGCCAACTCATTTTCGGTCAGGTCTTCCACTTGGTAGCCACCTTCACGCAGCTTGTCGATCACTGCCTGACGGTCTTCACCGCCGGGCTTCACTTGTACGCCCACATAAATATGCGCTTCGCCGCTGTCAGCGTAGCGATAGCTAAATTCGGTCACCATGCGCTTGCCTAGCGTGCGGCAAAACTTTTTAAAACTGCCGGGTTTCTCGGCGATGGTCACCGCCAGAATCGCTTCACGCTGCTCGCCTAGCTCCGTGCGTTCGGCAATGTGCTGTAGGCGATCAAAATTGGTATTGGCGCCAGAGTTAATGCACAGCAGCGTCTCGCCTTCAGCGCCGGACTGCTGGATATATTTTTTCAGTCCCGCCAGAGATAACGCACCGGAGGTTTCCGCCACCGCGCGGGTATCCTCAAAAATATCTTTCACCGCTGCGCAGATTTCATCGGTATTGACGGTAATAACGCCGTCGATAAGGTCTTTCACTAGCGAAAACGGCACCTCGCCAATTTGCGCGACCGCAACGCCTTCGGCAAATACGCCCACTTGATCGAGCACTACCCGCTCACCCGCCTCTAATGCGGCTTTAAGGCAGGCGCTGTCCTCGGCTTCGACACCAATCACTTTGATATCCGGGCGCAGGTACTTCACATAGGCGGCCACACCTGCGATTAGTCCACCGCCACCGACCGGCACGAAGATGGCGTCTAAGCGCCCAGCATGTTGACGTAAAATTTCCACGCCGATGGTGCCTTGACCGGCCACCACATCGATATCGTCAAATGGCGGAATATAAGTGTAGCCGTGCTCTTTAATCAATTCCTGAGCATGCTCGGCAGCAGCGGCGAAGGCGTCTCCTTTGAGGATGACCTTAGCGCCCCGGGCGCGCACCGCCTGTACTTTGATATCCGGCGTGATCCGCGGCATAACAATGACAGCTTTGACGCCCATCAGCTTAGCGGCCATGGCCAGCCCTTGAGCATGGTTACCGGCGGAAGCGGCAATCACGCCTTTATCTTTCTGCTCCTGCGATAACTGCGCCATTTTGTTATAGGCGCCACGAATTTTGAACGAAAACACCGGCTGTAGATCTTCGCGCTTAATCAAAATCTGGTTGTTGAAACGACGCGACAAAAAGGGTGCAGGGGAAATCGGGGTCTCACAAGCGGCTTCATAAACGCGGGCTTGGAGGATCTTTTTGACGGTTGCTTCTAGCATGCGGGTATCCCAAGGGAAGAACGTGAACGTACAAAGCTTTTATTGGTAGCAGATTACGTATAGCGCCGTCTAGGAAACTGACAGACTTTCCGTTTCTCAATGAGATACTGCCTACCGTCATTACCACTCACTAGTACTTAGGACATTGCGTGATAATGACGTCTAGGGGTCTCTACAGTCTAATCCTCGGAAGGTGGTGGCATGGCAGCAGCAAGCACTTCACGCTCCACCGCCTCACCAAGCTGCAAAGTGATCTCCACGCGGCGGTTACTCGCCCTCGCCGCCTCAGAGTCATTGGGTCCCAGCGGACGAGTATCAGCGTGACCTATCACTGTCAGTCGGCCAGATTCTAACTCATCATTATCCAGAAGAATATTTGCTACCGTGGCCGAACGCATGGCCGAGAGGTCCCAGTTGCTGCGAAAGCGGGAGCTGCGAATGGGCACATCATCGGTATAGCCATCAATGGCAATGTCGCCCGGCATCTCTGCTAACGTCACGGAGAGCATTTGCAGCAATTCAGCAAAGTCATCTGTAACTTCAGCGGAACCCGATGGGAAATAGCCTTGCTCATCAATGCGAATCAATACGTTAAAGCCGTGCCGCTCTACCCGCACGCCACCTTCGTCGATGGCAGCACGTAGCGCATCATTGACCTTGAGATGCCACTGATCAAGCAGATGCTCGACCTGTTTCTGAAACTGCTGGCGATAAGTAGCGTGGCGAGTTTGTTCAGCCATTGTCGACTGACGCACCTCATCACGTAAGGTGGGTTCCGGTTCAGCCGGTGAGAAACGGTCGAAGACCGCACTTGTGCCCATGGGAATCACTTCCGCTGGCACTTGGCGCTGCACCCCAAATGCTTCCGACATCTCGCCAGCCAGCTGCTTGAATCGAATCAGATCAATCTCAGCAAACGAGAGCAGCAATACAAAGAAGCAGAGCAGCAGCGACATCAGGTCAGCATAAGTGACCATCCAGGGAGGAATCAGCCCGCTCCTTCGGCCTCGCTTAGCCATTGGGCTCTTCACTAGACGTTGCCTTAGCTGGCTTGACTTCTTTAACATTACGACGATCTCGTACTTCATCTGGCAAGTAGGCCAGCAGCATCTGCTCGACAATTCGAGGATTCTTATCTTCCTGAATCACCAGCAGCGCATCCGTCCATAGCGCTTGTAGCTTTTCCTGCTGATGCATTCGCGTTTCCAGCTTCTCGGCTATCGGCTTGGCAATCACGTTAGCGATCAACACCCCATAGAGTGTTGTCAGCAAGGCCACTGCCATCGCAGGGCCGATGGAAGAGGGATCATCCATGTTAGCAAGCATCTGCACCAGACCGATGAGGGTACCGATCATGCCCATGGCGGGCGCCACTTCATTGAGCATGGTGAAGGCCCTGGCCCCGGCCTGATTGCGGTCCAGGGTCATCAGGCGCTCTTTATCAAGTACTTCCTTAACCGTCTCTGCTGAAAACCCATCGGCAAGCATCTGCAAACCCTGCTTGAGATAGCGGGAACTGGCCTCAAAATCCTCCAATGATAGCAAGCCTCTCTTGCGTGCCAGCTTAGAGATCTCCAACACCTCTTCGATGGTAGAAGCCGTATCGGGGAGGCTGTGTTTAAATGCTCGGCTCACGGCATGCAGTGCCATGCGGCATTCAGAGAAGCGCAGCTGGGAGAGCACTACCATTAGACTTCCTCCCACCACAATCAGCAGACTGATTGGGTTAAGGAAGATCATCGGAGAAGCGCCGAGAGAAATCGCCCCAGTTACCATTGCTATGGCACCGACCATGCCGACTATAGTGGCTAGATCCATCGTTATCCTCTGAGCTTATCTGGGCCAACACACTACTTAAAATTGTCCGTGTACACCTTGATGCCCATCAACAAACAACCTTTATAAGCAGCCGAACGCTCAGCTTTAGCGCTATGCGGCAGCAACATGCTAGACACGCAGATAAACCAAACCGAAAAACGACTAGCTGCATTACCATCGGCAGGCAACGACTAGGTCGCTATACTAGCGCCACTAACTTATCTCTGACCCACAAGGCTTACTATGAACCAGGATGAATTGAAGGCCGCCGTGGCGGACGCCGCGATTAAAGAAATTGCGTCTCAGCTAGAAAAAGACACTGTTTTAGGCATTGGCACCGGCTCCACGGCTAACCTGTTTATCGATCGTCTAGGGCCGTTGCGCGACCGTTTTAAAGGCGCGGTAGCGAGTTCTAAGGCGAGCGCCGAGCGTCTTGAGAGACTGGGCATTGAGGTGTTTGAGCTCAATGACGTTGGCACAGTGCCTTTTTATATAGACGGTGCAGACGAAGTAAATGCTCACTTACATATGATTAAAGGCGGTGGCGCCGCGCTTACCCGCGAAAAGATTGTGGCTGCCTGTGCTAAGCGTTTTATCTGCATTGCCGATGGCTCAAAGTACGTGTCTCAGTTAGGTAATTTTCCGCTGCCGGTAGAAGTCATCCCCATGGCGCGCTCCTATGTCGCCCGTGAGTTGGTAGTGCTAGGGGCTGAGCCTGTCTACCGCCAAGGGGTGGTGACCGACAACGGCAACCAAATTATCGACTGCTTTGAATTTATGATTGCAGACCCGGTGGCTATGGAAGCGCGCATCAACGCTATCGTAGGTGTTGTTACCAATGGTCTGTTTGCCGCCCGCGGCGCCGATGTTCTGCTGCTGGGCAAAGAAGATGGCGTGGAGCGAATAGCGTTGACATAACAGCTCTTCACTTAGCGACACAGCGTTAACGGGGTAGTAGCGATGCCAACCCTGCCAGGGTGCGGGACAGTGCGCCTTTTTGTGCCTTAATCACCTCGCGCCCTGCTTGCCCGGCCTTTTTAGTCCGCTCTGGAGCAGCAAAGTAGCCCGCCAAAACTTCTGCCAAGGCGTCAGGGCTATCGATCAAGGTCAGGGCGCCAACGCTTTTCAGCGGCTCGGCCACATCGGCAAAGTTTTCAATGGAAAGGCCGCTGAGTACAGGTCGGCCTAACGAAGCTGGCTCAAGCACATTGTGCCCGCCCAACGGCACTAGACTGCCCCCCACAAAGGCCACATGGCCTGCCGCATAAAGCATAGCCAGCTCACCGAGCGTATCCCCTAGGTAAACCTGGGTTTGCGCCGTCACGGGCTGCTGTTGGCTGCGGCGGCTAAGTGTCCAGCCTTCTGTTTGGCAAAGCTTTGCTACCTCATCAAAGCGCTGGGGGTGACGTGGCACCAGCACAAGCAGCGCATCAGGGTAACTTTGCAGCAGTTGGCGATGGGCCTTAAGCAGTAGCGCTTCTTCGCCTTCCCGGGAGGAGCCAGCCACCCAAACCGGACGCCCCTTCCACTTTTGAAGTAAGCGCTCACTCTCTTTTATTGCCATGCTTGAAGTGACTAGCTCAAATTTTAACGATCCGACTATGCTAGTGATATCCGTGCTGCAGCCGAGGGTGTTAAAGCGTTCGGCGTCTGCCTGTGATTTTGCAGCTAGCCAGCTAATCTCGGCGAGCGTGCAGGCCATCAGCGGGCGTAGGCGTTGGTAACGCTTAAAGGCACGAGGCGATAAACGCCCATTGACCACTGCCATGGGAATCCCCTGCTGGTGACAGGCGTGGATCAAGTTGGGCCATAGCTCGGTTTCAAACAGAATCGCGAGTTCAGGTTGAACGCTACGTACAAAGCGTTTGGCAGCGCCAGGAAAGTCCAGTGGCAGGAAACGGTGGGCAAGCCTTGTTGCATCGACGGTTGGTTGCTCGCTAATGAGCGCTTGAGTTTGCTGGGCACCCGTCGCGGTCATGGTGGTGAGCAGCAGGCTATGCGATGGATAACATTCTAATAGCCCCTCAATCAGCGGACGAGCGGCGCGCACTTCTCCCACCGATGCACAGTGCAGCCAAATGCGCGGCGCGGGAGGAAGCGGCTGAAGGCTTAAACCCAGCCGCTGAAAACGCGAGTAAGTGGGCACTTGCTCACGCCAGATACGCCAACCAATTAACGGTGAGAGCGCATACAGCGCCGCCGAATAGGCAAGCCGAGGCCAAGTGGGTAAAGCCATTAGCGCTCGCGATCTAAAATTGAACTAATCATCGCCGAGGTCGAAACGCCATCTTCAAAACCCAGTACTTTAACGTTACCACCATTGGCCATAACCGCCGCGCCCCCGGCGATATTTTCCGGGCGGTAGTCGCCACCTTTGACCAAAATATCAGGAAGCACAGCTTCGATTAGCGCCTGGGGGGTATCGTCACTAAACGGCACGACCCAATCGACAGCGCCTAACCCCGCCAATACCTGCATACGACGGTTTAAGGCATTAATCGGCCGCTTAGGCCCTTTTAAGCGACCAATGGAGGCGTCATCGTTAACCGCGACTATCAAACGGTCGCCCAAGCGTTTGGCCTGCTCCAGGTACGCGACGTGGCCAGCATGCAAAATATCAAAGCAGCCGTTGGTCATTACCACCCGCTCACCGCGTAGCTGGGCTGCTCTTACAGCCTCTATCAGCACAGCAGGCTCAATTACCCCAAACTCGGCTAACTTATCGCCGTGTAGCGCAGTGTAGAGCTCGGCGATGGAAAGCGTGGCCGTGCCCGGTTTGGCCACTACCAACCCAGCCCCCAAATTAGCCAACATCATCGCTTCAGGAAAAGCATGACCTGACGCTAGCGCTAATCCCATTAGGCCAATAACGGTATCGCCCGCCCCTGTCACATCGAAAACTTCTTGAGCGCGGGTAGGTAAGTGCAGCGGCGCGTGCCCTTCGCGAATAAGCGTCATGCCTTTTTCGCTGCGCGTGATCAATAGCGCTTCCAACTCAAGCTCAGCGCGCAGCGCTTCGCCCCGGCTAGATAGCTCCGCATCCGTCGCACAGGGGCCAACCACGGCTTCAAACTCAGCGAGATTGGGGGTGATTAAACTTGCCCCACGATATTTGCTGAAATCATGCCCTTTCGGATCGATCAGCACGCGCTTGCCGTGTGCTCGCGCCTTGGCAATCAGGTTTTCCACCTGATTTAGGGTGCCTTTACCGTAGTCGGAAAGAATGACTACATCGCAGTCGGGGAGCGCCTTTTCTACCTGGGACACTAACTCACTGGTCTCGACACTGTCCAAACGCTGCTCAAAATCCAGACGCAACAGCTGCTGGTTGCGACTCATCACACGCAGTTTAGTGATCGTGGGTATCTCAGCGTTACACTGAAAGTAAGTACTTACACCAGAGGCAGTCAAGCTGGCTTGTAGAATCTGCGCGTTCTCATCGACTCCGATCACGCCCGCCAGCACCGCATATCCGCCGAGGGAGGTAATATTCAATGCCACGTTAGCCGCCCCGCCAGGGCGATCTTCGACATCTTCCACGCGCACCACCGGCACAGGTGCCTCTGGGGAAATGCGCGAGGTACCGCCATGCCAGTAGCGATCGAGCATTACATCGCCGACCACTAGCACCCGGGCATGTTCTAAGGCGGTTAAATCAATTTTCATCGGTGCTCCCTGCGCTGGAGGTTGAAGCGGTATGCGAAAGCAACGCATCCAGCTTGACAATGACTTCGTCTGCTTTAATCAGCATCATGGCGTTGGGGTGGCGCACTCGCTGGCCCCAGCTCACTTCGTCTACCGATTTATGCAGATAAGTACGCACCGCCTCGGGGTATGCGTTAACTGCAAAATCACGCCACAAATAGGGCGCGGCACGCTGGGGATTGGTGGATGCATAAAGACCCAGAGCGGGCGTTCCCATGGCATTGGCCATATGGATTGGCCCGGTATCCGGTGCAATCACAGCACGCGCTTGATCAATTAGCGCTAATACCCCTTTCAAAGAGGTGCCCCCAATCGCGTTAATCACGCTTGCAGGCTGGCAAAGCGCTTCGATTTGATCGCCTATCTCCCGCTCCAAGGCACTTCCGCTACCGGTCAATACGCTTTTAAGACCGTGCTGTACCCAAGCGTGTTCAATAACGCTAGCGTAACCCTCCACCGACCAGTTGCGAAAATTACGCAGGCGTATGTTACTGCACGGGTTAATAACTAAGTAGGGCGCCTCACCGCTGATGACCTGTGCTTCATTCCGTGCCGTATATGACACAGGCAAATCCCACGTTAAGCGGTCATCTTCTATTCCGAGCACCCGGGCGAAGTCCATAAAGGACTCCAACACATGGGCATTGGGGTGCGGCGCGAGCTGATGCTGGGTGAACCAGTGTTGAGCATCTTTGGCGCGAGCCTTGTCATAGCCCACACGTACGTTAGCCTTCAGCCCGAGCGACAATACGCTGGCACGGATGGCTTGCTGCATGTGTAGCAACACATCGAAACGCGTATCAGCAAGCTGGCGCCACAACGCGCGCATACCGGCAATACCGGTCGCCTTGTCGTAAACAACGAACTCGACCCCGGAAAGCCCCGCCAGTAGACTGTGCTCCCCCTTGCCGATAATCCAGGTAATGCGCGCATCGGGCCACTGGCGCTGCAACGCCCGTACCGTAGGCACGAGATTGCACACGTCTCCAAGGGCGGAGAGGCGCAAAATGGCAATGTGGTTAGGCTGAACAGGCAGAGAGGGCTTCATGCGCTTAGCGGCACTCCGGAAGAAAAATTGGCTGATTTTACATGATGTAGACAGTTTATGTGACGTGCCGGGAACACACCAAATGGATCCAGATCTATTCACTAGTGATTACTGGCGTGAACGTGGATTAATTGTAGGCGAAGCCCCTGGGCGAGGTAATAGCCTTTTCTTGCAGGCAACACCTAAAGAGCAATGGGCGTTGAGGGCTTATCGTCGTGGTGGCATGGTGGCTAAAATCAGTGAAAAACGCTACTTATGGGCCGGCGCTGAACGTACTCGAGCATTTCGCGAACTTCGATTAACTAGCGCACTTTTTGAACAAGGGTTACCTGTACCGCGCCCGGTCGCGAGCTGTGTTACCCGCTACGGTTTTTGCTATGAGGCAGCGATAATCACTGTTCGCATAGAAGGTGCGCAAGCGCTAGCCGAACGGCTGATTAAGGACTCGGTGAACGAAACGCTATTGCAGCAAGTAGGGTTGATGATTAAGCGCTTTCATCAAGTAGGCTTGGACCATGTTGATTTAAATGCACGTAATATTTTGGTCGACTCCAGCGACACCCCATGGCTGATTGACTTTGACCGCTGCCGGTTGCGCGCACCAGGTAAATGGAAGGCAAACAATCTGGATCGACTGGCTCGCTCATTAGAAAAGTTAAAAGTAGGCTCGGCAATTCATTCAATAAAGACAGGGTATACGAATTAGGGTCTTTGCTAACGGTTTTTAAAAAAAAGCTATCACATGAACAAAAGACCTAACGTTTATTAGATATAGGTATAGCTATGAAAATAAGTCATGTAACACCTGTCTTGATAGTTAAAAATGGAGAGGCCACTATTGGTGATACGTTAGACGCTCTCTCCTCATTTAAAAAAGTGATTGTTTATGACAATGGTTCAGAAGACCGTACTTTATTAATAGTCAATGAATACGCTAACGTTCAGCTAGTTCAAGGTGCTTTCTTCGGTTTTGGGATTACCAAAAATGTGGCAGCCAGCCACGCAGAAACTGCATGGATTTTTTCGCTGGACTGTGACGAAACCCCTGATCAAGCATTGATCAATAACATAGCAGATTGGCATCCAAAGGATGACAACTGCGTCGTTGAAATCCACCGGGAGAATTTCTTCTGTGGTAAACCCATCAAAACCAACGGCTGGGGAAACGACATTTTAATAAGAATTTACAATAAAGAAAAACATAGTTTTACCAAAAGCCAAGTGCATGAGAAAGTAGCTCTTCACTCAGACTCATGTAAAATAAAACTATCTGGAAAGCTCCAACATACTGCCATTACAGACTTGAAACAAATATTAGATAAAGCACAGTTGTATTCTGAAATCTATGCCAACTCAAACAAAGCAAAGCTTTATTCATTTCCAATTATTATATTGAAGACTTGTTTTGCATTTTTGCGCTCATATTTACTAAAATTAGGCTTTCTGTCGGGGTGGCGTGGTTTCGTTATTTCAGTGGGTGACACTATTGGTGTTTTTTTCAAGTACGCTAAAGTCTATCAAAAAAATAAAAGTGGGTATATCCAATGAAAGTCAGTTTAATTATCACTACGTATAATTGGCCTGACGCGCTGAAACTAGTTCTTTTAAGTGCAACACGTCAGTCATACGATAACTATGAAGTGATTGTCGCCGATGATGGGTCTGAGTCAACTACTAAAACTACTATTGCGAATATACAAAAATTATCCCATACGCCTATCATACATGTTTGGCAGAAGGATAAGGGATTTCGTGCGGCAGCTATAAGAAACAGAGCGGTCGCTAAAAGCAGTGGCGATTACATTATATTTATTGATGGGGACTGCATTCTTCACTCTCACTTTATCAGTGATCATGCTGCTCTCTCTGAAAAAGGCTTCTTTATCCCCGGCTCTAGGGTAAAGTTAAAAAAAACGTATTCTGAAAAACTTTTAAATAGTCAGCATCCTTTTACTTTTTTCACAAGAGCATCCATTGTTAAGCTTTGGTTGTTAGGCAAAGTAAAAAGAATTCATCCCATAATAAAACTACCTGCCACTAAGTTTCGATATAAAAGACCGAAACGCTGGCAGGGTGCCGTAACTTGTAACTTAGGTTTATGGCGTGAAGACTTTTTATCAGTTAATGGCTTTAACAATGATTTTATAGGTTGGGGCCTTGAGGATAGTGACCTAATAGTGAGATTGATCAACAATGGCATCTATCGCAAAGATGGAAAATTGAATAGCTTTATTATTCACCTCTTTCATCAAGAGGCCTCTAGAGAAAATGAAAGTATCAACAGAAAAAAGTTTGAGCTTTCAATTCAGCATAACATCAAGGTAACGCCATTTGGCTTTTTTCAAATCGAAAATATTGAATAGACCAAACCGATGATAGATACTCAGCGGCTACAAAAAAACATGCGCAAAGCAAAACCATATTTTACATTGATTAATGTGTTACTAAAGCCTAAAAAATTTTCGCGTTTTGAGATGCGAAAGCTTTACACTAAGCACTATTTGACTGCCACAACGTCTCAAAAAGAAGATATCGATAAGCGAGTCGCTTACTATAACAAATCTAGCATTAAAAACGACTCAAATTATATACCACAATATAAAGTTGGAAGTTTTAAAAAAGATCATGCTTGGTCGTATTACGTAGATATGAAGGAGCTATTATCTTACTTCGACGATAACCTTTTATTTGACTATCTACCTGGTGATATTCAAATAGTGCCTAAAAATCCTGCTTTTGTAAAAAGCAGGCCCATTGTAGAAAACAATGATAACTCCATTCTATTAAAGCTAAACAAGATACGGCATTATAATTTTATCCAGGATAATAAAAACTATGATGCTAAAAAAGATCTTCTTGTTTGGCGAGGAGCTTGCCACCAACCTCATCGACAGTATTTTATTGAACTTTATCATGGGCATCAACTTTGTGATGTCGGAGATGTGCGTGACAATATGATAGGGTCACCTTTACATAAACCTTTTATGAACATCAAAGAACAACTTGATTATAAATTTATATTAAGCATTGAAGGGAACGATGTCGCTACTAATTTAAAATGGATCATGTCATCTAACTCTATCTGCTTTATGACAAAACCAAAATTTGAAACTTGGTTCATGGAGGGCGCGCTAGTACCTGGCAAACATTATGTTGAATTAAATGAAGATTACTCGGATTTACAGGAAAAAATAATTTATTATCTTGCTAATCCAGATGAGGCAAAAAGAATTATAAAAAATGCAAATAAATATGTTAAAAAATTCAAAGATAGTGGCAGAGAAAAATTGATTTCTTTTCTAGTTATGCAAAAATATTTTATATCTTTCAGTGATCTCGATTTCAAGCTAATAACCAAGAGCGCATTTTCTAGTGAAAAACTTTGAACCCAAGACAGAAAAAAAACCAAACATACATATCTTCAATAGCTTCCGGACAGAGTTTGGAGGAAGTGAGCAAGAAGCATTAAACTTAGCAGCCATATTGAGTAAGCATGCACATATCTCATTATGGGCCAGCTCTTCACGTGCTTGTCCAACTCTGATGTCAAAAAACAATATAAAACATATAGACATTTTTAAAAAAGATAAAAAACCTAATGGAGGAATCTATATTTTTGTAGGTTGCCATTGGAGAAACAAGTTTTGGCCTTACTTTATACCACGACCTTCAAGGCTGATTAACATATACAATACTTTTCATCCAAAGCATATTGCGCTAACGAAAAAAAGCCCTCTCTTGTTAAAATGGCCGACGACAGAATATGTGCTAATTTCACACTTCCAAAAGCAAGAATTAAACATTGATGCTAAAATCTTCCCCTCTCCTATTGATTTAAATCATTTCAATAATTTTAATAGAAAGCCTGCTAAAAAACAAATACATGTTGGTCGAATGAGTAGAGACACTCTGGAAAAACACAATCTTGAAGATTTAAGAATATATACTTGGCTTGCTAATAATAACGCTAAAGTTATGCTACAAGGTGCTTCTTCTTTAAACAATAAAATTGAGCCTCATGAAAATATAACTCTATTAAAGAGCGGAGCTATTGACGCAAAATTATTTTTAGAAAACTTAGATATCTTTTATTATCGAACCGGGGCCCATATTGAAACATTTGGTCGTGTCATATTTGAGGCAATGGCCTGTGGTGTTCCTGTAGTTGCTGAAAATCGGGGTGGCTACACTGACTGGATAGAAAATGGGAAAAATGGCTTTTTATTCAATACCACTCAAGAAGCAATAGATTGTCTAGAATTATTAATGAGCGACAATGAGCTTAGAGAAAAAATATCAACCGAAGCTATAAATACAGTGCATGAAATGTACGGAGCTAAGGCACAAGCCGCTCAAATTTCTTATTATTTATACGGACATTGATTCGTGGGCATTATACGTATGCTCCACATTTTTAAAGGAACACCATGATTCCTAGGCTAAATAAGACAAATGTAAGATTTGGTTCGATAATACTAATCGGCCTCTGCCTGGGTTACACCGTCACGGTAATGACCCGCCTGCCCTGGTGGACGCTATTTTTTGTTGCCGCCGCTTGGATTGGAGTGGGGGTTAAGCTACGTTGGGGCAAGCCTGTCAACGCCCGTTATCGTAAAATGTGGCCCTGGTCGCTTGTTCCGTTAAGTCTTTGGGGTGTTTATGTTTACTTGGCGGACAGCTTTGGCATTGTCGATTTGGGTGCGGTGTTTTTTCACCTCCAGGCAGGCATGGCAGAGCATGGTGGTGCAGGCAAAATGATGTCCGCGGTGCTCTACACGCTGACAATGATCGGCATTCTCGCGGCCGTGACGTGGTTATCACGCCACGACCAGCGATGGCGTTTAGCCGAGCGCTTTTTTGCTATTTTGTTGTTGGCTAGTAACCCATTACTTTATGGCCTAGGCCAACGCAGTGCGGCGATAGTCACCGATGACGGTGCCTGGCTTGATCGCCGCTACAAGCCGCCCCCCGTTGAGGAGCTAAGGGACACCCCTAACTTACTCATCCTGTATCTGGAAAGCATTGAGCGCACCTACTCCAATGAGCTATTTGGTGATGCCTACGCCGACCTCAACGCACTGGGTGAACGAGGTGCCGTCTTTGAGGGCGTGCGCCAAATGAATAATACAGGCTGGACAATGGCCGGCATGATTGCCAGCCAGTGCGGCGTGCCATTGATGCCCGCAGGTCTCCTCCACGATAGCCAGTTTGATCCCCTATCTAAGGTTGTCCCAGGCGTCGATTGCCTTGGCGACATCCTTGCTGCACGGGGCTACCAACTAAGCTATCTAGGCGGTGCTAGCACGCAGTTCGCGGGTAAAGGACTGTTCTATCGTGGCCACCAATTCAATACAGTGAAGGGACGTGAAGATTTAGAGCCCCTTCTAGAGGATCCTGAGTATGTGAATAGTTGGGGCCTGTATGACGACACTCTGTATGACATCACCGCCGATGAGATCAGACGCTTAGACAAACAAGAGAACGGCCCCTGGGGCGTGGTTAGCCTGAATTTGGCAGGTCATGCGCCTAACGGATACCCCTCTCAGTCCTGCGTCGAAAACCAGGGTGAATTTGATGGGCAAGATATTCTTTACTCGGTGGAATGCGCAGCGTGGCTTGCCCGAGATTTGGTTAAACGCTTGGAGTCCGAGGGTCTTCTCGATAATACCTTGGTGGTCATACTCAGCGACCATTTGACGATGCGAGTTTCAGTGTGGGATCAACTGACCGCATTAGACCGCGACAATACGCTGATTATGCTGGGTAACGGTATTGAGCCCCAGCGTATTCGCCGAGACGCTACCATGCTGGATGTTTTTCCCACGCTGTTAGATGCACTGGGCTTTCATTTGGAACGCGACCGTGCTGGATTGGGTACTTCACTTTTCAGCAATAACCGAACGCTAGTAGAGGCGCATGGCATCGAAGTACTCAATGAACGCTTGCGGGAAGAGACGGCGCTTCAGCACCGCCTTTGGGAAGGCATCTCCCCTCAGCGGCGCGATCCCGATGAGCTCTCTCAAAAACCTTCACAAGAGCCCTCTCAAGAGCAAATATTAGAGACGCCTGCGGACATGGCAGACGAAGTTGAGCTCATCCATTAACTATCACACTCTCCCACTGTTGAGCCGCTCGTATCTGTTGATAGACTTGCTCAACGCTGAGTTGATTAAGGCAATTGGTGTGCTCCAACGGGCAAGTTCGCTGAAAGCAGGGAGAGCAGGAGAGCGCTAGGTAATGGATGACCGCGTTATCGGTCAATGGCGGCGTGTAGGCGGGCGATGAGGAGCCGTATAGCGCATGGATACGAACGCCTACCGCTGCGGCTACATGCATTAATCCCGAGTCATTAGTGACTACCTGCCGACAATCTGCCAGCAGATCAACTGCATCTGCCAACTGCGTTTTACCGCACAAATTATGAGCATGGGAAAGTCCCTGAGTAATCTCCTCTCCCGCCGGGTGATCCTTTGCCCCACCTAGTACACGTACTTCAAAACCCTCTTCCACCAGCCGTTTGGCTAATGTATGAAAATAACTAACCGGCCATTGCTTGGCAGGGCCGTACTCGGCGCCCGGCATCATGCCAATTGCAGAACGCGATGAAAGCGAGTGAGTCAGCCGTAAATTGACCAAATTATCGCGGTCAATCTGCAGTCTCGGCTTGGGCAGTGCAAAGTCACCGCTAGCCGCTTCTTCCAAGGGTAGGCCAAGCGATACAAAGCGTTTTACCGTTTGATCCAGCACCTGTTTGTCGAGTTTGCGGCGCTCTTTGAGGAGTCCATATCGGTGTTCGCCTAAAAAGCCTATACGCTCGGGAATGCGCGCCATAAAGGGCACCAAAGCAGCTTTCCAAGAACGTGGTAGTACAATGGCGCGATCAAAACGTCCGCGCAGGCGGTTGGCGAGTTCACGGCGGCTGGCCAAGCCAAATTCGCCGTGACCCACTGCCAGCGGCAGCACTTCATCCACCTCAGGCATGCGCTCCAAAATAGGCTGAGACCACGCCGGGGCAACCACGCCTATCGTCGCGCCTGGCTGACGGGCTTTTAAAGTCATAAACAGGCTTTGTGCCATGACCATATCGCCCACCCAAGAGGGGCCAATCACCAGCAGGCGCTGATTTGAGTTAGCCATTTAACCACTCCAAGTAGGCCTTCACCCCTTGAGCAACGGTTTTGAACTCAATATCACAGCCGCTCTTGCGTAACTGGCCAATATCGGCACGGGTATAGCTCTGATAGCGTCCTTTGAGTTCTTCGGGGAAGGCAATGTAGTCAATCTCACCTTTACCGTAAAAGCCGATAACCGCCTCGCCGATGGCTTTAAAAGGCTCAGCTCGACCGGTGCCAAGATTAAAAATGCCGGATTGATCAGGGTGATCCAAAAACCATAGGTTCACATCAACCACATCGCCGACATAAACAAAGTCCCGGCTCTGCATACCGGCCTCGTAGCCGTCATAGCCGCCAAACAGCTTGAGCGTTTCGCCATTACGAATTTGCAGGTGGTTATGATAGGCCACACTGGCCATTTTGCCCTTATGCTGCTCACGGGGGCCGTAGACATTAAAGTAACGAAAGCCCACCACTTGGGTGGTTAACTCGCTCCAGCGCGAACGCACATGCTGATCAAACAGCAGCTTGGAATAGCCGTATACGTTAAGCGGCTTTTCGCACTCGGGCACCTCTTTGAAGACCTCGCTGCCTCCATAGGTGGCGGCTGACGAGGCATATAAAAAAGGAATACTCTGCTGCTCGCAGTAATTAAGCAGCACTTTGGAGTATTCGAAGTTATTCTCCATCATGTAGTGGCCATCCCACTCGGTGGTATCCGAGCAGGCGCCTTCATGGAAAATAGCATCGATCTTAGGTAGTTCGACACTTTCACCGCGCAGGGCAGCTTTTACTCTGGCGAGGAAATCGTCCTTATCGAGATAGTCCGCCAGCGTGCAGTCGGCCAAATTGACGAATTTGGTACCATCGCGTAAATCATCAACGACCAACACATCGTTTCGACCGCGGGCGTTCAATGCTTTAACTATGTTGGCCCCGATAAAACCGGCACCGCCTGTTACCACAATCATACTGTTCTCCTTACCTAAAGCGGCTTGTTGGCATACGTGCCTATAACCCATCTGCCTAGGATTGTATACTTGACGCCTTATGAATTCATGGCCAACGGTGCTTTCCGCGATGAGTGTCTCGACAAACCAATCGACACCCGATGTGTCGACCTTTCAAGGCTTGATCCTTGCTCTGCAGCAGTACTGGGCAGAACAGGGTTGCGTCATCCTACAACCGCTCGATATGGAAGTCGGCGCGGGCACCTTCCACCCCGCCACCTTCCTGCGGGCGATTGGTCCCGAAACCTGGAATGCTGCCTATGTACAGCCTTCCCGGCGTCCTACTGACGGCCGCTATGGCGAGAACCCAAACCGCCTTCAGCACTACTACCAGTTCCAGGTAGTGATGAAGCCATCGCCGAGCAACCTGCAGGATCTCTATCTGGGCTCACTCAAACGCCTTGGTCTTGATCCGCTGGTTCACGATGTGCGCTTTGTCGAAGATAACTGGGAATCTCCTACCCTGGGCGCCTGGGGCCTGGGCTGGGAAATCTGGCTAAACGGCATGGAAGTGACCCAGTTTACCTACTTCCAGCAGGCAGGTGGCATCGAATGCTACCCGGTCACCGGCGAACTGACCTACGGGCTTGAGCGCATCGCCATGTACCTACAGGACGTCGACAGTGTTTACGACCTCGTTTGGGCCATTGCCCCCGATGGCAGCAAAGTGACTTACGGCGATGTCTACCTGCAAAACGAGCGCGAACAATCCGCTTACAATTTTGAGCACGCTGATGTCGACCAGCTGTTTGCCAACTTTGACCATCAGGAACAAGAGTGCGGCAAACTGCTCGCCGCCAGCCTGCCGCTACCAGCTTATGAACAAGTTCTGAAGGCATCGCACACGTTCAATCTGCTGGATGCCCGTCACGCAATTTCGGTCACCGAGCGTCAGCGCTTTATCCTGCGCGTACGTACTATGGCCCGAGATGTGGCGACTGCTTACTTTGAGTCGCGTAAGGCCGAAGGTTTCCCCATGGCGCCAGAAAAGCTTCGCCGTGAACTGTTACAAGAGCTACTCGCCGATCAGGGAGACAACTAATGGCTGTTAATACGCTTTTACTAGAACTCGGTGCAGAAGAGCTACCGCCCACGGCCCTGGATGCTCTTTCCGATGCGTTCGCCGCGGGAATAGTGAAAGGCCTGCAAGAAGCCGATGTTCCCTTCTCCAGCGTTTCCGCTTTTGCGACGCCACGGCGTTTAGCGGTACAAGTGCGTGAACTGGCTGATAAACAGCCTGATCGTGACGTTGAGCGCCGTGGCCCAGCGCTGGCGGCTGCCTTTAAGGATGGCGTTGCCACTAAAGCCGCGGAAGGCTTTGCCCGCTCTTGCGGTGTAAGCATCGACGAGCTGATTCATTTAGAAACCGATAAAGGTACTTGGCTAGGTTTTCGTGAACAGCAGCAAGGCGAATCTATTCAAGCGCTGCTGCCCGAAATTATCCGCAAATCAATCAGCACCCTGCCCGTGCCTAAAAATATGCGCTGGGGTGCTTCACGGGTTGAGTTTTCGCGCCCGGTTCACTGGCTGGTAGCACTTTATGGTAGCGATGTAGTGGCCGCTGAGGCGCTTGGCCTAGAGGCTAGCTGTACGACCTACGGACACCGCTTCCACGCCCCTGATGCTATTCAACTGGCGCACGCCGACGAATATGTGGCTACTCTGGAAAATGCCTATGTACTGGTGGATCGAGAGCAGCGCCGCGAGCGCATCCGTGAACAGGTATTAGCAGAAGCCGAAGTGCAGGAGGCCAATGCCGTAATCGACGAAGACCTCCTGGTCGAAGTGAGCGGTTTGGTTGAATGGCCGGTAGCCCTTACCGGCAGCTTTGATGAGCGCTTTCTGGAAGTGCCCGCCGAGTGTTTGATTTCCTCAATGAAGGCTAACCAAAAATATTTTCACCTGCTGGACGACGCTGGCAAGCTGAAACCGCTGTTTATCACTATTGCCAATATCGACAGCGCTGACCCCGACCAGGTCATTGCCGGTAACGAGAAAGTCATTCGCCCGCGCTTAGCCGATGCGGCATTTTTCTACGACACCGACCGCAAGCGCACACTTGCTTCGCGCACTCCTCAGTTAGAGAGCGTGGTATTCCAGCAGCAGCTAGGCACCCTGGCGGATAAAGCCCGACGCAGCAAGGTTATTGCAACTTTTATTGCCGAGCGTATCAATGGTGACGTTGCTCACGCCCAGCGTGCTGTGGCGCTTGCCAAATGCGACCTTGTGACGGAGATGGTGCTCGAATTCCCTGAGCTTCAGGGCATTATGGGACGCTACTACGCCCAGCAGGATGGCGAACCCGCAGAGGTTGCCCAAGCGCTTGAGGAGCAGTACCTGCCGCGCTTTGCTACCGATGTTATTCCTGAAAGCGCCACAGGAAAGGCGTTAGCCCTGGCTGACCGCTTGGATACCCTGGTAGGTATCTTCGGGATTGGCCAGCGTCCTACCGGTGCAAAAGATCCTTTCGCTCTACGTCGTGCTTCGATTGGCGTGCTTAACATTCTGGTTAAAGGTGAGCTCAACCTTGACCTACGCGAATTACTCACCGTTGCCGTAGAACAGCACCAGGACCTACCTAAGGCCGATGGACTGGTTGAGGATGTGCTGGCTTATATGCTGGATCGCTTCCGCGCCTGGGGCCAGGAAGAGGGCATCAGCGCTGAAATGTACCTTGCCGTGCGTGCACGCCCGGTCACTAACCCTCTCGACTTCGCACGCCGCCTGCGCGCTGTGAAGGCCTTCGCCCAGCGTGACGAAGCCGCAGCGCTGGCGGCTGCTAACAAGCGCGTTTCGAATATTCTAAGCAAGCAAGAGCATGACAGCAGCACACAGGTCGATCAAAACTTGCTGCAGGAAGATGCCGAACATGCGCTGTTCGACGCAGTGATAGGTAGCCAGGCGCAGGTGGCACCGCTATTTGCTGCGGGTGACTACCAGCATGCCCTCGATGAACTTGCCACACTGCGCGATCCGGTGGATGCTTTCTTTGATCGTGTAATGGTGATGGCGGACGACCCGGCTATCCAGCGTAATCGATTAGCGCTTCTTGCTAGCCTTCAAGCGCTGTTTTTAGAAGTCGCCGATATCTCGTTGCTCCCTCAGTAAAATCTTTCGTGCGTTCCCTTAGCCCGACTGCATTGTGATGTGGTCGGGCTTTTTGATGTGGCTCCTCCACTCTTGGATGCGATAAGGGAAATCGTACCTGACGGTTTTTTTGTTTCACGTGAAACATCATTGTAAAATTAGTGAAAGGTCTAAACTGAGTTAGATTCCGCGGGATACTCGCAAGTCACTCAACCAACCGCCCAGGAGTGGCTTTATGTACGACACCTTTCTTTTTGATACCCTCCATCACCAACAAGCGACGATGGCACCGCATTTCTTTAACGGACAGAAAGTGTGGCTAAAAAAAGCAGGCAAACGTAACTCGCGCTTCAGCTACCTTCCTCTTACGCTTTTAGCCCGATGGTTAGGTATTGATGCGCTCAAGCCAGTACCCAACCTTGGGGGCCCCCTTAGCATTGCTAAGGAAGCGGCCCGAATTAAAACCCTTTTTCTGGCAGGAGTACCGGTTCCCACTATACTTGCCGAGTCTCCCGAGGCACTGTTAATTGCCGATGCCACCATCAGTGAAGGGCAACCGTTTCAAACGCTGCAAGAAAAACTCGTGGCTGCACAACGTACTGAAGAAATTAATTATTACCTTGAGATGAGCATTCATGCGCTAAACGATGTTCATGCCCGGCAGTGTTATCTCAGCGAAGCTTTTACCCGTAATATTCTGGTCAACAGGAAAGGTGTCACATTTATTGATTTTGAAACTGACCCGGGGGAATATCACCAGCTAACCACCTGTATGGTTAGAGATTGGTACTGCTTTATTTTTTCACTTTATGGAAAACTCAGTAAACGGCAGCCGCACCTTGACCTTCTAGCACCTGCATTGATAAGCGGCTTAAAACAAGCGCCCCCTGAAGTGCAGGATAACTTTCTCGTCACACTGCAGCGGCTTAAAAGCTTAGAGCGCTTCCCCTTTCATCGCTTTGGTAGCGATGGTAAGAAAATTGCTGTCACACTTCACGCATTATCATTGCTGGATCAACAATTACGAATCCATTAGAGAAGCTGAATGTCCGCTACTTCAAACGTCCTAACGCCGCTACTATCAGATACGCTAATAACGTTGGATCGAGATGGGGTCATCAACCATGACTCCGATAACTACATCAAATCCCTCGATGAGTGGGTTCCTTACCCCTCTTCAATCACGGCTATTGCCCGACTCACACGCGCGGGATACACCGTTGCCGTTGCAACGAATCAATCGGGCATCGCCCGTGGTTATTATGATGAAACAACGCTTCATGCTATGCATGATTACTTAATTGCGTTAGTAGAAGCGGAAGGCGGTCATATCGCCCATATCGCTTATTGCCCCCATGGGCCAGATGATATGTGCCAATGCCGTAAACCTCTGCCAGGCATGCTGCTCCAGATCCAGCAGCAGTTGGGGATAGAAAGCTTAACAGGAAGTTGGATGGTCGGTGATAGCCTGCGAGATCTACAGGCAGGCGAGGCGGTAGGCTGCAAAACGGCGCTGGTGAGAACCGGAAAAGGGATTAAAACGGAGCAAAAAGGCGTTGGCCTTGAAAAGACTCACATCTTCGATGATTTAGCACAATTTGTTGAGTGGCTAATTGTTAGCTAAACAGAGTACCGCGCAATAAACTTGATCTTCTACCAAGCTAAACGTTTCACTCTCCTACAGCAATGCTCTATCTGCCAATAAAAAAGCACCGCCATGGAATCCATAGCGGCGCTTTTCATGGTGCAATTAAATCATAGTATCGTTAATGCTCGTTATGGTGATGTTTCACGTGAAACATCTTAACAATTAAGGCCAGTCCTACACGTCCAAATTTGCCACAAGAGCGTTGGTCTCAATAAAGTCGCGGCGGGGTTCAACATCGTCACCCATTAGAGTGTTGAACATCATATCCGCACCCACGGCATCTTCGATAGTCACGCGCAGCATGCGCCGCGTTTCCGGATCCATAGTGGTATCCCAGAGCTGGTCTGGATTCATTTCACCCAAGCCCTTATAGCGCTGGAACGACAAACCACGCTGGCCTTCCTGCATTAACCACGCCAATACTTCAGAGAAGTGGGATACAGGCTTCTGTCGCTCACCACGGGCAATATAGGCGCCCTCCTCCAGGAAGCCATCCAGGGTTTCACCCAACTCGGCGATTCCCCGGTAGTCGGCGCTTTCAAAGAAGTCGAGGCCCCACACATACTCAGTCGTCACTCCATGAGCAACCAGCGATACGGTAGGTAAGAAAAGGGCACGCTCAGAATCTTCTTGAAGATGGAAGTGATAACGAGGGCCACCTTCATAGGCCACCATATCGTCCATAATCTTCTGTAGCTCGGCTATCCAGTTCTCCATAGTAACCCGATCTTTCAGGCTTGCCTCACCTTTCAATGCTGAAGCATGAACGATCTGCTTAAGTACTTCATTAGGATAAACCCGTGACAAACGATCAATCCGTTTCATCACGTTGCGGTACTGGTTCACCAATTCTTCAAGCTGCGAGCCGGAAATCCCCGGTGCATTGGCATTAACGTGCAAGCCTGCACCGTCTAGGGCCGTCGTTGTTAAGTAATCCACCATCGCCTGCTCATCTTTCAGGTAGAGCTCCTGCTTACCGCGCTTAATTTTATAAAGTGGCGGTTGAGCGATGAAAATATGACCACGCTCGATCAATTCCGGCATTTGACGGAAGAAGAACGTCAACAGCAACGTACGAATGTGCGACCCGTCGACATCGGCATCGGTCATGATAATAACCGAGTGGTAACGCAACTTATCGGGGTTAAACTCTTCACGGCCAATACCGCAGCCCAGCGCGGTGATTAGCGTGCCGACTTCTACAGATGAGAGCATTTTATCGAAACGCGCTTTCTCGACGTTAAGGATTTTACCTTTGAGCGGTAAAATTGCCTGCGTGCGACGGTCGCGCCCCTGTTTGGCACTGCCACCTGCCGAGTCACCCTCCACCAAGTAAAGCTCTGACTGGCTGGGGTCTTTTTCTTGGCAATCCGCCAACTTGCCAGGTAATCCGGCAATATCCAACGCGCCTTTGCGGCGGGTCATATCGCGCGCTTTGCGGGCGGCTTCACGGGCGCGTGCCGCGTCCAGCATCTTATTAACAATCGCCTTGGCTTCGTTTGGCTTTTCAACAAGATACTCGGAAAACAAGCGGCTCATTTCCTGCTCAACCGCGGTCTTCACTTCGCTGGAGACTAGCTTGTCCTTGGTTTGAGACGAAAATTTAGGATCTGGGACTTTGACCGAAATAATCGCCGTCAGGCCCTCGCGGGCATCATCACCGGTGGTATTGACCTTAGCCTTTTTGAGCAGGTTTTCAGCTTCAATATAGTTATTGAGCGTACGGGTAAGCCCGGCACGGAAACCAGCTAAGTGCGCGCCGCCATCTCGCTGTGGGATATTATTGGTGTAGCAGAAAATACTTTCAGTGAAGGCTTCGCTCCACTGCATAGCAACTTCTACTTCAACGCCATCGTCACGAACAGCGTTAAAGTGGAATACCGGATTAATCACACTCTTATTGGTATTCAAGTGATCAACAAAGGCGCGCAAACCACCTTCGTAGTGGAACAGCTCCTCTTTTCCGTTGCGCTCATCCAGTAAGCGGATAGCCACACCAGAGTTCAAAAAGGAGAGTTCGCGAAGACGTTTGGCTAAAATATCGAAATGAAACTCGATATTGCCAAAGGTATCTGGCGATGGACGGAAGTGAACCCGGGTACCGCTTTTTTCGGTTTTACCCACAACACCCAATGGTGCTTGAGGTACACCATGACGGTACATTTGTTCGAACACTTCGCCCTGACGCCAAATGGTTAACCGCAGTTCAGCGGAAAGCGCGTTAACAACAGAGACACCGACGCCGTGCAAGCCACCGGAAACTTTGTAGGAGTTATCATCGAATTTACCGCCTGCGTGCAGAACCGTCATAATAACTTCAGCAGCGGAAACCCCCTCCCCTTCGTGAAGTTCGGTGGGTACGCCGCGGCCGTCATCACTCACGGTGACCGACTCATCCGGGTGGATGACAACACGAATTTCACTACAATGCCCAGCCAACGCCTCGTCGATGGAGTTATCCACCAACTCGAAGACCATGTGGTGGAGACCAGTACCGTCGTCGGTGTCACCAATATACATACCTGGCCGCTTACGCACCGCGTCCAGTCCCTTGAGCACCTTGATGCTTGATGAATCGTAAGCCTGCTCGCTCATTGACCACTCCGTTGTGAAGTCTGTCTCATCCTGTATCGTCCTACCCTTCCTGCACTAGCTGGCTTAGCCCCTGTTCGGCATGTTTCACGTGAAACATCTTAACTAAGGTATCAGGCCTCCAAGTGCTTCTTAAAGCGGAAGGTTCGACACTGGTAATAAATGCTTGGCACTGCATATCTTCGAGTAATCCACAGAACTGGTGACGATTCTGCTCGTCGAGTTCTGCTGGTAAATCATCAATAAGAAAAATACAGTGCCGCTGTGCTGTTCTTTCCAGAAACCGCCCTTGGGCAAGCTTTAAAGCGCTCACCACTAATTTTTGCTGGCCTCTGGAAAGCACTTCTACAGCAGGCTGTTTGTTTATCCTGATGCGTAAGTCTGCGCGTTGTGGACCTTGCTGAGTAAACCCCATCTGCTGATCAGTTGGCCGACTATCATGTAGCACTGCGGCAAGAGATCGCTCTTTATCCCAACCTCTGGCGTAATGTAACGACAAACCCGGTAAAGGCAGTAACACCTTCAGCGTCTCTTCAAAGACTGGCAAAAAGTCACTAAACCAAGCGCGACGCAATGTATCCATCTGCTCGCCCCAAATGGCTAGCTCTTGCTCCCACACCACCATTTCCTGTGGTTGTATTCTACCACGCCTGAGTAGTGCATTCCGATGTTTCAACGCACGTCGGGTGCGCTTCCAGATTGCTAAAAAGTCATGTTTCACGTGAAACACACCCCAGTCGAGAAACTCTCGACGACCTGCGGGAGAACCTTCAAGCAGTCGGAAAGCATCTGGGTTGATTAATTGAAGCGGCATTGCCTCTACCAGTTCCGCCAACCGAGCGTTTTTATCACCCTTTAAACGAAGCTCAAGCTCCCGTTGAGCTCTTAATCGGCGCACGCCAAGGGTAACCTCCGGCTCACCACTTAAACGGCCGTATAGCGTCATATATGGCTCGTCTGTTTGGATCGCGTGCTTTAACTGGCGCGTACGAAATGAACGGCCCATGCCTAGAATATGCACACCTTCCAACAGACTGGTTTTTCCACTGCCATTAGCACCGCTAATAACATTGATGCGCGAAGAGGGGGTCATCTCAACCGGCTTGAGATTGCGCAAAGCGTGGAAATTAAGCAGTGTCAGGCTCATCCAATTATCACCACTTAAAAGTTCCTCGCAAAAAGGGAGTATTGCCCAAAACGAGCTAGCGGCACTCCTGCTACCAGAAGCGCCGCTAAGATAGCCTGCTTATGTTGCACCCAAAATAAAATATTGTTTACAGACGCATCGGCATAACCACATAGAGCGCATCACCGCCGCCTGGCTCTTCAAGTAGTGCACTGCTATTGGGATCGGCCAAGGTAATCTGCACGCGCTCTTCATTAAGCACTGTCAGCACATCAACCAAGTAGCCAACGTTAAAACCGACTTCCATAGCTCCACCGTTGTACTCAACGGCGATATTCTCCTCGGCTTCTTCCTGCTCAGGGTTGTTGGCCATCACTTTAAGGTTGTTCTCCTCAAGATAAAGGCGCACACCACGGTACTTCTCATTAGAGAGGATGGCAGTACGTGAAAGCACTTGGCGCAGCTCGGCGCGCTCGGCAATCAGCACTTTATCGCCATTGCGCGGCACTACACGCTCATAGTCAGGAAATTTACCGTCGATTAACTTAGAGGTGAAGGTAAAGTCCCCTGTATGGGCACGCACATGGCTGGAGCCAAGCGTTAGGCTGACAGGCTCATCGCTGTCGTCTAATAGACGAGATAGTTCTAAAATCCCCTTACGCGGCACAATCAGCTTTTGAGACTGGCTAACAGACACTTCGATTGGGCGCGAGCACATCGCCAAGCGGTGCCCGTCAGTGGCTACCGTGCGCAATAAATTACTTTGAATTTCCAGCAGCATACCATTCAGGTAATAACGCACATCCTGCTGCGCCATGGCAAACGAGGTTGCTTCAATCAGGTGCTTTAAGGTACCGCGGGGTACGCTAATCTCCTGACTGCCATCCGCATCTTCGATGTTGGGAAATTCAGCGACAGGGAGAGTCGACAGAGTAAAACGTGAACGACCACTGCGTAATACTGCGCGACCCTCTTCAACGGCAAGCTGAATGTCAGAATGATCGGGCAATGATTTACAAATATCCATCAGCTTACGCGCGGGCACTGTCGCGGAACCCATCTGATCGACTTGACTGGCCACGGTGCGGCCAACGAGCTCGACTTCTAAGTCAGTGCCGGTGAGCGAGACCTGGTCTCCCTCTACTTGAATCAGCACATTAGAAAGTACTGGCAGCGTTTGGCGGCGCTCAACAACACCAGCGACCAGAGTCAGCGGACGTAGCAGCGCCTCTCGGGAAATCGAAAATTTCATCAATACTCCGGTTCTATATCCTGAAAGACCTGCGCGTAACAGGCCCGTCCCATGGGGTTATTAACTGGTCAACAGGCGCAGTAAATTCTTGTAATCCTCACGAATATCCGCGCTCTCTTCCTGCAATGATTTCACTTTTCGGCAAGCGTGCAACACTGTTGTATGGTCACGCCCACCAAAGGCATCGCCAATCTCAGGTAAGCTGTGATTGGTTAGCTCCTTAGCAAGCGCCATCGCCACCTGACGAGGGCGGGCAACTGAGCGCGATCGGCGCTTAGAAAGCAGATCCGCCACCTTAATCTTGTAATATTCGGCAACCGTACGCTGAATATTATCAACCCCTACCTGTTTATCCTGAAGCGCTAACAGATCTTTCAAAGACTCGCGAATAAAGTCTTGGGTAATCGTTTTACCCATGAAGTGCGAATCGGCGATAACTTTTTTCAGCGCGCCTTCCAATTCACGCACGTTGGAACGAATTTTCTGGGCAATAAAGAAAGCCGCATCGTGAGGCAAATCGACCTTAGCTTGGTCGGCCTTTTTCATCAAAATAGCAACGCGGGTTTCAAGCTCCGGCGGTTCAATCGCTACCGTTAGGCCCCAACCAAAGCGTGATTTAAGGCGCTCCTCTACACCACTGATCTCTTTAGGATAACGATCAGAGGTGAGGATCATTTGCTGCCCACCTTCCAAAAGTGCATTGAAGGTATGAAAGAATTCTTCTTGCGAGCGCTCTTTTCCAGCAAAAAACTGAATGTCATCAATAAGTAGCGCATCAACACTGCGGTAAAAGCGTTTAAAATCATTAATCGCGTTAAGCTGAAGCGCTTTAACCATATCGGCGACGAACCGCTCTGAGTGCAGGTACACCACCCGGGCGTTTTCACGCCGGGTTGCCAGTGCGTTCCCCACCGCATGCATTAAGTGGGTTTTACCAAGGCCCACGCCACCGTATAAAAACAAAGGGTTATAAGCGCCGCCAGGGTTTTCAGATACTTGGCGGGAGGCAGCGCGAGCCAGTTGGTTCGATTTACCTTCCACAAATGTATCGAAAGTAAAATTTGGATTAAGCCCACTGCCATGTTTCAGGCTGCCTTCTACCTGTACCTGACGTTCATTATTGCGCCGACTCGGCGCTTCATCGCGCAGCCTATCGATTTCGCGTTCATCGGCAATATCGCCGCGTGGCGGCGTATGAACCGCTGGCGATACGGGCCGCGATGGTGAAGCGGATACAGGATTACCTAAATCACGATGCTGAGGGGCCTGGGTTGCCAAGCGGCGGCTACCCACCGTCAGGCTTACCTTTGGCGGTTTGGCCGGTGCGAGTTCACGCATCAGCTCACTAATCCGCTTGGCATACTTATCGCTCACCCAATCGCGCACAAAGCGATTCGGCGCTAATAAGCGCAGCTCGTTGGACTCTCCTTCCTCTGCCTGCAGCGGGCGTATCCAGGTATTGAACTGCTGTGAATTCAGCTCATCCTGCAGGTTGTCCAGGCACTGTTGCCAAAGCGTCAGTGACACTCATCTCACCATCGGTTGAAAACGGCCGACCATTGTAGCGCCCAAAGCCTCGGTTATCCACACGGGTTTAGTCCTCAATGTTGACCTGTGGACAACTACCGATGAGCCTATGGGAAAACCATGTGGAGGAACGAGGACAATCGATAGAAATGCTCATTACGCAATGGTTAATCACATCTAGCCAACACCTTATGGACTGCTTATACGAGACTTACACACAGATTTTTTATGACTACATACTATTGAAAAATAACAATTAAAAGCAGTTATCCACAAATAGTATCCCCACTATTAATAACAATAGTTTTAGAACTACCTATTAGTAATAATAGTGACCTTATTGGCTGCTACTCTTTCAGCATCAAGCAAGCTGGCTGGGGCGTGATAAGGCTTTTTATGCAAGGAAAAATTGCACCCAGCAGAGGAAGTCTTTACAATTTCCGGTCTTGAATTGAATCTCCCCGGCTAGTTCCTCACTGGACCGGGCTTTTTGGAATTTACTTTCCGTCCTAAACCACGTGGGAATAACGAGTTATGAAACGCACTTTTCAACCTAGCGTTCTCAAGCGCAAGCGCGCGCATGGCTTCCGTGCTCGTATGGCTACCAAAAACGGTCGCGCCGTCCTCGCACGTCGTCGTGCCAAGGGCCGCAAGCGTCTGAGCGCCTGATCTCAGATTGCGTGTGCCGCAGCAAGGCTTTCCCCGGCAATTACGGTTATTAAATGCTGGGGATTTTAGTCACGTGTTTGAACAAGCCGACCTGAAAGTACATGGCAAAGGTATGATGGCGTTAGTCCGCTTGAGTACCCGGGGACACCCCCGCCTTGGACTGGTGGTCAGCAAAAAGAATGTTAAACGCGCCGTAGATCGCAACCGTTTCAAGCGTCTGGTTAGAGAATCCGTTCGCCTTCGACAAGATCACCTACCCTCTGTGGATATAGTGGTGCTTGCACGACGCGGTGTTCAGGATATAGATAACGAAACCTTGCATCGCCAGTTACACGGCATGTGGAAGCGACTTCAGCGTGACGCACAGGCGATGATCGCAGTACCAACGCCTAAGCGTGACACGTGACCTTTGGTGCACCTCTCGCCGCTCGACCTTGGCCTGCCAACTGGCAGGCTTTCGTGTGTCAAGAGTCGAGTAAATAACACTGCGCCATTAGCATGTTCACCACCCAGCGGGCAGAACCCTCATGGACGTAAAACGACTTTTATTACTGATTCCACTAGCCGTACTAGCGTACTTGCTAGTCGTCCAGTGGAATCAGGATTACGGGCAACCGAATTATGATTCAGTGCCTGAAACAACCCAACGCAGCAATTCGGCGTCTCCTAGCAACGGTGAAGATCAAGAGGGCAGCTTAGCTGTTCCGAGTACTTCTTCACCGCAAAGCGCCGTTGGTGAAGGTATCCCGGATACCCAAAGCGAGACATCAAGCCGCGACTTCATTGCGGTTACTACCGATGTTCTTGATGTGCGCATTGATCCACACGGTGGCGATATTGTTTATGCCGCATTACCGCAGCACAAACTATCCCTCGATTCAGACCGTAACTATGTCCTGTTATCCGATAACAGCAGCCGTAGCTACGTGGCTCGCTCCGGCCTGCAACTTGATGGTCAAGCCAGTCGTATCACCTTTACACCGGAAAACTCAGAGTATCGTTTAGGCGATAACGATGACGAGCTAAGCGTTGATCTAACCGCTGACGTCAACGGCGTAGAGGTCATTAAGCGGCTTACCTTTGAGCGTGGCAGCTACGCGGTCAACGTCAATTATTACCTCGCTAATAATACCGACGCGCCCGTCAGCGCACGCTTTATTGGCCAGTTGGCACGCGACAATAGCCCTGACCCGTCTAGCGGTGTCTCGATGGGTATGAAATCCTATTTGGGCGCCGCTTACTCAACGCCGGATGCGCGTTACGAGAAAGTCGACTTTGACGATATTCAAAGCAGAAACTTTGAAAACCGTGAAGCACAGGGCGGCTGGATAGCCATCATCCAGCACTACTTTGTATCTGCATGGGCGCCTCAGCAGGATCAGCAAAACCTTTACTACGTCACCACTGATTCTAGTAACCGTAACGTCGTCGCTTTTGCTGGCCCCACCAGCACCGTTGCAGCCGACAGTGAAGCAACACTGGGTGCAACCCTCTACATGGGCCCAAAAGTGCAGGATTACCTTGAGCAAGTCGCTCCCAACCTGCAATTAACCGTGGATTATGGCTGGCTGTGGTTTATTGCTAACCCACTGTTTTGGCTGCTTGATCACATCCATGACATTGTCGGCAACTGGGGTTGGTCGATTGTTCTGTTAACCGTGCTGGTTAAGACGGTGCTGTTCCCGCTTTCCGCCAAAGCGTACAAATCCATGGGCCGGATGCGTAAACTTGGCCCGGAAATGCAGCGTCTGAAAGAGATGTATGGCGACGACCGGCAAAAAATGTCGCAAGAGATGATGAAGTTCTACCAGAAGGAGAAAATCAATCCGCTGGGGGGCTGTCTACCTATTGTGATCCAGATGCCCGTTTTCATCGCGCTCTACTGGATGTTGCTGGAGTCAGTGGAACTTCGCCACGCACCGTTCATCTTCTGGATTCAGGATCTATCGGTGAAGGATCCGTACTTCATTCTGCCGATTCTGATGGGCATTTCGATGTTCGTTCAGCAGATGCTGAACCCGACACCTCCAGATCCTATGCAGGCGAAGATCATGAAGATGCTACCTATCATCTTTACCTTCTTCTTCCTGTGGTTCCCGGCCGGTCTGGTTATTTACTGGGTGGTCAACAACATCATTTCGGTTGCGCAGCAGTACTACATTACGCGTAAAATCGAAAATGATCCGAGTATCGGCAAGGGCATGAAAACCAAATAGCCCGCCGTTTTAATTAGCGCCTTCAGACCCCCGCCTTGAGCGGGGGTCTGGCGTTTTAAGGCCGAAAAATTCACACTAGGTCGATTAATTTCGCTACCTGCCAATTTAAAAAGAGATTCACCATGGCCGATCGCCTCTATACACCTGACACCATTGCGGCGCTGGCAACCCCCCCTGGACGCGGTGGCGTGGGTATAATCCGCGTTTCTGGCCCCGCCTGCCGCGAGATCGCTGAGGCTATGGTTGGGCATTGCCCTGCCCCGCGATACGCTCACTACGGCCCATTCCAAGGCGCAGAAGAGAGCATTGATGAAGGCATCGCCCTGTTCTTCAACGGCCCCCACTCGTTTACCGGTGAAGACGTACTGGAACTCCAGGGACACGGCGGCCCGATTATTATGGATATGCTGTTGGAGCGCTGTGTGGCCTTGGGTGCCCGCCTGGCGCGGCCGGGGGAGTTTTCCGAACGGGCGTTTTTAAACGATAAGCTCGACCTGGCCCAGGCAGAAGCCATTGCCGACCTCATCGAAGCTACTTCTCGTTCGGCGGCGGAAAACGCCGTGCGCTCGTTACAGGGCGAATTCTCGAAGCGCGTCTCTACGCTGGTGGAGCGGCTGATCGAACTGCGCGTCTACGTAGAAGCGGCAATCGACTTCCCCGAAGAGGAGATCGACTTTCTAGCCGACGGCCATGTTGCCCAGCATTTAAGCAGCGTCCAGCAAGCGCTGAGTGACGTACGCCAAGCGGCAGGCCAAGGCGCACTGCTGCGCGAAGGGATGAGCGTCGTCATCGCCGGGCGACCCAATGCGGGCAAGTCGAGCCTGCTTAACGCGCTTACAGAACAAGATACCGCCATTGTGACGGATATCGCTGGTACGACCCGGGACGTACTCCGTGAGCACATCCATATCGACGGTATGCCGCTACATATCATCGACACCGCTGGATTGCGCGATACGCCCGATGCTGTTGAGAAAATTGGTGTCGCACGTGCCTGGGCCGAGATAGAGAAAGCCGATCGGGTGCTGCTACTGGTTGATGCCAGCACCACCGCCTCGACTGACCCTATGGCCATCTGGCCCGATTTCGTTGCTCGCTTGCCTGACCAGGCGCGTTTAACCCTGGTGCGCAATAAAATCGATACCAGTGCCGAACCGGCTGGCATTGATTTATCCACAACGCCACCAACGCTACGCTTATCCGCCAAAACCGGGGTGGGTGTGGATAACTTAAAAGCTCACCTAAAGGACGTGATGGGCTTTGCTGCTACCACAGAGGGTCGCTTCTCCGCTCGCCGACGGCACCTGGACGCTCTAGATCGCGCCATGGCAGCCCTTGATACCGGCCGTGCTCAGCTTGATGGCTATGGCGCAGGTGAACTGCTGGCAGAAGATTTGCGCGACGCCCAACAGGCCTTAGGCGAGATCACCGGCGAATTCAGCGCTGATGATTTACTCGGCGAGATTTTCGGCAGTTTTTGTATCGGCAAATAGAGCTACTTTTTTACAACAACTACTCTCCCACCCACCAGTCCGCCAGATAGCGGCTATTTGCACCTAGCAGCGGGGTAATTTCCGCCATCGCCGCTGCCAAGCGCTTATCCAATCCCCAGGGCGGATTAATTACCAGCATACCGCTACCGAACATGCCGTGAGCCTGCTCTCCAGGTTCGCGCAGCAGCAGCTCGCTGCGCCATATCTTGCGTATTCCGCTCTCCTTGAGGCTGCTTAATAGCGTGTGATGATTGCCTGCTGGCAGCAGCGGGTACCAAATCAATACCACTCCATGGCGCGCTTTATCTAGCGTATAAACCACTGTCTCGGCAACTTCCTGGTACTCAGCTTTACGCTCATAGCTGGGATCGATCAGCACACACAAGCGTGGAGATGTGGCGGGCAGCATGGCCGTTAGTCCGGACAAGCCATCACCAAACACGCGTTGTGCGTGTGGCGGTAACCCTTGGCCGCTTAGCTGTTCATGCTCGCCAGGGTGTAGTTCAAACAGCCGCAGATGATCCTGTTCACGCAATGAATGGCTAAGCCACCAAGGAGAGCCAGGGTAGTGAGTCAGTGTCTCTTGCATCGGTTGAGCGCTTGATAGCGCTGCTTGCCAAGCGTTTAGTAGCTCATCACTAAACCCGGCGCGGGCTTGCCACACTGGCCATATCCCCACGCGATACTCTTGCAAGCGTTGCGTCTCTTGAGCGTTGAGGGGATAGAGCCCTCGCCCTGCATGAGTATCGACATATGTAATGGCGGTTTTTTTACGTAATAAATAATCAATCACCGCGTAAAGCGTTAGATGTTTATGCACATCCGCAAAGTTACCGGCATGGTAGGCATGTTGATAAGACAGCATGGAGATTCATCGGCAGTTAAATGAAAAAAAACCCGCAATGTGAGCATAGCGGGCTTGGGGCGACAATAGCCAGATTAATTCAGTAGTGTATTAACGTTGTCCGTCGCCGGTAGGTGTTAGGGTTATTTCTACTCGGCGATTCTGAGCACGGCCTTGCTCATTGTCATTACTGGCAACGGGCTGAGTAGCGCCATACCCAGAAGTATTAAGACGCATAGATGAAACACCGTTCTGAGTTAAGTAACTGCCCACGGATTGAGCACGGCGCTCAGACAAGCGCTGGTTGTAGCTTGCATCACCGGTGCTATCGGTGTGGCCTGCAATATTGACACGGGTGTCTTGGTACTGGGTGAGTACATTAGCGACTTCGTTAAGAGATCTACGCGCCTCGCTGGTAAGCTCCGCAGAGTCAAAGCCAAAGGTAACGCCGCTTGGCATATTAAGCACAATATCGTCGCCACGACGATCAATCTCAATACGTGACCCTTGCAGGTTTTCACGCAGTTGCTGCTCTTGGCGATCCATATAAACACCAATACCAGCGCCCGCCGCTGCACCCACAGCCGCACCGATTAACGCACGGTCGCGGCGACTGGTGCTACCGTCGCCAGAAAGTGCACCAGCAGCAGCACCGACGGCGGCACCAATCCCAGAGCCCATCGCCGTGCTAGAGCGCTGCGTTTGGCCACCGTAAGGGTCCGATGTGGCACAACCAGCCAGTAAAATAGCGGCCGCCAGCGGTGTCAGTAGTCGAGAAATACGCATTGCTCACTCCTTGTTTGTGTTCGGGACATCTTTTTATTCATCGCTGGTCTCTCACCAAAGAGCCATCGTCACAGATCGATGCCAGCAACTCATTCAAGAATAATAGACCTTGAGGTGATGCACGCAGTTTTTCAGGCATTTGCATCAAAAGTCCTTTTTTCTCTGCGGATTGTAAACGCGACAGTAACATAGCAGTGGACAGCCCGGTATTAGCTTTCCATGTCTCCAGCGACACCCCGCCGATGAGCCGTAGAGCATTCATAGCAAACTCCAACGGCAGCTCGTCCGCTTGTATAAGCTGCTTACCGGCGATAAAGCCACGCAGATCATCCGTGCGCTTTAAATAAGCGGACGGCTGGCGGGTTTTCCAGCGCCGCTCGATGCGCCACTCCCCATTTTGGTCAATATGGCTAAGCTTGCCATGGGCTCCAGCGCCAATTCCAAGATAGTCACCAAACTGCCAGTAGTTAATGTTATGCCTACTCTGATGATCAGCGCTGGCATAGGCTGAAATTTCGTAGCGCTTAAAACCCGCTTGCTCCAAAAGCTGATGACCCTTGTCCTGAATATCCCAAAGCGCCTCTTCCTCTGGCAGCAACGGCGGGTGAGAGTGAAAGGCGGTATTTGGCTCAACGGTCAACTGATACCAAGAGAGATGCTCAGGTGCCAATGCCAGCGCTTGCGCAATATCATCCATCGCCAATTGAGGCGTTTGGTCGGGCAAACCGTGCATAAGGTCAATATTAATGTTGGTAAAGCCCGCTTGGCGAGCCTGCACTACCGCAGTGATCGCTTCGTCACCGCTATGAATACGCCCAAGAGCATGCAGCTGATCGGGCTGAAAACTTTGAATACCCAACGAGAGGCGATTTATGCCTGCTTTTCTGTAACCAATAAAACGCGCTTGCTCCGTGGTACCTGGATTCGCCTCCAAGGTAACTTCTATATCCTTAGCGAAGGATAAACGGGCCTTGATCTCTTTCAGTAAACGATCATAAAACGCGGGCGACAGTAGGCTGGGCGTCCCACCGCCAATAAAGATGGTCTGAATTTCTCGCCCAGCCGCCAAAGCAAGATCGCTATCCAGATCTTGTAACAGCGCATCAAGATAAGCGGCTTCGGGCAAATTCCGTGGCGTAAAACCGTGCGTCCCCGGCTCATGAGAATTGAAATCACAGTAGGGGCATTTGCGGACACACCACGGTGTGTGGATATATAGAGATAGTGGCGGCAGCGTATCAGCCATGCGCCACCTTCAATAACTCCACCAACCCCTGCAGCGCGCGACCACGATGGCTAAGGCGATTTTTGCTTTCGCTAGTAAGCTCGGCAACGCTCATGCCCTGATCGGGTAACCAGAAAAGCGGGTCATAGCCGAATCCTTCCTTCCCCCGGGGATGAGCAAGAATCTCACCTTCCCAACTGCGTTGAACGATGACCGGCACCGGATCTTTCGGGTGGCGCAAATAGACAAGCACACACCAGTAACGACCGCTACGTTGACCTTCCGCACATTCACTTAGCGCGGCTAGCAATGTTTGATTATTTTTCTCATCGCTTCTGGGGTCACCTCCATAGCGGGCGGAATAGATGCCGGGAGCACCGTTCAGTGCGTCTACTTCTAGCCCGGAATCGTCAGCTAATGCCGGCAGTCCACTTAAGAGGCTCGCTTCACGAGCTTTTAACAGTGCATTTTCGACGAAGGTTAGCCCCGTCTCTTCCACATCAGTGACACCAAAATCAGCTTGGGGGCGAACATCGAACCCTAAAGGGGAAAGTAATTGATTGAATTCTTTTAATTTTCCTGTATTGCCACTGGCAAGAACAAGGGTATTGACGGCGGCCATGGTACGTACTCCAAACAGTAAGACATTAGTTTACGCGCTCATTGATCGTATCAAAAGCCACCATAATGTTACTCAACGTATCTATAAATATCTGTTTAATTATCTTCTAATTTAACTATTAGCTACTGTTTTTAAAGTAAAAAAAAAGATGCACGAAAAATTATCGACTTAGATTGATTATTTTTACCAATTTTTTAATAACAAAACTTTACGAAGTGCATCTTATGGTCAACACTTCAGAGGTTACCTGCTCACTCTTTCTTTCCACGAGGGCTACCCAATGTCGCAGGAAAAGTCCACCGGTACGGTGTACGTCGTTACCGAAGGAAGTCCCCAAGCTCAGCTGTTCGCTGAGTACTTGAACAAGCACACTGGCTGTCAAATTAGTATCCATTCTCCCCATGCGGCGTTACCTATTTCCGCGTCGGGCAACATGTTGATTCTTATTGATAGCGATCATATCGGCGTTGATGCACTTCCGGAGTGGCAAGATAAGTTACCCGATGCGCTAACTAAAACGCCCCTAGCGGCCTTCAACATTCACGATATGGATCACGCGCTTGAAGCTCTGTCATGCGCTCAGCTAAAAGGCGTGTTTTATCGCAATGAAAGCCTTGAAGTAATCTGTAAAGGCATACACGCGCTGCTTGAAGGGGAACTGTGGATGTCGCGGGATTTAATGGCGCGTTTGATTCTGTTTTATCGCAAATACCAAAGTAATGCCTTCCGCCCAGCCTGTGGACTAACTAACCGAGAAATGGAGATTATTTCACTGCTTAGCGCAGGTTCCTCCAATCAACACATTGCCGAAAAGCTATTTGTTAGCGAACACACCGTTAAGTCACATCTTTACAACATTTTTCGCAAAATTAACGTTCACAACCGTATTCAAGCGCTCAATTGGATTCATCAAAATTTAGGACCAATTCTGCCCAATATTGAAACCGCACGCAGCCTACAGCGGCAACGTCCCCGCTAAAGCGAAAGGGTACTGTTATGTCATTAATACACCGTTTATCAACCGGCTTTTTCATCGTGGCGATGTGGGTCATGTCATCTTTAGTAGTGGTAGTAGCGAACGAGCCCACTGATGCGTTGCCCGCCGACGAACAAGAAGCGATTGATGCTATTAATCAGCTCTCCAGCCCTGATGGACCTGAAATGCAAGGCAATACTAACGGGGGAAGTGAGCTGACCGGCGTGTTGGTAGATAGAACAATCACCATGGCCGGTAAAACCTTCTATCGTGCCTTTAGCCAACGGGCACTGGATAACCTGATTATCGGCAATGCCACCATCACAATTAATGAGCGACCTGATGCACGCTGGGGTAGCCAAATATGGGTGATGGAAGGCAACCGTATGTATTTCCGTACACAGCTCTCCCCTAGGATCAGCGAAGCTGGCCGGGCCGCCGGGGAAGCCGTACAAACCGTCGAAGAAGCGCTGCTACGGCAACAACTGACTTCAGCACTTAACTCAGACAAAGACCTTGGAAAAGAGGAGCTACGCTAATGAAAAACATACTTAAATCAACAGCTGGCAGTGTCATGGCAACCACCATCTTGGCAAGTGTGCTAACTCTGCAAGCTAGCGCAGGGGAACTGATTTATACACCGATAAACCCGTCATTTGGCGGCGACCCCTTTATGGGTAGCTATTTACTGGGAAAAGCCCAGTCGCAAGATACCAACACGGATCCTGATGCCAGGGGAATTGAATCACTCTCTTCAACAGAACGGCTTATTCAAAGCCTTGAGAGCCGCTTAATATCACAACTAATCAGCGATGTAGGTTCAGGGAACGTTGGTCAAGGGTCGTTTGACAGCGGAGATTTTAGCGTTGTGGTTAGTGATGAAGGGGGACAGCTCATAGTAAGAGTGATCGATAAAGTCACCGGTGATGTTACCAACATTAGTGTAGGTGGCTTGTTGTTCAATCCCTGATGTATTAACTGCTTCTATAACTAAGAAAAAATAATATGGCTGCCAATCGGCCTAATGTTGCGTGTCATAAAGGGGATCATCATGAAAATTATTGCTTCGCTGCTTATGATAAGTTTGCTCAGCGGCTGTGCTGGAATGGTCGCTACATCTGAAAATTTGGAAGGTGCACAAGCAACGCTCACGCCACGCGGCGCAACCTACCAAGATTTAGTATCGCTACCGCCTCCGGCTGGGCAAATTTTTGTCTCAGTCTATGACTTCCGGGATCAAACAGGCCAGTACCGCCCTGCACCGGCCAGCACCTTTTCTACCGCCGTAACGCAGGGAGCGGCAGCGATGCTCACCGGTGCATTGGCGGATTCCGGTTGGTTTATACCGCTTGAGCGTGTTGGATTACAGAACTTGCTTACCGAGAGGCGCATTATTCGCGCCGAGTTCGAGCGTTTTGGCCAGCCTGATACACTGCCATCACTTCGTGCTGCCTCGGTGATGCTTGAAGGTGGCATTATTGCCTACGAGTCCAACGTGCGAACCGGTGGTGCTGGGGCTGAGTACTTTGGTATAGGGGCTTCTGGGCAATACCAGGTTGACCAGGTAACGGTTAATCTACGCGCGGTAGAAATTTCAACCGGCGAGGTACTCGCTAACGTCACCACGACTAAAACGATTTACTCTAAAGAGATGCGAGCAGGTGTTTATCGTTTTATCGATTTTCGACGTTTGTTAGAGGCTGAAGTAGGTCTTACCACCAACGAACCAGTACAACTCGCCGTCATGTCGGCCATTGAGTCAGCAGTTATACATTTGGTGGCCCGAGGCGTAGAGAACAACCTTTGGAATCTCTCAAATGGTGTTAATTTTAAAGACACTATTTTGTCTGAGTACCTAGATGCACCAATCCCTTTGCTTTAATCTGTTTAAAACTAGCTTTAAAATCATAAAACAGCGCATGTAATAAAATTTCAGTTACAATCTAATATCAATATATTTAGCATGGAAGCTGAAGCTAATCAACGGCTATGCATACTGCATAGCCGTTTTTTTTAGTATTTTTTATTAGAAAAATAATACTTTTTTATTATTAAATTATTAATAAATACATAATGGGAATAATAAAAAGTTTGATAGCGTAAATTTCAAAATGGTCCAAACTCAACACAAGAAATACAAATTGACACAAACCGTTTCAGAGGGAATTAACATGAAGCTGAATATTACCGCAACCAAACGATCTGCCCTAATGGCTGCGCTGTTGACGGCAACCCTTTCAGTTTCTTTGACAATCAACGCAGACAATAATCGTGTTGAACAGTTCACTAAACATGCAGCCGCCAAACATAACCTAGGCAACTACAGCATTATTGCGCAGATTGGAAACAATAACCGTACCCATGTTTCGCAATCAGCTAGTTACCAAGCCGGTAACTTTTCCAGCATTTATCAATTTGGAAATTACAATGCGGCAATGGTGACCCAAACAGGTGGTAATAACGTAAGTAATGTCTCTCAAATAGGTAGATATCATAAAGCGGACATTACTCAGTCAGGAAGCACATCAAGACAACTAAATTCTTATGTGCGACAACTTGGCAACCGGAGTGACGTACAGATTTCACAATCGGGGAGTGGCTACCGTGGCATTAGTGTTGAACAACAAGCGTTTTCAAACAATGCACGCCCGGTCACCGTCGAAACCTACTGAGCAACATACGTTGTCTCAGTGATAACTAAAGCAAGTATGACTTAAGGGGAAACACCATGAAAACTCAAATCACCGCTATTGCTGCCGCTGTTGCCTTCGCTATGAGCAGTGCTGCTTTTGCACAGTATTCAGGTGGTAGCGACTCTTACATCTACCAAAGCGGTAACAACAATACGAACGATGTTACTCAGTGGGGATCGCAAAACTCACGTATTCATCAACAAGGTAACTATAACTCAGCAACAGTATCACAAGATGATATTTCCGGCGTTGCTACAACACTACCCGGTCTTAATGACTCTGGAATAGAACAATTTGGTAGCGGCAACTCGGCAGACGTTACTCAATTAGGCACTAAGAATGACTCTACCGTCTATCAAGAGCGTCTATTTAACAGTGCAACTGTTGATCAAGAAGGTTATAAAAATGTTTCAGTAGTTGAGCAAATTGGTTACTACAATGACGCTGATATTACCCAAAGTGGTAAATTTAATGATAGCTACGCATACATTGAAGGATTTGGTAATGAAACGACCGTTAACCAAGATGGCTTTGCAAATAAGTCTGTAGTAGAGCAAAACGGTGCTTTCAATGATGCTGAAATCAACCAGACTGGCTCATATAACGATAGCTATGCCTATATGGGCGGCGTCCGTAATGACGCCGTTGTAAATCAAAATGGTTACTCTCTAGAGAGCACCATTCTAGCTAATGGTGATCACAACACCTATGACGTAGCTCAGTCAGGCTATGGTCACGATTCTTATATCGAAACTCACGGCAGCTATAACAACAATACCGTTAAGCAAAGCGGTGCTTTCTGGGGTCAGCATACTTCAAGCATCGTTACTTACGGTAATGGCAACGTTAATACTGTAAGCCAAGGCCACTAAGCAAAACGGTGCTTAATTAAGCCCCCTTGCTCATATAAACCGCCCCGGATGGGGCGGTTTTTTAATGGCCCAAATATCATTAACGAATCATCAGCGTCAATGTGCCTCCGGCCCCCTGAGTCGATGAACGCGACCGGTTACTGCCTTTTTGTATGTCCACTTCTAGCCGCTCATCATCACTTAACAGCTTTACTGTGCCTTCAAGCTCTGTACCGGTAAAAGTGTACTCAGCAGGTACTGTCCCGCTCTCTTCAACGTGCTCGGTCGTTTCGCCTTCGTGGGTAATCCGCCAGTTGGCAGAAAACTCTGCGCCCGGCGAACCGCTCATGGTGATATGGATCTGGGTCATGTCCTGCTCCTGAGGCGACTGTGCAGCGAGCGGGAAGCAGGCTAGCAACCCCGCTGCGCAGATCACGTATCGCCAAACCTTTGGTCGTGTCATGAGTGTAACTCTCATCTAAGCTAAGAGCCGCTCAACGCGAGCGGCTCTTGCAGTATAGCGGGCTTTTAGTTACTTGCCGTTACATAACCGCAAAGGCTTTTTCTGCTGCGTCCAGGGTGAACTGAATATCTTCCGGGGTGTGGGCGCTTGACATAAAGCCTGCTTCGTAGGCAGAAGGCGCCAAGTAAACGCCGTGATCAAGCATCGCGCCAAAGAAGCGGCGGAAGGCATCCGGGCTACAAGCAGTGGCTTGGGCAAAGTTATCCACACGGCTTTGAGATGTAAAGAAGAGCCCAAACATACCTCCAGCAGACTGCGTCATCATCGGCACTCGTGCAGCATTGGCACGCTCCTGAAGACCCGTACACAGGGTGTTAACCCGCTGGGTGAGCGCATCGTGAAAGCCCGGCACTTGTAGCTTGGTCAGCAAAGCCACACCCGCCGCCATGGCCAGCGGATTACCCGACAACGTGCCCGCTTGGTAAACCGGCCCCAGGGGAGAAATATTTTGCATTATTTCACGCTTGCCGCCAAAAGCGCCCACTGGCATACCACCACCGACAATTTTTCCCAGGCAGGTTAGGTCAGGCACTATGCCGTAGTGAGCCTGGGCACCACCTAATGCCACACGAAAGCCAGTCATCACTTCATCAAAAATCAGCACGCTGCCGTGCTCGTTACATACCCGGCGCAGCGTTTCCAAAAAGCCTGGCTGGGGTGGAATGCAATTCATATTGCCAGCAACGGGTTCAACAATAATGCAGGCAATCTGATCGCCGATTTCGCTGAAACACGCTTCAACCCCTTCAGGGTCATTAAACGACAGGGTAATGGTATGTTCAGCCAACGAAGCAGGCACGCCCGGAGAGCTGGGCTCGCCGTGGGTAAGTGCACCGGAGCCCGCTTTTACCAGCAGCGAATCGGAGTGACCGTGGTAGTTACCTTCAAACTTAACGATCTTATCGCGGCCGGTGGTGCCTCGCGCCAGGCGTATCGCCGACATAGTGGCTTCGGTGCCGGAACTGGTCATCCGCACCATATCCATGGAGGGGATCATCTCGCAGATCAAATCCGCCATGGTAGTTTCGACTGCTGTAGGAGTACCAAATGACAGGCCGTTATCTAATCGCGCCCGCACGGCTTCCAATACGTCTTGGTCGGCATGCCCAGTGATCATAGGTCCCCAGGAACCGACATAATCCACGTAGCGATTACCTTCGACGTCAAACAGAAAGGCACCTTGAGCACGCTCCATAAAGACCGGCGGTCGGTGTAACCCTTTAAACGCACGAACGGGTGAGTTTACCCCGCCCGGTATATGACGACTGGCAAGATCGAACAGTTCAGCTGATGTAGTCATGGCATCCTCTCGGTCAATGGCGTACAGAAGATAGGATCAAAAACGTACAGCCCGTGAAAATCGATTTGGCAAACACTGCCCACTGGGCGGTTGAAAGCCTTGAGACAGACTTTGCCAAGTAAAGTGCTGCGCCTGCTCACAAGCTGTTGGTAAGCGCTCACCAACAGCGAGACGAGCTGCAATGGCCGATGCCAGCGTGCAGCCAGAGCCATGAAACAGTTCAGGCAAACGTGGCCATTGCCACTGGCGAGTGGTGTCGGGCGAGTGCAGGGTATGCACTACCTGCTGGTCATTGCCGGGCAGCGGCTCATCCGTGGCCGTCACTAGAATGGCTTGGCATCCCTTTGACATCAGTACCACCGCGCGGGCCGTATCATCGAAAGGGGTGATTATGTCGGGCGCAAGTTGGGCCAACTCAGCGCGATTGGGAGTTAAGATATCCACAAGCGGCAACAAGCGATCAATAAATAATTGACGCAAACCAGGTGTGGATAACTCAGTTCCACCACCGGCCTTAAAGACCGGATCCGCGACCACGGGAATGCCAGGAAAGCGGCGAATAATTTGCTCCGCTGCGCGCAGGGTGTCTTCGTCAGCGAGCAAGCCAATCTTAATCGCCGCGACCTGCATCTCACTAATTGCCTCGGCCATTTGGCGCATCGCGGTAGGATCGGCAGGGATCACTCGTGTCACATTATGGCAATTTTGTACCGTCAGCGCAGTGGGAATTGTAACCGCCCATCCACCACAGGCAGCAATGGATTCGCTGTCAGCGATTAAACCTGCGCCACCCGTCGGGTCGTGTCCAGCGAGTACCAATACCACGGGAGGAAGCGGTTGGCGCATCAAAAGGGCTTCACAACGGCGAGCAGTATAATCGCCACCAGCGCAATCACTGGCGCTTCGTTAAACCAGCGGAAAAACACATGACCTTTGGTACAACGATCCTGGGCAAACTGCTTTAAATAGATCAAACAAACGTGATGATAGGCAATGAGCAAGACCACTAGCGCCAGCTTGGCGTGCATCCAGCCCTGGCTAAACCATGCGGGCACTAAGTAGAGCATCCAGCCACCAAAAATCAGTACCGCAATCATCGATGGCGTCATGATGCCACGGTAGAGTTTACGCTCCATGGTTTTGAAATAGCTGATGGCCTGTTCGTCGCCGTTATCCCGCGCAGTGGCGTGATACACATACAACCTTGGTAAATAGAACAGCGCAGCGAACCAGGTCACTACGGCCATTAAGTGAATAGCCTTCACCCATAGGTACATTGTCGCTCCTTAAAGAGATGAATCCTTCTCGCGTTTATTAGTGCCAAGGGCATCGGCACCGCGGGGGTCAGTGTAGTGATAATAACGTTCGATAGCGCCGCGGGTGATAATACCTGAAATCCGCCGCTGCTTTGGGCTATAGCCATGAACAACGTAGAGCGCCCCCAGAGCGTCGTCCTGAAGTTTTAGAAACGCTTCGGAAAGCGTCGCCTGTAAGCCAATCGGCGCCAGCTCCAAACGCTGCCCAGGGATTTCCAGCAGATCAATCAGTTCATCCGCAGGCGGCTCTTCCCCCTGAAGAGCCTCATCGTGCTCAAGTAGCCAGCGCGCCAGTTCAGCGGCTTTTAGCGCCAGCACAGTTTTTTCCTCGGTTGAGCGCTCAATTACTAACCACACCGGGTTGGTTGCTAATAAAAGTCGCGCTCGATCAGGCGTGATCATTCGCTCAGTACGCACCAATTGACGCTCCATCACCGCAGGCACCGAAACCCTTGAGAGCGCCTGCATCAAAGGCTGTTGAAGCGGGTGCAGCCCGTAGCGCACCGTACTGATAAAAAAGCCTTCACAACCAGTCAATTGACGCGAGGTTAAACACGCCACAACTACCGCCAACATCCCAGGAAGCATAATACTCGGCGTGTGGGTTAACTCCAAAAGCGCCAGTAGCGCAGCAAGGGGAGCCTGTAGCACAGCTCCCATCATCGCGGCCATGCCTAGCATCGCGTAAATACCTGGATCGGCGGCTTTAGCTGGCCAAAACCAGCCACCCAGCAGACCAAACAACGAGCCTGTGGCAGCTCCTATGACCAACACTGGGCCGATAATGCCGATAGGCACACCGCCAGCGACGGTTAGCGCCGTAATCAGCAGTTTGGCAATCATCAGGGCCAGCAGTACTTTAATTTCCAGCTGATTATTGAGCGCCGCCGCCACGCTGTCATAGCCGATGCCCTGAATCTGAGGAAACCACCAGGCAACCGCACCAGTCGCCACTCCCACCAATCCAAGACGAATCCAAAGTGGCCACTGCATAATCCGCTGGCTGCGTGAAATATGAATAAACAGACCGGCGAGTAAACCAATCGCCAAGCCCGTCAACACAACCCACGGTAGATTGATCAACGACCCCAGCGCCACTTCGGGAATACGAAAAGCAGGTTCGTTGCCGTAGGCCAACTGCGCCACCAGCGCGCCCATGGTGGAGGCCAAAATAACGGGCATAAAGCTCATCAGGGTGTACTCCATCATCACCACTTCCATGGCGAAGATGACACCTGCGATCGGCGTATTAAAAGAAGCGGAAATAGCTGCTGCAGTACCGCAAGCCACGAGTACTCTCAAGCTATTATTAGGCAAGCGCATCTGCTGACCAAGCCCGCTGGCTGCCGCTGCCCCCAAGTGAATCGCCGGGCCCTCACGACCAGCAGAGAGGCCGCCTAGCACCACCACAACACCAACCCACCATTGGTTGAGCCAGTTACGTAACGGAAAACGGCCTTGATGATAGGTAAGACGCTCAATTACATGGCCAACGCCCAGTTTGCGCGCTGCCGGTTTTTGTCGATACAACAGCACACCCACTAGCGTAACCGCCAACATAGGTAACAGCGCGCGCAGCCAGGGCGTCATGCTTTCAAACGCTTCTGGGTGACCATCGGTCATGTAGAGCGCGGCACCCGCTTCCAATAACAAACGAAACGCCACCATCACCGCGCCGGTAATAATCCCCGAGACAAGACCCAGCAAACAGAGTTGCGGCAAGGCGTCGACGTTAGCCAACTGGCGACGAAAACTCTCTAAAGTAAAATCCGATCGGGAAAAACGCGCCACAGCGACCTTCCTGGTTATTAGTTCTAGTGTTCTTGTGTCTCCACTCCCTTGTGTATCATAGACGGCTAAGCTTCGACAGCGCGCAACAATCCGCTTAGTCTGTAATAACTGAAGCTAATGTGAAAACCGTTCTGCGTAACCCGCAAGGAGTGATTTGTGATTAAGGTCGGCATTGTTGGCGGTACCGGTTACACCGGCGTCGAATTACTGCGGCTACTCGCCCAGCACCCCCACGTCAACGTCGCCATGATTACCTCGCGCTCGGAAACCGGCGTCAAGGTGTGCGATATGTACCCCAACCTACGCGGCCATTACGACACGCTGGCGTTTAGCGAGCCGGATGCCAAACAGCTGGGCGCCATGGATGCGGTATTTTTTGCCACCCCCCATGGCGTTGCCCACGCCCTAGCGGGTGAACTACTCGAAAACGGCACTCGGGTGATTGATCTGTCGGCTGACTTCCGGCTGCGCGATGCAGACGAGTGGAGCCGCTGGTACGACCAAGCCCACGGCGCTCCAGAATTGTTGCAAGAGGCGGTCTACGGGCTGCCAGAAATGCACCGGGAGAAAATCAAAAAAGCACGCTTAATTGCCGTGCCTGGCTGCTACCCAACCGCCGTTCAGTTGGGCTACTTACCGCTTTTAGAAGCGGGTTTAATCGACCCAAGCCAACTGATCGCTGACTGTAAATCCGGCGTTACTGGGGCAGGCCGCGGCGCTAAAGTGGGCTCACTGCTCGCCGAAGCCAGCGAGTCGATGAAAGCCTATGGAGCTTCGGGACACCGCCATCTGCCGGAAATTAGCCAGGGGCTTCGGGATATTCAACAGGCGCCGGTAGGCTTGACGTTTGTGCCCCACCTCACACCTATGATCCGTGGCATTCACGCGACTCTTTACAGCCAGCTAACCGCTGAACCCGGCGATCTGCAGGCGCTATTTGAGCAGCGCTACGCCGACGAGCCGTTTGTCGATGTCATGCCCGCAGGAAGTCACCCCGAAACGCGCAGTGTCAAAGGCATTAACACCTGCCGCTTGGCAGTTCACCGGCCTAACAATGGCAACACAGTCGTGGTGCTGTCGGTGATCGATAACCTGGTCAAAGGCGCCTCGGGCCAGGCGATTCAGAACCTCAACCTAATGTTTGGCTTTGAAGAGAACACTGGCCTCACCGCCCCTGCATTAATGCCCTAAACACCTCACCAAAACCAGCATGCAGAGTGTACCTCAAAGGGGTTCTTGACCAAGGCAGTTAACGTGATGCGAGGGTCTTTTTCCAGGGCCGGAATAATGTTCCCGACAATTCCGGCATTTCCGCCATCCATGGCGGTCAGATGTCGAAAGTAGCGCCCATGGACGGGTTCACAGCGCCCTCGCGGAAACCTGCCCTCGCCAGCTAAGGGCTGCAAGCTAAGCTTCACCAAACTAATTCCCAGCAATAGTTGACCAATTTGCTGGGAATTACCCATAATCATCCCCCAATGCCGATTTATTCGTTCTTAAAGCTCGCGGGAGGTACCCATGAGCGGTGCAGAAGCCTTTGTTCCTACCCCACTACTGCTCTCTGATAGCGCACGCAAACGTATTAATGCGCTGATTGCAGAAGAAAATAATCCATCTCTTAAACTACGGGTCTACGTGACCGGTGGCGGCTGTTCGGGTTTTCAGTACGGTTTCGACTTTGCCGAAAACGTCGCCGACGATGACACTGTGATTGAGTTCGGCAACGCTGCCTTAGTGGTTGACCCGCTCTCTTACCAATATTTGGTAGGCTCCACCGTCGATTACGAAGAGGGCTTGGCGGGCGCGCGTTTTCGCGTGCAAAACCCCAATGCCACCACCACCTGCGGCTGCGGTGCCTCCTTCATGGTTTAACCGCTATGGTCTAAACAGCGTTGGCCCGCAGCGCTCCCCGTGACTTGACGCCCTGACGGTTTCTCGCCAAGGTTAATAGGTCAACAACGGCTTAAATAACGGTTTATAAAGAGTAACAAATGGTGAAAACCGCTTTATAACCCGCCACCAGCCAAACAAAGCACGGGGAAACTTATGAAAGTAGTACTACCACTCAGCCTAACCAAAACCACACTGGTTCTCGCACTGGGATTGGGCAGCGCCACTGCCGCCATGGCCCAAACGCCATCGGTGAACGTAGCCACTGACCCAAGCTTTGTGCCGTTTGAAATGATGGATCAAGAGACCGGCGAAATGGTCGGCTTCGATATGGATATCATCAACGAAGTCGCCGAACGCGCAGGCTTTGAAGTCAATCTCACCACCATGGAATTCTCCGGCATCATTCCCGCCGTGCAAACCGGTAGCCAAGAGATCGCCATTGCCGGCACCACCATTACCGAAGAACGTGCACAAGTCGTCGATTTTTCAGACCCCTACTACGATTCAGGTCTGCGCATTATTGTTCGCGCCGATAATGACAGCGTCGAGACACTCGAAGACCTTCAAGACCTTGCCGTCGGTACCAAAATCGGTTCCACCAGTTATGACTACCTGCAGCAAGAACTCGGCGAAGATGCGGACATTACTCCCTTCCCTGGTACTGCTGACATGTACATGGCGCTGCTAGGCCGCAACGTCGACGCAGTGCTCTACGACGCTCCTAACGTCTCCTACTTCTCGCAGACCCGTGGCGAAGGCCGTACCAAGGTCGTCGGACCACTGTATGAAGGCCAACAGTACGGCATCGTGTTCCACAAGGGCAGTGAGTGGGTAGAACCCACCAACGAAGCACTGGCTGCTATGCGTGAAGATGGCACCTACGATGAGATCTACACCAAGTGGTTTGGTGAAGCGCCCAGCGAAGAATGAGTGTAAACACCCAATAATAGCGTAACGCCGTTACAGGGCCGGGTGGCCACAACCCCCGGCCCTGCTGCGTTTCTTATCTGCTTTTAGTCAGCTGTTTTCTGTTTCAGGAGTCTACGCGTGGACGTCAATTTTCAATTTGATTGGTCGGCAGCGTTTGGGTCTATCCCTTACCTCTTGCCGGGTATTCCCTGGACGTTACTTATCTCATTTGGCGGTTTGGCCATTGGTTTCTTTATTGGCATATTCTTTGGCCTGTTACGCATTAGCCGCCTGCGCTGGCTACGCTGGCCGGCCATCGTTTACGTCGAGGTATTCCGTGGCACGCCTATCCTGGTGCAAGTGCTGTTTATTTTTTACGGCTTGCCGCAGCTGTTAGGTAGCCCCATCAATGCTCTGGTCGCTGGCATTGCTGCCATTGCGGTCAACTCCGGTGCTTATATCTCGGAAATTGTCCGCGGCGGCGTACAGTCAATTGAACGCGGCCAAGGTGAAGCTTCGCTCTCCCTGGGGCTCTCCCGCACCCAGGCGTTTCGCTACGTTATCTGGCCCCAGGCATTTCGGCGCATGATTCCACCTCTCGGTAACCAGGGCATTATCAGCATCAAAGACACCTCACTGTTCTCAGTCATTGGCGTCGGCGAGCTGGTGCGCCAGGGGCAAATCTATATCGCCACCACCTTTACGGCCCTTGAGGTCTACTTCATGGTCGCCCTGATGTATCTGGCGATCACCTGGACGCTCTCCATCATCCTGCGCCAACTTGAGCGCAGAGGCCTGGCCGGACAATAAGGACACGCGCAATGAGCAATACAATGAACAGCGCAACGCACCCCATTGTGCGTATGCAGAAGCTCAATAAACACTTTGGCAGCCTGCACGTACTCAACGATATTGATCTTACCATTGTGCCTGGTGAGGTGGTCGTGATTATCGGTGCCAGTGGCTCAGGCAAATCGACGCTAATTCGCTGTATTAATGGCTTGGAAGAGTTCCAGTCCGGCAGTCTAGTAGTCGATAGCAATGAGCTACTGCCCCATGGCAAGAGCACCAAAGCGCTGCAAACCATTCGCACCGAAGTCGGCATGGTCTTTCAGCAGTTCAATCTCTTTCCCCACCTCAGCGTCATCGATAACGTCACCCTGGCGCCGATGAAAGTACGCGGTTTAAGCCGTGACGAGGCGGTCAGCAATGCCAAACGATTGCTTGATCGGGTGGGTATCGCCGACCAGGCCGATAAGTACCCCAGCCAGCTCTCAGGCGGCCAGCAGCAGCGTGTGGCGCTGGCTCGCGCCTTGGCCATGGAGCCGCGTCTGATGCTGTTTGACGAGCCCACATCGGCGCTTGACCCGGAAATGATCGGTGAAGTGCTGGATGCCATGCGCGAGCTGGCCAAAGAAGGCATGACCATGGTGATTGTCACCCATGAAATGGGCTTTGCCCGCGAGGTCGCCGACCGGGTTATTTTTATCCATAAAGGCGAGATTACTGAAGAGGGCCACCCTGAGAAACTGTTCGATTCTCCGCAACACGAACGCACCCAATCCTTCCTTGCGCGCGTGCTTAAACATTAAATTAAACACCCTTTGAGGCTTTAAAATAACCGCTTATTCGCGCTGAATTACGCTTTTTTGCTGGCCTGTCGACACGACAGGCCATTTTTTTGCCTGTGGATAACCTTTTTTTTCATCGATCGTTTTTTTGCTCGTAAGGCCTATCATGGGAGTCTCTTAGCGTTAGATCCACACCCAACGGAGGTTGTTCACAGCTGCGGTAACAACCCAGGTACTGGCCGGTGGATAAGCCGTGCCTAATTACATCTGTGGATAAAGCGCTATTCCATCCACAGGCTTAACACCCTTTCTGCCCAGGCACTCCCGCTTTCAAACATGTAGAAGTCAACAATATAAACACCTGAAATTATTGAATATAAGTGGCTTATGCACAGAAATTGTCCACACTAGTAGTTACAACATTTACAGAACTTCTCTTATTTTATATTTATGTTGTTATTAATAGAGGCTGTTTAGGGATTGTGGGTGTGGAAAAACCTGACGGTTACCCACAGGGGGTTTATACTTGCCGCCTCATTGATCTAAGGTGGCCGCGTCTTAAACCGACTGCGCAGGTCACATCATCCGTGCCGATGGGCACAAGACGAGGTGTCTCTTGAATTACCCCGACCGCTTTGACGTGATTGTCATCGGCGGTGGCCATGCGGGAACCGAAGCCGCACTGGCCTCTGCTCGCATGGGCTGTCAGACCCTGCTGCTCACCCACAACATCGAAACCCTGGGCCAAATGTCGTGTAATCCCGCCATTGGCGGCATCGGTAAAAGTCATTTGGTCAAGGAAATTGATGCATTGGGCGGCGCCATGGGGCTTGCCACGGATTTAGGTGGCATCCAGTTTCGTGTGCTCAATGCCAGCAAAGGGCCTGCGGTTCGGGCCACCCGTGCCCAGGCTGACCGTATCCGCTATAAATCCGCTATCCGCGGAATGCTGGAAAACCAGCCCAACTTGACGATTTTTCAACAGGCCGCTGGCGATCTGATTGTGGATAACGACACCGTTCGCGGTGTCGTCACGGAAACCGGCATTCGTTTTAACGCCGAAAGCGTCGTGCTGTGCACCGGGACGTTTTTGGGTGGCGTGATTCATATTGGTCTGGATCAAAGCAAAGGTGGTCGCGCCGGTGATCCGCCTTCCAATGCGCTGGCCGAACGACTACGCGCACTGCCGTTTCGCGTTGATCGTCTGAAAACCGGCACACCACCGCGGATTGATGCTAAAACGGTAGATTTTTCTCAGCTGGAAGAGCAAGCCGGCGATAGCCCGACGCCCGTTATGTCCTACCTGGGGTCACGGGAAATGCACCCGGAGCAGGTCAGTTGTCACATAGCGCATACCAATCAGCAGACCCACGATCTCATCCTGGCAAACCTTGATCGCTCGCCAATGTATTCGGGCGTGATCGAAGGGATTGGGCCGCGCTATTGCCCGTCAATCGAAGACAAGGTTCATCGCTTTGCCGATAAATCCAGCCATCAGGTGTTTATTGAACCCGAAGGCTTGGATACCCATGAGCTCTACCCCAACGGCATCTCGACGTCGCTGCCCTTTGACGTGCAGATTCAGGTGGTGCGCTCCATCAAAGGCCTGGAAAACGCGCATATCACCCGGCCTGGCTACGCCATTGAGTATGATTTTTTTGATCCACGGGACTTAAAACACTCGTTGGAAACCAAATTTATCCACAACCTGTTTTTCGCGGGCCAAATCAACGGCACGACCGGCTACGAAGAAGCCGGTGCACAAGGTTTGCTGGCAGGCTTGAATGCTGCTCGCCGTGCGCAAGAGATGGACGCCTGGTATCCCCGTCGCGATGAAGCCTATCTTGGTGTACTGGTCGACGACCTGATTACCATGGGCACCAAAGAGCCTTACCGCATGTTTACTTCCCGTGCGGAGTACCGCTTGCTGCTACGGGAAGACAATGCCGATCTGCGCTTGACTGAAACCGGCCGTAATCTGGGTCTGGTTAACGACACCCGCTGGGCCGCATTTAGTCAAAAACGCGAAGCCATTGAGCAAGAAACCGCACGGCTAAGCACACTCTGGGTTCAACCCGGTAGCCCTGCTGCTGAAAAAGTGGCAGAAAAAACCGGCGCTCCGCTGTCGCGGGAATATTGCTTGAGTGATCTGCTTAAACGCCCTGAACTGACCTACAGCGATTTAGCCAATCTGCCCGGTATTGAGGGCACTCTCGTGACCGATCCTGCGGTTGCCGAGCAGGTGCAGATCCAAGCTAAATATCAAGGCTATATTGATCGCCAACAGCATGAGATCAATAAGCTCAAACGCCACGAAGCGACGCCACTGCCTGCAGAGTTGGACTATTTAAAAGTGGAAGGCTTGTCGAACGAAATCCGTCAGAAGCTTGCCGAAGCGCGGCCGGAAACCCTGGCCCATGCGGCACGTATTTCAGGCGTGACTCCGGCGGCTATCTCTATTTTGTTGGTGCACCTGAAAAAGCGCCGCTTGGTAGCCGCGGCAGAGGTCGTTAACGGATGAGTTCGCTGAACCCCCTGTTGAAAACGCTGCCTGCCAGCGTCGCCCCACGGCTCGATCAAGGGCTTGGTCAGTTGGCTATCAGCGTTGACGACCATCAGCGAGAACAGCTGCTAGGCTTGTTAGCGCTATTGCACAAGTGGAACCGGGCTTATAACCTCACAGCGGTACGCGATGTGGATGACATGGTATCGCGTCACGTGCTGGATAGCGCCGCAGTGCTGCCCTATGTTCAGGGGCCGCGGCTGCTGGATGTGGGTGCAGGCCCTGGGTTACCTGGCATAGTACTGGCCATTTTAGCCCCCCAGCTTGATGTGACACTGCTGGATAGCAATGGCAAAAAGGTGCGCTTTCAGCGCCAGGCGGTCATGGAGCTAGGGCTTGAAAACGTCACCCCCCTACAGGCACGGGTGGAACAGTTTGAGGCCCCGGCTTTCGATCAGGTGATTTCCCGGGCGTTTGCCAGCCTGGTTGATTTTGTCACCTTGACCCGCCAGCTACCCAGTGCCGACGGCCAGTGGTTAGCCATGAAAGGCCCGGGGGCAGATGATGAACTGCGCGATCTTCCACCCGGCATTTGTCTGCATGAGCGTCACCTGCTGGAAGTCCCCTTTGAAGCGGCCCAGCGGCAGCTGCTGATCTTAAATATAGACAGCTGAATATAGACAGCTGAATGTTGAAAGCTAAATGTTGATTCTGACCCCCAGAAGGAGTTGAGTACGTGAGCCAGATCATTGCCCTGACCAACCAAAAAGGCGGCGTGGGCAAGACCACCTCGGCCGTTAATCTGGCGGCCAGTCTCGCTGCGCTCGACCGTCGCGTACTGCTGGTGGATCTTGACCCCCAAGGCCATGCCAGCATGGGCAGTGGCATCGACAAATATGCGCTCGGCAAAAGCGTGCTTGATGTTCTATTGGGCGAAGCAACAGCGGCTGAAACCATTGTCAAAAAACTGGCGGTCAAGTACGACGTTCTGCCGGGCAACGGTGATCTTACCGCCGCAGAAGTCGAGCTATTAGATCGCGATAAGAGCGAGAGCTGCCTAACTACCGCGCTTGCAACGGTTTCAGACAACTACGACGTAGTGTTGATCGACTGCCCACCCTCTTTGAATATGCTGACCGTCAATGCGTTAACGGCTTCCGATAGCGTGCTGATCCCTCTCCAGTGTGAATTTTACGCGCTAGAGGGGTTATCAGCTCTGCTCGATACCGTTGAGCAGATTAAGCAAAATGTTAATCCTGATCTAGCGATTGCCGGTATTCTGCGCACCATGTACGACAAGCGCACCAGCCTAACGCGGGAAGTGGATAAGCAGTTGCGTGATTACTTTGGCGATATGCTGTTGAAAACGACCATTCCGCGCAACGTAAAAGTTGCCGAAGCACCGAGCCACGGGTTACCCGTGACGCAATATGCCCGGTTCTCCCGGGGTAGTCAGGCCTATCGTGTGTTGGCCAAAGAGATAATTCGTCGCCTGGCGCTATAAAATGAGGAAAAGCGAATGACGCGTAAACCCGCGCTGGGACGTGGCCTGGATGCCCTGATTGGTGCCGGTGCCCGTCGCCGTGACAGCTTAGAACTTGCCGGTGGCGGTGTCCCTTTGGAGCATACCGACACTGTACGTTCTGCTGTCGACGAAGTGACTGAAGATCGTCTTGAGCGCCTGCCGTTAGGGCAACTAACCCGCGGTAAGTATCAGCCGCGCCGGGATATTCAGCCCGAAGCGTTAGAAGAGCTAGCGGACTCCATTCGCGCCCAGGGCGTAATGCAGCCCATCGTAGTACGCCCCATCGGCGTGGATCGCTACGAAATTATTGCCGGTGAGCGCCGCTGGCGTGCAGCCCAACTTGCGGAGCTGGATGTCATCCCGGCAGTGATCCGTGAAGTCAGCGATGAAGTCGCTTTGGCACTGGCGTTAATCGAAAACATTCAGCGTGAAAACCTCAACGCCATCGAAGAAGCCATGGCACTCAAGCGGCTGGGCGAAGAGTTTGAGCTTACCCAGCAGCAGATAGCCGACGCGGTAGGTAAATCGCGCACTCAGGTGGCCAATCTGCTGCGCCTGCTGGCGCTAGACCCTGAAGTACAAACCCTGCTTGAACGGGGTGACCTGGATATGGGCCACGCCCGGGCGCTGCTGACGCTGAACAGCAGCCAACAGCGCCAAGTCGCCCATGAAGTCGTCAACAACGATATGACCGTGCGCGCCACCGAAGCGCTGGTAAAAAAAGTCCAAACCAGCCAAACACCGACCAAAATGCCTAGCCGGCAAAGCAAGCAGCCCGATGTGGCCAAGCTTGAAACCCATCTTGGTGAGCTACTGGGTGCACCTGTCTCCATTGATCATGGACAAAAAGGCAAAGGTAAATTAACCATACGCTATACAAGCCTTGAAGAACTGGATGGCATCTTAAACCATATTAAATAGCAGGCTATTCAATATCGCGTAAGAAGCGGACACGTTTTCCCCCTTTGGTCGCAAATCAGCCCTTAAGCGAGCAAAATCGGTGCGACTTCGGTTGAAGGTGTGATAGCGCTTCCCTATAATCGCGCAAGATTTGTGCAGGTTGCCTCGGTTTGTAGAGATATTAGTTTGTAAAGATATTAGCTAGTAGAGATATCAGCTTGTCGAGTAATGGGTTTTCATTAGTGAGGTTGGGTATTTTTCCCAAGAGCTATGCAGCGATACGAAACCCAGCGGCGAAAGGCCTATATTATTCGACTGACGATCGCACAGCTGATAATTACGCTGGTAGGCATGTTGGCAGCCTATCTGGTTTCAGATATTAAAGGCATGTCATCGGTATTTAAAGGCGCCTTGGTAGCCTTATTGCCGCACGCCTTTTTTATTCAGCGGATGGGTTTTTTTCACGCTAGGCGCCGAACACGAGGAGCTATGCACTTGTTTCGTGCTGAAGCAGGCAAGTTTGGTTTGACGGTGGCACTGTTCGTTGCAGTGTTTGTTGCAGCGCCCCCCTCAAACCCCGCTTTATTTTTTTATGCTTACGTCGCGGTTGTTCTAACGCATTGGCTCACGCCTTGGCTGATGCCTAGAGATCGCACAACTAATTGAGGTGACATGTCCATGGCCGCAGGAAACGAAGTCTCTTCGACTTACTATATCCAGCACCACTTGCAGAACCTGACCTTCGGCAACCACCCCGAAAATGGTTGGTCGCTGGCACACTCTGCTGAAGAGGCCCGTGAAATGGGCTTTTGGGCCATTCACTTAGACACCATGGGCTGGTCCATCGCCATGGGTTTGCTATTCATCTGGGTTTTCCGCAAAGCCGGTAAAATGGCGACTACTGGGGTACCCGGTGGGCTACAAAATGCGGTAGAGATGGTCGTTGAGTTTATTGAGAACCTTACTCGCGCTACTTTCCATGGCAAAAACCCGATGATTGCGCCACTAGCGTTGACGCTGTTTGTGTGGATTTTGCTTATGAACACGCTGAAAATCATCCCAGTGGACTACTTCCCTGTGCTGTTCGCCAAGCTTGGCGTCGACTACATGAAGATTGTCCCGACCACTGACCCCAATGCCACTCTCGGTATGGCACTGGGTGTGTTTGGTCTGATTATTTATTACAGCATCAAGGTAAAAGGCATCGGTGGTTTTGCCAGAGAGTTATCGTTGACACCGTTCAATCACTGGGCGCTGATTCCTTTTAACCTAGTACTCGAAATCATTGGCTTGCTCGTGAAGCCGCTAGGTCTCGGTCTACGTCTTTTCGGCAACATGTTTGCCGGTGAAGTGATCTTTATTCTGATCGCCCTGTTGCCGTTCTGGGCTATCTGGCTTTTGGATGTGCCGTGGGCCATCTTCCACATCTTGGTGGTCACTCTGCAGGCCTTCATTTTTACAACGCTGTCAGTTGTATATTTGAGCGCTGCACACGAACACCATTAACCTGGCAATAACGTTTTCATTAACCCTCAACCCTTAACCAAAACTTAAACTCAGGAGCTTCATCATGGAAATGGTTTATCTTTCAGCTGCCATCATCATCGGTCTGGGCGCACTGGCTACCGGCATTGGCTTCGCTCTGTTGGGCGGCAAACTGCTTGAGTCAACTGCTCGTCAGCCTGAACTGGGTGACCAACTGCAAACCAAAACCTTCATCATGGCCGGCCTGCTTGACGCCGTTCCGATGATCGGTGTTGGTATTGCGATGTACCTGATTTTCGTTGTTGCCGGTTAATGACAGCTCAGCCGAGCGCTAAGCGCTCGGTTTTGTTTCACTCCGGTCGCCACGAACTTGTCAGAGGTACATTCCTGTGAATATCAACATGACGCTAATCGGGCAGACGATCGCCTTCGCGATCTTTGTCTGGTTTTGCATAAAGTATGTGTGGCCTCCGATCAGCAACGCGCTTCATGAGCGTCAGAAAAAAATTGCTGATGGCTTGGACGCAGCCAGCCGCGCTACCCGTGATCTTGAGCTTGCTCAAGAACGGGCAGAACAGACGCTGCGTGAAAGCAAGGAGCAAGCTTCTCAGATTCTTGAGCAGGCCAACAAGCGCTCTGCCCAGATGATTGAAGAAGCCCGCGAGCAAGCCCGTGCCGAAGGCGAACGCCTAGTAACCAGCGCACGTTCAGAGATCGAGCAAGAAGTGAACCGTGCAAAAGACGAGCTTCGCGCCCAGGTCTCTTATCTCGCTGTTATGGGTGCCGAGCGTGTTCTTGATGCTTCGGTCGACGAACAAGCCCATCGCAAGTTACTTGATGAGCTTGCTGCTGAACTGTAAGGAGGTGAATTATGGCGGAATTACTGACCGTCGCTCGTCCTTACGCTAAGGCAGCGTTTGAATACGCGCGTGATCATGAGGCGCTTGATAGCTGGTCACAGGCGCTGGGCTTTTTAAGCTTAGCGGTCGCTGACAGCGATGTTCGTCGTTTGCTGGGCAGTCCAAAACTTGAGAACGCGCAAAAAGTATCGTTGCTGGCCGATATGACACCCGGCGAGCAAGACGACGCTTTACAGCGTTTTTTAGATGTTTTGGCAGACCAAGGTCGTTTGATGTCACTTTCATCAATCGCTGTGCAGTTTGAGCACCTACGTGCCGAACACGAGCAGCGTGTTGAAGTGAACGTCACCTCTGCTTACAAATTAGATAGTAAGCAGAAGACCAAGCTAGCGAACGCGCTCAAGAAACGTCTGAATCGCGAAATCTCCATTACTACTCAGGTGGACAAGTCGCTTATCGGCGGTGTCATCCTGCGTGCTGGTGACACCGTCATTGACGGGTCAGTACGTGGTCGATTGAACCGCCTTTCCGAAGCGCTAACCGCTTGAGTCTGAGGGACATGGCATGCAGCAACTGAATCCTTCCGAGATCAGCGACATCATCAAGCAGCGAATTGAGAAGCTTGACGTCGCATCCGAAGCCCGTAATCAGGGCACCATCGTCACTGTTTCCGACGGTATCGTGAAAATTCACGGCCTCGAAGACGCGATGTTTGGTGAAATGATTGAATTTCCCAACAGCATTTTTGGCATGGTACTTAACCTGGAGCGTGACTCCGTAGGTGCCGTCGTGCTGGGTGACTACCTGCAGCTTGAAGAGGGCATGACCGCCAAATGTACCGGTCGTATTCTCGAAGTGCCGGTAGGCCCTGAGCTGATTGGTCGCGTGGTCGATGCGCTGGGTAACCCCATCGATGGTAAAGGCGAGATTAACGCTAAAATGACCGACGCCGTTGAGAAAGTGGCGCCAGGCGTTATTACCCGCCAATCCGTTGATGAGCCGATCCAAACCGGTTTGAAGTCAATCGATGCCATGGTGCCGATTGGCCGTGGTCAGCGTGAGCTGATCATCGGTGACCGCCAGATTGGTAAGTCCGCCATTGCTATTGATGCGATCATCAACCAGAAAGGCAAAGGCGTTACCTGTGTCTACGTCGCGATTGGTCAGAAGCAGTCGACCATTGCCAACGTGGTGCGCAAGCTCGAAGAGCACGGCGCCATGGAGCACACCATCGTCGTCGCCGCTGGCGCTGCCGATCCGGCGCCGATGCAGTTCTTGGCCGCCTACTCTGGCTGCACCATGGGCGAATACTTCCGCGACCGCGGCGAGAACTCGCTCATCGTGTATGACGATCTTTCCAAGCAGGCCGTTGCCTACCGTCAGGTATCGCTGCTGCTGCGTCGTCCGCCTGGCCGTGAAGCTTACCCTGGTGACGTGTTCTATCTCCACTCGCGTCTGCTCGAGCGTGCTGCACGTGTTAATGCTGACTACGTTGAGAAGTTCACCAACGGCGAAGTGAAAGGTAAAACCGGTTCCTTGACCGCGCTGCCGATCATTGAAACCCAGGGTGGCGACGTTTCCGCGTTCGTACCGACCAACGTGATCTCGATCACCGACGGTCAGATCTTCCTGGAAACCAACCTGTTTAACTCCGGTATTCGTCCGGCGATTAACGCAGGTCTGTCGGTTTCTCGTGTAGGTGGTTCGGCGCAGACCAAAATCATCAAGAAGCTCGGTGGTAGTGTCCGTCTGGCGCTGGCTCAGTACCGTGAGCTGGCGGCGTTCTCGCAGTTTGCGTCTGATCTTGACGAAGCCACGCGTAAGCAGCTTGAGCACGGCCAACGTGTCACCGAGCTGATGAAGCAGAACCAGTACTCGCCGATGTCGATCGCTGAAATGGCGCTGTCGCTGTATGCCGCCAACGAAGGCTTCCTGGATGATGTTGAAGTGAACAAGGTGCTGGACTTCGAGCGTGCCTTGCACGACTACATGAAGTCTGAGCACGCTGATCTACTCGACAAGATCAACCAGAGCGGCGACTACAATGGTGAGATTCAAGACAGCTTGAAGTCGGGTCTCGAGAAGTTCAAGGCGACTCAGAGCTGGTAATGTCTAGCCCGTCTGTGATGGGCGGGTTTGCATGCTTTCTGAGAGCCACGAACGAAGGGTAGATCGCTATGGCAGCTGCAAAAGAGATACGCACCCAGATCGGGAGCATTAAAAATACGCAGAAGATTACCAGCGCCATGGAAATGGTGGCTGCATCGAAAATGCGTAAAGCGCAAGATCTGATGAGAGCTAGTCAGCCTTACGCTAAGCAGATCCGTAATGTGGTCGGCCACATTGCCGACGCCAACCCCGAGTACAAGCACGACTATATGGTCGAGCGTAGCGAGGTTAAGCGTGTTGGTTACATCGTGGTCTCCACAGACCGTGGTCTGTGCGGTGGCTTGAACCACAACCTCTTCAAAGCCTTACTCAAACAGGCCAGTGAGTGGAAAAAGCAGGGCGCAGAGCAGGATTTTTGTGCCCTGGGCGCCAAGGCCAGCACCTTTTTCCGCAATTACGGTGGCAATTTGGTGGCGGCGAAGAGCGGTTTAGGCGAGGCCCCGTCCGTTGAGGGGTTGATTGGCAGTATTAAGGTCATGCTCGAAGCGTACGATGAAGGACGTCTCGACCGGCTTTACGTGGTGCACAACGAGTTTGTTAACACCATGACGCAAAAGCCAGTGGTTCGTCAGCTTCTTCCACTGTCGCCTGATATGGGCGCAGACGCTGAGCAAGACGACGAAAACGCCCGTCCCGGAAGCTGGGACTACCTGTATGAACCGGATGCCAAGGCGTTGCTCGATAGCCTGTTGGTTCGTTTCATCGAATCGCAGGTGTATCAGGCGGTAGTGGAAAACGGCGCTTGTGAACAAGCTGCCCGAATGATCGCTATGAAAAGTGCCACTGACAACGCAGGCGGCCTGATCGACGATCTGGAGATGGTCTACAACAAGGCCCGTCAGGCCGCCATCACCCAGGAAATTTCTGAGATCGTCGGCGGTGCTGCTGCCGTATAACGCCTAGGGAGCCGACTCTTTGAAGTGGCTCCCGGCAGACAGGTTTCATTTGCAGGTTTTAGAGAGGAACCAAGATGAGCGGACGTATCGTACAAATCATCGGCGCGGTGATTGACGTAGAGTTTCCGCGGGACTCTGTGCCCAAGGTCTACGACGCGCTGAAGGTCTCCGATGTTGAGACTATCCTCGAAGTCCAGCAGCAGCTGGGCGACGGCGTGGTGCGCACCATCGCCATGGGCTCCACTGAGGGCTTGAAGCGTGGCATGGACACGACCAGCACAGGTGCCGCTATTTCCGTACCGGTAGGTAAGGAAACGCTGGGCCGTATTATGAACGTACTCGGCGAGCCGATTGATGAAGCAGGACCGATCGGCGAGCAAGAGCGTATGCCGATCCACCGCAAAGCACCTGGCTATGCTGACCAAGCGGCCTCTAACGAGCTGCTGGAAACCGGTATCAAGGTTATCGACTTGGTCTGCCCGTTTGCTAAGGGTGGTAAAGTCGGCCTGTTCGGCGGCGCCGGTGTGGGCAAAACCGTTAACATGATGGAGCTAATCCGCAACATCGCCACCGAGCACAGCGGCTACTCTGTATTCGCCGGGGTCGGTGAGCGTACGCGTGAGGGTAATGACTTCTATCACGAAATGACTGAATCCAACGTTATCGATAAGGTATCGCTGGTTTACGGTCAGATGAACGAGCCCCCGGGTAACCGTTTGCGCGTAGCGTTGACCGGCTTGACCATCGCTGAGAAATTCCGTGATGAAGGCCGCGACGTTCTGCTGTTCGTTGATAACATCTACCGCTACACACTGGCGGGCACCGAAGTATCTGCCCTGCTGGGTCGTATGCCATCAGCGGTAGGTTATCAGCCGACACTGGCTGAAGAGATGGGTGTTTTGCAGGAGCGTATTACATCGACGAAAACCGGTTCAATCACCTCCGTACAGGCCGTTTACGTGCCTGCGGATGACTTGACCGATCCGTCGCCGGCGACCACCTTCTCGCACCTGGACGCTACCGTGGTATTGGCGCGTTCTATCGCCGAACTGGGTATCTACCCGGCGATCGACCCGCTGGACTCCACCTCGCGTCAGTTGGATCCGCTGGTCGTCGGTGAAGAGCACTACGCCACCGCTCGCGGTGTGCAGAACGTTCTTCAGCGCTACAAAGAACTCAAGGATATTATCGCCATTCTGGGTATGGACGAGCTGTCTGATGAAGATAAGCTGGCCGTTTCCCGGGCACGTAAAATCCAGCGCTTCTTGTCGCAGCCGTTCTTCGTGGCCGAAGTATTTACTGGTTCACCCGGTAAGTATGTCTCACTGAAAGACACCATCAGTGGCTTCCAGGGCATTCTCGCTGGCGAATACGATGATATGCCGGAACAGGCCTTCTACATGGTCGGCTCCATCGACGAAGCCGTCGAGAAAGCCAACCAGATGAAGAAGTAATCCCGTCCATTAGGGGGATTCGCTATGGCGAATAGCTTTACTTGCAATATCGTCAGCGCTGAAGCATCGATCTTCTCAGGTACCGTTGAGCAGGTGATTGCTTCCGGGATGATGGGTGACCTGGGCATTTTGCCGGGTCACGCTCCGCTGCTGACCGAGCTTCAGCCGGGTCCGGTTCGCGTGATTCACGATGATGGCAAGGAAGATAACTTCTTTGTCTCGGGTGGCTTCATGGAAGTCCAGCCGGATGTGGTGACGATTCTGGCTGATTCTGCATCGCGTGCCAGCGACCTCAACGAGGCTGCTGCCGAAGAAGCGCGTCTGCAGGCGCTGAAAGCCTTTAATGAGAAGTCAACGGAGCTCGATTATACTCGCGCTGCCGCTGAACTTGCCGAAGCCGTTGCCCAGCTGCGAACGATTCAGCAGTTGCGTAAAAAGGCGGGTAAAGGCTAACACCCACGCATTTAGCGTGTGTCCAACGCCCCTTAAACCCGTATCAGGGTTTAAGGGGCGTTTTTTTGTTGGGTAGTATGCTAGTAAGTAGGTGGAATTAAGCCGTATGTTAAATTAACTCGGTAGTAACGTGGGTAAGCGTGAAGGGGAGAGCCATGGCACTGAATGATGAAAGCCTGCAGGAATTAAAAGCCGAACTGCTCGACGAGCTGGCCAAGGAAGCCCCGAGTAAAACGGTGCTCTCTTTGCGTTTGGCCGAAACCCGCTCCGCGGATATCGGTGAAGTGCTCGAAGAGATGATTGAAGATGACGAAGAGCTGTCTGCTGCGCTCTTGCTGTTGGATATCCTCTCTGCCGAACGTGCCGCCAACGTGCTGGGCTATTTGCCCGGTGAGAGCCAGCTTGAGGTGGTCGGGCAGCTGGATGACAGCCAGGTACTCAAGCTGCTGGAGGAGATGGGCTCGGACGAACGTGCCGACCTGTTTAACCTACTCAGTGAAGATCGCCGTGAAGCGCTGCTGCGTCGTATGGCCCACCGTGAGCGTGAAGCTCTCAAGCGGCTTGCCAGCTACGAAGAGGGCACCGCAGGCGCCATTATGACCTCTGACTATGTGGCCATAGCCAGTGGCATGACGGTGTCGCAAGCGATGATGCGGGTACGCCAAACCGCTCCCGATGCAGAAACGGTTTACCAACTATATATCCTTGATAGCGATGGGCAACTGATCGGTACCATGTCGCTGCGCCAACTGATGGTGGCGCGTCCTGGTGCCATTGTTGATGACATTATGATCAAAGATGTTATTAGCACACGAGTCGATAATGCCCAGGAAGATGTCGCACGTATTGTAGCGAAGTACGATCTGTTAGCGCTGCCGGTGATCGATGCGGATGGTCGTATGGTGGGGATTGTGACTCACGATGACGCCATGGACGTAGCCGAATCTGAGGCCACCGAGGATTTCCACAAAGGGATGTCGATCGGCCAGCTAGAAGATGGTGTTAGCCGGGTACGGCTGTGGAGTCTTTACCGCAAGCGGGTGTTTTGGCTGGTGCTGCTGGTATTTGCCAACCTATTCTCAGGTGCTGGTATTGCCTACTTTGAAGAGACCATTGCCGTTCATGTCGCGCTGGTGTTCTTTTTACCGTTGCTTATCGGGAGTGGTGGTAACGCCGGTGCTCAGGCAGCCACGCTAATGGTTCGCGGTATGGCGACCGGCGACGTAGGTGTCAAAGATTGGGGAAAACTGCTCGGCCGCGAGCTACTCGTCGCCGGGTCATTAGGCATCACTATGGCCATAGCGGTAACGCCTATTGGCATCATGCGTGGGGGCGAAGCGTTGGCGATGGTGGTCGCCTTTAGCATGGTCACTATCGTGCTGTTTGGTAGCCTGCTGGGGATGTGTCTTCCGTTTGTGCTAGAGCGTTTTAAGGTCGACCCTGCGACGGCTTCAGCACCGCTTGTGACAACGCTTATTGACGCTTCAGGGGTAGTGATCTACTTCAGCATTGCCACCCTTATTCTAACTGATGTATCGATGTAGCTATGCAACATATGTAGCTATGCGTTTATGACGTATAGGTAGATGATTATAAAGATAGCTGAGACGATTGCCACTATGAGACCGATAACTGTCCAGTGGCGCGACTTGCGTTCCACCACCCAGGCAGGCCGGAAGCGGCTTGCCTGGTGCCAGGGTAGCGGTGGAATAGACGGTAGCCTAAACGGCGGGATAGTGAGGATAGCGCGCAAATAGACAATCGCCACCGCTAAGCCCCCACTGATCGAAACTATCCCTAACGCGGTTAGGTTTGCCGCTAGCCAACTGCCTGGGTATGGCAACCACCAAAGCCATATAAGTGGCACTAACCAGGCGCTGGAACACAGCACGAACCAACCACACCACAACCAGCCGTTTGCTTCAGGCTCAGTGCTAAGATTGGCAGGAGGTTGTTGCTTAAGCAGCCAACCAAAACGCAACATTGCACCTGCAGTGGCAAGACTAGCAAGCGTCAGCAGGTCTCCCGCAAAGCCTTGGGCATTGATTGCCAGGGTTAACCAACTCTTAATATACAGCCCGCCACTAAACGGAGCGCCAATCAGGGTTAACGCAGATACCGCCATGCCACTACCGATTAGCTGGCGATGCCCCCTCGACAGTTTTCCCCATTGCCCCGCACCTATAAATAGAGCCGATTTGGCCAAACCATGGCTAACCACTAACAGCATCAGGGCGGTTCGCAGTGCACCATTCTCTGGCAGCCATAGCAGTGCTCCCAAACCAGCGGAAAGCAGCCCTATTTGACCTACGCTCGACCAAGCCAACACCGTTTTAGGTGATTTCGAACAAGCCCCGCGGAGTCCTCCATATAATGCCGCTAACACTCCCCAATAAAACAGCATTTGACCAGCAGCGATGCCCGAAGCACTTTCAGGGGTTAATCGCAGTACCCCCAAAACCCCCAATTTTATCATCACTCCAGAAAGTAACGCACTGGCCAAGGCGGGTGCCGCTGGGTGGGCGATGGGCAGCCAGCCGTGAACGCCTAACATGCCCGACTTAATCGCCATACCGCTACCAATAAGCAGCGCGGTACCTGTTGAGAGTGTGGCAAAGGTGGTCTGCTCAAATGCCAGTGTTCCCTGCAGTGCGATGCTGGCGGTGGCCGCGAATAGCAGCACTTCGGCAACCAGCATCATAGCTAAATACGTGCGTGCTGCCTGGGGTGTTGAAGCAGTGGTGCCGTGAAGTATCAGTAGCCAACCCAATACCCCCAACCAGGCAAGTGCGGTATAGAATGTCAGCCACTCTTGGGAGGTAAGTGCAACAATGTGCAGCAGGGCGCTTAGCCATAGCACTACGCTGAAAAAGCGTGTGGGCGGTGACGGGCTCCTATATTGCCAGAAGAGTATCAATGGCCAGATTATCAGTGCAGGAAAAGCGAAAAAGCGTGTGGTGCGATCCATACCAGGCAGAGAAAAATAGCCATGCTGTGCTAACAATATAATACCGATACCCCACACCAAGCCGCCAAGCAGTAGGGGAATGAGTGCTGGTACGCAATTAGGCGTCGTTTTTGGGCGGCTGCTGGGTGCAGGGCGAAGAGCAATCGCCATTACCCGGGTTAAGTAAGCAGCGGTAAGCAGTGTGCCAAGCAGAAAGGCCGTAGCACTTAGCCAGCGTTGCTGCTCCCAAAGCCCAATAAAAAGCCACCATTTGCCAACAAAACCACCGCTGGGTGGCAGACCCACCAAGCTTGCCGCTGAGAGCGCAAACGCTACCCATAACCAGGGGAATCGATGAGCACTGCCGGTAAACTGCTGGAGCTGGTCGCTTTGGTGATAAGCCACTAAGTAGCCTGCTGTTATAAACAGCCCGGCTTTAGCCACACCATGGGCAACCAGTAGCGTGGTAGCGCCTTGTAGCGCCAATGGGTAAGCGCTGGCATCAGGTGCAAGGCTCAATACCAACAGCGCATAGCCCATCTGAGCAATCGTTGAGTAGGCAATCAGACGCTTCAGCTGCGTCTGTTGTAGCGCGTTAATGCCACCCCACACAATCGAAAGACTACCTAGAAAGGCAAAGAACGGCTGCATTCCCAGTGCTTTAAATGGCCCTTGCCATAGTTGCCATAGCCAATAAAGCGCAACGGCGACGACCACCGCTGACAACATAGCACTCACCGAAGGAGAGGCGCGGGAGTGGGCTTGGGGTAACCAGCTGTGCAAAGGCACCAGCGCGGCTTTCATCATCAGCCCAAGCGTTATGCACAGTGCGGCGATGGCATGCAGAGTGTCCGCTGATGCTCGTTGGCTAAGTAAGTCGATATCCAGCGTGGCATGGGTGCCATACATAAGCCCCACCCCCAGTAGATAAAGTAGCGACGCAATGAGCGCCACCAGCAGATAGCGAAGTGCGGAAAAGCCGTAAGGGTCTTTGGGCGACAGCGCCACTAAACCAGCGGCGCTCAGGGTTAATAGTTCAAGCGCCACATAAACATTAAATAAGTCACGGGAAAGCCATAGGGTGTTAAGTGCCGCCCACATTAACCACCACAGCGTCCAGTACTCGCGTTGTTTTGCCCGTTCAGCGTAGGCCGTTAGGCCTGCGGTGCAGGCAACCACCGTTGTTAAGCTGAGCAGCGCCAGTGTAGAGGGCGCTAGTGCCCAGCGTATGCCGATGGGTAAGGCCCAACCACCTAGTTGCCATTCGGGACTAACTCCCAGATGCCAAGCCCCAAGAATATTACCCAATGTAATCAGGGGTAGCCCAACGAATAGCTGATGCTTTACTCGAATAAGCCGGATAAACGCTGCTAGGCAAAGTAGGAGTGGGAGAATCACCAATAGCACAGGTATAACGCCAATGGCTAAACCAAAAGCGTGTAGTGTCAACATGGTGGTTCCCGGCGGTAGCGACGTAAATAGAGCGCTAGCACGACGGCGGTGGTGCTCACAGAGACGACAATCCCCGTTAGCACCAATGCGTGGGGAATTGGATCAATTCCATCGGCTGTTCGTGCAGTGAGCACGAGCAGCAAAAACACCGCGCTGGAGAGTATATTAACGGCCAACAGGCGACGAATCAGATGGCGAGCGGTAAACACGCTTACCAGAGACATTGCCACTAGCAGAGCGCCGAGCAGGGCGAAAAGCGCGTCGCTGGTCAGCGCTATATCGGTAAAGAGAAGACTCATTGCCGCGTTCCTGGTCGCCCAAATAGATAAAATGTCATTAGCATGAGCGCAATAGAGAGCGCCGTGGCTACTTCAATGGCAATAATAAAGTAGCTGGCGAATCGCGGAGGCAAGCCATAAAGCGTACCGGTGATAAGAAAACCGCTTAGCGCGGTGGCTAGAAAGAACAGCAGTCCTGCCGCCAACAGCCAGCGCAGAAGCAGGTTATAAGCGTGCTGGTGCATCCACGCGATACTACCTGTCAGTAGCAGTAATACGCCCCCTGCTCCAAGTACGGCCCCCGCAGGAAAGGCGCCACCCGGGGCGTGAGCTCCCTGCCAAAGAAAATAGCTGAACGTTAACAAAAATAGAGGGTGTAGCCAGCGTGCTAGCGTCGGCAGTCCAGGGTAGTGGTTGTTCAGGGGCGGGGGAGGTATGGCTTTTTGCAATGACCAAATCGCAGCAACCGCGCAAAGCATAACGGCAACTTCCAACAAGGTATCCATACCGCGCAGGTTCAGCAGAATGGCAGTCACGGCGTGCTCTGCGCCGCTATCGGCAAGCACCGCGGTGACTTCGTTGACTAAACCCGGTTTTGGAAGCGATACCACGGCTATCCATAATAAGCCTGTTATGAACAGCACGAGAACGGAGATGGCAAGCGTCCGTCTTGATAGGCCACTGCCGATTGATTGAAGGCTGTGCTGAGAAGCAGGTAGTTGTCCTGCTACGGTAAGTAGCAAGGCACCGGTAATGCCAGCCCCAATGGCGGCTTCTGCCAGCGCTACATCAGGGGCATCTAAACGCACCCAAATAAGCGCCATTACCAAGCCGAAGGCCATTAAATTGGCGATAGCGCGAAACAAGCCGGGTAGCAGCAGGCACTGCCCCGCAGTGGCTAGCGCTGCCAGGGCGAGCAGCAAGTCAACGACCAGCATGGGTGTCCTCATCATCACGCCGCGGGGCGGGGCCATGGCGAAGGGCGGAGGAAGCAATCAGCGTCGCACCGGTACTTGAGGCTAGCAGAATCAGTCCCCAAATCAGCACTATTTTAAGGGCGACGGCGATACTGCTGGCTTGCACGGCAAGACCAATACAGATCAGCCCTAAACCAACGTTGTCGGCTTTGGTTAAGGCGTGCAGGCGGGCATACACATCGGGAAAGCGCAGTAGTCCCAAGGTACTGGCGATAAAGAAAGGCAGGCCAAGTAAAATAAGTCCAGTACCCAGCAGCTCACGCATCGTCATCGAGCTCCTCTCGCTTGGGCGGATGGTGCCGAACAACGAAATTAGCGGTACCTAATGCCGCCAATAGCGCAAATAGCAGCGCAATATCGACCAGGGCAGGTAGGGTAAAAAAGGCGCTAAACAGCAGTGTAATGGCTAACGCTGAGGTAGTGAAAAATTCCACGGCCAGCATACGGTCAGCGCTGGTGGGTCCACGGTAGAGGCGCCAGAGCGCTATCATGGCATTAGCAAGTAGTACGGCACTAGCAAGCAGGTAAACGATTCGCAGCCACCCTTTAAGGTTGATATTCCGTAGGCCCATGGGTCAAACCATAGAGCCCAGCGATACGGCTTTCAAGCAACTTAAGTTGGTACTCAACGTGAGGGTGGTGGTGGAGGATGTGAATATAGAGTGCGTCACCCCTAATGCGTAGTGTCAACGTACCAGGCGTTAGGTTGACTAGGTTAGCCATCAGCAATTGTTGAGGAGGTTGCTTTAGCAGGCGAAAACAGTAGGTGTGGGTTAGAGTATTGGCATGATAACGCTGGCTGATTGCCAGCTTGGCGACTTCCAGAGCTCCCTTTAAGCTGGATTTCAGCATAAAACCAATGAAAAGGGGAAGTTTCCACCAGCGTAACTGCCTCGGCCATGTCGCCACACTGACAGGGGCACAGAGTGCTATGACGAGCGCCAGTGCAACGCCTATCCATAGGCTACCTTTCCCTTCCGTAAGCACCCACCATAGGCCGCTGTAGAGTAGCGTACGCAATAGCAACGCTTGCCAGGGTGGTGGCTGCCACCTTCCCAGCCATCCGGTTAATCTTTTGGATCTAAGAAGCATTACTGGCAGCACGGGTGATAAACAGCACTTCCACGTGACCTAGCCACTCGATATCGCTAGCCAGCGCTTTTAGCTGGCTGGCAAGGCACTGGGGGGGCTGATTAACCGCGTCATCAATGATCAGCGATACCGAGACCTTATCTTCCAAGTAGTGCAACTGAAGCTCGTTCAGCGTGCGCCATACCGGATGCTTATACCAGCGCGCATCCAGGGCGGCCTCTACTTCTGGTCGTAGCGGTAACCCCGGCAGACGGCTGGGGTCACCCGCTCCGGCGTCGTCTTCGGGGTCAACGTGGAAAATAACATCGGTGAGCGCGGGGAATTCATGGCGTAACCGGCGGCTCACTTCGTTACCGATTTCATGAGCTTCCGAAACGGTAATCTTAGGCCCGACCACTACGTGGAGGTCGACCATTACCCAGCCAGCCGACTGGCGCGTGCGCAGATCGTGGACACTATCCACACCCGGCACGCTGCAGGCAACGTCGTGCATTTGGTTTTGCGCATCCACCGGTAGCGCGGTATCCACTAACTCCCGAGCGGACTCCCACAGCAAGTCCAAACCTACCTTGCCGACTAATAAACCCACGATAATGGCGGCTACGGCATCCAGCCAACCCAAACCGAACTGGGCTCCCACCAAGGCCACCAGCACCACGGCGGTGGATAATGCATCGCTGCGTGAGTGCCAGGCGTTGGCTTCGAGTAATTTTGACTTTACCCGCTTGGCGACCCGCATGGTGTAGCGGAAAATCCACTCTTTGCTAAATAGCGCAATGACGGTAATCACAATCGCCAGCGCGCCAGGGGCGTTAACGTCGGTGCCGCTAAACAGCCGATCCAGGCTCGACCAGGCAATCGCGCCAGCCACGAAAATCAGCACGCTTCCCAGTAGCAGTGTCGTGAGGGTTTCGATTCGTCCGTGACCATAGTGGTGGTCTCTATCGGGCTCTTGGCGTCCGTAGTGAATGGCAGCCAGGACAAAGCCGTCGGTGACTAAATCAGATAGGGAGTGAATACCGTCGGCGATCAACGCCGCTGAACCGACCATAAAGCCGATCGTGACTTTTACGATGCTCAATAGAGCATCTAACCACGCACCGATGTAGGTGACACGCTTGGCATCTTGGCTAAGTCGCGCTTGGTCGTGAACCACTGGCGTTTCGATGGTCTGAGTCATGGGTACCTTGCAAGGACGCACGCATTCAATAGATGCCTATTGTAGCGCACTCCTTATATCCTCTATAGCCTCCACTGCGTTCAAGCTGTGAAACGCCTCCTTTGAGTGTCAGTGGCGGTTAGTGTCAGCAAAGCCAATGGCGGACAATGAATTAGCGGATGTGTATCCTTAAGCGCCATTGCAAACATTAAATAGTTTCTATACACAGGATTTTTTATGGATTGGCTCCAGGTGGTGGTGTTAGCGGTTGTTCAGGGAATCTCCGAATTTTTACCCGTTTCAAGCTCTGCTCACCTGATTTTGGTGCCTGTTTTGACAGATTGGCAGGATCAAGGCTTAGCCTTTGATGTGGCACTGCATTTAGGCAGTCTCTCCGCGGTCATCATCTATTTCAGGCACGAAATCTGGCAAATGATCACCAGCAGCCTGGCCGCCATCGGGGGGAAAGGCGTCAACGAGGATGCGCGGCTCGCCTTTTGGGTGACATTGGCCACTATCCCCGTGGGTATTATTGGCTTACTGCTGCACGATGTTATTTCTCACTATATGCGCTCTACGCTGATTATCGGCGTTAGTTTAATTGGTTTCGGTCTATTGTTGGGGTATGCGGATTGGCGTAAGCAGGGTACGCGAAGCGAGTACCAGCTGCGTTTAAAGGATGTTCTGATTATTGGCGGCGCCCAGGCGCTGGCGCTAATTCCGGGGGCATCGCGCTCAGGGATTACCATTACGGCGGCACTAATGGTGGGGATGAGCCGTGAAGGGGCAGCGCGCTTCTCTTTTTTACTGTCGATCCCAGTGATTGTGTTGGCGGGAGGCTTAGAAGCAGTGGGGCTGCTAAGCGCCCCACAGTCGATTGATTGGTCAGCGATGCTAGTGGGAACCCTGCTATCGGGGGTAAGCGCGTATTTGTGTATTCACTACTTCCTGGTGCTCATAAAAAAATTAGGAATGCAGCCCTTTGTCATTTATCGCGTGCTGTTCGGCGCCTGGCTGCTGTGGTTTTTTCATTTTTAAGTGCGTCATTTTTAAGTGCTTCATTTTTAGGCAAGGCAACGATGAAAAAAATTAAACAGAAATTGGCTGGTGAACGCAGTACAAGGTGGCGCCGTACATTGATCGTGATGGGCTCGCTGCTGGGCTTAGCGATGGGCGTGGCAGGCTGCTCAGAGAGTGATCGTCCGCTGGAGCCTCCGGTACGCTTTGATGGCAATATTTTTGGCACCTTCTATCAGGTAACCATTATGGATCCGCTCACTTTGGGCGAGTCTCTTGATTTGGAAGAGGGTTTCAAAGCAGAGCTGGAAAGCGTTGACCAGGCGATGTCCACCTACCGTGATGATGCCGAACTGATCGCTTTTAACGAGGCCCCGCTGGAAGAGTGGCAGCCGCTCTCCAATGAGCTTATTGAGGTATTGGCGATTAGCCAGTCAGTCGCTGAAGCCAGCCACGGTGCTTTTGATATTACTGTGGGCGACTTGGTTAATTTGTGGAGTTTCGGGCCCGGCGCGAGGACTGAAGTGGAGCCTTCCGATGATGTTCTCGCCGAGCAGCTTACCCAGGTAGGCTTTGACGCCCTAGAGATCGATAGCCAAAATATGCAGGCGCGGCGTACCCGCGATGTATTTGTTGATCTTTCCGGTGTGGCAAAAGGCCATGCCACCGACCGGGTAGCCGCTTACCTGAATCAGCAGGGCATAGAGCACTACTTGGTCAATTTAGGCGGTGATCTGATTGCACGTGGCCTGCGCGATGAAGAAGAGCAAACGCCTTGGCGTATTGGTATTGAGGTACCCGAGGATGGCCAGCAGCGTGCCCAGCATATTATTCCGCTAGAGAGCATGTCGGTGGCTACTTCTGGTGACTACCGCAACTATTTTGAAGTGGATGGTCAGCGCTTCTCCCACACCATTGATCCGCGTACGGGGCGGCCGGTGACCCACCAGCTTGCGTCGGTGTCTGTTTTCCACCCCTCCAACGCCTGGGCGGATGCCTGGGCGACAGCGCTACTGGTGGTGGGCGAAGAAGACGCTATACAGATGGCGCTCGATAATAGCCTTAAAGTATTAATGCTAGTCCGTGAGGGTGACGAATGGCGGAGTATCGCCAGCCCTGAATTTATTGATTACTTTGGTGAGACCTTGGTGAACGAGTTGGGCATTGAACAATTTTCCACCTCTCCATCACCAACCACCAACACAGCGCCCGCCGTCCAACCGGTAACAGGTGAATAACATGCAAGAACTGGATATTGTCATTCTCGCTGCGGGTAAAGGCACGCGGATGAATTCGCAAATTCCTAAAGTGCTCCACCCCTTGGCGGGCAAACCCATGGTTCAGCATGTGCTGGATACAGCCTCTGGGTTGCAGCCTGACCGGACTCATGTCGTGATTGGCCATGGTGCTGACCAGCTGCGCGAAGCGCTGGCAGAAAATTCAGTGCAGTTTGCCGTGCAGGCCGAGCAGAAGGGCACCGGGCACGCGGTGGCTCAAGCGCTTGAGCAGTTGGGCAGCGGCAAGGTGTTAATCCTTTACGGCGATGTACCGCTGCTGCAGCGGGAATCCTTAAGCGAGCTATTGGCCCATGTGGATGAACAGCACATGGGACTATTGACGGTAACGCTAGCCGAGCCTACCGGCTATGGGCGGATTGAGCGCAACGATGCAGGCGATGCGGTGGCGATTGTTGAGCAAAAAGATGCCAGCAGTGCCCAGCTTGCCATCACCGAATGCAATACCGGCATTATGGCCATGACCAGCGGTCAGCTAAAACGCTGGTTGCCGCAGCTTTCATCTAATAATGCCCAGGGTGAATACTACCTAACCGATGTAATAGCCATGGCAGCGGCAGAAGACATCAAAGTGTGCACTGTCCAACCGGCCACCGCCGTCGAAGTAGAAGGCGTTAACAACCGGGCACAAATGGCCCGCCTGGAGCGCGTTTATCAACGCCAATTGGCCGACAAGTTAATGGCGCAGGGGGTGGCTCTTGCCGACCCTGAACGGCTCGATGTTCGCGGGCGTTTAACCTGCGGGCACGATGTATTTATTGATGTGGGCTGCGTGTTTGAAGGCGAAGTTGAATTAGGTGAAGGCGTTCGGGTTGGCCCCTACTGTGTCATCAAAAACAGCACCATTGGTGCGCAAAGCGTGATAGACACCCATAGTGTAATAGAAGGCACCGTGGCAGCGGGACTAAACCAGATTGGCCCCTTTGCGCGGTTACGTCCCGGTACGCGAATGGCGGTAAAAGCCAAGGTGGGCAATTTTGTTGAAACCAAAAACGCTGATGTGGGAGAGGGCAGTAAGATTAATCACTTAAGCTATGTCGGCGATGCTCATTTAGGGCGGGATGTGAATGTGGGAGCAGGCACTATTACCTGTAACTACGACGGAGCTAATAAACACCGTACTGATATTGGCGATAATGCATTTATTGGCTCCAACTCTGCGTTGGTAGCACCTGTTACGATAGGCAAAGGCGCCACTGTCGGGGCTGGATCTACGATTGCTAAAGATGTCACCGACTACGCTTTGGCAGTAACCCGAGGCCGCCAGTTAGAAAAAATTGATTGGCTGCGCCCCAGCAAGCGGACAGAGCCATAGTACTTTGATGAATAGTACTTTAAATAGTATTAAAAATAGTTCTAAACATCGTTCAAAGAATCATTAAAAAGCCGTATTCATATACCTATGCCGTCGATTTATCTTTCTGCGCATTGGTTGAGTCGCTTATTTGAAGTGCTCTGGTTAATAACCTAGGAGAGTGATCATGTGTGGCATTGTAGCCGCCGTTGCCCAGCGCAACGTCCAAGAAATCCTATTAGAAGGGCTAAGGCGCCTGGAGTATCGCGGCTACGATTCGGCCGGTATGACGGTGTTCAGTGATGGGGTATTAACTCGTCATCGTGCGCTTGGAAAAGTGGCGGCGCTTGCCGCGGAGTTGGATAAGGCCGCGCTGCCGGGTTTTTCGGGCATAGCGCACACCCGCTGGGCAACTCACGGTAAACCCTCAGAAGCTAATGCACACCCGCATCATAGTGGTAGCCAGGTTCATGAAAACCAAGTTGCCGTTGTTCACAATGGCATTATTGAGAACTATGAGGCAATAAAAGATAACCTGCAGCGCAGTGGCTATGAGTTTAGCTCCGAAACTGACACCGAAGTGATTGCTCACTTACTTTCCGAAAAGCTGGCCGATGGGCTCACCCTGTTTGATGCTACGCAGCAGATCGTTAACGGCTTAGGCGGCGCCTACGCGCTGGGGGTAATGAGTGCCAAAGAGCCAGGGGTGGTGGTTGGCGCTCGCCAGGGTAGCCCACTGGTGATTGGTGTGGGAATTAATGAAGCCTTTTTAGCCTCTGACCCGCTGGCGCTGCTGCCGGTGACGGATCGCTTTATTTACCTTGAAGAGGGCGACCTGGTTGAGCTGCGTGAGCAGGGCGCCATTCGCATTGTAGATCGCCACGGTAACGACGTAGAGCGCCCTATCCATACCTTTGAGCACGGTGATGGCGCGGCCAGTAAGGGCGAGTATCGCCACTATATGCTCAAGGAAATTTTTGAGCAGCCGACGGTTATTGAGGCGGCATTAGAGGGGCGGCTGAGCGCTCAAAGCGTATTAGTGGAGAGCTTTGGCCCGGATGCACTGGCGCTTTTCCAACGTACTCGCCACGTGCATATCATCGCTTGCGGTACCAGCTACCACGCGGGGCTGGTGGCACGTTACTGGCTAGAACGGTATGCAGGTGTGCCGGTGCAGGTCGAGGTTGCCTCCGAGTATCGCTACCGCCACCCGGTCGTGCCTGAAGGAACGCTATTTGTCACCCTCTCCCAATCTGGCGAAACCGCCGATACGCTGGCCGCACTGCGCTTTGCTAAAACCCTTAACTATGCGGGGTCGCTGGCGATCTGTAATGTACCCGGTAGTTCGCTGGTGCGTGAATCTGATATCACGTTAATGACCCGTGCAGGTCCTGAAATTGGCGTTGCCTCCACCAAAGCCTTTACCACCCAGCTAGTGGCGTTAATGCTGCTAACGCTTTCAGTGAGTAAAGCCAAAAGCCAGGTCGAATACCCGGATATAATCGCCGCGCTGCGCACGCTGCCAGAAGTGTGTCAGCGGGTGCTAGCGCTGGATAGCCAGATCGAAACGCTTTCCCAGGCGTTTGCTGATAAACATCATGCACTCTTCTTGGGGCGCGGGGCTCAATATCCGATTGCCCTTGAGGGGGCGCTGAAACTCAAAGAGATTTCCTATATCCATGCCGAGGCGTACCCCGCCGGGGAGTTAAAGCATGGCCCGCTGGCGCTAGTGGACAGCGAAATGCCGGTGATCTCGGTCGCACCCAACGATGATCTGCTTGAAAAGCTTAAATCCAACCTTCAGGAAGTTCGCGCCCGCGGCGGCCAGCTGTTTGTGTTTGCCGATGAGAGCGTGGGTATCGAGGGTCAGGAAGATATTCGCGTACTGACCTTGCCACACGTGCATGAAGCGCTGGCTCCGCTGCTGTATACCCTGCCGCTACAGCTATTGAGTTACCACGTAGCAGTGCTCAAAGGCACCGATGTAGATCAGCCCCGAAACCTGGCTAAAAGTGTGACGGTGGAGTGATTAAGGTGTCAGACTTTAAATTTAGTTAAGCCAATAAACACACGTTACAAGATGCGGCAATTAGCCGCATCTTATGCGCAGCCGTTGCGTTGCAGCATGTGGTTAGGGTGCTTATGATCGTGGCGGTCTTTTCTCCCTCCTGCATTGGATAACATTGTTATGAAACCACCAAACGTCCTCGTAACCCGGCATTATGCTAGCCGGGTCGCTTGGCTGTTGCTTGCCTGCTGTCTTTTCGTTTTTCCCTCTCTTTCTTATGCCGCCGCCGGGCCCCTTGATCTTACTCTTTCGCTTGCCGGTATCTCTTCTGTCGTGATCTTCGTGCTCGCCTACGCGTTGGTGATGAGTGAAGAGCTACTGCATATGCGTAAGTCTAAGCCGGTACTGGTCGCGGCGGGGCTTATCTGGGGGCTAGTGGCTTGGGTTTATGTACAAGCGGGGATGCCGCAAGAGGCGGAAATTGCCTTCCGTGAAACGCTGCTTGAATACGCCGAGCTGCTGCTGTTTTTGCTGGTTGCGATGACCTATATCAACGCCATGGAAGAACGTCGCGTATTTGATGCGCTGCGCTCTTGGCTAGTGCGCAAAGGTTTTAGCTACCGCACTTTGTTCTGGATTACCGGTGTGATGGCCTTCGGCATTTCGGCGATCGCCAATAATATGACCACCGCCATGCTGATGTGCGCCGTGGTGCTGAAAGTGGCCGAGGGGGATAATAAGTTTATCGGCCTTTGCTGCGTCAACGTGGTGGTAGCCTCAAACGCGGGCGGTGCCTTTAGCCCGTTCGGCGATATCACCACGCTAATGGTGTGGCAGGCAGGCCAAGTACCGTTTGAAGGCTTCTTCGCGCTGCTGCTTCCCTCGGTGGTTAATTTTATGGTGCCTGCGGTCATCATGAACTTCTTTATCGTCAATCGTCAGCCTGCATCGCTTAAAGAGAACGTTTGGCTCAAGCGCGGGGCGCGGCGGATTATCGTGCTGTTTTTGCTCACCGTGGCCATCTCGGTACTCTGCCACTCTGTGCTGTATTTACCCCCCGCCATGGGCATGATGTTTGGTTTAGGACTACTGCAGTTCTTTGGCTACTACCTCCGTCGCAGCCTGCCGCGCTCGCTTGAACGCAAACGGGAGCGCTACTCCCGCCGGGGCGATTGGAAGAAGTTGGAGCAGCTTGGTAGCGTGGTCCCCTTTGATATTTTTAGCCGTATTGCGCGCTCAGAGTGGGATACGCTGCTGTTCTTCTACGGGGTGGTGATGTGCGTGGGTGGCCTTGGCTTCATGGGTTATCTCGGCCTGCTTTCTGAAACGCTCTACGGTAGTTGGAACCCGGTGTGGGCTAACGTGGTGCTGGGGCTTATCTCGGCGGTAGTCGATAACATCCCGGTGATGTTCGCGGTACTCTCCATGGCCCCGGATATGTCCGAAGGTAATTGGCTGCTAATCACACTAACCGCAGGTGTGGGGGGCAGTTTGCTCTCGATGGGCTCTGCTGCGGGCGTTGCCCTTATGGGCCAGGCACGCGGCATCTATACCTTTGCCGTTCACCTACGCTGGGTGCCCGCTATTTTATTGGGTTATATCGCCAGCATTGCCGCGCATCTCTGGATTAACGGCGCGTTGTTTTAAACTCTGTATAGCAAACTGAAAACGCCCCTCACTGTGTAACCAGTGGGGGGCGTTTCTAGGTGTAAATTAAATTGGTTAACAATCAGTCGTTATAGGTCGTGGCCGGTAATGACCTGGCAAATCTCCGCAAAGCTCTTCGCTCTAGGGACTGGGTTAATCTCTTTATCCACCGCACTCTGTATATCGCTGGCTGAAATAAGGCCGCGAATTCTAAGTTCATGGTTATCGTTTTGCTCGGTGATTAACAGGTGTTGCTCGGTGAAGGTCTCCATTGATATCACCAAGTCCTCAATTGTCAGCGAGGCGAGTTGGGCGACGGGCATGGCGCTAAGCTTGTGCCATGGGGTCATAATCATTTCCGCCGTTATATCTTCACGCGAGAGATTGCGCTGCTGCATGGCTAAATTAATACGCCGAGTGCCAATCATCTCTTTTGAGGTAATAATGCCGACACAGTGCGCTTGGTGATCCATGACGAATAGCAGTCTTACACCGCTAAAACGCATCTTAAGGTGTGTTTCGTCGATGGGGGTATCGGCATCAACCGATTGAGGCGCTACTTGGGAAAAATCGGTCAGCACGGTCATGGCAGGGCTGGTGGGCAGTAGCCGCCGCGCTGCAGGCTTGGTCAGCAGTGGCGCTGAGCCCAGTTGAATTAAGGGTTTAGCCGAAAAGGTGACTTGGTTCATCAGGGTACCTCCGTGTGGAGAAAAGGGCGAGCCGTTGGTATCTGGCTCACCATGCAACTCCACAGTTGCATGCAATTCTTATCGCAACCTTAAGAGACCCAAAAATAGCGTTATCTTGCTGACAGCAGCGACGGTTGCTCACAGAGAGGTGGTAGAACAATCCGTACGCGCAATCCTCCGCTAGGGGCGTCATCAAGCTGTAGGGAGCCGCCGTGACGCGTAACCAGTCGCTCAACGATGGAAAGCCCTAACCCAGAGCCAGCGCTGGGGCCTGCGCGCTGAAAACGCTCAACGACTTTTTTACGCTCATTGATGGGTATACCGGAACCCTGATCATCCACTATTAGCTGAAAGCCCGAGGGTGTCGTCGCCAGTGTGATACTGATCACGCTCTGGTTAGGCGAGTGCTGGATGGCGTTACCGACCAAATTCTGCACCAGCGTTTCAATGGCGCCAGGCTCTTCTAACATCGACCAATCCGCCTGCTCTTCGGCGTTGAGCAGCAACTGCTGTTCGCGTTCTGCGGCCAGTGGAGAAAGTTTGGCCAGAGTTTCACGCACTTCACTAAGTAGATGGCTAGTGCGGTACTCGGGGCGTGCCTCTTCTTCAGGCTCAAGGCGGGCCAGCGTCAATAGCTGGGTGACCAAGCGGGTAGCTCTTGCGACACCATCGCGCAGGTGGTTAAGTGCCTCCTGACGATCTTCGCGGCTGTCGGTGGTCAGGGCGTTCTGAGCGTGTAGGTCGAGTACCGCTAAGGGCGTGCGTAGCTCATGGGCGGCATCAGCAATAAAACGCTTTTCGCGCACGCGCATTATGCGGATTCGTTCTAATAGACGGTTAAGTGCTCCAGCGATGGTATCTAACTCTTGGGGCAGTGGGCTAAGCGTTAAGGGCTGCAAATTATGCGGGTCACGATTGCGAATTTGTTCGGCCATGCGCGATAGCGGTGCTAACCCCCAGCCTATTGACCACCACAGCAGGGCGGTGAGTAGTGGCAGGCCGATTAAGTCGGGCAGCAGGGTGCGTAGCGCTACCGCCCTGATCAGTTCGCCGCGGACGTCTTCCCGTTCGCTCACCACAATCCGCTGAGTGGCGTTAGCTATTTCGAGTACATAAATGCGCCATTCGGCTTCATCGATAGCGCGACTGGTGAAACCCGAGGGTATATCTGCCAGCGGCGATTCGGGGGCATTGGCCGAACGTAGCAGGAGACGACCCTGTTCCCAGAGTTGAAAGCCCAACTGGCTATCCGCACGGTATCCTGAAAAGCGGCGATTGGATCTCGCCGCGCCCCCAAGGGTATTTTCCAGACTGCTGAGCAGTGCGTCACGCGTCTCTTCCGGCAGCGGGGTTTGCAGCAAGCCTGCTAACAAGCGCGCGTCTTGTTCAAGACTGGCGTCGTATAACGCTTCAATTTCATGGGCAGCGTAGCGGTAGCTGATAAAGCCAATCGCCAGCATGCTAATACCAAACACCAGCAGCGCTAGCCCCAGGGTGCGTTGGCGAATAGAGCTCATGGGTGCTGTTCCTGATCGGCTTTATCCATGACATAACCAATGCCGCGCAGGGTGCGAATCAGGTGAGGAAAGAATTTGCGCCGCAGATGGTGCACATGCACCTCAATGGCATTGCTCTCTACATCTTCATCCCAGCCATAGATCAAGCGCGTTAGCGTATCGCGGGTGAATACCCGTCCAGGGTGGCTCATAAACTCTTGCAATAGGGTCAGTTCACGCCGTGATAACACCACCAGCTTGCCCTGGTAGCTAACCTGCATGGTTAAAGGGTCAAGGCGAATGCCACTGCACTCTAAGGCACTGTTGACTTGGTCGCTGCTACGTCGCAACAGGGCGCGCAGGCGGGCTTTTAATTCAGCGACCTCAAACGGCTTGGTTAAATAGTCATCAGCTCCCGCATCTAATCCCGCGATACGTTCGTCGACTGCATCCCGTGCAGTTAACACCAAAACAGGGACGCGATTGCCTTGGCGCCGCACGGCTTCCAGCACCTGCATGCCATCCATGCGTGGCAGCCCCAGGTCGAGAATGACCACATCAAAGGGTTCGCCTTCCTTTAATGCGGCCAGGGCGCTAACACCATCGCTAAGGTGATCCACCGTGAAGTTCTCGGGCTTCAATGCCAAGCGAATGCCCGAGGCTAAGCTCGGATCGTCTTCTACCAACAATATACGCATGGCGGTTTGTTTACTCCTTCAGAACAATTCCTTCAAAACGATTCCTTCAAAACGATTCCTTCAAAACGACTCTTTAAAAAACAATCGCCATCATGAAACCTTGAAATAAGCACTGACAAGGGTGGTGTGTAAAGGCTTAGGCCGTCAGGATGAGGTTATAAATTGTAGGCCAACAATTTACTACTCCTTCGGAGCGCTGCATTTGATTGAACCGCATCAGCACCACGCTATTTTTCCAGACGTAAGGCCATGCCCACCTACCCAGCGACGCGAGGCACTGCTGCAGCTTGCTGCCGCTCATGACCCTGAGCAGCAGGCGGCGCTCAGTACTGCTTTAAAGCGTATGTCGACTGCCTCAGACGAAGAGTGGCAGGGGCTATTGGTAAACTATCAGAAAGGGCAAATAAAAGACGCGATCTGGGCACAGCCTCTGCCAGAAAACATGGCGCAGCTGTGGTTACCGTTGCCCGGTGTGGAAGCAGAGCAAATCCACGTGCTGTTGCGTGCCGCCCACGCATGGGTAAAAACGCACAATATTCGCCTGTGCCACTTGGAGCTTTCTCCCCAGGCACCCGTATCAGAAGTGCTGTTAATGGAGCATGGCATGCAGCGCTTGGTCTGTTTGGAGCATTTGACCGGCAGCAGTCGCCGCCGCTTAGCGATGAATGAAGCGATACCGTTATCACTGCAGCCGCTTTGTGAGTTTTCCCAGGCAGAACAGCTAGCCCTATTGACCGCAGTGGGTCAGGGTTCTCTGGATAGCCGCCCCCTGCGTGACATACTCTCGGTTAAAGAGTTATTAGCTGGGTTTTATCAGCAGGATCCCCAAGCGCCACAGCACTGGTACGCCATTGGCTATCAAAACACCGTAGTGGGTGTGCTACTGCTTGCGCCGCGCCCGACGCTAGGCCGCTGGGAGCTTATGTTAATGGGACTAACACCGGATTGGCGTGGCAAAGGCTTGGGCCGTTCGCTGTTAAATAAAGCCCTCGAACTTGCCCAACAGGCCGGTGCCCAGGAAATGGTGCTGGGGGTTGATGACGTCAATTTACCGGCTAAACGGCTCTACCAGCAGGCCGGTTTTGTGCGCTATGCACAGCAGCGTTTATTAGCGTGGAAAGGTGGTGATGAGAGGGGCGAAGCGCCAAAATAAGGCTTAGATAGTACCTATGAATCACATAAGCGCGCTTAGTAGCATTTTCTTGCGCTTTGCGTTGCCGGTATACTAGTTCTATACGCGTGTCTTGGCATCTCGGCGGTGCATCGTTGATATTGGCGCTGCTGCGCATAGGGTTTGAGACAGAGGTTGAGAAAAAACGTTTTATGACAATACTCAAGAGGTGGTGAGAGTGAAAGCTAAGCTGATCATGAGCGGGCTGGCGGCCCTCGGCTTCATGGCGGGCACATCCAGTGTTTATGCCCAAGATGATGCCGCACGTGATGCGATTGCCGAGCGTTTGGCGCCGGTAGGGCAGCTCTGTTTACAAGGCCAGGACTGTGGTACTGCAGCGGCTCCTCCTAGCGATAGTAGCAGCGGCGGTGATATCGATGGTGAAGGCATCTACGGCAATGTGTGTAGCGCGTGCCATGAAACTGGCGCGGCGGGTGCACCGGTGCGGGGCGACGAAGCTGCCTGGGCAGAGCGCACGGAGCAAGGCTTTGCCACGCTGCTAGAGCATTCGATCAATGGTATTGGTGCAATGCCTGCTCGTGGTGGTAATCCCAACCTCTCTGATGAAGAGATGGAAGCGGTGACTGCCTATATGGTCGAGCCTGTCATGGAAGTGCCTGAATTAGGCGGTGGCGATGAAGCTGCTTCTGAAGAGTCAGCAACCGAAGAGGGAGCTGTTGAAGAAACCGCCGCTGCGGAAGATGAAGCAGCAATTGAAGAAACAGCGGTAGCCAGCGACGATGCGGCGAGTGAAGACGACGCGGCAGCCACTGAAGAAGCGAGTGGCGGGGGGGGGG
>NZ_JH393257.1:1351541-1472174 GCF_000236035.1 Vreelandella boliviensis LC1
GCGGCTTAGACGGCGAAGCCCTGTACGCAAGCTCTGGCTGTGTGGCTTGCCACGCCTCGGGCGTAGCCGGTTCACCAGTGTTGGGCGATGCGGATGCGTGGGCTGCGCGTCTAGAGAAAGGTACTGATGAACTTTATGCCAGCGCTATCAATGGTATTGGTGCAATGCCAGCCAAAGGCGGCAACCCCAACCTTGCTGATGAAGAAGTGATGGCGATTGTTGATTACATGGTGGCTGAAGTTGAGTAATCGCTAGTAAGGATGTCACTTAAATAGCGTATCTATCTTATCCACAGGGTGTTTTAGCCACTGCCCTGTGGATATTCTTTTTTATAATTTCAGTTTTATCATTCACCCCAGCAGCGAACGCAGCCCAGCAATGGCGTCTTTGCCTCGGGCCTGTTTCTTATCCGGATCTTCTTTATCCGCACGGCCTTCCCACTCTAAATCCTCCCCAGGCAGCTCGTCTAAAAAGCGACTCGGCTGGCAGTCCATCAGTTCACCATAAGCTTTCCGCTGGCGGGCAAGCGTCAAGGTTAGCGTACGTCGCGCCCGGGTGATGCCCACATAGGCCAAGCGCCGCTCCTCTTCGACGGTGCCTACTTCGATGGCGTTGCGGTGGGGCAGAAGATCCTCTTCCAAGCCCATTAAATAGACGTGGGGGAACTCGAGACCTTTAGAGGCGTGCATGGTGAGCAGCTGCACTCTATCCGAGTCGTCCTCTTCCGCCTGCTGCTCTAGAATGTCGCGCAGCACCAGGCGTGAAATAGCCGCTTGAACGCCGTCGGTTTCGGTCTCGGTGGAGTCAGTATCATCCTCTGGATCGCGGTTGAGCGATTTTTCTAGTTGGTCGATTAGAATCCACACGTTGGCCATGCGGCGTTCGGCAACGGTGGGCGCGCTGGCGTTTTGATACAGCCAGGCCTCGTAATCCATATCCCGCAGCATGTCGCGAATGGCGGCAATGGCATCACCTTGATCCATACGCTTACGCACACCATCGATGAAATGGGTAAAGCGGCTTAAGCGCTCCGTAGCTCGGGTCGGCAATACCTGCTCTAACCCAAGCTCATGGCAGGCAGCGAACAGCGAAATGGAGCGCTCTGTAGCGTAGTTGGCGAGTTTCTCTATCGTTCCAGGGCCCACTTCACGGCGCGGCACGTTCACAATACGTAAAAAGGCGTTGTCATCTGCAGGGTTAATCAACAGGCGGAGGTAAGCCATGGCATCTTTAATCTCGTTGCGGGAGAAAAACGATGTGCCACCGGAGAGCTTGTAAGGAATCTGGTAGTGCTGCAGCTTAAGCTCCAGCAAACGGGCCTGGAAGTTACCGCGATAAAGCACCGCAAAGTCCCGCCATTCGGCCTTCTCTTTGATACGCCGGGTGAGCATTTCGCTGGCGACCCGCTCGGACTCAGCCTCTTCATGGCGGTTCACGATCACCCGTATCGGCGCGCCATCGCCCATATCCGACCACAGAGTCTTCTCGTAAACGTGGGGGTTATTTGCGATCAGCGTGTTGGCGGCGCGCAATATCGTGGCAGTAGAGCGGTAGTTCTGCTCCAGCTTGATCACTTTCAAGCGCGGGAAATCTTCCCCCAGGGTAATCAGGTTTTCAGGGCGGGCGCCGCGCCAGGCGTAGATCGACTGGTCATCGTCGCCGACCACGGTAAAGGTGGAGCGCTCCGCCATGAGTAGTTTCACCAACAGATACTGGGAAACGTTGGTGTCCTGGTACTCATCCACCAGCATATAGTGGATTTTGCGCCGCCAGCGCTCTAGCGCTTCTGGGTCGCGCTGTAGCAGCACTACCGGCAGCAGAATCAGGTCATCAAAATCCACCGCGTTATAGGCTTTTAGGTGGCGCACGTAGGCTTCATACACCCGAGCGGCAAAGTGCTCATCGTCATCCGCAGCAAACGAGAGTGCGTCGCTAGGCAGCACTAAGTCATTCTTCCAGGTGGAGATTTTGCTCTGTACGGCGTTGATCTGCTCGGCATCCACCTGGGCATCTTTGTTCATTAAATCCCGCAGCAGCGCCTTGGCGTCTTCCGGATCAAATAGCGAAAAGCCCGGCTTGTAGCCGAGGGTTTTTAGCTCACCGCGGATAATATTCAGCCCCAGGGTGTGGAAGGTGGAGACCGTAAGCCCGTGGCCCTCTTTGCCGTGGAGCATCTGGCCCACGCGCTCTTTCATTTCCCGGGCGGCTTTATTAGTAAACGTTACCGCAGCGATCTTACGCGCGCTCATCCCACACTCTTGCACCAAGTAGGCAATTTTGGTGGTGATCACGCTGGTTTTACCGGAGCCTGCGCCCGCCAGCACCAGGCAGGGGCCATCGATATAACGCACCGCTTCCTGCTGGCGCGGGTTTAGCCCTTTAATGCGACTAAGAATGCTCTTGGGCGTTGCAGGCGTCATGGCGTGGGTGATCCTCTGCGAGAGTTGCTAGGCGATTTCGATTACAATCGGCGGCGCTTAGTAAAAGCATAATGGGCGAACAATAGGCAGGTGGCGATGTTTGAAGTAGCGCTTTTTGAACCGCGTATGGCGCCCAATACGGGCAATATTATGCGCTTGGTGGCCAATAACGGCTGCCGTTTGCACCTGATTGAGCCGCTTGGCTTCGACCTGGAAGAGAAAAAGCTGCGCCGGGCCGGGCTGGATTATCGTGATCTTGATAACGTCACTCGCCACGCGGATTTTAGCGCCTTTCAACAGGCGATGCAGGGGCGGCGCATCTGGGCGATCACCACCAAGGGTACGCGCAGCTACAGCGATGCCGACTTTGCCCCCGGCGATGTGCTGCTGTTCGGTTCGGAAACCGGCGGGCTTTCACCCCAGGTGCATGAAGCGCTCCCTGCCGAGCAAAAACTGCGTTTGCCCATGCAGCCCAATAACCGTAGCCTGAACCTCTCTAACGCGGTAGCTATTGTGAGCTACGAAGCGTGGCGCCAGCAAGGTTTCGCTGGCGCAGGTTCGGTCTAATCAGTTAGCAATGCCGTAACTGTCGCGATAGGCTCTAATGGCTTCGGCGTAGGCGAACATTTCGCCACCAGCATGCTCTTCAAGGTAAGTGAGCACTTGCTCTAAGGTGACAATGCTGACCACTGGCATGGCGTACTGGGTCTGCACTTCCTGAATGGCGCTCTGCTCACCCTGGCCGCGCTCCTGGCGATCTAGCGCAATGATCACGCCCGCGGCGTGGGCTCCGCTCTGCTCAATCAGTGTCATCACTTCGCGAATCGCGGTGCCTGCGGTGATGACGTCATCAATAATCAGAATATCGCCAGAAAGCGGTGCGCCGACAATATTGCCGCCTTCACCGTGGGTTTTGGCTTCTTTGCGGTTAAAGGCGTAGGGCATATCCCGGTCATGATGATCGGCCAGCGCCGCTGCCGTGACGGCGGCCAGGGGTATGCCTTTGTACGCCGGGCCAAACAGCACATCAGCGTTTAAGTCGCTATCGACAATCGCCTGGGCGTAAAAACGCCCCAGTTTGGCTAGCGCACGCCCAGTCTGAAACAAACCGGCGTTGAAAAAGTAAGGGCTAACGCGGCCAGATTTAAGCGTAAACTCGCCAAACTTAAGCACGCCCTGCTCAATGGCAAAGTCAATGAAATCGCGCTGGTAGGGTTGTAGAGTGGTGGCCACGGCATTCCTCACTAGGCATTAGGTTTAAATCGGCACGAAAGCAACAATAAAAGTAGGGTAAATGGCAAGTTTTACTAGCTGCCTTTACCCAAACGTCTAAACGTCGGGTATCATACAGCAGCGACGCAAAAGGGACGATTTATGAAAATTGCCAGCATCAATGTCAATGGTATTCGTGATGCCGTCGATCGTGGCTTCCTGGACTGGCTGGCTCAGCAGGATGTCGACGTGGTCTGCGTGCAGAACATCAAGGCAAAAAGTTTTGAACTGGGTGACCACATTCTGTATCCGGAAGGCTATGAAGGCTATTTCCTGGATGCCGAAGAGGACGGTTTCTCCGGTGTGGCGCTCTATTGCCGCAAAATCCCCAAGGCGATTATGTATGGCCTAGGGTTTCCTCAGTGTGATCATGAAGGACGTTTTCTGCAGGCGGATTATGAACGCTTCAGTATCGTCTCCTTCCTGATGCCGGATGGAAGTGATCAAAAAGCCAAGCAGGCGTTTATGGAGCAGTACCAAGAGTACCTGACGAAGATGTCGCGCAAACGCCGCGAATATATCCTCTGCGGTACTTGGCATATTGCCCATAAAACCGTCGATTTGGCTAACTGGTCGGATAACCAGCTCACCTCGGGTTTCCGCCCGGAAGAGCGCGCCTGGATGGATCAGGTGCTTGGCCCCACCGGGTTTATTGACACCTTCCGCGAAATTAATCGCGATGCAGGTGAATATACCTGGTGGCCGAAGCTTGACCAAGACGTACCCCGTGAGCGCCAGGAAGGTTGGCGGATCGACTATCAGTTAGTCGGCCCCAACTTCCGCCGCCATGTGGTTGACGCGTGGATTGATTACGATGCGACCTTCTCCGAGTTCGCACCGCTAATCATTGAGTACGACCTAGCGCTGTAGGCGTTAGACAACGCACTTTTCCCGCGTCGCCCGTCACCCTTGCTGATTAGCCGGGGTGATACACAACAGGCCAGCTAAATGCTGGCCTGTTGTTTTTTTATGCCTTACGCTTCACCTTCATTAGCCGCGAATACCCAGCGCTTCGCGCTGCTTCTCGCGCAGCTCTCCACCGGCTGTTTCGGCTAAATCAAGCATTGTGTTCAGCTCGGCACGGGTAAAGGCGCCTGCCTCGGCGGTGCCCTGTACTTCGATCAGCTCGCCGCTTTCGGTCATTACCACGTTTAGGTCGGTATCGGCTTTGCTGTCTTCCGGGTAGTCCAGATCCAGCACCGGCACGCCTTTATAAATGCCCACGGAAATGGCGCTGACCAGCTGCTTAAAAGGGTCGCTTTTGATTTTCTTTTCGCGCTGCAAGTAGCGGATTGCATCCATCAACGCCACGCAGCCACCGGTAATCGCAGCGGTGCGCGTACCGCCATCGGCCTGGATCACATCGCAATCCACGGTGATGGTGAACTCACCGAGCTTTTTCAAATTCACCGCTGCGCGCAGGCTGCGACCAATCAAGCGCTGAATTTCCAACGTGCGGCCGCCTTGCTTGCCCTGGGTCGCTTCGCGGTTGCTGCGCGAGTGCGTCGCCCGGGGCAGCATGCCGTACTCAGCGGTTACCCAGCCCTGGTTCTTGCCGCGCAGCCAGCGCGGTACCGTGGCTTCTACGCTGGCATTACACAGCACTTTGGTATCACCAAACTCCACCAGCACGGAGCCTTCCGCATGGCGGGTGTAGTCGCGGGTTAAGCGAATGTCGCGGAGCTGGTCGGCCTCGCGGCCGCTGGGGCGCACAACATCAGGACGCTTAGCACTGCTCACAAATAGTACCTCTCAATAAACGCGTAACTAGGAAAAGCCCTCCATTGTACACGTCTGGGCGTGCGCTGATTGGCCTATCGGGTAGACTGGACGCAATGCTTTATGAACCGCTATTTACTTTATTAGGATAAATCATGGCCGCTTCCAGCCGCGTACACAGCATGACCGCTTTCGCCCGCACCGAGCAGGCCGCCACTTTCGGCACTTTGCAGGTGGAAATCCGCTCGGTGAACCAGCGCTATTTAGAACCCCATTTTCGCTTGCACGAAAGTCTGCGTGACTTAGATCCGATCCTGCGTGAAGCCCTGCGAGCCCGTTTAGCGCGGGGAAAAGTCGAATGCAGCGTGCGCTTTGAGAGCGCCGAAACCGCCCAAGCTCCCGCGGTTAATAGCACCCGCCTAGCCGCCATTGCGGATGCGCTAAGCGCCATCCAGCAGCAGGTGCCCAGCGCTGTGCCTCCCACCACGCTTGCGTTACTCAATCAGCCCGGTGTAATGGAAACCCAACATCTCGACCAGGATGCCATCAAAGCCGCTGCCAAAGCGCTGTTCGGCCAAGCGCTGAATGAACTGATTGACGCCCGCGCCCGTGAAGGTGACAAGCTCGCCGAGATGATCACCTCTCGCCTGACAGCCGTTAGCGAGCAAGTGGACACCGTGCGCAGCCTGCTGCCGCAGATTTTAGAGCGCCAGCGCGCCCAACTGCTGGAACGCCTTGAGGTCGCCAAAACCGAACTCGACCCCCAGCGCCTGGAGGCCGAGCTGGTATTGGTGGCGCAAAAAGCCGATGTGGATGAAGAGCTAGACCGCCTAACGGCGCATATCGAAGAAGTAAGCCACCAGCTCGCTCAGAAAGGCCCCAAAGGCCGCCGTCTGGACTTCCTGATGCAGGAGCTCAACCGTGAAGCTAACACGCTCTCGTCTAAATCCGTGGTCGCTGAAACCACCCGCTGCGCGGTGGAGCTGAAGGTGTTGATCGAACAGATGCGGGAACAGATTCAGAATATTGAGTGATGAGCATGAGTCGAGCGATACCCTGGAGTGCAAGCGAGGTAGAGGCAACCGTTGCCACCTACCGGCAGATGCTGGTGGCGGAGCTAAGCGGGCAACGCTATAACAAGCGTGAGCTCAATCGAGCGCTCATGGCACGGCTCGATGGCCGCTCGGCTGGCGCCATAGAGTTCAAGCACGCCAATATCAGCGCGGTGTTGCGCGATGCCAACTGCCCCTATGTCGATGGCTATAAGCCACGCAGCAACTACCAACAAAGCCTAGTCGAGGTGGTTGAGGAACTGTTGCTGCGAAGCGAACTCTTTGATCGAGCGGCGCGCTTGGCCGCCGACCTTCCGGTAGTCGATACCACCGGCACCGTGGACGAGCGCATCATCGTCGATCCTCCCAGAACGACACCGCCGCAACAAGGCGTTCGGGAATTCCATGCCGACTATTCAGTGCGCCCGCCGCAAAAACGCGACTACTTGGCGCGGGAAACCCGCAACCGCGAGCTGGGGCTAGCGGGCGAGCACTTAGTCATGCGTTTCGAGCAGCACCGCTTGATTCAAGTCGGCCAAGAAAAGCTTGCCGAGCGTGTCGAGCACGTTGCTATTACTCAAGGCGATGGACTGGGGTTCGATATTCGCTCGTTCGAACCTGATGGCCGCGACCGGCTGATCGAGGTTAAGACCACCGCCTTTGCCAAGGAGAGCGCGTTTTTCATCACGCCCAACGAGCTCGACTGCTCGCGTGCCCATTCGAATCACTACCACTTGTTCCGGCTGTTCAATTTTCGCAAGGGGCCGAAGCTCTTTTTCTTGAAAGGCGATCTTCGCGAACAGCTCTGGCTTGAGCCAGATAGCTATCGTGCGGGCGTGCGTTGAGCCAGATGGTCGAGCAAAGCAGCGAACATCTGGCGCTGGAGGCGTTTGGTTAAATCCATCTATTGGCTTTATGAAGATAGACTCGGCCCAAAGCAGGTTTCTTATACAGTGTTTTCGGGATGCTGATTCCTGACGCGTTTCTCCAGGGCTTCGCGCTGAAGCTTCAACTCTTCCATCAGTTCGCCGCTGTAAAGTATCGATGTTTCCATGTTTCTGTATGGTCCGTGACGCGCAGCGCAGGCCCAGTTGTAGGAGCCCGCACACATAACGTGATCATCGACCATGACGAGTTTGCTGTGCACCTGGTTGACCACCTTCACCGTCACGTTGTCCTCGGCGAGCGCTTCGCAGCACCTTTCGAAGCGAGCCGCTTTCTGGTTATCCGTCTGGTCACCGTTAGCGGTATTGAAGCGATGGTCGGTATAGATCGTAACGGCAATGCCACGGGCAGTCGCCTTCCGCAGTGCTGTCAGTATTCCGGTTTCATCCAGGCGACTGTAGGAGATCCAGGGCGAGACCATGTCGAGGCGTGAGCTGACGTGTTCAAGCAGCTCCTTTATGCAGTCGTCATGCTCCTCGGCATCGTTGATCACTCGCGGCTTTCGACAAAGTTCGAGCAGATCGGGGCGTGCAATGCTGGCAGTAAATAGCAGTTCGTTTTCTTCACGACTGAACAGATACCGACCCAACAGGTGACGTGGCGTTCCCCGCGGGGCAGCGTCAATAACGTCCATATCGCCAAACACGAGAAAGCTGTCCTTGGCGCGTGAAACTGCCACGTTAAGAATCGACGGGTCATTATCGATAAAACTACCGTCGTCATGGCGTGAATATACTCCTGAAAACAGAACCACGGGGCGCTCCGCCCCTTGAAGCGCATGTACCGTGCCTACCGTCATTTCCGACTCGCCCCGGCCGACCTGGATATGCCGTGCTCGACACTCCTGCTCGATCAGGTTTGCCTGGGCCTTGAAGGGTGTCACTACGCCCACTATCTGTTCCAGCGGTTTGTCGTGTACCGATTCTAGCTGCTCGCGTTTGGCTGCCAGCCATTCGGCGACCGTGATCGCTTCTAGCCGGTTGACGCGGCTACCCGAAGGCGGTGTCTCGGCTCGGCCATCCACGTGCACATAGCCAAAGGGTGGCAGGTTGGGATCGATAGCCGAATTAGCGCGAAGCGGCTGCAGCAAGCCGCGATAGCAGAGGTCATTACAATAGGCAATAATGCTATTCAGACAGCGCCGATGCTCGCGCAGAAACATCCCCGGCTCGGCGCGTTCGAGATAATGGTGACGGCTGGCAGCTTGAGCAATGCGCATCACACTGCCATCGGTGACGCAGCGGCCATTTTCCTGCAAGCCCGTATAACCATCACTGTCAGACAGCAGGCCACGGTGGCGCAGGTTGCCGATATCCACGACTGCTGACATGTTGGCTACCGGTTTGATCTGGTGAATGTCTCCAATGGCAATTGCACGCTTCGCCAACGCCATGGAAGCGCCAGCCACATCGGGCGCGACTTGTCCGGCCTCGTCGAGAATGAGCAAATCAATCTCGTTAACCAGATATTCATCACGAAATTTACCGCTGCCATCAGGCACACCGTGTGTCATTTTCGACGGCAGCATATGCAGGGTCGATACGATGCACGGGGTCAATTTCATGCGTCGCCGCCAGCGAGGAATCACCGTCTTCTTTCCGGTTTTTTCTCGTATTGTTCCTAAGCTTTCCAGGTCTTTTTGCTGAGCAGCACAGTCTTCTAACCAGCGCGCTTCCCAATAGTGCATCGCAAGCTGAAACAGCCTGAAGCGCAGGGTGGTATCCAGCCCGGCATCCAGGGCTTCGAACGTCGTGGGGTTAGGCAGGTCGCTTTCAAGTTTCGCCCATAGTTGCTCCCAGTGGGCTCGGGTATTGGAAAGCTTTGCATTGAGCTGATGAAGCTCGGTCAAAACCTCTTTCTGCTGAGCAATGGCGTGTTGTTGCTGCGCCAACCACGATGTCAATGTGCCTTCGATAGCGTTGTGGTCAACTGCCTCACAGAGGTGTTTTCCGTCGGTACTGAACTGTTCGTCGATGACGATTTGGCGCTTTAATCGCCGCTTGTTCTTGAAAGGAGGCAATCTGCCCAGCAGTGTCATCAGCCAGGGCTCATCGGCACAACAGCGTCGCCAGCACTTCAAATCCTGTTCGACGCCAACCTGTTCCTCTTCAAGAGTTTGCAGGTTGGAAGCGGCGTCATCCATGGCTGTCGGCGATAGCGCATCTACCTGTGCCGTAATCGCCTGAAGCTCATTCCAGAAGGACTGATAACGGTTGAGTTCTGCCTCAAGGGTCGTCAACTGTTTGTGAAGCCGCTCTTTGACGGTTTCGACGTAGAGCAGGCTGTCATCTTCGAGCGCCTGGCGCGCCATGTTGAGAAACGCTGCCTCAGCCTGCTCGACATGCTCTGGACGTTCGAACTCCTGATAGAACGACTGAGTCTGGTACGTAACGCCAGCTTCGGCCTCTCTTTTTTTTGATGCGAAGTAACCGCCAAAGCTTTTGAGCCCCGGCAGCCAACGCTGCCCCATCAATGTCGTGTCCAGCTCCATACCCTGAGCGAAGGCATCCAGAATGTTGGTTACCGCCTGATTATTGGTGGATGCGGCCATGATCAGCGGCGGCTCATCCTCCGCCAGCGCCGCTTTCACCCAAAGCGAGGCCACCACGGAAAGCACGAAGGTGGTCTTGCCGGTTCCGGGCGGACCGTTGATGGCTAAGAGCTCTCCTTCTCCCATCGCCATGACCTGAGCAAGAGCATCGCGCTGCGCAGGCGCCAGCGGATAAGCTCGCCCAGCATGGCCCAGCCGAGTCGAAAAGCTGTCCGACGCCGACAGGCATGGCGCGTCGTGGGCATGACAGGCCAGCGCATAGGTGTCTAATAGTGGCACCGACTCTTTTGTCTGCGAAAGCCAGTCATACAGCGCCAGGATATGTTTCGAGGCGCCACCGCTCGAGTCCACTTTGGCCAGGCGCGGCTGTTCTGCGTCAACAAATCCTTCCGTAATCCGCTCCGTCGGGCAAAGCGTCTTGAAAAGTTTGCGCGAGATTTCGTAATAAGACTGCCACAGTTCAGCATGCGACGATGCTGCCTTACTGGGCACCCATGCATTCGCCTCCGATTCCGACAGTGTCTCCGGTTTGGTCTTCGATAAAAAACGATCCTGCGCATCGACGTCATTGAGCGTAAAGCGCTCGTCCGCTTGCGGGCTCAATAGATCTCGGGGTATCACTGGCGGATCTGCCGGCAGAAGGTGACCTTCCTGGGTCACCCAAAGTCCGCACACCAGCGGTGATAATACATCCGGGTACAACGCCTCTCGCTTCTTGCCGTGCGATTCGAGTGCCTTGTAAATCACAGGCCGCAACACAACGCGGACTGCCTGCACGCTCTCTGGCTCTCCGTGAAAAAGCCTTTTTAGAACCTGTGCATCCTTCAAAAAGCCGGTTTCATAAACGCTTCGCTCAATCTTGTGGGCCTGCTTGAGCTCACTCTCCTTCAGAGCGCCTTGGCCGCTTTCGCTATCTGCCAGCGAATCTCGCCAATAAGCGGCCCACTGCTGCGATTTAAAGTGGAGAGTAGTCCCTGTCATACCGTTGCCTTTTTCCTTGTACGTTTTGCTGGCGTTTTCGTCGCCCGCTCTGCCTTGATGCGTTCCAGCAGGGCGGAGGCAGAGTTCTCACCGCTGATGAGCTCTGGGTTGTCTTTGCGCCACTGCTCGGTGAACTCGCCGCGAAACGCTTTGGCGAGGATGGATTGGGTGAGGTTATTCACTCGCGCCAGCGCTTGATTCACCTCCTGCTCGATACGGTCGGCGTGGGCGAAGAGCTGATCAACATGGCGGACGATTTCGGTTTGTTCCTCGCATGGAGGCTTGGGGAGTGGGATTTCTAAAAGAGCTTTCTGTCCAATATTTCGCATCGACATTTGATTGCCAGTTGAGCGCCCTTGGATTTCCTGACGTCCACTTATAGAACGGAGGAATATGTTAGCCCATAACTTATCCCCATCTTTCATTTCCAAACGAAGGACCTTATCACTGAGCATGAGATTTTTCGTCACCTTGTGAACGATCACAGGATTGCCCAGCAACTCGATTGTATTAGCTCTTGATATTAGAAAGTCACCAACTTTTATCCTTCGCGTTTCGAGAAACAGGCTGTTTTGGGGCAATGTTTTGCTCTGTTTCTCATCGTAGATACCCCAAGTAACTGCGCTGATCTTGATGATGCCAAACTCACCTTCGTTGGGTGGTGTTTCAATGCATTTTAGGTTCTTACCGGATTCGATTTTATCGACGAGCCCTCCTAGAGTTATTTTGGCCCATCCAGTCAGGTCACTAGTCCCCCGCCACTCCTCCGTCAACCGCCCACTCACCGCCGCTGCCAGCACGGATTGGCGGAAGCGTTTGAGGATTTTCGGGATGCGCTCAAGGCGGGCTTGGGTGTTTTCCACCTGGGCCAGCAGGGTATCGAGTTTATCGGCGATGACTTTTTGTTCGGCGAGTGGGGGCAATGGAAAGGCAATATTCAAAAACTGCTGGTTTCTAAGATGGACTTGCGTCGCCCCAACTTTTTCACTTTTAACGATAAATCGATATTCTGAAGAATTTGAATACCAGACCAACAATTTCCGGTTCAAATAATTACTTATGTTTAATGAATACATCCCTTGAGTTATCAGCGCTTCCCCTTGACCCTTGTAATGCGCAATAAGTCCAAGAAAATCAGCTTTTTGAGATAAATCTCGAAGAGTTAAAAGGATAGCTCCAGGTGAAACCACCTTAGAGGCGTTAGAGCTTAAAAAATCTGATGGAATATAATTCGGTTTTTTCTTTAAACTAATTATACCATTTTTTTTGATATCCCCCTTGTTAAGAACTAAGGTTCCACTCTTGGTATAATCATTCCTTGTTGGGCTAGCTCCGCCAACCATTTCTAGAACCACATCAGAAATAGTTATCAAACTCCATTCGATTGGAAGATTACAGGTAGCCAAGCTCATTTCTCTAACGTCTCCAGTAGCAAATCAAGCTCCCTCAATGCTGCTGCCAGCTCCTCTTTTGCCTCAATAGCCAGCATTTCCGGCGCGGGCAGATTGGCGGCATCCACGCTGTCGCTGTCTTTTAGCCAGCTGATATCCAGCGAGTCGCCTTTGTGCTCGGCAATCCACGCGCGGCTAAAACAGCGCCAGCGGCTGTGAATCATGCGCTCGTCAACGCCCTGGTTTTCGTCGGTGGCTTTGGTGGTTTCCGGCAGTTCGATCTTATCGGAATGGAAACTCCACTCGCCTTCTTGGCGTTTACTTAGGCCATTAGGACTGTCACCAAAGACGGCCTCAAATGGCTTCAAGTGCTGCTCGCCAAAGGGGGTACGCTTGCCAAAGCTCGGCATGTTGGTGCGCAGGTCGTAGACCCACACATTTTCGGAGCAGCCGGTATCCTGGTATTTATCCGTGGCGCTGCCTTTGGTGAAGAACAGCACGTTGGTTTTGACGCCCTGAGCGTAAAAAATACCGGTGGGCAGGCGCAAAATGGTGTGCAGGTTGCACTTATCCATCAGGTCGCGGCGCACCTCGGTACCTACGCCCGCTTCGAATAGCACGTTATCCGGTAGTACCACGGCGGCGCGGCCACTGGGTTTTAGGTTGCGGTAAATATGCTGCAGAAAGGCAAGCTGCTTGTTGTTGGTTTTAAACGTCAGGTCGTCTCGGGTAATGCTGGCGTCGCCGCCCTTGCTGGTGCCAAAGGGCGGGTTGGCCAGTATGACATCGGCTTTGGCGAGGCTTGCGCCCGCTTGGCCCAGGGCGTTGCCGAGATGCACCACGCCTTCGTCATCGCCTTCCATGCCGTGTAGCAGGCAGTTCATTAACGCCAGGCGGCGGGTGCCGGGCACCAGTTCAATGCCTACAAAGGCTTTGTTTTGCTGAAAAAGCTGCTGCTGGGCGTCCAGATCAGCTAGGTCGTCGGTGTGCTCTTTAATGTACTGGTCGGCAGCGGTTAAAAAGCCCGCCGTACCCGCCGCCGGGTCTTGAATAATCTCACTATGCTGGGGTTTTAAGCAGCGCACCATGCTGTTGATCAGTGCGCGGGGTGTGAAGTACTGACCCGCACCGGATTTGGTTTCGTTGGCGTTTTTCTCCAGCAGCCCCTCGTATAAATCGCCCAGGCCATCTTGTTGGGCGTTGAACCAATCGATTTGATCAAGTGCTACGACCATCTGTCTTAAATGCCGCGGCTCTCTGAGGCGAGTTTGTGCATCGGCGTAAACAGCTGTTATCAATGGGTCGTTATGTATTTGATTGCCTTGGCTGTCTTTGCCCGTCGATAAAGCGAGCAAAATTCGTTTATACGTTTCGAGCAGGTTCTGACCATCTTTGCTGTTCAGATCCGTCCAGCGGCAGCCTTCCGGCAGTGGGTGCTTTTTCAGGGTGCCCGCTTCGGTGTTCTCATGCACCATCTTGATAAACAGCAGCAGCACCAGCTCGGTGACGTAGTCGGAGTAGTTGATGCCGTCATCGCGCAGTACGTCACACAGGTTCCAGAGTTTTTGAACGATGTCGTTGTGGGTCACGTTTGTTTCCAAGTTGATTTAACCGCGCTCAAGAAAAAGGGCCATCAGCGGTGTATTGATATAAAAGTTGCTGCGACCTACTTTGGTTTTATCCAGTAGGCCAGTGCTTACCAATTCTTCTAGGTACTTAGTAGCGGTGATGCGGCTAACGCCTAAATCGTCCATCACAAATTCAATTTTGGTGTAGGGGTGATTAAACAGGTTGTTAAGCAGCTCCTGTCGATAAATTTTGGGACACTCCTCGCGCATTCTGTGCTTTGTGTGTTGCATCAGCTCGCGAATGTGGCCGATTAAGTCGATGGTTTGCTGAGCCGTTTGGCTTACCCCTTCCAGCATGTAAAGCAACCAGGGCTCCCAGTTGCCGGTGTTTCTGACTGCTTGCAGCTCTTCGTAGTAGCGCGCCTTGGTCTGGATTAGATAGCGGCTGAGGTAAAGCACGGGCAGGTCGAGTAGGTCTTTGGCAACCAGGTACAGCATATTGATGATTCGTCCTGTTCTACCATTACCGTCGTAGAACGGGTGAATGCTTTCAAATTGATGGTGAATGATCGCCATTTTGACCAGTGGGTCGGCATCGCAAAGGGTGTCATCATTGATGTAAGCCACTAGGTTTTCGATTAAATCGACGATTACCTGTGCGGACTGAGGTGGTTCGTAAACCACTTCGCCAGTTGCTTGGTTTTTTAGTGCCGTACCCGGTAGTTTGCGTAAGCCTGCGCGATTTTTCTCAAGCGTTTCCTGAATAACGAGAATGTCATTGAGGCGAAGTAAACGGCTGTGCCGAACGCTGTTGAACCCGGCGCGTAGGGCAGTAGCATAATCCTGAACTTCTTTGGTTTCGGGAGCTATGCTGGCTTCATCGGCTACCACTGCCCGATAAAGGTCATCCTGAGTGGTAATGATATTTTCAATTTCAGAGCTATGCCGTGCTTCCTGCAGTGTGAGCGTGTTGATCAGGATTTCTTCATTGGGAATAGTCGCGGCAACGCCTTTAAGCTCGGCCAGGTAACGGTGCGCCTGAGCCGCTTGTTTCAATACAGCTCGGGTTTCCCACTGCTCTATGGCATCAAGAGGAAGGGATGGCAGCACGGTTAATCCTTTTAATGTATAGAAAAAAGAAAAATCTATACATATCTAACGTCATATGCAAAGAAAATAGCGCTTTTCTATATATGAAAGCTGTTACTTATCTAGAAAAATGCGAAAACTATGCACTTTTGGGCGGCCATATCGCCTCATTGAGCTCTTCCAGCACACTATCTAACTGCTCCCCCAGCACTTTATCCAGCTGTTTTGCGCCCCCTTGAAAGGCGGGGAGCTGGTTGACGGTCTCCCGATCCAGAATCACTTCTTTGGTGAGCTGTTTGGCCAGTTTTCCTAACCACTTACGTTGGTTGGGCGTCCAGTCGTGCTGGATGTAGAGGCGATCCATGGCATCGGCGACGCGCTGCTCAAAAGGCTTTAATGGCTCGCCGAGGGCGGCACGGCGAATGTGGCCGATGATGCTGGCGGCGATATCCTGATTGGTGTGGTTGCGCACGGCGCTTTGCAGGTTGGCTTCCGAGTAGCCGTGGTTATCCAGCAACACTTTGACGTCTTTCAACTGTTGGCGGGTCAGGTCGCGGGGTTGGTTAACCACCACGGCTAAGGCAGCAGATTGGTTGATCTGCTCTTTGATAAACGCATTGAAGCTATCCAGGTAATCTTCCGGGCGTTTATGTACGCCGTAGCTTTGGCTGCGCTCGCGAATCTCATCGTCGTGGTCGGAAATCACCGGCATGCATTCGCTGCCCACCAGGTGTTTTACCTCAGCTAGCTGGTGTATTAGGCCGCTATGCTGGCGAAGAAACTTGGATGCCTCCCTTGGCCCCAGCTTATGTAAATGTTCATGGAGCTTGTTCGGCTCCACGCCCCATAGGTTTTGTAGGTCATTGAGCTTTTGTTTAAGGGCAGGTTTATGTTCCGCTTTGGTGTCGGCTTTGCGCAGTACACGCATTACTTTTTGACTGAGCTGGCTGAGCACTACGTCAGCCTGGCTTTCGCCCTGCTGTTCGCCGGGGCTTTTTAGCGCATTTTCCAACTGGTGCTCATCAGTCAGCTCATCGACTAGCTGGGCAAGGCTGATATTGGGGTCTCGCACCAGCGGCTTCATGGTGTTGACCTCCGCTAGAGCGGCGTAGATATCCACCGGATCGTAGATGGTGAAAACGGTCTTGCCGATCTCATCACAGCGACGGGTGGCACGGCCAATCATCTGTTCAAAAAGAATCCGCGAGCGCACCTGGCGCATAAATACCAAGTGGCAGATTTTCGGTACGTCGATACCGGTGGTAAGTAGATCCACGGTAATCGCGATATTGGGGTAGCGCTCGTTTTTATAGCGGCGGATCAGTTGGTTAACCTTATCGCTTTTGCCGGTGATTTTAGCTACCGCGGCTTGGTGATAGCTGCCGTTATAAAGTGCTTTGAAGGCGTCATCCAGCAGCCTTTTGACCATATCAGCGTGGAGGTCGGTGGCGCAGAAAATCAGCGTTTTTTCGTCGCCAAACGGGTCTAGCTCTTCGGCCAGCTGCTCGCAGATCACGCGGTTGAAGTTTTCGTTGATAACCTGGCGATTGAAGGCGTCGACGTCAAAGCGCAGCTCGTCTTCAAGTTCAGTGGTATCAACTTCGCCGGTTTGGGTGTTGATGACCTCGATGGGCTTACCTTTCTCAAACAGGATGCCTTCTTGGGTCAGCAGGGTTTCATAGCGGATGGGCGGCTCGTGGTCGATCAGCCAATCATCCGCCACCGCTTCCCGGTAGGAATAGGTGTAAATCGGTTTGCCGAAAATCTCGCTGGTGTGCTTGGCTGGGGTAGCGGTAAGCGCGATTTTGATCGCATCGAAGTAATCGAGCACCCGGCGGTAGCTGGAGAGGTACTGGCTAGCGTCGCGGGTGGCCAGCTCGCCTTCGGTCATCTCCTGATCCAGCGTGTAGCCGCGGTGGGCTTCGTCGATGATGATGCAGTCGAATTGATCAATCGGCGGCGGCTGGTCGCTCATAAAAATGCGCTTCACCATGGCCTGCACGGTGGCGACCTGCACGCGGGTTTCGGCTTCTGCTGCCATATCGCCCAGTTCTGCCACGTTGTAGATTTTGCTCAGGGTTTGGTTCTGCTCCAACGGGGCTTCGTTGAAGGCATCAATGGCTTGATCGCCAAGGGCAGTGCGGTCGACCAGAAATAGAATGCGGTGAAAACGCTCGGTTTTTAAAAACCGGTACATCAGGCCAATAATGGTGCGGGTCTTACCGGTTCCGGTTGCCATGGCTAGCAGGGCAGAGCGGGTGCCGTGAGCTAGGGCGTGTTCAGTCGCCAGAATTGCTTTTTGCTGGTACTCCCTGAGCCGCAGGTAACCAAAAGGCTCTTGTTTGAGCAGCTTGTCGGCGTTTTCCCTATCGCGTTCGAGCAGGTTTAACAGGCCTCCGGGGGTATGAAAACGGGGTAAGGCGCGGCGGGTGTTGCTGGGTTCCCGTATATCTCGAAACCAGGTGCCCGACTGCTCTGCAAGCTGTGGCAGATAGGGGCGTCCGTTGCAGGAGTACACGAAAGGTACTTTAAAGTGTCCTTCTTCATCAGCGGGCCATGCAATGGTTCGCCCGGCAAGCTCCCAGGCGCCGACCAGCGGTAGTTCAATGCTTAGGCCTTTGCTGTAGCGCTCGGATTGGTCAATCTTGCCCGCTACATTGGTGTTTTCTTTTTTAGCTTCGACCACGGCAATCGGCGTTAAACCGCAAAACAGCACATAGTCTGCTCGTTCCTTTCGGCCATTGGTTTGATGCGCTGGCTGAGTGGGCCATTCAGCAATAGCGCGGTAGGTGCCTTTCTCGGGGCGAGCGCCTTTTTGATAGGTAATCTCTTGGCTGTCGGCTTCCCAGCCTGCTTCATTGAGCTGCTGATCAATCAGTATTCGTGTTAACTCTTCACTCAGCACTAATGTGTCGCTGGCGGCTTTTGTTTTACTGGCTACCTGCTGGCGCTGCTGGTTAACGCTGCTTTCGCCCTGTGCGGTTAGTTGCGTTTGCAGGGCGCGGATTTTAGCTTCGTAAGCCTGTTGCTGCTGGTCTAGTGCCTGTTCGTGGCTTTGTGCCTGTTTTGCCAGGGCGCGTGACTCTTCGTCCATGGCCAAGGCCAGTGCCTCGTATTCCCGCTTTTCTTGCTCGACCAGTTGGCTAAGCTGCTGGCTACTGTCCAGTGCCTTGTTGGCGTGTTGAAGCTCGTGGCGGAGCTTTTCAATATCGGCCTGAAGCTGGCGCGACTGCGCGCTGGGGTCAGTGGGGGGTACAAAGGGGCCAGGCTTGAAGGCAGTGCCTGCCTTGCCAAACGAACGGTGGAACCAGATCGCCAGTTCGCGGGCAAGCTTCAGGCCATCCATTGCTTCTTTGTGGCGGGTGCGAAACTGGTGGGTGGCTTTGTTGCCCTCGATACGCAGGGTGTGAAACAGTTCTTTAACCTGGGGCTCAAGGCGCAGCTCGCGATTTAAACGGTAGAGTAAGTCGGCTTGGCTGGTTTGGTCATCAAAATCTATCCCGGACAACGCCGCCATATGCTGGGCGAGTGCTTCCCCCAACTGGCGCAACTTAATTAAGGTGGTGTTGGGATCGCCAGCAAAGGCGCGTTCGGCGGAGGCCGGTAGTTCGACAAATAGCGCATCATGTTCTGCTAAAAAGCCAAAGTTGCTGGGAGGATAGGGTGTTGTCATTACATTTACTCTCCACGTTTTGCAAATTGGCTTTGTCGCGAATGCTTAATTACAACCCATACTAATGAAATAGGGTGTGCTTAGCTAAGTCTACTTTTGGAGATTGGTTTTCTTGAGTAGCTTTAAACACGACTTTGAAATGATGTATCCAGCTCAATTCAAGAGACACTGTCTCCCAAATTGAAAAGGCTCGATAAAAGCGGCGAATGTTGTGCAAGTTGCTGAAGTCAAATCTTGCCCAGACAATCGTTGAGCTTGTGCGAGAGCGGTTCTTGTTAGCCATCGATGGAGAATTCCACCCCATGCCCACCCTACGCCACTTCACGTTGACCCTACTGCTCGGTGTGCTGGGCATGCTCCCCATCAGCTCCCAAGCAAACGACGCCACTTGGCATGCACTCCAAGAAGGCGGTTTGGTGATTCTAATGCGCCACTCCCTGGCCCCTGGCATTGGCGACCCGCCGGGCTTTGAGCGTGGCCACTGCGAGACTCAGCGCAATCTCTCTGCTCAGGGCCGCGTTCAGGCTGAAGCTACTGGCCGTGCATTTCGTGAGAGGAATATCCCTATTGCGTCGGTGTATTCATCGCGTTGGTGCCGGTCGTTGGATACCGCCGAGCTGATGGCTCTGGGCATTGTTGAACCTGCGCCGTGGTTAGACTCTTTCTTTCGCGGGCGCGGTGATCAGGCGTCAATTACCCAAACCGCCCAGCAGCAGATTGCCGCATGGCAGGGACCGGGCAATTTGCTGCTGATCACTCATCAGGTAAATATCACGGCATTGGTGGGTAGCGGAGTGGGTTCGGGAGAAATGATTGTGGTGAATCCGGCTGGAGGTAGGTTGCAGGTAGTCGGGCGGTTAAACGTTAGCGGCAACTAATTCGCTTCTTATGCCCTGAGCAGTTATAAACGAAAAACAGCGATACAGTTTAGGAGACCTTGATGAAAGCCGTTGTTTTTGAGCAGTTTTCCGCCCCGCCGAGTATCCAGCAGTTGCCCGATCCTACGCCTGAACCTCACGGCGTGGTGGTGAAAGTCATGGCGAACGGGGTGTGCCGTAGCGATTGGCATGGCTGGGTAGGGCACGATACCGATATCCAGCTTCCCCACGTGCCGGGGCATGAGTTGGCCGGCGTTGTGGAAGCCGTTGGCAAAGATGTAACGCAATGGCGCGTTGGCGACCGCGTCACGGTGCCGTTCGTGGGTGGCTGCGGCACTTGCCCTGAGTGCCACTCCGGCAATCATCAGGTGTGCGATAGCCAGTTTCAGCCCGGCTTTACGCACTGGGGTTCGTTTGCCGAGTACGTGGCTATTCACTACGCCGACGTCAATTTAGTCGCGCTACCCGAAACGCTCGATTTTGCGACGGCGGCCAGCTTGGGGTGTCGTTTCGTTACTTCATTTCGGGCGGTGGTCGATCAAGGCAAAACATCGGCAGGCCAATGGGTGGCTGTCCATGGCTGTGGCGGTGTAGGTCTATCGGCGGTGATGATTGCCAATGCTATCGGCGCTAACGTTGTCGCCATCGATATTTCGGAAGACGCGCTGAATCTGGCCCGTCAATTGGGCGCTGTTGCCACCGTTAATGCTGCCAAGGTAGCCAATGTGGTTGAAGCGGTTGCGGAAATAACCCGAGGAGGCTCTCACGTATCCCTGGATGCGCTGGGCCACCCGACGACCTGCTTTAACTCCATCAGTAACCTACGTAAACGTGGCAAGCATGTTCAGGTTGGGCTGATGTTGGCTGAGAACAGCACACCGGCCATTCCGATGAGTAAAGTCATTGCCCACGAGCTTGAAATACTGGGCAGTCATGGTATGCAAGCGCATCGCTATGACGCCATGCTGGCGATGATAGAGTCAGGAAAGCTGGCGCCTAAAAAGCTTATTGGCAAACGGATCACCCTTGAGCAGTCGATTGATGCGCTGATGAACATGGATAAGTTCGAAGGGTCAGGCGTGACGGTGGTGACCGAGTTTTGAGGAAACCGCTGAGTGGTTTATAACAATTTCCTGCAACGAAACGGGGCAAATTATTCGCTCCTCATCTGCTGCCGTAGGTTTTACGCTGGGCGGTATTGATAAGGAGTCAGTTATGCCATCAGATACTAAACAAACAGCACGCCGGGTGATCGCCCAGCACCCGGCCACGCGCGATGATATCGGTGATTTAGTCACTCGGCGTCCGCTACCGGGCCCACAGCTTGAACAGCTCGATCCGTTTCTGTTTCTTAACCACCACGGCCCGCAGACGTATCCGGCCAATAACCGTGGTCTGCCGTTTGGCCCACACCCGCATCGTGGGTTTGAAACAGTCACCTTTATTTTGGAAGGCTCGCTGGCTCATGCGGATAGCGCCAAGCATCAAAGCGTCATTCACGCCGGTGGCGTGCAGTGGATGACCGCGGGTAGCGGCATCGTGCACGCGGAAATTTCACCGCCGGAGTTTCTCCGCGAGGGCGGCCCGCTGGAAATTCTGCAGCTGTGGGTCAACCTGCCTGCCAACTTGAAGATGAGCGAGCCGCGCTATGTGGGATTGCAGCAGGAGTCGATTCCTGCCATTGCGCTTCCAGGTGGCGGTGAGCTGAACCTGATTGCCGGTGAGTGGCAGGATAGCGTTGGCCCTATCGACTCGCTAACCGGCGTGTTTATGTCGACGCTACGGTTGCCTGCCGGTAGCCAGGAACAGTTGCCCGTAGCGCCAGGGCGGCAGGTGTTTCTCTACGTGGTGAATGGTGATATCACAGTGGGCGGCGAGTCAGTCAAGCCACACCATCTGATTGAAGTAGACCGTGATGGTGACAGCCTCGAAATCGAAGCCAGCAGCAACGCACGCCTGCTGTTTGGCCATGGAGAGGTGATTGATGAGCCGGTCTATTCCCACGGCCCCTTCGTGATGAATACCCGCGAAGAGATCGTTCAGGCGGTGGAGGACTACCAGAACGGCAAATTTGGCGGGCTAGATGCTTAGTATTTAAAGCGGCTCGCCGCGATAGTAGTGCCACAGAAATAGCGAACCCACGCTACGCCAGGGCGCCCAGTGTTCTACCAACTGGCGCGCCTGCTTCGGAGTCGGCTTATTGTCCATACCTTTTAAGCGGCCTAAGGCGACACGCAGCGCTAAGTCGTCTGCGGGGAAAATGTCCTGACGTTTCAGCGAAAACATTAGGTAAATCTCAGCGCTCCAACGGCCAAAGCCGCGTAGCTCAGTAATCGCGGCTATGGCTTCATCATCGCTTAGCTGTTCAAGCCCCTCTGCGCTAAAAGTGCCTGCCAACTCTGCTTCTGCCAGCCCTTTGGCGTACTCGATCTTGCGCCAGGAGAGCCCCGCATCGCGCAGCGCTTGGCCCTCTACCTCCATCACTGCCTTGGCGTGCAGCTCGGGCAGCAGTGTATTTACACGGCCCATAATCGCGCGGGCCGCTTCGGTGGATAGCTGTTGGCTAACGATGGTGGAGAAGAACGTCGCAAAGCCTTTATCACGCTCCCGAGGTGGGGGCGCCCCCACTAGCGGCAGGGCACGGGCGATATCCGGGTCGGCCTTGGCAAGTGCTGCCATGGCGTGCTCGATGGTGTTCAAGGATGAGTCGTTAGATGTCATCATTACTCCTGCCTAGAAATGAGTATTTTATTGCTCACTAGTTGGGTTTTTATCTATTTATGAGTATTAAAATGCACACTATCTTGCTGTGAGCTAGACTATTGAGCATTAAGCTGCTCAGTTATTAACTGCTCAATTAAGGTGGCTCGCGTTGTTAACCGTCCAAGTCTTCCTCAATGGCCAGTGGCACGATGCCGCCGAGCTAGTGATTGAACACCCGGAGCAGGGTCGCCGTGGGCCTGCGCGTTTGGGCTATATCACCGATTATGCCCTTAAATGGCTAGATCGCGATGACGAGCATGCTTGCAGCCTGCGTTTGCCGATTGAGCTAATGAATACTCATCAATCGCCACGCTGGTTCGCTTTTTTGGACGATATCATGCCTTCTGGGGCCAGCCGTCGTTACTGGGTCACACAGTTGGGAATATCGGCGCTTACCGAGGCTGAACAAGATTACGCCCTATTGGCGAAAGGGACGATTGCGCCGGTGGGTAATTTACGTATTAAAGAGGCGCTTCCCGAGCGTCCCGCAGGCAGCACGCTTGAGCAGCAGCGTTTTGCCTTACGTGACGTTGTGGATCGAGATAGTGATTTTCTCGCCTATGCACAGCAGATGGGTGCTGCTGGGGGCGGCGCGACCGGGGCAGGCGGTGAAGCGCCGAAGCTATTGCTGCGCTGTACGCCAGACGATCAGGTCTGGATCGATACCTATCAGGATGATGCGACGAATACCGACCCGCATTACCTGGTGAAATTTCCTCGCGGCCAGCGAACCGAGCTTGATAACAATATCCTTCGCGCCGAATACCATTTCTATCATGAGCTGTCGTCACTTGGCATAGCGACCATCGACACTCAAGGGATGTGGCTACAGGAAGGCGAGCACTATCCATCGCTGTGGTTGCCCCGCTTTGATGTTGATTACCCCGCTGGGAAGCGAACGCTGTATGGGCTGGAGTCGGTTTATTCCGTAATGGAGCGTCAGCCGGGAAGTTTTTTAAACCATTTTGTGGTGATTGAGGCACTGGTTGGCCTGTTGAGCCAGCAATACTGCGTTCGCGAGTCGGGAGGTCATTTTGATACGGCGCGTTTCGTGAGCGAGTGGGTGAAACGCGATCTGCTTAATGTCGCTTTTGCTAATAGCGATAACCATGGCCGCAATACGGCGCTGTTGAAAACGCCTCAAGGAATCTGGCTGGCACCTGTCTACGATTTTGCGCCCATGAAGGCTGACCCTGAAGGCATTATTCGTACCACCACCTGGGGGGCGCCGTTTGAAGAGGGGCGTGAATTTAACTGGGAAGCCATTGCGGAGAACTTAAATGCCTATGTGCCAGCAGATCAGTTGATGGCAGAGCTAAAAACGCTAGGAAACCAGTTGGTTGGTTTAAAAGACCGGCTTGCTGCGCGGGGAGTGCCGGAAGCGTTGTTAGCATCTAATGCGGTGGGGTTGAATTATCTGGACGCTAAGCTGCATCGCTGGGGGCTGGTATGAAGCGCAAGGAGAGCTCTTATGAAACGTAAACAACTCTCTAGCATTGAGCGCGAGGCACTGCTTATGGAGTTATTGTCCCAGCTGCTGCGGGAAGAGATCAGCTCAGGGCAGGTGCTGCGTCAGCTACGCCGCGAAGTGCTGGGAATGTCGCAGACACAATATGCCGAGCTGGTAGGTATCAGCCGTCGCTCCTTGTCCGATCTAGAGGCCGATAAAGCAAGCCCTACACTATCCCTGCTCAACCAAGTATTCCGCCCGTTGGGTCTGCAAACCGGCTTGGTGCCGCGTAACCGTCAGCTGCGTGAGCGTTTGCTTTCAGTGGGCCCCCCTAGCGCCTGACTGCCAAGCACCTTATCCAAATATTTCCTATTCAGCCCAACTAAACGATTGAGTTCGCCCGCTAACTTTTTAAACATAGCGTGTTTCTACTTTCGTCTAATCCTGCGATCATTTAGCGCTAATCGAGATACCAACAGGGCGGTATCCCAAGGAGATAAGCATGCAGGATTCGACAACATCGTTATCTCAAGATCAGGCGTCGTCTCAAGGGCTGGCGCGCAACCCGCGTTTGGCCGAATTTGTTTTGGCGCTGGGTGGCTTTGGGATTGGCACCAGCGAGTTCGTCATTATGGGCTTGATGAACCGCGTGGCGGGTGATTTAGCCGTAACCGTGCCGCAAGTGGGTTATGCCATAAGCAGCTACGCGCTGGGCGTGGTGGTCGGCGCGCCGCTGATTTCCGCGCTGGCCGCGCGGGTGCCGAGGCGGCCACTGTTGATCATTCTGATGCTGGTGTTTGCGGTGGGCAATATTGCCAGCGCCATGGCGCCGGGGTTCTGGTCATTCGTGGGCCTGCGTTTTCTTGCGGGCTTGCCCCATGGGGCCTATTTTGGCATCGCTGCGTTGGTGGCCGCGGGAGCGGTGCCAGTAGACCAACGGGCGCGGGCAATTTCGCGGGTGATGATGGGTTTAACCGTGGCGATTTTGATCGGTGCGCCGCTGGGTACCTGGGCGGGCAACCTGTTGGGCTGGCAGATCGCCTTTGCGGGTGTCGGCGGCATTGCGCTGCTCACCGCCCTGTTGATTCGGCTTTATGTTCCGGTTCAGCCCGTCGATACCCTCGCAAGCCCTGTGCGTGAACTGTCCGCGCTGCTTAAGCAGCGGGTGTTGGTCACCCTGGCGCTTGCCTGTATCGGCTGCGGGGGCATGTTCGCCATTTTTAGCTATGTCATGCCGACGTTAACCCAGCAGGCGGGCATGAGCGAAGCGCTGGGGCCGCTGGTGCTGGTGATCTTCGGCTTGGGCTCCATTGCCGGTAATTTAATCGGCGGGCGCATGGCGGATAAAAACCTGATGCGCGCCATACCAACCATCTTGCTTTGGTGTGGGGTGATCCAGGGGTTGTTTTACTTTGCAGCGAATAACGTTTGGACGGGGCTGCTGTTTGTTGGCTTGGTGGGTACCAGTATGGCCCTGGCACCTTCGTTACAAACCCGCTTAATGGATGTGGCCGAAGATGCTCAGACCATGGCGGCCTCGCTCAACCATGCGGCCTTCAACGGTGCCAATGCACTAGGGGCATGGCTTGCAGGCCTGGCAATCAGCGCTGGCTTTAGCTGGTCGAGCACTGGCTTAGTGGGCGCTGGCTTAGCGCTCTGCGGATTGGTGATTTGCGCCGGTGGGCGCTGGCTGGAAAAGCGCACGTATGGCGCCGTGGCCCAGCGTGCATAGCTTTGCCTAACGTTGCATCGTTATTGAACATTTGCAACGTTATCGAACAGTGATAATTAATATGGCTAAAAAGTTGAATCCTCTCTAATGTGTAAGAGCAGTAACCCATAAGGAGATGACTATGCACATTCAGGTATTGAATTCGACACGCATATTGGCCCTCGGCGCGGTAATGGCGTTAACCATTGGCTTGGCAGGCTGCGGAACCTCGACCGGAGAGCGCGCCACTAGCGGCGCCGGTATCGGTGCTGCCGTTGGCGCGGGTGCCGCTGCCGTAACGGGCGGGAGCGGCGAGCGTCGTCCAAGGCGCTGTTATCGGCGGTGGCGTTGGTGCTGCGACCGGTGCCGCCACGGACGAAGATGATATCAACCTCGAATAAAGTCGTGGTTGATCTATTAGCGACATAGCCTAAATCCGCGCATGCCCATATGAAAGTGATCGGCATGCGCGGCGTTGTAGTCAGGCCCTAGCACGTTGCCAAAGGTATTGCAGGCGCCATCCCGTGCGGCGCGTAGAAACTCCCCCACCTCACCTTCATCATCCCAGTGATTGATCAGCGTGATGCGCTGGCCGTTGTCAAACTGAAACCCCACCACATCCAGCGCCTCAGCGGTGGCGTGTTCGCTGCGCCTGCCGGTTTCGCGGCCATAAACATTCCGGCAGGCAAAGCTACCCACATGATTAACCTGGCTCACCCGGCTGCCCATAATCTCCTCGGCAGCAGGCTGTAACGCGTGGCGTTCATACATAACCCACGCCAGTGCCATGGGGCAGGAGGCCACGAAACTCTGATTGAAGGCGACCCCGCTAGACTGCATGCGAACGATATTGGAAAGCGGGCAGCTCGCCATAGGGGCGTAATCGGCCAACGGTGTGTAGCGCAGCTCACCTTCAGGGACGGTATCTAATGCAGCTATACAGCCTGCGCGGTCATCCGCCAAGCGGCTTAGCTTGAGTTGCGTGACCGGCGTAATTGGGTCGTCAATATGCAGCGGTGCCCAAGGCGCCCAGTGGCGTGGAATCTCGATAATGCCTTTTTGCAGGGCTACGCCCAGCGCAATCAGACCTAGAATAAACAGCGTACTGCGCATGCCTACCTCCCTGTATGTCTCCGCCAACGCTACAGTCGTAACGATGGGTGTGCGATACTGCGCAGCCTTGCTGCTCTGCTGCAATCGCTCTAGTTATTTTTTGCTACTTTTTCCGCTACTTATTTTCGCTAACTGAAGGGAAAGTACTTCATGTCCCAAGGTACGCTGTTTATCGTTTCTGCCCCCTCGGGTGCTGGCAAGACTAGCTTGGTGCGCGAGCTAATCGAAAGCCTGGATGGAATTCAAGTGTCGGTGTCGCACACTACGCGTGCCAAGCGCGAGGGTGAGGTGGATGGCGTGAATTATCATTTCGCTGATGTGGCCGAGTTTGAAGCGATGATCGCGCGGGGTGAGTTCTTTGAGTATGCCAAAGTATTTGATAATTACTACGGCACCTCGCGCCAGGCGGTAGAGGTATTGCTGGCAGCAGGGCAGGACGTCATTCTAGAAATTGACTGGCAGGGCGCCCAGCAGGTACGCCAACAGATGCCTGATGCGGTGTCGATTTTTATACTACCGCCTTCGCGCAACGAGCTTGAGCGACGCCTCGCTAGCCGCGGCACCGATGAGCATGCGGTGATTGCCCGACGCATGCGCGATGCCGTTAGTGAAATGTCTCATTACCACGAATATGATTACCTCGTTGTTAACGATGACTTCACCACGGCGCTGCAGGAGTTGCAGTCATTAGTGATCAGCCGTCGCTTAAGTCGCCCGGTAATGGGCGAGCGCCACGCGGCGCTGTTGGCTGCGCTCTTGTCACAGGCGCCTACGGTCGAGTAATCTATCTGGTTCTACATCTTTTTTCGCTGGGCCGACGCCGTTTTTCAACTCAAAAACGGTGTCGGCCCGGTTCTGTCATAACAGGAAGGCTCCCATGGCTCGCGTAACCGTTGAAGATTGTCTAGAAAACGTTGAAAACCGCTTCAAGCTGGTAATGATTTCCACCCAGCGTGCTCGCCAGCTGGCGCGAGGCTCCCGCGATGCCCTGCTACCTTGGGAAAATGATAAACCCACGGTGATGGCACTGCGTGAAATTGCCGCAGGCCTGGTCGATCACACCGTACTTGACGAGCCCGTTGAAGCCGCTGTTCGTCCGCGCCCGGCTATGGCGCCTACTCATATCGACGACTAACGTTTTCAACGAAACCGATAGAGGCGCGGTAGATGTTCACCATTGATGACCTGGCCGATAGGCTCGGCGGCTATTTACCCTCGGATGAAATCCAGCAGGTCAAACGCGCCTTTTACTACGCTGAGCAGGCCCATGACGGCCAGCGGCGGCGTTCCGGCGAACCTTACGTCACCCATCCCCTCGCGGTGGCGAATATTCTTGCCAATATGCACATGGATCATCAAAGCTTGATGGCCGCCATGCTGCACGACGTTATCGAAGACACCGGCGTTTCCAAAAAGGCCCTGGAGGCTCAGTTTGGCAAACCGGTAGCAGAACTGGTGGACGGGGTCTCCAAACTTACCCAAATCACCTTTGAAGACAAAGCCGTCGCCCAGGCGGAAAATTTTCAGAAGATGGTGCTGGCGATGTCGCGTGATATTCGCGTCATCATCGTTAAGCTGGCTGACCGGCTGCATAATATGCGCACCCTGGGCGCCCTGCGTCCGGATAAGAAGCGCCGCATCGCCCGTGAGACGCTGGAAATTTACGCGCGAATTGCCGGTCGGCTGGGCATTAACACCATTCGCGTCGAGCTTGAGGATCTCTCCTTTCAAGCGATTCACCCCATGCGTTCTGAGCGTATCAAACGTGCGGTTGCCAGCGCGCGCGGGCATCGGCGCAGCGCGATGCGCGAAATCCAGTCATCGCTGCAAAAGAGTTTGGATGACGACGGGCTAAATGGCACCGTCATCGGACGCCAAAAGCATCTGCTGTCGATCTATAAAAAGATGCGCGACCAGCGTAAGCCCTTTGCCGAAATTATGGACGTGTTTGGATTTCGCATCATTACCGAAGATGTGGCCAGCTGTTACCGTATTCTTGGCGTGGTGCATAACCTTTATAAGCCAGTGCCCGGGCGTTTTAAAGACTACATTGCGATTCCCAAAGCCAATGGCTATCAGAGCCTGCACACCACTCTATTTGGCTCTCGCGGTATGCCGATTGAAGTGCAGATACGCACCCGCGAAATGGAAGCGATGGCCAATAACGGTATCGCTGCTCATTGGCTTTACAAGGCGGGGCAGACCTCGCACCCGATTGCCGAGGGCAGCCATGCCCGTGCCCGCGCGTGGGTTAAGGGCCTGCTGGAAATGCAGCGCCACGCTGGCGACTCGCTGGAGTTTATCGAACACGTTAAAAACGATCTTTTTCCCGATGATATCTACGTGTTCACGCCTAAAGGCGACATCATGGAGTTACCCCAGGGCGCGACCGTGATCGACTTCGCCTACACCGTGCACACGGATATCGGCAATAACTGCATCGCTTGCCGTATCGATCGTCATCTGGCACCGCTCTCGACGCGTTTAGAGAGTGGCCAGACGCTGGAAATTATCACTGCACCCGGTGCCAAGCCCAATCTTGCCTGGCTTAACTTTGTGACCACTGCAAAGGCGCGTTCGGCTATTCGTCACGCGCTTAAATATCAGCAGCACACAGAAGCAATAATGCTGGGCCGGCGATTACTCAATAAAGCGCTGGCGCCTTTCGATACCAGCCTGGAAGAGCTGGATGAGAGCGCTCTTAAGCGCGCCTTTAAAGAGTTGGATGTCTCTTCTGAGGAGTCGCTGTTGGAATCGCTCGGGCTGGGCAACCGCATGACTCATGTGGTGGCGCGTCGTTTAGTCGCTGCGGCGCATGGCGATACTTATGAACACTCTGCAGGCGGGGAAGCCAACCAAGCAGTCCTGATCAGCGGCAGTGAGGGCATGGTGATTAACTTTGCGCGCTGCTGCCATCCGCTGCCCGGCGACCCCGTGGTGGGCCACCTTTCCACAGGCAAAGGCTTGGTGGTGCATCGCGCTGAGTGTAAAAACGTTGTTGATAAGAACTTCGCCGATAAAAACGACCCCGATAAGCTCTTCGCGCTAGAGTGGTCGGACACCATTGATGAAGATTTCCCAGTCGCGCTGCGTATCGAAATTGAAAGCCGTCGTGGGTTGGTCGCAGAGCTTGCCGGGTTGGTTACCGATGCCGATGCCAATATTGAGCGGATTGGCATCGAAGAGCGCGATGCTCGCCTTTCCACCGTCAATCTGACCCTATCGGTGAAAGGCCGGGTGCACTTGGCGCGGATTATCAAACGTATTCGTAATCTCCCCAACGTCGGCAAAATTACCCGACTCGCTAATTAATACCGTATATAACGATATGCTGATAAAAAATCGGCAGCGATCACTATTTTTTTGTTTCAAATAATTAAGTATTACCCATTACAGGAGCGAGACCTCGCATGAGCAATAAGGCTGTTATCAACACTAGCAAAGCCCCCGCTGCTATTGGCCCTTACTCCCAGGCCATTAAAGCGGGTAACACGGTGTATCTATCCGGTCAGATCCCGCTTGATCCCGCGACCATGGCGCTTGTGTCTGAGGATTTTGAAGCTCAGGCGCGCCAAGTCTTCACCAACCTGCAGGCAGTGTGTGAAGAAGCGGCGGGCTCGCTAAGCGATATCGTGAAGCTGAATCTGTACTTGGTGGACTTGGATAACTTTGCGATTGTTAACCAAGTCATGGAGGAGTTCTTCACCGCTCCTTTCCCCGCCCGCGCTGCTGTTGGCGTGAAAGCGCTGCCCAAAGGCAGCCAGGTGGAAGCGGAAGCGGTGATGGTCATCGGTGACTAGGTCGCCCTAGGCTTTGTTTAGCTCTAGGAAGCCGCCCTCTTTGAGCACCTGGGCATAACCCTCGCGGTAGCTGGGGAAGCGGAACTGATAACCAGTGTCAATAATGCGCTGGTTATCGCAGCGTTTGCTAGTGCGCCGACGTAGAGGCGACTGCATGGTCTCGGTGGCCTCGACTTTAAGCTGCTCGGCCAGCCACATCATTACGTTGTGCATGGTAACGGGCTCACAGTCGCTACCTAGGTAGATATCTGCCAGCGTATTGCCGCTCTCCTGATAGCGAATCAGGTGCGCGATAATGCCGGTGCAGTCGTCGCGGTGAATGCGGTTGGAGTACACCACTGGGGTGATCGCGGCCACACGGCCTTCGGCGACCTGATGAATCAACCGGTCGCGGCCTGGGCCGTAAATGCCGGAAAAACGAACCACCGTACCGGGCAGCGAATGATTGATCAGCGCCTGTTCGGCTTCACACATTAGCGTGCCAGAAAAGCTCGTCGAATCGGGAGGCGTCTCTTCGTTAACGACTTCGCCCTCCTGCTGGCCATGCACACTGGTCGATGAGACAAAAAACACCCGGCGCGGCGGTGTTTTGTGCTGTTCCATCACGCTCAGCACGCGCTTTAAACCTTCAGGGTAGGCGCTCTGATAGGCGCTCTCATCGAAACGGTCAGCACTGACGGTATAAACCACATAGTCAGCTTGGGGAAGGCTTTTGGCATCGGCGTCTTCAAGGCTATCCAGGTCTAACGCTAGCGGTTTAATGCCAGTACCTTTTAAGGCTTCCACGTTGCGGCGCAGGCCAATCACTTGGTGCCCTTCCTCGAGCAGCTCGCGCCCAAGGTTGATCCCTATATCGCCACAGCCGATAATCAGTACGGTTAGCTTCACCGTGCTTACTCCTCTTGATTAATATTCCCTATTAGATGCAAAGTCTCTACTAAATATGCGATTGTCGGATGAGAAGACCGACAGCAGAGCTAGCTTGTCCTTTTCCATCCCGCTGACTGTCATTATGTTAGTCACACGCTGCTACGAGAGGATGCCACTGGCACCGCTATGACTTTAACAGAACTTCGCTACATCGTAACCCTTGCCCAGGAGCGTCACTTTGGCCGCGCGGCAGAACGTTGCCACGTGTCGCAGCCTACGCTGTCGGTGGCGGTGAAAAAGCTGGAAGAAGAGCTCGAAACGCCGCTATTTGAGCGTTCCAAGTCCACCGTACAGGTGACCCCGCTGGGTGAAAAAATTGTTGCCCAGGCCCAGCGTGTGCTGGAACAGAGCAGCCTGATTTTTGAGCTGGCCAGTGCAGGCAAGGATCAGTTGGCCAACCCACTACGCATTGGCGCGATTTATACTATTGGCCCTTACCTGTTTCCTCATCTAGTGCCTGCCCTGGCGAACGCGGCCCCGCAAATGCCGCTGTATATTGAAGAGGGCATGACCGGCGCGCTGCGCGCCAAGCTAAGAAGCGGCGAGCTGGATGTGATTATTGTGGCGTTGCCGTTTACCGAAACCGATGTGGTGACCAAGCCGATCTACGACGAAGCCTTTGAAGTACTCATTCCCGCCAATCATCCATGGGTTGAGCGGGAAGCGATCAATAAAGAGGACTTACTCGAAGAGCGCCTGCTGCTGCTTGGCGAAGGCCACTGCTTCCGTGATCAAATTCTGGAAGCCTGCCCAGCGATTACCCAAAAGCTCAACAGCCCCAACAATACGCTGATTGCCGAAGGCGGGTCGCTGGAAACCATTCGCCATATGGTGGCTTCTCGATTGGGAATCACAGTGCTGCCGCAGTCGGCGCTGGGCACCGACCAGTATGAAAATGCCATGCTAGTCAGTCGGCCCTTCGTTGATCCAGCGCCGTCGCGTACCGTGGCGATCGCCTGGCGGGCGAGCTTTCCACGTCCCAAAGCCATCGAGGCGCTGATTCAGGCGATCAGCCACTGCCGTCAACCTGCCAAAGCCGTGAAAAGCGCCCCATGAGCGATCTTTCCGCGCCGATTACCGCGCTGAAGGGCGTAGGCGAAGCGCTGGCGCTGAAACTTGGTCGCTTGGGGATCGAGCGGGTCAGCGATCTACTCTTTCACCTGCCGCTGCGCTATCAGGATCGCACGCGGCTGACCCCGATTGGCCTGTTGCGTGCAGGGCAGGAGGCGGTGATAGAGGGCGAAGTGACCGCCTGTGACGTGGTCAAAGGGCGCCGCCGTAGCTTGTTGGTGCGCCTGCGTGATACTAGCGGTATTTTGAGCCTGCGCTTTTTTCACTTCTCACCCGCCCAGCAGCAACAGCTGCGCCCTGGTGCCACGGTGAGGGCTTTTGGTGAAGCGCGGGCTGGGGCAACCGGTTTAGAAATCTACCACCCCGAGTATCGCCTGAGTGGCAGTGAAACCCCGGTAGAGGAGTATTTCACGCCCATTTACCCCACCACCGAAGGCTTGAACCAACCTCGGCTGCGCGCCTTGGCGCAGCAGGCGCTCGGTTTACTGGACAACGCCCCCGAAGCGTTGCCCGACGTAATACCCGATGCGCTTCTCACGCGCTTTCAACTGCCGGGCTTGCACGCCAGCCTGCACTTGCTGCACCAGCCGCCTCCCGATGTGAATATAGAGCAGCTGACCAGCGGTCAGCACCCGGCCACGCGGCGGCTGGCGCTGGAAGAGCTGCTGGCCCATCAGCTAAGCCTGCGCGAAGTGCGCCTGCGTATCCAGGCGGATGGCGCGCCGACGCTACCCTCCGGGCGCAGCCTGCAGGCGCGCTTTTTGGCCCAGCTACCGTTTGCCTTAACCGGTGCCCAGCGCCGCGTGCTGGAGGAGATCGGCCACGATTTAAGCCACCCGGCGCCAATGCTACGGTTGATTCAAGGCGATGTCGGCTCGGGGAAAACCGTTGTCGCTGCTATGGCCGCGCTGAGCGCCCTGGCAGGTAATTGCCAGGCGGCGATCATGGCGCCGACAGAAATCCTCGCAGAGCAGCACTACCGCTCGTTTAAAGCCTGGTTTGAGCCGCTGGGGATCGAAGTGGCGTGGCTGGCGGGTAAGCTCAAAGGTAAAGCGCGGCTGGATGCCAAGGCGGCGATTGCCGATGGCCGAGCACGCATGGTGGTGGGTACCCACGCGCTGTTTCAGGATGATGTGCACTTCCAGTGTTTAGGGCTGGCGATCATTGATGAGCAGCACCGCTTTGGGGTGCACCAGCGGCTGGCGCTACGTGAGAAGGGCGAGGCGGGCGGGCTAACGCCGCACCAACTGATCATGACCGCCACGCCTATTCCCCGCACCCTGGCCATGAGCGCCTACGCGGATCTGGATGTCTCGGTGATCGACGAACTGCCCCCCGGCCGCACGCCGGTGAAAACGGTGGTGGTGCCCGACGAGCGTCGCCCAGAGGTGGTTGAGCGTATTCGGCTAGCCTGCAGCGAAGGCCGCCAGGCGTACTGGGTGTGCACGCTGATCGATGAATCCGAGGTATTGCAGTGCCAGGCCGCCGAAGTCACCCGCGATGAGCTAACCGTAGCCCTGCCTGAACTTGCCGTTGGGTTGGTTCACGGGCGCATGAAATCGAGCGAGAAAGCCGAAGTAATGACCGCCTTCAAAGCGGGAGAACTGGATCTGCTGGTCGCCACCACGGTGATCGAAGTAGGGGTGGATGTTCCCAACGCCAGCCTGATGATTATCGAAAACCCCGAGCGCCTAGGGCTTTCCCAGCTTCACCAGCTTCGCGGCCGCGTGGGCCGTGGCAGCACGGAGAGCTTCTGCGTGTTGCTCTACCATCCGCCGCTGTCGAAAAGCTCCCGCCAGCGCTTGGCGGTCATGCGAGAAACCACCGACGGCTTCCGCATCGCCGAGAAAGACCTGGAAATCCGCGGCCCCGGCGAAGTGCTCGGCACCCGCCAGACCGGTCTGGCGCAGATGAAAATCGCCGACCTGGAGCGCGATGCCGACTTGTTAGAGCGGGTAACGGCTATGGCCCAAACGCTGCAAGGTAATCCCGACATCACCGCCGTGCTGGTGCGCCGCTGGCTGGGAGAGGCCGCGGGGCGTTATGGGCAGGTTTAGGCGTTAGCGGTGGCGCTGCTTGGCGTGTGATCTTCACTGCCCACCAACCGATTAGCCGCCTCACCCAGCGGGGCCAGTTGCTCGGTAATAAGGCGCAGCTGGCTCTGAATAGGGCGGTAGAGGGTAACCGCCTGTTCGTCTGCTGCGGCACTCTGCTCTTCTAATTGGGTTAGCAGTTCAGCAGCTTGATCCGTTAGCGCCTCAACCGGCTGGCGCTGGTGTAACCGTTCCGCGATCTGGCCCAGTAACTCACCAATGCGCTTTGCCACTGGCACCAGGGTTGCGTCGTCTTCATCGTCTGCCAACTGGTGGCGGTGTGCGCCAAGGGCGGAGAGGTGGCTTAGCAGGGTGTTGGAGAGCACCAGAAAGCGCAGGCCGTTATCCGCATCCTGCTTTCGGTAATGCCCTGGTTCGTGGAGCATATTAGTGAGCAGGGTAGAGAGTGCCGCGTCGGCGTTATGGGCATTGCGCCGCGCTAGGCGATAGGCCAGGTCATCCTGTTTGCCCTCCTCGTACTGGTGGATGATCTCCTCCAGGTAGCGGCGATGGTTGTTTAGCGCGTTGGCAGCCTCGCGATAAAGCCTGCGGCCCTGCCAGTCGGGGAGGATAAAGAACACCGCTAAACCCGCAATCAGCGAGCCAAGCAGGGTATCAAGCAGGCGCGGCAGGATTAAGTTATAGCCGTCGCCCACTTGATTGAAGCTGCACAACACCAACAGGGTGATGGACGCAGTGGCGATCACGTAGTGTTTTTCGCGGTTGGCGAAAAACGAAACCCCAGCGGCCACGGCGATGATGCTTTGCACCAGCGGATGCGGAAAGAGACTAATCGACGCCCAGCCCACCACCAAGCCCAATACCGTGCCAATAATCCGCTGTGACAAAAATCGCCGAGTGGTAGCAAAGTTGGGTCGGCAGACAAACAGCGTGGTAAGTAGAATCCAAAAACCCTGTTCTGGGTCGATCCACTGCATTAGCCCGTAACCGGTCATTAGGGCAATGGAGAGCCGCATCGCATGGCGAAAGGTGGGGGAGCCCAGCGTAAAATTCAGGCGCACCCGTTTCCATGCTTCCAGTAAACTCGACGGGGAACGGTCGTAAAGCGAGCTGTCGCGTCGCTCATCGCTGACGCCGGGATTGTGGGCGCTGGCAAGCTGACTCTCCAGGGTGGCCAGGTTGTCGGCGAGGGCGCTTAGGGGGTGCAGCAGGGGGCGCCACTCGGGCTTACCCCGGTCACGCAGGTTCTCAATTGAGGCGTGTAAGTCAGCGAGTGCCTCTTCGCTCTGCTGGTGGTCAAATGGGCGGTTGAGCAATAGTGATTTGGCTAGCTGGCGACAAGCTCGCCCCTGCTGATCCAGCAGCCGCTGACAGCGAAACAGCACGTCGTGGTGGAAGAATGCTTTGCTGAGCGCGCTATAGGGGTAGTGGGTGGAACTGGCGCGTTCGTGAATATCCTGAGCGATAAAGTAGATACGCAGGTAGCGGTTGAGTTTTCGGTCGCCGCGCTGGCCCTCTAAACGCCTAAAAATCATCTCTTTGGCTTGATTGAGCGCATCGACGACTTTGCCGTTCTGGCGCGCCAATGCCACCCTGCGCGCTTCCACATCTACACCGCGCACCGGTTCAAACAGCGCCGATTTCAGTATCAGAAACTCGCCCAGCGCTTTGTACACCCGCGCCATGCTCTGCTTGACCGGCTGGCGCGAAAACAGCGCGCACCACACTATTGAGATTACCCCGTACCACACCGCCCCGGCCAATAGCAGCAGCTGGCGTGCCGCTACGTCTTCATCCACCCCGCCGTGCTGTTCAATATTGATCATCGAGTAGATAGACAGTATCAGCGTGCCAGAGGCAATAGTGGCGTAACGCTGGCCGATAGCGCCAAGCATTATCAGCATAAAGGTCGAAAGTCCTAGCCCCACAACAAACAGCCATGGCCAGGGAAATAGCCACTGCACAATAAATGACGCTGAGGTAAAACACACCAGCGTTACCAGGAGCGCTTGAAAACGGCCTTGCCAGCTGTCGTCAGTTTCAGATAGCGCGCAGGCGATAATGCCCAGAAACAGCGGAATGACCAGCGCCACATCGCCCATTAGGCCGCTGAACAGCAACGCACCGCTGAACGCTATAAAAACGCGCAGGCTGTAGGCGAATTTATCGAGAGTCCAAAGGCGCCGCAGCGGCAAAGAAATGGGCATATAAGCTCTTATGGGCAGTTATTAGACTTTAGTATAATTTCTTAGTATATAGGCTTAACGCTGTGGTTGTCTTTAAGTAACGGTAGAAAGCAGCCAATAAAGGGTTGGCAGGGGTCGAGATTCGTTGAATGGGGATCTTGGAGGGAAACCCGCCACATTAACGTGGCGGGTAAGAACTACAGATACTTGAGTAGTTTCTGTAGTTTATTCATATCGGCGGAATCACCCACTAAGCGCACGTCGCCGTTTACCATGCCGTCAAGAAAGGCCTGCTGGGTTGGCTTTTTGAGGACTTTCAAGGCGGTTTCCTGATCACGGAAACGTAGCTCAAGATCTAAGTCAACGGGCAACCCTTTACCGGTGCTGATGCTTTTCGGCGTCATCCGGTAGTGGCGGGCAATGCTTAGATCTTCCGTGGCAATCCCCCAGTCCAGGCCGCGCATACGTTCTAACTGTTCACGAAAGCGCGGCTTGCGGCGCAGGGCGCGTTTGAGCATTACGCCCAACAGCCACAGCGTCAGCTTGAGCTTCATTAGGAAACGGCGTCCTTCAGTCCTTTGCCTGGCTTAAAGGCAACGTTTTTGCTGGCCGGAATTTGCAGCGGGGCACCGGTTTGCGGGTTTTTGCCGGTACGCGCTGCGCGCTCACGTACCGTGAAGGTGCCAAAACCAATCAGCGCGACATCTTCGCCCTTAGCAACGCTGTTGGTAATCTCATCCAGAATAACGTTCAGCACTTGGCCAGCTTTATCTTTGGACAGGTCGGCACTTTCAGCGATGGCTGCAGCGAGTTCAGGTTTGCGCATAAGGAATCTCCCCTTTTTAAAAGAAATCAAACATCAAACAAAAGCATGTTGTTGGGTGCGTAGCCGATTAGGTTAGCTTCTCTAGCCTAGTCGTGAACGCGACGAAAATCAGCCTAGCAGCGCAGGCGCTGCTCTGGAAAGCTCCACTTTCCTTCTCACGCAGCCGCCTGTCAACGCAAAACCAATCAAACGTCCGTCTTTATTTTCAGCCAAGGCACTGATATCGCCGCCTTCGCCTTCAATTCGCCAGCGTTCGGGGGTGGTGGTTGGTGGGTAGGCCACCACTGGCAGCAGCGGCGTTTTAACCACCACCGGCCAAGCACCGAAGCTAACCGGTGTGGACGAGCCTGAAAGGGTTGCCGCCAGTGCCTTAGCGCTGGCTTGCAGCGGCTGAACGTACATAGCATTAACGCCCTCCACGCAGGCCGCATCGCCCAGGGCGAAGATATTGGGGTGCGAAGTACGCAACTGGCGGTCAACGGCTATACCGCTAGGCGATACGCTTAAACCAGCCGATTCGGCAAGCGCCGTGCGGGGCGCGAGGCCGGTGGCCATCAGCACGAGATCAGCGCTGACGGTGTCGCCGTTATCCAGGCGTAATACGATGTCTTCGCCGCTTTCTGCCGCGATGGAATCAATTGAACGGCCAAGGTGAAGGTGGATGCCTGCTTCGCTAAAGGCGTCGCCTAGGGCGTTCCCTAAGGGCGGTGGCAGCAAGCGAGGAAGCAGGCTTCTCTCGGGGGCAACAACGCTGACTTGATGACCGCCAGCATGCAGGTCGTTGGCAAATTCACAGCCAACCAGCCCAGCGCCAATAATCGCTACTCGTGCAGGGCCATGGCCTAATGCTGTATGAAAGCGGCGGTAGTCATCTAGGTCGTTGATGGTAAAGCAGCGTGGGGCGACGTTGGGGTCGATGCTGAAGGGCACCCGTGGCGCAGCGCCGGTGGCTAATACCAGTGTGTCGTAGCCGAGCACCTGGCCTTCTTCGAGCAGGATTGTTTGGTTATCCACATCCAGTGCGTTCACCTGGGTGTGGGTAACAACCTGGGCGTTGAGTTCTTCGCCAAGTTCAGTAGCGCTCCGCTGGGCTAATTTATCGGGCATCAGGCCCTTGGCGAAGCCAGTGGAGAGCAACGGCTTGCTGTAGTCATCGCCGCTGTCAGCGCTCACCAGCGTGATTGAGCGTTGGTCGCCTAATCGGCGCAACGCCCGGGCAAGTCCTACCCCTGCCATTCCTGTGCCAACAATCACCAGCGCAGCGTGTGAAGACGTTTTTTGTGTTTGGGTTGCGGGCATGCAGACACCAAAAAAGTTGCTAAAAAGGGTTGCGAAAAATGAGTCGCTAAACAGAGTCGCTAAAAAAGGTGCTGAAACAAAAGCCTTTCAGTGCCCCATGTTACACTAGCCAACCCGTTAATTGCCCTGGAGAATTCGGTGACGGCTGCTGCTTTTCGGCAAATTCCTCTATTTTCCCGCTGGCGCCCGATTAATGCGGCACGCCCGGCGATGAGTGCTCCCTGGTGGCAGTGGGTTGCCTCTACCGACTCGTTGACCGCCCGCTTAATGGCCGCGGGTGGTGAGAAACAGTTTCGAGTGCGGCTGCTACGCCAGGGTGTAGGCTGGCCGCGACCAGATGAGGCTCAGGCGCTGGGCATTGGCGCCAAGCGTTACGCTTGGCTGCGGGAAGTGGCGCTGTGTTTAGATGAAACGCCGTGGGTGGTGGCGCGCTCGGTCGCCCCGCTCACGCAGCTTAAGGGCCAACGTTTGGAGAGTTTGGGCGAGCGCTCGCTCGGCAGTTGGCTATTTCGTCAGCCGGGTTTAGTGCGCGGGCCACTTGAAGTGACGACTCAGTTCCCCCCGTTTGCTAGCGTGAGCGGTATACAGGAAGACTGCGCCTGGGGCCGTCGTTCTGTTTTTTATCACGGCTGTAAGCACGGCGGGCTATCGTTATTAGTGCAGGAGTACTTTTTAGCGGCGATGGCGGATGATCTTGGCCTGCCTTCGCGCTAGGCTAGCGCCTGCATCTTATTCTTCGTGAGGTAAGCATGGATCGTTCACTGTTGCGGCCGAAGGGATGGGCTCGCGTGGCAGATTTTTTACAGCTGATGCGCTTGAACCGGCCGATAGGCACATGGCTTTTGATGTGGCCGACACTGTGGGCCCTATGGGTGGCTGCAGAAGGTGTACCAGGGCGAGATGTACTGCTGATCTTTGTGGCCGGCGTTTACGTGATGCGCGCCGCGGGCTGCGTGGTCAACGACTACGCTGACCGCCACTTTGACGGCCATGTAAAGCGCACTAAGCATCGTCCGCTAGCGACAGGCCGTATCAGCGAATCCGAAGCCCAGTTACTGTTTATCGCTTTGGTGGCTGCTGCGTTTATTCTGGTATTACTGACCAACTGGTTTACGGTACTGCTCTCGCTGGGCGGGGTGCTGCTGGCGATTATTTATCCGTTCATGAAGCGCTATACCCACTTTCCTCAGGTGGTGCTGGGCGCGGCTTTTTCCTGGGCGATTCCGATGGCGTTTGGCGCCGTGCTGGGCTACGTGCCGCTGGAAGCATGGCTGCTATTTTGCGCTAATGTGTGTTGGACAGTGGCTTACGATACCCAGTACGCCATGGTCGATCGCGACGATGATTTAAAAATTGGCATTAAATCGACGGCCGTGCTGTTTGGAAATGCGGACCGTTTGATTATCGGCTTTCTCCAGGTAGCCACCCTGGGATTGCTGGCCTGGGTAGGTTGGCGGGCTGGTTTAGGTGGTTTCTTCTGGTTAGGGCTCGCGGCAATGGCGTCAACTTTTCTGCATCAGCAGCGCTTAATTCGCGATCAGGAGCGGGATGCCTGCTTTCAGGCGTTTCTCAATAATCACTGGTCGGGCCTGCTGATTTTTGCCGGTATCGCGCTAAGTTGGTGGCCTGCGGCGGGCTAATTTCTATCAATGTCATATAATTGTCATCAAGTCATGGTGTTATCGTCACTGACATGTCATTGAACTGCTTATCTTTGAATTCGCTTTCGTTGAACTAGTTTTTTTCGAACACCGTGAGGCTCTGGTATGACCGCCAAGACCGTTCTGATTGTCGATGATGAGGCGTCGATTCGCGAGATGATCGCGGTCGCGCTGGAAATGGCTGACTATCGCGTGCTCGAAGCGGACAACGCCCAGGATGCTCATGCCATGGTGGTCGACCACCAACCCGATTTACTGCTGCTGGACTGGATGATGCCCGGCACTAGCGGTATTGAGCTGGCGAGACGCCTAAAGCGTGAAGAAGCCACCGCCGAAATACCGATTATTATGCTCACCGCTAAAGGCGAAGAGGATAATAAAATTCAAGGGCTGGAAGCCGGTGCCGATGACTATATCACCAAGCCGTTTTCGCCCCGGGAATTAGTGGCTCGGCTAAAAGCGGTGCTGCGTCGTGCGACGCCGCGTGGCGTTGAAGACCCGATAGAGATTAACGGCCTGTTACTTGATCCGGTGAGCCACCGGGTCAGCGCCCATGGCAAAGCGCTGGAAATGGGCCCCACCGAGTACCGTCTGCTGCAGTTTTTTATGACCCATCAAGAGCGCGCGTACACGCGCAGTCAACTGCTTGACCAAGTGTGGGGTGGCAACGTCTACGTCGAAGAGCGCACGGTCGATGTGCATATTCGACGCTTGCGCAAAGCACTGGGCGATGTGCATCAAAACCTGATTCAAACGGTTCGTGGTACCGGTTACCGTTTCTCTGCACGGGTGTAAATGTGCGTTTATGGAGTCGTGAGCTGTGGCGAATAGCGTGGCTGGCCACGCTAAGTACTTGCTTAGGTTGGCTGTTGGGCTCGGCAGGGCTAGGGCTTGCTGCAGGGCTTGCGATATGTCTTTTTTACCACCTACGACAGTTGCGCGAGCTCTACCTGTGGCTCACCCTCCATCCTCACGATGAGCCGCCTGCTGCCAGCGGGATGTGGGGCGAGCTATTTGACCGTTTATACCGCTATCAAAAAAGCCAGCGTATTACCCAAAGCCGCCTGCGAGCTACCTTGGCGCGTATTCAAGAGTCGTCTGAAGCGATGCGCGATAGTGTGGTCATGCTTGACCGCCACGGTGACCTGGAGTGGTGGAACAGCGCCGCCACCGCCATGCTGGGGCTACAAACCGCCCATGACCGTGGTCAGCACATTACCAACCTGCTGCGCGAACCAAGCTTTATCAGCTACTTTAATGCGCGTAACTACAGTGAGCCGTTAACGCTAACCTCACCGATTGATGAACGGCGAATCCTGCAGTATCAAATTACCCTGTACGGCGACGACGAGCGCTTGGTGATGGCACGGGATATTACCCGCTTGCATCGCCTTGAGCAGATGCGACGTGACTTCGTCGCCAACGTCTCCCACGAACTACGTACACCTCTAACCGTTCTTTCCGGCTATTTGGAAACCTACAGCGATATCGCCGATCAGCTTCCGCCACGATTAGGGCGCAGTATCCAGCAAATGCAGGAACAGACGCAGCGAATGCAGAATTTGGTCAATGATTTATTGCTGCTTTCGCGCTTGGAGATTGACCAGGGTGGTAAAGATCATCACCCGATTTCACTTGAGCCTTTACTGCAAAGCGTGTGTGATGATGCGCTGGCCCTATCGCATCAGCGTCATACCATCACCGTCGCGCTTGAAAGCGATGCTCGGCTGCTAGGCAGTGAACAGGAAATTCGTAGCGCTGTTTCTAACCTTGCTTTTAATGCGGTTCGTTACACGCCAGCAGGCAGCCAAATCACACTGCGCTGGAAAGCGAGTGCTACTGGTGGCGGTTATATTGACGTTGAAGATAATGGCGAAGGGATCGATCCCGTTCATATCCCCCGCTTAACTGAACGCTTTTACCGTGTCGATAAGGGGCGCAGCACCGCGACCGGCGGCACCGGTTTAGGTTTGGCGATCGTTAAGCACGTGCTGTTGCGTCACGATGCGCAACTGCAAATTGAGTCTCACCCCGGCAAGGGCGCGCTGTTTCGCTGCGCCTTCCCCTCCTCGCGTGTTGTTTAATTTAGCAAGTCATCCCGTCGCTTAATGTTTGTAGGAATGAGTAATATTGACATGCAATGTTGGTAAAACATTGCGCATGTGCCATTTCTATACAGCGCTATGCATTCTGTATTGGTTTATGAATGACTTTTTGGTGTAATTATTTTGTTAATAAGTAATTGTTTTTATTGGCTTAAATTTTATATAATGGTTTTCTGGCATGTCTGCTGCAGCTTATAAATTAAGGAAGATGACCGCAGGAATTGCTGGCTTTTAGTAAGCCTTTCTTTCTTAACCAAGCAGTACCAAACAGCGATCAGAGGTGGAATATGATGTCCAAGGATTTTCTCAAGAAAGCTGGAATTTTAGGTGTTTCTTTTGGCTTGATGGCAAGCCCATTAGCTTTTGCACAAACAGACGAAAATACTGCTATTGACGAGAATCAAGGTATCACGGCTGATGAGCAGCCAATGGATCCCCAAAGCACTGCCACTAGCCACGATAGTACAGACGAAAATGGTCAGCACGATTTAACCAGTGACGAAGGCGACGATGCCAGCGACATGAAGCCTCGTTCAAGCAGCCAATCAAATAATGCTGACTTTGATAAAGATGACCTTGTCGAAGAAAATGACGGCAGTAACTAACCAGTAATTACGCTTTAGATATCATCGAAGGCTTTTTCATCGGATGAAGAAGCGATCAACAGGATGTTACAAAGGCAAGGATGCTTTTCAGATTCATGGATGAATCAATAGGTAAGCAAAAACGTTAGTTAGGGTAAATTCCAAGGTTGGAGTCCCGCACAAGGAGTGGAAGCTAGCGTTAGTCATTACCTATAACCAATTCTGATATCGGGCCCCGTTAATGCGGGGCCTAATTTTTTGCTGCCTACTTTTTCCCCTCCCCCCCTCTTCTCCAGCACTTTTCTCGTTTCTCTTTTAACCTAAGGTGTCGATTCTGGTATGAAGAGTATTGACATACATACCTATTGGGCACTCTGCGGAGTGTGTCATAAAGGCACAGACAATTTTGCACATGTGTCATTTGTGCACATGTATTTAGCGCGCTTTTGTTTTTTGTAACATATTATTGTGCGCAATATATACTATATAAATAGTTGTTTTTAAATGATTTAATTTTTTAAAAAGGTGATTGGTATTACATATGCATTCCAGTAGTAGTGAAGCTAACCGCAGTGAGATGTGAGCCAGAAGGTTCTTCTCACTTCACTTCAGCGGTATCAAACAGTCAACAGGAGTAAAGTTTATGTTTAACGTATTTGTTAAAAAAGCAGCCGTTGTGGGTCTTTCATTTGGTTTGCTGGCAAGTCCACTTGCATTTGCAAATTTTTCCATCAAAGCCAATCAAGGCTTAACGGTTGACGATGAGCCTATGCAGGTTCAATCACAGCGTACAACCGAACAAGCTGATTTTAGCCCATCTGATTTGATGTACGACGAAGGCGACCGCCCTAAAGTTATTAAGGCAGAGTCGCATCGGACTAGCACTCAAGCAGAGTACACCGCAAAAGATTTAACCCAGGACGAAGGTGACGGAAACGTTTGGTAACAAAAGTTTGCAATTGTGAAGAAATACATTACGCTTAAGGTGTGACCTAAACATGTGAAAGCGTGTCACACCGATACGGATGCACAACGATTCAAGGAATGAATCAAACGACAATCAGAGCGCTGGTCAGGGTTAAATTCCAAGGTTGGAGTCCCACAAAAGGAAAGGAAGCTAGCGCTAGTCATTGTCTTAGTATTGTGCCCTTAGACCCTGCTGATGCGGGGTCTAGTTTTTTATAGCAGCCACAGCCACTAATGGTGATGATGTCCATCAGCAGCTTCGCTGCCTTCTTGGGCGCTTTGAATCCAGACCTCAATGTCCACATCACCTTGTTCAGCAAAGGTGAGCGTGAGGGGGAACCGCCCGCCCTCTTTTAGCGGCTCTGTTAATCCAATCAGCATTAAGTGAAAGCCGCCACCAGGTCGCATAGTGTAGGTCTCCCCAGCCTCGACACGAATCTCTTCCACATGCCGCATCTGCATCATATCGCCGTTCATTTGCATATCGTGCAGCTCAACGTTGCTGCTCGCAGGGCTGCTCGCGCCCACGAGAGTAACGGGATCTGAAAAGGCGGTGATATCCACATAGGCGGCGCCGTTGGCAGCACCTGGCGGGGTGGGCGTCGCGAAGGGGTGGGCGATACGCATAGCGTCTGTTTGCACGTCGTGGGCTATCGCCATAGACGTCATCGAAATAGACATAGCGCCAATCAAGAGTACGCCACCAAGCCAAGCCATCGGTTTTATCATGCATTTATTCCTTTGTTGTTGATTGAGTCCAGAATAGACGAGCAAAACGTAAAGGTAGCAAAGTGGCGTAGCCTAGGTAATAAGCACCTACTGCGGCATGATGCCACGTACGTCACTACGTGCGTCTCTGTAGTGGTCATCCCAGAGCAGTACGGCACCCGCTACGGCGCCGGGAATCAGAAATAGATTGGCCAGTGGAATCCAGGTGATTAGCGTGACCAGTCCTCCAAAACTGAGGCTTTGCCACCAGCGTTTAGAGAGCCGTTGACGCATATCGGCAAACGTCACCTTGTTATTATCCATTGGGTAATCCAAATAGGTGATGGCCATCACCCAGGCAGAAAATAGCGCCCACAGTAGTGGGGCAACTAAATTCACGCCTGGAATCCAGCTAATCACAAACAGGCCCGCGGCACGCGGCAGAATATAGGCGAGCTTAACGAACTCGCGACCGACGGCATCGATGGCTGTTTTGGTCAGATTTCGGTCATCAAGCGGTTCACGGCCAGTGGCTAGGATTTCAACTTTGGCGGCCAAAAATCCGTAAAAAGGGGCTGCAATTAGGCTGGTAACCAGCGTGAAGGTAAAAAACACCACTACTAACAGGCTAATCACAAACAGGGGCCAGATAAGCCACGTCAGCCAATCCAGCCAGGCAGGCACCATGTTCATCCAATGAGCCAACCAGCCGTCGAAGCGGTTGAGGACAAAGCTGAACATACTCACATAGACAATCAGGTTGACGAGAATCGGCAGAAAAATATAGCGGCGCATTCCCGGCTGATATACACAGCGTGTACCTCGGCTAAGCGCAGTGACAGCATCCAGCATGATGGTGAGCTCCTCGTGATTGCAACGTCCAGGCCGCAGCCTGGACGTATTGCAGGAGGAAACCCCTATCAGGTCAAGACTTTTTTAGCACCTTCGGATCCAGGTCGTCGGTGTCGCTATGGCGAATATCCAGGCCTTTGACGAGATAAACCACGTACTCCGCCAGGTTATCGGCGTGGTCGCCTACCCGCTCCAGCGCGCGCAGTACCCACATTATGCTGAGTACCGACGTGATTGAACGCGAGTCTTCCATCATAAAGGTCATTAACGAGCGCATAGCGCTGCTGTACTCGTCGTCAACTAGCTGGTCTTCACGCACGACCTGCATAGCCAGGTCGGTATCGAAGCGGGCAAAGGCGGTGAGTGCGTCGCGGAGCATTTTACGCACGTGCTCGCTGATGTGGCGCACCTCTACCAAGCCACGGATGGTGCTAGAGTTTTCGCTGAGTAGTAGCGCGTTGCGGGCGATTTTGCTGGCTTCATCGCCAATTCGCTCAAGGTCTGAGGTGGCACGGATGACGGCCAGCACCAGACGCAAATCGGACGCTGCAGGCTGACGGCGCGCCAGTACGCGGGTGCATTCGTCGTCGATTTGCAGCTGCAGGTCGTTGACCTGACGGTCATTGTCACGCACCTGTTCGGCCAAGCGGGTGTCGCCTTCCAGTAGCGCAAAGACAGCATCCTGCACTTGTTTTTCCACCAGACCACCCATGGCCATCAGGTGGGTTTTCAGCTCTTCCAGCTCCTGGTTGAACTGGCGAGAGATATGCTGGCTGTGAGAGTCGCTAGTAATATCCATGGAGCACTCCTGACGTTTCAGTCGCTAAGGCCTAGGTGATGCGGCCGGTGATGTAGTTTTCGGTGCGTTGCAAACGGGGGTTGGTGAAGACTTGATCGGTAGGCCCGTATTCAACCAGCTCACCTTGATGCAAAAAGGCGGTGTAATCCGATACGCGCGCCGCTTGTTGCATATTATGGGTGACCAGTACCAGCGTCAGCTCCGACTTGAGGTTGCGGATCAACTCCTCAATTTTGAGGGTTGAAATCGGGTCGAGTGCTGACGCAGGTTCATCAAGCAGCAGCACGTCGGGCTGAACTGCTAAAGTGCGGGCAATCACCAGGCGCTGCTGCTGACCACCGGAAAGCTGCCAGGCGGAGCGGTGCAGGCGATCTTTCACTTCATCCCACAGGGCGGCGGATGTTAGTGCCCACTCAATAATGTCGTCCCTTTTGCGCTTGGGAAGGCGCTGTTGCAGTCGCAGGCCAAAAGCAACGTTTTCATAGATCGACATGGGAAAGGGGTTGGGCGTTTGAAATACCATCCCGACACGCCGCCGCAGCTCCGTCACATTCATTTGCGGGTCATGAATATCTTGCCCCTCCAGCTTGACCTGGCCGCTATGAGTTACCGACTCATTGAGATCGTGCAAGCGGTTAATCGCCCGCAACAACGTCGACTTACCGCAGCCTGACGGACCAATGAAGGCCGTTACACGATGACGCGGAACGCTAAGGGTTAAGTCGCGCAATGCCTCTTTCCCCGCGTAGGCGAGGCTAAAGTGATCGATACTCAGACAGCTGTGTTCGGACAAAAAGTGCGCCACTGGTGCCTGAGAGGTATTGGATGAATGTAATGACGCTAGCATTCGTTTCCCCGTTGACGCCTAAGATAATGACGCAGAAATATGGCAGTTAGGTTAAGCACCAGCACAATCAACACTAAAAGTAGCGCTGTGGCGTAAACCAGCGGTATGGCGGCCTGCACATCTTCGCCGTGAAAGGCGGTATCAAATAAATGATAGCCAAGGTGCATGAACTTGCGCTCTAAATGTAGGTAAGGAAACTCACCATCAATCGGCATTTGTGGCGCTAGTTTGGCGACGCCAACGAGCATTAATGGCGCTACCTCGCCAGCCGCGCGGGCAACCGCTAAAATGACCCCCGTCAGCATGGCGGGGGCTGCCATGGGCAGCACGATGCGGGTGAGCATCTCTAAGCGGGTAGCACCGAGCGCCACGGCCCCTTCACGTTGAGCCTCGGGAATCCGCGCCAGCCCCTCCTCTGTGGCCACAATCACCACCGGTAGGGTCAGCAGTGCCAGGGTGAGTGACGCCCATAGCAGGCCGCCAGTGCCAAACGTGGGTGACGGCAGCGTATCGCTGAAAAACCACTCATCCAGCGAGCCGCCAACGCCGTAAACAAACACCCCTAAGCCAAATACCCCATACACAATCGACGGGACACCCGCCAGATTGCGCACACCAATGCGGACTAGCCGAGTTAGCCGACCTTGATGAGCGATTTCATTAAGATAAATGGCTGCCAGCACCCCAAACGGGGTCACGATAACTGACATTAAAATCACCATTAGCACCGTGCCAAATATCGCTGGCCAGACGCCACCGTCGGTATTGGCTGCCCGTGGGCCCTCACTCAGAAACCGCCAAACCGCATCCCCCCAGGCGAACGTTTTCTGCCACCATGCCATGGCATTAGGCGTCTGAGCGCTCACCACGTTGGCCAGCGGTTGGCGCAGGATTTGGCCGTCTACGGTGGTGAGCAGCAGCTGACTCTCCTGGCGCTGGTTGGCGGGTAGCTTTAAGAGAGTCGCCAACTGTTGCCAAGCGGCGTCTCCCTCCCAGCGCTGGCCGTGCTGCTCAATTGCCACTAAACGGCCGATAAAGTCGCCCCAAGGGCTGCGGTCCAAACGAATCAAGTCGGTTGGCTGGGCGCGCTCGACAATTTCATCAATCGCCACCCAGCGCCAGCGAACGCCATCGATATCTTGGTTGCCGGTGAAGTAAAGGCGTTCATCGCCGTCCTGCTGGGGCAGAGCGACCTCACGTACGGCTTGACCAGCAAAGGTTTCCCCTGAACTAAGGGTGATCTCTTCTAGCGTGGCGGGCCAAAAGTGCCCTAGCCCGCGTACCAGCAGTAACGTGAGTAGGGCGCCCAGCATCAGCAGGGAAAGCGCTACGCTGGCTGCACATAGCCAGGGCCATAAGTCATTTACCCGGCTAAAACGCGGGTGGCGAGAGGCGGAGTTGGCCGAGACAGAGGTCATAGTGTACCTCCTATCTGACGGTAGCGGCGGCGCAAGCGTTGGCGGACGACCTCGGCAAGGGTGTTGACCAGAAACGTGAATATAAATAGCACCAGCGCGGCCAAAATCAGCAGATGGTAAGTCTGGCTACCGGGTGACGCTTCAGGTAGCTCGATGGCGATAGCCGCGGCCATCGAGCGCATTCCCTCAAAGGGGCTGGCGCTAAACAGGGCAGTATTGCCACTGGCCATAAGTACTATCATGGTTTCGCCCACCGCCCGGCCCGCACCAATCATTATCGCCGAGAAGATACCTGGGCCCGCTGCCACCAGTGCCACTTTCCACAGCGCCTGCCAGCGGCTGGCACCCAGCGCCTGGGCGCCCTCTATTAAGGTCGAAGGCACATCGGCCAGCGCGTCTTCTGCCAGTGAGTAGATGCTGGGGATAACCGCAAACCCCATGGCAATGCCGACGATCAGCGCGTTACGGGTGGCGTAATCCATGCCGTAGCGCTGGTCGAGCAATTGGCGTAGGTCACCGCCTAACCAATGCTGCTCTAACCATGGTGCGAGCCATAGCGCTATCGCCACCATGAAGACAAACCAGGGCACTAGCCAGAGACCTGCCCAGGAAAGCGGTAATCGACGGCGTAAGCGTGTTTTTGCCAACTGCCAGAGTAAACCGGCCAGCGCAGCACTGAGCGGCAGCCAAATGATCAGCATTAAAGCGCTGGCGAGATGACGCTCTACCCAAGGTGCCAAAATAAGCCCGGCAATAAAGCCCACCACCACACCGGGGATAGCCTCCATCATTTCGAGCGCGGGCTTGATGCGCGAACGCAGGCGCGCTGACATAAACAGCGCAGAGTAAATTGCGGCCCCTAAGGCCACGGGAATGGCGAATAGCAGCGCAGCTAGCGCGGCCTTGAGGGTGCCCCAGGCCAGGGGTGAGAGCTTAGCCAGGGCTAAGGTATCGCCAATCACCAGCAGTGGCAGGGTTTCCCACACCAAAAAAACGCCGATCGCCAGAATTGCCAGCAGCACGCCCACGCCGCCCGCGGTAATTAAACCGGTAGCCACGCGATCCTGCAGCAGCCGCTGTCGAGAAGAGCTTAACCGAGGTGGGGTCATGGCGATATCATGGCAAAACCGAGGTGATCACAGAACTGACCAATATGTATTGAAAGACAGTGCATAGACAGGTTCCTTACCCTAAGATAATTATGTGTCATTTAGATGACAGTGGTTTACCACCTTTGTTGTGCGTTAAGGACACTGGGGGTTAACGGAACAAAGCCGGATGCGCGAGCAATCTGTTGGCCTTCATCGGACATAATCAAGCTGATTAGTGCCTGCTCGGCTGGGGGTAAGGTCTCTCCAGGCGGTAAGTTCACGTAGAGATATAGGTAGCGCGACAGCGGGTAATCACCGCTTTGTATCGCTGCTTCATCGGGCGGTATGGCGGTGCCACCATCGTTATAGAGGCTCAACGCGTGCACAGCTGGGGTTAGGTGGTTAAACCCGGCGTAGCCCATCGCATTGGCGGATTCGCCAACAGCGGCGACCACTGCCGATGAGCCTGGGTGTTCACTGATATCGTTGCGAAAATATCCGCCGCATAATGCCCGCTCTTGAAATAGCCCATGAGTGCCCGAGGCAAGATTACGCCCATGTAACGCAATACGGCCAAATGACCAATCACGGGTTGCCGGGAGTTGTTCCCAGCGCCTGATCGGCGCCTCGGCACCGCAGGCACGCGAAGTCGAGAAGATTGCATCGACCTGCTGGCGGGTTAGCGCGCGCAGCGGGTTATGGCGGTGTACAACAACGATAAGCGCGTCTCGGGCAACCTTTAATTCCAGGAGTGGGTAGCCATAGCGCTCAATAAAGTTATCGCGCTCTTCGCTGGTCATCGGCCGAGACATCGGGCCAAGCCGGGTGGTGCCGGCCACCAGGGCTGTTGGCGCGCTGGCCGAACCGCTCGCTTGAAATTGCAGCTTTACGTCCGGATAGCGGGTGGTAAGGGATTCGCCCCAGCGCAGCATCAGCCCCGCCATGGTGTCAGAACCCACCGCGCCTAAGGTGCCGCTGATAGGTGCTGACTGCCCCCAGGCCAGGGGCGTCGCCAGCAGCAGGGTGATCGCCGCATAGCGCAATAAAATATGCCGTATAGCGAAAGGTGAGCCCCTGTCTGTTAAAAAAGTTGTTAAAAGAGTCGTCAAACGAGTATTCAAACGAGCGTCCTCTTATGGTTAACTGAATCCATTCCTTTGTGTTGCGATGCAGCAACACTCATTAACAACGTGCCACTCAGCAACGTTTACAACAATAAACTGACTAAGCGACTAACACATGACTCTTTTGGAAACCGATTTGGACGACGTACCCGCCCCTCAGGGCCAACTTACTTTAAAATTACTGGCTTCCCGCCAAGATACCAATTTTTATGGTGATATTCCCGGGGGGTGGCTGGTCAATCAAATGGATCAGGCGGCTGAACTGGCTGCAGGGCGTGAAGCGGGTGGCCGAACGGCGACCGTGGCGATTGAAGCCATGGACTTTTTAAGCCCCGTGCGCGTTGGCTCGATGGTCAGTGTCTACACCCAGGTAAAAGAGATTGGCAATAGCTCGATCAAAATTGACGTAGAGGTTTGGGTGCGGCCTCATCATGGGCAGCGTATAGAGGAGCGCCAGAAAGTCACCGAAGCGCGCTTTGTGATGGTTGCGCTGGACGATAACGGGCGAATCCGCGCGGTGCATAGCGACTAGTTCCTCACTAAGTCTGCTTCCCAAAACAGCAAAGGGCGTTTAGTGCGCCCTTTGCTATGTCTGTCGCTTACCCACTTGGCGGTTTATTAACCACCGACGTTATCGCGGTTCTTGAGGTAGGCGTATTCACCAACATCGCTGAACGGACGTAGCAATTTCTGGAACGCAGAATAAGACTCGTACACACGACGGGAATCCTCGTCGTTGTCGACCTGGCGCTGGATGGCTTCCTGCGAAGAGGTGTAAAGCGCGGCCATAACGTCTTCAGGGAAGGTTCGCAGCTGCACGCCATGCTCATCGACCAGAGCTTCCAGAGCTTGCGCGTTGCGGAAGGCAAATTCGCTGATCATGGCCAGGTTAGACGCCCGTGCGGCCTCACGGATCACGTCTTGCAGGTCTTCCGGCAGCGCGTTCCAGGCATCCAGGTTGATCGTGCCTTCCAGTACGGCAGAGGGCTCGTTCCACGCCGAGGTGTAGTAGTAGTCAGCCACCTGGTGCAAACCAAATGCCATGTCGTTATACGGCCCCACCCAGTCAGCGGCATCCAACGCGCCCGTTTGCAGCGAGGTGAAAATCTCTGAACCTGGAATATTCACAGTGCTGACGCCGATGCCGTTCATCGCTTCACCCGCCAAGCCAGGCAGACGAAGTTTCAGCCCCTGCATATCGTCTAGCGAGTTGATTTCTTTCTTGAACCAGCCCGCCATTTGCGTGCCGGTATTGCCCACGGCAAACGGCTTCAGGTTGTGATTGGCGTAGATCTCATCCCACAGCTCCTGACCACCGCCATGGTATAACCAGGCGTTCATTTCGGTAGTCGTCATACCGAACGGTACGGCGGTAAAGAACTGCGAGGCAGCCACTTTGCCGCGCCAATAGTAAGAGGCAGAGTGACCCATTTCAGCGGTACCGGCAGCCACGGCATCGAATACTTCCAGGGCAGGTACCAGTTCACCTGCGCCGTGGACGCGGATTTGCATGCGGCCGTTGGAGAGCTGCTCTACCCGGCGGGCGAAATCATTCGCACCGGTGCCCAGGGCAGGAAAGTTTTTTGGCCACGAGGTGACCATGTCCCAGGTATAGGTCTCTTGAGCGCGCGCGCTGGAGGTGGTGACAAAGGGGGCGGCAACGGCCCCGGCGACGCCAAGGCTGGCGGTTTTGAGGAAGTGACGGCGTTGCATGGTGAGCAAAACTCCAAAGGTGATCAAAGTATTGTTATAAAGGCGCTTGTTATCGGGCGCTAAGGGCGCAGTGTAAGCGCATTAGTATGCTGTATAGCGGATTTGGCTCGCAAGCCTTTCGATTCTCATCGCTGGCGTCTTTCATGCTGTAGCCTTGGCGTATCAGCGCCATAAGGGCCATTTTCCATGCACGAACCGTCGGTTTATAGCGGCGTTAGTTTGGCAAAACCGAGCACTAGCCATTTGACCCCTTCGCCTTCAAAGCTTACCTGTACCCGGGCGCGGGCACCTTCGCCTTCCGCGTTAAGAATAATCCCTTCGCCAAATACCGGGTGCTCCACTCCCTGGCCGACATGAAGGCTGGGTATGTCGCCGTCACTTTCGATGCTCTGCTGGGCAAAGGAGGTACGCGACGCGGTGACCGGGCGGGAAATATGCCCGCGCAGACGGACTTCTTCGAGTAGGTGCGGCGGCAGCTCGCGTAAGAAACGCGATGGGCGTGGGAACACCTCTTTGCCGTGCAGGCGGCGGGTTTCGGCGTGTGTGAGGTAGAGCTTCTGCATGGCGCGGGTGACGCCGACGTAACAGAGTCGCCGCTCCTCTTCGAGCCTGCCCGGCTCCTCCAGCGACATCTTGTGAGGAAACAGCCCTTCCTCGACGCCAGCAATAAACACCACCGGGAACTCTAGGCCCTTTGCCGAGTGTAATGTCATCAGCTGTACGCTATCCTCAAACTCTTCGGCTTCGTGGTCGCCAGCGTTAAGGGCGGCTTCAGACAGAAACGCTTCCAGCGCCGCCATGCCTTCGCCCGCCTCAGGCGCTTCAAACACATCGCCTTGGGTAAAAGCGCGGGCGGCGTTGACCAGCTCTTCCAGGTTTTCGACCCGTGCCTGGCCTTTCTCGCCGCGCTCGCTTTTATGATGTTCAATCAGGCCGGTGTGGATCGTCACATGGTCGATGATTTCGTGCAACGCCATGCCCGAGCAATCATTATCCAGCTGCTCAATCAGGTTGGCGAAGGCTTGCACCGCGTTGGCTGCGCGGCCTTTTAAGGTGCCGTCGTTAATTGAATCGTGGAGCGCCTGCCACAGCTGAATGCCCTGTTCACGGGCGCGCAGGCGGACAATCTCCACCGTGCGTGTGCCGATACCGCGGGTAGGTACGTTAATGACACGCTCCAGGGAGGCGTCGTCGTCGCGGTTGAGCATCAGGCGCAGGTAGGCCAGGGCATTTTTGATTTCTAAGCGTTCATAAAAACGGTGGCCACCGTAAATACGGTAGGGCATACCCTGGCGAATCAGCGTCTCTTCCATCAGCCGCGACTGGGCATTGGAGCGGTAAAGAATAGCGATGTCGCGGCGGTTAAAGCCTTCGTCGACTTTCTCTTTGATGGTATCGACAATATAACGGGCTTCTTCCAGGTCGTTAAACCCGGCGTAGATCGAAATCGGCTCGCCTTCGATGCCGTCGGTCCACAGGTTCTTGCCCATGCGCTCGCTGTTATGGCTGATCAGCGTATTGGCAGCTTCCAGAATCGCGCTGGTGGAGCGATAGTTCTGTTCAAGCCGCACGGTGTGGGTTTGCGGGAACTCATGCTCAAAGCGGCTGATATTTTCAACTTTGGCACCGCGCCAGCCGTAGATTGATTGGTCGTCATCGCCTACCGCAGTCATCGGCGTCTGCATGCCGGTGAGCAGTTTTAGCCAGGCGTATTGCAGCGTATTGGTATCTTGAAACTCATCCACCAGTACGTGACCAAAGCGCTCCTGGTAGTGCTTCAGCAGCGGCGGGTTATCGCGCAGGAGCTCCAGGCTTCTGAGCAGCAGCTCGCCGAAATCAACCAAGCCACCGCGCTCGCAGGTGAGCTGGTAGCGCTCGTAGAGCTCGACCATCTGGCCCATGTAGGCATCGCCGTCCACGTTAACCTGGTGGGGGCGAAGGCCCTCTTCTTTACAACCGGAAATAAAGTGCTGCACCTGGCGCGGCGGGAAGCGTTCGTCATCGATGGAGTAGTCTTTCAGCAGCCGCTTGACCAGGCGAAGCTGATCGTCGGAATCGATGATTTGAAAGTGTTGCGGCAGCTTGGCGTCCTGCCAGTGAGTGCGTAGCAGGCGGTGGGCGATGGAGTGAAAGGTGCCCACCCAGACATGGCGCATCGAGATACTAAGTAGCGCCTCGAGGCGAGTACGCATTTCCTTGGCGGCTTTATTGGTAAAGGTAACTGCTAGCAGTGCGTATGGTGATAGCCCTTCGGCCTGCATCAGCCAGGCGATGCGATGCACCAGCACACGGGTTTTACCGGAGCCAGCGCCTGCGAGCACCAACAGGTTGCCTTGGGGGGCGCTCACTGCTTCGCGCTGGGCGGAGTTGAGTTGATCGAGAATCGCCGTGACGTCGTCCATATAAGCCGCTGCCGGATCAAAAAATAGGCGGCTAGTCTAGCACAGCCAGCGAACTGGCTGTGTATACAGGTTAACGATTAAGATTCTTCAGGAAAGCGCAGCGTGTTAAGGCTCTTTTTAACCGCTTTAAGCTGTTCGGCGAGTTTCGGGCCGCGGGTTTTGGCGACGCCCACGGCAAGCACGTCAATTAGCACCAAGTGTGCAATGCGTGAGCTAAGCGGGGTATAGATCTCAGTATCTTCATGGACATCAATATATAGCGGCAGGCTGACCTCCTCGGCGAGCGGTGAGCCGCTGGGGCAGAGGCCAATCACCGTCGCGCCCGCTTCACGGGCCAAGCGCACGCTGGCAACCAGCGCTTTGGTGCGACCGGTTTGCGAAATCGCCACTACCACGTCGCCATCGTTCAAGGTCACTGCCGACATATTCTGCATATGCGGGTCGGCGTAGGCCGAAGTGGAAATTTGTAGGCGGAAAAATTTGTGCTGGGCATCAAAGGCCACGGCGCCGGAAGCCCCAAAGCCATAGAACTCAACCCGGTTGGCCATCGCGAGGGCGTTTACCGCACGGCCCAGCGCTTCGTTATCCAGCCGGTCACGCACTGAAAGCAGCGTGCCCACGGTCGAGTCAAAGATACTGTGGGAAAACTCAGCGACCGAGTCGCTATCGTTCATGGAGAACTGCGCAAACTGACTGCCGCTGGCCAGCATTTGCGCCAGCTGTAGCTTGAAGTCCTGAAAGCCATTGCACCCCAGCGCACGGCAAAATCGCACCACGGTAGGTTCGCTAACGGTGGCTTCGGTGGCCAGATCCACAATGCGCATGTGGATGACCTCTTCGGGGTTGCGCAGTACAAACCGCGCCACTTTTTGCTCGGAGCGTCGAAAGTGCTCCATGCGGCGTCTCATCTCATCGAACAGGGCGCGACTCACGTTCAGCTCCTTGGGTGCTCAACTAACAGGTATCCAACAGTATGCCAATATACGATCGTTTGAAACGACCGTTTCTGCCTATCTGCTCATTGTTATGCTTTGCGTTATTTCAATGCTGATGATCACAGTATGCCTCAATGAGTGGATAGGGCCACTAACTATCGGGCCGTGTTTCGTCAGCGTTTAAAGGTCGTTTGTCAGTTTTTTTAAGATTGGTCATCATTTTGTCAAGTAGGTTATAGTAATAATTGAAGTGCCGCACTGCATCATAACAGTCGTCACGGATGCAGGTGGACGAAGGCATATTCATCTGGAGGAACGTCGATTATGAGAAACGTCGAACGAATCACCTCGGTTAAAAGCGAATTGCTCGATATCTTTATGAGTATGGAAGTGGATGAGCATGTTCAGCGCCAGCGCAGCGCAGCCCAACGCAGCTTAAGAGCGCGGCGTGGTATTGAGCTTCATCGGGAGTTTCAGAAGTTATCGCGGGATATCGCCCCCTTGGCCGATGAAGATCGGCAAGAGAGCGAATTGCACTAAGTGTTAATAGCCAATGTAGGCGTTTAAGGAACACTGTTTAATGGAGTACAGGCCCTGCTATACAATCAGCAGGGCGCATGCTGGCTTGGCTAAAACAGCCCTAGTGCTAGATAAGTCCAGCTACAAAGACCGTGATGACGGCCAGTGGGGCTACGTATTTTGCAAGCAAGTTCCATAGGCTGTAGTCGTATACATCCATATTAAGCTCTCTGCGCGATTCTTCTTTATCCAGGCAGGTAGCAAAAAACACGATGGCACCCAAGCCCGTCAACGGCAGTAGGATTTTGCTGGTAAAGGTATCCAACAGGTCAAAAATATTGAGGCCCAAGAACAGCACCTCAGACCACACGTTGAATGATAGCAGCGCCGCGACGCCTAATAGCCAAACAGCAATACCGCTTACCAGTGTGGCTACTATGCGGCTCATGGGCGTGCGTTCTTCCAGCGTTTCCACAACGGGTTCGAGTAGTGAAATCGCTGAGGTCAGCGCAGCAAATGTTAATAGCAGGAAGAACATCAGACCCAGAATCGTACCGCCCGCCATATTACCGAAAGCCAGTGGCAGCGTGACAAAGATCAAGCCAGGTCCTTCACCCGCGCTTAAGCCATTGGCAAATACAATCGGGAAGATCGCTAAGCCAGCTAGCAGCGCAATGGCAGTGTCTAAAATAATAACGGTACGTGCCGTGCTGATCAGGTTAACGTCTTCACCTAGGTAGGAGCCGTAAGCCATCATAATGCCCATACCTAACGACAGAGTGAAAAAGGCTTGGCCCATTGCGGCCAACACGACGCCACCTGTTAACGCACTCCAATCTGGGCGGAACATAAAGGCCAGCGCTTCGCCGAAATAGCCGCTTGTCATGCCGTAGCCGACCAGTACTATCATCAAAATGATAAGTGCAGGCATCATCAGACGAGCGGCGCTCTCCAAGCCTTTGGTGACCCCGCGAGCCACAATGCCAACGACTAGCACCATAAACGCCGTGTGCCATAGCAGTAGTGTGGTAGGGCTGCCAAGCATACCTCCAAACAGCGCGCTAATACTGTCAGCATCTTGGCCATCAAAGGAACCGAGTACCGAGCTTAAGGTGTAGTTTAGTGACCAGCCACCGATAACGCTGTAAAACGACAAAATCAAAAAGGCCGCCAACACGCCGCTAATACCGATTAGCGCCCAGGCTGGGGATTTGCCATGATTAGCGGCCAGCTCTGCCATGGTATTGATAGGATTTTTCTGACCGCGGCGGCCAATCATCCACTCTGCTACCAAAATGGGTAAGCCTACTAACGCTACACACGCTAAGTAGACCAACACGAACGCGGCACCACCGCTATCGCCCACCATGTAAGAAAATCGCCAAATATTCCCGAGACCAACCGCTGAGCCAGCAGCGGCCAGCACAAAAGTCATCCGAGATGACCATTGTGCATGTGCAAGTTTTGCCATGACACACCTTCTTTTAATCAGTTGTAATGAGTATTTCGGTGCGATACACCGTTTTTTCGGAAAAATGAGTCGTTGTCGGCGTCTTTTTCCGAAAGTAAGCGCAATTTATCTGATCGAAAGGAAGCATGCCAGTTAGCCCACCTAAAAAGGCGCACTAAAACAGCTGGCTTTGCTTTTCACCGGCGAAGGGGCCAAGTGGGGGCAATGGCGTTACTTCTTCTAGCGCGTTATAGAGTAAACGGGCCATGTGGGGAGACTCGCGGTTATCCGCAGTATGCACAAATAAGAAAGGGGTTTTCCCCTGATTTATCCACAGCTTTAGGCGGTCTTTCCAGGCGGTGAAGTAGCTGCTGTTAATCGTTTTGTCAATATGGCCAATGAAACGAATCACCGGATAATTTGCCGTGGAAAGCACGTGTAGTGGGAGTTTCGGCTTTTCTTGCTGAGCGTTGGCCAGGCCCACGTGACCATTTGCCGGGGTTGAGAAGAGCGGGCGCACGTCGAGCATCACTCGGTTGGCCGAATAAGTTATCAACAGGCGGTTAAGGGCCATCTCGGCGGCCCCTTTGTGGAAAAACTCTGGGTGGCGAACCTCGACCGCACAAGGTAAATGAACGGGCCAAGCGGCGAGTAGCGCTTCAAGCTGGGGAAGCTCTTGTGGGCCAAAATCCCGCGGTAGTTGCACCATGGTTGGCCCAAGGCGGTCGTGAAGCGGTTCTAGCGCCGCTAAAAATGCCCAAGCGTCTTCCAGGCGCGTTAACCGCTGATCGTGGGTGATGCTGGCAGGTAATTTAAAACAAAAGCGAAAGGGGGGCAGTGCCTGGCGCGCCCAGGCGGCAATGGTCTCCGGCTTGGGGGTGCCGCTATAAAAGGTCGTATTGCCCTCTACGCTGGAAAACACCGCGGCGTAATCGCTTAACAGCTCGGTTTTGGCATGGCGTGGGTAAAGGTTGCCTAACCAGTCTTGATTGGCCCACATAGGCAAGCCTAGATAAAGAGGAAGCGTCATGGGTGCCAGCCTACGTCAACAAGATCAAGTGCTAATGTAACAGGTTCAGAGCCCTGCCCGTTAAGCGCTGATGGTGGCTTTTATATGGTTTTTATTTATAGCAAGGCGCGGAAAAAGTGAAATTGTTAAGACGCCGATAGCGCTACTATGTAGGTATAGCCCTTTATGGGCAGGTATAGTCGTTTACGAATAGGGCAGCCCGATGAGTTCAGTTTACGTTAGCAGTGATGAAATCCGCGACCAGTTTTCCCGTGCGATGTCGGCAATGTATCAGCAGGAGGTGCCGCAATACGGCACCTTGCTGTCGCTGACAGAGGCGGTTAACCAAGCGGTGTTAGCCGCTAATCCTGGGCTAAATAGTCAACTGCAAAATAGTGATGAGCTAGCGCGTATCAACGTTGAACGCCACGGTGCTATTCGTGTGGGCAGCCCGGGCGAGCTTGCTATGCTGCGGCGAATGTTCGCCGTAATGGGTATGGAACCAGTAGGCTACTATGATCTAGCCGCGGCGGGCGTGCCGGTTCACTCCACCGCGTTTCGGCCGGTGTCGGATGAGGCGCTTAAGCGTAATCCCTTTCGTGTGTTTACCTCGTTACTGCGCCTTGAGCTGATTGAAAAAGTGGAGCTCAGAGAGCAGGCGAGTGAGATTTTAAAAGCCCGCGATATCTTCACCGCTAACGTCAAAGTGCTTATTGAGCGTTTTGAGCAACAGGGCGGCCTAAGTGCCTTTGATGCCGAGCAGTTTGTGCAGGAAGCGTTGGAAACGTTCCGCTGGCACGACAACGCCACGGTCGATTTGGCTACCTATGAGCGTTTGCATGATGAGCACCGCTTAATCGCCGACGTGGTCTGTTTCCGCGGCCCGCACATTAACCACCTAACGCCGCGAACCTTAGATATTGATGAAGTTCAGCGGCGTATGCCGACCGTCGGCATTGACCCTAAAGTGACTATTGAAGGCCCGCCGCGTCGCGACTGTCCCATCCTACTACGCCAAACCAGCTTCAAAGCACTGGAGGAGACGATCGCTTTCGCGGACGCTGCTGAGGGTAAACACACCGCCCGCTTTGGCGAAATCGAACAGCGCGGCATCGCCTTAACGCGCAAAGGGCGCGAGCTATATGACCAACTGCTAGCAGTTGCCAAGGAAAGCGCACCCGCAGTAGCTAATAATGATGCCCATCAAGCGCATTTATCTGACGTGTTTAAAGCGTTTCCCGATGCATATGAAACCCTGCGCTGTGAAGGGTTAGCGTTTTTCCACTATCAGGCGGTGCAGGGTGGATCTGTTCAAGGGCCGATTTCAGTTGAGCAGGTGGAAAGCCTAATCGAGCAGGGCGCTCTTAGCGTTATCCCCATGATTTATGAAGATTTCTTGCCCGTAAGTGCAGCCGGTATTTTTCAGTCCAACCTGGGTGGAAGCAGTCACGACCACTACGCCAGCAGCGCAAGCCAGCAAGAGTTTGAACAGGCGTTAGGGAGTGCTGTAATCGATGAAATCGCGCTGTATGCCCAGCGCCAACAGGCATCGCTTGAACAGGCGCTGGCGCAACTGTCGGGTTAAGTGCTAGAACAGGCTATATCGGCGATTTATCCCCTAATACATAAGGTTGAAGAGAGTTATGAGTCAAGGAAAGGTATTGGTATTACATGGTCCCAATCTAAACTTGCTGGGTAGCCGTCAGCCAGAGATATACGGGTACGAGACGTTAGACGATGTGAATAACCTCTTGCGTGAGAAAGCGGTGATGGCCGACTGGGACATCCATTGTCTACAAAGTAACCATGAAGGCGAACTGATTGATGCCATCCATGCCGCGCGCCTGGATGGCACCCATGCAATTATTATCAACCCTGCTGCCTATACACATACGTCTGTCGCTATTCTTGATGCCCTCAATGCTTTTGAGGGAAAAGTGGTTGAGGTGCATTTGTCCAATGTTCACAAGCGCGAAGCCTTTCGCCATCACTCCTATGTATCGCTACGCGCCGATGGCGTGATAGCAGGATTAGGCGTGCAGGGTTATCGCGCGGCGCTAGAGGCGGTGATAAGGGCATTTCAGGCTTGAGCCTAGGCTTTGATGTGATAAGGGCATTTCAGGCTTGAGCCTAGGCTTTGATTATCCGTTCAGTGCTACTAAGCAAAACGGGGTGCCTCATAAGGCACCCCGTTTTGGTGTTTACAACGTAGCAACGCCTGTCTGCTAGGCGCTCTTCTTAATGGTCTTGCTGTCTTTTTGCTTGCTATCTGGTGTTTTGCTGTCGTTAGCATCGCTGGGTTGCGGTAACGATGGCAGTGATTTAGCCAGCATTTCAACGCTGTGGCGGTAGTAGAGCTGGCTCTTATTATGCTCGCCAAGGCTTGCATAGAGGCGGGCGAGCTCGGCGCATACTTCGCCATTGGGGCGCTGCCGCTGGCTGGTTTCAAAGTACTCTAGTGCCTTTTGCCATTGGCCGGTGCGCAACGAGAGGCGACCACAAGTAAGCAGTAGCTCGGGGTCGTTGGGGCGCTCCTGCAGCCATTTTTCGGCTTTTACAAGTTGGCGAGCGGCGTCCACATTTAGCAGGCCGTAGCGTTTTACTAAACGTGCGTCCCAATGGTTATCCAACGAGTGGTTGAGCAGACGTTCGGCGATCGGCTCTTCGTTGGCCTGAATCAGCGCCTCGGTATAGAGTACGATCAGCTCGGTATTGCCACGCAGATAGTCGGGCATATCGGCCCAAAGGCCACGTACCCGCTCAATATTGGTAGGGTTTTGGGCTTCAAACACGATCAGCTCGCGGTAGGCTTTAAACTCCAACTGGTCACGCTCTTGCTGAGAGATCAGCTTCTGCGCCGCCAAACGTGGAATCAAACGCCGTAAGCCTTCCCAATCGTTGACGCTTAAATGCACCTGCTTTAGTAGCTTGAGCACCTGAGGGTGGTTAGAGAGTTTCTTATCCAGGCGATTAAGAATCGCCAGCGCTTCTTCCGGCTGCTGACGCTCAATCATCATTTGCGCCTGCATCAAGCCAACGGCCGTTTCGGCGCCGTCGGTAGTTAGCTGGGCTTGGTTCAGGTGCTCCTGGGATTTCGTGTGGTGGCCCTGGTAGTGGGCGGCCAGCGCTGCGGATAGGTAGTTGACTAGCGGTGTGCTGGAATCATCGGCGGCGTTAACCAGTGTTTTTTCGGCTTTTTTCCAGCGGCCTTCGGTCAGCGCTACCAAACCACGCACGGTGCGCTGCATGGCGCGACGGTTACGGGCGCGGCTGTTCCAGCTGCGAAAACGCCCCATGGGGCGAATAATGCCGCTGAGTAAGCGCAGTACAAAGTGTAGGACGATAAAGGCGGCAAACAACAGGACTAGACCAAACCAAAACGATGTTTGGATGGAAGAGTCGCCCACGCGGATCAGCCAGTAGCCGGGCACCGACATCATCAGGTGCCCAAACAGGGCCCCGACGGCGAGGCCTGCGACAATGAGGAGAACAAGCTTTCTCATGAATCACCTCCGCTTTGGCCACGCGTCTCATAGCGGTTCTCGATAAAGCGTGCGAGCGCCTGCTGTGAAGCACTGATATCGGGCAGCTCCGGTTTAACCTCGGCTTGTTGCAGTTCTTGAAGGCGCGTAATAACGCTTTGCGTCTCTTCGCGAGAGGTGTCGTAGTAGTCGTTCAGGAGCTGTAGCGCTTTGTCGATACTCGCGTCATAAAGCTCTTTCTCTTCGTTTAGCAGGGCTAACTGGGTCTGCTCAAGCACCAAGCGCAGGCTTTGGCGAAGATAAGACTCTTGCTCTGGGGTAATGAGTGCTTCTAGCGCTTCGTCGTGATGGCGAATCACCACCAAGTCTTTGAGCTGTTCACCGAAGCGCGCCAACTGGCGTTGGAAGGTACCGGTAGGCGGCTGTTCGACGCTCGAGGTCACAGGGCGCTCCTCAATTTCCTGGGAGAGGCGCAGGGAGGAAATCCGCTCTTGCTGGGCATTGAGCGCTAAGTAGAGACCGGTGCGGTCAATACGGGGAACGGCGTCCAGGGCGGCTAGCTCACTGGCAATCGCTTCGCGTACGGGTGTTAAAGCAGGGTTGTCGGCATCGAGCAAGCGAGCATCGGCGGTACGCAGCAGCGCTGCCGCGCCATCTACATCGCCTTCAAGCTGTAGGCGCTGGTTGGCCAAACGCAGCAGGTAAGCTGCTTCGGCATGCAGCCACTCGCGCTCGTCGGTGTCCTGCTCTTGAGAGAGCTGATCCAGCACTTGGCCCAGGGTCCCATCGACGTCGCTGCGGTAGCTGTCAAATTCATCACGCAGGTCACCCAAAGTGCTCTGCAGCGCTTCATCGCGCTCGGCTTCACCGCTATCTATGCGTGATTCAAGGTCGCTAACCGCCTGTTGCGAGGCGCTACCTTCAGCCTGTTGCGCCAGTTCGTCGAGGCGCTGCTGTTGACTATCCAGGCGTTGCCAACCTTGCCAAGCGACGAACGCCAAGGCAATCGCCAGGATAATCACCAGGGCAATCGCAAGGCCGCCACTTTTGCCACCCCCGCTTTTGCCACCACTGCTCTGGCCATTGCCTTTGTGGCCGGTGGGCGGTGTGGTGCCCGCCGATGATTTGTCGCTGGTCGACTTTGACGAGGTGGCGCTTGAAGATAGCGAGCTAGAGGCTGACCCACTTGAGGAAGAGGGGCTTGGTTGAGCTGCACTCGGTGAAGGTGAGGTCACGCTGCTGGCGCTCTCTTTAGGCGTGCTAGGGGCGCTCGCACTGCTTGTCGTGGTATCTGCCGGTTTAGCCGTGCTGGTAGCGCTGCTAGCAGCGGTTGAACTCGCAGCTGACGAGCCCTTTCCACGCCGCCGCGACCGACTATTTTTAGCACCACTTTGAGCAGGTGAAGTTGAGCTCGGTGGTGTGGTCGGCGTACTGGGTTCAGTCGCGTCGGTCGTGGAAGCTGCTTTGTCGGTCGTTTTAGGGACGCCTTGAGAGGCATCGGTGGACGTCGGTTGTACATCGTCCTGATCGTTTACTTGTTTGCTCATGTGTCGCTAGCCCTTAGTAAGTTCCTTGATCGACATCGGCACCCTGTGGGTCGCAGGTCTCCAACGCCGCTATCAACGCAGCTGGCGTAGCTCCAGACGCCACCTTGAGGTCGCAAAAACCCAGTATGCCAGCCAGTGTAGCCAAACGGCGACTGGAAACGATTAGCGGTTGGTTCAAGGCCGCTTGATTGCACCATTTTGCCAGATGTTCCAGCAGTTCGCTGCTGGTGACGATCAACGCCCGGTAATTACCTGAAGAAAGGCGCGTTTGCAGATCAGGTGCTAGGGGGTGAAAAGTGCGTCGATACACTGCCACGCGAGTCACTTGTGCCCCCCGCTCGGCAAGCGTTTCAGCGAGCAGCGGGCGGCCACCTTCGCCCGCCACCAGTAGAATACGCTGGTGCGCTAACTGTTGGAGTGAGGCAAGCGCAAGCAGTGCTTCGCTGGTATCTTCACCCGCACTTGGCGAAGGCACATGCACGCGGACACCCAACTGATCATAAAGTGTCGCCGCGGTGGCGCTGCCAACGCTGTAGTAGTCAATGCCAATAGGCAGCTGTGGCCAGAAGCGATCCATCGCTTCGCTTAAGCAAGAGGCCGCAAAGGGACTGATGACTATTATCTTATGGTACTGATCAATATCCAGCCAGATACGTCGCATTTCGGGGTTTTCTGGCAAGGCTTCAAGTTGCATCACCTTGAGTGATTCAACGCTCTCGCCCCGCTCGCTTAGAGCAGCTGCCAGCGCTTCACCGCGCTCGCCGGGGCGACAGATCAGTACCGGTTGGCTCATATGGCGCGGCCGTAAACCTCGGCCAGAATATCGCCAGCGCCCTGGTCGAGCAGCTCTTCGGCAATGCGAATGCCCAGCGCTTCGGGCTCATGCATCGAACCGCGGCCTTCGGCGCGCAGCACTTCCGTGCCCTCTGGGTTACCGACTAAGCCGCGGAGCCACAGGGTTTCATTTTCAATATCCAGCACCGCGTGGCCCGCAATGGGTACTTGGCAGCCGCCCTCTAAACGCGTGTTCATGGCCCGTTCTGCACGCACGCGCGTCGCGGTATCAGCATCATCAAGCGGGGCTAACAAAGCAATCAGTTCGGGATCATGCAGGCGGCACTCAATGCCTAGGGCGCCTTGGCCGCAGGCGGGCAGGCACACTTCCGGCGGCAGTGCCTGGGCAATCCGTTCATTCAAGCCCAGCCGCTTGAGGCCGGAGGTCGCCAGGATGATGGCATCAAATTCGCCCGCGTCTAATTTACCTAGTCGCGTTTGCACGTTGCCGCGCAGGTTAAGAATTTGCAGGTCGGGGCGGGCTTCGCGCATCTGCAGCCCACGGCGTAAACTGGCGGTGCCAATGCGAGCCCCTTCGGGAAGTTCATCAATGCTAGAGTAGTGGTTGGATACAAACGCATCGGTAGGGTCGGCGCCCTCTAGGATGACCGACAGACCCAGCCCTTCGGGGAAGTGCATAGGTACATCTTTCATTGAGTGGACGGCAATATCGGCACGCCCATCCAGCATGGCATCTTCAAGCTCTTTGACGAACAGCCCTTTACCGCCAATTTTTGAAAGCGGTGTATCGAGAATTTTGTCGCCCTTGGTAGACAGTGCCACAAGCTCGACCTCAAGGCCGTTGTGGGCCGCCATTAAGCGGTCTCGAACGTACTCCGCCTGCCACATGGCCAATTGGCTTTTACGCGTGGCAATGCGCAGTTTTGTGATTGATAGCACGTTATTCTCCCTATACCGCAGACACGGCGAGTCAAGCTATGATAAGTGTCATCATAAAGCACCGAACGCCACAGTAAAAATAACGGAACTAATTATGCTCCCGTAATGTGTTTTATTCGTTCCCTAGGAAATCTTATGTCCTTAGTGTTACCCCACGGCCAGCTTGACCAGTTTTTCCTGCTTTCTCGGGATCTGTTCTGCTGTATCAACTTTGAAGGCACGCTGCTGCAAGTCAATCCAGCCTTCGAGACGCTACTGGGGTATTCGTCCGAAAAATTGATCGGTCGTGCCTGTGGCGTCGTCGTCAATCCCCTTGATCACCCGGTGATCGAGCGGGCGTTAAAGCGTATGCATCAAGGCGAAAAGGTTATCCCCTTTGAGGTGCGCGCCGTTTCCGCAACCGGCAAGCAGCATTGGTTAGAAATTACGCCTTCATTGGGAGAGGGGGTGATTTATGTGATCGCCCGGGTGATTACACGCCGTAAGGCAGCCGATGAGCAGTTGTTGCGCAACCAACGGCTATTCAAAATTGCCGGTGAAACCGCCCTGATTGGCGGCTGGTACGTGGACTTAGCAGGTGGTAAGCCTATCTGGTCGGATGAACTGAGCCATATTCACGGTATGCCTGCTGGGTTTCAGCCCAGCGTTGAGGAGGCGTTCGCTTTCTATGCACCTGAGTCACGGGAACGCCTAATGGCGGCATTTAAAGCCTGCTGTGAGTACGGCGTTAGTTTTGATGACGAGCTTGAGGTGATTACCCGCCAAGGTAGGCATCTGTGGGTGCGTGCGATTGGTAAAGCGGTGCGCGATGAAGAGGGCCGCATCATTCAGGTGCAGGGGGCGTCGCAGGATATTACTGAGCAAAAGCAGCTACGCGAAAACCTTACCCAGCTTGCGCACCGGCTTACCATGACCCTTGATAGCATCACCGACAGTTTCTTTACCCTGGATATTGATTGGCGTTTTAGTTACGTTAATCGTGAGGCTGAGCGCACGTTGAAGCGCCGTGAAGGCGAACTGCTAGGCCAGCACATTTGGCAGATATTTCCCGACGCTGTGGGCAGCAGATTTCAGAAAGAGTATCAGCGCGCCGCGAGCCAACAAGTAGCGGTACATTTTGAAGCGTTCAATCCCCGGCTTAATAGTTGGCTTGAGGTGCACGTATATCCGTCATCTGAAGGGCTTGCAGTCTATTTCCGCGATATTAACGAGCGTAAAGCGACCGAGCATCAGCTAAAACTGCTGGAGCGCAGCGTTGAGTCGAGCACCAACGGGGTAGTGATTGTAGATGCCCAGCGCAGTGACCTGCCTATGGTCTACGTTAACGCCGCCTTTGAGCGCATTACCGGTTATGCGCGTAACCAGGTGCTGGGGCACAACTGCCGTTTTCTCCAGGGTGACGAGACTGATCCCGCTACTATCAAACAGCTGCACGCAGGGATTGTCGAACAGCGCGAAGTGCATGTGGTCATCCGTAACTATCGGCGTGACGGCACGGTTTTTTGGAACGACCTGTACATTTCGCCCGTTCTTGATGAGAACGCTGAAGTGACCCACTTTATCGGCGTCCAGAACGATATCTCTGAACAGCGCGAATATCAGGCCCAGCTAGCCCATAACGCCCACCATGACGCCCTGACGGGGCTACCCAACCGTTTGCTGCTTGGTCAGCGCTTAGAGCAAGGATGTGTGTTGGCACGTCGCTACCAGCGCTACATAGCCGTGCTGTTTATTGACCTGGACGATTTTAAACCGATTAACGATACCTTGGGCCATGAGGTGGGCGACTTTATTCTGGTTGAGGTTGCCAAGCGGCTGGAAAATGAACTGCGCCCCTGGGACACCGTCGCGCGCTTTGGTAGCGATGAGTTCGTTGTGCTGCTGCCGGATCTAGCTCACCAAGATGATGTGATCCAAGTAGTAGAGCGCGTTCTTCGGGGGCTTTCACCGCCCTACTGGTATCGCGGCAGCGAGCTGCGTATTACCGCCAGTATCGGGATTGCCATCAATGATGGCAGCATGAAAAACCCACGCCAGCTTATCCAGCAGGCGGATTTGGCCATGTATAAGGCCAAGCGTCGGGGGCGTAATACCTACCACTGGTATACCGAAGACTTGAATCGCAAAGTGAGCGAAAGGGTCAGCTTACGCAGCGCGCTTCAGCAAGCCATTGAGCAGCAACAGTTTGAGCTTCATTATCAGCCGCAAATCCACGCGCCGAGCGGTCGTGTGGTGGGGGTTGAAGCGCTGATCCGCTGGCAGCATCCTGAGCGCGGCAATATCCCGCCGTCTGATTTTATTAGCCTTGCCGAGGATACCGGCCAGATTATTCCCATCAGCGAATGGGTGTTGGCCACCGCCTGCCGCGATGCCCAGCAGCTTAATGGCCTGGGGTTGGGCGAGATCACCATGGCGGTCAATATTTCACCTATGCAGTTTCAACGCCCCGGGTTCCTCGCCTCCATTGAGCAGGTGCTGGCGAGCAGCGGCCTAACGCCAGTGCTGTTAGAGCTAGAGCTTACCGAGGGGGTTCTGATGGATAGCGCCGAACAAGCGATCCAGGCGTTAAAGAACTTACGGGCGCTGGGCGTTCAGATTGCTTTAGACGATTTTGGCACCGGCTTCTCTAGCCTAAGCTATTTGAAACGCTTGCCGATTAACCGCATCAAGATTGACCGCTCCTTTGTGCGCGATGTGATCTCTGACCGCCACGATGCAGCTATTATCGATGGCGTGGTCGCCATGGCGGGAAAAATGGGGCTAGAGGTGCTGGTCGAGGGCGTAGAGACGGCAGAGCAGTTTGGCTATCTTCAACAGCGCCACTGCGACTACTTCCAAGGCTACTACTTTGCCCGGCCCATGCCCCTAGGTGCCCTGCGCGAATTTTTGCACAAACCACCTGCTGTCATAACGTCACACTCTCAGCCACCGCATAAATAAAAACGGCGTGCCGCTGACCGGGGCGACTCTGGTACACTTTCTGTTAACGACTCCTTTGTTTTGTTAGCAGGAAATATCTTCGATGAGCCAAGCCACGAATCAATCTTGGGGCGGTCGCTTTAGCGAGCCCACCGATGCCTTTGTTGCACGCTTCACCGCGTCCGTTAATTTCGACCAGCGCCTGGCCCCCCAGGACATCCAGGGGTCCATCGCCCACGCCACTATGCTGGCTCGGGTAGGCGTGCTCACCGATGACGAGCGTGATGCGATTATTAACGGTCTGAACGAGATTCAGGGCGAAATCGAGCGCGGCGAATTTAACTGGTCGGTGCCGCTGGAAGATGTGCACATGAACATCGAAGCGCGGCTGACCGAAAAGATCGGCATTACCGGTAAAAAACTCCACACCGGGCGTTCGCGTAACGACCAGGTCGCCACCGATATCCGCTTGTTTATGCGCGATGAGATAGACGTTATCGAAGTGGAGCTGAAACGCCTGCGTGAAGGCATGATCGAACTGGCGGATCGTGAAGCTGAGACGATTATGCCCGGTTTTACCCACCTGCAAACTGCCCAGCCGGTCACCTTTGGCCACCATATTCTAGCTTGGCAAGAGATGTTGGCTCGCGACCACGAACGCCTGTTGGACTGCCGCAAGCGCGTCAACGTCATGCCGCTGGGTGCCGCCGCACTAGCCGGCACCACCTATCCGATTGACCGTCATGTGACCGCAGAGCTTCTGGGCTTTGACCGCCCCACGGAGAACTCCCTGGACGCGGTCTCAGATCGTGACTTCGCCATCGAATTCACCAGCTTTGCCAGCATTCTATTGATGCACCTGTCGCGCATGAGCGAAGAACTGGTGCTGTGGACCAGCGCCCAGTTCAACTTTATCGATCTGCCTGACCGCTTCTGCACCGGCTCATCCATCATGCCGCAGAAGAAAAACCCTGACGTGCCAGAACTGGTGCGCGGTAAAACCGGTCGTGTTTATGGCCACCTGATGTCGCTGTTAACGCTGATGAAGTCGCAGCCGCTGGCCTACAACAAAGACAACCAGGAAGATAAAGAGCCGCTGTTCGATGCGGTAGATACCGTGCGTGATTGCCTAAAAGCCTTCGCCGATATGGTGCCCGCGATTGAGCCCAAAAAAGCCAGCATGTATGAAGCGGCACGGCGTGGTTTCTCCACTGCGACTGACTTGGCCGACTACCTGGTGCGTAAAGGCGTGGCCTTCCGCGATGCCCACGAAATCGTCGGACAGTCGGTGGCCTATGGTCTTAAAAGCGAAAAAGACCTGTCTGAGATGAGCCTGGATGAGCTCAAACAGTTCTCCGATACCATCGAGCAGGATGTGTTCGAGGTGTTAACCCTGGAAGGCTCAGTTGCCGCGCGTAACCATATTGGCGGCACCGCGCCCAACCAAGTGCGGGCAGCTGCACAGCGAGCGCGTGAGACGCTGAGTGCGCTCAAGGCGGGCGCATGAAAACGTTGGCAATCATGACCCTTACGGTGTTGCTGTTAACCGGATTGGCAGGCTGTGGGCAAAAAGGGCCGCTTTATCTGCCGGAAGATGCACCCGCTGACGAGCAGCCTGCCCAGCCGTCTGAATAGAGAGCTGCAGGCCCAGGACGCAGGTTCATAATAAGGGGAGAGCACCATGGATTACTTTAATTACCGCGATGGCGTGCTGTACGCCGAAGATGTGCCGCTGTCACGGATTGCCGACGAGTACGGCACGCCCTGCTACGTCTACTCAAAAGCGACCTTTGAACGACACTTTCGCGCTTATACCGAAGCACTGGGTGGTCACCCGCACCTGATTTGTTATGCGGTGAAGGCCAACTCCAATCTGGCCGTGCTGGGCCTGTTAGCCAAGCTGGGTGCAGGGTTCGATATTGTCTCCATCGGCGAGCTTGAACGCGTGCTCAAGGCGGGTGGCGACCCGGCAAAGGTGGTGTTTTCCGGGGTTGCCAAGCAGCCCCATGAAATGGTTCGTGCGCTGGAAGTGGGCATTAAGTGTTTTAACGTTGAGTCAGGCCCCGAGCTTGAGCGCTTGAATCGCGTCGCCGGTGAGCTGGGCAAAATAGCGCCGGTTTCGCTGCGGGTGAATCCGGATGTAGACGCGGGTACCCATCCATATATCTCCACCGGTTTGAAGGACAACAAGTTCGGCATCCCGGTGGATGAAGCAGTGACGGTTTACGAACTAGCCGCAAGCCTGCCCAATTTGCAGGTGAAAGGTCTCGACTGCCACATCGGCTCGCAGCTTACTGAGACTGCGCCGTTTTTAGATGCCCTTGATCGTTTGCTGGTGCTTATGGAGCGCCTGCGTGAGCGGGGAATCGAAATCGAGCACCTTGATTTAGGCGGTGGTTTAGGCGTGCCTTACCGCGATGAAAAACCGCCCCAGCCGTTTGATTACGCCAGCCAACTGCTGGCGCGGCTTTCCCGCTGGGAAGGCGGCGAAGCGCTTACGTTGCTGTTTGAACCTGGTCGTTCCATTGCTGCTAATGCCGGGGTAATGCTCACTCGGGTAGAGTTTCTCAAGCCCGGCGAGACCAAGAACTTCGCCATTGTCGATGCGGCCATGAACGACCTGATTCGCCCGGCGCTGTACCAAGCCTGGCAGGCGATTGTGCCGGTGGATACTCGCCAGGCGCGGGAAAGCGCCCTCTACGACGTGGTGGGCCCGGTGTGTGAAACGGGCGACTTTCTGGGTAAAGAGCGCGAGCTGGCGATTGCCGAAGGTGATCTGCTGGCGGTGCGTTCTGCGGGTGCCTACGGTTTTGTTATGGCGTCGAACTACAACAGCCGCCCGCGTGCCGCCGAGTTAATGGTCGATGGCGACAGCTGCCACCTAGTGCGCGCGCGGGAAACCGTTGCCAGTCTATGGGCGGGTGAAGCGCTGCTGCCCGAAGGGGGGCGCTAATGCTGTTACACTTCACCAAAATGCATGGCCTGGGCAATGACTTTGTCATGGTGGATCTGGTCACTCAGCGCGCGCGGCTGGACGAAGCGCAAATTCGCGCGCTAGCTGACCGACGCTTTGGCATTGGCTTTGACCAGCTATTGGTGGTCGAACCGCCCCGGGATCCGGAGATGGATTTTCGCTACCGCATTTACAATGCCGACGGCAGTGAAGTGGAAAATTGCGGTAACGGCGCGCGCTGTTTTGCTCGCTTCGTGCGCGACCAGCGGCTAACCCATAAGCATGAAATTCATGTGGAAACTGCCGGTGGGCCCTTGGTACTCACCGTTCAGCACGATGGTATGGTACGAGTGGACATGGGCCGCCCGCGGTTTAGCCCTCTGGCGCTGCCGTTCGATGCGCCAGGGGACCAACCGCTGCACCAGCTAGTAGTGGGCGATGAAACGCTGCAGATCGGCGTGGTCTCTATGGGCAACCCCCACGCGGTGATTCAGGTCGCCAATGTGGATGATGCCCCGGTCGAACGCCTCGGGCCTTTAGTAGAGGCGCATCCGCGTTTTCCCAAGCGTGTTAACGTGGGCTTTATGCAGGTGCTCTCGCCCAGTGAAATTCGTTTGCGCGTGTATGAACGCGGCAGCGGTGAAACGCTGGCCTGCGGTACCGGTGCCTGCGCCGCGGTGGCCAGCGGCATTCGCCAGGGGCTGCTGAAAAGTCCCGTAAAAGTCCATTTACCCGGTGGAGAGCTCAGCATTGAGTGGCCTGACCCTGAAGGGGCGCTAACGATGGTGGGGCCAGCTACACGCGTCTTCGATGGCCGCGTAGCACTTAATTAATTCGAGGAGAACGGCGATGTCACAAGCCCCCGAACCCCGCAAAACGCTCGAGCCTGATCAAGTGGCGTTTTGGTTGGCGCGCCATCCCGATTTTTTCGTTGGCCGCGAAGGGCTGCTCCAACAGCTGCAGGTGCCCCACCCGCATATCGACGGGGCGGTGTCACTGCTAGAGCGCCTGGTGTTAGACCTACGCAAGCGCGCTGAAACCGCTGAAGGTCGCCTGGAACACCTGCTGGAAACTGCCCGCCATAATGAGTCCCAGTACCGTCGGCTGCGCGAAACGTTGATAGCGCTAGTGGAAGCGCCAGATCGCGATGCGCTGGCGCAGGCGTTGGCCACCCAGCTCAGCGAGCGCTTTGAAACCCCCGCCATGGCGCTGTGGTGTCCAGCCACGTTAAGCGATAGTGAGCCGACGCCTCCTCAGCCGCCGCGCCATGTGCTTGATCAGCACGCCAGTACGCGGCTGTCGGCGCTGTTGGATGGCCGTACCAGCCGCTGCGTTAAGCTTAGCGTCAGCGACTGGAAATGCCTGCTGCCCCATGTTAAAGCGCCCCGTAAAGCGGGTTCCTGCGCTATTTCGCGCCTCTCCGCGGGCGATCCTTTGGGCTATTTGCTGCTAGCCAGCCCCAGCCCCGATGCTTACCGGGCCAGTATGGATACGCTGTTCACCGAGTACTTGGGCGATATCGTCGCGCGCCTGCTCGTTCGTCTGGGCGATCATGGTGAATGAGACGCCGCTGCTTGATACGCCGATAGCCAAGCGCGTTGAGGCCTTTCTAGCCGCGCTGGCGTCCCATGCTAGCCCTGCCACCGTAGAGGCTTATCGGCATGATCTCACCGCGCTGTGTAACTTCACCGAGCGTCGCGATGTGACGGATCCCGCGGCGTTAGATACCGCACTACTGCGGGCGTTTTTGGGGTCGGAACGCAGCCGGGGCTTGGCGCCTAGAAGCCTGGCTAGGCGTCGGGCGGCACTGTCACGCTTCGCCGATTACTTGGTCAAGCAGGGCGTGCTGGTCGATAACCCGGTGGGTTTACTACGCACGCCCAAGCAGCCCAGTCACCTGCCGCGCCCAGTGGATGTCGATGCCCTGGCGCGCTTTCTTGATACTCCACACGATGGCTCTCCATTGGGCGTGCGGGATCAGGCTATTCTAGAACTGTTTTACTCCAGCGGCCTGCGCTTAGCGGAGCTTGCGGCGCTTGATTTGGGCGATTTGCAAAACAGCCGGGTAAGGGTAATCGGCAAAGGCGGCAAACCGCGCCAGGTACCGGTAGGGCGTCGCGCCCAGCAGGCGCTGGCTGAGTGGCTGGGGTGCCGCTCAGCACTCGCACCCATTAACGAGCAGGCGCTATTTGTGGGCCAGCGCGGACAGCGCTTGGGCCATCGCGCTATTCAAAAGCGCTTAGCGCAGCTGTCGATTGCCCGCGGCTTGCCTGAACACCTGCACCCGCACCGTTTGCGCCACTCCTTTGCCAGTCACCTGTTGGAATCGAGCCAGGATCTGCGCGCCGTGCAGGAACTGTTAGGGCACGCCAATCTGTCGACCACGCAAATCTACACCCGACTTGATTGGCAGCATCTGGCGACCAGCTACGATGCCGCACATCCACGCGCTAAAAGAAGCCCCAATCCCAGAAACGGCGAAAACAGAAACAAATAGCCCAGGAGCAAACCATGACGATGCTGCAGGCAATAACCTTCGATCTCGATGACACGCTGTGGGATAACCACGGGGTGATGGCGCGTACCGAAGAGGGGCATTACCGCTGGCTGCTGGAGGCGCTTGAGGCATGGCGAGCGGCACGCCAGGAAACAGCTCTGGCGTTATCCCACGAAGGTGGCGGGCAAGATTATTTGCAGCGTCGTCAACAGTTGGCCAAAGAAGTGCCCGAACGGCGCGGTGATTTCACCTGGCTGCGTTTGCGCGCCCTGGAGGCCCAGTTAGAAGAAGCAGGTTTGCACCGCAGTGCTGCGTTGATGTGGGCAGCATCGGCGATGAATGAGTTTCACCGCCTGCGCGTGCAGGTTACGCCCCACCCTGAAGCAGCCGGTTTGCTGGCCGCCTTGACGGAGCGCTATCAGTTGGCGGCGATCACTAACGGCAATATTCATCTTCAACGTCAGCCGCTGGCCAGCTACTTTCCGGTCGCCATTGCTGCGGGCGAGTTGCTGGCGCCAAAGCCCGACCCGACGCCGTTTCTCACCGCGCTGTCGCGCTTAAACGTGGCCCCTGAATGCGCCATGCACGTGGGTGACTCTTGGCAGGAGGACGTGCTCCCCGCCCAGCAGTTGGGCATGCATGCGGTATGGATTTCTGAACTGGGGGATCGAGCACTGCCCCCGCGAGTGCATCGAATAGCCCATATTAAAGAGCTGCCCGGCGTGATTGAGAAGTTAGAAAAGAGACAACATCATTCAGGTGGTGTATACAGCCACTGATTGAGTTTCTGTGACAGCGTATCGACGCCGTCGCGCTTGAGTGAAGAGAATAGTTGAACGGAGACGAGATCTTCCCACTCCTTCAACTGCGAGCGTACTTTTTGCAACGCCGCGCTGGCAGGCCCTTTTTTCAGCTTGTCGGCTTTGGTGAGCAAAATATGCACCGGCATGCCGCGCTGGTCGGCATAGTCGAGCATCATTTGGTCGAACTCGGTGAGCGGGTGACGCACGTCCATTAGCAGTACCAAGCCGCGTAGACTAAAACGGTTGCGCAGGTACTCGGCTAGGTGCTTTTGCCACTCTAGTTTGACCGCCTCCGGTACCTTGGCGTAGCCGTAGCCCGGCAGGTCGACCAAACGCCGTGCCTCGTCGTTCATCACGCTGAAGAAGTTGATCAGCTGGGTGCGCCCCGGTGTGCGCGAGGTGCGCGCTAACGCATTTTGTTGCGTTAATGCGTTGATAGCACTGGATTTGCCTGCGTTTGAACGCCCGGCAAAGGCGACTTCAGCGCCGGTATCATCCGGGCATAGGGCCAGGGTGGGGGCGCTGATAAGAAAACTTGCCGTCGGGTAGTTCAGCCGAGGGACTGGGCTATCATTGGGGGTAGTCATGGGGTTGATCCTGAAAAACGAACATAAAAGCGGCCTACTCTGCGTACTACCACCTCATTATTGCCTCACTATCAGGTAACGTAGAACGCATGATAGCGACTCATGATAGAGAATTGAGAGCAGTACCGCGACGAATTACCCCTAAAGCAGGCCAGTACTTGCATTCCCGCCGCTGGGGTGATTCGTTATAATGCAAGCGGATTATATCTGCGACCTGAGGCGCTAGTGTACCATCGCGATACGTTGTTGGTATTGGCGGAGCTAACCCTGGTAACTTGTGAAGCCTGGGAAGCGCCCAGAGTGCGTACCAGTCAAACATAAAACGGCATAGTGGAATAGCAATGAGAAAGTTACTGGCAAGCCTAGCAATTACCATGGGCGCCGTTGGCATCGCCCACGCTCAAACAGACTACCAAGCTGATGCAGACGCATCCGCTGGCCAGGAAATGGCCCAAACCTGCGCCGCCTGTCATGGGCAGCAGGGTATTAGCCCATCGGGCGCTTTCCCTAACCTAGCGGGTCAGCAGATGTCTTATCTGGCTAAACAGATTATGGATATCCGCGACGGCAACCGTGTGGTTGCCCAAATGGCCGGTCAGGTGGATAACTACTCCGATCAAGACGCCTGGGATGTCGCGGCACACTTCGCGCGCCAGGATGCCAATCTGGGGCAAACCAGCGACGAAGACGCTGAACTACTGGCACGCGGTGAAGAACTTTACCGCGCTGGCGATATGTCGAAAGGCATCCCCGCCTGTGCTGCCTGCCACACACCAACGGGGGCTGGGATCGGTAGCGCCGTTTATCCAGGCCTTTCTGGTCAGCACGCTGAGTACACGGTCTCAACGCTGCAGGATTTCGCGGCAGGTGATCGTAACAATAGTCCCAACAATATCATGGGCGACATCGCTTCAAAAATGAGCGACAACGATATGGAAGCAGTGGCTAATTATTTGTTGGGTTTGAACTAACGTTTTCAACAAGATCGTTTCAAACTGGAAATAAGCAGCCTAAACACTTCCTTATGCCGTTTGCGGGCCCTCACTTGGCAACGTTCTTGGCAACGTTTGCTAGCTGAGGGAACCCGCTAATGTATCTACGGTCTCACTTCTCGCTTACCCATGGAGAGACTTTTAAGATGTCTAAAACGCAAGCGATGTTAAAAACGCTAATGGTCGCACTGGCCGGTTTGGGGCTTTCAGCGGTAGTGAGTGCCCAGGAAGTGGTTGAAGGCCAGCACTATGAGCTGTTTGAGTCTCCCGTAGAGACCCACGCTGATGAAGGGAAAATAGCCGTTACCGAAGTGTTTTGGTTTGGCTGCCCTCACTGCTACCGCCTGCAAACACCGGTCAACGAGTGGTACGAGACATTGGACGACGACGTTAGCGTAGAGCATATGCCTGCCACGATGGGCGGTGATTGGAACACCCACGCTACAGCGTTCTATGCAGCTGAATCGCTGGGCATCGAAGATGAGCTACACGCCGACTTCTTTAATGCCATCCATCAGGAAAATCAGTCGCTCACAGAGCCCGATGAAATTGCTGCGTTTTTCGCCAACTATGGCGTTAGTGAAGAAGAGGCCAAACAAGCGCTGACCGACTTTAGTGTCCGCAGCGAAGTGAATGAAGCCAACAACCGCATGCGTGAAATGAAGTTGATGGGTGTACCTGCATTGGTGATTGATGGTCGTTTTCTGGTAACGCCAAGTTCAGCTGGCAGCCTGGAAAACATGCCGAAAATCGCTGAAGCGTTGGTCGAGCAGGTGCGTGCTGAGCGCGCGGAATAACCGTGTTACGTGAAGCGAGAGAGCGTGATGATACAGCGATAATCGGCCCACGCTCGACGCTGTTTGAAGATGGGCACTTGCGTTTGCTGACCTTTAATTTGCAGGTGGGCATCCAGACTTCGGCGTATCATCACTATCTCACACGCAGCTGGCAGCACCTGCTGCCGCACCCGCGTCGCCAAAAGCGGCTGGATGTGATGGGTGAAGTGCTGAGCAAGTTTGACGTTGTGGGGCTCCAAGAGGTCGATGGCGGCAGTTTTCGCTCAAGCCGCGTCAACCAAGTGGAGTATCTCGCTGCCAAAGCGGGGTTTCCCCACCATGTTCAGCAGCTCAACCGGAATCTGGGCCGCATCGCTCAGCACAGTAACGGTTTACTCTCGCGTTTGGTGCCTAGCCAAATAGAAGAGCACCGTTTGCCAGGCGCGATGCCTGGTCGCGGAGCCATCCACGCACGCTTTGGTGAAGGGCCGGATGCGCTGCATATATTTGTTGCCCACCTGGCGCTAAGCCATCGTGGCCGGGTGCGTCAGCTCAACTATTTAAGCGAGATTATCCAGCCTCTGCGCCACGTGGTGGTAATGGGGGATCTCAACTGCACCCCTGACCAGTTGCATGCTCATGAGCGTTTTAGTGCGTCGCTACCGCTGCACCCGGTTAAACCCTTACTCAGTTACCCCTCCTGGCAGCCCCGCCATGCGCTGGATCATATCCTGTTGTCGCAATCGTTAGAGGCCGCAGAAGTGCGGGTATTAGATAACCTGTTCTCTGACCACCTACCGATCGCTGTCGATCTACCCTTGCCCGAAGCTTGCTTAGCGGCAATTCGCCCAAGCGTTTAATAATAAGCACGCTGTGCAGCGTGTGGGCGCTGCATTGTCCGCGTATATGCGCTATTGTCTGGGGCGCTGACACCCCTTAGCCGTTTTACGCGAGACACTCCCATGTCGGACACAACACAACTACCTGCATTTATTGGTGCGCTGGACCGCGCTTCAGAGTGGTTCGGACGTACCCTTGCGTGGCTGATCATCATTATGATGTTGATTCAGTTCGCGATTGTACTGCTTCGTTATGCCTTCAGTGTGAACAGCATTTTTATGCAAGAGCTAGTGATGTATATGCACGCCAGTGTCTTTATGCTTGCGGCCGCCTATACGTTTCGCCACGACGGCCACGTGCGGGTTGATATTTTCTATCGAGGCATGACCCCGCGCCGCCAAGCGTTAATCAATGTCGTGGGCATTATTACGCTACTGATTCCGGTGATGATCTTTATCATTGCTTCTAGCCTAGGCTACGTCGCTAATTCCTGGCGTATCCTGGAAAGCTCCCCTGATTACGGCGGTATTCCGGCCGTGTATGCACTGAAAACCTTAATACCGCTGTTTGCCGTGCTGATGATCGTACAAGGCGTGATTGAGATTGTGCGCAATGGCTACGTGATGGCCGGGCGGATAGTACCGTCTGCTGCTGGTGGCAATCATCTTGAGGAGCGTGTTTGATGCTGGAATTCATGCCGATTATTTTATTTGCCGTTATATGCATTGTGTTGATGTTCGGCTTTCCCGTAGCACTCTCGCTGGCAGGCACGGCGCTGCTGTTTGCCGGTATGGGGCTGGGTCTGGAAGCGATAGGTATCGACGCCAACTTTGATAGTGGCTATCTCGCCGCATTGCCCAATCGGCTCTACGGCATTATGACCAACCAAACACTGTTAGCGGTGCCACTATTTGTGTTGATGGGCGTGTTGCTGGAAAAATCCAAAGTGGCTGAGACACTGTTAGATGCCATGGCCCTGCTGTTTGGCGCCATGCGCGGTGGTTTGGGTATTTCGGTGACGCTGGTGGGTATGTTGATGGCTGCCTCTACCGGTATTGTGGGGGCTACGGTGGTCACTATGGGGCTGATGTCGCTACCCACCATGCTAAAGCGTGGCTATAGCACGTCACTGGCGACCGGCACTATCTGTGCTACCGGCACGCTGGGGCAGATTATTCCGCCTTCCATTGCCCTGGTACTGCTTGGTGATGTGCTGTCATCGGCGTATCAGCAAGCGCAGTTGGATATGGGAATTTTTAGCCCTAAAACAGTCTCTGTTGGCGACCTGTTTATGGGCGCGCTTGTGCCTGGGTTATTGCTGGTCGTGATGTATATGATTTACGTGGCCCTGGTGGCGTGGTTGCGCCCGCACATGGCGCCTGCTGCCGACCGCGAAGAGTTAATGGCTGAGCTTGGCCATACCTCGGGAATTGGCATGCTGCTGCTCAAAGGACTGGTGCCCCCCGTGGTGCTGATTGTGGCGGTATTAGGCTCGATTCTAAGCGGTTTTGCCACGCCCACAGAGGCCTCTGCGGTAGGCGCCTTTGGTGCTCTGGTGTTGGCACTGGCTTATCGTCAGCTCGATTGGGCGACTCTGAAAGACGTGCTGCGCTCGACCACTCATGTCACCACCATGGTGTTTATGATCCTGATTGGTGCAGCGCTGTTTTCGCTGGTCTTTCGTGCCTACGGCGGTGAACACATGGTGACCGAGCTGTTCGAGGGTATGCCCGGCGGCGTGTTGGGCGCCACGATCATCGTCATGCTGGTTATCTTCCTGCTCGGCTTTATTCTCGACTTTATCGAAATCACCTTTGTGGTGGTGCCGATCGTCGGGCCGATTCTGCTCGCCATGGGGCTTGACCCGATTTGGCTGGGCATCATGATCGCGATAAACCTGCAAACGTCATTCTTAACGCCACCGTTTGGCTTCGCGCTGTTCTACCTGCGCGGTGTGGCGCCGCCGTCTGTGTCTACGTCGGCTATTTACCGCGGCGTTATCCCGTTTATCCTGATGCAACTGGGTATGTTGCTCATGTTGAGTTTCTTCCCGCAGCTAGCAACATGGCTTCCCGGTCAGTTTTAGTAAATGTGCGATTAGTTGATGCATGGTTAGTTGAAAAACAATGCAGCTATCAACGGATATATGTGGCAACCTAATTAAAAAAGCAGTAAATAGCCATGAATGGCCTGTAGCAAAACGCCTAGTGTTCTACGCTAGGCGGGGTATTCCCTATTCAATAATAGTAATAATAGAAAGTAAGAGGGTTATTGTATGAAAGCCAAAACACTCCCAGTCGCCATTGCCATGACGACCGCACTTTCCGCCAGTTTGCTGGTGGTCTCTAGCTTTGATAATCACGCCCAGGCACAAGAAGATGAGTTCCGGTGGAAAATGGTCACCTCCTGGCCGAAAAATTTCCCAGGTGTTGGTCAAGGCCCCGAGCGCCTATCGCAACTGGTCGACGAAATGTCTGATGGTCGTCTGACCATTGAAGTCTTCGGTGCTGGTCAGTTGGTGCCGGGGTTTGAGGTGTTTGACGCCGTTGCCGACGGCACCGCTGAACTAGGCCACTCCGCCTCCTACTATTGGAAGGGCAAGGCCCCTGCTGCACAGTTCTTCGCCGCCGTGCCGTTTGGTATGAACGCCCAAGAAATGAACGCATGGCTGAGCTATGGCGGCGGTATGGAGCTGTGGAACGAGCTTTACGATGATTTCGGCGTCGACGTGATGGTGGCTGGTGCCTCAGGCGTTCAGATGGGCGGCTGGTACAACAAAGAGATTAACTCGGTTGACGACCTAAACGGTCTGAAAATGCGGATGCCTGGCTTAGGTGGCGAAGTAATGAGCCGCATGGGCGTGGCGATTGTGAACATGCCGGGTGGGGAAATCTTTACCTCGCTGCAGTCGGGTGCGATTGACGCAACAGAGTGGATTGGTCCTTACAATGACCTGGCATTTGGCCTGCATCAAGCCGCCGACTATTACTACTATCCAGGCTGGCACGAGCCGACAGTAATGTTCGAGGCGATCGTTAACGAAGAGGCTTTCGCGGAGCTGCCAGCGGATCTGCAGGCGATCCTGCGAACCGCTATTAGTGACATTAATCAAAGCGTACTGGATGAGTACACCGCGCGTAACAACGATGCGCTGGAAACCCTGGTCAACGAGCATGAAGTCGAGTTACGTCGAATTCCTGACGACGTACTGGCCCAGGCGCGTGAGCATTCGGCTGATGTGGTTGCAGAGTTGGCGGAATCGAGCGAATTAGCCACGCGTATCTATGACTCTTATCAAGCGTTCCAGGAAAAAGTTGTGGATTACCACGCCATCTCCGAGCAGGCGTACTACAACGCCCGCAACCCGGAAGGTGACACCGCTCAATAGTTTGCCGTGTTCAACGTACACGAACGCAATGGCCGCCTGCGGGCGGCTTTTGTGTGGCTGGCAGGTACGTTTTCGGCAGCATAAGGCGCGCAGCTTGGGTATCCTAGTGGGTATCTTAAAAGCAGACGCACAGTGGCGTTTGTTGCCGATTTTGCCGTGAAGGAGCCCCATGTCTACCCATTCCCGTCTTCGCAATGTGCTTACTATCGCCGGCTCCGACCCCTCGGGGGGCGCGGGGCTGCAAGGTGATCTGAAAACCTTTTCAGCCCTCGGCGTTTACGGCACCAACGTGATTACCGCGGTGATTGCCCAAAACACCTGCGGCGTGGCCTCGGTGCATCCCGTCTCTCCCCAGGCCATTCGCGAGCAGTTGGAACATCTGCTGGATGATGTGGCGATAGAGGCGGTTAAAATTGGCATGGTGGCCAGCCGCGAGGTCGCCGAGGTGATCGCCGATGTGCTGCGTCAGCGCCGCCCACGCTGGATTGTGCTCGACCCAGTAATGGTCGCTAAGAGCGGCGATATCTTGGTCGACGATGAAGGCATTCGCGCCGTGCGCGATATTCTCGTGCCTCTGGCCGATGTGATCACCCCTAATTTGCCGGAAGCTGCAGTATTGCTCGACACGCCGTCACCTACTAGTTTAGATGCCATGGAAGCGATGCTGCCGGGGTTAACGCAATTGGGCGCGCCCTATGTGGTGTTGAAAGGCGGCCATCTGCGTGGGGCAACCTGCCCGGATCTGCTAGCAACTCCCAATGGCCATGAGTGGTTACCCGCTTCGCGCATCGATACCGATAATTTGCACGGTACCGGCTGGGCGCTCTCCTCGGCGATTGCCGCCTGCCTAGCGAAGCTACCAGAGGATGCCGACGTGGATGCCCCGGTAGGCGCCATCAGCGATGCCAAGCAGTGGTTGCATGCGGCCTTAGAGGCGAGCGTGCGCTTAAGTGTGGGAAAAGGACGTGGGCCGGTGCACCATTTTCACGCTTGGTGGTGATGTTGTCTTCTGCCCAGTGGCATTTGGGCAACAGATAGCTTGCGAGAATGGGCATTACAAACCATGCTAAGAAGTGTTTGCTTAACGGCTTGTAAGGCTGAGTTGCTCAGCCGAGGAGCTTTTTGCCATGCCTCGCACTATCCTGTTTGCCACTGATCTTTCCGCAGACAATCGTGCCGCTTTTGCGCGGGCGTTACGTTTGGCCTATGCCCAGGGTGTTCAACTAGACGTTCTGCACGTGTTGGATCCTTATCTCCCGCGGCGTGTGCTACTTGATGTTGAGAGCGCTGTGGTGGAAGACATCACCACCATGTTGACGGATCTACGCGAAGACTACGCCCTTGAGGCGCCGAAAACGTTGATCCAAACCGTGACCGGCTCGCCTCATGTTGAAATCGTCCGCGAGGCCCATGAGCGCAACGCCGAGTTGATTGTGCTGGGCATGCATCGCAAGCGCGGGCAAAAAGACCTGCTGGCGGGTACCACCACAATGCGCGTGCTGCGCAGCGCGCCATGCCCTGTCGTTGTCTCTTCTCACCAGCCGACCCAGCCCTGGCAGCATATCCTGGTGCCTATCGATTTTTCGCTGACGGCGCGACATACCTTGAAAGAGGCGCTAATCCGCTTTCCTGAAGCCACGCTTACCCTGCTGCATGCCTGGACACTGCCCGGCGAACGCGAGTTGGGTTCGCAAGCCTATTACGCCCACTGGCGTGAACATGAAGTGCAGCGCCTGCGCGAACAGTTGAGCAACGAAGTCGATAGTCTGATGCGCGAGTTAGAGGGAGTGCCCGATGTTGAGTTGGTGCTAGAACAAGGCACGCCCTGCGATGTGCTGCAGGCGTATATGAAGCGCCACTCCCCCGATCTCGTGATGATCGGCAGTCGTGGGCAGCCCCACCACACCAGCCAACTAACCGAGATGCTGCTGTGTGAACCGCACTGCGATCTAATGCTCTGCCGCGCTTGGTAAGCGGGCACTATTTATTCAACAGGGTACGGGTAATTCAATAGTGTACGGGCAGTAATGGATGTTGTACGGAACCTTTATTTGGCGCAATGGTATGTATAGTTATGCTGCCAGGAGGAGGTTCTATGCCCACATGCTTATTAGGCGCTAGGCGCGCCGTACAAATATTATTGCTGTTAAGCGGCCTATTGCTAATGCCTTGGGCGATGGCCAGCAGTGTGACTGAGAAAGGCGAAGCGTTTGAGCGCACGGTAGAGGAGCACGGCCAGCGCTATAGTCTTATCGGTAGCGGTGTGTTTCGTTACATGATTTGGACTGCCTACGCGGGCGCCTATTATCAAGCGGCAGGTAAAACGCAGCCGCAGCCGTTGGATGACCTGCCACGGCGCCTGGAACTTGCCTATTTTCACGCCATCGACGCCCCGGACTTCGCCGAAGCCACCACAGAAAGCCTTAAGAAGAGCCTCACTGCTTATGAGTATTCGCAGCTAGAAGCAGATATTAACGCTTTTAATCGAAGCTATCAGGACGTCGAGCCGCAAGATCGTTATGTGCTGAGTTGGGACGGTGATGCTTTGCGCCTGGCGCTCAATGGCGAAACGCTATTTGAGGGCGGTAACGCAGAATTGGCCAGCGCCATGTTTGGTATATGGCTGGGCGAGCGGCCTCTGAATGACGACTTCCGCGATGCGCTGCTAGGGAAAAACTAACAAGCGGTCGTTATAATGGCCGTTTGTCAGTTCGGAGAAGCTTTGTGAAGGCACTCATTCAGCGCGTTAAGCGCGCCAGCGTGGAAGTAGATGGTGATATCGTCGCAAGTATCGACCACGGGCTGCTGGCGCTGGTAGGGGTGGAGAAGCACGATGACGTGGCCAGCGTTGAAAGGCTGCTGCACAAACTCCTCCACTACCGGGTATTCAGCGACGCCGACGGCAAGATGAATCACAACCTGCAGCAGGTGAACGGTGGCTTGCTGCTCGTCTCCCAGTTCACCCTGGCGGCGGATACCCGTAAAGGGCTACGGCCCAGCTTCTCCAGCGCTGCTCCTCCAGCCCAGGGTGAAGAGATGTTTAACTTGCTGGTTGCACAAGCTCGCACTGCCTGGCCGCATGTCGCCACCGGTGAATTTGGCGCCGATATGCAGGTAGCGCTAATCAACGATGGCCCGGTAACGTTTTTGCTCGAAAGTTAGCCCGGTTCTCGAGGACTAGCTTTCCGCCCCTTCGCTGGCGAGCAGCTCTGCTTCCATTGTCTCCAACGCCTCCTCGGCGCTCAGCCACTGCCGTTCTGACTCATCCAAGCGTGCTTTAATCTCCGCTTGCTGACTAAGCGTCTTGGTCAGTTCGGCTTTGCGAGCGCTGTCTGTATAAAGCTCTGGGTCTGCCAGCGCTTGCTCTACCTTATCAAGCTCCTGCTGGGCCTTTTCCATGGCTTTTTCCGCCTGGTCACGCTGCTTTTTCAGCGGGCGCAACTTCTCGCGCAGCTCGGCGGCCGCTTTGCGTGACGCTTTGCGCGCTTCACGGCTGTCGCCGCTGGGTTGCTGGTTCTGACGCTCGGCTTTTTCACCGCGGGAATCCCGGCGACTCTCTTCCAGGCGCGCTTTGAGCCAAACCCGGTAGTCTTCCAAATTGCCATCGAAGGGCTCGACGCGGTTATCCGCCACCTTCCAAAATTCATCGACTGTGGCGCGCAGCAGGTGACGGTCGTGGGAGACCAGAATAACCGTGCCTTCGAAGCTTGCCAGCGCTTGGGTCAGCGCCTCGCGCATCTCTAAATCCAGGTGGTTGGTGGGCTCATCGAGCAGTAGCAGGTTGGGTTTCTGCCAGGCGACAAGTGCCAGCGCCAGGCGGGCTTTCTCGCCCCCAGAGTAGTTGGCAACTTTGCCGAAGGCATCATCGCCCTTAAAACCAAAGCCGCCCAAAAAGTTGCGGATATCCTGATCGCTGGCGGTGGGCGAGAGGCGCTGGACATGTACAAAGGGCGTCGATGAAACGTCCAGACTCTCAAGCTGGTGTTGAGCGAAGTAGCCAATCGCCAAATGCTCGCCGGGCACGCGCTTGCCATTAAGCAGCTCCAGCTCCCCGGTTAGCGACTTAATTAGCGTCGATTTACCCGCTCCATTGGGGCCGAGCAGGCCTATGCGGCTACCGGGCAGCAAGGTAACATTGACCTTGTCCAACTGGACATTGTCGTCACTTCCGTCGCCCTTTTCACCTCGATAACCAAGCTGCGCCTGATCCAGCACCAGCAGTGGGTGTGAGGTTTTATCGGCGGCAGGCAGTGTGAAATGAAAGGGCGAATCCACATGGGCGACAGCGATATCCTCCATGCGCTCGAGCATCTTGACCCGACTTTGCGCCTGCTTTGCCTTGGTTGCCTGGGCTCTAAAACGGGCGATAAAGCGCTCGATCTCCTCCCGGCGTGCCTGCTGCTTGGCGGCTTCAGCTTGCTGTAGGGCAAGCTTTTCGGCGCGGGTACGCTCAAATTGGGAGTAATTGCCGCGGTATAGCTCCAGCGTTTGGTGATGCATATGCACGATGTGGTCGCATACGGCGTCCAAAAAATCGCGGTCATGGGAAATCAGTAGCAGCGTGCCAGGGTAGCGGGTAAGCCACTGCTCCAGCCACAGTAGGGCATCCAGATCCAGGTGGTTGGTAGGCTCATCCAGCAGCAGTAGATCAGACGGCATAAACAGCGTTCGGGCGAGGTTGACCCGCATCCGCCAGCCACCAGAAAACGCGGAAAGTGGGCGGGCGAGATCAGTCTGGACGAAGCCCAACCCCACCAGCAACTGCGCCGCACGTGACTCTGCTCGGTAGCCATCCAGTGTCTCGATTAAACCGTGCAGTTCGGCTTCCCGGTGGGCTTCACCGGCTTCCCGGGCCGCCAGTAAGTCAGCTTCTGCTTGGCGTAGCGCCAAGTCGCCATCAAGTACATACTCGATAATCGGACGGTCGAGGGCGTCAACTTCCTGGGCCATATGTGCGATGCGCTGGCCGCCGCTCATCTCGATATCGCCCTGGTCGGGGGCAAGCTCACCGAGGAGGAGTTTGAATAGGCTCGATTTACCGGCGCCGTTTGCCCCGATAATCCCGGCTTTTACCCCGTTATGAAGGGTAACATCCGCGTTGTCGAGTAGCGTTTGCGTGCCGCGTTGCAGGGCGACTTGGCGCAGTGCGATCATGCCTTCTCCCGAAGAAAGTGGGTCATTTGATGCGAAACTCTATTGCACTTGATTCTACCCGATTGCAGCGCCTACAGCAGACACCGTTATGGGATTTTGCGTTGGCGCTCTACGCCCGGCCGGGTGTTGAGGCGGCTTGCTTGACGCTTCAAGAGGATGCCGGGCTGGATATTTGCGAGGCGCTGTTTCATTGCTGGCTCTACTCATGCGGCCTGGAAGCTATGCCAGCAGCGGTCGCTAGTCAGCGTGAGCAGCGACGCCTTTGGCAGTGCCATGTAACGGAGGTATTGCGCGGGTTACGTCGCGATTTAAAAGCCTCTGCGTCGGAAAGCGAGTCCGTAGCAGCTCTGCGCGAGACGATTAAGCAGGCGGAGTTGATGGCTGAGCGTGAGAACCTTCAACGTTGGCAAGCGTGGGTTTGGGAGTCGACAAGCGCTGAGCAACGTGTGGTAAATGTTATCGAAATGTCCCCAAATGCGGCCAAATGGTTACGAAAGCAGCTTTTTTATACTCAGAGCGATCATCAGTCGAGAGCTATGACTAACAGCCAATCGGTGGTGCTTAAAGCGCTACAAACGCTTACTTGCCAGCTTGACCCTCACTAAGGAGCGCGCTAGCCTGAAATTAAGTTGTTTTTGAAATACTTGGTTTTAAAGACCCTGGTTTCAAAGATCCCGGTGTTTCCAAAAGCATGGTTCTTGCGCACTTCTAAAGCGCTTACCACTACAAGAGGATGATCGCATGAAGGCAAGTAAACCCGTTTCTACTCGTTCTGTAACCAGCAAGCTAATGACCACGGCAAGTGTGGGTGCACTGCTGTTTGGTCTCAGCGCCGCTGCGCAAGCCGATAACTGGCGCTACGCCCACGAAGAGTATGAAGGCGACGTTCAAGACGTTTTTGCCTACGCTTTTAAAGAGTATATCGAAGATAATTCAGACCATACCGTACAAGTTTACCGCTTTGGTGAGCTGGGCGAGTCTGACGACATTATGGAGCAGACCCAGAACGGCATTCTACAGTTCGTAAACCAGTCGCCTGGCTTTACCGGCGCACTGATCCCTGAAGCACAAATCTTCTTCATTCCTTACCTGCTACCGACTGACGAAGAGACGGTACTGACGTTCTTCGACGAAAGTAAGGCTATCAACGAGATGTTTCCAGCGCTTTACGCCGAGCAAGGCTTAGAGCTGCTGAAAATGTATCCAGAAGGCGAAATGGTCATTACCACCAATGAGCCGTTCGCTACACCGGATGAGCTAAATAATAAAAAAATCCGCACCATGACTAACCCGCTACTGACAGAGACATATGACGCCTTTGGCGCTACGCCGACGCCGTTGCCGTGGGGTGAAGTCTATGGTGGTTTGCAGACTGGCATCATTGACGGTCAAGAGAATCCGATTTTCTGGATCGAGTCCGGTGGCTTGTATGAGGTGTCTCCGCACCTGACATTTACCGGCCACGGCTGGTTCACTACGGCGATGATGGCCAACCAGGACTTCTACGAAGGCCTATCTGAAGAAGATCAAACGCTTGTGAACGAAGCCTCTGAAGCTGCGTATGACCACACGATTGAACATATCAAAGGCTTGGCTGAAGAGTCGCTAGAAAAAATTCAGGCAGCGTCTGATAAAGTGACCGTGACACGTCTCGACGAAGAGCAAATTCAAGCCTTCCGTGAGCGTGCCCCGCAGGTTGAAGAACGCTTCCTGGAAATGACGGGTGAAGGTGGCGCAGAGCTCCTTGAGCAGTTTAAAGCTGACCTTGAAGCCGTAAGCAACGAGTAATCACCCTTTACGCCACACTGGCGCACGAGTGATTATCAAGGGGCAGCAAAGGCTGCCCCTTTTTGTTTTGCGGTGCTAAGGCGTAGGTCATTCGGGGTCGGTTTTAACAACGTAACCGCTGGGTTACGTACATCTAGCGTTGAATCACCTGCGGCGCCATGCCGTTACGCTAGAGTTAACTCCTCGCCAGTGGCACGAAGTAGGTGTGGACTAGATAGGTCTGGAATAACGCTGTGTTTATTGTGCCGACGGCACTTAACTGATGCCGTTAGAGCCGTTCAAAAGGAGTCCGGCCATGACCGATGATGAGATGGAAAAGAGTTACCGCTCCGGTTTGCCGGGGGCACTAGGCGTGATCGACACTGTAATTAGCAAAATAGAAGCCGTGATTCTCGCGATGGGTGTTTTGCTAATGGCGCTGAATACGGTCACCAACGTGGTCGCTCGTTTTGCATTTGGCAACAGCATCATGTTTTCCGGTGAGTTAAACCGCATTTTGATCATCATGATTACCTTTGCGGGAATCGGCTATGCCGCGCGCCATGGTCGCCATATACGCATGTCGGCTATTTATGATGCGTTGCCGGTAGGCGGGCGCAAAGTGCTGATGATTTTTATTGCGCTGTTTACCTCGCTGGTGATGTTTTTCCTCCTCTACTATTCAGTTGTTTATATCGTTGATCTGCATAGCAAAGGTCGCGTTTTGCCCTCCCTGGGCTTACCGGTGTGGATCATTTACCTATGGGTGCCGATGGGCTTTTTAATCACCGGTATTCAATACTTGCTGACCGCCGTTAAAAACGTCACATCCCACGATGTCTATCTTTCGACGGGCGTGGTGGATGGTTATAAAGACACCGAAACAGAAGTCTAACGCGGGGCACTGCACCCTAGGGGAACAGCTATGACGACAATAATGGTCACCACCATGATTGCCCTGCTGCTGCTGGGCTTTCCAATGATGATTCCGCTGATTACCGCCGCGGTAGTTGGCTTCTATATGATGTTTAACGGCTTCGGCCAAATGGATACGCTGATCCAGCAGATGATGGCGGGTATACGCCCGGCTTCGCTCATCGCTGTGCCCATGTTTATCCTAGCCGCCGATATCATGACCCGCGGACAGTCCGCTAACCGACTGATCGATATGGTCATGGCGTTTATCGGTCATATTAAAGGCGGCTTGGCGGTGAGCACGGCGGCTTCGTGCACACTGTTTGGTGCTGTATCAGGTTCTACCCAGGCGACCGTGGTCGCCGTTGGTTCGCCGCTGCGTCCGAAAATGCTTAAAGCGGGCTACTCGGACTCTTTCACGCTGGCGCTGATCATCAATGCCAGCGATATTGCGTTTTTGATTCCGCCCAGTATCGGCATGATTATTTACGGGGTTATATCAGGTACATCGATTGGTGAACTGTTCATTGCCGGGATTGGGCCGGGGTTAATGATCCTGTGTATGTTCTCGATTTACTGCATTATCTACGCCATCGTTAAAGACGTGCCCACGGAAGCAAAATCGAGCTGGAAAGAGCGTGCTGTAGCGGTTCAACAGGCACTTTGGCCGCTTGGCTTTCCGGTAATTATTGTCGGTGGTATTTACGGCGGTATCTTTAGCCCGACTGAAGCCGCTGCGGCCTGTGTGCTGTATGCCATTCTGCTCGAGTTTGTGGTCTTCCGCTCGCTCAAAATGAACGACATTTATGCCATCGCCAAATCTACTGGTTTGATTACTGCCGTGGTATTTATCCTGGTCGCGGTGGGTAATGGCTTCTCGTGGATCATTTCGTTTGCCCAGATCCCACAAATGATCCTGGAGGCGGTGGGGGTCAATGATGCAGGCCCCACGGGCGTATTGATTGCCATCTGTATCTCCTTCTTTGTTGCCTGTATGTTTGTCGACCCGATCGTGGTCATTCTGGTGCTAACACCCATTTTCGCGCCTGCTATTGCGGCGACCGGCCTGGATCCTGTACTGGTGGGTATCTTGATCACGCTTCAGGTGGCCATTGGGTCGGCAACGCCGCCCTTCGGCTGCGATATTTTTACGGCGATTGCGATTTTCAAACGCCCCTATTGGGATGTGATCAAAGGTACCCCGCCGTTTATTTTCATGCTGATTTTAGCCGCCGCTCTACTGATCATGTTCCCGCAAATTGCGCTGTTTCTGCGCGATGTTGCTTTCCGCTAAACAGCCACAAGGAATACGCGAATGTTTAATCGCATTTTAGTCCCGGTGGATGGTTCTAAAGGCGCCTTAAGGGCGCTGGAAAAAGCGGTGGGCTTGCATATGCTGACCGGCGCTGAGCTTTATCTGCTGTGCGTGTTTAAACACCATAGTTTGCTGGAAGCCTCGCTCTCTATGGTGCGTCCTAACCAGCTGGATATTCCTGACGATGCGTTAAAAGAGTACGCCACCGAGATCGCTGTGCATGCGAAATCCCATGCTATTGAACTGGGTGCGGATGGTGCCCGCGTGCGCGCCTTTGTAAAGGGCGGGCGGCCCTCGCGCATTATTGTGCGCTTTGCCCGTAAGCGGGAGTGTGACCTGATTGTGATTGGCGCCCAGGGCACCAATGGCGAGAAGAACCCGTTGTTGGGAAGCGTTTCTCAGCGTGTGGCGGGTGCAGCACACTGCCCCACGCTGGTCGTCTAAATCCGCTAAACCTCTCTCTCATTTTGTGGTCTTACTAACACCCACCACCCCCAAGATGCAGCTCGGGGCGGTGGGTGTTAGTCTTTGCGTGATACTGATTGGCGTTCGGCGCCGCTATATACAAGATAAAAGGATCTTTCATGAAACAACTGCTCTCTACCACGGCTCTGACAGGTTTGCTTTTGGTCGCCCCTTTTGCCGCGGCAGCGCCTGAAACTGATGAACAGCGCTTGGCTTATAGCCTGGGTGTCACCCTGGGTGAAAGCATGCAGGCAGACATCGAAGACCTAGATCTCGATGCATTCACAGACGGTATGCGCGATGTGTTTGAAGGCAACGATGTGGCACTCAGTGAAGAAGAGATGACCGAAGCGTTGATGGCGTTCCAGGAGCAGTCCATGCAAGCGCGGCAAGCGGAAGCCGAAGAGATAGCGCAGAATAATCTCGAAGCAGGCGAAGCTTTCCTGGTCGAGAACGCTGAGCGCGAGGAAGTGACCGTGACTGACTCTGGCCTTCAATATGAAGTGCTTGAATCCGGCGATGGCGCCAAGCCTGGTCCTGAAGATACCGTCGAAGTGAACTATGAAGGCATGCTGTTAGACGGTACTGTCTTCGATAGCTCTTTTGATCGCGGTGAATCCGTCAGCTTTCAAACCAACCAAGTGATTGAAGGTTGGCAGGAAGCGCTACAAATGATGAGCGTCGGCGATAGCTGGATGCTTTACATCCCAGCGGATATTGCTTATGGCGAGAATGGTCAAGGTCCGATCGGGCCTAATGAAGTGCTAACGTTCCGCGTTGAACTGTTAGGCGTCGAATAAGCGATGACTACAACCCCCTCTTCCAGCCTGCATTCTCTGGCTCAAGCACTGGTTTGCTTAGGTCTGTGCACACCGCTACTAGCACAAGCCGAGACGGCCAGTGAGCCCGACGATTTACCCGCCTTGAGCGCTGCGAGGGAGCAGGCCAGCGTGGTGGGGGTGTCGTCGGGCGGCTATATGGCGACCCAGCTGGCGGTGGCCTGGCCCGAGCGGTTTAGCGGCCTGGGCGTACTGGCGGCGGGGCCTTGGAGCTGTGCGCAGGGCTCGCTGAGTTTAGCGCTTAACCAATGCATGATGACCCGCCGCGGCGCGCCTTCATTAGATGAGCTGGAGTCTCGCCACCAGCGCTATCTTGAGCTCGAACAGGTAGGTAGCGCTGAGGCGCTTAGCCAACTCAGGGCCTATTTGTGGCACGGGGAAGAGGATGAAGTGGTTGAGCCACTGCTCGGTGACCTGCTTGCTGAGCAGTGGCAACAGTGGCTTGCTTCGTCTGACCAGCTACGCGTTGCACGCAGTGAAAATGCTGGGCACGGCTGGCCGGTTCGCTTGCCGAGTGAAGCCCCCCCTGGGCCTCAGGAGTGGGGGGATTGTCGTCAGGGTGGCGGTAGCTTTCTATTAGCCTGCGATGACGATATTGCCGGACAAATGATGGATTGGCTCTACCCAGAACGAGAAGCCTCTGACGCTGACGAGCCTAGTGGTGCTGGTGAGCAAAGTGGCGAATTATTTGCGTTTGATCAGTCAGAATTTGCGGTAAAAGGCCTAGCCGACACGGGCTATGTGTTTATACCCGAAGGCTGCGAAGCGGGCGAGTGCCCGGTTACGCTGGCGTTGCATGGCTGCCAAATGAACGCAAAGGCCATTGGCGATACGTTCATACGCCACACCGGGTTAAATACCTGGGCGGCAGCGCATCAGCAAATCGTGCTCTATCCCCAGGCGGAAAACAGCATGGCGAACCCGCAGGGGTGCTGGGACTGGTGGGGTTTTGCAGAAAGTACCTGGCAGCTAAGCCCACAGCACGATACCCGTAATGGCACCCAAATTGGCGCATTAATGGCCATGTTAGATCGTTTACAAGCCGTGCCTGAACAAGCCGATTAAGAAACTCCGATTAATCGCCAAGCTCATGTTCTAATGCTGATACTAAGCCGTGAGGCGTGGGTGAGTAGAGTACTCGCTGAAGAATATCTCCCTCGCGGTTGACCAAAAAAAGCGAGGCGCTGTGATCAATGGTGTACGCCATTGCTGAATCCGGTGCTTCGACTTTTCGCCATATTACGCCATAGCGTGAGGCGACATCCTCAAGCTGTTCCTGACTGCCCACCGCGCCGATAAACTCCTCGCCGAAAAAGCCCATGTACTCCTGCATACGCGCGATGGTGTCGCGTTCGGGGTCAACGGTGATCATCACCGGCACCACGCGCTCGCGCTGTTCCTCAGAGAGCTGGGCCAGGGCTTGGCGCTTTACCGACTGGGTCATCGGGCAAATATCGGGGCAGTAGGTATAGCCAAACGAAACAATCGCGACTTGATCGTCGTCCAGCTGGGTCAACGAAAAATCACCCTGGGTAGAGGGTAGTTCAACCGGGCCACCCACGGGTTCCCCATTTTGGGGAGCGAAAGCATACTGATAGAGACCTATGCCGCTGGCCACCAGCAAGACTGCGACCACCCCCGCGCCTAACCATAACGATTTCCTTGCCATATGCGTTAACTCCGAATCACATCAAAATCGAACCAACTGCCCACTTTGCCTTCTGCGGTTTCCAGTATGACACGCGCTCGCCAGGGCATAACGCTTTGAGTACAAATCCCCACTTGGCCTTGGCCTTGAAAATGGCCGGGTGCACCCGCGCTAAGGGCAAAGCGATGTAATCCCAAATCCATGTCCCGGCCAATAAAATCAACCTCGACCTGGGACGCGGTAACACCATCGACTTCTACTTCCAGGGGTAATATTTCCAATGCGTCAATCCGCCCGTCGGACATAATATGAAGCGTTATGCGGCCCAACTCACCCAAGGTGGCGGAGCAGGGTTCTGCATGCAGGTTGCAGCTTGAAGTGGGCGGAAACCATGTCACATCACTGTCGCGGTGGAGCCAGTGTGAAAAGGCATACCACGCGCAGGCCGCTAGCGCCAAGCCAGTGACCAGTATCAGTACCCTTAAGACGGGGAAGCCCGCCGGGTGTGCAGGTTTTGATATCATCTTCATGGCAGAATAATCGCTACGCAAGCCGTGGGGGCGGGGTGTTATGGCCATGGTAACAGTAATCGCGCCGATATCGCTGTGCTGGGATGTCGCAGGCAAAAGGGATGTAAATGGAGAGTATCACTGGCGCTTTAGGCCCACTATTTCTGTTGATCTTACTAGGCACCGTGCTTGGCTATTTGCGTTGGCCTAGCGACACCTTTTGGCCGCAGATAGAGCGGCTGATCTACTTTGTACTGTTTCCCTCCATGCTGGTGGGAACCTTGGCCACTGCGGATGTAAGCCAAGTACCCGTGGGCCGTTTAGCGCTGGTATTGCTGGGCGCGATGGCGCTGTTTGGCTTGCTGCTCTGGCGTTTACGCGGCTGGCTACAGCTAACGCCTGCGGCGTTTACATCGGTATTTCAAGGCGCGGTTCGTTTTAATAGCTATGTGGGTGTTGCTGGCGCTGCCGCTCTCCACGGTAGCCTGGGAGCGACAACGGCGGCGGTCGCCTTAGCACTGATGGTGCCAGTGGTGAACGTGATGTGCGTGGCAAGCTTTGTCGCCGCTGGCACACTGGGTGGTGCTAGCGTAGGTAAAAGTGCCATGGCGCTGATTAAAAATCCGCTGATTTTAGCCTGCCTGGCGGGTATCGCCCTGAACCTTTCGGGCGTTGGTTTGCCAGGCTGGAGTCAAGATACAGTTGAGCTGCTGGGGCGAGCGGCGTTGCCATTGGGCTTGGTGGCCGTCGGCGTGGCGCTGCGTCCGGCGGCGCTGCTGCGCCTTGATCGCGGCGTACTGGCCACCAATAGCGTTAAACTGTTGCTGATGCCTGCGCTGGTATTGACACTAACCTGGATACTGCAGCTGGATCCGGTAAGCCGCGATGTGGCGCTGCTGTTTGCCGCCCTCCCTACGGCTACCTCTGCGTATATCCTCGCCCGCCAACTGGGCGGCGATGCCGAGTTGATGGCCGCGATCATTACCGGGCAAACCTTACTAGCCATGCTTACCCTGCCGTTTTGGCTGCAACTGGTTAGCTGACGGGGAGGTGAGCAGAACTAAATAAAAAATATTCGTATTTGTGTTGACGAGGTAAATGAGAACTATTACAGTGTGATTGTCAGCGTTTAATGAGACGCTGGCAACCACGACAGAAACCGCCAGTTTCCTGTCATGGTTTCTCCCTCTCATTGCTAGTCACGGTCTTTTTGCCGCTCCATTGGAGCGGCTTTCTTTTTGTATGCGTGCCAATTTTTTATTCATCTTCTGTGGGAGCGATTGTGATCTTCGCCGTCGACAAGTGGTAATAAAAAATATTCGTATTTGTATTGACGGGGTAAATGAGAACTATTACATTGTGGTTGTCAGCGTTTAATGAGACGTTGGCAACCACGACAGCTGTTGATTTAAGAATCAGCGCCAGTTTCCTGTCATGGTTTCTCCCTCTCATTGCTAGTCACGGTCTTTTGCCGCTCCATTGGAGCGGCTTTCTTTTTTCTACCCTTTATCATTAACCAGTCTCTGCCGCGTGTGAAAAGGGCTGCTTGTGTCACTCCCGTCGCCTATGCTGTTCTTATCGGACTATCTTTACGTTGCATTGGGAGGCTAGAGATATGCGCATCGCTGTATTTAGCGCTAAACCCTACGATCACACTTTTATCACTCGCGCCAACGCAGCAGAGCGTCATTCGTTGAGCTTTCTAGAGGCGCGCCTGACGGTCGACACCGCCCCTTTGGCCAACGGTTTTGACGCGGTTTGCGCCTTCGTTAATGACTGCCTTGATGCCGCCGTGTTAGAGCAGTTGCATAACGGTGGCACAAGGTTAGTGGCGCTGCGTTCAGCGGGCTTCAACCACGTTGATTTGATTGCCGCCGAACGGTTAAGCATCACGGTGGTTCGGGTACCTGCCTATTCGCCTCATGCTGTGGCGGAGCATGCAGTGGCCTTAGTGCTAAGCCTTAATCGCATGACCTATCGCGCCTACAACCGGGTGCGGGAGGGCAATTTTTCCCTGGATGGCCTGCTGGGCTTTGACCTGCACGGCAAAACGGTAGGCATTATTGGCACCGGGCATATCGGGCTGATTTTTGCCGATATTATGCACGGCTTTGGTTGCCGGATCGTGGCCAGCGACCCATTTCCAAATCCGCAGGCAAAGCCGTTTGTGGAATATGTGCCGTTGGAGACGTTGTATACCCAAGCGGATATTATCTCGCTTCACTGCCCGCTAACGCCAGTCACCGACCACTTGATCGATGCCGATGCCATCGCGCAAATGAAGGAAGGCGTTATGCTGATCAATACCGGCCGTGGAAGGGTGGTCGATACCCAAGCTGTCATAGCAGGCCTGAAAAGTGGCAAAATCGGCCGCTTAGGGTTGGATGTCTATGAAGAGGAGGAGCAGCTTTTCTTCGAAGACTTGTCTCATGGGGTGATCGACGATGATCAGTTTATGCGCCTGACAACCTTTCACAACGTGCTGATCACTGGTCATCAGGCTTTCTTCACCGCCGAAGCACTGACCAATATTGCCGAGACCACGCTGGCGAATATCGACGCTTTTGAAAGCGGCAACGGCACCATGCACCGAGTGTGTGCCACATAACCCATCTCCATCCATGTGGGCGTTAGCGTTTCATCCAAGTGTTTAACTCATCGAAGAACGCTAGGCACTGACTGAGCTGTTCAATTTCAATAAACTCATCGGGCTTATGGGCTTGGCGAATAGAGCCGGGCCCAACAATCACCGAGGGTATGCCGCCATCGATCTCGAACACGCCGCCTTCTGAACCGTAAGAGACCTTGCCGCCGCGCTCGGGAAGAATGGGCTCAAGCTGCTTAAACATCTCGCTGTCGGTAGCGTCCCCCATGGCGGGGTAGGCAAATAACTGTTGCCACTCAATGGCGGAATCGGCTGATTGGCGCTGCATTTCGGGCAGCAAGGTGGCTTCTATGTCGCTGATCAGCGCTTGAATATCCGTGGCGGCTGCTTCCTGATCAATACTGCGTAGCTCAAAGATAAAGCTGCAAGTGTCGGGAGTAACGTTGGTCGCTACACCGCCTTCTATTATGGTGGTTAGCGTTGTGGCGTGGGGAACGGTAAAGTCTTGGTCGAAGGGTCCATCTTGCTCATATCGTCGTGATCGTTCGGCGATCATGGTGATGATACGCGAGGCATACTCTACTGCATTGACGTGTTGAGGGGAAAACGATGAGTGACCACCTTCACCGCGCACCGTCACTCGCATTGCGATCTTGCCTTTCTGGCCGTTGATCAGCTTCATCTCGCTGGGTTCGCCGATAATCGCCAGAGCCGGTGGCACCTTGAGTTCTGCTAAGTAGCGTGCGATGGCGGGGGCTCCCAGGCAGCCCACCTCTTCATCGTGAGAGAAGCAGAAATAGAAAGGTCGCTGAAGTTCGCCGCTGGCAAACGCCGGTGCAGCGGCCATGACACAGGCTGCAAAGCCTTTCATATCGCAGGTGCCTCGCCCAAACAAGCGACTGCCGCGCTGCTCCATTTTGAAAGGGTCGCTTTGCCAGTTCTTCGGATTGGCGGGTACGACGTCAGTATGGCCAGAGAGAACAATGCCAGGCACATTGGCCGGGCCCAGGCGGGCGACCAAATTGGCTTTTTCTCCGCTCTCATCCGGTAGTATGGTTACATCCGCGCCAAGTCCGGCGAAGAAACTCTCCATGTGATGAATAAGCTCAAGATTGGAATACGCACTTGTTGTGTCGTAAGCGATCAGGACGGCGAGGTGTGATACCGCCGCTTCTAACTGCGGATGAGCGTTCGGCGTAGCACTAGCTTGCATAGCGTTAAATCCTTGGCAATAAGGGAATCTTTGGCTCAGGCCTTGGCTTTCTTGAGTTGCTGACGAATCGTCACGACCACCACAAATATCGCTAGCGAAGCGAATAGCCAGGTGATAGGCGACGAGACCAGAATGCTTGGATCACCACGCGAGAGCGCAAGGGCACGACGCAGGTTCTCTTCCAGCATCGGGCCAAGAATGAAGGCGATTAAAAAGGGTGCGGCGGGTATGGCGAACAGGAACATGAAAAAGCCAAATATGCCCATCGCCAGCAGTACGATGACGTCATACATACTGTTGGAGATCGAAAAAATACCGAATACGCACAGCGCTAGCACGATCGGCGCCATCAACCCCGGTGGAATCCGCGAAATATGCGAGAAAAAGCGCATCGTTGCTTTGCCAGCACCAAATAGCAAAACAGACGAGAACAGCATGCCAATAAACAGCATGTAAACCTCATTAAGGTTGTTCTCAAATAGCATCGGGCCTGGGGTCATGCCGTGAATCATAAAGGCGCCCAGCATCACGCCCGTGATCACATCGCCCGGCACGCCCAGCGCTAACAGTGGGATCATGGTGGAGCCACAGCAGCCATTGTTAGCGGACTCGGATGCTGCGATCCCCTCTAGCTCGCCCTTACCAAAGTTTTCGCGGTTCTTTGAGCTACGTTGTGCTTCTCCGTAGGAGGAGAAAGCTGCTGCCGAGGGGCCAATGCCGGGAATGGCCCCCATCACTACACCAATCATGCTGCCTTTAAGCATTGCCTTTAACGACCGGCGCAGCTCATCTCGCGTTACGTGGTTATCGCCCAACTGCATGGGTTTATGGCTTTGGTTGTTACGAAAGACAATAATCTTAAGCAGTTCAGGTATCGCAAACAGACCGATGAGCACGGGCGCAACCGCAAGGCCGCTTTGCATATCCATGGTTAAGTCAAAGCGGAACGAGCCGTACATATCTTCGCCCACGGTGGCTAACAGTAGCCCTAAACACGCCGACACAAGCCCAAGCAGCAGTGAACGACCAGACACCCCAGCCACGGTGGTGAGCGCGAAAATCATCAACATAAAGTATTCGGGTGGGCCAATACGCAGCGCGAGTAGCGCCAGTGGTGCGGCAATAAAAATCAGCGACAGGTTGGAAATAAAATCCCCGGTACAGGACGAATAGAGCGCCATGTTGAGGGCTTTTCCTGCCTTGCCCTGCTGGGCCAGTGGGTAGCCATCAAGGGTGGTACAGGCGGCCGACGCGGTCCCCGGGGTCTTAATCAAAATCGCCGAGACCGAGCCGCCGTAGGTTGAGCCTTTGTAAAGTGCGACGAGTAATAAAATACTCGGGATCGGCTGCATATAAAAAGTAAACGGCAGCGCCAGCGTCACCGCCATAGTGCCGGTCATGCCGGGAATGGCGCCGATAATCACGCCGCCCCAGATACCGGCGGCCATGATCAGAAAATTCTCAAGGGTGGCAACCGCCTGGAAGGCGACCAACAGGTCGTTGAGCATAGTGGTAAGTCCTATACGCGGCAGGTTAAATGCCGATAGCCTTGAGCAGGCTGCCGACAGGGAAACGCGTATTGAGTGCGCTGGAGAAAAACAGGTAGAGAACCAGTGGGAGTGCGACGGCAACGATGGCCGCCACCACTTTATGGCGCCAATAACCCGTCAGTATCAGCATCGCCATTAACAGCAGAATGCTTGATAGCAAAAAACCGAGCAGCATCACTGAGCCGATAAAGAGCGCAAAGGCAAGTACCGTCCAGCCGAAGCGAGTGAGTAGCGCGACAAGTGGCGTGTCTCCGCGGATGGCGCTGGCATCTTCAGGGTCAGCGATTGATTCGGTTTTGCGTGAAAAAGACAGCCCGACGAGCAGTATGCCCAGCGCCATGCCGAACATGGAAACCGTGCGTGGCCACATATCCGGCGGTGGCGCAAACCCGGGAATAAAGCGCGGGCGGGGCACATAGGCGGGTATCAGTAAAAACAGAACGATACCGAACAGCACCGTAATAACTAAACCGCGTGTTATACCCATGACCCCTCCAGTGATTAAATGAAAAATGTAGTGATAGCGTGGTGTTTAGCGCTAATGCTAATTCACTCCAAATAGCCAAACTGTTCTGCTAAGGCGCGGTAAAACTCATATTGCTCTTGTGCGTAGGTTTCCATGTCGACACTGCCGATGGTGGAAATTGAGCCGCGGTCATCAGCACGGCTGAGCCACATTTCATCTTCAGCAACCTGTTCCATTACCTCTGCCCAGGTATTCATTACGTCTTCAGGTAGATCCGGCGGGCCATACAGCGCGCTCCAACCAATCACTTGCCCAGCTAGCTCATAACCTAGCTCTTCAGCAGTCGGCACTTCCGGCAGTGTTTCCATGCGCTCTGGAGAGAACACCATTAACGGGCGCATATCACCGCTCTCGATATGGGGCATCAGCGATGCTGCTGCGATGGCGAGAAAATCAACATGCCCACCCAGTAGCGCCGTGGCGAGTTCACCACCCCCACGGTAGGGAATTAGCGTTGCCGCTGTCAGCGGATCCATTTCCACGTCAGCCAGTAGTGACTGCACCGTAAAACCATCAATGGCGGTGGCACCGGAAGCGGCGTAGCTCATCGCGCCAGGGTCGTTTTTGATGCCTTCCAGCAAATCCTCAACGCTTTCATAAGGAGAGTCGTCAGCCACGGCGAGGATCATCGGTGTCGCTTCAAGCGGGCTGATAAAGGTGTACTCATCCCAATCAACACTGCTGTTTTCGTTGACCGCCGGTGACAGCGCCATGCCGACGCGGGCTAAAAGCAAGGTGTAACCATCGGGGTCAGCCTGTGTCACATCGCGAGCGCCGGTCATACCCCCTGCACCGGCTTGATTGACGACCGTGACAGGCTGGCCTAAATATTCGCGAGCCGATTCTGCTAACGCCCTGCCCGCCAGGTCAGAGGCGCCGCCGGGGCCGTAAGGGACTACCAGCGTGACGGGTTCGGAGGGGTAGCTCTGAGCATAGGCGGTGGAGGCAGCGAGCAGCGTTGCTGCCGCTAAGCTAAACGTGAGTTTCATACTTGTCTCCGCAATGGTTGTTGCATAGCTGTTATTGAAAGAATGTGACTGAAGCACTGAGTAACAAGCGTTAATTGGATTCAGCGCGTTAAACATAGACAAGTATGAATTTTATTGCAACAATTCAATTTAGTATTCGAATTGGTTCTAGTGGTGAGCCAAAGCTGCAAGCTTACTGTTTATAAAGCGTGTTTTTTATCTGCCGGTTAACTAGTTTAATACCGCTAAAGCGAGTTTAAGGTAATGAAAATAAAAGAAATTGAAGCGTTTGATGCCTTTATGAAACACGGCACGACGAAGGCTGCCGCAGAAACGTTAGGCATTAGTCAGTCAATGGTAAGCCGTTTACTAATCGGCCTGGAGGACGAGCTAGGCTTTGCGTTGTTCAAACGCGCCCGTAATCAGCTTTCACCAACGTCAGAAGCGTTTTTATACCACGCATCCGTTTTACGGCTGATGGCGAGTATTCGAGATACGCAAAAAGACGCTGATGCTATTGCTAATAATCAATTGGGTAGTGTCGTAGTGGCTGCCCAGCCCATTTTTTGCGATACCTTCTTACTCGATGTGATTAAGCGCTTTAAACAAAATCATCCTAATGTAGGCGTTCGGGTCATCGATGCAGGGTTGCAGGAGTTGCTTAAAATGATCGACAACAATACCTGTGACGTGGCGCTGGGGATAACGCTCGAAGCAGACACTTATGGGGCAACGGTGAGTAGTCTTGCTCGCTGTTCTGCGCGCTGCATCATGCATCGTACACACCCGCTTGCTAAGCAAAACGTTGTATCGATCGCTAGCTTACAAAATCAGACATTCGTAGAGCTGATGGCAGATAGCCCACTGCGTGCAAGGGTGGACTACATTATGCAGACCATTGATATAAAGAGACATATTGCCGCTGAAATGCGCCACATGCGCGGAGTGTGCGCATTAGTTGACCGCGGATTGGGCGTTGCCGTGATTGACCCTATTGCAGAGTTGTTACTGCAGGGAACAGCCGTTGTATCAAAACCAATAGAGCCGAGCATTGAGTGGGAAATTGCTTTACTGAAATCTAAACACAGGCCGTTAAGTAGCGTGGCTGAATCTTTCTGCGAAGAGATATACGCTGAAATCGACAGCTTGCATCAAATGGGAATATTAACTTCACTAAAATAAAACAGTCACGGCAAACATATGACTTAACAGGAGACCGCCCCATGCAGCTCTATTTAAATACCTCTTCTCCCTATGCACGCGTTGTGCGCGTTTGCCTCTATGAAAAGCAGCTGATCGAGCGCACCGAGCTTTGCTGGTGTGACCCTTGGGCGACGGATAGCGAGCTTGTGCAGATTACGCCGCTTAGCCGTATTCCGACGCTGGTGACCGATGAGGGAGATGTCATCACCGAGTCGCTGTTGATTGCTTTCTATCTGGATGCAGTGGGTGAAGGGCCGTCTCTGATACCCAGTAAGACATTAGCGGAAACCTTGGCGCTGGCAGGGCTGGGGCAGGGCTTGATGGACGCCGCTTTTAACGTGGTGATTGGCCGCAAGCATGGCGGTAATGAAGTGGATACGACGCTGTTGGGGCAGCGCCGTTTAAAAGCGGTTGAACGCACTTTGATAACACTCAATACACACCCCAGCGTGCTGGCGGGCAGCGCCCAGCGCAACTTGGGAGCGATTACCGTTGCCGTTGCGCTGACGTATATTAGTTTCCGCCTTCCGGCCTTTGATTGGCAAAACCGCTACCCGACGCTATACGCTTGGCAGGCGAAGGTGGTGGAGGGCGAAAGCTTTGCACTGACCGAATTTGCTTAGTGCAGATTAATCGCGCCGCTGGTAAATCAAATCCCATACACCATGGCCAAGTTTTTCGCCCCGAGCCTCAAACTTGGTTAGCGGGCGGAACGCCGGACGTGGCACGTAGGGAGCAGTTTCCGCGCTGGCGGTGTTGGTATAGCCGGGGGCCGCTTCCATTACCTCTGCCATCCACTCTGCATAGGCTTCCCAGTCAGTGGCCAGATGGAAAGTGCCGCCGGGCATCAGGCGAGTGCGGATCAGCTCAACAAAGGCGGGCTGCACGATACGCCGCTTGTGGTGTTTCTTCTTCGGCCAGGGGTCGGGGAAGAACAGCTGCAGCGTGGTCAGCGAGCCTTCGGGTAGGCACTGCTCAAGCACTGCCAGGGCATCCTCGCGGTAAACCCGCAGGTTAGTCAGGCCGCGTTTGTCGACCTCATCAAGCAGCTTGCCAACGCCAGGGGCGTGCACTTCGATGCCGATAAAGTCGGTATCTGGGTGAGTTTCGGCTTGTTCAAGCAGCGAGTTGCCCATGCCGAAACCGATTTCTACGACCCGCGGTGCCTGACGGCCAAATAGGGCGTCCAGGTCTTGACGGCCGTCGGCGATGGTCAGTCCAAAGCGCGGCCAGATATCTTCTAAACCACGGTTTTGCGCCTGGGTCATACGACCCGCGCGAATTACATAGCTTTTAATGCCGCGGCGATGCAGCGGTGCATCCGTACCTTCCGGGCCTGTAGTGGCGTTGCTTTCGGGCGCGGCACTTTCGGGTACGCTATCGTTGGTGTCAGTCATGGGGTCTCGAATCAATTAACCGTTAATACGGCCAGCGAAAGGTGAAGAAGGATCGGCGGACTGGCGGCGCGGCATACGGCCGGCTAAAAACGCATCGCGGCCAGCTTCCACGGCCAGCTTCATGGCGTTGGCCATGCGTAGCGGCTCGCGGGCGTGGGCAATGGCCGTATTGAGCAGCACGCCATCACAGCCTAGCTCCATCGCCATGGCAGCATCCGATGCGGTACCAATGCCCGCATCCACTAGTACTGGTACCTTGCTCTGTTCAACAATCAAGCGCACGTTGTGTGGGTTCTGGATGCCGTGGCCCGAACCAATCAGTGAGCCTAGCGGCATGATGGCGCAGCAGCCCATGGCTTCTAATTCGCGTGCCACAATAGGATCGTCGCTGGTGTACACCATGACGTCGAAGCCATCGGCAAGCAGCGTTTCGGCGGCTTTTAGCGTCTCGACCACGTTAGGGTAAAGCGTGTGATCGTCGCCGAGCACTTCCAGCTTGACTAAATTGTGGCCATCCAGCAGCTCGCGGGCTAGGCGGCAGGTACGCACGGCGTCTTTAGCGCTATAGCAGCCGGCAGTGTTGGGCAGCAATGTATAGCGATCAGGGGAGATGGCGTCTAACAGGTTGGGCGCGTCGGCGTCTTGGCCTAAATTAGTGCGGCGCACCGCAAACGTCACAATTTCAGCGCCGCTTTGGGCAATGGCGGCGCCGGTTTCGGTAAAGTCTTTGTACTTGCCTGTTCCCACCAGCAGGCGCGAGTGAAAGTCGCGTCCGGCGATGGTTAGCGGGGCATCGGCTAGCGGTGTATCGGTTAGTTGGGTCATAGTGTTTCCTTTAGCCGCCGCCAATCGCGTGGACAACTTCTACATGGTCGCCATCGACCAGGCGGGTGTCGGCGTGTTGGCTACGGGGGACGATCTCTTCGTTTATTTCGACGGCGATACGACGACCGCTAAGGCCCAGCTGTTCAACTAAGTCAGCGGCGGTGAGGCCGGGCGACAGCGTATGGGGTTCACCGTTTAGACGTATCTGGATAGACATAGATAGGCGTGTCTCATTCGTCGTGGTAGTTCGTTCTCTAAGGCATTCTCTATTGTAGCGGTTTCGCGCTGCGCAAGGTAAGCCGTAGGTGTAATCAGCTTGATGGATGTGAGCCATAATCGAAACAGGAGAGCAGCGTGAAACGGATAGATAAAGTGTGGTGGTGTATCGCGGCGCTATCGGGCGCGATGATGGTAATGCTAGGCGCCTATGCCGCCCATGGCCTGTCGGCGCGCACCACAGAAGCGATGGTAAGTGCGGTTGAAACCGGTGTGCGCTATCAGGCTTGGCACACGCTTGCCATCATGATCGTGCTGGTATGGCGCTACGTGCAGCCGCTTGCCGGTCAACGCTGGGTGCTGGCGCTATGGGCGCTAGGTATGGCGTGCTTTTCAGGCTCGCTCTACCTGATGGCACTGGCAGGACTGAATCTTGGCATTGTCACTCCCATTGGCGGGCTACTGTTGATGGCCGGTTGGCTGGCGCTTGGAGCGGTAGCCCTGCTTGCGCAGCGCCCCCGTGGTTAGACTTGAGCAGGTGTTAAGTGACGCTACCATTGACAAAGTATGAGTCAATTATTGAAGCGTTCTGATGTCGCACTTAAATGATCAGCGTCAAAATGCATCACAAGCAGGGGGGTATCTTGACCTTGAGGCAACACACAGGTTGTAAGCTTTCAATTTAATGCTCTTAGCTTTTTTATTCGCTCTTAATCAGGAGAGTATTGATGAGCCGTTTAACGACATCACTATTTTTATCCGGCGCACTGGTTCTGGGGGCGACCTCGGCCCATGCGGCACTGCCTGACGAGGCCACACTGTATAAAAATCCTCAGTGCGGCTGCTGTGACGCTTATGCGCGCCATCTTGAAGAACTCGGCGTAGAAGTAACGATTATTGATGACGTAGAACTGGGTGATATCAAGCAGCAGGCGGGCGTTCCCTACGGCTTGGGGTCGTGCCATACCATTGAAATGGGCGAGTACTGGATTGAAGGCCACGTACCGATGGAAGCCGTGCAGGCGCTGTTTGAGCAACAGCCTGATGTTGACGGTATTGGTTTGGCGGGTATGCCCATTGGCACGCCGGGTATGCCGGGGCCTCAAGATGAGCCCTATAACGTCTACGCGTTTAGCGACCAGCAAGATAAGCCGTTTATGACGTTGGCGCCGTAATTGGCGCCCGCCTTAAGTCTTGTCTGGCAGCGCATAGCTGGCGGTAACATGCACCACCGGGCGGGTTTCGTCGCTGGCAGAGAATAGCTGTACTTCGCCCACCGCTAAGCGGCGGCCGAGTTTGATCAGCTTGGCGTGGGCGATAATGTCGTGATCGCCTGACGCTGCGCGGAGGAAGTGGCAGTTTAAATCGCTGGTCACGGCCATGGCCTCTGGGCCAATTTGCGCCAAAATAGCCACGTACATGGCCACATCCGCAAAGCCCATCATGGTGGGTCCAGAAACCCGTGGGCCGGGGCGCAAATGCTCGTTGCCGATCTTCAAGCGCATGGTAGCCGTCATGTCGCCCACGCTCTCTATCTTGCCCATCCGCTGGGGAAAGACTTCATCCAGAAAGTGCTCAATCTGTTCGGCGGTCATTACGGTCATTGTTATTTTCACTCTCTCAGGCCATTCATGCCGCTGGCAGTAGGCTGACGAGAGGGCGCTGTAAACCCTTCCCTGGGCGCTACTTATGCCATCCATGGCATAAGACCCTCTTTTTAGCCTACTCCCAACATCTGCGCATGCTTCTGTTTACGTTAACGTCAAGAAGCATAAATAAAAAAGCCCCAAGGTGCGAGCCTCGGGGCCATGTTTCAGGGGGAGGCTCGTTTACTTCGCCTTATGCACCTGACGCCACTCGTGCAGTAGCGGCTCGGTGTAGCCGGAAGGCTGGACGCGGCCTTTGAAGATCAGGTCTGAAGCGGCTTTGAAAGCAGTAGAGCCTTCGAAATCGACACTCATGGCGGTGTAGGTAGGGTCGTCTGCGTTTTGCTCATCGACTACCTTGGCCATGCGTTTGAGGGTTTCTTCCACTCGCGTTGCATCGACAATTCCGTGGAGCAGCCAGTTGGCAATGTGCTGGCTGGAGATACGCAGCGTGGCGCGGTCTTCCATCAGTCCCACGTTGTGGATATCTGGCACTTTCGAGCAACCCACGCCGTGCTCTACCCAGCGAACGACGTAGCCAAGAATACCCTGGCAGTTGTTGTCCAGCTCCTGCTGCTTCTCTTCATCCGACCAGTTGGCGTTTTCCGCCACCGGCACGGTGAGTAGGTCGTCCAAATAGTCGGGCTCACCTAACTCTTCCAACTCGCGCTGAACGTCGGTGACATTCACTTGATGGTAGTGCAGCGCGTGAAGCGCAGCGGCCGTAGGAGATGGCACCCAAGCAGTGTTGGCTCCCGCTTTCGGATGGCCGATTTTCTGCTCCAGCATGTTGTGCATCAGGTCAGGCATGGCCCACATGCCTTTACCGATCTGGGCGCGACCGCGCAGGCCGCAGGCAAGGCCCACTTGCACGTTGCTCTTCTCGTAGGCCTGAATCCACGCAGCGCCCTTCATATCGCCCTTGCGCACCATGGGGCCCGCTTCCATGGCGGTATGCATTTCATCGCCAGTGCGGTCGAGAAAACCGGTATTAATGAACGCCACCCGTGAAGCGGCCTCGGCAATACACGCCTTGAGATTAACGGTGGTTCGGCGCTCTTCGTCCATGATGCCCATCTTCAGGGTATCGCGGCTCATGCCCAGAATATCTTCCACACGGCTAAACAGTTCGTTGGCGAAGGCAACTTCTGCAGGGCCGTGCATCTTCGGCTTGACGATATAAACCGAGCCGGTGCGCGAGTTGCGTGGCTGATCAGCGTCTTTCTTCAAGTCGTGCAGCGCGAGCAGTGAAGTGACCACTGCATCCAGAATACCTTCCGGTAGCTCGTTGCCGTTTTCATCTAAAATCGCCGGTGTGGTCATTAAGTGGCCCACATTACGCACGAACATCAGCGAACGGCCGGGCAGGGTGACGCTACCGCCATCGGTGGTTTGCCAGGTGCGGTCGGCGTTAAGTTTACGGGTAAACGTCTTACCGCCTTTGTCGATCTTCTCTTCAAGATCGCCCTTCATCAGGCCCAGCCAGTTGCTGTACACACCCACTTTGTCTTCTGAATCCACTGCGGCAACGGAGTCTTCGCAATCCATAATGGCGGTCAGGGCGGCTTCTACCACCACATCCTTAACGCCTGCCGGGTCGGTTTTGCCGATGGAGTCGCTGGGATCAATCTGGATTTCCAGGTGCAGGCCGTTGTTACCCAGCAGAATCGCTTCGGGTTTAGCTGCTTCGCCGGTAAAACCAATCAGCTTGCCGGAATCCTTAAGACCTGTCTCACGACCACCTTCCAGAGACACCACCAAGTGCTCATCACGAATGGCGTATTTCACCGCATCACGGTGCGAGCCAGTAGCCAGCGGCGCTGCTCGGTCAAGCACGCCGCGGGCGTAGGCAATCACTTTGGCGCCGCGTTTCGGGTTGAAACTGGAGCCTTTTTCCGCACCATCGTCTTCGGAAATCACATCGGTGCCGTACAGGGCATCGTAAAGGCTGCCCCAGCGCGCGTTAGCTGCATTCAATGCATAGCGGGCGTTACTCACCGGTACGACCAGCTGAGGCCCCGCTTGCACGGCTACTTCACGATCCACGTTGGCGGTGGTCGCTTTGACGTTGGCCGGCGCTTCCGCCAAGTAGCCGACCTCTTTCAAGAAGCGGCGATATCCGGGCATATCGGTGACCGGGCCGGGGTTTTCTCGGTGCCATACGTCAAGTTTTTCTTGCAGCGTGTCACGCTCTTCCAGCAATTGACGATTTTTAGGGGTCAAATCATGAAACAGGGCATCCACACCGGCCCAAAAGGCATTTTCATCAACACCTGTTCCCGGTAGCGCCTGCTTATTTATAAAACGATCTAAATCGGCTGCCACCTGTAGACGGTGGCGCGTGATACGCTCGCTCATGGGGTTTCTCCTGTGAGGATGCCCGTGGGGAATGTGTTTGCCACGGTCAGAGTAAAATGTATTTATGGAAAATAATTCCACACCTTCTCGGGCATGTAAACAGCGTAGACCCTAATGCGGTAAAATGCTCGACCAAATGACTAGGGATTAGGGTTTGAGCGCGCGACCAATCTGCCGCGCCTAGGCCAACGGACAATGGCGTTATGGAGAAACAACGATGCGTGATTTCCAACATCTGGAAGGCTTGTTTCGCCACGCCTCGGGTGACACCACCCTTAGCCGCCTCTTGCCAGGGGAAATATTGGCCGACGCCATGCAAGGCTATTTCCACCACTATGGCTTAGAAGCACTGCTGTTAGATACCAGTGAAGTACACGCAGGCTTTATCGATACGGGGCGCTTTGCGCTGTGGTGCCAAGTGTGGAGCCCCCCGCAGCCGGTGGGCACTGCCTTTGTGGTGCACGGCTATTTTGATCATATGGGGTTATATCGCCATTTGCTTGAACGACTGCTGGCCAAGGGTTGGCGAGTGGTGCTGTGGGATCTTCCCGGCCACGGCCTTTCCAGCGGGGCGCGGGCGGCAATAGAAGATTTTGACGATTATCAGCACTGTCTGGCCCACTTGCAGACCACCCTAAAGAGCCAAGGCATGGCGCCTGAGCCGTGGTTAGGCGTGGGTCAAAGTACCGGTGGGGCGATTCTGGCCACCGATGCGCTCACTCGCCGTGAGGCTTCCGGCTGGTCCGGTTTGGTGCTGCTGGCGCCTCTGGTGCGGCCATGGGGATGGAGCCAAACAAGCTGGTTGCACTTGATTGCCAGCCCGTTTTTAAAAGAGTTGCCGCGTAAATATCGCCCCAACTCTACCGACGAGCAGTTCACCGAGTTTCTACGCGAAGGTGACCCGCTGCAGCCCGAACGCTTAAGCGTTGCCTGGGTAAGCGCGATGCGCCGCTGGATGCCCCGCCTACTGGCCCAGGAGCCCAACCCGCTGCCTACCCTGATACTCCAAGGAGAGCAGGATTTGACCGTCGATTGGGAGTGGAATTTAGCGATTCTGGCGAAGAAGTTTCCCAATGCCGAAATTCATCGCCACCCGGAAGCTCGCCATCATTTGGTGAACGAGGCAGATCCCATCCGGGAAGTGCTGTTTGAAGCGCTGGATGGGTTTGTAGACCAGCTTAGCGAGAATAAGGCTTAGCGCCGCCTTTCCGTTAACCTCCTTTCAGCATCCTATCCAACTGCCGATAGCCAATCGCCTCAATCAGGTGCGGCTGGATGGGCTTTGGAGCGCCCTGAAGGTCGGCTAGGGTTAGCGCCACACGCAGTACGCGGTGATAGGCGCGGGCAGAGAGCTTGAGCTTTTCAAGCACACCCGCCAGCCAGGCACGTTCTTCATCATTAAGTGCGCAGGCGGCTTCCAGGGCTTTGCCGCTTAACTGGCTGTTCAGCGCGCCGCGGGCCATTTGGCGTTCTCGTGCGGCCATCACCCGCTCGCGCACGGCTGCCGACGATTCGCCTTGGGTTTGCGCGGTAAGCTGTTCTGGGGGTAGCGCGGGGACTTCCACCTGGAGGTCGATGCGGTCTAGCAAGGGCCCGGAAAGCCGCGCTTGATAACGCTGGATTTGGCTGGCGGTACACTGGCAGCGTTGGCGCGGGTCGCCTAAATGGCCACAGGGGCAGGGATTCATGGCCGCCACTAACTGAAACCGAGCAGGATATCGGCGTTCATGGCTAGCGCGGGCTAAATGGATCTCTCCCGTTTCTAGCGGTTGGCGAAGTACCTCTAGCACATGTCGGGAAAATTCCGGTAGTTCGTCTAAGAACAGTACACCATGGTGAGCGAGGGATATTTCGCCGGGTTTGGGTTTTGAGCCACCCCCCACCAGGGCGGCGGCACTAGCGCTGTGGTGGGGTTGTCTAAACGGCCGTTTACCCCAGTCGGCTTCAAGCGGTAGCCCGCAGACCGAGCGCACGGCGGCGACTTCCAGGGCATCCTCCTCGGAAAGCGGCGGCAGAATGCCCGGCAGGCGGCTGGCCAGCATGGTTTTGCCGGTCCCAGGCGGGCCTGCAAACAGGAGGTTGTGGCCACCGGCCGCAGCGACTTCCAGCGCCCGGCGGGCCTGCTGTTGGCCGCGCACATCGGCAAGATCATCCACCGGGGCGGTGGTTTTCACCGAGGCGCTTAGTTTGTGCGGGGGGATCTTTTCCTGGTCGAGCAAGTGGGCGACGACTTGCCAGAGAGTGTCAGCAGGCAGCACCGGCAAATCGCCTGCCAGGGCTGCTTCATCGGCGCAGTCGCGGGGAATAATCAGCGCTTTTTTCGCCCGCCGTGTGGCCAGGGCAAAGGGCAGTATGCCCGGCACGGCACGCAGTTTGCCATCCAGGGCTAGCTCGCCCGCACACTCCATGCCTTCCAACGCATCCACGGGAATTTGGCCGGAGGCGGCGAGAATGCCAAGAGCAATGGGCAGATCAAAGCGGCCACCCTCTTTAGGCAGATCGGCGGGGGCGAGGTTTAGGGTGATACGCCGAGTGTTAGGAAAATCAAAGCCCGCATTAACTAGCGCGCTGCGCACCCGTTCACGGCTCTCTTTCACCGCCATTTCGGGCAAGCCCACCAGCGTTAGACCTGGCAAGCCGTTAGCTAGATGCACCTCAACATGCACCGCCGGTGCATCTAAACCTACGCCTGCCCGCGTGGCTACAATGGCTAGCGTCATTGCACTCCCTCGCTGTCGTTTGCTGAAAGCCCTAACCTTAATGTAAGCGAACTCTACTTTATCTTAAGTGCTTAACCTATCGTAATTAAGAACGCTTTGGTAGCGTCACGTTCTTCTACTCATTGACGTGGTGGCTAACCGCTGGCGCTGTCTCCAACGCCGCGGCCAGTTCCTGGGCAAAACGCTGGGCGGAGGGAAGTGCGCCGAAGCTCCAGGCGGGCGGCAGATGCACCAGCTTGTCGTGTTTCACGCTGGGGAGCTGCTGCCACAGGCCGCTTTTTGCCAGCTGCTCTTCGACCCCGGCGGGCAGTGGGTCGATGATCACCAGCATTGCCTCGGGGTGGCGTGCCAGCGCTTCAATCCCCACCAGCGCAAACCCCCAGGCGTTGGTGGCTTGATCCCAGGCATTGGGCAGCTCGAGCTGCTCCAGCACGGCGTTGTACAAGCTGTTCTCCCCAAACACCCGCACGTGACGGGCATCCATAAACTGCACCATTAGCAGTGGCGCAATTTCTGACTGTGAGAGGGGGCGTGATTCGCGCAGGGTGGTCATCAAGGCTTGGGTTTCCGCAATCAGCGCTTCTGCTTGAGGCTGGTGCTCGGTTAACTCGCCTAGTTGGCGGGTCAGTTTTTGCATCTCTTGCCAGGTATCGGTGCCGGGGGAGTAGAGCGAGAACAAAGAGACCGGCGCAATTTTCTCCAAGCGTGGCGTTAAACCCACGAACATGGGCGAAATCAGCGTTTGCTCTGGCGGCTCTTGGGCTAGCAGTTCCAGGTTGGGTTGAGCGCGCAGCCCCATATCGCTAACGTTATCAGGAATGCGCGGCTCGCCTACCCACTCATGGTAGTCACTCTGCTGGGCGACGCTGCTAACCGGGGCGTCAATGGCCAGCAGGGTTTCGGCGATCGTCCAGTCCACAGTGGCCCACTGGGCCTGGGCGCTGGAAACGCTCAGTAGGCATGCAGCGAACAGGCCGCAGCGCGCGAGCAAACATAGCAGGGAGGTGTGGCGCATGGTGGTGAGAGGCCATCCGGAAAAAATAGGTGATACATTTAAACGATAATATTTATTGTTTGCAAACTGGCATTGACGTAAAAAATGCCCAGACGCGCTGGTCTGGGCAGATGAGATCACGATTACTTAACGATGCTTAGATAAGGGTTTATGTAAAAGCTTGGAACGGGTTCTTAGAAGCGGTAGTGGACGCTGGCGGTCACGCCGCGTTCGGCGCCGAAGTAGCAGTACTCCAGGGAGTTGCAGGAGGCCACGTACTCTTTATCAAGCAGGTTATTCACGTTTAAGCGTGTTTCGACGCCTTCAACGCCGAGTTGGCTTAGGTCGTAGCCAATGGTGGCATCCACCAGGGTGTAGTCGGGCACGGTTTCGGTATTGCCCCGGTCTGCGGCGATATCCGCGTAGTGGCGTACGCCGACGCCCATATCCACGCCGTTTAACCAGCCGTCGTTGGCCTTGTAGTGGCCCCATAGTTGCACTTGGTGCCGTGGGGAGTAAATCGCGTTATTGCCCTGGTTGCCGTCGTCGCTTTTGGCGTAGGTGATATCGGTGAAGCTATAGCCCGCCTGAAACGAGAGGGTATCAGTTAGTCGCGTTTGCGCTTCCAGCTCCAGCCCTTGGGATTCGATTTCACCCACGGCGCGGTATGGGTCGGTGGGCTGCTCTTTGGTGGCCACATTCTCCTGGCTGATATGGAAAACAGCAGCACTGTACTGACTTTGGCTGCCATTAGGCTGAAATTTGACGCCGGTTTCCCACTGTTCGCCTTCCATCGGTTGAAGCAGATCGCCCTTCTCATCCACGAAACTGGTGGGGGTGAACGCGGTGGAGTAGCTCAGGTAGGGCGCTATGCCGTTATCGAACAGGTAGACCACTCCGGCACGGCCACTGAACTGGGTGTCGCTAAGGGAGCTTGTGTCACCGCTATCGTGGTTGGCATTGTCGATATTCACCCAGTCGTAGCGGCCGCCCAGGGTAAAGCGCCAGTTATCCACGGCTATCTGGTCTTGCAGGTAAACCCCGGTCTGGTCGATCTCATGGCGTTCGCCCAATGGCTGATAAAGCGGGGCGCTGGGCTCTGCGCCATACACGGGGTTAAAAGCGTCAATGGCAGGAAAAGCGCCCGAAGGCCATGACACCTCGTTTTCCCGCTGCTGGTAATCCACCCCGAACAGCAGTGTGTGATCCATAAAGCCGCTGCTAATGTTGGCTTCTAACTGGTTGTCGAGCGTCCAGGCTTCCAGCGATTCATCGCTGCCGGAGTAGTAGCGAGTGAGCTCGTCGGATTCCGGGGACGTCCAGCCATAGCCGTAGACTTGATTGAGCACTACGTCTGAATTGAGGTAACGCATCAACTGGCGTCCGGTCACCTGGTCGTTAAAGCGGTGCTCCAGGGTGTAGCCGACCATGCGCTGGGTGCGCTCGTAGGCGTCGTAGTCTTCTTCACCATCATAGAAGTTATTGCTGATCTTGCGGCCATTGTGGGCAACCACGGCCCCTTCATAGGGCACGCCGGAGTGGTAGCCGCCTTCTGGCTCATCCTGCAGATAGGCTTCTAGGGTTAGGCTAGTGTCGTCGGTGATATCCCAGGTTAACCGCGGCGCAATAGCGTAGCGCTGCTCTTCTGCCGGGCCAAACTGGGTATCCGCGGCTCTGGCTATGCCGGTCAGGCGAAAGGCCACCCGTTGCTCTGCGCCAATCGGCCCGGTGAGGTCAAAAGCAGCACTGCGTTGGTTGTTATTACCTACCCGGAAACGCAGCTCACCACTCTGCTCAAATTCAGGCCGCTTACTGTTTAGGGCGACCACACCGCCAGGGGAGGCGCGCCCATAGAGCACCGAGGCTGGCCCGCGCACGACTTCAATGCTGTCCAAAAACCATGGGTCGATGCGCATACTGCTATGGGAGTTGGCATCACCCATGACTTTTAGGCCATCTAAGAAGGTATTGCTCAAGCTGCCGTCAGAAAACCCGCGCAGTACCAGGTAATCGAAGCGGTTGGAGGCGCCAATCTGGTTGCTGTAAACACCGGGCGTGTAGTCAGTGGCGCGCTGTACGGTGCTTACACCGCGGTTATCCATCTGCTCCCGGGTAATGGTGGAAACGCTCTGGGGCGTTTCGATAAAAGGTGTTTCTACCTTGGTGGCGGCCTGTTGAGCGGTGACCGTGACAGTCCCCAGCTCGGTGCTTTCCTGAGCGTGTAGTGGTGAAACGGCCAGGGCTGCGATAACGGCAGCACTGATGGGAGAGCGTAAAAAGTGCGCAGAGCAAAGCAAGCGGTGATAGGGGATGGACATGGGGAGTACCTGCAATAAGAATCAATTAATCAATGTGTTAATGAGAATTATTGCGCTTATTTGCTTGTGAAAGGTATGTGCAATGACAAAAGGCGTATGCGCGCTGCCAAAAAACATCAAGCAGAGGAACTTACCGCTAACACAACAACGCAGCCCGCTTAGTGGCGGTTGAGCACTTCATGGGGCGCGATGCCAAAGGCGCGCTTAAAAGCAGTGGCAAAATTGGTGGCATGGCGGTAGCCACAGGCGTGTGCGGTTTGCTGAACGCTGTAGCCTTTGCGCAAGTACGCCTGGGCTTGGGCCAGGCGGCAGCGGCGTAAATAGTCGAAAATCGAGCAGCCGTAACAGCGCTGAAACTTGCTACGCAGGCTGCTGGGGCTCATGGCAGCGTTGTTGGCCAACTGCTCCAGCCGATAATTCTGGTGGGGATACTGTTCAAGCTGCTGGCGCAAACGTTCAAGGCGCTGATGGTCGCTATGGGTAAGGCCCGCTGGAAAACTGACGGCTTTCCCTGTGTCGCTGGGCTCAAGGCAAGTGGCAGGCAGCCCATGCGCTAACAATTGGAGCGCTAGACCCTGCCATAGCAGGCGCTGCCGTTCTGCTGGCCAATTCGTGACCAGTGCCGCCTCCAGGCTATGGTGAAGGAGCTGCGGCACTTGCCAGGTATGCAGCACGGGGGTTGCCGGAGGGGCAACGTCGATGGGCAAGGAAGAGAGCGGCCCGGTGGAAGCGAGCAGCGATATGTTCAGAATGCGCAAACGTTGTGGCGCGGGCTGGAAGACTTCAAGTCCGGTCTGCTCATTGAAATGCGCACTGAAGGCGTCGCCCGCCTGCAACTTGAACGACTGGTGGCCGAGCCCCACTTGGATACGCCCCTCAAGGACGACACTGAGAAACCACGCAGCGGAACGCCGGGAGGTGGAGGCGTAGGCGTGCAGGACGTCAAGATCCGAGTGCGTCACCCGCAGTGTGGGCGTTATCTCGACATCCATCACCCGCCCGCGGGCCACGCACGGCGCTAGCTGGGCACGCTCGAGCGTTTCGGGAAAGCGGTAGTCGATCCCGAAGCGCTGACCAAGCGCCAGCAGGTCATGGGTGGTGAGTGGCGTGCCAGATGGCGTTATCGAAGCGAGTGTCGCCATTACCGTTTCACTTGACCTTTGAGTGGCTGTCAACGAGTAGCAAACTGACGTTCAGTAAAAGCCATAAACTGATTTGAAAGCTTACGCGAGCTGTTCAGTGTTGTGCCGTTGATAAGCGCCTGCACACTTCTGCCGTGCCTGTCCTGCCCATAATTGGTGCGTTCATAAGCCCAGATATGGAAAAAGACGACGCTGAAGATGACAAACTGTGCATGGTGAACAATCTGCCAGCAGTGGGGAGTTAGGGGCGGAGAATATCACTAAGAAAAACAAAGTCAATGATATTGATTCGTATTTATTTTTTGCGTTGATGGTTGTTTCAAAATGCAGCAATAGGTGGTCGCGCCCTATTGCTGCTTAAGAAACTGAAGCGTTAAACGGGCTTATTCTTCTGCTCTGTCTCTGGGTCTGTGTCCGGTTCGGGGGCAGTCACCGGCGGTACTTCCGCTTCCACCGGCGTGGCAGTGGAGGCCGTTGACGTTTCAACGGCCGCTTCAAGGTTGGCGACCTGGCGCTCTAATGCCTCTACCCGAGACCGAGTGCGTTGTAGTACGTCCATTAAAATGTCGAAATCTTCCCGTGAGACAAGCTCCAGGCGGTCAAAGGCGCCACGCACGACTTGCTGCACGCCCTTTTGAATATCTTCCGGTGCCTGGGAAGCGTTTTGTAAACGGTCGCCAATCTGCTGGGCCAGTCGGCTAATGCGGTCTTGAGGCGCCATCGCTGCTCTCTCCTTAATAACTCGCTAAATGAACATCTATGTAATTGCTTACCGGTAAGGATACGCAACAGTTGGCAAATTCGCATGCGCCGCGTGAATTTCCTATTGAGCGCTTGGCCTGCATCGAAATGGAGCAGGCAACTTTTGCTTATGCTCTTTTATGGTGCAATAGCCATGGTTTGAGAATGGACTTGCCCAGACTTAGCGCTGTAGAGCGCTTTTTATGTCGATTAAATAACTGACTTTTAAGGAAAAAAAGTCAGCTGGCACAGTATGCGCATTATCGGTTCAGGTGCTTATTCTGGCGGCTGTGCCGCTACCAATCTAGCAAGACTTATCCAGCAGGGGAGATCCGGGATGAAACTCATCACCGCTATCATCAAGCCATTTAAGCTCGACGACGTTCGTGAGGCCTTAGCCGACAACGGCGTTCAGGGCATTACGGTCACCGAAGTTAAAGGTTTTGGCCGTCAAAAAGGGCATACCGAGCTGTATCGCGGCGCGGAATATGTCGTCGACTTTCTACCCAAGGTGAAAGTTGAAGTGGCCGTGGACGACGCCCGCTTAGAGAGCGTATTGGATGCGATCTGTAGTGCGGCTAACAGCGGCAAGATCGGCGACGGCAAGGTGTTTGTGACACCGCTTGAAGACGTTATTCGGATTCGGACAGGCGAACGCGGTGCAGACGCCGTTTAACGCTGTTTCGCGGATCATTTCTATAGTTCAACGGGGAACTTACAATGAATGAGTTGACTGATCTGAGCTACGCGCTCGATACGTTCTACTTTCTAATTTGTGGCGTGCTCGTCATGTGGATGGCCGCTGGCTTCTCAATGTTAGAAGCGGGCTTAGTGCGCTCCAAAAATACCGCTGAAATCCTCACCAAAAACATCGCGCTGTTTGCGATTGCCTGCACCATGTATCTGCTGGTGGGCTACTACATCATGTACTCCAGCAGCGCTGGTGGCTTCCTACCCAACCTGGGTTTCCTGATTGGCGCTGAAAACAGCGTTGATGCGGTGACTGCCGGTGGTGACGACGCGCCCTACTACTCCATGCGTTCCGATTTCTTCTTCCAGGTAGTCTTCGTTGCGACCGCAATGTCGATCGTGTCGGGTGCTGTCGCCGAGCGCATGAAGCTGTGGGCGTTCCTGGCCTTTGCTGTGGTCATGACCGCGTTTATCTATCCGGTGTCTGGCTACTGGACCTGGGGCGGCGGCTGGTTGTCTGAAGTAGGCTACTCTGACTATGCGGGTTCAGGCATTGTGCACCTGGCCGGTGCAGCTGCAGCGCTAGCAGGTGTGATCGTGCTGGGCCCACGTAAAGGCAAGTACGGTAAAGATGGCTCTATCCACGCCATTCCGGGTGCCAACATGCCACTGGCAACGCTAGGTACCTTCATCCTGTGGATGGGCTGGTTCGGCTTTAACGGCGGCTCTGAGCTCAAGCTGGCGGCGGTCGATTCTGCTAACAACGTGGCGCAAGTGTTTGTTAATACCAACGCTGCGGCGGCAGGCGGTGTGATTGCCGCACTGATTCTGGCCAAACTGTGGTTCCGCAAAGCGGATCTGACCATGGCGCTGAACGGTGCGCTGGCTGGTCTGGTGGCGATTACCGCTGATCCGCTCTCTCCATCTGCGCTGGGCGCGACCATTATTGGCGCCATCGGCGGCATCATTGTAGTCGCTGCCATCGTGACGCTCGATAAAGTGAAGTTGGATGATCCGGTCGGTGCGATCTCGGTACACGGTGTGGTGGGTATCTGGGGTGTGCTGGCGGTGCCGCTGAACAACGGCGACGCGTCATTCGGTGCTCAAATCATCGGTATCGCAGGTATCTTCGGTTGGGTCTTCCTGGCCAGCCTGGTGGTATGGCTGATCTTGAAAGCCATCATGGGTATCCGGGTTAGCGAAGAAGACGAGTATGAAGGCGTTGACATCGCAGAGTGCGGTCTTGAAGCCTATCCCGAATTTGGTATCAAGAAATAAACAGCGGCATTAAGAAAAAATTTAATGCTGACCAAGTGAGCTGGCGTGCTCCTTACAGCCTCCCCTTAGTGGGAGGCTTTTTTATTCTCTGCCAATAGCGGTGTATGCTGGTAGTTAGCGGTCATCGGTTGCGTAATCGCAGCCATGCAACCCGACCCCATCACGGCCACCCAGTTAGAGGATATGGTAATGAAATTGATCACAGCTATTATCAAGCCGTTTAAGCTTGACGATGTGCGCGAGTCGCTCTCTGATATCGGCGTACAGGGTATTACGGTGACGGAAGTGAAGGGCTTTGGGCGTCAGAAAGGGCATACCGAGCTGTATCGCGGCGCTGAGTATGTGGTGGACTTCCTACCTAAAGTGAAGCTGGAAGTCGCTGTGGATGACGATATGGCCGAGCAGGTGATTGACGCCATCACCCAGGTGGCTAACACCGGTAAAATCGGCGACGGCAAAATCTTTGTGATGCCGCTAGAGCAGGTTATCCGTATCCGTACCGGTGAAACGGGCAAAGACGCGGTTTAACGGTGAAGGGTAAGGTGTGAATGGTAAGTAGTGCCGAGTAGACAAAGCCCCTGGGGAGAGCATCCCCAGGGGCTTAACTCATAAGGTGATGGTGACAATTTTCTATTCACCCCTCACCCTTCGCGCAACGATCACTTCTCAACAAACGCACGCTCAATGACATAGTCGCCTGGCTCACCCATACGCGGCGAAATATTTAGACCCAATTCGTCAAGCAGGGCGCTGGTGTCGTCCAGCATGGCGGGGCTGCCACAGATCATCGCGCGGTCTTGGCGCGGGTCGATGGGCGGCAGGCCGGTATCTTCAAACAACTTGCCCGTACGAATATGATCGGTCAGGCGGCCCATGGTGTGGAACTCTTCCCGGGTAACGGTCGGGTAGTAGACCAGCTTTTCTGCGATGTCTTCACCTAGGTACTCATGGGCTGGCAGCTCTTTGGTAATGAAGTCGGCGTAGGCCAATTCAGAGACTTCGCGTACCCCGTGAACCAGCACGACTTTCTCAAAGCGCTCGTACACTTCAGGATCCTGGATCAAACTCATAAACGGCGCCAGGCCGGTACCGGTGGAGAGCATGTAGAGGTTACGGCCCGGCAGTAGGTCGTCGCATACCAGTGTGCCGGTAGGCTTGCGGCTGACCATAATCTGGTCGCCTACTTTCAGGTGCTGAAGGCGTGAAGTGAGCGGGCCGTCGGGCACTTTAATGCTGAAGAACTCAAGGTGGTCTTCGTAGTTGGGGCTGGCAATCGAGTAAGCGCGCATCAGCGGCTTACCATTTACTTCTAAACCAATCATCACAAACTGACCGGTCTTGAAGCGCAGGCTGCGCTCGCGGGTGGTGCGGAAGCTGAACAGGGTATCGTTCCAGTGATGAACGCTAAGCACTTCTTCCAGAGCAAACTTACTCATGCCGTTTTCTCCATTAAACGATGCTGGCGCTAGTCCGCATCGGTCATATTCTTAAAAAGAATAAAAATGATTAAATATGTTGCCAGCAAGTCTAAGCAAAGGGTGGTATATCTGTTAAGCAAATTATATTGATAACGGTTATCTTAAAAATAGATATAGATCAAATAAAGGTCAGACTCTATGCATTACACCCTGCGGCAGTTGGAAGTCTTTGTGGCGGTTGCCCAGCATGAGAGCGTCTCCCATGCGGCGCGGGCGCTGGCCATGTCGCAATCGGCGACTAGCACGGCGCTGGCGGAGCTGGAGCGGCAGTTCGACTGCCAACTGCTGGATCGGATCGGAAAACGTTTAAAACTCAACGCATTGGGTTTTCAGCTATTGCCTAAAGCGGTCGCGCTACTTGACCGTGGTGAAGAGATCGAAGAGCTGCTACGTGGCCAAAAGGGCGTTGGGTCGCTGGATGTCGGCGCCACGCTGACCATTGGTAACTACCTGGCCACGCTGCTCATCAGTGACTTTATGCAGCGCCACCCCGGCAGCCGGGTGCGCCTGGCGGTGCGCAATACGCGCCATATTATCGAAGGCGTGCGCCAGCACTCGCTGGATTTAGGCTTGATCGAGGGGCAGTGCGACGATGACATGATTATCAGCCAGCCCTGGGTAGAAGATGAGCTGTGCGTGTTTTGCTCGCCGCGTCATCCATTGGCTGGTCGCGAGCATCTTGAGCTTGAGCAATTGCTGCGTGGGGACTG
>NZ_JH393257.1:1472184-1473361 GCF_000236035.1 Vreelandella boliviensis LC1
TCGCGAGCATCTTGAGCTTGAGCAATTGCTGCGTGAGGACTGGATTATGCGCGAAGAAGGGTCCGGTACGCGCATGACCCTGGAACACGCCGCCCGCCACCGTCGCAGCCGGTTTAATACGCTGCTGGAGCTTGAACATACGGAAGGTATTAAGCGTGCTGTGGAGTCGGGGCTGGGAATTGGCTGTGTCTCGCGCTTGGCGCTGCGTGATGCCTTCCGGCGCGGTAGCTTGGTACCGCTGCCCACGCCGGAGTTGGATTTAAAGCGCCAGTTCACGTTTATTTGGCACCGGCATAAATACCTCACCACCGGCGTGCGCGAGTTCCTACGCCTATGCCGTGAAATGACCGCCGGAGCCAAGCGCAGCGACGATATTGCGCTGCCGCCGATTCCTTAATCCCTTAAAACGATGGCAAAGCGCTAGCCGAGTTTAACGTTAGCGGAGCAGGTGGGTGTTGAGACAGTTTGAAGCTGCCTATGTTGACCGCTAAGTGGTCGGCCTGCTCTTTCAACTGCTCGGCAGCGGTCGTGGACTCTTCTACCATGGCCGCGTTCTCTTGGGTCATTTGGTCAAGTTCTGCGACAGCGATGTTGACCTGATTGATGCCATCGCTCTGCTCGCTGGTGGCCGCATTGATCTCCTCCAAGACATCGGTAACGCGGGTAATATGCGTGACGATGTCCTGCATGGTAGCTCCCGCATTACGCACCAAAGTAGTGCCGTTATTCACCTTGGTTTGTGAATCCTCGATCAGCTTTTGAATATCGTTGGCGGCCTCGCTGCTGCGCCCGGCCAGCTTGCGTACCTCGTCGGCTACCACGGCAAAACCACGGCCATGCTCGCCAGCACGAGCGGCTTCCACCGAAGCATTAAGCGCCAGCAGGTTGGTCTGGAAAGAAATGCTGTTCATTAGCGTGACGATTTTACCGATCTTATCCGACGCGTGGGTAATGTCTTCCATGGTGTTCACCACATTTGCGACAACCTTCCCACCTTCGTTGGCTACTTCTGAGGCGGTTTGAGAAAGCTTGTTGGCTTCTTTTGCGGATGCCGCTGTGTGTTGAACGGTACTGGTGATTTCCTCAATCGATGCAGAGGTTTGCTGCAGACTAGCGGCCGCGTTATCGGTGCGACGGGATAGATCCTGGCCGCCCATGGCGATCTCATTGGCCGCGT
>NZ_JH393257.1:1473371-1488381 GCF_000236035.1 Vreelandella boliviensis LC1
GGTGAACGGATTCACTGCTGGTACGCACATCGATTAAGACGGCCTCCATTTTGCTCACGAAGCGGTTGAAAGCACCGCTCATCTGGGCCACTTCATCGCGGCCTTGCTCGGGCAGTCGGCGGGTCAGGTCTCCCTCGCCACTAGCGATGTCATCCAGAGCATCCCGTGCCCGTTCGAGGCCGGCGAAGGTACGCTTGAGCCATAGGCTCAGCAGCAGGGCAGTAACGGCGATGATGATCAGCAGCGTAATCAACGATGAGTGGAGGATGGCGCGAAGGCCAGCAGTGGCCTCGCGTTCGTCCAGCGCGACGCCGAGCTCCCAGTCGGTACCCGCGATGGGGGTCGCCGATAGCCGCTTGTCCTGGCCGTCGACTTGAATAGGCTCCCAGGCGTCTCGGGTAGCGCTCAGCCGTCCGATAACGGCGGGGGTCAATGTCTCGCTGACCTGGCTCAGTGGCTTGAGAGTCAGCGCCGTGTCGGGGTGCGCGATCAGCGTCTCGCCGCCACTGCTCAGAAAGGCGAAGCTCGACGGCGTCGGCTGAATAGCGTTGACCTGATTGACCAGATTGTCGATCGCTACATCTCCGCCGACCACCCCATACAGGCGACCCTCACGCTTGACCGGCGTGGCAAAGGTAACTACTAAGCGATTGCTGTTGGCATCCACGTAGGGCAGCGAAACGATGGTGCTATCCTGATCCATGGCTGCTTGATACCAGCTGCGCTGGCGTGGGTCGTAGTCATTGGGTGGTATCCAGCCATCGGAAGAAAGGTGGCTGCCATCGGTTTGACCGTAAAAGGCTGCTATGAATCCGCCTGACTCGGCTAACTGTTTTAGGGGCTCGAGAGGGGCATTATCGATCACGGGCGCGCGAGCTGCTTCTAGCATCGCGGCACGGGCAGACACCCACTCTTCAATTGCCAGGGCGTTACCCTGTGCGATGGATGCCTGTTGCCGAGCTACCTGCTGCTCGTTGTGAGCCTGCAAGGTCAGATAGCTGACGGAGGCGTTAATGGTCAGTGCCAGCGTGATCACCACCAAAGTGATCATCAGAATGCGCAAGCGTAGGGACGACAGCATTAATAAAGTCTCGCTATTTAGGAAAATAAGGTCGGAAGTAGACCACTCGATACGTAACATCTGTTGTCATGCTATCGGCGCCGACGGATACGACTTTAGGTGTATGCTTCAGCGCGAGTAGCTATAGGTTCGTCAGGGAGGAAACAGGCGCCAGAGGAAACCGGTTTAATGCAGGATGGATAACGACGTAGGGGCCTCAAAATGAGGCCCCTATTAGGTGAGGACGTAGGTTGAGCGCGATCGCTCGAACCACCTTCCGTTGCCGCCGATTCCTTAAGCGTTTATCGTTCCGCTAATTCGGGAGCAGGCAGTTGATGTTTGCTATGAGAGTTTTCTCTCTCAAGCGTGAAGCCACCGACTAGCGCAGCGAGCCTATCCGCCTGATCGTTTAGCTGTTCAGCGGCGGTCGTCGACTCTTCTACAAGAGCGGCGTTTTGCTGGGTCATTTGGTCTAGGTCGGTGACTGCAATGCTCACTTGGCTAATGCCCTCGCTTTGCTCTCGAGCGGCGGTACTGATATCTCCCAGCATCTGGGTTACCCGCGTGACGCTTTCTGCTAGCTCGTGCATTGCCGCTTCCGCATCGCGAACCATTTGGGTACCGCTTTCAACCTTGCCTGCCGAGGTGTTAATACGCTGGCGGATATCCTTGGCGGCTTCGCTACTGCGTGAGGCTAACTTGCGAACTTCATCAGCGACCACCGCAAACCCGCGGCCATGTTCGCCGGCCCGGGCGGCCTCTACCGAGGCATTTAGCGCAAGCAGATTAGTCTGAAATGCGATGCCGTCGATGACGGTCACGATGGCCCGAATTTCATCGGAGTTTGAGCGAATATCATCCATCGTCGCCACCACTTGCTCAAAAGCGCTGTCGGTACGTGTGGCTAGCTGCGAGGCGGTTTGTGAAAGCCCACTGGCTTCTTGCGAGGCATGAGTGGTATGGCTAACGGTGCTGCTGATCTCTTCCATCGCAGAGGAGGTTTGCTGCAGGCTAGCAGCGGCCTGCTCGGTACGCCGTGAGAGGTCGTGGCCGCCTTGAGTAATCTCATTGGCTGCGTGGTTGACGGCTTCGCTGCTGCGGCGAACATCCAGCAGAATGGTCTGAATTTTTTCTGCAAAGGCATTGAACTGTTCAGCCACCGCGGCACTTTCATCACGCCCATATACCGGGAGACGTTGGGTAAGGTCACCATGGCCAGAAGCAATCTCCTCCATGCGGTTGGCGAGCCGCTTAAGGGGCCGCGCGATTCGCCCGCCGATCCACCATAGCGCTGCCACACCCAGTGCTGCTAGGAGTAGCCCTACCAACGTCATGCCCAGCGTGTTTTGCTGTCGCTGTTCACTGAGAACGCCTTGTAACTCATTCAGTTCGGCCAGTGCCACTGATTCTGGTAGCTGAAGCACCAGCACCCAGGGCTGTTCGGCATTGCCAAGGTTGATGGGTAAATAGCGCTCTAGCATGCCGTCATTTACACTGCTATATAAGCTGCCTTGTGCGGTGGCTTGTTCAATGCCTGTCAAAAGTTGGGCACTGAGGACTTCGCTGGCAGGTGAACCAAGCACGCCTTTTTCTGCGGTGTCCGCCACTAAACCGCCATGTCCTGCAACCAACACCATCCGGCCTGCACCGCTGTAAAGCTCTTGGTTGGCATTGCTTAGCAGCGTTTGGATAAAGTCAACAGCGAGGTCGATACCCGCGACCCCGCGAAACTCTCCACCTACCAAGATGGGTGCATTGAAAGAGGTTACCAATTGGGTTTCACCCCCGAAGTCGTAAGCCGCAGGATCGATAACACATGGGGCTAAAGTTTCACGCGGACACAGGTAATACTCTGCAGTGCGCACGCCACTAGGGAGAAGCGTTTCGTCTTCCAAGTCACCTAGCGGATCTAGTACCAATGAGCCGTCGCTGTTGCGGAACCACCAGGGCATAAAACGACCACTGCTATCATTGCCATAACGCTCCTCGTCGGCGTAGCGGGCATCGTCAGTAAACGCATTCGGTTCCCAGCCAATATAGACATCTATTAGATCCGGGTTGTCGACGAGGGTTTGTCGTACAAGGTTCGACAGCTGGCGGCGGCCGAGGAATAGCGCGCGCTGCCCCTCGCTATCTTCCAATCCCATGAGCGCGTTGATACTTGCCAACTGGTTGGCAAGTATCATTGGTTTATCCAACGCGCGTTGAATGCGATTACCTTCTGCATCGGCAATGGCATCTAAGCGCGCATTTAATGCACTTTCCATTAACGCGCCGGTATGCTCATTCACCGTTTGCTGGGTGCGGGCCGCGGCGACCAGGTTATAGATCACTAAAGCAGCCACAATCGTGAGCAAGCAAGGGCCCGCAAGTGCGACGACGAAAGAGCGTAACGAGCGAAAATGCATGGATTTTCCCTTTAGGTGATGTGATGGCGGCGGTTGTCATGTGCTTGATACGGCACTTGCAGGGCCGGTGTCGCGGCGTGAGACAGCTTAAAACTACTAATCGTCCCTGCCAGGTGGTCAGCCTGCTCTTTTAGCTGCTCGGCGGCGGTAGTGGACTCTTCCACCATGGCCGCGTTTTCCTGGGTCATGCGATCCAGTTCTGCGACAGCGATGTTGACCTGATTGATGCCATCGCTCTGCTCGCTGGTGGCCGCATTGATCTCCTCCAAGACATCGGTAACGCGGGTAATATGCGCGACGATGTCCTGCATAGTCGTCCCCGCATTACGCACCAAAGTGGTGCCGTTATTCACCTTGCTCTGTGAATCTTCAATCAGTTTTTGGATATCGTTGGCGGCATCACTGCTGCGCCCAGCCAGCATGCGTACCTCATCGGCCACTACCGCAAACCCCCTGCCATGCTCGCCAGCACGGGCGGCTTCCACTGAAGCGTTAAGCGCCAGCAGGTTAGTCTGAAAGGAAATGCTGTTCATAAGCGTGACGATTTCACCGATTTTATCGGAAGCGCGAGTGATGTCTTCCATGGTTGTCACCACATCCGCCACGACTTTGCCACCTTCATTCGCCACTTCAGAAGCGGTTTGAGAGAGCTTGTTGGCTTCTTTTGCGGATGCCGCCGTGTGTTGAACGGTACTGGTGATTTCTTCAATCGAGGCAGAGGTCTGCTGCAGGCTAGCGGCAGCGTTATCGGTGCGACGGGATAAATCCTGGCCGCCCATGGCGATCTCATTGGCCGCGTGGTGAACGGATTCACTGCTGGTGCGCACATCCACCAATACGGCTTCCATTTTGCCCACAAAGCGGTTGAAGGCCTTGGCAATTTGCGTGATCTCGTCATTGCCCTCTTCAGGCAAACGCCGGGTTAAGTCGCCCTCTCCCGAGGCGATATCATCCATCGCGTCACGCGCAACCAGTAAACGGCGCAGCAGCAGTGAGAGCAGTAAGCCAAAGACCACTGCAGTAATCGCAGCCACGATCAGCAGCGTCACTATCGACGTTGTCGCTATGCCGCGCAGACCGGCGGTTGCCTCGTGCTCGTCTAGCGCAACGATCAACTGCCAGCCGCTGTCGCCGCCAACGTTTCTGCCCATCAGCAACTTCTCGCTGTTTTGCAGTGAAAGTGCTTGAGGGGCATCGGCTCGGGTGATTTGGCTAAGCCGAGTGTCAGTCAGTTTATCGCTCAAACGCGTGGATGGCTCGAGTGTCATTTCAGCGTCAGGGTGCGCGATCAGGGTGCCATCTTCCGTGGTTAAAAAGCCAAAACTGGACGGCGTAGGGGCAATGCCGGTAACAATTTCGATCACATCCTCGATGGTAATGTCAGCACCGATGACTGCGGCCAACTGCCCATTACGATAGAAAGGGCGTGCAAAGGTAACGATCAAGCCCCCCGTTTGGGCATCCGTGTAAGGTGCCGTAATAATGGTGTCTTGCGCTTCGGCAGCGCCTTGGTACCAGGGCCGCTGGCGTGGGTCGTAATCACTAGGGGGTTGCCATCCATCGGAAAAAATAGCGTCTGGCGTGGAAGGGTAGGCAATGTAGGCAGTCATAAAGCTGCCTGAGCCTGCCAGTTGGCGTAGAGCGGCAAGCGGCTCGTCGCTATTGGCGGCGTCACCCATGCTAGACAGCATCGTATAGCGTGCGCTAAACCACTCGTTGATAGCTTGCGTATTACCGTTAACCACGGCACTAAGATTACGCGTTACTTGCTGGCTATTATGGTGTTTTACGGTGGTGTAGCTGGCAATGCCGTTAATTACCAGGGCGAGGGTAATCGCCACTAGTGCGGCCAATAAGATGCGTACTCGGAGGGTAGATAGCATAGTCGCTCTCGACGAAGAAGTGCATGTCAGTACTCGGGTAGGTACCGTTTATAATGTCTTCTAATCTATCGGCGAGAGCGACCCTTTCTTTAGGCTTAAACTTTCCTTAAGTTTCAGATATTACTAGCGTAAATCACTAACTGCATGTTGGATGTCGGCTAGTGAAGCTTTACTTAGATCTTTCGATAGGGAGTGAATCACCAGCTTCTGTGTGGGGCCATCAAGCTTATCCCGTAGTAGGCCTAAAAATTTGGGTGGCGCGACCATAATCAGCTTCTTTAAACTGTTACCCACACGGGCGTTATACAGGCGATTAGCGACCTCTTTGGCGAAAAGCTCGTTTTCATGCTTGGAGGCCGCCCCCTCTTCGCCGGAGGAGCGTGCCGTGCTGGACATCGACTCGTGCACATCGCCGCGACGGTCAGTGATCAAATCACCTTCATGCAGCCGTCCTTCTGCGTGAACCAGGCTCTCCTGCTCCGCCAGCGTTAAGGCATCACGAGTAAAGATACGTGCGCGAGCGGCGTCGGCTACCACGATATAGGTTGTCATCGCTGTGCATACTCCATGTCGTTGATGGTTCTTTAACCATGGCAAGCGTTTGGCGCTAGGTCAAACGATTACAGTACTTTGCTACGCAGCAAGCTGGTGACAGCTTCACCAATCAGAACCAGCACAATAATGGCAATCAAAATGGTCGCCACGGTAGGCCAGGCGAAGGTATCAATCGCACCCTGCAAAATAACGCCGATACCCCCGGCGCCCACTAGCCCAAGCACCGTCGATTCGCGGATATTGATATCCCAGCGCAGGATCACAATGGCAAAAAATGCCGGCATGACTTGCGGCACAATGGCGTAGGCGACCACCTTGGCCTTGGAGGCCCCGGTGGCTTCCATCGCTTCCACTGGGTTGCGGTCAATCTCTTCAATCGCTTCACCCATCAGCTTGCCGATAAAGCCAATGGAGCGAAACACAATGGCGAGTATGCCCGCTAACACGCCAGGGCCAAAAATCGCCACGAACAGCAGCGCCCAGATAATGGTATTCACCGAACGACTGGAGACCAGAATAAAGCGCCCTAGCCACAGGCAGGCGCGGTTGGGCGTGGTGTTCTGGGCGGCAATATAGGCCACTGGTAGCGCCAGGAAAATGGTTAAGAAAGTTGCCAGCGTAGCAATATGCACGGTCTCAATCAGCGCGGCGATAATGCCGTTTAGCCCCGCTGGGCTGGGCGGCCACATGCGCGCCCCAAGCGCGGAGATCTGATTGGGCGCATCCCATACCCAGGGCCAGAAAATATCAATATCGCGCACCGCCCATACCACTAACATCAAAGTCGCTAGCAGAACGGCGTAACGAATAAGGCGCTGTTTGCGGTCGTAGCGTTGCCAAACCCGGTCGGCAAGCTGCTGTGCGTGATCTACCATATTTTTTTCCTTACCCAGCCGCTGACACCTTCGCTGAGCAAAATGACCGCGATGATAATGAGCAGAATCGCAAAGGCGAAATCGTAGTCGTAGCGTCCAAAAGCGTTCATCAGCGTACCGCCAATGCCGCCTGCACCGACAATCCCGACCACCGCCGAGGCGCGCAAATTACTGTCTAGTTGGTACATGGAAAGCCCCACTTGGCGTGGTAGTATCTGCGGGAAAACGGCATAAAAAAGAATGGCGATATAACCCGCTCCAGCGGCTTTCATGGCCTCTACCTGGCCCCAGTTAATCTCTTCTATCTCTTCCGCAAGCAGCTTGCCTACGAAGCCAATGGAGTAGAGCGTTAAGGTGAGAATGCCCGCTAGCGGGCCAAACCCAACGGCGGCAACAAATAGGATGGCGACAATCACCGGGTGAAAGCTGCGCGATACAATAATCACTGCCCGACCAATGATATAGATAGGCATTGGGGCGATATTGCGGGCGGCCATGACGGCAAAGGGAATCGACAGGAAAACCCCTAACAAGGTGGCCAAAATGGCGATCTGGAAGCTCTCTTTAAAGCCCGTTAAGAGTAGTTCGTAGCGCTCTAAGTTGGGTGGAAAGCCACCGCTAAAAATACGTGCGGCGCGGGGCAGCCCTTCAGATATACGCGCCCAGTTGAAGGGCAGTGAGCCGAAGGCCCATACCAGGTAGACCACCGCCACCAGGATCAACCCGTAGCGCAGCACAGGGTTGGCAATAAACGGTGGCTTTTTCCAGGTGCGGGGCGCGGTGGAATGAGCTTCAGGCGGAGTCATGGGTGTGCTCCCCCGCTGGTGTATCGGTGATCGCGTCGTCCGGCGCTTCAATGCCGCCGTAAATAGCGTCTAACGCGTCTTTATTGAAGTCGGCAGGCAGCCCATCAAAGATCATCTTGCCGTGGCGAAGCCCCACGATGCGCTCGGTGTAGGTTTTGGCCTGAGCAACATTATGGATATTGATCAGCACCGGCAGCGACAGCTCGCTGGCCAAGCTCTGCAACAGAACCATAATCTGCTCAGAAGTACGCGGGTCTAGTGAGGCGGTGGGCTCATCGGCGAGCAGCACTTCAGGTTCCTGCATCAGTGCACGCACCACGCCTACCCGCTGGCGCTCGCCGCCGGAAAGCTCATCGGCACGCTTATTAGCGTAATGAGCAATGCCCACCCGTTCCATCAGGACAAAGGCACGCTCAATATCTGCTTGGGGGTAACGACGTGAAATCGCTTGGTAGAGATTGACGTAACCCAACCGCCCGGCTAGCACGTTCTCCATCACGGTTAAGCGATCCAGCAGGTTAAAGCCTTGGAACACCATGCCGATTTTGCGGCGCGCGCGACGCAATTCAGCTCCTTTAAGGTTCACTAGCTCATTGCCGTTGAGTTTGATGGAGCCGGAAGTCGGCTCAACCAAGCGATTGATACATCTCAACATGGTACTTTTACCTGCACCCGAGGCGCCTACGATAGAAACAACGCTGTTTCCCTCTACCTTGAGGTCAAGCCCTTTCAGCACGGCTTCATCGTGGCCATATCGTTTGACCAGATTGGTAATTTCCAGCATGTGTCCGCTTCCATCGTCGAGACAATAACCGCACCGCCAGCGGCGGTGCGCTACGTTTACTCTTCCAAGTTTTCTGGCGTATAGCTCACGTTATTGGCCGCTTGGATGGTGCGAATCACCTTCCAGTTGTCTTGGTAGTTGATGGGTATGAATTTCTCGACGCCCTCAAACTCTTCACCTAGCTCGGTGCCGATAAAATCAAAGCTGAAGAAGGCTTCTTCGATTTTTTCGACCAAATCTGGGTGCAGGTTATGCGCGTAGTTATACGAGGTGGTAGGGAAACGATCGGATTCGTAGATTAGGCGCACGTCCTCTTCATCGTAAAGACCGCGTGCCGCCATCCGCTCGACCACTTCGGAAGCGACCGGAGCCGCATCGTAGTCTTTAGCCACGACGCCCAGCATGGATTGGTCGTGACTGCCCGAGTAGACCACTTCGTAATCTTCTTCGGGGGTGATACCTAGTTCAGGCAGCAGAGCGCGTGGGGCTAAATTGCCCGAGTTGGAGGTGGGGGAGGTATGGGCAACGCGTTTGTCTTTGAGATCCTCAACCTCATGGATATCAGAGTCAACGTGGGTAAACAGCTGCAGGGTATAGCCAAATTGGCCGTCATCAGACCCCATTAACGCAAACGGCACGGCCCCGGCCAAGTTCACCGCAAAAGGGGTAGGGCCGGTGGAGAAACCGGCGATATGTAGCCGCCCGCTGCGCATGGCTTCAACTTGAGCAGCGTTGGACTGTACCGCAAAGAAGCGCACATCCCGCTCGGTGACCTCAGCCAAGTGATCGATAAACGGCTGCCAAATGTCCGAATAAATAGCCGGGTCTTCTACGGGGGTGTAAGCAAAAATCAGCGTGTCCGGATTAGCCCACTCAGACTCATCGGCAGGGCGGTCAGCGACCATATCGCCATCTTCATCGCAATAAATAGTATCCAAAACGCCGCGTTCACATTCAGCTTGGGCCTGGGTTGATAGCAGGGCAAGCGGTAGCAGAGATAGAGCGGTAAGCATCGCAAGCGGGCGCTTGCGGAAGAGCGAAGTTGCCATGGTAAGCCTCATTTGTACGTTATTGTTGTGTTTTTGCTATGGATCGAGCTGTGTTTCCTTTGCTGCGTTTTGCCACTAGTGAAAACGGAAAATGCTTCGTAAGTGGACATTCCGCGCCAAGGATGGTTATTTTCGAAAGCAGACACCTTCAATCTAGGGTTTGTGACAAACTTATGTCAAATACTTTACAGCCACTCTCCGACCATTGGCGCAACCGCTATTTATTAATGCGCCACGGCCATAGCCAGGCCAATCAGCAGGGCGTGATTGTCAGTTCGCCAGAGCGGGGGATAGAAAACTTCGGTCTTTCCACGTATGGCGAGCAACAACTTGCCCAGCTCGTTGCCGATTGGCAGTGGCCTGCGCCGACCCGCGTAGTGCATTCAGACTTTTTGCGTACCACGCAAACCGCCGCCCGAGTAGCCGCAAAGTTCGGGTTAGCACCCAGCGTGGATGCACGCTTGCGGGAGCGAAATTTTGGTGATCAGGAGGGGCTTGAAGACAAACACTATCCGAGCATATGGGCGTTAGATGCCGAAAATGCCGATCATCAACGCCATGGGGTAGAGGCAGTGAGTATGGTGGCGCAGCGTATGCAGGCAGTAATCGCTGATTGGGAACAAAAGGTAAGCGGCGAAACCATCCTGCTCGTCAGTCACGGTGATCCGCTGCAAATCCTGCTGACTGCACTGGCCGGGAAACCGCTGACGACCCACCGTGAGCAAACTCCGTTAGCACCCGCTAGCATCACTCTTTACGGGTATGGCGTGTAATCCACTGAAAGCTGTGTGGTAGTCTCTAAGAAAAGTAAAGAGAACCTGTTATGCCTGCTCCTTTTTCGCCGGATGCGACAAGCCTGCTAAATGCCCTTGCCGTGGGCAGCCATGCACTAATCGACGCGCACTTTTGGAGTGAGGGCGTCGATCAGCTATTGGCGGCGCTAGGGGAAGCATCTGGGGTCAATCGGGTGTGGATATTTCAAACCATAGAGCGCAACCCAAACGGTGTCCTACAGGATTTTGTTTTTGAGTGGGCATCTTCATCCCATTATCGTGAGCGAACGCAAAAACGCTTTCGCTTTTTTACCACGCTGATCGACGATCCCGAGTATGAGGAAATGGTCAATCGTCGGGAGCGCGGTGACTCGCACACTTGTATTACCTCGAAAGTGGATCTAGGAACGCTGCGCGACAATTTGGAAAGCCAGTCGATTCAATCGATGGTGACCGTACCGATTATGGTGGATGGCCAGTGGTGGGGCACGTTGGGCTTTGATGACTGTGAGCGCGAAGTTGACTGGGAGGGGGCGGGGTTGCAGGCGCTAGTGATCGGCGCTGAACTAATCGCCTCGGCTATTTATCGTCAGCAGCTTACCCGCAGGCAGCGTCAGGTCGATCTGCTTCAGCAGGTTGCCGCCTGCGGCACCTGGGAGATCAACACGCGCAGCGGCGCCACCTGGTGCTCTTCGGCGCTGCTGCTATCGCTGGGTTATCCTGGCGATTACGCTAGGCTCCCGTTGCGTCGCTTACTGGCCCATGCCATGCCCACCGATCGCTTACGGGTGTTTGGTTTGATTCGCGAGTGCCATCAGCGGCTGCAAACCCAATGCCGTATTGATGTCCAGCTCAGGGTCGCAACCGGGCAGTGGCGCTGGCACGAGCTGGTGATGGAAAGTTACTACTCCGATGATGGCTACTTGGCGCGTATTGGCGGTCTAGTCATTGACATTAGCCAACGCAAAAAAAGCGAAGAGCAGGCCTGGGCAGCGGCGGAGTTTGATGCCTTGACCGGCACGCGCAATCGGCGTGGCTTGGCTAATCACTTAGCGCAGCTCAATGAGCGGCCGGTAGCGACAGCCTATTATTTGCTGATGATTGATATTGATTACTTCAAACATATCAATGATCGCTATGGTCATCCCGCGGGTGATGCGCTGCTGGTGGAGATGGCAAAGCGTGTCCATGATGTCCTGCGGCCCGAAGATTGTCTGGCAAGGCTCGGCGGTGAAGAGTTTGCCGTTACAGCGGGTGATTTATCGCCCCAACAGGTAGTCCAGCTGGGTGAGCGTATTCGCGAACGAATAGCCCAGCAGCCGTTTTATCTGACGGCGGGTGATTCGCAAACGCCGCTGATGGTGACACTCACCGTCAGTGTGGGAATTGCCCCTCTGGCGCTCACCAGTGATTTAGACCACAGTCAGGCAGTAGCCGTTGCCCAGGCCGACCAAGCGCTCTATGCCGCCAAAGAGACGGGGCGCAATCGTGTCGTTGCGCACTGGCAGCCGTGAGAACGGCTACTGATAAGGTTTATTGCTGCGACGGCGGGATCCAGGCGATCATATCGACTTCCACATCGGCGCCACCGGCTAAGCCTGTCACTCCAATGCAGGTGCGGGTAGGTAGCGGCTGCGGAAAGTAGCTCGCGTAGACTTTATTAACTTCTTCGAAATGACCCATGTTGGTAATAAATACCCGGGACTGCACCACATACTCGAAGGCACTGCCGACTTCTTCCAGCACAATCGCCAGGTTCTGCATCACCCGATGGGTCTGTTCGGTGAAGGTGCCCAACAGCATTTCGTTAGTTTCCGGCACCGTTGGCATTTGCCCGGTGATAAACACCAAGTCGCCTACGCGACAGGCGTGGGAAAACGGTGCGATGGGCTGGGGCGCGCGGTCAATAAACAGTTTTTCAATCATGCTTTTATCCTTTTTTTAATGATATCGTTGCGAGGAGTGGAGCGACGAAGCAATCTTGTTTGTGTTGGCAGGATAACCTCAAGATCGCCGCGCTACGCTCGCGATGACATGCTGTTTTTTTGAAGTTTTAAGACATCATGGGCCTCAAGTGAGGCCCATGATGATTGACTTATCCACAGCGGCTTTGTCGCTGGGGCTGTGTATTAATGCCCCAGTATCTGGCTTAGGAACAGCTGAGTACGCTCGGATTGTGGGTTGTTGAAGAAGGGTTCAGGTGCGTTTTCTTCAATAATTTGCCCCTGATCCATAAAGATCACCCGGTCAGCCACTTGTTTGGCGAAGCCCATTTCGTGGGTCACGCAGATCATGGTCATGCCCTCTTCCGCCAGTTCCACCATAACGTCCAGCACCTCTTTGATCATCTCGGGGTCGAGTGCAGAGGTGGGCTCGTCAAACAGCATCACGTCAGGGTGCATGCACAGCGATCGGGCAATCGCCACCCGCTGCTGCTGACCGCCTGAAAGCTGCCCTGGGTATTTAGTCGCCTGTTCGGCAATGCGTACCCGCTCCAGGTATTCCATCGCCAGCGCTTCGGCCTCTTTGCGGGGTTTCTTTTGTACCCACATTGGCGCGATACAGCAGTTTTCCAGCACTGATAAATGCGGGAAAAGATTGAAGTGCTGAAACACCATGCCGACGCTACGGCGAATCTGCTCAATACGCTTAACGTCTTGGGTTAGCGGTATACCGCCCACCACGATTTCACCTTTTTGATGCTCTTCAAGGTGGTTAATGCAGCGAATTAGCGTTGATTTACCCGACCCCGAAGGGCCGCATACCACGATACGCTCGCCGCGCTTAACTTCCAGATAGATATCCCGTAGTACGTGAAAATCGCCGTACCACTTGTTGACGTTGCGCATCTCGACCATTAGGTCAGAAGTACTGGTGTCAGACGTACTGGTTTCAGAGTTGTTAGTGGCTGCTTGTGTCATGTTGAAATCCTACTTAAAACGTAATGAGATGCGGCGCTCGCTCTTGAACTAGCGATTGAACTAGTACCTGAGCTAGTGCTTATGGCCGGTGTTTAGCTTGCGCTCTAAATACTGGCTGTAGCGCGACATGCTGAAACAGAAGATCCAGAACACGAACGCGGCGAATACATACCCCTCGATAGAGAAGCCCAGCCAGCGCGAGTCGGAAAGCGCCGCTTGCACAATGCCCAACAGGTCAAACAGCCCGATGATCATCACCAGGGTGGTGTCTTTAAACAGCGAGATAAACGTATTGACGATACCGGGAATCATCATTTTTAGTGCTTGCGGCATCACAATCAGCCCCATGCGCTTCCAATAAGTCATTCCCAGCGCTGCGGCGGCTTCGTCTTGACCTTTGGGAATGGCCTGTAAACCACCGCGAATAACCTCGGCCATATAGGCGCTCTGAAACAGTGTGAGGCCGATCAAGGCGCGTATCAGGCGATCCACGCTGAGTTCTGAAGGCAGGAACAGCGGCAACATCACCGAGGCCATAAACAGAATGGTGATGAGCGGCACGCCGCGCCAAAACTCGATAAAAATCACGCAGAAGGTTTTGACGATAGGCATGTTCGAGCGCCGCCCAAGGGCGAGCACGATGCCAATCGGCAGCGCGCCAATCATTCCTACGCTTGCCAGTAGCAGGGTCAGCATTAGGCCGCCCCAGCGGTGGGTGGAAACCCGCGGCAAGTCAAAGTAGCCGCCGTGTAGTAGCACGTAGGCGATCACCGGGAAGATCAGCAGTGCAAACAGTGTCATCCAGCGCTTAAACGGCAGCCGCGGGATGACCATCCAGGCAATAATACCCGCGAACATGGCAAACACGATATTGGCGCGCCAATACTCCTCACTGGGGTAAAGGCCGTACATAAACTGGGAAAACCGCGCGTTGACGAATACCCAGCAGGCACCCACCCGTGAACAATCTTCACGGCTATCGCCCACCCAGTCGGCATCAATAAACGCCCACTGAACCGTTGGCACCACCAGCAGGTACAGCACATACAGGCCCAACAGCGTAAAGATGCTGTTGACGGGACCGTTGAACAGATTGCCGCGTAACCAGGCAATCGGGCCAATGGTGCCTTTAGGGGCCGGGCGCTGAGGTATGGTTTCTTTGTTGTGAATCATGGGGTCGCCTCCGGCCTAGCGTTCAACTAGCGCAACGCGAGCGTTGAACCAGTTCATGAACATGGACACCAGCAAGCTGATGATCAGATATACCGCCATGGTCATGGCAATCACTTCGATGGCCTGACCGGTCTGGTTGAGCGTGGTACCGGCGAAAACCGAGACTAAGTCGGGGTAGCCGATGGCGGTGGCCAGTGACGAGTTTTTAATCAGGTTAAGATATTGGCTAGTGAGCGGCGGAATGATGACGCGCATGGCCTGGGGGATGACCACCAAACGTAACACTAATTTGCGCGGCAAGCTCAATGCCTGGGCGGCTTCCGTTTGGCCATGGGGAATGGCCTGGATGCCCGAGCGCACAATCTCCGCAATAAAGGATGCGGTATAGATAGACAGTGCCAGCCACAGGGCCAAAAATTCGGGAATGATAGTAATGCCACCGCCGAAGTTAAAGCCGCGCAGTACCGGCATCTCCCAGGTGACCGGGACACCGGTGGCCACCAATATCAGCAATGGCAGGCCAAAAATAATCACCAGCGACATCCAGAAAACCGGCAGGCGCTTTCCGGTGGCTTCATGGCGGCGCCTGTTCCAAATGACCAGTGCAATGCTGGCAATGATTGCCACTACAAAGGTAGCGGGGATCAGCCCAAATCCAGACTCAAACAGCGGTTGAGGCAGGTACAACCCGCGAACATTGAGGAAAATGGCTTCGCCAAACGC
>NZ_JH393257.1:1488391-1569170 GCF_000236035.1 Vreelandella boliviensis LC1
TACAACCCGCGAACATTGAGGAAAATGGCTTCGCCAAACGCCATACTTTCCCTGGCGCTGGGTAGCGTCCGCAGCACAGCGAAGTACCAGAAGAAAATTTGCAGCAGCAGCGGGATATTGCGAAACGTTTCGATATAAGCGTTGGCCAGTTTAGAGATCAGCCAATTGGGCGATAGCCGCGCAATACCGACGATAAAACCAATAATCGAGGCCGCTAACACCCCCAACCCACCGACCAGCAGCGTGTTTAGCAAGCCAATCACGAAGGTACGGCCGTAGGTGCTTTGGGATGAGTACTCGATTAAGGTTTGACCAATACCAAAGCCGGCTGTGTTGCCCAGGAAGCCGAAGCCAGTGGTGATGCCGCGGGCGTTCAGGTTGGCTTGGGTATTGCCGATAATATAGATCAGGAAAGCCGCGACAACGGCGACCAAAATGAGCTGAAAAATAAGTGCGCGCTTAGCGCGGTCTCGCCAGAAAGGCGGCTTGTGGCCGGCGGGGCGAACGTTAGGTCTTACAGACATGGATGGCGTCTCCGCGATACGGAAGGTCAATCAGATGGCCCGCCTATTCCCTTTTAACAGAAACCTGTGAAGAGGGCGGCGGGCCGGGGTCAAGCGAGACGCTTAGCGAATCGGGGGAGCGTACTGAAAGCCGCCGTCGTTCCACAGGGCGTTTACACCGCGCTCAATTTCCAGCGGAGAGTCCATACCCACGTTACGTTCGAAGCTTTCCGCGTAGTTACCTACTTGGCTAATAATGTTGTAAGCCCAGTCAGCTTCAAGATTCATACCTTCGCCGTAGTTGCCGTCTTGACCCAGCAAGCGAGCTACATCGGGGTTTTCAGAGCTGAGCATCTCTTCAGCGTTTTCGCTGGTCACGCCATACTCTTCTGCGTTAATCATGGCGTACAGTGACCACTTCACAATATTGAACCAAACATCGTCACCCTGGCGAACAACAGGGCCTAGCGGCTCTTTGGAGATTACTTCAGACAAGATCATTGACGCTTCAGGGTCGTCGAGCTGAATACGTAGCGCGGCTAGCTGAGAGGTATCAGAAGTCAGTACGTCACAGCGGCCTGCTTGGTAACCACCCACGGTTTGCTCTGAGGTATCGAATACAATCGGGTTGAATTCCATGTCGTTCGCACGGAAGTAGTCAGCCAGGTTCAGCTCGGTCGTAGTGCCCGACTGAATACAGATGGACGCACCGTCGAGCTCATCGGCACCGGTAATCCCTAAGTCACGCGCGACCATGAAGCCCTGGCCGTCATAAAAGTTAACGCCGGTGAAGTTCAGGCCCAGGGTAGTGTCGCGGGTGGTCGTCCAGGTGGTGTTGCGTGACAGAACATCAACTTCGCCAGACTGCAGGGCGGTGAAGCGCTCAACGGCGTTGAGTGAAATGTAGTTAACCGCATCCGCATCACCAAGTACTGCGGCTGCTACTGCGCGGCAAACATCAACGTCCAGGCCCTGCCAGTTACCGTCGTCATCCGGTGCTGAGAAGCCCGGCAAACCATCGCTCACACCACACTGAACTGCACCACGCTCGATGGTATCTTCCAGGGTATCGGCTTGAGCAGTTGCCATTCCCGCCAGGCTAAGTGAGCCAGCGGACGCTAGCAGCGCTAGGTGTTTTTTATTGAACATTTAGTTTCCCTCGAAGTTATTAGAAATCAGCTATTGGAAATCAGCTATTGAAATCAGTCGCTGAAATCAGTAATAGATATCGTTATGCATGCCGTAGCATGTAACTAAACCTAGCAAGGAAGATGCCAATAAGGGTACATGCGTTAATTCAGCGCTTTTCAACGCTACTCAACGAGTTCGAGACGAAGGTCTAGGTGCAAAAAAGGTTACCGCCCACCTCGCTTTGCACCTTTATAGGGCGAGCAGAGATGGGCGGTAACATAAAGGCGGGTAATAGGCGTGCGTTTACTCGGACGCAAATGCCTTGCGCATAAACGGCGGTAGGGCGAGAGCGCCACGATGGGCTTCAACGGTGTAGTACTCAAGCGGCAGGTCGTGGCTTGCGGCTGCCTGCTCGCGGAACGTATTCACTTCGGTGGCTTTACCGGCCAATGTCACGCTCCACCAGCCTGATGGGTAAACCGGCTGTGGGAAGGGCAGCGTGGCAACGCTGTCAAAACCGGCTTTCAACATGTCGTTACGCAGCTCACGGATGATCGAGCCGCTGTGGTAAAGCGGTGACTCGCTCTGTTGCACCATCACGCCGCCGCTTTTCAAAATACGGTGACAGCGCTTTAGAAAGTCGGTTTTAAACAGACCTTCAGCGGGCCCAACCGGGTCAGTAGAGTCGATAATCAGCACATCGATGCTCTCATCAGGTGCATCGTCCACCCACTTGACGCCATCGGCGAATAGCAACTCTGCGCGAGGGTCTTTATTCGAGGCTACCAACGACGGGAAGAAGCGTTCAGACGCCTTTGTGACCTCTTCGTCGATATCAATTTGGGTAACTTTCTCTATACCCGGGTGGCGCAGCACCTCTTTTAAGGTGCCGCAGTCGCCACCACCGATGATCACCACCCGCTTGGGATCTTGATGGGTAAACAGCGCCGGATGCGCAATCATCTCGTGATAGAGGAAGTTATCGCGATCGGTCAGCATCACGCAGCCGTCCAGCACCATTAGGTTGCCATAAGTCTCGGTAGCGTAGACCTCCAGGTGCTGGTACTGGCTCTGCACATCCAGCAGTTTTTCAGAGATTTTCAGTGAGAAAGCGCTGCCGTGGCTATCAAAGACTTCGGTAAACCACTGGCCGTCGCGTAAATCGCTCATGAATTGGCTCCTGAATGCTGTGCATTCTTGTGAGTCGGAATATCTCGGTGATACTGCGGGCTTAGATCGTGCAGCGCCTCCATAAAGGCGGTGACGTTGTCGGGGTTGGTAAATTGGCTGATACCGTGGCCCAGGTTAAACACGTGGCCTGGGCCGTGACCGTAGCTTTCCAGTACGCGGGCCACTTCGGCGCGGATAGCCGAGGGGCGGGCAAACAGCACGTTAGGATCCAGGTTGCCCTGAAGGGCAACTTTGTGACCAACGCGAGCGCGGGCATCGGAAAGCTCGGTAGACCAGTCGATACCCAGCGCATCGGCGCCTGCGCAGGCAATATGTTCAAGCCACTGGCCGCCGTTTTTGGTGAACAAAATCACCGGTACCCGACGTCCGTCGTGCTCGCGGATCAGCCCGGAAACGATCTGCTCCATATAGCGCAGTGAGAATTCCAGGTAAGCAGGGGTAGAGAGTGCGCCGCCCCAGGTATCAAAAATTTGCACTGCCTGGGCGCCCGCGCGGATCTGCGCATTCAGGTAGTCGGTCACCGCATGAGCCAGCGTGTCCAGCAGCTGGTGCATAGTATCCGGCGTATCGTAGAGCATGGTTTTTAGGTGACGGAAGTCTTTGCTCGAGCCGCCCTCCACCATGTAGGTCGCCAGCGTCCAAGGGCTGCCGGAGAAGCCAATCAGTGGCATACGACCGTTCAGCTCGCGGCGAATGGTCGACACCGCACGCATCACGTAATCCAAGTCGCGCTCGGCATCGGGCACGCTTAGCGCGGCGACTTCTTCCGGTGTACGCACGGTTTTGCGGAATTTAGGGCCTTCGCCGGTTTCAAAATAGAGCCCCAGGCCCATGGCATCTGGGATGGTCAAAATATCTGAAAACAGAATAGCCGCATCCAGCGGGTAACGCTCCAAGGGCTGCAGGGTGACTTCGCAGGCCAAGTCGTGGTTGCGGCACAGATCCATAAAACTGCCTGCATCGGCCCGGCTGGCCCGATATTCTGGCAGGTAACGGCCCGCTTGGCGCATCATCCACACCGGGGTGCGGTCGACGGGCTGGCGCGCTAGTGCGCGAAGGAATCGATCATTTTGCAAAGGTGTAGTGGTCATAGACACTTGCTCTTAAGAAATTTGCCCGCATCGTACTTGAAACAGTACTTGGAAACTTACTTGAAACCGTACTTGCAAACCATAACGGGGAACGTATGGACGCAATTGTACTTGAAGATAGGCATGAGAGCGGCGTACTCAATGGCAAAAATCGTCGCACCCGGCCTATTTTTCTCGCTTAAATAGCCGATTTTAGCTTCTTCGCCAGCGTGAGGCGTGCGCCGCTTCCTGTTAGAATACTGTCCCACTTTGCCAACACTGGTGTGGTTAACTGGTTTGGTCAATCAGCGAGGTAACCTGTGACCATTCGCTTCATTGCCGCTTCCCGGCTGCCCACGCCCTGGGCAACATTTACTATGCATGGCTTCGAAGATGAGGCCACCGGCAAGGAACATATTGCCCTAACGCTGGGTGATGTGACCGGCGGCGAGCCGGTGTTGGGGCGGGTGCACTCCGAATGTTTAACCGGCGATGCGCTCTTTTCCATGCGTTGCGACTGTGGTTATCAGCTTCAGGAAGCGCTTAAACGCATCGCTGAAGAGGGTCGCGGCGTTCTATTTTATCTACGCCAAGAAGGGCGTGGCATTGGCCTGTTAAACAAAATTCGTGCCTATCACCTGCAGGATCTAGGCGCTGATACGGTCGAAGCCAACGAGCAGCTCGGCTTTGGCGCCGACATGCGCCGCTACGACCTGTGCGTGCCGATGCTTAACCATTTGGGCGTCACATCGTTAAGGTTAATGACTAACAACCCACGGAAGGTGGATGCACTCACCCGCGACGGCGTGAATGTAGTAGAGCGCCTGCCGATCACCACCGGCCTGAACCCACATAACGAGCAGTATCTCTCGACCAAAGCGGGCAAACTCGGCCATATGATGGCCCTGGATGACTTCACCCACGCCAGCGATGTGGATATTGAGCGTAAGGGGTGATAATAGTGGGGTGTCGGTTTTTAGGAGCGTCCCAGGATGAACGCCTTAAGTAAGGAGCAGTATAAGCAGTACAACCCGCAGCGTGAAAAGCCTTCCGACGAGCAGGGCGAATTCAGCGTTGTCGAAGAGTACCTGCACAGTATCACCCACGGTATCGGGGCGGTGCTCAGCCTGGTGGGGATGGTCGTACTGCTGGTGGCCGCAAGCTTTGCGGCTCATATCGACCCGTGGAAAATTGTCAGCCTGAGCCTGTACGGCACCACGCTAGTCCTGCTTTATACCGCTTCGACTCTTTACCATGGCATTTCTCATCGGCGCTGGAAGCAGCGCTTTCAACTGCTCGATCACTGTGCGATTTATCTACTTATCGCGGGAACTTACACACCCTTTTTGCTCGTCAATATGCGCGGTACAACGGGCTGGACCTTGTTTGTGGCCGTGTGGTCGCTGGCGCTGGTAGGAATTGTCTGCAAATTGCTGTGGCCTAAGCGCTTTGCGCTGTTACGCGTGGCGATTTATTTGCTCATGGGCTGGATGATCGTGCTGGCGTCAGGTGAGATGGCGTCGAGTCTATCGACGACCGGCATCGCCCTGCTTGCCGCGGGAGGGATTACCTATACGCTAGGGGTGATCTTCTACGCCGTGCGCACTATCCCCTACAACCACGCGATCTGGCATTTGTTTGTGATTGCCGGAAGCGTCTGTCACTACTTTGCCGTATATAGCGCCGTTCTGCCCCACGTCTAGCCTGTTTAATGGCTAAGACCGCTTGAGTGCACCACCGATGACGTAAAAGTAAGAGATCTCTTACAAAATCGAGTGAGCAAAATGAATTGGTGGTTAATAGCTTGTCTTAATGGGTAATCGGCCCTCAAATAAGTATGCATAATGTTGCCCTTATACGTTCGTATATGTATAGATGACGACTGAAAAAGTAATAAAAGCGACATTCAATAAGATTTTCCAACAAGAGGATTGTCATGAGCACTGTTAACAACGCCCACGACACGACCATGCCGTCGGTACTGGGCAAAAAAGACAGTACTGATGAGATGGTACATCGCATTGGCCACTTGACGCGCCTGCTTCGGGACAGCATGAAAGAGCTGGGCTTAGATCAGCAGATTACCCAGGCGGCGCAAGCGATACCGGATGCCAATGACCGGCTCAACTACGTTGCCTCAATGACGGAGCAGGCCGCAGAAAGGGCATTGAACGCCGTTGAGCGGGCGCAGCCAGTGCAAGATAGCCTTGAAGAAGAGGGCGCGGCACTTAATAAGCGCTGGCAGGCAGCGGCAGCTAAGCTCGCCGCGGTAGAGGGTGATCCTAAGCTTGTCGAGGATACACAACGCTTTTTGAGCGATAAGCTGCCCACCGCAACTGGGGCGACGCAAAAAGAGCTGCTCGAAATCATGATGGCTCAGGACTTCCAGGATCTCACCGGCCAGGTGATTAAGAAAATGATCGAAGTCATCAAGCTAATCGAAGAGCAGCTTGTTCAGGTGTTAGTCGATAATGTGCCCAACGTTACCGATGGCGTTAAGCTTGAAGATAACCGCGATGAACATGCCAAACTGCGTAATGGGCCACAGGTGGGTAAAGACAAAACAGATGTGGCAGCAGGGCAGGATCAAGTAGACGACCTGCTTGATGAGCTTGGTTTTTAAGGGGCGCCTAGCCTGAAGCACACATAACCGTTGCCGCGCACTGCCAGCAACGGTCTTGAAAGCGTTTAGATGCCGTTGGTTCTGCTTAGCCCTTCGCTGCTGCCTGCTCTTTTTCCATTGCCTTTGTCATCGCGGCGCGCTGAATATGGCGTTCGCGATAGGCCATTAGCGGTTCGGGTAAGCGGTGCTTCATGCTGATCGCCCACGACAAGGTATGGGTTAAAAACAGATCCGCGAGGGTAAAGGTATTACCCACCAAGTTTTCTTGACCGTTATAGCGGCGCTCCAGGGCGCTTAACGCACGCTGGAACTCCCAGGCGCAAGCTGGTAGAACGGCAGGAACGCGCTTATCTGCAGGCAGGGCAAATTTATGCTTGGCCTGGTTCCATAGCGGCTGCTCAACTTCGGTGACAATAAAGCTCAGCCACTGGTCGACTTGAGCGCGGGCGATGGTGTCGCTGGGTAGTAACGAGCCATCACCGTACGTCTCGGCCAAGTAGCGGCAAATCGGTGCCGACTCAAATAGCGTTAGCTCTCCATCCTCAATCACCGGTACCTTGCCGTCCGGGTGGCGCGCCAAATGCTCGGCTGTTTGCCCCTCGCCTTTATCCAGCGCCACGTGCTGACACTGATACTCAAGGCCTAGCTCTTCAAGCGTCCACGCTGCTCTTAACGAGCGTGAGTGAGGGAAACTGTATAGCGTGATCATGGCGTGCTCCTGGCGACAAAAATCGATTCTTCAATCTAGCGGCCGTTAGGCACGCTGTCGATTACCTAAACACTATCTTTAAAAGCCATTTCTAAGCGCTACCCCTCGCCTCACGGATCCGCTCGTAGGCGTTGCCGATTTCGCTAGTGCGCGCTTGGGCGACGTCACGCATGCTTTCGGGTAGGCCCTTGCCAGCCAGTTTGTCCGGGTGGTTTTGGCTCATCAGGCGGCGGTAGGCTTTTTTGATCTCGCTGTCACTGGCATCTTCAGAAACGCCCAGTACGCGATAGGCATCTTTCAGCGCTTCTTCGCTGGCGCCCTGGGAGTTAGCGGCGGCGCCGTGCAGCATCGCTTCGATCTGCTGAACTTCGGCGTCGCTGCAGCCTACGCCGCGGGCAACGCGCAGAATCATCTCGTGCTCGGCGGGGTGCAGCACGCCATCAGCCGCGATAGCCGAGAGCTGGACCTGGATAAAGACCTGACGCAGAACCGGCTGGCGCTGGGTGAGACGGTTAACGTTGGCCAGCTCGGCGTCAAGATTAAAGTCATCGGCGCGGCCACGCTCGAAGGCGGCGCGCGCCTTGGCCCGCTGTTCGCCCTGGAGGTGCATCTGGTCAAACAGCTTTTCGGCGATGTCCAGCTCGCCGTCGGTGACCTTGCCGTCGGCTTGGCACAGGCAACCCATCACCGAGAAGATCGACTCCAGAAAACCTTCTTGGATGCGCATCCGGGCGATATTTAGGCGACGACTGATGCGCCGCCCCAGCCACCAGCCCAGGCCACCGCCAATCAGCAACCCCACTGGGCCGCCGAACGCAAGACCGATCAGGCCGAAAATAACAATAAGCAATAGCATAGCAATCTCAAAAGTGGTTTAAAGATAATGGCTTATGGTAGTCGGGCGCGAATGGCGCGCTCGATACCTTCGATATCCAGTTGGCAGTCGGCAAGCAGCTGCGCAGGCGTGCCGTGCTCCACAAAGGCGTCCGGTAGGCCGAGGTTGAGCACTTCCACCTGAACGCCATCGGCGTGGAGCAGCTCATTTACGGCGCTACCTGCGCCACCGGCAATCACGTTCTCTTCCAGTGTCACCAATAGTTCGTGCTCGTCGGCGGCGTGAAGCACCGCATCGCGATCCAGCGGCTTAATGGAGCGCATATTGATATGGGTGGCGTTGAGTCTTTCGGCGACTTCCGCTGCGGCGCTGTTGAGGCTGCCAAAGGCAAGTAGCGCGATACGCACGCCGTCATTGGCAGCATGGCGGCGCACTTCCGCTTTACCTATGGTTAACGGCTCAAGGTGCGTGGGTGTCTCCACGCCTGGGCCGGTGCCGCGGGGGTAGCGTACAGCGGCGGGGCCTGGGTGGTGGTAGGCGGCACTCAGCATGGCGCGGCACTCGGCTTCATCCGCAGGGGCTAGAATCACCATGCCGGGTACGCAGCGCAGAAAGGAGAGATCCATGCTGCCGTGGTGAGTAGGGCCGTCTTCGCCCACCAAGCCCGCGCGGTCAATCGCGAAGGTGACGTCCAGGTTTTGTACCGCGACGTCATGAATCAGTTGATCGTAGCCGCGTTGCAGAAAGGTCGAATAAATCGCCACTACCGGCTTCATGCCTTCGCAGGCCATGCCCGCCGCCAGCGTTACCGCGTGCTGTTCGGCAATCGCCACATCAAAATAGCGCTGCGGGTACTCTTTTGAGAAGCGAATCAGGTCGGAGCCTTCGCGCATGGCGGGTGTAATGCCCATCAGACGCGGATCGGTGGCCGCCATATCGCACAGCCAGTCGCCAAACACGTTGCAGTACTTTTGCTTGGCGGGTGGCGGGGTAACCACCGGTTTCTTGACCGTTGTAGCGTTGGCTAACGTGTCGGGTTTTTCCAGCTTGGTGATGGCGTGGTAGCCAATCTGATCCGCCTCTGCGGGCAGGAAACCTTTGCCTTTCACCGTTTTGATATGCAGAAACTGCGGGCCGTCGAGGTCGCGCAGGTTTTCAAGCGTATGGGTGAGCGCGTCGAGGTCGTGGCCATCAATCGGGCCAACGTAGTTAAAGCCCATCTCCTCAAACAGCGTGGCGGGGCTGACCATGCCTTTCATATGCTCTTCGGTGCGTCTTGCCAGCTCTAACGCGCCGGGCAGGTGCGAAAGCACTTTTTTGCTCTCTTCGCGTATTTTCAGGTAGGGCTTGCTGGAGAGCACTCGGGCAAGGTAGGTCGCCATGCCGCCGACGTTCTCGGAAATCGACATTTCGTTGTCGTTGAGAATCACCAGCAGGTTGGCATCTACGTGGCCTGCGTGGGCCAGGGCTTCAAAGGCCATGCCGGCGGTGAGCGCACCGTCGCCAATAATCGCGCAAACGCGGCGTTTATCACCCTGTGCCTTGGCGGCCAGTGCCATCCCCAGCGCCGCTGAAATCGATGTGCTGGAGTGACCCACACCGAAGGTGTCGTACTCGGATTCGGCGCGGCGGGGAAAGGCCGCCAAACCGCCGTGCTGGCGAATACTCAGCATCGTCTCGCGGCGGCCGGTAAGAATCTTATGCGGGTAAGCCTGGTGGCCAACGTCCCAGACCAAGCGGTCATGGGGCGTATTAAAAGCGTGGTGTAGGGCAACGCTCAACTCGACCACGCCGAGCCCGGCGCCAAAGTGACCGCCAGAGACGCCCACGCTATATAGTAGGTAGGCGCGTAGCTCATCGGCCAGTTGGTCGAGTTGCTTGGCATTCATGGCCCGCAGGGCGGCGGGGTGATCAAAAGTGTCAAGCAGCGGCGTCGTTGGGCGCTCGCGGGGTATTTGGTCGAACAGCTTCATGGGCATGTTTTCATAGACGTGTTTAGTGGTCGCGCTCGATCATATAGTGGGCTAAGTCGGCCAGCGGTGCGGCACGTTCGCCCAATGGGGCGAGCGCGGCAATGGCCTCGTCAATCAGGCTGTGCGCTTTGCGTTGAGCACCCTCTAACCCCAGCAGGCTGGGGTAGGTGGGCTTGGCTCGTGCGGCATCGGCGCCTGACGTTTTGCCTAGGGTAACGGTGTCTCCGGTTACATCCAGGATGTCGTCGTGAATCTGAAAGGCTAGACCAATGGCGCGGGCGTAGCGAGTAAGCGCATTTAATCGGGGGTCGTCGTCGGCGACCGCGACCAAGCCACCCAGGCGCACGGCGGCGACAATCAGGGCGCCGGTTTTATGGGCGTGCATATGGGCCAGCGCGTCGACATCCGGATGGCCGCCAACGGCGTCTAAATCCAGCGCTTGCCCGGCCACCATGCCATCCCGGCCAGAGGCCGAAGCCAAGGTGTGCACTAAATGGCCCAGCCGGGGATGAGCCTTGCTGGCCAGTACTTCAAACGCCAGCGCCTGAAGGGCATCACCGGCGAGAATCGCGCTCGCTTCATCAAAGGCTTTATGCACCGTGAGCTGACCCCGGCGCAGGTCGTCGTCATCCATGGCCGGAAGGTCATCATGGATCAACGAGTAGGCGTGGATTAACTCAATGGCCGCGGCGGGGGCGTCCAGCGCCTCATCTTCTGCGCCCAACGCATGCCCCGCCATATATACCAACAGCGGGCGCAGGCGTTTACCACCCGCCAGCAGGCCGTGGCGCATAGCGGCTTCAAGCCGAGGCGCTACCGCTGGGCGGCTATCAAACAGCGCCGCTAGCGTGGCGTCTACACGGGCATTGCTGGTCTGGCGCAGGGTGGCAAGCTGGCTAGGCTGCATGGCTACCATGGGGGCGTCTCCTTGCTCTCATCCTCGGCCGCATCCTTGGGGTCGTCGTGGCCAGAGAAGGGCGCTACGTTTAAACGCCCTTCACTGTCTTCACTGAGTGCCCGCACCTTCAGTTCGGCGCTATCCAGGCGCTGCTGGGCATCGCGGGTTAGCCGCACGCCCTGCTCGAACGCGGTCAGTGCATCTTCCAATGAGAGCTCGCCTGACTCAAGACGTTCAACGATGGATTCGAGTTGCTCAACCGTCGCGGCAAAGTCCTGCGGGGGTGGTGTCGTGTCGCTCATTGGGGTATGCCTGCAAACCGGTATGTTTTTAAATAAGCTAAAATAGGCCCACAGTATACACCGAGGCTGGGGGGCGGCGTCTGCCCTCTTCAATACAGCGTGTTGCGCGACTTGCGGTTCATTCATCGTCAGCACGCAGACTTTTCATCATTCACACCCGGCCTGAACGACGTAGGCTGTGCTACGATATGCGCCTCCCGTGAACCGATACACGGCGCATGCCGCCGACCATAGAGGTTGATTCAGCCATGGCCAAAACGTCCCTGGACAAGAGCAAGATCAAGATCCTGCTACTCGAGGGCGTCCACCAGAGTGCGGTGGACAATTTTCACACGTCAGGGTACGCCAATATTGAGCACCTGCCGACCTCTCTTGATGAGGATGCGCTGATCGAAAAGATCCGCGATGTTCACTTCATCGGTATTCGTTCCCGCACCCAGCTGACTGAGCGCGTGTTCGAGGCGGCGGAGAAGCTGGTTGGCGTTGGCTGTTTCTGTATCGGCACCAATCAGGTCGATTTAACCGCTGCCCTTACTCGCGGTATCGCGGTATTTAACGCCCCGTACTCCAATACCCGTTCGGTGGCCGAGCTGGTGCTGGCAGAAGCGATTATGCTGCTGCGCGGTATCCCAGAGAAAAACGCCCGTGCCCATCAGGGCGGCTGGCTGAAGTCCGCGAAGAACTCCCATGAAGCGCGAGGAAAAACGCTGGGTATCGTTGGCTACGGCAGCATCGGTGCGCAGCTCTCTGTGCTGGCCGAATCGCTGGGCTTTAACGTCATTTACTATGATGTCATCGCCAAGCTGGGCATGGGCAATGCAAACCAGGTGGCAAGCCTTGAAGAGCTGCTGGGCCGTTCCGATGTGGTCAGCCTGCACGTGCCTGACCTTGCCTCAACCCGCTGGATGATCGGCGCGAAAGAGATTGCCGCTATGAAGCCGGGCGCGATCTTTATCAATGCCTCCCGCGGTAGCGTCGTTGAAATCGAACCGCTGGCCGAAGCGCTTAAAGCAGGTAATCTCAACGGCGCGGCTGTTGACGTCTTCCCGGTAGAGCCGAAAGGCAACGACGAAGAGTTTGAAAGTCCGCTACGCGGTCTGGAGAACGTGATTCTGACCCCGCATATCGGTGGCTCTACCCTGGAAGCCCAGGAGAACATCGGTATTGAAGTGTCAGAAAAACTGATCACTTACTCCGATAACGGTACCACAGTGACCTCGGTCAACTTCCCCGAGGTGGCGCTGCCCGCTCACCCGGACAAGCACCGTTTGCTGCATATTCACGACAACGTACCGGGCGTGCTGTCGCAGATCAACCGGGTACTGTCTGAAAACGGCATCAACATCTCCGGCCAGTATCTGCAGACTAATGAGAAAGTCGGCTATGTGGTCATCGATGTAGATAAAGCCTACGGCCCTCAGGCGCTGGAAGCGTTGAAGCAAGTGGATCATACGCTGAAAATTCGTGCGCTCTACTCGGCGCATAATAGCTAAAACGCCGTTAGCCAAAAAGGCGGTAAAAAAACGGCGCCTCTTAGGAGGCGCCGTTTTAGTTGGTGTCGGTAATCAAGCAAGGTCAAACAACAACACTTCGCCCGCTGCTTTCCCCGTCAGATTGATCGACTCCTCCGGCTGAAACGCCGCGGCGTCACCTGCGCTCAACGTCTCGCCGTTAACGTCCATTTCGCCATTCACTACATGCAGCCAAGCGTAGCGCGAAGGGGGAGGTGCTACCTGTTCGCCCGCGCTAAACAGGCCCGAGTATAGGTTTAGGTCTTGATTAATACTCACCGACCCATCGTGCCCTTCTTGAGAAGCCACTAGGCGCCACTGCCCTTGACGCTCGACGGTAGGAAAGGCTTTCTGCTCGTAGCTGGGTTTAATGCCGAGCTGCTTGGGTTCAATCCAAATCTGTAAAAAGTGCAGCTCGTTCTGCTTGGAGTGGTTGAACTCGCTATGCAGCACGCCAGTGCCCGCTGACATGCGCTGCACGTCGCCAGGGCGCATCACCTCGCCGTTGCCCATGTTGTCTTTGTGCTCCATCTCACCTTCCAGTACGTAGGAGATAATCTCCATATTCCGGTGGGGGTGGGCGCCAAAGCCATGGCCGCCAGCTACGCGGTCTTCATTGATCACGCGCAGGGCGCGAAACCCCATATGGTTGCGGTCAACGTAATTGGCGAACGAAAACGTATGGAATGAGCGTAGCCAGCCATGGTCGGCGTAGCCGCGCTCGTTTGAACGACGAATAATCATGCTGTGCTCCGCAGGTTGCGTGAGGTTGAATAATGACAATATACAGCCTTGCTGACGCCGGGTGGGGTGAAGCTTTCAGCACGATACTGTCGAATAAATCGATGTATTAAATGTGATTGCCAGCGCTAAACTTTTGGTTAGCTTTCGAGTAGAATCGCGGCCTCTTTTAACCCGGTCCGCCCTTTGCGAGGGCGACTACCAGGAGCTTTGCATGCCTGTATCCAACACGGTATCAACCCCAATGCCGCCCATTGTGGTCGCGGCGCTGTATAAGTTTGTCACCCTGGACGACTTTGAAGCGCTGCGCGAGCCGCTGCGCCAAACCATGCTCGATAGCGATGTAAAGGGCACGTTGCTGCTTGCCAAAGAGGGCATTAACGGCACGGTGGCGGGCAGCCGTGAAGGTATCGACGCGCTGCTTACCTGGCTGACCGCTGATCCTCGTTTGGCGGATATTGACCATAAAGAGTCTTACTGCGACGAGACGCCGTTCTACCGCACCAAGGTCAAACTCAAGAAAGAGATCGTCACCCTCGGCGTGCCCGATATCGACCCTAACGACACCGTAGGTACCTACGTCGAGCCGGAAAACTGGAACGCCATCATCGCCGACCCGGAAGTGCTGGTGATCGATACCCGCAACGATTACGAAGTGGCCATTGGCAGCTTCGAGCGGGCGATCGATCCTAAAACCACCACGTTTCGTGAATTTCCCGAGTACGTGCGCGAGCACTACGACCCGGAAAAACACAAGAAGGTAGCGATGTTCTGCACCGGCGGCATCCGCTGCGAAAAAGCCTCCAGCTTTATGCTTAAAGAGGGCTTTGACGAGGTCTACCACCTGAAAGGCGGTGTGCTGAACTACCTGGAAAAGGTCCCGGAAGAGCAGTCGCTATGGAAAGGCGAGTGTTTTGTGTTCGATAACCGGGTCACCGTTCGCCACGACTTGAGCAAAGGCGAGTTCGAACAGTGCCACGCCTGCCGCATGCCGATCTCTGCCGACGATATGCAGTCTTCAGCCTATGAGCCGGGGATCAGCTGCCCGCACTGCATCGATTCATTGCCGGAGAAGACCCGCGCCGCCGCCCGCGAACGCCAGCGCCAAATTGATCTAGCCAAACAGCGCGGCGAGCCGCACCCCTTAGGGCGTGATACCCGCAAAATGAAAAAATGAGGTAGTGCTTTGCACGCAGGCTCTATACGCAAGCCTTGTGCGCTAGACTGATGGGCAATGTGTTACTCAAATTCAGGAGTTCACCATGCCCATCGCCTCTGACGACCTCTCTTCAACGACCCCTCTCTTGCAACGCCTTGACCAGCAAGGCGTAACAACGCTGACGATGAGCACACCGCAGCGCTTTAATGCGCTCTCGGAAGCCATGCTACAAGCCCTTCACGATGCGTTAACCGAGATTGGCGACGATAACAGCGTGCGCTGCGTGGTCATTGCTGCCGAAGGCAAAGCCTTCTGCGCCGGGCATGATCTGAAACAGATGCGCGCCAACGCCAATAAAGCCTACTACCAAGCACTGTTTGCCCGCTGTAGCGAAGTGATGCAGGCCATTGAGCACTTGCCGGTGCCGGTGATTGCCAAAGTGCAGGGCATCGCCACTGCCGCGGGCTGTCAACTGGTGGCGAGCTGTGACTTGGCCGTAGCAGCGCGCAGTGCCCGATTCGCTGTTTCAGGCATCAACGTGGGTTTGTTTTGCTCCACGCCGGCGGTGGCGCTGTCGCGTAACGTTGCCAGAAAGCGCGCCATGGAAATGCTGCTGACCGGCGAATTTATCAGCGCTGATCAGGCCGCCGAGTGGGGCTTGATTAACCGTGTGGCAGAGGATGATGCGCTGGATGAGGCAACTAAACAGCTGACGGCCAGTATCTGCGCTAAAAGCGCCGTTGCGGTGCGCACCGGAAAAGCCATGTTTGCCCGCCAGCTTGCCATGCCGCTCGATGAAGCCTACGCCTTTGCCGGGGAAACCATGGCCTGCAATATGCTGGCTGAGGATGTGGGTGAGGGGATCGATGCGTTTATCGCCAAGCGGCCACCGCACTGGCGGCATTGCTGAGGTGCTATCGCTGACAAGCCATCGCTGACGAGCCATCGCTGAATGAATGGAATTCGTTTCCGTAAACGCGACAATCGCCCTGTTGACACGTTATCCTGACGCCCTTTGTATTTTCAGGGAAGGCTCCGTCAGCAAGGTCGCTTTTAGTAAGTAGGCGCGCTTTTGTGAGTGTCTTTTTAGGAGCGTCTTTTAGGAGCGCCTTTTAGGAGAAAGCCAGGTGAGTGAAGCCAAACGCAGGACGGTCGGTCGTCCGGCGAGTACCGCCAAAGCCAGCGGAGGCCATAGCCAGTCGCTGGTACGTGGCTTAACGCTGCTGGAACATCTCGCAGCCAGCCCGCTTGGGTTAGCCCTTTCAGAAGTGGCAGAGATGGCCGAATTGGCACCCTCTACCACCCACCGCTTGCTACAAGCCTTACAGAGCCAGGGTTTTGTGACCCAGGAGAACGAGCAAGGCCTGTGGCGAATTGATGTCAAAACCTTCCGTATCGGCAATAGCTTTCTTGAAGCCCGCGACGTAGTGGCCACAAGCCGGCCCTTTCTGCGCCGTTTAACTGCGGAAACCGGTGAGACCGCTAATTTGGGCATTCGCGATGGGGCGACCGCGGTGTTTCTCGCTCAGCACGAATCCCCGCAGATGATGCGCATGATCACTCGCCTAGGCTCCCGCGCGCCGCTGCACGCCTCCGGGGTGGGTAAAGCGCTGCTGGCATGGATGCCCGATGATGAGCGCGCCCAATTACTGGATGGTCGCGAGCTGGCAAGAGTGACCGCGAATACGCTGTATCAGCCCGACACCTTACATGTGGAAACGGGGCAAATTCGTGCCCAAGGCTTTGCCTGCGACCGTGAAGAGCATGCCGTTGGCCTGCACTGCGTGGCTGCCTGTGTGTTTGATGAGCACAGCTCGCCGCTGGCAGCGATTTCGGTTTCAGGCCCGGTGGCGCGAATCCCTGAAGCTCGCTTACTCACTCTGGGTGCGCTGGTTCGCCAAACGGCCGATGAGATAACCCAGCAGTTGGGTGGGCAGGTGCCACGTTAACGTGGGCCGCTAAGGTCATGGCAAAACCATGCTAAGCCTGTTTTTTGTCGCCCTGGTCAGCGCAACGCTGCTTCCCGGTGGGTCGGAAGTGTGGCTAGCGCGACTGTGGTGTCTCGGCGAGCCGCCGCTGGGGCTATGGTTGGTGGCCACGGCGGGCAACACCCTGGGTAGCATGATCAACGTAGCGATGGGGCGCTATGCGCGTCGGTTTCAGGATCGCCGCTGGTTTCCTGCATCGCCGCGCAGTTTGGCGCGCGCTGAGGGGTGGTATCACCGCTTTGGTGAGCTGAGTCTGCTGATTTCCTGGGCGCCGATTATTGGTGACCCCCTCACTGTGCTAGCCGGTGTGTTTCGGCTGCCCTGGTGGCGGGCGCTAGCGTGGATTGTGGTCGCTAAAGGAACGCGTTACGCCTTGGTTTTACTGCTGGCACAGCAGTGGCTAGAGCCGCTGTGCCAGTGAAACGTCTTATTAATCAAGTCATGTTGACCTGTACAACTTTTTAACAAGCTGTGCAGGCAGTGTAGAGTGTAAGCAACATCAGTTGCCTAACGGTAGCTTGCGTAAAACCAGGCAGCCGTTAGATTGAACGCAACACTCACCCAAAAGGAGGTTTAGGTGTGAAGCCACTTCGTTTATTACCCTGGCTAGGTGTCTGGCTGTTGGCAATGATCGCCTTAATAGCCACGCCAGCAATGGCGCAAAGCGCGCCAAGTGAGCAAGCCAGCGCCGATGGTGCAGGGTCGTCTGAAAAGGCGGCGCCTACGTCCTACGAGGCGTTGGCCAGTCTGTTGGAAGATGAGCAGTCGCGGCAAGAGTTGATTGAGATGCTGCGCAATCAAGCTTCATCACTGCCTGGTAGCGTAGCTAGCGAACTTTCGCCAGAGGCTGCCGCTCAGGGCGGTGAGATAGCGCCTGAAGATGTCTCGCTGCCGCGCCAGTTAGCTGAACTCACCAGTCGTGTCGTTAGCGATGTGGGTGGCCAGTTTGAGCAAGTGGTGAGTATTGTAGGCGGGTTGTTCGCGGGTCAAGAGACAGACAGTGTCTTTGATATGGCTGCGTTCACCAGTGCGGCAATCAATCTGGGTATCGTGATTGTCGCCACGTTTGCGTTGTTTATGATTGTCCGGCGATTAGCTAAGCCGCTGTTTACCAAAATCAGTGGTTGGTCGCTAAATGGTAATAATTTAACCCCTGTTCTGCGCTTGATTGTCTGTGTGGCGATTGCGGTGGTCATCGATGTATTGCTTGTCGGCTTGGCCTATGTGGGCGGTAATTTGGTGGCGACGTTTGCTGTCGGGGAAGCCGGGGAGCTCACGACCCGTGCCTCACTGTTTTTAAATGCATTCTTAATTATTGAGTTGCTCAAAGCCGGTGTGCGGATGCTGTTCTCGTCGCGCTACGAAGGGCTGCGGCTACTGCCAATTTCAGCCCAGGAGGCGTCCTATTGGAACCGCTGGTTAGCCCGTTTGATCGGCATGGTCGGTTACGGCCTGATGGTCGTAGTGCCGCTGGTTAACTACTACGTGGCGGCCTCGTTGGGTCAGGCAGTTGGCACGCTGATTATGCTGTTGGCGTTTATCTACGCAGTGGTCGTGGTGCTGAGAAACCGTACCCGCCTGCGCGATAACCTGAACGAGATGGCGGTAAAATCAACCTTAACCGCCAGCCGCGTCTCGCTGCAGCTCTTTGCTCGCACCTGGCACCTGTTCGCGCTGCTGTATTTCTTGATCGTATTTGTACTGACGCTAACGCGCCCCGGGGATGCGCTGCCGTTTGTAATGTTCGCCACCCTGAAGACGTTGGCTACAATTGTTGTTGGTCTATTGGTGTCGTCTTTTCTTACCCAGACCATTGGCCGCCGTATTACGCTGTCGGACGATCTGCGGCGCAAACTGCCTCTGCTTGAAAAACGCTTGAACAGCTACGTGCCAAATGCGCTACGCGTCCTGCGCACGATCATTCTGATCGTGGTTGTTATGGTGGTGCTGAATGCTTGGGGCGCCTTTGATCTAGCCGCTTGGTACGCCTCAGAGCGTGGTGCCAACTTGATCGGCAACCTGACGGGTGTCGCGGTGATTTTGATTGTGGCACTAGCCGTTTGGCTGGGCCTGGCGAGCCTTATTGAGCACAAGCTCAACCCGGAAACTGGCTACGGCGAGCCGTCGGCACGGGCGAAAACTCTGCTCAGTTTATTCCGCAATGCGCTGGCAATCGCCATGGTGACCATCACAGGTATGATCGTTTTATCCGAAATCGGCATCAACATTGGCCCGCTGATCGCCGGTGCCGGTGTGCTCGGTTTGGCGATTGGTTTCGGTGCCCAGAAGTTGGTACAGGATGTCATCACCGGGATCTTTATTCAGGTGGAAAACGCCATGAATACCGGCGACGTGGTCACGGTGGGTGGGATTACCGGCACCGCCGAGAAGTTGAGCATTCGCTCGGTGGGGATCCGCGATCTCTCCGGCACTTTCCATCTGATTCCGTTCTCCAGTGTGGACACCGTGTCTAACTACATGCGCGAGTACGGCAACCATGTAGGCGAGTATGGCATTGGTTACAATGAGAGCATCGATGAAGCCATTGAGCAGCTCCAACTCGCTTTTGAAGATCTTAAAGCCAGTGAAGAGCATGGCCACAAGCTGTTAGCCGATTTGACCGTAGCCGGTGTTGTGGCGCTGGCGGACAGCTCTGTGAATATCCGTGTGGTGATCAAAACCACGCCGGGCGACCAGTGGGCCGTTGGACGTGCCTACAACCGTCTGGTTAAGTTGCGCTTTGATGAGGCGGGTATCGAAATACCTTTCCCGCACACCACGCTCTACTTTGGCGATAACAAAAACGGCAACCCGCCGCCTGCCCATGTGCGGGTGCTGGAGTCGACCGCTAAAGAGAAGAAAGTGGAGGCGTCTGCGGAGGTGGCACCGGCTGCTAAGAGCGACATCCAGAAAGGGGTGCAGCAAACCAGCGAGGCTGATCACCTGAAGCCCGACCATGATGATGTCGATGAAACCTAGACGGTGCTCATCTTAACCTTCCGCGGGGTCGCCTTAGGGCGGCCCCGCTGCGTTTTAAGCAGAATAGTTTTAAGCAGAGGCAGTTTTATAAAGAATAGTTTTCCGAGTGGCGCCCTTCTAAGTTGATTGACTCCCCGCCATCCACAAACAGAATTTGTCCTGCCACAAAAGAGTTGTTCAATAAGTAGTGCAAAGATTGTACAAGATGATCAGGGGCACCCTGACGTTTCAGTGGAATACCTTCAATACGCCACTCAATATAGTCGCTAGTACGCTGGGAAGCAGGCAGCACCACGCCAGGGGCGATGCCGTTAATGCGAATGCGCGGGGCGAACTCAAGTGCCGCCATACGGGTCATCTCCGCGAGGCTCTTTTTCGACAACAAATAGGCTGCGTAGGGATACTGGTGATAGGCCACTTTGTTATCAATGATATTGATCACCTGGCCCTCTTGAACCGCTTCGGCAAAGTGGCGCGTGAGTAACAGTGGGGTAAACATATTGACCCGGAACTGGGTTTCCAGCATCGCCAGTTCGGTCTCGGCAATCGGCGCTGGCTCATAGGCAGAGGCACTGTTCAGCAGTAGATTAAGTCCTGGGAAGCGCTGCTTTGCGGCCTGAATTAAATCGCCTGGCTCATCGCTTAAAAAATCGCAGGGAAGAATCTCGCACTCACGCCCCTTAGCACGGATACCGCTGGCGACTTCTTCGGCCTCTTCGCGGGAGCGATTAACATGAATCGCAATGTTGTAACCCGCATCGGCCAGGGCTTCGGAAAAGTAGCGTCCCAAACGGGTGGCACCACCGGTTACCAGAGCAGCTTGTTGGTGCATACAGCGTTCCCTATTGTTTAGTTGGTATAGGAAGACTTTCTGCGTGAGTGTAACGTTTGTCAATAACTTATACAGGACTTGCACGTGGCGCTGGCTTAGAGGTATTGATAGTGGTGTCCTACTCCTAAGAAAATTCTTAAAGACGTCATTTTAAATAGGATGTCGCTATGCCACCTCTGTATTCACCTTCCGAGCAAGCCGCCGTGCTCCATGAGTGTTTCATCTCTTTGGGATCCAATATCGACCCTGAACACTATTTCGCTCAAGCACTTGAGATTATCAGCAGAGAGTGCGTGCTATTGGCACGTTCAAACGCGATTCGTACAGCGCCGGTGGGTTACCAGCAGCAGCCCGACTTCTTAAACGCCGCGCTGTTGGTGAGTACCCCGCTTGAACATGAGGCGTTTCGCGCTTATCTCAAAGGCGTCGAGGATCGTTTGGGCCGTGTTCGTGGGGAGATTAAATCGGGGCCACGTACCATGGATCTAGACATTGTGGCGTGGGATGGGGAGATCGTCGATGACGGCTACTTCCAGCATAACTATGTTAAAAAGCCCGTCGATGAAGTGCTGGCGGGCAGTGGCCGCTCCCTCGAACCTCAAAAGGGCTAATGATTTTTGCGTTAAGGCCGATAGTTACGTTATAGCCACCATAATGTGGGTGGGCTAACCTTCCCCGGAGGCGCGCGGTGCTCAGCCTAAACACCAATGTGATGTCGCTTACCGTGCAGAATAATCTGCGCGGCAGTCAGCAGGCTATGCAGACTGCAATGCAGCGCCTCTCTTTTGGGCTACGCATCAATAGTGCCAAGGATGACCCCGCTGGTCAGGCGATTGCCAATCGCATGACGGCGCAAATCAAAGGCATGACCCAGGCGATCCGCAACACCAATGATGGCATCTCTATGGTGCAGACGGCGGAAGGTTCGCTCAATCAGATTAACGACAACCTGCAGCGCATCCGTGAGCTGAGTGTACAAGCAGCTAACGGCACTAACTCTTCTAATGACCTTGTCTCTATCCAGGCCGAGATTGATCAACGCTTAGAAGAAATTGACCGCGTTTCAGCGCAGAGTAAGTTCAATGGCATTGGGCTGCTTAACGACACTAGGTCACTGAACATTCAGGTTGGCCCCAACGCTGGTGATAGCATTGCCGTTCGTTTTGAAGCAATGAACTTACAAGGGTTAGGTCTGGATGGCTTAAGCGTGCTAGACGATGCTAGCGGGACGGATAAACCGATTGATAGGGTGGATGAGGCGATTAAGCAGTTAGATCGCCAGCGCAGCTATATGGGCGCCGTGCAGAATCGCTTCGAGAGCGTAATTGACGGCCTCAATAACAGCATTGTTAACACCTCGGATGCCCGGTCGCGCATTCAAGACGCCGATTACGCTAAGGAAGTTTCCAACCTTATTCGCGCGCAGATCCTGCAGCAGGCAGGTATCGCTATGCTGGCCCAGGCCAACCAACAGCCGCAGATGATTCTGCGTCTGTTGGAAAGTCTCTAGGTCGCCTAGTCAATAATGCCCTGTTCACGTGCCATGGCGTAAGCTGCCTTAGGGCCATCCCACAGAGAGGGCAATAGAATGAACGACACCGGGATGGCTGTTATCACAATAAATTGTTGAAGGGCTGAGATTTGCCCTGCGCCCATATATAAAAGTACGGCCGCCATAATCGCCATGGCGATTCCCCAGAAGGCGCGTATATAAGGGCTGGGGTCGTCGTGGCCCGCTCCCACTACCGCAATGGCGTAGCTCATTGAGTCGCCGGTGGTGGCGACGAATATCGTCGTCAACACTAAAATGGCCAGTGTCATCCAAGCACCGCCCGGTAGGGCCTGGGCAACCGTCAACGTCGCGACATCAAACTGGAAGTTATTAAGCGCTTCGCTTAGCTCAATTGCGCCCGTCATTTGGTAGTAAATACCTGAGCCACCGAGCAGAGTAAACCACACGGTGGTGGCAATGGGTGCGAGAACTGCCACGGCGACGATCATCTCGCGGATGCTGCGGCCGCGGGAAATACGCGCCACAAAAATCGCTACCAGCGGGCCAAAACCGATAAACCAGGCAAAGAAAAACACCGTCCACCACTGCATCCACCAGGCGGGAGCGGTTTCCGCTGTCATGGTGGCCATGGGGAAGAACTCCCTCATATAGACCCCCATGCTGGAAAGGTAGCTATTGAATAAAAATAGGCTAGGGCCAAACAGCATAATGACGCCACCCACTGCCAGGGCCAGAAACACATTGAAACGGCTAAGCAATTGCATCCCTTTGTGAACACCACTCATGGCAGAAAGCACATACATGCTGGCTAACACCGCTAATATAACCAATTGACTGGTGTAGCTGTTGGGAAGACCGAACACCTCATGCAGACCAAAACTGACCTGGGTCGCTAAAAAACCGATGGGGCCAACCGTACCGGCGACAACCGCTATAACGCAGCACGCATCAATGATGCCACCCAAGGGCCCACGCATTAGTCGCTCTCCTAATAAAGGGTAGAGCAGGGTACGCGGCTGTAACGGCTGGCCTTTCACATAGTGGGCATGGGCCAGCACGATAGCCGTTAATGATCCTAATACCGCCCAGCCGATAAATCCCCAATGCATAAACGACTGCGCCAAGGCGTTGGAAACGGCTTCCGCCGAGCCTGCTTCGCTACTAAAAGCGGGCGGCGTGACGATGAAATGGTAGACCGGCTCCCCGGCGGCAAAAAATACCCCGCCGCCCGCAAGTAACGTACACAAAATAATCGAAAGCCACTTAAACGTGCTCATTTCTGGTGCATCTAAATTGCCGATTTTGGCTTTTGCTGCGGGTGTGACCGCCAATCCCATCGCAATAAAGAACGTGAGTAGCAGCAGCAATTGGAAGTAACTACCCAAGGCTAATGCCGTCCAAGCGAAGCCTTTGCTGATGGACTCAGCGACGAGTGTCACGTCGTAAAGCGATAGCGACAAAAAAGCGATGATAAAGCCGATGCTCAAGATTAAAACGACAGGATCGCCGAGCGAAAGCCGCCCAGAACCGTTAACGTCAGGGGCTTCGCCGTCAGGGGCGGGGTGATTCATGGTGAATACCTTGTAGGGGGCAGGGCTGGCAAAACAGCAGCCTATCAACGCCTTTTGTTAAGCGGCGTAGTGTTAATTAAGGAGTGCTGATTTACATGCCAAATAACGGATAAAAAAAAGCGCCATTCAATGAATGGCGCAAGGACAGGAAACTGAGCATAGTATACCGTCAATTTAGACTAACGTCTAACATGATTTATTTTGGTGCGTTATTAGATTGGAAATGCACCATATTGGCGAAATAAGACCAGAGGTGAGCGCTTAAAAAGTTGTCTAATAACCTGATAAATAAATAAAAAACTAAAAATGGCAACATTGCTGCAGAGCTAAATTATATTTTGTATACAAGGTATGCTCACAATGATGACGCCCGCTTCAATATCCTTTATTTCTACTCCAAAAACCTCTTCTTCTACTCCAATCCCCGGTCACTCTACTGCGCGCCTGCTCACTGGCTGCGTGGCAGCGTTACTATTAATACCGGCGATCAGCCATGCCGATGACACCCAAATACGTTTTCAATTGGACTGGCGCTTTGAAGGCCCCTCCGCGCCGTTTTTAATGGCCGCTGAAAAAGGCTACTTCGCTGAAGAGGGGTTGGATGTACAAATTGATTCGGGCAGCGGCTCGGCAGGGGCGATTAACCGGGTGGCATCCGGGGCCTATGAAATGGGCTTTGGCGATCTTAACGCGTTGGTCGAGTTTCTCGCTGAAAATCCCGACGGCCCCGGTATTCAGGGCGTATACATTGTCTATGACGGCACCCCTGCCGCGGTGTTCGCCCGCAAAGACCGCGGTATCGAAAGCCCGGCTGATTTAGCCGGTAAAACCATCGCCGCTCCCACCTTCGATACCGGTTATCGCGCCTGGGGCGTGTTTGCCGCCGCCAATGACCTTGAAGCCGACGCAGTGGCGTGGCAAAACGTCGACCCCACACTGCGTGAAACGCTGCTCACTCGTGGTGATGTGGACGCGATCACCGGCTTTTACTTTACCAGCCTACTCAATCTTGAAGAGCGCGGTATGAGTGAAGATGAGCTGACGATTATGCCGTTCCCCGACTACGGCGTGCCGCTGTATGGTAATGCCATCATCGCCAGCGAATCCTTCGCCGAAGACAATCCCGAAGCCGTGAAGGGCTTTCTGCGTGCCTTTAATCGCGCCCTCGGCGATACCATTGCCGACCCCGAGGCTGCTATTGAATACGTCAAAAACCGCGATGGTCTGATTGACGTGGAAATGGAAACTCGACGTTTAAAACTCGCTCTTGATGGCGTCGTTGACACCCCCGAAGTGCGTGAAAATGGCGTAGGTGGCGTGGATGACGAGCGCCTGGCTCAGGCGATTCAACTGGTCGCCGATGCTTACGACCTCACGTCAATTCCCACACCCGATCAAGTGTTTAATTCAAGCTACTTACCTACTCAGGAAGAGCGCATGCTGTTTTCGGCCGAGGGTGAATAAGCATGTCGGCAGCGTTCGTCACCTTTGATGACGTGAGCCTGGCCTACGATGCATCAGGCAACGCCATTGAAGATATCAACCTAAGCATCCATGAAGGCGAGTTTGTCGCCTTCGTTGGGCCTTCTGGGTGCGGTAAGTCGACCTTTATGAAACTTTGCACCGGTTTGCATGCGCCGACGACGGGAGCGATTAAGGTCGATAATGAGCCAGTCACCGGGCCGCTGAAGATCTCTGGCATGGCGTTTCAAAACGCTAACCTGCTGCCCTGGCGCACCACCTTGGATAACGTCTTGCTGCCGCTGGAAATCGTCAAACCTTACCGCCATCAGTTTCGCAAACGGCGTGAAGAGTTTATCGGCTGGGCGCGCAAGCTACTCAAGACGGTAGGACTTGAAGGTTACGAAGATCAGTACCCCTGGCAGCTTTCTGGCGGTATGCAGCAGCGGGCGTCGATCTGCCGGGCGCTGATTCATCAGCCGCGCCTGCTGATGTTGGATGAACCCTTTGGCGCGCTGGATGCGTTTACCCGCGAAGAGCTGTGGTGCGTGCTGCGTGACCTGTGGGAGGCGCAGCGCTTTACGGTAGTACTGGTGACCCACGACCTGCGTGAAGCGGCGTTTCTCGCCGACACCGTCTACATCATGAGTCGCCGCCCTGGCCGAGTGATCGAGCGCCGTCAAATCGAGCTGCCGCGCCCCCGCGCATTGGAAACCACTTACCAAAAACCCTTTATTGATCTGGTGCAGGAACTGCGCGCCCAGATTGGCGAAGTACGCAGCACTTAACAGGCACGCTTATGACGAAACATAACCCGTTAATTGAACGGCTCGCGCCGTGGATCGCGGTGGTGGCACTGGTCATTATCTGGGAAGTCACGGTGCGAGTGTTTGACGTACCCAGCTTTATCTTCCCCAGCGCCTTAGAGACCGCCCAGGCGCTGGTGACCTATTCAGGGCCCATCGCCATGCACTCCTGGCAAACCTTCTGGACCACGCTGATTGGTTTTGGCCTGGGCGTTGCCGTGGGGCTGGTGTTGGGCTTTATTATCGGCTCGTCGCGCTTTCTGTATAACGCCTGCTACCCGCTGCTGGTGGGCTTTAACGCTATCCCCAAGGTCGCTTTCGTGCCGATTTTAGTGGTCTGGTTTGGGATTGGCTCGGTGCCGGCGATTCTCACCGCCTTTTTGATCTGCTTTTTCCCGATTGTGGTCAACGTGGCTACCGGTTTGGCCACGCTGGAGCCCGAAATGGAAGACGTACTGCGAGTGCTGGGGGCGCGGCGTATGGATGTGCTGCTGAAAGTCGGCCTGCCGCGCTCGCTGCCCTACTTCTTTGCTTCACTGAAGGTCGCCATTACCCTGGCGTTTGTAGGCACAGTCGTGTCAGAAACCGTCGCTTCGAACCAGGGCATTGGCTACCTGATGATGAGCGCTGGTTCGCAAATGCGCATGGGGCTGGTATTTGCCGGGTTGCTGGTGATCAGCGCCATGGCCATGGTGATGTACGAGCTGTTTGCCCAGTTGGAAAAGCGTATGACCGGCTGGGCGCACCGGGGTCAGAATCGCTAAGCCAGTATTGGGCTTACCAACGATAGAGCAGCGAGGCGCTGGTGGTACTGTCGGTGCGCGCGCTGGTGTCATCGGGTGGCTGGGAGTTGTGCTTAAGTTCGTGGGATAAGCGCAGCGACAGCTTCGCGTTAAGACGGGCGGTAAGCGCCGTTAGCGAACGGGAAGTGGTGTTCTGGTCGGTATACTCCACCGACATTTCCTGCTGAATATCGGCGTAGTCGGAGAACCCCCAGCGATAATCCAGCGCGGTGTAGGTCACCATCAAGCGTTCATCATCGTACTCGCGCAGCCGGTCGTGACGATAGCCGGGGCCCGCTTCTAACGATAGGGTGTGGGTGTCGTTCTCCAGAATCTGGCGCCCGTAACCCCCAATCGCTGACAGTTGCTGATCATAACCGGCAAAACGATCCTTCTCCCAGCGGGCAAAGCCAAATAGATAGTGTGGGCCGTCTAGCTCATAGCGCTCGCGTCCAGAGATCAGGTACTGCTCGGCGCTGGTTTCGTTTTCTTTACTCACCGTGCGCACTTCACCACGCAGCGAATAGGTGAATTTACCGGTTAGCCATGTCAGCAGCGTTTTACCAATCAGCGTTTGGCTATTGGTATTGCCCGAAAGGTGGGTAAAGCCCAGCTCGGCGTCGCCACTGAACACCGGCGCATCTTCCAGGGGAGGTGGTGGGGCGTAAAACGGGCTGGCATAGGCAGCGTTTAACCACAGTGGCCAGCAGGCCAGTACAATAATCCATCTAACGATTGCCACTACATCCCTCCTTGGTTTAGGCCGAGGACTATTATATCAGCGAACGATGACAGGAGTGATGGCAATTAACGTCGTTTGCTGGCGCGTGCCATAATGGTGCGGTCACGCATTTTGAGTCTACCTATGAGTGTTTCTCGCCCCCGAACATTAGCCGATCTGCAGCGCTGGCGTCGCACCCGCGCAAGGCGCAGTTGGTATAAGCGCAGCTTTCGCCTGCAGGTGATGCTGTTGGTCGGGCTGCTATTAGCGGGCATGCTACTGGCACAGGGCACCTATCTCAATCACCGCAAGGCGGAAATTATTAGCCAGCAGATGGGCGAACGAGCGCTGGCGGTGGCCAAAACGGTGGCCTCGATGCCGCAAATTATTAATGCCTTTGCGATCCCCGACCCCGCGTTCATTATTCAGCCCCTCGCAGAGCGAATTCGCCATGAAACCGGTGCTCGCTACGTCGTTGTGGGCAATGCCCGAAGTATTCGCTACTCCCACCCGGTGCCGGAGCGGATAGGTAAGCCAATGGTAGGCGGCGATAATGATCAGGCGCTGATTCATGGCCAGTTTTATGTCTCCGAAGCGACCGGTTCACTGGGCACCGCCATTCGTGGCAAAGCGCCTATATGGGACGAAGAAGGCAATATCATTGGCCTGGTGTCTGTCGGTTTTATGATGGATCGAGTGGCCATGGACGTGGCGCGCCATAACAGCTTTGGCTGGGCGCTGGTCGCACTAATGATTACGCTGGGCTTTGCTGGCGCCTACTGGCTATCACAGCACCTTAAAAAGGTCATTTTAGGCCTTGAACCCTACGAAATTGCCCGCTTGGCCATGGAGAAAGAAGCCATTTTGCAGTCGATCCACGAAGGCATTCTGGCGGTTAATCGTGAAGGCCATATTACCCTGGTCAACCAACAGGCGCGGCGCTTTCTCAACTTAGACGATGAGCATGTGCTGTTGGGGCAGCCCATTCGTGAGGTGGTGCCTAATTCGCGGCTACTGGAGGTGCTCAGGCGCGGCGAGCAAGAGTTCGACCAGGAGATGTGGCTGGGCGATCACCCGGTGGTGGTCAACCGCGTGCCGATTCTGCACGAGGGAGAAATTGAGGGTGCGGTGGCGACTTTCCGCAGCCGTCGCGAGATCGTTGATCTATCCCAGGCGCTAACTCAGGCCAGCCGCGACGTGGATATGCTGCGCGCACAGGCCCACGAGTTTTCCAATAAGCTCTACACCATCTCAGGGCTGCTGCAGTTAGAGCGTATTGAGGAAGCCTTGGCGCTGATCCACCAGGAAACCGAACGCGCTCAGGCGCAAATGAACTTCTTAATGCGCAATGTAGCCGATGCCGTGCTTAGCGGCACGCTACTGGGTAAACTAACCCGTGCGCGGGAGCTGGGCGTGGCGCTGGAAATTGATGAGCAAAGCTCGCTCTCTTGCCCGCTAACGCCCACCGGGCAAGAGGTAATGATGGGCGTGGTGGGTAACCTGCTGGACAACGCCTGCCATGCCGCGCTGAATGGGCCGAGCAAAGAGCCCAACGTTCGCCTGTTTTTCACCGATTTGGGCGAGCAGCTGTTGATCGAAGTGGAGGACAACGGGCCTGGAGTGCCCGCCCAATTTGCCGAGTCGATTTTCCAGGAAGGCTTCTCGACCAAAGCTGGCAAGCACCAGGGTATCGGCCTGGCGCTGGTGGCCAGGCTTTGCCGCCAGCACGGCGGCGCTGTGACCCTAGAGGAGAGTGAGCTAGGCGGGGCGTGCTTTATCGCGGTACTCGACCGTTCGATCTGCGCGCAGCCAGACCAGCAGCAGTCCCAACAACGCTATCAACATCGCTCTCAACAACAATTCCAAAGCAGTACCAAAAACAGTGACTACGACGGCTAGGGAGGCAGGCAATGTCTGATGGGCAGTACGGTATTTTGGTCGTTGAAGACGATTTTCGCATTGCCGATATTCACAGGGCCTTTATTGAACAGAGCGATGGCTTTTATGTGGTGGGCATGGCGCGCAACGGCAGTGAAGCCAAGGCCATCATGGCCGAGCAGGCTGCCAGCATTCAGTTGATTCTGCTCGACGCCTACCTCCCCGATGTTGAAGGATTGGAGCTGCTATGGGCGATTCGCCGCGACTATGTGCATGTGGATATCGTCATGGTCACCGCCGCACGGGAAGTGGAAACCATCAGCGAGGCGCTGCGTGGCGGGGTGTTCGACTACCTGATCAAGCCCATTGAAGCCACCCGAATGACGCAAATGCTGACCCGCTTTCGGCGCGAGCGTGAAGCCTTGGCCAACCGGGCCGAGATGAACCAAGACGAGCTGGATTCTGTGCTGGCGCGCATGCAGCCCGGCGAGTCGTCGCGGGCTAAAAACGCCGCTCAGTCTCAAGCCCTGCCCAAGGGAATAGATCGGCTGACGTTGCGTCGGGTGATTGACGCCCTGGCAGACGCCCCGGACTCCCTCACCGCCATGCAGATGGCGCGCACCATGGGCGCCAGCCGCTCTACCGCGCGCCGCTATTTAGAATTTTTAGTCGCCGAGCAGGCAGTCAGTGCCGAGCTGGGCTATGGTGATGTAGGGCGCCCCGAGCGTCGCTATCGGCTGTTGGAGGCGGCACACGAGTGGCTTGACGCTTTATGAATGCATGCTGTAACCAAATCGGCGTGAACAAAATAAACAAAATGCCCATAAAGAACTTTTTGTCTTTTATGCGCACAAGCTTGTCGGCCAGGGGCATGGTCTTCTAACGTTCGCGACGTGCAGTCTCACAATAAGAAGCGCTACATAGCAACACCATCACACAACAACACTGATACGTGGAGAACGCCATCATGACATCGCTTACCCTCAAGCGTTTATCGCTATTTGCTCTGCCCCTGGCTGCTGTTGCCGGACTGAACTCAGCCGCACAGGCGCAAGAGTGGACCCCAAGCCGCTCCATCGAATTCGTTGCACCGGCTAACCCCGGCGGCGGTTGGGATACCCTTGTTCGAACCGTATCGCGGGTTATTCAGCAAGAAGGGCTGGCTGACGAAAGCTTTGCTGCCATCAATGTCCCCGGCGGCGGCGGCGCCGTAGCCTGGGCGCAAATTGCGCGTGATAGCGGTAACCCGCATAAGCTGTTCGCCACCAGCCCGCCAATTATTCTGGTGCCGTTAGCGGGTGCTTCACGTTACGACCATACTGATTTTACACCTATCGCGCGCCTGATTACTGACTACTCCATCATTCTGGTACCGACAGATTCTGAGTACCAAACGCTCAGCGACCTTTTTGACGCTCTGAAAGACAATCCTGGGTTAAGTGTAGGTGGCGGTAGCGCGCCAGGCTCTATGGATCATATTTCTCTGGCAGGGCTGGCTGATGCTGCAGGTCTTGAAGCATCCAGTGTGAACTATATTCCTTTTTCGGGTGGCGGTGATGCCATGACCAACCTGATGGGAGGGCATATTGAAGCCGTGGTGACCGGTGCCGGTGAAGCGGTAGGTCAACTGGGAGAAGGCAGCCAAATCCGTGCGTTAGGCGTATCAGCTCCTGAGCGACTAGGTGGCGGGCTTGCCGATGTGCCAACTTACCAGGAGCAGGATATCGACTATACGTTTGATATCTGGCGCGGCGTAATGGGTGCTCCCGATATGCCTGCAGAAGCCGTGGCTTACTACCAGGATCTGTTCGTTGAAATGCAAGAGACGGATGGCTGGCAGCAAGCACGCGATCAGTTAGGTTGGATCGACGCCTATCAAGACAGTGAAGAATTTGGTGCCTTCCTGGATCAGCAGCAAGAGCAGTTCAGCGACGTGTTGAGCGAGCTTGGCCTACTGCGCCAGTAACCCTACTCCTGTATAACCCAGCCGCCCAAGTGCGGCTGGGGCTTCCTGTCGTTAACCGCTGGTTGTTAGCTACTAGTCTTTAAAACTGGTTGTTAAGAACAAGTTTGTTAATCGCTGGAGGCGTGTTGGCTCCTTCGGAGAGACTCCTATGACTCGTTTAAATACCAATCAGTGGTTAGCACTGGTATTTGCGGTATTGGCCGTTGGCTATATCGCGATGGCGTGGCAAATCCCTACTTTCCCCCTGCCACGACCGGTCGATTCTGACCTCTTTCCTAAAGTATTAGGCTTCGCGCTACTGATCCTGTCGGTGTTTCTGTTTTTCGAGAAGCCTACTCCGATAGCCGGTGCCGATGAGATAGATCAAGAAGCCACCCAAGGCCCAATGCTGCTTACGCCATGGGCGCGGGTCATCGTGACCTCGCTAGCGATTGCCGCCTATGCTTTTTTGCTGGTACCTCTGGGCTTTGTGCTCGCCTCAACGCTACTCTGCGTTGGTCTGACGGCCTACTACGGTTATCGCCGCCATGGGGTCAACCTCGCTACATCGCTGGGGGTAGTGCTGGCGCTCTACCTGACCATGACGCGGGTGATGGATGTTTACCTACCCACTGGCGTGCTGCCTTTCTAAACAAAGTAGTGTTAGCAGGTCTTTCCGCTAGCAGTTCTTAAGAGAGTAATTCCCATGGATGCCTTCAATAATTTGATGTACGGCTTTGGCATCGCGCTTGAGCCAATCAATATTGCCTACGTATTTGCCGGCGTATTTGCTGGCACCATCATCGGTATGCTGCCGGGCCTGGGGCCTATCAGTGCACTTGCCTTGATGATTCCTATCACCTTTGCCATGGAGCCCTCGTCGGGCTTGATCCTGATGGCAGGGGTTTACTACGGCGCCATCTTCGGTGGATCCACTTCGTCGATTTTGCTCAACGCCCCCGGCGTGGCGGGCACTGTGGCGACCTCTTTTGATGGCTACCCGATGGCTAAAAAAGGTCAGGCGGGTAAAGCGCTGGCGATTGCCGCCTACGCTTCCTTTATCGGTGGTACCATTTCCGTTATTTTCTTAATGCTGATCGCTCCGCTGCTGTCGAAAGTGGCCGTGAGCTTTGGCCCTTCTGAGTACTTCGCCTTAATGGTGCTGGGCTTGACCGCTGTCGTTTCGCTCTCGGATAAGTCACTGGTTAAAGGGCTAATTGCCGCCGTGGTGGGGGTGATTATTTCTATTATCGGTATCGACATGCAGACCGGTACTGAGCGCTTTACCTTCGGTTCGGTGCAGTTGCTTGATGGCATCGACTTCCTGGTCGTGGCCCTGGGTATTTTCGCCCTTGCCGAGGTCTTTTACATGTTGCTGCGCGGCGGCGGTGGCAAAGAGGCGCCCCGCAATGCGATTGGCTCGCTGAAATTGACACGTAGCGAACTGAAAGAAATCGCTGGCCCTATTGGTCGTAGTTCGATATTGGGGTTTTTTACCGGCGTGCTGCCGGGTGCAGGCGCTACCATCGGCTCGTTTCTGGGCTACAGCATGGAGAAGCGCATTGCCAAAGATGGCGATACGTTTGGGCAGGGTAATATCAAAGGCGTGGCCGCGCCGGAAGCAGCCAACAACGCTGCCTGCACTGGCTCCTTTGTGCCACTGCTGACGCTGGGTGTGCCGGGCTCGGGCACCACCGCTGTTCTGCTTGGCGCGTTGCTTGTCATGGGCGTTAACCCGGGCCCGATGATGCTTGCAGAGCGCCCAGACGTGTTTTGGGGCGTGGTTGCCAGTATGTATATCGGCAATATCTTCCTGTTGGCACTTAACCTGCCGCTGATTCCCTATATCGCCAAAATTCTCGACATGCCTCGCCCGTTGCTGCTGTCGCTGATACTGATCTTCTGCATGATCGGCGTCTACGGTATGAGCTTCAGCGTATTTGACCTGCTGCTGCTGCTTGGCTTTGGCTTGGTCGGCCTGGGCATGCGCCTGTTTGGGTTTCCCGCAGCGCCGCTGATTCTAGCGCTGATTCTCGGCAACATCATGGAAGAGTCCATGCGCCGAGCGCTGCAGATATCAGGGGGTGACTGGATGACCTTTATCGACAAGCCAATCGCTCTTGGCCTGCTGGTGGTTGCTCTGTTGTCGCTCGGCCTACCGTTACTGAAAAAACGTCGTAAGAAAATTCCACCCGACGTGGCTATTTAATGCCGCCATTTAAAGGGTGAATAGCGAGGAGTCTTGGTGATACCAAGGCTCCTTTTTTATTTACCTCTTTTCATCGACTTTTTTAACTGATGATAAAGAGTGTATTTGTAACTATTAGGTGAGTATTACGTTACCAGTCTGTGTTCAAAAAGCCCGTGTGCTTAATTGGTGCGCTGTATCTTGTTGGTGCATTGAGAGCGTGCTTAGGCAGCGGTGTTGCGCTTTATTTTGGTGCATGCGGGGAATGTTGAAATTTTAAGGTGATTATTAAGTGGCTGATTAAATAGCTATAAGGCCACTTTGTGCCAATCTGGCGCACCCCTTGCAGGTGTTAATGGCTAGTAAACGTATTGGCTAGTGGACGTATTGGCTAGTGGACGTATTGGGGGAGCTAACACCACAACCCCAAGTGCGAAGCCAATCATCAAGCCTCGGTCATAACAAACCCCAGCCATAAGGGGTGCAAGGAGATTAACAATGAACACTCTCAAACGCTCGACACACCCGCGCCCATTCCTGTCACGTGGCCGTTTCGCCACCGCTTTACTGACCGCCGCCGTGATGGGCGCCAGCGCCCAGGCCATCGCCCAAGACGATGACCCGATCAAAGTCGGTATCCTGCACTCCCTCTCTGGCACCATGGCGATCAGTGAAACGGTGCTTAAAGACACCGTTGAGATGCTGATTGAGCAGCAGAACGAAGCCGGTGGCTTGCTGGGTCGTCAGCTAGAAGCCGTAGTGGTCGACCCCGCCTCTAACTGGCCGCTATTTGCCGAGCGCGCCCGCGAGCTACTAGCCCAAGAAGAAGTAGACGTGATTTTCGGCAACTGGACGTCTGTGTCCCGTAAGGCGGTGCTGCCGGTCGTCGAAGAGCTTAATGGCCTGCTGTTCTACCCCGTTCAGTATGAAGGCGAAGAGTCTTCAGAAAACGTCTTCTATACCGGCGCAGCACCTAATCAGCAGGCGATTCCGGCGGTGGAATACCTGATCAATGAAGTGGGTATCGAGCGCTTTGCGCTGGTCGGTACCGACTATGTCTATCCGCGCACCACCAACCGCATCCTCGAAGCGTTCCTTAAGGATGAACACGGCATCGCGGAAGAGGACATCATGGTCAACTACACGCCGTTCGGCCACTCCGACTGGCAGAACATCGTGGCCGAGATTCGCCGCTTTGGCGAAGAGGGTAAACCCACCGCGGTGATCTCCACGGTTAACGGCGACGCCAACGTGCCGTTCTATACCGAACTTTCCAACCAGGGTATCGACGCTGCTGATATCCCGGTTGTCGCCTTCTCGGTGGGTGAGCAGGAACTGACCGGTATTGATACCGGCCCGTTGGTCGGTCACCTGGCCGCCTGGAACTACTTTATGAGCGTCGATAACGACGACAACTACGACTTTATCGATGCCTGGATTGAGTACACCGGCGACGATATGGCGGTCACCAACGACCCCATGGAAGCGCACTACATTGGTTTCAATATGTGGGCCGAAGCGGTGCGTAAAGCGGGTACTACCGACGTAGATACGGTGAAAGACGCCATTATCGGTGTAACCGTACCTAACCTGTCTGGTGGCTATGCGGCGATGATGCCCAACCACCACATCACCAAGCCGGTGCTGATTGGTGAGATTCAGAACAACGGCCAGTTCGATATCGTTTGGCAAACGCCGTCTACCGTGGCGGGCGATGCCTGGTCTGACTACCTGCCTGGTTCGCGTGACCTGATTGCCGATTGGCGCAAGCCGATGGAGTGCGGCAACTTTAACGTCGTTAACGGCTCGTGCGGTGGCAGCACCGCAGCAGAAGAAGCCGAAGCGGCGCTTGCTGAGTAACGCATAACACCCCCTTGCCGCGCCGTGTATCGTTGATTGGCGCGGCAAGGAGCACGCTATCTTTCCCTCTTAGATAACCAAAGGAAGAACCCCATGAGGCGTTTCCTTTCCTTGGCGCTGCTTTGTTTCCTGCTGTTGGGTATCACCCTCACCGCACAGGCACAATCAACAGACGCCGCCAGCAACCCCACAAATGATGCGGCCGCGCTCGAACTATTAGAGGCGCTGGACGTTGAATCCTACACCGCCAAAGGCGAAGCCATTACGGCTATTCTGCAAAGCGACGACGAGCGCGCCCGTGATTGGCTGCAGGCGCTGCTGGATGGCCGCTTACAGCGCACCGACAATGGCCGCTTTGTATTGGTACTGGAGAACCGCGGCCGCGACTGGCCAGTGGCCGATGTGCTGACCGGCGAAGCGCTGGGCGAGATGTCCCGGCGCGACCTGGAGCGCGTTGGTATCAATAACAACCTGCGTAATCAACTGCGCAGCGCCATTGCGGTCGTTGACCTCTACTCGCCCAACGTTGAGCGCCGCCGCACATCGGCGGAGCGCTTACTAGGCGAGGTAGACGGTGAGCTAGTGCAGCCCATTAATGACCTAATCGAGCAGGAAGAAGACGATCAGGTGCGCTATCGCCTAACCCAGGCGGTGGCGATTTATCGCGCGGAAGCGGGCGAAATGGCGGGTGTCGAGGCGCTGGATGGCAGCCTGCACCCGCGCTCTCGTGTGGCCTTAAGCCGAGCGGTCAATGGTGATGACCCGGTGATCGCCAACGCCGCCGCCGCCTCTTTGGCGGGCATCGAGCAGCAGCTCAAAATCAACCGCGGTTTGGAAACCCTCTATTTCGGTTTAAGCCTGGGTTCGGTGCTGGTGCTCGCGGCGATCGGCCTGGCGATCACCTTTGGCGTGATGGGCGTAATCAATATGGCCCACGGCGAACTGATGATGCTGGGTGCCTACACCACCTGGGCGATGCAGCAATTATTGCCCGGCCAGCCAGGGTTAGCGCTGATTCTATCAATTCCCGCCGGCTTTATGGTCGCCGCGCTAGCCGGTGTGGCGATCGAACGCGGCGTTATCCAGTTCCTCAAGGGCCGCCCGCTGGAAACCCTGCTGGCGACGTTTGGTATCAGCTTAATTCTGCAGCAGCTGGTGCGCACGGTGATTTCACCGCTCAACCGTACCGTGATCACCCCGGAGTGGATGAGCGGCTCTCTGGTGGTTAACGATGCGCTGTCGCTTACGCTCAACCGTATGTACGTGCTCGGCTTTGCGCTGGTGGTGTTCGCGGGCCTGATGCTGATTATGCGCCGCACCCGGCTGGGGCTTGAGGTGCGTGCCGTGACCCAGAACCGCGCCATGGCGCGCTCCATGGGTATTCGTGCCACCCGCGTGGATATCATGACCTTTGCGCTGGGTTCCGGCGTGGCCGGTCTTGCCGGTGTTGCGCTCTCCCAGCTTACGAATGTCGGCCCTAACCTGGGGCAGAACTACATCATCGACTCGTTCATGGTGGTGGTGTTCGGCGGCGTGGGCAACCTGTGGGGCACGCTGGTCGCTGGGCTCTCGCTGGGGGTCATCAACCAGGTGCTGGAACCCTGGGCAGGCGCGGTGCTGGCCAAAATTATCGTGCTGGTCTTTATCATCCTATTCATTCAAAAACGCCCGCGTGGACTCTTCCCGCAGAAGGGCCGGGCTGCGGAGGGCTAAGCGATGTCATTAACGACCGAATCATCGACCAACTTTTGGCTAACACGCCCATTCAGCGAACGTTCCACGCAGATCTTTCTGGGCGTACTGCTGGCCGCCTTGGCGCTGGTCACCATCTTGCACGTGGTGGTGCCGCCAAGTAACCCACTGCATGTAGGGGCTTATACGGTCAATCTGTTCGGTAAGTACCTAAGCTACGCGCTGCTGGCAGTAGCGGTGGACTTGGTGTGGGGCTATCTGGGCATTTTGAGTTTGGGGCACGGCGCCTTTTTCGCCATCGGCGGTTACGCCATGGGCATGTACTTAATGCGCCAAATTGGTGAACGTGGCACCTACGGCCACCCGGTACTGCCCGACTTTATGGTGTTCCTGAACTGGGACAGCCTACCCTGGTACTGGCTCGGCTTTGATATGGCCTGGTTTGCCTTTGCCATGGTGCTGATCGCGCCGGGGCTACTGGCGCTGGTATTTGGTTTTCTGGCATTTAGATCGCGAGTAACCGGGGTCTATCTATCAATCATTACTCAGGCGCTGACCTTTGCCTTGATGCTGGCGTTTTTCCGCAACGAGATGGGTTTTGGCGGTAATAACGGCTTAACCGACTTCCGCGAGCTGCTTGGCTACAATTTGCGCAGTAATGACACGCGGCTGGGGCTGTTTTTAGCCACCGGCGTGGCGCTAGGGCTGGGCTATATTCTCTGCCGCGCTATCGTGACCAGTAAACTGGGCCGGGTCAGCATTGCCACTCGTGACGCCGAAGCGCGCACGCGCTTTCTTGGCTACCGGGTCGAACGCTTTCAGCTGTTTGTGTTTGTGGTGTCGGCCATGCTGGCGGGCCTGGCGGGCGCGCTCTACGTGCCCCAGGTGGGCATTATCAATCCCAGCGAGTTCTCGCCGATTTTCTCCATCGAGATTGTGCTGTGGGTAGCGTTAGGCGGCCGCGCCACACTTTACGGTGCGGTGATAGGCGCTATTTTGGTCAACTACGCCAAAACCATCTTTACCGGCGTAATGCCCGATGCTTGGCTGTTTGCGCTAGGGGCGATGTTCGTACTGGTCACGGTGTTTCTGCCTAAAGGGGTGGCAGGGTTGTTTCACTATCTCAAGCGTCGCAAACGCGACGATACGGCAAATAATGACCCGAACGCTGATCCCACTTCCAAGGAGGCCTCTGCATGAGTTTGCTGCACTCGCTGACCCAGCGTGACCGGGTGTTCGATTTTATGGCGCCCCAGGCCTCGCCGGTGGACGTCCGCCACGGCCCGATTCTCTACATGGAAGATGTCACCGTGAGTTTCGATGGTTTCAAAGCCATCAATAACCTCAACCTCACCATCGACGACGGTGAGCTGCGCTGCATTATCGGCCCCAATGGGGCGGGTAAAACTACCATGATGGATATCATCACCGGCAAAACGCGCCCCACGAGCGGTAGTGTTTGGTTCGGCAGCCGCCATAACCTGTTGAATATGAACGAGCCCGATATCGCCAGTCTGGGCATTGGCCGTAAGTTTCAAAAGCCCACGGTGTTTGAAGCGCTGTCGGTGTTTGAAAACCTGGAGCTGGCCATGGCCGCCGATAAGCGGATCTTCCCTACACTTACTGCCCGTATGACCGGCGAGATCAAAGACCGCATCGATGAAGTGCTGGAAACCATCGGCTTAACCGCGCTTCGCCATCAGCCCGCGGGGATTCTTTCCCACGGTCAGAAGCAGTGGCTGGAGATCGGCATGCTATTAATGCAGCGCCCACGGTTACTGCTGGTCGATGAGCCAGTGGCGGGCATGACCGAGCAGGAGATGGAGCGCACCGCCGAGCTGCTAACCGGGCTTGCCGGAAAGCAGTCCGTGGTCGTAGTAGAGCACGATATGGGCTTTGTGCGCTCGATTGCTCGCCAGGTGACGGTACTGCACCAGGGCAGCGTGCTGGCGGAAGGCAGTATGGATCAGGTCTCCAACGACCCCAAAGTCATCGAGGTCTACCTGGGTGCAGACGACGAGGAGGTCGCCTGATGCTTGCGATCGAAAAACTCAACCAGTTTTACGGCGAAAGCCATACCCTTTGGGATCTGGATCTTGACGTGCCCACCGGCCAGTGCACCTGCGTGATGGGCCGCAACGGCGTAGGCAAAACCACGCTATTAAAAGCCGTCATGGGCGAAGTCGCAGTAAAAAGCGGCAAGCTGCGTTACACCACTGAAACGGGCGAGATTGAGCTAACCAAAAAAGCGGTGGAAGAGCGTTCGCGCCTGGGCATCGGCTATGTGCCCCAAGGGCGGCAGATATTTCCGCTGCTCACCGTGGAAGACAATCTACGCACCGGCCTTGCCGCCCGCAGCGACGGGCTGAAGAAAATCCCCGAGCGGGTCTACGAGCTGTTCCCCGTACTCAAGGAGATGAAAAACCGCCGGGGCGGCGACCTTTCTGGCGGGCAACAGCAGCAGTTGGCCATTGGCCGCGCGCTGGTGATCGAGCCCAAAATGCTGATTCTCGATGAGCCGGGGGAAGGCATTCAGCCCAATATCGTCGCCCAAATCGGCCAGGTAATACGTCAGTTGATCAACGAGGACGGTCTTACGGTATTGCTGGTAGAGCAAAAGCTACCTTTTGCCCGCAAGTACGCTGACCGCTTCGTGATCATGGATCGCGGCCGACCGGTGGCCAAAGGCGAGATCAGCGAACTTTCTAATGAGCTGATCAAGCAGCACTTGACGGTTTAAGTTAACCATACACGGTTATAAGCCCACCCCCTTGGTGGGCTTAATCGCTAAAATCCTGTTCTATGTTCGGTTGACATCACGCCTTTGTGTGTAATATAGGCTGTTTATCAATTAGAAGCAGGTGGGGTATGCGCTATAAAGATAAACATCAGCTCGCCGCCGAGTGGCAGACGCTTCTAGAGCGCACGCCTAAGCCGTTGCGGCAAGCAGTAGAGACGTTGGTGGAGAACCACTGCCACCGCTTTGCTGACCAATTTTATCGGGTGATGCTGGAAGATCCGCATGCCTCGCTATTTCTCTCCAACGATCAAGTGGAGCAGCGTTTAAACCCCTCTATGCGGCGTTGGCTGAAGGCCATGTTTTCCGTCGAGCACGCCGATTTCGAAGCTCTGGTTGAGCAGCAGGAAAAAGTGGGGCAGGTGCATGCCCGCATCGATATTCCGGTAAACCTGGTGCTTAACGGGGCGCGGCAACTTAAGCAGGCGTTTTATCAGCAGATCAACGCCACGCTTACAAGCCCGCTGTCGACGGGGGATGCCTCGGTGTATGTCTCCGAGCATATTGATATGGCCATGGAAATTATGAGCCACGCCTACTCAGTGGCCAGCGACCGTAATGCGCGCACCGAAGAGGCGTACAAGCTATTTTCCCTCACTCAAAACATCGGTGACGAGCGTGAGCGCCAGCGTTCGGCGCTGCTGAACTGGGAAAATGCGCTGATGTTTGCGGTGGCCGCCCAACAAAATATCGCCACGCTGCCGAAGTTAGCCAATTCCGATTTTGGTCTTTGGTATCTCCATAAAGCATGCCATGCGTTTGAGGGCGCGCCGGAGATCGCCACTATTTCCCGGCATATTCAGCAAGTGGATCGTGAGTGGCTGGAAGTCCTGCTGCATGACGATGCTAGCCAGCGGCTTAAGGCGCTGGGCGAGATTAGAGATGCCACCCGCACGGTGTTGATGCTGCTCGACGATGTACTCGAGCGTGCTTCCGGTTTAGATGCCGGACGCGACAGCTTAACCCGCTTACTCAACCGCAAGTTTCTACCGGTCGTGCTCAGTCGCGAAATCGACATTGCCCGCCATTCGGAGCACTGTTTTGCGCTGTTAATGGTCGATATCGACCACTTCAAGTCGATCAACGACACCCATGGTCACGACTCAGGCGACAGCGTGCTCCAACAGGTGGCGAGTATTCTTGACCGCTCCACCCGTGGGGGGGATTACGTGTTCCGCATGGGCGGCGAAGAGTTTTTGATTGTGCAGGTCAATACTGACTATGAAGGTAGCCGGCTATTTGCAGAGCGGTTGCGCCAGTCGGTGGCTAAAGAGCCGTTGCTCGCGGGCGCGGATACGCTGCTTAACGTGACGATTAGCGTGGGCGTTACGCTCCACGACGGCCATCCTGATTATCACCACTCCCTGCAGCGGGCTGACCAAGCACTTTATCAAGCGAAACGCGGCGGGCGAGACCGGGTTGTTGTGCAGTGATGGTGCTGGAAATGTAAATCTGGCCTGCTAATGCACTTTTTTGGTGCTTTCTTCATGCTTTTGATCTTTTTTAGTGCGTAAAAAAGAAGGGGTCTGCCATGTTATTTGGCTTATATCCCCGCATTGAACGCCCAATAGGGTTTTTCACCATTTTGGCGCATTAATTGCTTCTATTAAGTTAAGGGCACAGTGAATATCTGTCTGCCAAAAGCTTAATGAAAAGGAAGCGACAGCTACCCATGATTCTGTGCGAACTCGCCAAACCACAAGTTGCCTCCGGCCACCGCTTCGACGCAGGCCGCCACTGGGCGGCTTCGTTGGCGTTACGCTTTGCCAACCGCGATGGCGCCACCCGCATGGTGCAGGCGCGCCACTCAGGGCCGCTGCGGGTGCAGCGTCCGTTTTACCCGGAAGGCGGTGATGAGGCGTGCCATATCTACGTCCTGCACCCGCCGGGCGGGTTGGTCAGCGGCGATGCACTTACCATCAGCGCCCACGTAGAGCGCGGCGCCCATGCGCTACTCACCACGCCTGCCGCCAATAAACTCTATAAAGCCGACAGCCAGGGCGTTGCCTGGACACAGCACACCCGGTTGAGCGTTGAAGATGGCGGCACCCTTGAGTGGCTGCCCCAGGAGACCATCGCCTTTGATGGCTCCAAGGGCGAGCAGCGCACCCAGATTGACCTTCACGGCAGCGCCCGCTGCCTGGGTTGGGAAGTGATGGCGCTAGGCCGCCCGGCCAGCGAGTTGCCTTATATTTCCGGGCGTATCGAGCAGCACTTTCGCTTAACCCTGGACGGCAAGCCGCTGTGGCTAGAACGCCAGCCGCTCGATCCGCTTCACCCACGCTTTAAGGGCCGCTGGGGCCAAGGCGGTGCCACCGTGCAGGCGACGCTGTGGGCGGTGGGCATTGCTGACGCGCCTGCGGCGATTGATGCCCTGCGTGAAGCGCTGCCGGATAATCCACGCTGGGCGGTTACCGTTCGCCATGGCGTCCTGCTGCTGCGCTATCTGGGCAACTCGCGTAACGAAGCCTGGGCGCTATGTGAACAAGCCTGGCACCTGCTGCGCCCCCGTTGGATCGACCGCGCCGCGCATACGCCGCGAATTTGGCTAACCTAATCCGTATCCCTGTGATGCACTGCTGGAGACACGTTCCATGGAATTAACCCCGAGAGACAAAGACAAGCTGCTGCTGTTCTCCGCCGCTCAACTGGCCGAGCGCCGCAAAGCCCGCGGTTTAAAGCTCAACTACCCGGAAGCGGTGGCGCTAATCAGTTTTGAGATTATGGAAGGCGCCCGGGATGGCCGTAGCGTAGCCGATTTAATGAGCTATGGTCGCGAGATCCTTAGCCGCGACGACGTGATGGAAGGCGTCGCCGAAATGATCGACGACGTTCAAGTGGAAGCCACCTTCCCCGACGGCACCAAGCTGGTCACTGTTCATACGCCTATTGTTTGAGAGGCGATTCAAAGGAGCAACCAAATGATTCCCGGTCCAATGATTCCAGGACAGTACAAGTTAAAAGACGGTGATATCGAGCTGTGCGTGGGCCGTGAGCGGATTAGCGTGGAAGTGGCCAATACCGGCGACCGGCCGATTCAGATCGGTTCCCACTACCATTTTGCCGAAGCCAACCCCGCATTGACCTTTGATCGCGCCAAGGCGCGGGGTTACCGCTTGGACGTGGCCGCAGGCACGGCGATTCGCTTTGAGCCCGGCCAAACCCGTGAAGTCACGTTGATTCCCTATGTGGGCGAGCGTGCAATTTACGGCTTCCGTGGTGATGTCATGGGTAAGCTCGACGGAGATAAACAATGAAACCGGTTAACAAGATCAGTCGGCAGGCTTACGCCGATATGTACGGCCCCACGGTGGGCGACCGCGTGCGCCTGGGCGATACCGAGCTATGGATTGAAGTCGAAAAAGACGCCACCCACTACGGCGATGAAGTGAAGTTCGGCGGCGGCAAAGTCATCCGCGACGGCATGGGCCAGAGCCAGCGTGCCGACGACACGGTGATGGATACAGTCATCACCAACGCGCTAATTCTGGACTGGTGGGGCATCGTTAAAGCCGATGTGGGCATTCAAAACGGCCGCATCGCGGCGATTGGCAAAGCGGGCAACCCGGATACCCAGCCGGATGTCGAGATCGTGATTGGCCCCGGCACCGAAATCATCGCCGGTGAAGGCAAGATTCTCACCGCTGGCGCCCTGGATGCCCACATCCATTTTGTCTGCCCACAGTTGGTCGAAGAAGCACTGATGAGCGGCATTACCACCATGCTCGGCGGCGGCACCGGCCCGGCCACCGGCACCAACGCCACCACCTGCACTCCCGGCGCATGGCATATCGGCAAGATGCTGCAAGCGGTGGACGATATGCCCATGAATATCGGCTTTCTGGGCAAAGGCAACGCCAGTCTGCCCGAATCCCTGGAGCTTCAGCTCAAAGCGGGCGCCATGGGGCTCAAGTTGCACGAAGATTGGGGCACCACGCCCGCGTCGATCAATAACTGCCTTAACGTCGCCGATGCCTACGATGTGCAGGTAGCGATCCACACCGACACCCTAAATGAATCGGGCTTTGTGGAAGACACCCTGGCCGCGTTTAAAGAGCGCTGCATTCACACCTACCACACCGAAGGCGCTGGCGGCGGTCACGCCCCAGATATCCTCACTGCCTGCTCGAAAGCCTATGTCCTGCCCTCTTCCACCAATCCGACGCGGCCCTATACGGTCAACACTATCGACGAACACCTCGATATGCTGATGGTGTGCCACCACCTCGACCCCAATATTCCCGAAGATGTGGCCTTTGCCGACTCGCGCATTCGCCGCGAAACCATCGCCGCGGAAGATATTCTGCATGACTTGGGTGTGATCTCGATGATCGCCTCAGACTCCCAAGCCATGGGGCGGGTCGGTGAAGTGGTCTGCCGTACTTGGCAAACCGCGCATAAGATGAAGGTGCAGCGTGGCCTGCTGCCGGAAGATGAAGCCCTGGGCGCCGATAACTTCCGCGCCAAGCGCTATATCGCCAAGTACACCATTAACCCGGCGATTACCCACGGCATCGCTCATGAAGTGGGCTCCATTGAAGTCGGTAAACTGGCGGATCTGGTGCTATGGAAACCGGCGTTCTTCGGCGTAAAACCGGCGATGATGATCAAAGGCGGTATGATTGCGGCGGCGCCCATGGGCGACCCCAATGCTTCGATTCCCACGCCCCAGCCGGTGCACTACCGCTATATGTTTGGTGCATTAGGCCGAGCGGCTAGCCAGACCCGGCTCAGCTTTGTTAGCCAGGCTGCGTTAGACGCCGGCATTAAAGAGACACTGGGCCTCAATAGCCAACTGGCCGCGTGCAAAAACGTGCGCCAGGTGCGCAAGCAGGATATGAAGCTCAATGATGCCTGCCCCGATTTAACCGTCGACCCGCAAACCTATGAAGTGCGCTGCGATGGCGAAATTTTAACCTGCGAGCCCGCCACCGACCTGCCGCTGGCACAGCGGTATCATTTATTTTGATTGAGCTATTATCCGGGGTGCCGGGGGTAGGCCTACGAGAGGGCGCTGTAAATACATCCGTGTACGCTACTTTTGCCATCTGCCCTCCAGGGATGGAGGAAATGCCGGAAATGTATGGAACATTTTCCGGCCATGGCAAAAGACCCTCTCTACGGCCTACCCCCGACACAGCCGCACCGAGCGAGAAAGGAAGTTAGTCATGTTAAAACTAATAGAACGCTTAGGGCCGATAGAGGAGAGCGCGGCGAGCGACACACTCACGCTGCCCTTTGAACTACGCATTCGCGGGCGCTTAAAAGCCCAAAGTGATAGCGGCCGCGAGCTGGGACTGTTTCTGGATCGTGGCCCGGTGTTGCGCAGCGGCGAAGGCCTAAAAGCCGAAAGCGGCGAAGTCGTGCGCGTCTGCGCCGCCGTAGAGCCTGTGGTGACCGCGCGAGTGAGTGCTGGCTTACCGCTGGCGCGTCTGGCTTACCACCTGGGCAACCGCCACGTGCAGCTGGCGCTGGGCGAAGATGAGAAGGGCGCTTGGGTACGCTTCCCCCCGGATCACGTGCTGGAAGAGCTCGCCGAACTGCTGGGGGCCGAACTAGAGCACCATAACGCCACCTTCGACCCAGAGCCCGGCGCCTATAACCAAGTGGGCGGCGGGCACTCTCATTCACACGGTCATGGCCATTCGCACGATCATTCCCACGACCACGCACATGAGCACCACCATGCCCACTGATTCAGCTGCGCTAAAAAGCCAAAGCGATGAGCTGGCGCTGCTAGGCTTAATGCAACTGGTCAGCCCTGCGCTACCCATCGGTGCTTTTGCGTTTTCCCAAGGCTTGGAAAGCGCTTTTGAACTTGATTGGGTGCGCGATGAAGCCAGCCTTGGCGAGTGGCTAAGCGGCGTGCTGGAAGATGGCTTAACCCGCTGCGAGCTGCCAGTGCTGGCGCGGCTACATCAAGCGTTTGATCAGGCAAATGGTGAATCCATTGCCGTTTGGGATGAGTGGCTGGCCGCCACGCGGGAAACTGCTGAACTGGCCGCTGAAGATAGCCGCCTGGGCGCCTCGCTCAAGCGCCTGTTAGGCAGCCTGGACCTATTGCCAAGCGAAGAACCGCTGCCGAGTGAAGACTTACTATCGCCGTTATTACCGAATCAAGCAGGCTATGTGACGCTATTTGCCTATACAGCGCATGCCCGCGGCGTGTCCGTTCGCCAAACCTTGCTGGGCTTTGCCTGGGCGTGGTTGGAAAACCAACTGGCGGTGGCTTGCAAAGCACTACCGCTGGGCCACACCGCTGCCCAGCGTGTGATTGAGCAGCTCCGTCCCGTGCTAGTGAATGCCGTTAACCAAGCGCTAACACTGGAAGATGACGAACTAGGCCCCGTGCTACCCGGTTTGGCCCTGGCCAGTGCGCTGCACGAAACCCAGTATTCACGCCTGTTTAGAAGTTAATCAGCTTATCGATTGAGGAGAGATTTATGACTCACTGTTTACGCATTGGCGTGGGTGGCCCGGTTGGTTCCGGCAAAACCGCACTGCTCAAGCAACTCTGTTTAGCGCTGCGGGACTACTACGATATCGCCGTGGTCACCAACGATATCTACACCCGCGAAGACGCCGACTTCCTGCTTAAGCACGATGCCCTACCGGCGGATCGTATTCTGGGGGTAGAAACCGGCGGCTGCCCGCATACCGCGATACGCGAAGATGCTTCGATGAACCTGGCGGCCATCGATGAGCTACAGGGACGCCATCCCAAGCTGGAGCTGGTCATGGTGGAGTCGGGCGGCGACAATCTTTCTGCGACCTTTAGCCCCGAGCTTTCCGACCTGACTCTCTACGTCATCGACGTTTCCGCTGGCGATAAAATTCCGCGCAAAGGCGGGCCGGGCATCACCAAATCCGACCTACTGATTATCAATAAAATCGATATCGCCGAACAGGTACATGCGTCGTTAGACATTATGGAGCGCGATTCCAAGAAAATGCGCGGCGAGCGGCCCTTTGTGTTTACCAATCTTTATGACGGGGTAGGGCTTGAAGAGATTATCCGCTTTATTCTCGATAAAGGGATGCTTGATGAGCGGCGCCCGCAGGCCGAAGCGACCGCAAGCTAACGTTAATCGACCCGCGTAATCGGCTGGCGATTTGGATCGACGTGCCATGGCAGGCCAAGGCGGGTATTGCGTTCCAGCTCGGCAATCACCTGGGCGCCCAGCAGTAAAATGATGGCGCCCACTTCCAGGCTAATCAGCACGACCACCAACGTCGCCAGCGAGCCGTAGACGGCGTTAACGAACGAGAGGTTGGCGAAATAGTAGACCAGCAGCAGGCGTACCCCTTCCCAGAGCAGGGCTGCCACAAAGCCGCCTACAATTGCCCGGCGTAAAGCGATGCGCACCACCGGCAGTACTTTGTAGATAGCGCTGAAAAGTAGAAAAACGCCGATGAAGCTGGCCAGGTTAAGCACTGGTTCTGATAACCCCGCCAAAGGCAGCTCTCGGTCGAAAATGGCCATGACCAGCGCATTCAGCGAACTGGCCAGGGTGACTACGAGGGTAAGCACCATGAGTGCTGCCCCGAGTACCACCATAAAAGCGTAAGGCAGCATGACTGATACCCAGGCACTGCGCTTGATATGCGGGCTATCCGGCGCATGGAAAATGATCGCTAAAGCGTCTTCAAGCATACGAAAGGCGAAGGAGCTGAACAGTAGCAGAATGGGAAAGCTCAGAATGCCGATCACGTCCCGCGAGTCCAGCAGGCTGCGAACGGCCTCTAACAAGACCTCGGCGTGGGCGGGCGCCATATGGCGTGCTTGTATCGACAGCACATTGAGAAGGTGCTGCTGATCTACCACCTGGGTTAATAGCACCACCAGCACGGCAAAAAGCGGCACAATTGAGAGCAGAATATTGTAGCCCACGCCACCGGCAAGCAGGATGCCGTGATTTTTCAAAAAATTGCGTAATACGCGCCAAGCAAAGTGAGCCAACCGGGGGAGCAGGAGCAAGACAGCGCTAAAAAATGAGGGGTTTTGAACCATGCTTGCCATTCTCCTTGTTACTTGCTGATGCCATGATACGCCCATGGCGCTAGCAAGTAACAAGGGCAAAGATCAAGAAAGTCAGGAATGGACGGGGCTGGGTTAAGATGGCGGCAGTAGAAAGCTCTGTTGAAGGTAAGCCTTAAAAACAAAAAGGTCGCCCTGACCAGGCAGTAGAAAGGTCAGGGCAACCGAAGAAGGTGGCTAAGCGTCTTGCTTAAAACGGGCCATCCTTGGCCACCACCACTCCAGAATGAACGTTTACGCTATCGATAGCCTTAACTTAGGTTATGAACCTAATTATTGATTGTTAATTATTGGAATATTAAGTAAAAAACACCGCAAATTGGTTAAAGACTGTGCATTTTAGGTCGATAAGGCCCCTATAATTATTAAAAACTCTTTCCCTCAAGACTGACTCTGGAACTTGTTCACAAATGACCACTTCTTCTGATTCCAAACGAGCTCTTGGTTTACAAACCAAGGTGCTGATGCTGGTACTGCTCCCCCTTCTGTTAGTGACGGTTGCGCTGGTCGGGTTTAAAGCCTACAGCAACATCCAAGACACCCGCGATACGTTAGCAAATCAGCGTGAAATGCTGATTGAAGAGCGCCGCCAATCGGTGCGCGATATCGTCCAGATGGCGACTTCTGCCATCGAGCCCATTTACGAGCAAGCCGGTGCCAACGATGAGGCCGCCAAGCAGCAGGTAGCCGAGCTGGTGCGTTCCATGCGCTTTGAAGATAACAACTACATCTTCATCTACGATTATGACGGTAACAATATCGTAACGGCGCCTGCGCCAGAGCGTGAAGGCACCAACATGATCAATGCGCAAACCCCCGATGGCACCTATTTGATTCGCGAGATCATTAAGGTCGCTCAAAGTGGTGGGGGCTTCTATAGCTATATGTGGGATTACCCGGGTACCGACAGAATTGAACCCAAGCACTCCTTCGTTGATCGCCTGGAAAAATGGGGCTGGCTCATTGGTGCAGGCGTTTACGTCACCGATGTTGAGGACGCCGTTGCCGAACTTGAAGCCGCGGCTGCCGCCGATTTGCGTCAAGGCATTATATTTGCCTCCCTGTTGGGGCTGGGTCTATTTATCGTGATTGCACTGATTGCGTATGGCTTGGTGCGTCGCACGCTGGGACCGATCAAGCGCACTACCGCGGCTATGCACGATATTGCTCAGGGGCGCGGTGACTTAACCCGTCGCTTAGCAGTTGAAAGCGGCGATGAGATTGGCGAGCTAAGCGCTCAATTTAACGCCTTTGTGGCGCGCATGCAGACCACTTTGCGCGATGTGCGCAGCAGTACGCTGAGCGTGCACCAGGCGGCGGGGGAAATCTCACAAAGCTCCGAAGAACTCGCCACTCGGACTGAGCAGGCGGCGGCAAACCTGCAACAAACTTCCGCTTCCATGGAGGAGATCACCTCGACGGTTAACCACAGTGCCGACAATGCCCAGCAGGCCAATACGCTGGTGCAATCTACCGCCGACGTGGCCCGTGAAGGCGAAACTGCGATGGGTCAGGTTGAGACCACCATGCGTGATATCAACGACTCCGCTTCGCGTATCAGCGATATCATCACCATGATCGATGCGATTGCCTTCCAGACCAATATTCTGGCCCTTAACGCCTCGGTGGAAGCTGCACGGGCGGGCGAGCATGGGCGCGGCTTTGCCGTGGTGGCGCAAGAGGTGCGGGTGCTGGCCAGCCGATCAAGCGATGCTTCCAAAGAGATTCGTGCGCTTATCGATACCTCGGTTCAACACACAGAATCGGGTGCGAAATTGGTGCGCAATGCAGGCGACACCATGCGCGAGATCGTTTCCAGCGTGGCGAAGGTTACCGACGTGATAGGTGAAATTACCGCTGGCGCTAAAGAGCAGAGCAGCGGTATCGGTCAGATCAACACCGCCGTGGCCGAAATGGACACCATGACCCAGCAGAACGCTGCCATGGTAGAAGAGTCGACCACCGCTGCTGCCAATATGCGCCGTCATGCAGAGCACCTGAATCAGTTAATCAACTCTTTTGTACTTGGCGAAGACGAGCCCCAGCATCAGGCGCTAGCCTCTCCGGCGCCTCAGCAGCGCGGCGGTGATAGCGGCCTGAAACGCCCCGCGCTTTCATCGCACGCCTCATCACAGCCATCATCAAAGCCCTCACCGGCAAAGCATGCTGCAGATGAGTGGGAGGAGTTCTAGCGCTCACTCTTGCTGTGGATAAGCACTGCGGATAATGACTGCAGATAGTAGATGGACATAAAAACGGGGCTTGCCAAATGGCAAGCCCCGGTGCGTTAACGCCGGTATGCGCAGTTAATTGCCCGACCAGCCCAGCATAATCGGTACGTAAACCACTAACAGCAGCACCCCGATCAGCCCCAGCAGGTAAGGGATAATCGCGCGGGTAATCCGCTCTAGCGGCAGCTGGGTGATCGAGGAGGCCACGTAGAGGTTAATCGCCACCGGCGGGGTAATCATGCCAATGGATAGCCCCACCACGATAATCAAACCAAAGTGGATCGGGTCAATCCCCAGCTGCAGCACCAGTGGCAGTAGCACTGGCGTAAGAATAATCAGCGCACTGGCGGTTTCGATAAACACCCCGGTGAGCAGAATAATCCCAACGATCAGCAGCATAATCACGTAAGGGTTGGTGGAGAGCGACAGCACCGCCTGGGCAATCGCCCCCGGCACCTGCCAGCTTGACAGCGTCCAGCTCAGCACCGCCGACATGGCAATCACCAGCATAATCACCGCGGTGGTCATCGCTGAACGGATCAGCAGCTTATACACCTGCGGCAGTGTTAGATCGCGATAGACAAACAGCGACACCAACATGGCGTAGTTCACCGCCACCACCGCGGCCTCTGAAGGCGTGAATATCCCCGAGAAGATACCGCCGAGGATAATTACCGGCGTCATCAACCCCCAACTGGCGTCTTTAAAAGTCGCCCAGATAGTCGCCAGCGACAGCGGCGTGCCTTTGGGGTATTGGCGCTTATAGGCCTGCGCAATCGCAATGGCCATCAACCCCAGCCCCATCGCCAGCCCCGGCAAAAAGCCGTTTAGAAACAGCTTGGAGACCGACTGCTGGGCGATGACCGCGTAGATGATCATAGGCACCGAGGGCGGGATCACCACCCCAATGGTGCCGCTGGCGGCAATCAAACTGGCTGCCGAGGCCGGATCATACCCTTTGCGCTTGAGCTCCGGCACTAGGCTTGAACCCACGGCGGCGGTCGTTGCCGCACCAGAGCCGGAAATCGCCGCAAAGAACATGCCCGCCATCACCGAAACCACCGAAAGCCCGCCGCGCATAAAACCCACTAGCGAGTCGGCAAAGCTGACCAGCTTTTCGCTCACCTTGCCCTGGGCCATTAAATCCCCAGCGAGGATAAACATCGGGATCGCGACCAGGGCAAAGGAGTTAATGCCCTGGAACATCTGTTGGGTGACCACCATCAGCGGCACGCCGGATTGGTGCAATGCATATAGTGTGCTGGCGCCAATCGCAAAGGCAATTGGCACGCCCAACAGCATAAACAGGAAGAACAGCCCAAACAGCAGCAGCGTCATAGCGACTCCTCCTGGGGCTGGGTGGTTTCGCCATTAATCAGCAGCTCAATGATATCGACCAGCGCATACCACGCCATGATGGCCGCACAGATCGGCATCACCGCGTAGACGTAGGTCATCGACAGCCGCAGCGAAGCGGATTTCTGAAAGCTCTGCACCTGCATATAGCGGTAGCCGATTACGATCAGCGCGATCATAAACGCCAGCACGATCAGCAGAGCGGCAATGCGGGCGATTTGGCGCAGGCGACCGGGCAGGGCATCCACCGCAAAGGTCACGGCAATATGCCGCCCGCGCTGAAACGCCAGCGTGCCCGCTAAAAAGGTGATCCACACCAGCAGAAAGCGGGCGACTTCTTCGGTCCAGCCTACCGCAGTGAACAGCACCCGGGAGACGATCTGCAGGGTAATCACCCCAATCAGCGCCGCCATGCCCGCAAAGACCACGGGCTGGATGATGGCGTCCAGAAAACGTTCAGTACGCTGTAGCAACGTTACCAGTGGGTGCGTGTGAGTGGGCACTTACTTCACTTCCTCCTGGATGCGTTGCAGGTAGTCGCCGAACTGATCACCGTACTTTTCATACACCGGGGCAACGGCTTCCTGGAAGGCGGCGATATCCGGCGACTGATTGATTTCCATGCCCGCCTCGGCCAATTCGGCTAACTGCTCTGCTTCCATAATGGCGTTCTGTTCCCTGGCATAGGCAGAGGCTTCGCTGGCGGCATCAAGTACGATGTCCTGAACCTCCACTTGCAGACCGTTCCAGGCGGGTAAGCTCATAATGAAAATCGCTGGCGCGTAGATATGCCGCGTCATGGTGAGGTAGTCCTGGGTTTCTGCCAGGTTAAAGGCATGAATAGCGTTAACCGGGTTCTCCTGACCATCAATCGTGCCCTGTTGCAGCGCGGTCAGTGCTTCTGTCCAGGCCATGGGCACGGCATTGGCGCCGAGCTCGCGGAACGTATCCACGTAGACCTCGTTCTCGATAACCCGCAGTGTCAGGCCGTCGAGATCTTCGGGCGCATTGATCGCGTGCTGACTATTGGTGATATTGCGAAAGCCGCGTTCTGCAAAGGCCAGCCCTTTCAGGTTCACATCTTCTAACTTGGCCAATATTTCCTGGCCGATCTCGCCATCCAGTACGGAGTAAGCGGATTCGGCGCTTGGAAACAGGAACGGCAGTTCAAACACTGAGAACTCATCAACGAAGTTGGCCACCGGCCCGTTGGTGATCACGCCCATATCGACGGTGCCGATCTGCATGCCTTCCAGAAGAGTGCGCTCGTCACCTAAGGAGGCGTTGGGAAATATCTCAACCGAGACCGCGCCGTCGGTCTGTTCGCTGACCAACTGCTGAAAGCGCTCTGCGGCAATATGGTAAGTATCTTCTGTATTTACCACGGTCGCTAAGCGCAGGTTAATAGGGGTAATTTCCTCGGCCTGGGCCATTAGCGGTAAACCCAACAGGCCAGTGCACAGCAAAGTTAGGTTTAACTGTTTGAATTTGCTTGTATAACAGGATGCGGCGTGAGCGGTAAAACGGGCGCGATGTTTCACATTATCTCCTAGTGGTGGCTGTTCTTATTATCTTGGTGGGCTTCATCTATACCATATCGAGCTAACAGGGCAAATTACTTATTTTTATTCCACTATTCGCGATAATAATCCAAAAAATCTTTATAGATCTTAGGCTTGAGTGGTTTTAAGGTTAGCGCTAGCCTGCAAGCATTAACGATTGATTAACTGCCTTGGAAAGCGATGGTAAGGCTTGGCCGGTGGTGAGTCTTGCTAACCATGTTCTTACTAACCAATAACCATGGCGACGCCAGCTAAAACAGGAATAACCAATGGATAAGTTGCTCAACGACCTAGTGGCGGTAGTCGGCCCAGAAAACGTGTTGCTCGGTGACGATGTCTCCCAGCGTAGCGTCGACTGGTTTACCGGGGCGCCCTGTCGTGCCAAGGCCATTGTCAGGCCCCGCAACACCGAACAGCTTAGCAAAGTGATGGCGCTGTGCTACCAGGCCGACCAGCTGGTGGTGACCCATGGCGGCATGACCGGCATCGTGCACGGCGGTGAAGCCAGCCCGGAGGAACTGGTGGTGTCTCTGGAACTGATGAACCAGATCGAAGAGGTCGACCTAGTTGGCTCTACGATTCAGGTTCAGGCCGGGGTGACACTCCAACGGGTACAAGAAGCCGCAGCGGAGGTCGATATGCAGTTCCCCCTCGATCTCGGCGCCCGGGGTTCGTGCACCATCGGGGGTAATATCGCCACCAACGCGGGCGGAATACGGGTCATTCGCTACGGCATGATGCGCCAGCAAGTGCTGGGGCTGGAAGCCGTGCTCAGCGATGGCACCGTGGTCAGCTCGCTCAACAAAATGCTCAAGAACAACGCGGGCTACGACCTCAAACAGCTATTTATCGGTAGCGAAGGCACCCTGGGCATTGTCACCCGCGCCGTGCTGCGGCTGCAGCCACATATGCCCAGCGAGCAAACCGCTCTGGTCGCGGTGCCCTCCTTCGATGCCTTGACCCAGCTGTTGCGCAGGGTCTCCCAACAGCTCGCCAACAGCCTTAGCGCCTTCGAGGCGCTGTGGAATAGCCACTACAAGCTGGTCACCACCGAGAGCGGTAAGCACGCGCCGCCACTGGCCGACGACTCGCCTTTCTACGCCATCATCGAAACCCTGGGCCTGGATGATACCCAGGATGCGGAGCACTTCGCCGAGATACTGCAACAGGCCATGGAAGACGGCTTGGTCACCGACGCCGTGCTAGCCAATTCCGGTGCCCAGCGCCAAAGCATTTGGGCGATTCGGGAAGATATCGAAGTGCTGGTGAAAGAGCTGAAGCCGATGTTCTCCTACGATATCAGCCTGCCGATTCCGCATATGGACGCCTACGTCGATACTCTGGAGCAAAGCCTCAAGGCGCAGTTTCCCCAAACAGGAAAAATGATCGTGTTCGGCCATCTCGGCGATGGCAACCTGCACATTATGATCACGGTGCGCGACGACAGCCCGCAAAGCCGCCGTCAGGTTGAGCAGTTGGTTTACTCCCCGCTAAAAGAGTACGGCGGCTCGATCTCTGCCGAACACGGCATCGGGCTCGAAAAGCGCGACTACTTGAGTATTTCCCGCTCCAGCGAAGAGATCGCTTTAATGAAGCGCATGAAAATCGCCCTGGATCCCAAGCTGCTGTTGAACCGCGGCAAAATCGTGGCGGTGGAGTGAGTTTGGCGGTTTGACTATAGGCCGTCCAGGGCGGAGGGGGCTGGTGTTATCAGCTCCCTGGTAAGTTGCCGCAACCAGTGGATGCCCGAATCGTGATCCTTCCTTTCATCCCAGCACAGGCAGACTTTGAACGCTGGGACGTCCAGAGGCAGGGCGTAGAACTTCAGGCTATTGTTGCGGCAAACGACCCTGGCCGCGCTCTCTGTGACCACGCAGAGCAGCGTTGTCGATACCAATATTTCCTGCAGGGGGTTGATGTAGGGCGTCTTGGCGACGATTTTTCGCTCCAACCCCAGTTCCCGCAGCTTTTCATTGATGAGCAGCGGGCTGTCCTCGCGATGGGATAAAGCCACCTGCGGGGAGTTTAAAAACGCCTCAAGAGTGATGGCGCTGCCCTCGCCATGAAAGGTGGCATCGCCCACACAGCCAATCACATCATCAAACAGGTACTCGTGGTGCGAGGTGAGCGGCAAGGTTTCGAGCTGCACCACCGCAAGATCAATATCGTGCTCTTGCAGAACCTGCTGGGCGCCTTCCGCGCTGGCGATGCGCGTGGAGAGCATGTTGAAACACACATCGGGCGCGTGTTCCAAGCAGTGCTGGATAAGTTTGGGTTGCAGTTGCTGGCTGACATAGTCCACCAGGCTGACACGAAACTCCCGCTTCGATGTGGCGGGAGCAAACTCGCTGTTGCTGTGAACCGCCTGATCAAGGTAGAACAGCCCTTTGGCCACCGCGGCGTCCATCTGCCGGGCAAGCGGGGTGGGCTGCATCCCGTCCAGCGTCTTGATGAACAGCGGGTCGTCCATTAACAGGCGCAGCTTTTTCAGCGAGTGGCTGACCGCCGGTTGCGTCAAGCAGAGCGCCTCTGCGGTCAGCGTCAAACTCCGTTTCCCATAAAGCGTGTGAAAGACCAAGAGTAAATTGAGATTTATCTTATTGAGTCTGCTCGCCAGCTTCATATGGGGGGTGTCAGCCATCAGGCGTGTCTCTTAATCAGCAGGCGAGTTACTTGAGCGCTTCCTGAATGCGCGGCAGGTAATCACCGAATTGCTCGCCGTACTTCTCATACACCGGCGCCACGGCGGCTTGGAAGGCTTCCATATCCGGATTGTCGTTGATCTCCATGCCGGCATCACGCAGCGCTTGCAGCTGTTCGCTCTCCATCTCTGCGTTCACTTGGCGCTCATGCTCGGCGGCTTCCTGGGCTGCCGCTAGCAATACTTCCTGGGCGTTTTCAGGCAGTTGGTTCCAGGCGGGCATGCCCATGACAAAAATCGCCGGGGCGTAGGTGTGGCGGGAAAGGGTCATGTAGTTCTGGGTTTCATCCAGGTTGAACGAGTGAATCACGTTCACCGGGTTCTCCTGGCCATCGATAGTGCCTTGCTGCATGGCGGTAAGGGCTTCAGTCCATGCCATAGGAATCGCGTTGGCGCCCAGCTCGCGGAAGGTGTCGGTGTAGACCGGGTTCTCCATCACGCGGATACGCAGGCCATCCAGGTCTTGCGGTGTGTTAATTGCCCGCTCGCTGTTGGTCAGGTTGCGGAAGCCGCGCTCGGCGTAGGCCATGCCTTTCAGATTCACCTCAGAAAGCTTATCGAGCAGCTCCTGGCCAATCGGGCCATCGAGCACTTCGTAAGCGGCTTCCGGGGAAGGGAACAGGAAAGGCAGTTCAAATACCGCCATCTCTTCAACAAAGTTGGCTACCGGACCGTTGGTAATCACGCCCATATCGACGGTGCCGATCTGCATGCCTTCCAGCAGCGTGCGCTCGTCACCGAGTGAGGCGTTGGGGTAGATCTCGATATCCACCTTGCCGTCGGTGCGCTCTTCCACTAGCTCTTCAAATTTGGTGGCGGCGATGTGGAAACCATCCTGCTCATTAACCACGTGGGCCAGGCGTAGGGTAACGGGATCCATATCAGCAAAATCAGCGGCGTTTGCGGCGCTGACCAGCGCCAGTGAGATGCCCAGAGCCAGCGTGCTACGTGCAAAAGTTTTCATATTATTGTGTTCCCAATGGACTAAGGTGCAGAAGTGCTTCCAAAGCATGCACCAGAGAGGGGAAAACGGTCAATCGACCCCGCCTGCAAAACCGCTTCGCGGCTGGACACAGCGCCCCTGCACGGTTACGATACGCACCCACAAGCGCCCGTAGCTCAGTTGGATAGAGTATCGGCCTCCGAAGCCGAGGGTCGCAGGTTCAAATCCTGCCGGGCGCGCCAAATTGTAAAAACGGGGCCTGCGAGAAATCGTGGGCCCCTTTTTTGTTTTGGGCTTGACTGCTATCGGCCAAGAGCAGTCATTCAGACGAAGCTGTATAACGCCTTGGGTAAGCTGCCGGTACGGAGCGCAGCGTAGTGCCGGTCAGTTTCACCCATTGGTTAGCCCATTTAGGGGCCAAAACTCGGGCCTGGGTCTGATCTGGGTGGAGTCGGCCGGGGCGGATTATTATCCATCCACAGTTTCAGCTCACTCAACGAGGCAAACTCCAAGGCTCCAATCGCATCTTCGTCGGGATTCTCAATAATCAGCTCAATACTATCGGTACCACTTTCTTCAAAATCTGATAGCCACGAAACATACGCCTCAAAATCTTCAAGCTCCAAACCGATATTGCCAGAAAGGAACTCATCAACGAACGATTGATCCTCGCATCTCGGGTCCGGATAAGCCTTGTCATCAAGACCGTTTTGCTCGCCCCATATCTGTGCATTACAGACTTCATGCGCGTAGCCATTGAGAACTATTGTTCTTTTCTCATCAGGGATCGACCAAGCTATCAGATGGCACGCCAAGTGTTCACCAAGGAAGGTTTCTTCCCTGCAGAGCGCTTTGCACATTGCCAAACGACGGGGCTTCCTGTTCTCAGATCGAATATCAGACTCTTCGTACTTGAATTCTGCCATTGCGAAGCGCGAACCCTCCGACATAAGGCAGTCCGCTCCCAACCAAGCGTCTTGACCATCAAGTGGCGCACCGATAAACCTCTTGCCTTCGCCTTCGGCGGCCTTTTTCAACCGGCTCACGAAAACATTCATGACCGATAGCTCATGCTTTCTCTTTAGTGGGCTGGTCATCCCGAAATTACTCCCTTTCTTGCACTGGCTAACGCTTGCATAAACGGCGGCCTGACAAGGCCGTCCGGTGGAGGCCCTTCAGGCCGGAACGAATTTGATGCAATTCTGACCTAATGTGCGCCTAAAAAACCCAATGCCTGTGTGATCGCTTCGTCAGCAGTGTCGCGATCAGTCCATGCAGCGTTCGGGAAGGGAACCCAGACTTGGAAGTCTGTAGGCTTCTTCGAGAACTTTCCGTTAACGACGGGGTATGAAGGCTGCAGATGGAAGTAATCTTTGTAATACACACTAGTGCTAAAACGACTCGATTGGAGATCATGCAACACTTCGATTCGAAACTGGGTGTCTTCTCCGCCATACGGCATTACGAACTCCACGATCTTAGCGACTTCGTAGAACTCACTGCAGTTTGTATAAGCGTTTGATTGAATTATGACTCCTCCTTTTGTAAATACCGCGGTGCATACGCTCTAACGCTGCGCTCTGCGGCAAGTTTGGAGCGCAGCAGAAAATTTGTCCGGCAGCAGCGCCTTGACAGGCAGAAGGTCATAGGTGTTATGCCAACCTGCCTACAGATCTCACTTTACGGCTTTTCGAACAGTAATTTTCCAACCCACCAAATCGATTGGCCAAAATTGGATATTAACTGCTCTCCTTGCCGTAAAAACGAGTTGCTATCGTCAATCCCAGCGAGCTTTAACGCATCCCCAATCTTCGAGCTGGTAGGATGAGCATCACCTACTCGCATATCATAAGCCCCCGCAATTGGACCAAATACTTCACGAGCTTTTTCGGGGCCCACCTTTTGAGCCAGTACATCCTCAAGGAGTTTATTTGACCCCAGTTTATCCTTGTTTGAATGTGTTGAAAGTTTACGAAGCTCACGCATATCCAACCTATCAGAAAAAATGCGAACGAGTTCTTTTGCCAATCGTAGAAGAGATGCCTGATCCTTACTGGCGAATCGAGATATATGCTTCATAGCTTCTAAGCGGTTTATGTCATGCGTAAAAAGCGGAACGTCAAAGACGTCTCGAAAACCGTTTTCAAGCATAGCCATAACCTCGAAAAAAAGCTCCTCCACAGCGTGGGTAGATGCCGGTTGAGCTTTCACTTGCGCATCCAATAACTCGCTTGAAACCTTCCCATCTGGAACGACATTTTGGGCCGCCCAGATATGCTGCTCCCATGCAGGAAGACGAGCTATGTCGTAAGCGTAGATGGTAATTAAATCCGAAGAGTTTATCCCAAAGTGAATCGAATACCCGGAAGTCGATTTTATGCAGCCAGTTCCTGCTGTATACCACCCAAGCGAAAAACCGCGGAGTTCAAGAAGCTCGTTAACAATGCTGGACCGAAACCACAACCATCTACCAATGTCTTCACTATCCAATTGGGAAGACGCCAAACGAGTGCCATCAGTTTCCACTATGAATTGAGGCAGGTTTTTATCTGCATCTCCTCTTACGCGCGTGCTAATCCCTTGGTGATCTATCCATTCATCTCGCCAGAACTCCCCCTCCACTCGGACACCTTCATAGCCACCTTTGTGTCCTCGGGAATTTTCATAATCTGTGTTTTCGTTGGTTTCTGGCCCCATCACGGGAGCATCTTCATCTTCGTCTACATCTGTTCGCCAAGCGCGGAACATCGCCCAGCTTCCGCCAAAAACGTCATTGATGTTGCGAATCAGTAGTTCATATCGACCACCATCTCGCTCTTCTTGATGACTCTCTAAACCCGCATAGTGACTAGTTTCAAGAGAGGTTACATTTTCCACTCTTTGACGGTAGTAAGAGAGTCGTAACGCCAGGTTCCTAGCTGCTAAGTAATCCAGCAAGTATTCTCTTTTGATTTCGATCTGGCGTTGCTCACCGTTTTCATCGAGAACCTCACGAGCAACAACTATAAAATTCTCTTCAGGTCTAACCCAATGACCTCCCTCTTTTATGAGGCGGAGAGCTGCGACAAGATCGGGATTCAATATCCATTGTCTTCCACCGACTACTGGTAGAGGCAATTCTAAGACCAAATGAACACCTATCGGCTCTTTATCGTTATATTGGTATTCATCAATAGTCGAGTAGTCCCCATCCTCGTATGCGTAAGGGCCAATTGTCCTACTAAGTCCGATATCACCCCAACTCAATTTCTCAGCGATCTCACGGTTTTCTGGTAAAAACGCAACGGACCCACAGCCAAAAAACTCGTTGCTGTAGCCCAAACTCTTAACGTTACCGTGCTCGTTATCTACAGCCGCTCTCAAAGGTACCCAAGTCGATTTAGAAAATGTACGACGGGTCTCTTTCTTTTGAAGAATCCAATCTTGATCCATCTGTGATTAGTCTCCTTAGGCATAACGCCAGCCATAAGCGGCGCCCCGACAGGGGCGTCCGGTGGAGGGCCATCGGCCCGGAACAACCTTAATGGTCTTGTTATGCATTTTTGCATTTAACAACATAAGCCTTATGGGTGTCTGCTAAACCCAAATTGCAGTTGGCAATTGCGTACAAGTAACCCAGCCTTGAATGTCCCTCGATTAGTTGCATTCCCGACCCTATATCTGAGTAGCCGGGTATAACGTCATGAGGAAAACTCTTTACATCTAAAAAAACTGGTGGTGTTCGCCAAGTTCCATGACTCTTCCAGTGATCTTTGTCTTTTTCGAGGCAAGGGAGTTGTTCATACGCGATATAGCTTGCACCTTCTGCAACATAACTTCGATAATCACCTATGACTCTTACTTCTCGAAGCTTCTCTAACGATAAATCCTCTAGCACAATGTTAATATCGTCAAAATCAATCCAGCCATAGTTATTTACACAATTACGATCATAGTAGAGCCCATAGAGCCACTGTTCCAAAACAGCTTTAGGTATATTAAACCGTTTTTTTAATCGAAGATAATAATTTTCAACTGATTCATCTGAAATGTTAAAACTGTTGAAATCACGATATGGCTTGAGGTCTTTCCAGCTGTCGCTGGTTCTTTCCCATTCGACGTCATCAATATATAAACGCCTTACTTCAATTTCAGATAGCACCAAAACCTCCTGATGCATAACGCTCGGCTAAACGGCGCGAACGAAGTGAGTATCCAGCGGAGTGAAAAGGAGCGAACTTGAGCCTCTTGTTAGGCATTCTATGCTGTTTTTTGCCGTATAAATAAATTGACGCCCTCGAGCATGAGACGTATGCGTGCCCTATCTTCTACTTCAGACCACTCCCCGTGAGCGGCGTGATTTCGTATGCCAGACCACGCTGTGATGTCTTTTACATCTTGCTTAGTGATAAGCTCTTCCTCTCGCAATGTTTTGCAATAGGAATCTAAGCTAGGTTTTTTACCTCCTAGACTTAAACCTTCTTCTTCGACCCAAGTCCTTAAGAATTCCTCGAGCGTAGCGCCAATGAGAACCGCAGGCGCTGCGGAATGCACTTTAGGATTTTCGAGTAATGTATTTGATTGCTCCAATAAGTCTGAGACAACATCTAGTTCGGCTTGTCGCTTGGGACTGATTCCACCAACAAGTCCATTTTCCATATGCGCTATAAATGAACTCAACACTTCGCTTACTACGTTCTTTTGATAAGAAGTAACGGTGCTGTCCACACTGGAAATTTGCTTCACAAAAGTATTATTCGGACCACCAACTTTCGATAGAAAATCATATATTCGAGCCTTAAGGCCTTTTAGCTTAGCGCCGTCTGAGTCGCCAAGTTGCTCTACTTCCTTTTTCAAGGCTTTACAGTGAGCAATAACATGTTCAAATTCCATATATATATCCATTGTGATGCCTAACGCTACCATCACGCGCTTGTCGCGTGCATAGCCTTTTTATTGAAAGCGTTCAGGGAATTTATTAGCCAGCCTATCAGATATTTCATGTAAATTTGTTCCAATTGAGTATCGCTCACTATCCCACACCGTGGCCAGAAAACCCTCGCCTGTGTTTTCCCCGCTATTCAAGGGGGAATCATAATTATCCAAGAAAAGCTGTTCTATGTATTTTGCGATACGGTTTTCGCACTCGTAGAACGTTACATATAGTAGTTCTTATTCCGGCCATTTTTCAGTGATGTGACTTTTTATTCGTCCCAGTGCAAAGCCTTTGCCAGCATATAAGCAAAGCATTCTATGCATGTCGTGGTCATAACACTCTGTATGCTCAATCCACAAACCGTAGACCCCCATCTTTCCTTTGAGGTCAGTCAAATACTCATGAACCGATAGTCCTTCGTCTTCATCTATTTTATCCACGGATAACATCACGCAATAATCACGATTAAATACATCGTGCACGGTGATATTTTTACGAAGCTCGTCCGACAAAATAGAATTGAATTTTTCATGATCTAAGCCTTCACATTCACATTGAAGGAACTCTGAATCACTCATGTTTGGCACAGTTCTCCTTTGGAGGCTAACGCTTCAATCAGCCGCCGCGTTAGCGGTCGGTTGCATTGACTTTTTAGCTTTAATTTTTTCAGGAATTTGAAAGTAAAACTGTGAAAGACTATTAAATTCGTCATATGTATCAGAACATAGATCTTTTCTAATCACTTCGTATAACGCGGTAAACTCGGGGGCTTTGCCGCCTCCCGCAAATTGACTAACGAATTCCACCACTTCTTGTGATGCATACAAAGGCAATCGATTTACCTCTACGCAAAACTTTCGATTTGCCAGAATGCCGTCTTCTGTTTCCATGCTATTTATGTATGTAAATTTTATTGAGACAGCCTCTAGAAACATATGATAATAATCTTGTTTTATTTTTCTAGCCTCAGCATTTCGCTGCAACCTAGAATCTTTTAAATACGCCAATTCAGATGCTAAAGCATCGTTTTTTGCCTTTAACTCTGATTTCACATTCTCTATTTTTTTGTCATATTCATGCTTAACAGCATTGGTTAGCCTCGTTTGAATCAGGTGCCTAAATAAAAAGCCTAGAATCCCTAGAAGGGCTGATGAACTTAAAGTAGTGTAGACAATCTCCATAATTTTCCTTTAAAGCTAACAGGTATTAGACAGCCTATCTTATGATTGAATGAACGCGCTGGCACTTTTTCCCGGCAAATGCAGCCTGCCAGATTCTCCCAAGCCTATGATCCTTTAAGCTATTAATTCTCATTAGGCTGTATAGCCAAAATTCGCGCTCCTAGTGCATTTCCAAAAATGGCCGCTCAGGGTCGAGCCCCGACTGTAAATTAACCTTAGCACATGACGAGCATTTATTGAGCCATTCTTTGACCTCCACCTGATGGAGGAACATGCCATGAAAGTTTTGACTGAAATTTCCTGTACACCTACCCCTTGGAACAAAGGCAAGCTGGTTGGGCAGAAGGCGCCTCTACGTCTTCGAGATATCTGGGCCATACGTATTCGCCTACAACTTGCCAAAAAGACGAGAGATCTTGCCCTCTTCAATTTAGCCATTGATAGCAAATTACGGGGCTGCGACCTTGTCAATTTACGAGTACGAGATATAGCCCATGGTGCTTGCATTTCCCCACGAGCCATCGTAATGCAGCAAAAGACACATCGGCCTGTCCAGTTCGAAATTACCGAGCAGACTCGCATCGCTATTATCGACTGGATACAGCTGGCTCAGCTCCGAAGCGAAGACTTCCTGTTTCCTAGCCGAATCAATAGCGCAAAGCATCTTTCAACACGCCAGTATGCCCGTATCGTGAAAGCATGGGTCACTGAAATAGGTCTGGAGGCGTCAGTGTATGGTACGCATACGATGCGCCGCACCAAAGCGTCGCTGATATACCGTCGAACGAAAAATTTAAGGGCAGTGCAACTGCTCCTGGGTCACACAAAGCTGGAAAGCACCGTCAGGTATCTAGGGATAGAGGTCGATGATGCGTTGGAAATGGCAGAACAGACAGAAGTTTAATAAGGACAAACGACGGCCTATCCCGGGCCGTCGTTGTTCGGCCAAGAGCAGTCTTTTAGGCGACACTGATATAACATGAGAACTCAGCCGACAGAAAAACGCGCAGCGTTTTGATGGTTGGGTGCAGCGCATTGTTGGGTGTCATAGCTGCTCGGTGCATGCGATTCTGTAAGCATCAGCAAGCCTTGCCGCACCATCTCGGATTCCTATGAGTTCGGTGTTTGCATCAAACCCGCCTTCGCGCGGCGGAACACGTTGATCGAGTGGAACTTCGCTAGTCCGTAGGCTCGTAACAACATAATGATGAAGCGTAGTGCGGTTTAGAATCTCAGCCTCTGATTCTGCCAAGAAAGGAATTAACTCAGAGGCTCGTCTTTCAAACTCTAGTTGTTCAGCATTTATCTGAGCCGTTGGGACTGCAAGCCCTCCTAGACTCGTATTCCCTACTGGAATGTCGCTGAGCCGAATGGCGTTGAGGTACCCTCTATCGGCGCTGAAATTTATCTCTGCGGCAAGAGTTACGCTGGCCTGGAGCTTTTCGCAGGCGAGCTGTGACCCCTTTGCTCTAAGTTCAACGGCAGCCCTCTCGGTCTCCTCTCTCATCTTTGCTCCTAAAAGCAGATAGGAAGAGGCAGACGTACCAATCGTGGTTGCTATGCTCATAACGACGGTGAGTGCAACGGCCACATGCCAGGGTCGTTTTTCAATTTCCAATACAACGCCTCATGCAGTGAAGTAGATTTATGCTGCCCATCCCCTCAAACACCGGCGCTTTCAGCGTCTGAGTGATTTGACTTGTTAGGGCGCCCTGGCGGTGTAGGAACAGTCGACGACTCTATACCTTCCTTAATCCACAAAGACCACTGCCTTAGTATTCCACCATTCCTTGTTTTTGAACCCTCGGACCAATTTAGATTATATTCATCCGAAATTTGAGCTGCGATATTTTTTACACTTATGCCCGGTTCGACTTGCACAATTTCGATGCATCTCAATAGCGAATTTTCGTTCTTCGCTGCAGCCCATATTGCCTCTTTAGCTCCGCCAGATTTTGAAATTGAATCAGTGTTTATAAAAATAAAGCCATCAGTTACAGTTACTAGCTCGAACCTCTTAAGAACAGAAAGTTCATTCCTCCCTATTGTTTCGATTTTGGCTCCTGAGCTAGGGATCGAGCTAAGAGCAGTAAAGGCGGCGAAAGGAGACGCAGAAACGGAGAATACCTTTCCGCGTTGCTTACCACGCCGCGCTAGGCCAGCTCTGTCTAAAATAGCGCCCCCGGTGTCTTGCACAACCAGATCGTTTCCAGCACGTAATAGAAACCCGCTGTAAATGAGGTAGTTTGTTAATCTATTAGAATACGTATTCCAAGTTTTCTCGCCAAATTTGGCTTTTGGTATACATTCTCTAAAGGTGTCACGAACAATACTGGGGGATATGGTTTTACCAGAATAACTTTTAAATAGCGCTACCTTTAGAGAGTGTTTAGCCAGAGTTTCACGTAGAAGCCTCAATATAGCGCCTTCATCATTTGATCCAAGCTTATTACTTATCTTAAAGGAGGTGCCTTCCCGCTCTGCCAAACCAAGCATCACTAGATCTGCACCAATATTCCATATTGTCTTTTCATTAAGTCCTACACTATTCCCAATATGTACGGAGTCGGAAAATTCATTAACTTTTAGCTTGGTGCATATATTTAGAACAGAAGACGGGTCTGATGTCGGTATGTAGTTATAAGGCACAACGGGAACCCGTCCCGTTAACAGGTAATCTTTAAAAATATCCCAGTACACATTTAGTCGATCACCACTCTTTATGATCAATCGCTTGTGTACAAGGTTGTTCAGAACAGTCGTACCGGACGTTTCAATAATTTCACTCCAGTCAGCAGGTGCCTTCTGGGCAATAAGTTTCAGGCATGCCAGCTCGTGGGGAGATAGAATATTTATATCCGCTTGAAAAAGGCGCTCGACATCTAAATCGAGGAGAACTGAATCTGCTTTCTCACCCTTCGCTATACTTTCATATAGATTAATGCATAGTTTTTTCAACAGCCATGGGAAACCTTGGCTAACCTCGGTGACTTGATGCCTAATCTCCGCGGATATTTTTTGATTTATTTCTTTCTCGAATTTTGTGATTGATTTTGAAATTTCCCCCCTCTCGAAAACATCTAATCGATATTCTCTTCTGTGGTCAGCTAGTTCATGCCATAGATGATAGGCAGGATGATCTTGTTGAGTAGTACTATCAGTCTTCCATGCAAAACCTAGAACTAAATTGCTTTGGCTGCTTGCAACATCTAGCATTAAATCTTTCGCAGCATTAAATATTCCAAACAATTCTGGCTTGGAGTAAAGTTCTTCAAACTGATCGAATACTAGACAAACAACCTGCTCCCTCCGTTCCAGAGAGCTTAAGTAGTTTTGAATGCTGCTGGAATTTAAAGGCGAACTTGGATCAGTTAGACTAAGCTCAATTTTGTCTCCGAACCCGGTCTTTTGCGCTTCTCTTAAAGAAGCAATTAATGAAGCTGGAATATACGAAGGTTCCCGAGCCCCTCGTATATCGACGGCATAAACAAAATACTTATTTTTATACCGGACATTTCTAGATCTATCTCTAAGCTTTGCAATTAGGGAGCTTTTTCCAAGCCCGGAGTTTCCAGTTATAGCAAATATTCTCGTGCCTGAGTTATCTTTAGCTGAGTCTAAGAAATTTAATATTTCTTTTTGGGTGGAGTCACGCCCTACAAAATCCTTGGGTCGAGCTGGTCGGTAATCATCCCAAGACTCACCAATCTGGACTTGTACAACAGGAGGCAATTTATTTGATAAAGTATTGGCAGTTGCCTTTTCTTCGCTTATTCCCACTCTGAGGTCGTAGTCTGCAATTGTCGTATCTAGAGTGGCTAGGTTTTGGATAGTATCTTCATCACAAATATGTTTGCCACTTGAAGCTCCGTAAATTAGAACCCCATAAGGTGTGCCGCCCTTCAGGGTATATACGCACCAGTACACACCATATTCACATAGTAGAAGAGTCCAATCTCCCAATTCTTCCGGAGTTTCAACAACCTCTCTTGCTGAGAGCACTGGCGGCTCACTAATAATCGATGAACTCTTCAGAGCCTCAATGATTACTTTAGGGTAATAGAAGCTTAATCTTTCTGATTTTTCTTTAGGCTTTGACTTCCAGTTCTCAACAAAACCCTTAGCGTCTTTGGTAAATTCCGATGTTGATATAATCCACCCCTCAGAATATTCTTCACAATCTACTGTGCCCCAAAGTTGTCTCAGAACAGGTGCTGATACTGGGTCTTTTTGGGCCTTACATTCAACATATATTTCTTTCCCGTTCACTCTATGTTTACATAGGAGATCCAGTTCAGCACCGACTATTCTTATTTCTTCAACAACATCGTAGTTTTGTGCTAACAACAGTTTCTTGGCTAGTTCTTCTAGAAGATCGCCTTTTGCTTTATTGCTACTGCCTTTTTTGCATGCAACATCAATTTTCATTTCACGTCCTATAACAGTATCTATGCCTGCCGAGCGATTTCGTTCTGTGAATCTGTTAAGGCCCTGACAGCGCCTTAGATAAGGCGTCCGATGATTGGATGAAAGTGCGATCACGCTTGTCCGAAACATGCAGCCTGCCAAATTATCCCAAGCCTATGGTCTTTAGGATATTAATTTTAATTAAGATATGTCAAAAATTCGCGCACCTGCTGCATTTTTAGGAATGACCGCTTTGGGCCGTTTTCAGTCTTATGCTGCATAGCTATACGCTGCCTTTTAGCTTTCGGGCACGAGCTCAATTCTCTACTGAACTTAGCCTAGCACAAGCTGCTGAAGCGAGCGGAGGCTCGCCAGCTTTTCTGTTCAACGCTCCTTCTTAGGGCTCGTAACATTTACCAGCGTTGGCAGGTGTGCGGCAGGCGCAGCCTTGATTAGATGGGAACTGGTGGGCAGAGACAACATGCTGAGCAGACAAAAAAACCGCATAAGCTTGAGGAAGGCAAGAGGCGGGGGCATGTGCTTATGGCCATCACGCTGTTAGCTGCCAGTGCGATGGAAGCAGATGAGAAGAGGCTAAATGCTAGATCAAGCACAAGACTTAAGCCGACATAAAGTCGTTCCAGCACCTTACCCAATAGTTGTGCTTATCCATGACGGTATTCCACACCGCGATGCGGCTCATTCTTGCTTGGTAGTCTCCGCCGTCGCGGATTTCGCCTCGATGAATCAAATCTGAGGTGCTGTCGGGGCCTGGAAGGCTTTTGGCGGCAGATTTGCCGACATACCAAAAGTCCCACTCTGCAGCGGATAGGTGAGGGCGCTTCATAGGAAGCGCCCTCAAGGTAACGGTAAAGAGGATGCGTTACTTAAAACTCGACGGTCGCCGAAAGCTTGAAGGTGCGCGGTTCGCCTTGAATCAAATAATTTGCAAAGGACGTCGAGGCGCCTGACCAGTAATCTTCGTCGGTAACGTTGTCGATGCCTGCGCGCCAGATCCAATCAGCGCCACCGACCGGTGTGGTGTAGCGCAGGCCAAGATCAAGGCGTGTCCAGGAATCCAGCTCCAAGTCGTTGGCTACATCGGCGTACTGCGAGCCCGTGTGCAGGACGCGACCAGTGGCAGTGAGACGCTCGACGAAGGGCGTGTCCCATTCGCCACCGAGCACAAAACGATACTCAGGAACGCCCGTGGCGTCATTTCCTTCGTTGCCATCCTGTGTTTTGGTGAGTTCGGCATCTATCCAGGTCGCGCTGCTGAACAGGCGCACTCCTGTCGTCGGCTCACCGTAAAGGCTTAGCTCCAGGCCGCGATTACGCTGCTCGTTATCCAGGTTGCCGACGCCATCGACGACCGCTGAAGAGGGCAGCTCAATCTGGAACAGACTAATGCCGCCACCCAAGTGACCATAGTCGAACTTAGCGCCCACCTCGTGCTGCTCGGCATGGGCAATGCCCAAGTGCTGACCATAGTTCAGCGCTGCAGTATCGCTGACCGTGCCGCCATTCTGCAAAGCTTCGACGTAGTTGGCGTAGAGCGAGATATTATCCGTGGTCTTGAACACCGCGCCGACGGCGGGGGTTACTCGACGATCAGCATAGCGATTACTGTTGCCGTCGTTAGGACGTTCGTCGATCTCGAGTTCCTGATAGCGTGCTCCCAGCGTCAGCAACAGTCGGTCATCGATGAATCCAAGCGTGTCGCTCAGCGTGACCCCTTGGGAGCGTTGGCGCGTCACGCCACCCCCCACGAAAGGCGTGCCATCCGGGCGAGATAAATCGGCGGGATCGTAGATGTTGGTCGTGCCTGCCGCGAGGGAATTCCAGTCCGTGTCGAACTTGCGATAGGCGCTAGAGTAGCCAACGGTGATGTCATGGCTAACCGGGCCGGTCAGCACGTAGCCACGGAGCCCCGCTTGGCTGGCGACGTTGTCGATATGGTTGTCGGTCTCGAAGTCGTTGACCGTGGCGTTCCCCGCGTCATCGGTAAGGAGCGGAGTCGCCGACACGATGCCTTCGTGCGTGCGGTTACCCCCTAAGGCCGCGAAAGCGGTCCAGGAGTTGGTGAGGTCATATTCGCCCCTGACCATGCCGAAATTGGTTTCTAGCTCGGTTCCACCGAAAGAAGGGGTGTAGTTCAACGAGGAGTCTGGCGCAGTGGGCACCCGAGTGACCGCGCCGGTTCTGACACTTGAACGGCCGCCATCCAGGGTGAACTTTTGATGACCGACATCGAACAATATTCGGCCTTGATCCCCACGGTAGTCGAGTCCAACGACGAAGGAGGTATCGCGCTGGGTTTCGTCATCAATGGCGGTATCACCGCGGCCGCGGGTGGCACTTACTCGTGCTCCCCATTGCTGCTGATCCCCGTAACGCTGGCTAGCATCGACGCCCACTTCGCCGTAGCCATCGGAGCGATAACCACTGGATAGTTTGAGCATCGGGTCATCCCCCGCATGCTTGGGCTCTATGTTGACGGTGCCACCGATACCGCCGCTCCCGCCGATGGGAATGCCCGACGTAAAGGCGCTGGCGCCTTTGAAGACTTCGACGCGCTCGGCAAGGTCGCTGTTGATGATTTGGCGTGGCAGCACGCCGTAGAGGCCGCCATAAGCCACGTCGTCACCGGTCAGGCTAAAGCCGCGTACCTTGTACGCTTCGCCATAGATGCCAAAGCCTAGCCCTACCGATACCGAGGCATCGTTTTGCAGGGTATCGCCCAGTGTTTGAGATTGCTGATTTTCCATCAGCTCACTGGTATAACTGATGACGTTGAAAGGCACGTCCATCGCGTCTTTTTCACCGACCAGTCCTACGCGGCCACCCGCCGCGATTTGGCCACCGGCGAAGGCCGGAGGTGGCGTATCTCCATAGGTCGGTACGGAGCCCGTTACGGTGACGGTATCCAGGGGCTGATTGGCAGCACTCGTCTGCGCCCAGGTGGTCGCGGGTGTGATACCCATCGCGATCAGCACCAGCGCGCGCAGAAGCCGTGCTTTGCGCGCTGTGTTGGAGGTGTTCCCAAGAGGCATAGTGTCGATCCTATCGTTTTTACAGCAGCGCACAGCCGCTGCATTTTTATGCAGCCGATGTAAGAAAGCGGAGGTTTGGCCGTCGTGCCATGATCACCTTTCCGACATGGATGTATATGATAAACAAAATGAGATGTATTAACATATGCGGATGACATTTTTCCGTACTGCCTTGCAAAAAATGCGTATTGACGTCTAAATGTGTTCCCGTTTTTCTGATGCTCTCGCTGCTATGTGCCACCGGTCGATGCTCTCTTTCTTGGCCCGCTGCTGTTTAACAGCCGCTTGCTTGCTGCCCTTGTCGAGTGCCCACGCGCAGTGGGCCACCATCAACTGGACCATTGCCGAAACGCTACTGGCCATTGACGCGCCGCTGAGTGGTACCGCTCAACAAAATGGCTACCATGAGTGGGTAGGGGAGCCAAGGCTCCCCGACGGCGTTGCAGATCTTGGCCTGCGATCACAGCCCAACCTCGAGCTCATGGCGCAATCGCCACCGACGCAAACGTTCATTTCGCCGATGTTCGCTAGTTTGACAGAGCGTCTGGAGAGAATTGCCCCGGTCACGTCGTTTTCCCCCTATTCACCCGGCACTCATACCTGGCAAGAGATACAAACACTCACCCGTCAGCTAGGTGAGTTAACCGGCCACCGGCTGCAGGCAGAGCAGCTAATCAACGAAACGCATGCGTTGATGGACACGCTTAGCCAACAGCTCCCTGATGCACCGCCGCTGCTGATGGTGCAATTCATGGATGCCCGTCATGTCAGGGTTTTTGGCGACAATAGTCTCTATAATGCCGTGCTTGAACGAATCAATTTGACCAATGCCTGGGATCGGCCCACCAATGCCTGGGGATTTTCACTCGTGGGTATCGAAGCGCTCTACGACTATCCTGAGGCCACGCTGGTCGTTGTCGAGCCGGTGCCCGCTGGGGTCGAAGACACGCTGGCGAAAAGTGGTTTATGGCAACATTTACCCAGCGTTAAAAACGCCAAGCTATTGCGCTTACCGCCGGTATGGAGTTTTGGCGCGCTGCCTTCTGCTCAACGCTTTGCTCGGGAGCTGGTTTCTGCCCTGCGACCTTGATATTCCTTTTTTTGAGGGCAGTTATGGCGGGCGACTAGAGGCTTTCGATGCCGACCCGGCCGCGCACCATATCGGAAGAGGCTTGATCCTGGTTGTTCCAGAAAGCGCGAAAGTGTTGCTGACACTTAAGGTTGATAAGGCAGCCAATCAGGCTGCCGATCTCTGCCAGGCTTAGATTGCTCAGGTCTTCGAACTCGGCCAGCCCCGCTGCTTTGGCTGCCAGTGCGGGTCAATGGCGCCGATGGCGCTGTCATTTTGCAGGCTGACCATGCCTTTCCAGCGCTTGTCCAACAACCAGCGCCAGCTCTCTTGGTTGATATCCAGCCTTTTAGGGAGCATGTGCGTAACACCGATGGTACGGCGCGGCATGACAGTGAATCTCAATGTCGTGGCTAGGCCCGATTATCAAGTCTTCGCGGGGCGTGTAATGCGCTTGAGCTCCAGATAAGCGCCCAGACCCAAATCGCCCAATTCGCGACCGATGCCACTGCGCTTCATACCGCCCCAACTGCCCTGGGGCGGCGCAATCTGATCGCTGTTGCACCATACGTTGCCTGCCTCCAGTCGCCGGGCGATGGTCTCGGCGCGGTCAGCGTCGCCAGCTACTACCGTGGCGGCCAAACCGAAGTCGCTGTCGTTGGCCAGGGCAATGGCTTCAGCGTCGTCGGCCACGCTGCGTGCGCAAAGCAGTGGGCCAAAGATCTCCTCCTGCCACAGGCGGCTAGTGGTGGGCACTTCGCGATATAGGCGCGGCGCCACGAAAAAGCCCTGCTCGGGCAAAGTGAGAGCTGGCGTCTCGCTACTCAGCCCCTCCTCATTGGCTAGGGCCATATAGCTCTGTACCCGTTCTCGCTGGGTAGCGTTGACCAGTGGCCCCATGTCGGTCTCTATCGCCTGGGGGTCGCCTAGGCGTAGCGCTGCCATAGCGGCGTCAATGGCTGCATAAAGGTCATCTGCCAGGCGCTCATGAACCAGTAGTCGACTGGTGGCCGAACACATCTGGCCAGCGTTATAGCAGATGCCAGCCATCACCAGGTCCCGAGCAAGTCCGAGGTCGGCATCTTCGGTGACCAGAATCGCGGACTTGCCGCCCAGCTCCAGTGAGACCGGCCTGACACCCTGGGCTGCGGCGCGCATCACCGCTTCGCCCACCGCGTTGCTGCCGGTGAAGGATAACTTGTCAATACTGGGATGGCGGCTCAGCGGGGCGCCGATGCCCTCACCGTCGCCTAGCAGTAGATTGAAGACGCCGGGTGGCAGGCCTGCCTCCATGACAATCTCCGCCAGTATCTGCTCGGGCAGAGGGGTAACCTCGGAGGGTTTGAACACCACCGTGCAGCCAGCGGCAAGCGCTGGCGCCAGTTTCCAGGCACTACTGACCAACGGGAAGTTCCAGGGGGTGATCAGTCCCACCACACCGATGGCATCCCAGTAGTGACGCGCTTCCAGGTCGGGTTGACCCGCATCTTCAACGGTTCCCTGGCGCTGACCCAGAGCGACGGCGGCCTTGGCGTAGTAGCGGTAACAGGCAATGGCATCGTCCAGGTCTTGGTAGGCTTCCGCCAGAGGTTTGCCATTGTTGCGGCTGGAGAGTTCAGCGAGGGCCTGGCGGCGGGTTTCAAGCCCTGCTGCGATGGCCTCCAGATACTCGCCTCGGCCTGCCTCCGGCGTGGCTCGCCAGTTGGGCAGGGCGCGCTGGGCTGCCGCCACGGCGAGATCGACGTCTGCCGGATCACCGCAGGTCATCTCGGCCAGAAGGGATTCGTGATAGGGGTCGTGCACCGGCCGACACGTCTTGCTTCGGCTCGGCACCCAGGCGTTGTCGATAAACTGTTCGTTCAGGGTGTCTTGGCGCGTGTTTATGAACGTGTCTTTGGAAGCGGGCATGGGATATTGTCCTGTTTAGCGAATTGGCAGCCAGCGGCGTTGAGTCGGTTGCATACCGGGAAAGTTGATCTCTACAAGACGTAGCACCAGCGTTAGCACCACGGTGGTAGCCAAGTAAATGCCGGCGATCAGTAGCAGGGGTTCGTAGACCAGGAAGGTCTCGTCGCGGATGATATTGGCCGCTTGTAATAAATCCATCAGGGCAATAGTGGAAACCAGCGGGATCGACTTGAGTAGCAGGATCATTTCGCCAGTAAGCGTGGGCAGGCAGAGCTGGATGGCACGGGGTAGCCACAGCCGGGTAAGCACCTGGAAACCAGAGAGGCCGAAGGCGCGGCCCGCCTCCAGTTCGCCCTGGGGGACGCTTTGCATGGCGCCGCGGATCACTTCGCCAGAGTAGGCGCCTACGCTTAGAATGAAAGTCACCGCAGCGAAGAAGAAGGGGTTGCGTAGCAGTGGCCACATGAACGTTTCTTGTATGCCCGGCACGCCTTCCATCAGGTGCCCCACGCCGTAGTAAAAGAAGAATAGCTGCACCAGCAACGGGGTGCCGCGCATCACGGTGGTAAAAGCCCAAATCAGCCATGCCAAGGGCCGCGGCCCGCGCAATCTGGCCAGTGCCACTAACACGGCGAGAAACAGGCCGCCCACCGCAGAGACCAGCAGCAGCCACAGCGTATTGACAAAACCTTCCCATAGATAGCGTTGGTAGAACGGATCACTCAGCCAGGTAAAGTCCATGTCAGGCCTCCGTGGGTTGGCCACGGCGCACGTAACGCTCGAGGCGGGTGAAAAGTGCCGTGGAACTCAGGGTTATCAGCAAGTAAATGACACCGGCGGCTGCATAGAAAAGAAAGTAAGCGCGGCTACTGGCGGCAGCCTGCTGAATGGTGAAAAAAAGCTCGTTGAAACCGATCACACTGATCAAAGCGGTGTCCTTGATTAAAATCAGCCAGAGATTAGACATACCCGGTAGGGCGTTGGGTAGCATCCCCTGCAGCACGATGCGGTGAAAACGGGCCCAACGCGAGAAGCCAAAGGCATCGGCGGCCTCCAACTGGCCGCGGGGGATGGCCAGGATGGCACCGCGGAATACCTCGGTCATATAGGCGCCTTGAACGAAAGCCAGCACGCCAACGGCAGTGGCGAAGCCGGTGATCTGTACGGCACCGGCCATGCCCAGATACGCCAGCAGGGAATCCAGTGCCTGGGCGCCGGCATAGTAGAGCAAGATGATCAGCAGCAGTTCGGGCACGGCTCGGATGAGGGTGGAGTAAGCGGTGGCTAGGCTGCGCAACGGTGCCCAGGGACTGAGCTTGGCGCCAGCGCCTAGTAGCCCAAGTAACAGGCCGATGGCGTAAGCCAACACGGCGATCTGCACCGTGGTCAGCGCCCCGCCCAGGATGGGGCCCGCCCAATCGATGAGCCCCTCTGATGTCATCGCAGTCATGGTTGTTGCTTTCCTCGGTCACGGAACAGTTAGTCACAGAAAAGAACCCCCAACGCCAGTGGCGCCGGGGGATATAGCAAGCGTTTTAGTGAACGTGGTTCAGTCGTAGACGCAGACGTCGGTGCCCAGGTACTGCTCGGAAAGGCTGGCGCAGGTGCCGCCTTCGATCACTGTGGCGATGGCGGCATTAAGCGCTTCGCGTAGTGCGTCCTCCCCTTGACGAAGGCCGATGCCGATACCCTCACCGTAGGCCTCGTGAAGCGGCGCGGTGGCCTTGATCTCAAAGGCTTCCGCTTCGTTGCGATCCAGGAACTGCATCATGGCAATCTCGTCGGCAAGGATCACGTCTAGTCGTCCTGATAGCAGGTCATTGTTGACTTGCTCGGCCTGATCATAGAGGCGGATATCCACACCGCTGTCGCGTAGCGCTCGGCGGGCATAGGTGGCGTTGGTGGTGGCCGACTGTACGCCCATCACCAGGCCGTCCAGGCCGTCGGGAATATCGAGCACCTGGTCGCTGGTGGCGACATAGGCGCCTGGTGTGAAGTAGTAGGGGCGAGTAAAGTCGATGACCCGCTTGCGCTTATCGGTGATCGACATGGAGTTCATGATCATGTCGATGCGCCCGGCGTTGAGCGAAGGAATGATGCCGCTCCAGCCGGTGGGCGCGATTTCACACTCGCGGTCCATGGCCGCGCAGAAGGCGTGGGCCAGTTCTACCTCGAAACCGGTCCAGTCACCGCTGGCAGCCTTGTAGGTGAACGGTGGGTAGGGTTCACCGGAGATACCTACCTTGAGGGGCTCGGCGGCCTGGGCAGTGTGGCCGAGGCCAAGCGCGGTCACGGCAATAGCAATCATCATGGGGCATTTCATGGTCTTCTCCTGTTAGGTCGGTTCTTGTGATGGCGGTTCTTGTAATAGCAGTTCTTGTAATGGTTGCTTGTGGAGCTATCAGGCCGCGGGCGCCATAAACTGGCGACAGCGGGGATCCGCGAAGACGTCTTCAGGGGTGCCCGAACAGGCGATTTGGCCCTGATCGAGATAGACCAACTGGTCGGAGACCTCACGGGCGAAATGCATTTCGTGGGTGACCAGTAGCATGGTGCGGCCCTCGTCAGCGAGGCCACGGATCACCCCAAGCACCTCGTTGACGCGCTCTGGATCCAGCGCCGAGGTGGGTTCATCGAAGAGCAGCAGACGTGGCTCCATCGCCAGGGCTCGGGCAATGGCCACCCGCTGCTGTTGGCCACCGGAGAGAAAGGCAGGGTAAGCGTCGCGCCGGTCGGCCATACCTACCCGCTCTAAATAGTGCTCACCCAAAGCCGTAGCCCGCTTACGAGAGAGCTTCTTGACCCGCATAGGCGCTTCGATGACGTTGCCGAGCACTGTCAGGTGAGGCCACAGGTTGAACTGTTGGAAGACCATGGTGACTTTGCCGCGTAGCCGTTGCAGCTGGCGACGGTCGAGACCGATGATGTCGCCCTGGGGATTGCGGTCGAAACGAATCGCCTCATCCGCAATCGCTAGTTCGCCCTGGTCAGGTCTTTCCAATAGGTTCATGCAGCGCAATAAGGTGCTTTTGCCGGAGCCGCTGGCGCCGATAATTGAAGTAACGCTGCCTTCTGGCACTTCCAAGGAGACGCCCTTGAGCACCTCTAGCTCGCCAAAATGTTTGTGAAGGTGATTAGCCATCACCGCCGGTACGGGGGCAGCGTGGGGAGGAGATACAGGTGAAAATGATGATGTCATAGGCAATCGGCCTCCGTGGCCGGGGTAGGTGACAGTTCGACCCGAGCACGTTCGGCGCAGGCTGCCAAGCGAAGGCTGGCGGCGGTGAGGTGCTCGGCCTCCACGGTCAGGCTGAGCCGCACAAAGCCCGCTGCTGAAGGCCCAAACGCTTCACCGGAGAGCACCGAGATGCCTTCCTCGTCGAGTAGGCGATCAGCAAAGGCTTGGGAAGAGAGGCCCGTGGCGCGAACATCCACCATCAGAAACATTCCGGCAGGCGGACGGATAGCGGTTACCGACGTGCTTTTGGCGAGCGCTTCACAGACAGCGTCGCGGCGTGCCCGATAGGTCTCACGCATGGCGTGCAACTCGGCGGGCGGTGTCTGAAGGGCATCGCAGGCAGCGTCCTGAATAAAGTCCGGGCAGCCGTAAAGCATGCATAGCGCCAAGTGGGTGAGGTGCTCAATCAGCGCTTCGGGGCCCAGTACCCAGCCCAGCCGCCAGCCGGTCATGGCGTGCGACTTTGAGAGGCTGCTGACGATCACGCTGCGTTCGGCCATATCGGGCAGCGTGGCGGGGCAAAGGTGCTCGCCCTCAAAAATCAACTCGGCGTAGACCTCGTCGGCGATCAACCACAAGTCGTGGCGTTGGCACAGTGCGGCGATGGCTTCCCAGGTGTCGGCGTCGATCAACTGGCCGGTGGGGTTGTGAGGGCTATTGAGCAATATCGCCCGGGTGCGGGGCGTGATGGCGGCCTCCAGGGCGACCGGGTCGAGGCGAAAGTCTGCCTTGCTGTGAAGCGGCACCTGCACCATCTCAGCGCCGGTGGCTCGCAGCACGGCTTCGTAGGTGACGTAGCTGGGTTCAGGCACCAGGACTTCGTCGCCGGGATCCAGCAGGCACTGGGCGGCGGCGTAGAGGCCGCACTGCGCGCCGGCCATGACAATCACGTTATCAGGGCCCACATCGAGGCCCTGGCGGCGGTAGCCAGCGGCGATGGCTTGACGCAGTGCTAACTTGCCCTGCACGTCTGGGTAGTGGGTGGCACCACCACGCAGGCTGGCCACGGCGCTCTCAACTATCGGCGTCGGGGTGGCGAAATCCGGGTCACCCACCGAGAGCACGGTGATGTCCTCGCCAGCAGCCTGGCGGGCCAGGGCGCGGTAGTGAATATCCCAGGCCGCAGCGCCCTCGCCGGCAATGCGCTCGGTTAGTCGTGAATAGTGCATAGGATGCCTTTGTTGGTTCTGATTAGGAGGAATTCTTAGCGTTATTCAGCCGCCGTAGTTCGGCCTGCCAGGCTCTATCACTGCCAGCGGGGCTTGCCGCCCAAGTTGCGTACTGTTGGGCTACGTATTCGGCCATGGAAGGCGATACCAAACGCAGTGTCTGGCCGGTAGCCTGAGCCGCTAACTGTGCCTGGCAACTACGCTCCAGGTTGCGCATGCGCAGGAAAGCGTCGCCTACGCTTGCGCCACAGGTCAGTAACCCGTGTTGACGCAGGATCATGGCCGAATGATCGCCCAGATCGTCAGCCAGGCGCTGGCGTTCATCGAGTGCCAGCGCAATGCCTTCGAAGTCGTGGTAGGCCAGCCGATTGTAGAACTCCAGCGACCATTGGTTGAGCGGCAAAAGGCCCTCCTCAAGACAGGAGAGCGCAACGCCAGCCACGGTATGGGTGTGCAGTACGCAGTTAACGTTGGGTCGGGCGGCATGCAGAGCGCTGTGTATGGTAAAACCGGCCGGGTTGATGCCCAGTCCCGTAGGGTCGTCGAGCACCTTGCCGTCGGCGTCTACCGTCACCAGACTGTCGGCGCGCACCTCGGAGAAACGCAGGCCGTAAGCGTTAAGCAAAAAGCGCTCACCGGGAAGACGCGCCGAGATATGCGTATCGATACCGTCGTCCATGCCGTCTAGGGCGATCAGTCGATAAGCAGCGGCCAAGTCCCGGCGAACCTCATCCTCCTGAGTAGCATTGGCACTCATAGGCTGCCTTTTACTGCGGCGTGGGCTTCCTTGCCGTCGTAGGTGGTGACACCTTCCAGAAAGCTTGCGACACGCTCAGGGTGTTGTTCAATCCACTCTCTGGCAACCTCATCAAGATCTCGCTCTTCCAGGCTGAAGGCACTGATAAACTCGCTTTGCTCATCGGCGGAGAGGGTGAACTGGTCGAGCAGGCGGGTTAGGTTGGGATTGGCCTCGGTGTAACGTTTAGCAACGATGGTTTTAACATCGCTTTGCCCGTTATTCTTGCCGAAGACGCTCTCTGGATCATCCAGGATACGCACGTCGTACTCGGGGATCATCCAATGGGGCGTCCAGCCGTAAAAGAGAATCCAGCGATCCTCGTTTACGGCGGCGGCTACCTCACTAAGCATGCCCGGCGTGGATGATGGCATCCCGTCCCAGTCGCCAAGGCCATAGGTATCTGTATCGATGGCGTTCTCGAGCATGTCAGTGACTGTGGAGCCACTCTCGATGCTGTAGACACGGTGGTCAAAGCGTTTGGCAGTTTCAGGATCGGCCAACTGTTCGGCGCTGGTCACTCCCGCCTCATAGACGTAGCCCGGCACCGCGAACCCCATGCGAGCCCCTTCCACATTGTTGCCCAGATCAACAATCGCACCGGCCGCCATGGTGGCGTCGTAGCTTTCCTGCTGGGCAGGCAGCCAGCCGGCCAGGAAGGCATCAGCTTCGTCGCTCTGCAGCGTCTGGTAGCCCACTGTCGAGCTGACTTCCAGTGTCTCGACGCGATATCCCAGCGGCTCCGCTAGCTGGGCGAAGATTTCTGACTTGACGGTGACTCCCGGCCAGGGGGGAACGATGAGACGCAGTTCATCGCTGGCATCCTGGGCCGCCTGGGCAATTAGCGGCAGTATGCCGATCAGTGTCATGGTGGTTAAAAGGGTTGTTTTACGCATGTCAGGGTCCTTGTGTGTCGATTAGTCGATCTATTATTGATGGCTTTTGCTATTTACACAGTGTTCATCCAGGTTGTGGCATCCACTTCGATCAGCAGCGGTGAGTTGTCATCTGCCAGCTGTGCGAGTGCCTTACCCAGGGACGCAGGGTCGCCTACTGCGCGGTAGCGGCAGTTGAACGCACTGGCCAAGTCGGCAAAGCCCGGCGCCGTCAAGTCGACGCCCAACTGTGGTACCGCGTGCATGGCCATGTAGCGGCGAATTTCGTCATAGCCTTGGTTGTTCCAGATCAGCACCGCTACTGGGTAGGGCAGGTCACGGGCAGTGCCCAGCTCGCCGAGCACAAACTGCACACCTCCGTCCCCCACCAGAGCGACTACCGGTCGTTCTGGGCAAGCCAGGGCGGCCCCGAGGGCAGCCGGCAGGCCATAGCCCAAGGTCCCGTAGCCCGTCGCCGAGTTGAACCAGCAGCGCGGCGCGGGTAACGAAGCCAGGAAATTACCGGCATACACCGGCCCGGTGGAGTCGCCCACCAAGATGGCGTCGGGAAGCGTGGCCTGCAGCGTGGCGAAGAGCGGCACATAGGGGGCCAGATCGGGATCTTCATGCAGGGCCAGCGCCTGAAGAGTCGCAGCGGCGCGTCCATCAGCCTCGCGGCGGTGGGGCAGTGCCTGTAACAGCGCGGCCATGGTCTCCCCAGCATCGGCGACCATGGACAGGTCTGCACGCTGGTTGCGGCCCAGCTGCTGGGGATCGATGTCGACTCGAATGAGCTGTCCGTTGAGGTGGAAGCCGTCATCAAACACCAGATCGTAGTCGGTTTCGCCCAGCTCGGTGCCCAGCGCCAGAATGACATCGGCATCGGCCGCCAGGGCACGTGCGGCGGGCAGACTCATGGTGGCCCCCAGATCGAGCGGGTGGTTCAGCCCCAGCACACCCTTGGCGTTGATGGTCGTCAAGGTCGGCGCCTGCAGCCGTTCTACCAGAGCGCGGGCAGTCTCGGGGGCCGCCACGCAGCCGCCGCCCAGCAGCAATAGTGGGCGTTCGGCTTGGCTGAGCCATTTGGCGGCGCGAGCAGTGGCAGGGGGCGCTGGTGCCGGGGGAAATACCTCAATCGGACGCGGCAGGTGATCGGCCACCGGGGCATCAAACAGGTCGATGGGGATTTCGATGTGCACTGGCCCTGGTCGTGCACCGCGAAAGGTGGCAAAGGCGCGGGCGATGATCTCCGGCAGGGCGGCTGGGTCGTGCAAGGTGTGGCTAAAAACACTCACGCCCGCCAGGGTTTGTTGCTGGTTTGGCAACTCATGGAGCCGCCCCTGGCCACGCCCTAGCGTGTTGCGGCGGTTGACGCTGGAGATCACCAGCATGGGTACCGAGTCGGCCAGTGCCTGGCCCATCGCCGTGGCGATATTGGTCATGCCGGGACCGGTGATGATAAAACAGGCGGCGGGGCGGCCACTGGCGCGGGCGTAGCCGTCGGCCATAAAGCCTGCGCCCTGCTCATGGCGCGGGGTGACATGGCGGATTGGGCTCGCGCCCAGGGCGCGGTAGAGCTCGATCGTGTGCACCCCGGGGATGCCAAAGACGGTGTCCACGTCATAGGCCTCTAGGGTTCGCAGCAGCAACTGGGCGCAGGTCTGGCTCATCGTAGCGC
>NZ_JH393257.1:1569180-1612776 GCF_000236035.1 Vreelandella boliviensis LC1
GCTCTACCATGGGGATGAAGTGTTCCAGGGGCAGGGTGTCATAATCGGGGTCAAAGCTGGCCTGATCCCAACGGTCACAGAAGAGGACGGTGCGCTCATAGGCCGGGTGGTCGCGATATTGCTCTCGGGCGTGGGGGTCTTGGCCAAAAAAGTGCCGGTAATGGTAGCCCTGAAAGAGTTCGTGGTGACGAATCATCCAGGCGTTGAGGGGATCGATAAAGGGTTCAAGGATGGCTGCAGCGACCTCGGCGTGGTTCGCCGGGGTCAGATCGTCGCCGATATCGTGGAGCAGCGCGCAGACGACCATTTCCTCGTCGGCACCATCGCGCAGTGCCCGGGTGGCGGTCTGCAAGCAGTGCTCGTAGCGATCGACCGGATAACCGTGGTGATCGCCAGCCAAATTGTGCAGGTGGGCAAGTACCCGGCGCGGGGTATCGGATAAATAATCACGGAATCGGGCATCAATCAGCGCCCAGTCCTCCCGTTGAGCCTCACCGAAGTGGCGAAAGCGGGCTTGAGTCATGCCGGTTCTCCTTGGGCCTGAGGGGTGGCGAGCCGCTGTTGCAGCACGCGGCGACGGCTGGCGGTGCTGTCGCGATCGACATAACCTTGGCGCATATGGCGCACGCCGCCCGCCAGTTGAAAGGCGCTGCGTCCATGCAGTAGGCGATAGTTATCGATGATCAGCATCTGACCCGGGTCGAGCTTAAGATGCAGAGTCAGTTCTTCGCCGGTGATCAATTCGTAGAAGGCTTTGCGGGCGGCGTAGTAGGCCTCCAACTCTTCTGCAGGCAGCGCTGGAATGTTTTCGGTACGGTTGGAATAGCGCACCCGGGCGGGATCACCGCGGCTGTCCAGTTCGATCAGCGGGCCCTCGCTTTCCAGGTAAGTATCAGCGTCGCAGTAGCGGAAGCTAGGCGTTACCCGAGTGAGGCAGGCGTAGGCGTTTGGGTCGCGCTGGCGCAGCAGGCGTGCCGCCATAAAGCCATCGGCCAGGGTGCTGTCGCCACCTTCGGCGGCATTGGCCAGGCAGTGCAGCCAAATATAGCCGGGGATTGGATCCCGGTAGGGATTGTCGGTGTGGGGCTCCAGGCCGCGTTGCGTCATGGTCAGGTCATAGGCGTTGGCCACCGATTTGACGTCGGCGATGCCACCCCAGTTGGTGCGTCTTAGCGGGCCAATGCGATCAATCAGCGGCTGCATACCGTCATTGTTGGCGGGCACACCCGAAACAACGACAAAGCCGTTGCGATGAAGCGCATCAAGCATAGACAGCAGCGCCGAATCGTCTTCAAGCGCGGTAGCGAAGTCTGCTTTGGAATGTGGTGCCTCGGCGGCATCCCAGAGTTGCCGGGGCGAATCGCTGGCCTGTTCGTTAAGCAGTTCAGCTAGTGTGAAAGTGGTGAGGTGCCCATCACTGAAGCCTAGTTTCAGTTGCCCGTCAGCCACATCGGCCGTCTCAATCATCAGATCCAGCGGTAGCTCGGCGGCTTCGACCAAGCGTTGGCCGGTATAGGGATCTCGGGTGGCATCATCGGGGCTGCGTTCGCGTAACCAGAGGGGGACATAGTCGCGATGATGGCCGTCAGCCTCAATCCTTAGGCGACGGCCCTGTGCTTGAAGGTTGACGGTGACGGATTGGGACATGGGGACGGCTCTCCGCAAATGATCGGTTACTGACGACTGTGTTGGCTAGGCGCATCATTGCCTTGCCGACCTCCACCCTAGCGCTGTTTTGGGCAATCAACTTGATAAAATTAGCCTTTTATTGAATAATTTTAGCCATGAGAGACAGCATACCTGAGGGCTGGCCCTATCCACGCCCGGATTCGCCGCCGCTACTAGACTTTGTAGAGGCCGAACAAACACTTAATGTGTGGTTATTGCCCAAGTTTTCCATGCTGACCCTTTTTTGCCTTCTGGAACCGTTACGGGTCTCCAATCGATTTGGGCGCAATCTCTTTGCCTGGCGCTTACTGTCCTCGGATGGGCAAGCCGTGGTCGCGAGTAATGGGGTTCGCATTGATGTTGACGGGCGTCTTGATGATGTTGATCAACACGCTCATTTGATGGTGGTCTCCTCCTACGAGCCAGAGGTCACTACCACGTCGCGTGAGCGGTCAATATTAAGGCAAGTGGCAGCACATGGTGGGTGGCTCGGCGGGCTGGATACTGCCCCTTTTATTCTGGCCCGGGCGGGGGTGCTAGAAGGACACCGGATCGCCATGCACTGGGAGTGTATCCCGGCGTTTCGACAGGAGTTTCCTAACCTCACCATCAGTGATGCACGCTATGAATTTGGGCACGGGCGTTTGACCGGGTCGGGGGGCGTGGCCAGCATCGATATGATGCTGACCTGGGTGGAGAGCTCCTACGGGCCTGCGTTAGCCGATGCCGTGGGAAGGCAAATTGTGCATCAGCGGGGTAACACGGATAGTGTATCTATGGCTCACAGCCGTCAATTGGCACATCTACCCCGGACAGTGGTTCGAGCACTGGCGGTGATGGAAGCCCACTTATCTCAAGTCATACCCATTCCCGATATTTGTCGCATGATTGGACAATCGCAACGGCAATTGACAAGGCTGTTCATGGCCCATTTTGGGGAAACCCCGAAGCAGTGCTACCTGGGTATGCGTCTCGACCAAGCACAGCGTATTCTGGCTGATAGTCGTTGCCGGGTAACCGAGGCGTCATTGGCGACGGGTTTCACCCAGCCGGCCCATTTCGCGCGTGCTTATCGCCAGCGCTTCGGGGAAGCGCCTAGCACCACGGCTGAACGTGGCAGCCTGTCAGCCTCCTAGTCAGCTGTTGCGATACGCTTTTGTCGCTTAGTGCGTTGCACGATGCGGTAACGCGAGCGGACTTCGTCGCGTTCCAGGTAGCAACCCTGCAGCCAACGCTGGCCGCTGCTGCCTTCGAAGGCATCACGCGCATGCAGCAGCCTGCGGTTATCGAAGATGACCAAGTCACCGGGGTGGTAGGTGAATCGCATCGCGAAGCTAGGGTCACGCAAGCGACGTTGTAGTGCCATTAACGCTTCGTAGGCTGGCTCGACTTGGTTGAAATCGGTCTGCAGAGGCCCCCTCAAGAAGTCGGCGATGCGGACTTCGAGCAGCTCACCATGCGCATCGCAGCGAATCACTGGCTCATGCCATACATAATCGGTGGTCTGGGCCGTATTGGCGAAGCACCATCGAACTTGGCTCAATGTGTCGAAGACCTGAGGTTCTTCATCGCGCAGTGCCTCGGCAATGGCAAAACCGTCCATCATCACTGCTTGCCCATCCGTAACGCTATTTTCCAGACAGTGAAGCAGTTGCAGCCCCGGCTGGTATTCGCGTGTCGGTAGATCCACATGCGGTGGCAGCGCAATCGATGTATAGGCATTTGAATCCGGGTTGGGTTTGGCCTTTACATCGAAGAGTTCACCGAAATTTGTCGGCCGGATAGGGCCAATTCGCCGGGCAATGTCAGCCAGTGTGCCGGGGGCGGTGGGCAGGTTTTGAAGCCTGACAAGACCTTGGCTCAACAGGCTTTCCAGCGCCGGCTCCAGCAGGGCTGTATCGACAGGGCTGCCTGATGGGTGATCAAGCCAGCCGTTGGCATCGAACGTATCAGGGGCCTGCTTATCGCTACCCCGCCATGTCGTTACGGCAACCAGCGGTGCATCCTGAGTATGGCCGTTGGAATAGTCGTGGGCTCGTAACCAGCCGGGATGAAAGCGTAATGGCCGCTGCTCCGGTGCAAAGGTCAGGCAGACGGCGCCACTCTCCTCAAGCGCAGCACTGTCGATTGTTGGCCAAGCATTCAGGCTTGAAAGATCCAGTATGCGTTCCCGTGTGGCGGGATTGATCGTTGAATCATCGGCGGCATTTTCGCGCAGCCAGACGCTGTGATAGCGGCTGAATTGTCCATCCTCCCAGTAAACATGCAGCTCTCTTGGCTGATGTTCAATCGATGCAATCGAGACGTCGACAGGCCAGGCATCGTAATCCGGCGTAAGTGGCAATGAATCGTGGGTCTCGATGAACATGGCTCGCACTCCGTAATGTGGGTTGGCATTCGCTTTTGATGCCTGCCACATTGCCAGCAGGATGACCGCACTGGTGCGCGAAATGCGTCATTGGCTGTGCTTTATGCGCCTTTTGAGGCCTCAGTCCTCTACGGGAGCAACGTTCGGTCTGGCGTGGAGACGAACATCACTGGGTGTGTAACCGTAATAGTGTCGGAACGAGCGAGCAAAGCTTGATGCGGAATTGAAGCCGCAGGCGAGGGCGATTTCGATGATGTCGCGCTGAGTTTCGCGCAGCAGCTGACGGGATCGTTCGAGCCGCAAAGCAAGATAGTAACGGCGTGGGCTACTGCCTAACTCTTGCTCGAATAACCTTTGAAGTTGACGCAATGAGATATTTACCTGTTCAGAGATGTCGGCAATCACAATAGGGTGTTCGAGGTTTGCCTCCATCAAGGCGACAGATCGTAATAATGCAGGCTTACGAGAGCCGAGTCGGCCGGACAGCTCGAAACGCTGGCGGTCCTCAGGGTGACGAATATTCGCGTGAATAAGCTGTTCCGACACCTGCTGAGCGAGCGTATCGCCATGGCGCCTCGCGATTAGATCCAGCGACATATCCATGGCGGCCGTGCCTCCCGCACATGAAAAACCGGACTTACTTATTTCAAAGAGAGATTCGACGGCTTTTAAGTGCGGATATGATTCGCGGAACACCGGTAGGCTCTCCCAGTGCAAGGTGATCGTCTGGTCGTCCAGCAAGCCAGCGCTGGCGAGTACAATCGCACCGGTGTCCATGCTTCCGAGTACGCAGCCGCGCTGTGCCTGGCGATGCAGCCACTGCGTTAATTGACGAGAAATCGATTTTTCGGGCTCGAAGCTGGCACAGACAGCCAGGCTGGATATATCGGGATAGGGGGTCAGACCTTCATCGGCCATTAGCGTCATGTTATTACTGGCCGTCACGGGTTCCCCCGATTCACTCATCACGCGCCACTGGAACAGTTCGTGCCCGGCAATGCGATTGGCAATGCGGAGTGGTTCTACGGCTGAGAAGAAAGCCACCATGGCAAAACGAGGGAGCAGCAGAAAACCGATACGCTCAGGGGATTGTCCTTGGTACTGCAGTCGCATGCGGGAAGGTTCCTTGATGCTGATCAGTAATGAGCCTTGATCTTACAAAGTAGATGTTTGCATTGGAGCTTTATGACGCCGTTGAGGATATTGCAGCCATCGCCTTTGATTGATGTGAGTTAGCATATACTTGCTTGTAGACAGCCAACAATGGCCTGGCTACAGAAGCTGTTCCGCAGGCAGCGACGAATGCATCATGGCAGTGGATATGGAGCTGCCGGATGAAGATGAAATGCCGGATCACTATTACTCGCCGCGGTAGGTGCGTTATTCAGCCGTAGAATCGAGAGAGTGACGGGGCAATGCCGGTTCGTCACCCTCTGCATGGCTTAGCGTCGAAGGCCGATGGTGCGTCCGGCAAGTTCCGGCCAAGCCTCTTTACTGGCCTGTGGCAATTCTGCCACGCGATTGGTGACCGCTTCAGGAAAGGGGCTTGGACGACCAGAAGATTGCTTCATACCCATCAGCATCTGTTCGCTGGTCGCTATTAGGTTGTCCTCACCATCGAACATGGCGAAAAACACGTGTAGACGTTTTGCATCGCTATCCAGTAGCGTCAGGTCTACATAGAGCGGCTGGCCCTGGTGGGCTTCACGGCGATAGCAAAGGTGGGTTTCCAGGGTATAAATCGTGTAGCCGTGGTGCTCCCGGCCCGCTGCATCCAGCCCGATGTGATCGATCAGCGCTTCGCAGGCCTGGGAGAAAACGCGGGCATACTCCGCGTCGTTCATATGCCCGTTGTAGTCGACCCACTCGGGAGCCACCTGGGCTTCATAAATAATCATTAAATGCGTCCTTCCAAGCCTTCGGCTTCCGGCCAGTACTTCTGCACCACCTCAAGCAGCTCGACCAGGAAGTCATCGCGACGTTTGTCCAATGTAGCTACTGAGCGCCCTGCGGCTTGATGTTCACAGCCCTCGACGACTTTATCAATCAATTCGTCGGTAAGTTCCGGGGCTTCCAGCTTGGTCCAGGGCAGTTTTAACGCTGGGCCGAACTGCTCCAACATATGGCGCATGCCTGGCTCGCCGCCCGCCAGGTGGAAGGTTAAAAAAGTGCCCATTAACGGCCAGCGCAGCCCACAACCGTAAACTACCGCCGCATCGATCTCTTCGGTGGTCGCCACACCATCGTTAACCAGATGCAGGGCTTCCCGCCACAGCGCTTCCATCAAACGGTCGGCGATATGGCCTTCAATTTCACGGCGAACCACCAGCGGGCGCATGGCGAGTGACTGATACAGCCCTTGGGCCTTGTCAATTTGCGCAGGCTGAGTGGCTTCGCCGCCAACAAGCTCCACCAGCGGCAGTAAATACACCGGGTTGAAAGGGTGAGCGACAATCACCCGGCCAGGGGCTTGGCGGCAGTTTCGCTGTAGATCAGTGGGCTTAAAGCCAGAAGTCGATGAACCAACGATAACGTCCGGTGATGCAGCGGCATCAATGGCAGCCAAAATGGCTTGCTTGAGTTCAAGGCGCTCGGGGACGTTTTCCTGAATCAAATCGGCATCGATCACTGCCTCTTCAAGCGTGTCCGCAAACGTTAGCCGTTCCGGGCTGGCATTAGGTGTCAGGCCCAGTTGGGCTAACGAGGGCCAGGCGTTGTCGATAAACGCACGGGTGCGCGCAGGCGCTTGAGGGTCTGGGTCGAAGGCGACGACATCCCAACCTTGAGCGAGAGCGCGGGCAATCCAGCCGTTACCAATCACGCCGGTTCCAATCACGGCTAGACGGCTCATGCGTCACCTCCTGCTTGGGTGCGTAGTGTTGGGTCACGCAACTGGAGGTGGACGCGGGTTTCTGCAGGCGTCATTACGCGGGCGCCGAGGTTGTCAATAATGGTCGCGGCTTTCTCTACCAGTTGACCGTTATTGGCCAGCACGCCTTTCTCCAAAAACAGATTATCTTCCAAGCCCACCCGGGCGTGACCACCGAGCAGCACTGCCTGGGCGACCATGGGCATTTGATGGCGACCAATGCCGAAGGCGGCCCAGTTGGCGTTTTCTGGCAACTTGTTGCGCATGGCCAACATGGTTTCGGTATCCGCTTCGGCGCCCCAGGGGATGCCCAGGCAGAGTTGATAGAGCGGGTCGCCGTCGATCAAGCCCTCTTGCTGAAGCTGGCGGGCAAACCAGACATGGCCCAGGTCAAAGCACTCAAGCTCTGGCTTTACGCCTGCGGCTTGCACCAAACGGGCGTGCTCGCGCAACCAGTCGGCGGGGTTCACGTAGACCATGTCGCCAAAGTTGAGGCTACCGCAGTCCAGCGTACACAGTTCGGGGAGCAGTTCGCCCACCGGGGCGTGACGTTCGGCGGGCGTTTGAATATCGGTGCCTGGGCCGCCGCAGGTGGGGTCTGTGGCATCCGGTATCCAGTCGCCGCCGCCGCCAGCGGTAATGTTCATGACAATATCCACATCCGCTTCGCGTACGCGCTCCATTACCTCACGGAACTGCTCGGTTGAATGGCTTATGCCGCCAGTTTCTGGGTCACGAACATGGATATGCGCGATGCTAGCCCCGGCACGTGCTGCTTCAATGCAGGAAGCGGCGATGGCCTTGGGCGTGACGGGGACATTGGGGTTTTTAGCGGTGGTATCACCCGCGCCGGTAACGGCACAGGTGAGGATGACATTGCGATTCATGGCGCGCTCTCTAGTCAGGGTTTATTCGCTGACTAGTGTGTCGCGGTGGATAAAAAATAGTTGTCGAGAAGCGTCATCCACTATACATAAACCGCCCTATCTCGACTTGTTGGTCTGGAGCGATCAAAGCAGACTCTCCGGTGAGGAGAATGCATGATTAACAGGCCTTGCGCGCTGCATGACCCAATACACGCCGTAAACCCCTAGCAATGCTGTGAAGCCGGCTTCTCTGGGGCCACATTACTTCAGACGCGGGGTTGCTCTTACTGCATGAAGTCGATAAACAACATCGCCTGACCGGCCGTTTGGCATCGGTGCTTTATGATCCCAGAGCACCTGACCAAGTTCGTCACAAACTCGACACCATAGTTCGTCAACGGGTGTTCGGGGTGGCGGCTGGTTACGAGGATCCCAACAACCATGAAGCGCTACTCTATGGTCAGGCGCTTCAGACGGCGCTCGGTGAAGAGGAGGCACTATTACGATCACCACTGCTATTTCCCACTGTATGTCTGCTTTGGTCGTCACCTGCTGGCGAGCTATCTGCGCACCAGTGATCGCAGCGGCAGCCGCCATGCGTTGCGTTTTTTGAGCCCCGTCATGGCAATTTCTCGCAGGCCCTTGTTTTATGTTGCCTAGTCCTTCGACTTTAGCGCTTCCTGCGTGCGGTACGGTAATCCAAGTATCGCCCGCCAGCACGATCCGCATGGCGGCCAGCATACCCCCGCATACACCTAAAAATACCCTTTGGTTTCATGGCTTGTATCTGAGTTGCCGGTACATAGCATATCAACGACTAGCGAGGCGGAGTCTGAAGAGGTGGCAAAGAAGCTGGCGGCGATCACCACCGCCAAGCCCTGAATTAATGGGGATGCGAAGGGTACTATGAGTGTTGAATGAAACGTTCAACGATAGTGGTGGGCCAGTTCCAAGATCCAGCTAGCCGTCAAGCCTGCTGTCGCTGAGGAAACGCCCTCAGCTCACTCGTTGCCTAGGCACCTGGCGGAGATGGCTAGCCGTTTGACCGCCTGGCAGGGCGGCAATCATATCCGCGGCCTCTAGCAGTTTCGATAGGTCAATACCGGTAGTTATTCCGCCGCCATGTAGAGCATATAGCAGATCCTCTGTGGCGGTGTTACCCGTGGCGCCTGGCGCGAATGGGCAGCCACCTAGACCTGCGCAAGCAGTGTCGACTGCTGTAGCGCCATGGCTTATGGCGAAAAGGGCATTAGCTACCCCCATGCCAAAAGTATCATGGCCGTGGAAGGCCCAGTTCACTCCTACTCTGGCATGCCGTTCGCGCAATTGCGTGAAATAGTCGGCTACTTGGTAGGGCGTGGCTCGTCCGGTAGTGTCACAAAGCGCTATTTCTAGGGGCAAGTCCCCAATAAGCGCAAGTGCGCTGCTAAGAATACGATCAACTTGTTGCCAGCTAATGGTGCCCTCAAAGGGACAGTCGAAGCTGGTGCCAAGGTCGAGGCGCAAGCGACTCCCTTCGATCTGTCGTACACGCTCAATCACCCTGCGCAGCTCTTGTAGCGAATCGGTGGTGCTGCGCCGCACGTTGCTTTGGTTGTGGGTTTCCGATACTGATATGACATAGACGATTTCGCGAATGCCGTGCTCCAACGCTAGCTCGGCCCCCTTTAGATTGGGCACCAGCGCAGAGAAACGCACCTCTGGCCGGTTAGCAAACGCTTCCACCAACTGGCCGGTATCGGCCATCTGGGGAATGGCCTTTGGGCTTACAAAGGAACCAATCTCCAGGCGAGTGACGCCCGCATTGAGTAACGCCTGGATACAGCGCTGCTTATCGGCAGTGGGCAGTCTGTCGCGTATCGACTGAAAGCCGTCCCGTGGTGCAACCTCGACAAGTTCAATACTGGATGGCGGTGATAGGGTCGTCATTATGCGTTCTCCATCTCCTCATCGTTATTCGGACCAAGGCGCTTAGCGGCATAGGCGGCGTCAATGAGGAATTGTAATCCTAGCGCGGCGAAACCGATCGGTAGCAGTGCATAGGGGTAAACCATTGGCGTACCTAATGAGCTTGAAACACGCTCGCTGTACTCAAACGCCTGCATCGCCATGATGCCGCCACGCCATACAAGAATGATGCAAAACAGCGCGCCCATGAGGCCCGTCGTCAGATCAATCAGGGCGCGGATGCGCGCTGGCAGCTTATCTTTAAAGAAGGTAATCCGGATGTGGGCGTCGTGGCGCTGTGCTTCAGCAGCGCCAATCACCGCTAAGTAGACCAGCAGAAAGGAGTTGATCTCTAGGCTCCAACTAGTAGGAGCCGCAAAGACATATCGCATGGTGGCGTCATAGCAGATAGACACCACCATGAAGACCAACACCGCCATTGATGTCCAGCGTAGGACGGCCATTAGGCCGTCCCAGCTACGCATTGCCATTGTGGTCATTTCGCTCTCCCTCAAGCGTTGCCAAGGGCCAGCGCAATGGCGCGATTGCCGACCTCCTCGCCGACTTCTCCTTTCCAGTGGTCCCAGACATCCTGGACACCGGCATTAAAGGTCTCAAGGTCCTCATCTGAAGGCTCGACAACTTCCACGCCTGCCTCCTCGACCTGGGGCCAGTACTCGTTGGGGTAGATGTCGTTGTTGCAGTGCTCAATGAAGTTCTCATCGTACCAGTCGGCTGCCTGCTGCAAGATGGCACGCGCCTCATCATCAAGGTTGTCCCAGGTGTCCCGCAGCATAAAGGGGGCAACCGAGAACCCGGTGATTGGCAGCTTGTAGCAGACCTTTAACTGCTCATGGAGGCTGCGGCCGATAACCGTCGAAATATTAAACACCCCTGCGTCGACGGTTCCCCGCTGTAGCGCCATGTAGGTCTCGGAGGAAGGAATGCGGGTCGCCCCCACGTTGTAAGGCTCAAAGGCTTTGGTCGCCTCAAAACCGACGATGCGAACCTTCTTCCCGCGGACATCGTCGAGCCGGCGGATGGGGCTAGCCTCGGTGCTCCAAAGATACTCCGGTTCAAGGATGCCGCCACCGGAGGTGAGCATGTAGAGATTGTCCTCGGCCAGCACCTCGTTGATTAGCTCCATCAGCGGGCTGCCTTGGCGCAGGCGCTCTGGATGGCGATAGAGCTCGCCCACCACCCCAGGCAAACCAGTGACGCCCAGTATCGGGATGGAACGGGTGACGTAGGAGAAGGTATGGAACATGAAATCTATGCTGCGCGACCGCAGCGCTGGCAGCTGTTCGTCTACTTTGAGCAGCTGGCCAGAGTCGTAGAACTCCACCGAGAGGCTATCGCTACCCTGCTCTTTGAGCATCTCCACAAAGCGATTGGAGCCATAGGTTAGCGCCTTGTAGGAGTCGGGCAGGTAGGTGACACCCGTCAACGTGGTGGCGGCGTAGCTGCGGGGGGCCAGCAGGCTTTGGGTGCCGAACAGCGTGGCACCGGCGGTGGCAAAGGTGCCGTACTTCAACACTTGGCGGCGGGACAGTGTCATGATGAATCTCCTGATTGTTGTTGTAAGCGTCTTGCATTAGCGCCTGTTGTGAAGGTCTGTTGCCATCGATCTTGGCAAACGTTCACTGCTCTGACGTTGAAACACCAGGGCTACATTAGCCCCGGTAACCACAGGCTGAGGCCGGGGAAGAACACAAACAGCATCAGCACGAGGAACTGCACGGCGACAAAGGGCAGTGCGCTTTTGATGATTTCTTCCACCGAGAGCTCGGGGCAGACCCCGCGCAGCGCGTAGAGGTTGAGCCCCACCGGAGGAGTGACCACGGCAATCTCAAGGTTGAGTACCATCACGATACCGAACCACAGCGGGTCGTAGCCCAGGGCGGTGACCAGTGGCAGCAGGACCGGGGTGGTCACCACGATTAGCGACACGGCATCGACAATCATGCCCAGCAGGATCAGCAATAGCATTACCGCCACCAAGATCGCCCAGGCGGGGAGGCCGGTGGCGGTGAGTGCCTCGGTGAGGAGCTGCGGTACCCGCACCATGTTGAGATAGTCGCCGAAGATCTTGGCACAGCCGATAATGAGTAGGATGGCACCGCTGATGCGCGCCGTCGTTGCCAGTACCTCCAGGAACTTGCGCCAACTGAGGCTGCGAAATATCAGGGTGGCGATCAAGAAGGCACCTCCCGCGCCAATGCCAGCAGCTTCGCTGGGCGTGGCGAGGCCCGAGTAGATCGAACCCAGCACGGCCACCACCAACAGCGCGGCGTGCCAGATGTTAGCCAGGCTCGCCCAGCGCTCTTTCCAGGTAAAGCGCTCTTGACTGGCTGGCGCCTCTTCAGGGTTCAGCCGCACTCGAATGTAGATGAACAGTGATAGCGCGAAGGCGAGCACAATGCCGGGAACGATGCCGCCGATAAATAGATCAGCTACGGATACGCTAGACACTGCGCCATAGATAATAAAGGGCACACTGGGAGGGATCAGCATGGCCAGAGCACCCGCACTAACGACGGCACCTGCGGCCAACGATCGGCTATAACCGCGCTGAAGCATCTGCGGTACGGCAATGGATCCCACTGCCGCAACGCCCGCTAGGCTGACCCCGGATACGGCGCCGAACATGGCCGAAGCGCCCACCGAAGAGATCGCCAGACTGCCACGCAGCCAGTTGAGCCAGCGCACGGCGGCAGTAAAAAGACTAGCCCCCACCGGTGTCGCGCCCAACAAGTTCCCCATCAAAATAAAAAGGGGCAGGGCAATCAGCTCGAAGGCATTAAGCTGACCAAACAGTGATGTGGGGGCGAAAAAAAAGGCCAGTGAGCCACGCGCCATATAGAGACCGGCTAACCCTGATAAGCCCAGGGCTAGGAAAATAGGGAAGCCGACAATAATCAGCCCGATTAAAATGGCAAGAACAATAATGGGATCCATATGACTCTCCCCTCAGATCACGTTATCGGCGCGAAGAGCGTCGAGGGTATCGGCGGAGAATGCCAGCCAGTCGGTAAGGACTGTATGGGTATGCTCACCCAGAGCGGGGCCGACGCTACGTATACTGCCTGGGGTAGTGGAAAGCCGCGGGAAAACATTCTGCATCGGGAGTGGCTGGCCATGACGATCAGGCACCTCGACAATTGATTTGCGCGCTTGGAAGTGTGGATCGTCAAGCATATCGGGGGCGCGGAAGACCAGCCCCGCTGGCACTCCCGCTTCGGCAAGGATGTCAACGATATGAGAAGCGTCGTGTTGCTGGGTCCAGGCTGCCACAAGGTCATCGATAGCCTGCTGGTTTTCCCCGCGAGCCCGATGGGTCGCGTAGTCAGGGTGGTCGGCTAGCCGGGGCTGCCCCATGGCCTCACAGAGGCGACGGAAGACAGTGTCCTGGTTGGCACCGATAATCACGTCGCGCCCATCACGGGCTGGGTAAGCGTTTGAGGGAGCAATTTTGGGCAAGAAACTGCCGCTGCGTTCGCGGACTTTTCCGGCGCGAGCATACTCAGGAATTAAGCTTTCCATCATCGCCAGTACAGACTCGAATATCGAGCTATCGACCACTTGTCCTTGACCGCTCCGTTCGCGTTGATGAAGGGCCATCATGGTGCCCAGCGCAGCGTGCAAGCCCGCCAGGGTATCGCCGATTGAGATGCCAACACGTACCGGGGGGCGGTCAGGATAGCCGCTTAGGTAGCGTAGCCCTCCCATGGCTTCGCATACTGAAGCGAACCCAGCCCGGGTTGCGTAAGGGCCGTCTTGGCCAAAGCCTGTGACCCTCACCATGACCAGCTTAGGGTTGTGGCGGGAGAGCTCTTCGTAGCTTAGTCCCCAGCGCTCCATCGTGCCGGGCCGAAAGTTTTCGATGATGACATCCGCATGCTTAGCTAATTGACGCAGTACGTCCTGCCCGCGGGGCTGGCGGAGGTCGAGGGTCAGCGACTGCTTGTTGCGGCCAATGACGTTCCACCACAAAGGGTCACCACTTACCCGGTCGGCTTCTCCCCATTGCCGCATAGCATCCCCCTTACCGGGAGGCTCGACTTTCACCACATTGGCACCAAAGTCGGCAAGCACTTGGCCGCAATAGGGTCCTGCGATCAGTTGCCCCAGCTCAAGAACTTTAATGTTCTCCAGGGGAAGCGGGGTGGGCGTGTTTTGTTGTCTCATTGTTGTTCTTAGGCCTCTTTATGATCAACCAATGCCCCTTTATCCGGAGGGCATGTTGGGGTGAGGGACGTGCAGTGCCTGGGCAGCCAGCAAATGAGCGCGCATTACGTTCTCAGCCCACTCGGGGCTGCCCGCCGTGATGGCCTCCAGAATCTCGCGATGGTGACGCATGCTTCTACGCAGGTTGGCAAGGTCATAGTTGCCGAAATTACGATGGATGATCGATGTGCGAACAACGTTTTCGAGCAAGTTAGCTAAACGTTGATTATTGCTGGCAAGAATGAGGATTCGGTGAAATTCGTGATTAAGCGACGCAATTCTGTTGCGAGATTCAGCGTTCGTATCGACCTGTTCGGTGAGCGTCTCCATTTGAGACGCCAGGTTTTCTAGGGACTTAAAGCAGGACTTACTTATTTGTGTGGAGGCTAAGCGAACCGCTAATGGCTCTAGTACCAAACGTAATTCAAACACTTCGCGAGCATCTTTAGCCGTCCAAGCCACTACCCGTGAGCCGCGATGGGGAATGGCTTCGAGCCAACCTTCCGAGACGAGCTCTCGCAGTGCCTCACGCACTGGAGTACGGCTGACGTTAAGCTCGCTGGCGACGCTCGTTTCACGCAGGTACTCATTTGCCTGATAATGGCCATTTAGAATCCGCTGCTTGATCACATCGTGGACTCTAGTGGTGGCGGTCTGAACCACTCTTGAAGCGTTTGTGGGTATAGCATCCATACGTCAAGCCCCGTCCATCTGACATCCAAGGTTGCATACAATATTGAAGATAGACCATGATTTTGAGGTAAAATAATTAGACTTTAGTCTTTTTTGTATGCAATTTGCGTAAGACAGATCGGCCACTGGCGGCTGAAATCAGTCATTGAAATAAGAGCCGCAAGTTCAAATTCTGCCGGGCGCGCTAAGTTGCAAAACAAAAAAGGGCCTGCGATTCCTCGCAAGCCCTTTTGGGGTGTGACTAAATGGCGCGCCCCATACCCAGTGATCAAACTTGAGCTTTCCTTTTCTTGACGATATTAAAGCTATAGTGCGTCAGATATATGTTTAAGAGCTATCTTAATTAAATTTTAAAAATATAGGAGTTTAGACTATGGCGTCAGTACTGAGTGATTATCTCAAAAAAGAACAGTTGTTAAAGCAGCTGCAAGAAGAGCTGCAAGCACTGGAAAATAACAGTGAGCTAAAAGAAGAGATTGAGTTCAAAGAAAGACTGCAAGCTCTTATGACTGAGCACGGAAAACTAGCGCGCGACGTATGCGAAATGTTTGACCCATCTTACCGCTCTAAACCAGCAAAAGCTGGCAAGGTAAGCACAAGCAATACGGATGGTCGTAAAAAACGCCCTTTCAAGGTCTACAAGAACCCATACACTGGCGAAGTGGTAGAAACCCGTGGCGGGAACCACAAAGTCATTCAAGGGTGGAAAGCAGAATTTGGTAATGAAGAAGTGGTCAGTTGGGTTGTGAACGAAATCGTGTAATAAAACTGATGTTTACTTTGGGTGATAACGCCGGCTAGGCAAAATTACCCATAAAATGCTCACTGAGCCTGCTCAGTGAGCGAAAATTTATCTAAGCGCTGAGAAACGAGAAGTTCATCAGCCATCCATTAAGTAGCGTTTTGCTCTGATGTTCTATCCATTGTTTTATTAACATTAATCTAATTTTTGTTAGGTCTTCTCTTTGGGTAGGTGCTTCTACTTTGCCAAGGCCACCCAATCTCTACGCCTCTACCGTATTGCTAATCTTTAGCACCTGAAATGAACCCCAGGTCACTCGACGGGTGGTTGTGTGCATTCCGGTAAGCATTACCTTTTAACGTAGGCGACACCCGCTGAATAAGTCAGGGTTGGCTTGGTCTAGAAAGGTAGAACTCTATCGATGTGTAATAGTGGCCTGCGAATTCACGCAGGCCACTATTGTGATGCCGCCTAATCTTCCGACTTCAGCTCTTCCTGCTTGGGTGGGCTGCCTACTCGCACTTCGCTGAGCTCCTCATGGGAGAGGCCGCGATAGAGTGCGAACAGCACACCCAGCACGAATTCGCGGATAGTGCGCCCGCGGGAAATCCGCGCGACAAAGATGCCGATGAACGGAGGCCAGGTGACTGTCCAGGCCCAGTAGAAGACCGTCCAGCTACCTTGCCACCCCAGGGCGCCGCCTTCGCTGGAGTAGCGTGCCAGGGTGTCATTCCAGGAAGCCATGGGCAGCAGGTTGGTGATGTACAGCCCAAAGGTTTCGACAACGGCACGCAAAAGGAAAACCGTCGAGCCGGTAAACAGCACAAATACCAACAGGCCAACGGCCATGCCGATATTGATGTTCGAAAGCAGTTTCACGCCTGAATCCAACCCCGCCACGATCGACCCCACGGCCACGCTAGTTTTCTAACCACTCCGAAGAGGCTTGGGGAGAGTACACCGGAGTTCTGGCTGAAAGATCAACAGGCTTTAAGGGGGTTTGACAGGAATCCACTACTTCGCATAATTTAGTATTTATTATAATAATTAGAAATGCTGTGGTGGGATGATAGCAACCCCTCACATGGCTATGAGCGCCCAGCACAACAAAAGCAACATCAATATCAAAAAGGAGGTGCTCATGAAGGCACATAATGCGGTCATAACGTCTCGTAAGCCTTGGTATCAACGTATTCCCCATCCCGCCATTCTTATCTTCTGTCTGATTTGCGTGGTCTGGGTGTTAACGCTGATCATCCCCGCTGGTAGCTATGATCGCCATGATATCAATGGTCGCAGTGCGGTGATTCCTGGGACATTCCATCTCATTGATCAGGCGGCCCCATCATTCCTTTCGATCTTTCATTCCATTCCACTTGGCATGATCGGTGCTGCGAGCATCATCGTTATCGTTTTCATCGGTGGTGGCTTGTTCCGAGTGATGGAAGCCACCGGTGCACTGGAGAATCTGGTCGGCACACTGGTAAAGCGGTTGGGGCACGAGCGTCCTTCCATATTGATATGGTTGATGACTTTCGTCTTCGGCGCCTTGGGGGTCGCGGTCGGCTATGAGAACAACATTGCATTGATTCCTCTTGCCGTTCTATTGGGGCTTGCCATGGGAGGTGACCGGCTGGTGGGCACGGCGATCGCCCTCGGTGGCGTTGGTATTGGCTTCGCGACTTCACCGATCAACGTTTATACCGTCGGCGTATCCGACCAAATCGCACAATTGCCGATGTTCTCGGGTGCCGGTCTGAGAAGCGTGCTGTGCCTATGCGCTCTGGCGCTTCTGGCCCATCACACCAGTCGCTACATGAAGCGTCTGCGTGAGGACTCAAGTGCATCATTGCTTGAAAGTGACGAACAACATGTGTCGCTTGATAAGCCAATCAGCGAGTATCGACTATCGGCTTCAGATCTACGCGTCATCGGCACCTTTGTCGTTGGCCTCGGTATTATGCTCTACGGCGTTTTCGCTCATGGCTGGTATATCAATGAGATATCTGGTGTTTTCGTTGCCATGACGATCGCCATAGGCGCGATGGCTAAACTCTCACCCACCGACATCAATCGTTACTTCTTTGAGGGCGCTGCTGCGGTTTGTACCGGTGCTCTGCTGGTTGGGTTGGCGCGCGCCCTCCAGGTACTGCTTGAGCAAGGAAGCATCGGCGACACTATCGTCCATGGGCTGGCCGAGCCGCTAGCCGGGCTGCCGGTTTTGGTGTCAACGCTGGCGATGACATTGGTGCACTCGGTCATCAACGTCTTTATCCCCTCGGGTAGTGGGCAGGCTATGGCCACCATGCCTATCATGATTCCGCTGTCGGACCTGATCGGTATGACCCGCCAAACCGCGATTCTGGCATTCCAAGTTGGCGATGGTCTGACGAATTTGATAGTCCCCACTTCTGGTGGCACCTTGGCAATGCTGGCGATCGCTCGGGTACCCTATGACCGCTGGGTGCGCTTCTTCTTCCCTCTGCTGGTCAAGATATTTCTGCTCTGTTGGGGGTTTCTGGCGTTTGCGGTAATGATTGGCTGGGGGCCTGCATGAGTCAGAAGCGTTCAGATCAGATAGCTGAAGGGTTGCGGCAACGGATACTGTCCGGTGAGTTGCCACTCGGCGCCAGATTGGAGAACGAGTCCGCCCTTACTGCGCGTTTTTCAACCAGTAAGTGGACACTTCGTGAAGCGTTGAAGTCGCTCGAAACTCAGGGCTTGGTACGGGTAAAAAGCGGCCCCGGAGGAGGGGCCGGTGTCACCGAAGTCAGTGCCGACACAGCCAATGAGATGCTATGGAATTTCTGCTTTAGTCGTGATCTGTCGATTCCAGACATCTACGCACTTCGCAAGCTGCTGGAACCCGCACTGGCGCGCCAGGTAACGCCGCTACTCAGCGAGGAAGCGTTGGCCCAGTTGACGGCCACCGCCGGGCGCTGCTGTAGCTATCGGCGCGACGGGCGCGGTGTTTCGGAGAGGCAAGATGAAATCAACTTCCACAATCTACTCGCCGCTGCTTCGCCCAATCCGTTACTGCGCTTTCTGATCGAGTTTCTGAACGGCCTGCTGCTCAAGGTAGTGGTTGCCCAGCAGTACGACCCAGCCTTGACCGGCATTGATCTGAATTATTACGGTCACGATTATCATCTTGATTTAATTGAAGCTTTTCGCGCCCGCGACGCCGAGCGCGCCGCGCAGCTAATGTATGACCATATGGAGGCCGCCGAAGATTATATGGCCAAGGTAGCCGCTGTGGCCGAGTGCGGCCGTCCCTCCAATGACTCAAGTGAGGATCCACGATGTCCCTGACAACGCCCAACGCTTCCAGCATGCTTGATCGACTCGTGGGCTTTCCCACTGTGTCCCGCGACTCCAACTTAGCGCTTATCGAGTGGGTTGAGGCCTACTTAGATGAACACGGTGTACAGCACTGGCGCATAGATAGTGATGATGGCAGCAAGGCCAACCTGCTAGCGCGCATCGGCCCCGCCGTCGAAGGCGGCGTGGTGCTGTCGGGGCACACTGATGTGGTGCCGGTGGACGGCCAGCCCTGGTCCAGTGATCCATTCAAGCTGATTGACAAGGGCGATGGTCGCCTCTACGGCCGCGGTACCTGCGATATGAAGGGCTTTATCGCCTGCGCCTTGGCTGAGGTGCCGCGCTGGGTTCAGCTAGCGCTGCCCAAACCGATCTATCTAGCGCTCTCCTACGACGAGGAGATCGGCTGTGTGGGCGCGCCGCGGATGATCGAGCGTTTGATGGCCGACCATCCGCGCCCGGCAGCGGTAATCGTCGGCGAGCCCACCTCGATGGCACCGGTTGTGGCGCAAAAAGGCGCCACCAACCTGCGCACCACCGTAACCGGCCATGCCGCCCACTCCAGCCAAGTCAATCAGGGAGTCTCGGCGATCCACGTGGCGGCACGCTTGGTCACCAAGATCGAAGACGTTATGAGTGAACTCAAGGCGGAGGGGCGTGTGGATGAGGCCTTCAACGTGGTGCACTCCAGCCTTCACGTTGGCAAGATCGCCGGCGGGACGGCGACCAACATTATGGCCCGGGAGTGCAGCTTCGATTGGGAGATTCGCCATCTGCCCCAGGACAGTGTCGACGAACTGCTAGGCCGCGTCACCGACTACGCTAGCCAGCTCGAAGCCGAGATGCAGCAGCGCGTCCCGCAAACCAACATCGTCACCGAGACGCTGAATGCCACCGTGCCGGCGCTGGCCGACCGCGACAATGTCGAAGCACTGTCGCTATGCCACATGCTGCTCGGTGAGCAGGCGGTGGGCGGCGCGGTGGCTTATGCCACCGAGGCTGGCCAGTTCCAGCGCGAAGGGTTGGCCACAGTGATCTGCGGCCCCGGCAGCATCAGCCAGGCCCACCAGCCCGATGAGTATATCGACATCGACCAGCTTGAAGCGGGCAGCCGCTTTATGCGGGCGCTAGGTGAGAAGATGACCGTAAGCTGATAAAGGTATCTACTTCAATGCAATGATTGCACACCGTGATCCGCCTCAGAACGTCGTTGGCAGGCTGCCAAGCCCTCACGGCGAAGGTTCCAAGTCGGCCCAGAAAGTGCCTTCCAGCGGGTAGGGCAGTAGGTTTTCGTGTACAGATTGCCAAGCTGCGGCAGGGGCCAGGTCTGCCATGGCATCAGGGTGTAGCCACTTCGCGACTTGCTGAACGGCAATAAACTGAAAGGGTGTGTTGTAGAATAGGTGCCACAGCGCATGCACGTGGCCTGATTCCACCGCTTTGAGCGTCGACCACCCTGGCCGCGCCGTGATCAATTCCCGCATGGCGGCGCGGGTCTCGTCCTCGGAGACGTCATAGCCCAGTGGAATCGAGCGGCTACTCAATACCTGCCAGTCGCCCCCAGTTTGAATGATGACGTCGGGATTTCGAGACAGTATCCATTCAGTGTGCAGTTGACCAAACAGGCCCGGCAGTCGCTCAGCGGCAATGTTATGCCCGCCAGCCAATCGCACCACACGGCCCAGGTTGTCATCACCGACGCTTCGGCAGCACTCTGGATGCAACCCCGCCGCTGTTTCGATCAAAACATCCGGCCGCTGTAGAGGCTTAGGCAGGCGCTTGGCGACGTCTTCAAGCGCCTGCTGACGCATGGTAATTAGTGCCTCGGCTCGCGCTTCGGTAGCGAAGATTTGTCCCATCAGCCTCAGGCTGGGCACCATATGCTGGTCTGCTTGGGTCAAGAAATCCACGAATACCACCGCTATCCCGGCTGTCTCCAATGTGCCTAGCGCCGAGCCTTCACGTAATGCAGGCCAAGCGCTCAGATCAAAAACAATCACGTCTGGTTTAAGCGCAATGGCTTGTTCGAGATCGAATTCACCGGTGGCCGCTTTGCCAAAACGGGCTAACTGTTCGGCGTGGGGGAAGCGCTGCTGAAGGCGTTGCCAGACGTCTTCATCGAAGCGAATGAGTTCATCACGCCAACCCACAAGGTCTTGGAAGGGGTCGTCAGGCTGAAGGGCGGCAAGGGTATAAAGCAGCCGACCTTCGCCCAAGATGACTCGTTGTGGGTCATCGGGCAATAGAACCTTGCGGTCAGCCAAGTCGGTTACCTCCAGCGAGCTCGCCAGTGCTGGCATCGCCAGGCTAACCGTCAAAATCATCAAGCATAAGTGCCATAGTCGTTGTCTTAGACGACGCTTAAACAAAGCGGACATACCTCGTTCCTTAATCAAACATGACCTATACAGAACGGTCTTTATAAAACAGCGCGTGCTGGCGGGCTGATGTCAGCAGCCCGCCGTCGACTCAAAAGGTGACATCCAATCCTAAGCTGTAGGCGCGCCCTGGTAACGGCACACGACCCACCGGGCTGGTGTCTACCCCGCGGAAATAGGCATCATCGTCGGTCAGGTTGTGCACGCCCAAGGTTAAGCTTGCTGCGCTGGCGAATGGCAGTCGGTAGCCTAAGCTGGTATCGACTAACCAGTAATCAGGCAATGGGCCGGTGCTGCCGTTCGCAGTCTCTTGGGCGGTGTTGGCTGCATCGGCGAAGCTTTTATCGACGTAGCGGGCGCCGACATTGCCGAACCAGCGGCCCTGTTCCCAGCGCGCCATTAGGTTGAGCAAGTGATTGGGTGCGTTGGGCACCTCGTTGCCGGCCAACTCCCCATTGCGCTGCTCCGTATCGAGCCAGGTCCAGGTTCCTTCCAGGCTGAAGGGCAGGGTGTTCGGCACCCAGGCCAATCGTGTTTCTAGCCCTTGGTAGCGGGTTTCTCCGAGGTTCTTGAGGCTATTATCTGGCTGCTTGACGACCTGATCTTCGTAGTTGATTAAGAACGCCGTGGCCTCTGCTTGCCAAGGGCCAGATTGGTAACGTGCCCCAAACTCATGGTTCCAGGCTGTCTCGTTTGATACATCGCCTGGGTTGGTGATCTGCGCGAGTTGCACCGGGGTTAACGACCGTTGGGCGGAAGTGAACAAATACCACGCTTCGTTGGCCGCATAGCCGATGGTCAGGCCGGGCAGCCAGGCAGCGGCGTTGTTCTCATCGCGACCGCCATTTAAGGTATCGGCGTAGTCCATCTCTGCATGCTCGTAACGAATACCTGGGGTTACTTCCCAGCCACCGCCTAGCTGCCAAGTGTCGCTTATGTAAGCGGCCATTGCGCGGGTCTCAAAGTCCCAGCGACGAACCGGGGCGGCACTTTCACTACCGACCGTACGGCGGTTGACATCAAAGTCGACATTTTCCTCTAAATAGCGAGCGCCCATCATCAGAGTGTGATCACCCAACTGCCAAGCGACGCGGGGCTCGCTGGCCCATACTGAGAAGCTGCGCGGGGAGTCGGCGACATGGGTGGCTGGCTCGCCTGGGTCAGACCAATGGCTCGCACCGCTCAAGTTTTGGCCAAACCAGAAGGTTCGGTCACTCTGGTGACCAAATTGGCGCCAACTTATCTCGATATCGTTGCTGGGTTGCCAATGCCAGGTCGCGTGGGCTCGCCATGTATCCGCCTCGAAACGGTCGTAGGGACGCTGAGAATCGCTGCGGTCTTGGGCGTAGGAGTCTGGCGTTAGTGCGCCAGGTAGATCCGTGTCTACGCTGTAGTACTGCAGTTGGCCATCGACCCATTGTTCATCATTGAGTTGGTAATCGGCATCTAAAATGAAATTATCGACCTGCGTTTGGCTGCGCTCGCGCCCACCCTTGCCGCGCATCAGGTTGGCTTGAAACTGGAGCCCCAGGTTGTCACTCACTTGCCCGCCTGCGCGCAGGTAATGATCGCTGAGCACATGGCCGGTGGCGTCGTCCACCGTCAGGCGCTCGCGCCACTGGGCTTCCTTCTCTGCGGGGATGCCGCGTGTGACGAAATTGAGCACTCCGCCCACGTTGTTTGGGCCGTAGTGAACCGCCGCGCCACCCCGCACGATGTCAACTTGTTCTAGCGTGGGGAGTGTTACCGGGAATAGCGAAACACCGATATTGCTGTAGGGCCCCAGGGCTGCCGGAATGCCGTCGACCAGGATTTGTACCCGCTCGCTACGGCGCGGTGATAAACCGCGGATACCGATATTTGGTAGTACGCCCGTGCCGGTCTCATCCTGTACGTGGATACCGGGTACCCGGGCTAGCGCATCTTCGAGCTGACGAATATCGCCACCGTGTAGCGCCTCACCCGCCAATATCTGGCGTGCGCCTGGCGTGGTCTGCGGGTCAGCGCGCGTGGCGCTTAACCAGTCGCTGGACACCACTAAGGTGGCTAGCTCACTGGTAGGCTCATGTTGCTGGGCCCAAGCCAGTGGAGAGGCAGCGGCGATAGCCAAAGGCAGTACACGAAGGTAATGCATACGATGTTCCTTTGTTAATGATTATCATAAGCGAGTGGGGTATCATAAATAATTGGCGCCAATCTGCAAGAAGTTATTAGAGTGAAGTGCAAAGGAGAGCTTAGGAATGGATCAGGCTTCAGTACGGCAAGAGACCGCACGTCAAGAAAAAGACCAAAGCTGGCTACAGGAGCAGCTGAGAATCGGTATGGGGGGCGGGCGTTTTCCCGCTGATAGTTGGTTGCGTCAAGATGCCCTTGCGGAGCTTTATGGCGTCAGCCGCTTTGTTGTGAGAGGTGCCCTGGAGCGTTTGTCGGAAGCGGAGGCCATTGAGCATGTGCCCCACCGGGGCTATCGGGTTAGGCGTTGGAGCCACCAAGAGCGCCTGGAACTCACTGAAGCTCGCCTAGTGGTGGAACTTGCCATGGCGCCATTGATGATGGCACGCCGAACTGAGTCATTGATGGAACCTGTTAGGCAGGCTTGTGCCCAATTTGAAGACGCTGCCAGTGAGGGCGATGGTGAAGCCATGTTTCTCAGCAATCATGCCTTTCACAGAGCGCTAGCAGTGCTTGCTGGCAATCGGCAGTTGGCCGATCAAGTGAATTGGCTGCGTGAACAGGGCATGCGTGGGGCCGGGCCGGGATGGCCCAAGGCTGGCGGGGTCGAGCGTAGTATACGCGAGCACTATGCGATGGTTGAAGCGATAGACGCTGGCGATGTTTTGGGGCTACAGGGTGTCGTACAGCGCCACTTAACAGCGTGGCAAGAGCGCTTTGACCGCTAGCGATTGCGCTTTTTGATTTGATACATATGGCTGTCTGCATGGCTTAGCAGGGTGTCGGCATCTCTTCCGTCGGCGGGGTAGCTGGCCACGCCGATGCTGCAGGTTGGCATTCTGACGTCACCGAATTCAGCCCCCAGTGGCTCGTTCATTACCATTAGGATCTGCTCGACCTTTTCCTCAATGGCGTTCACTGTTTTTATGTCCGTTAACAGAACCGTGAATTCATCACCGCCCATGCGAGCGACCGTATCCGTCTCTCGTACACAGCCTTCCAAACGTCTGGCTACCGTGCAGAGCACGCGGTCTCCCACCGCATGTCCATGAACATCATTGATGCCTTTGAAGTCGTTAATATCCAGAAACAGCAGCGCTAGGCTGTTCTGGTAGCGATGGGCAGCGCTTAAGCCCGAGACCAGCCGATCATAGAACAGCGCTCGGTTAGTCAGTTTGGTCAGCGGGTCATGATGGGCGAGGTAGCGTAGTTCCTCTTCGGCCTGCATAAGGGCGGTCACGTTTCGCGCGACACCGATCCTAACGCCCTCGTCCTCGTACCAGCGGGCAGACCAGAGGATGTGTACGATATCGCCGTCTTTGCGGATGTAGCGGTTGCGGAAATCCATGTGGGGCTTTCCGTTCATCACACGAGCAATGGAGTCCCGCGTAGCCGCTAAATCGTCAGGGTGCATGTAGTGGGTGATCAAGGTGCCGATCAATTCGTCGGGAAGGTAACCGAGCAGTGTCTCACAGGCATCACTCACAAAGATGATCTGGTTATCTGAATCGACAACGAAGACAGTGTCCAGCATCAGATGAATCAGTTTGGGGTAGAGCGCTTGCAGGTCAACGGCCATAGGTGGGAGTAATCCGGTTAGCGTCCCTCGACTATAGAGCAATCGCGAAGGGGGGGCGATAGCCATTATCTCGAAAACTACTTCGTTAAATGACCGCCCATCTACATTGCTCATCACGATGGTTGCTACGACAATGTGCTAAGTGGACTTCTATTCATGCAGCAAGCGGCCGTGGAGTAGTCAGTATGAAGACCTTGTCGAACATGGGGTTTGCCATCTTCGGTGCCGCGCTGGTCGCCATTAGTTACGGGCTGGCGCGTTTTGCATTTGGCCTGTTTGTACCTTCCATCAGCGCCCGGTATGGGTGGCTTTCACTGTGGATGACAGCGATGGTACGCGCTTGCGCTCTGGGGAGTCGCTTGCCAATGCGGCACGGGAGGTCGCGGCCCTTGGTGCAGAGCGAATAATGGTCAATTGTTCAGCGCCCGAAGCGGTGACGACTGCTATGGGTGAACTTGCTACGCTCAGCGTGCCGTTCGGCGGCTACGCGAACGGCTTTATCTCCGTGGCGCCGCTCCAGCCCGGCAGTACCGTCGATAAGCTAGCGTCGCGCACGGATCTTGATCCTGCTGCCTACGCCGAGCATGCAATAAAATGGTTTGGGCAGGGGGCAACGGCCATTGGCGGCTGCTGCGAAGTGGGGCCCGCCCATATTGCTGCTTTGGCCAAGCGCTTGAGCGAAAGAGGGTAACGACTAGCAGCAGCTAATCGACGTCTTCTTTATCCGATGTCAGCTCGTTCCCTTGCGCGGCTTAACGGTGAAACTGCTTTTCGCGCTCGGGCTGCCAATAAATAGCGTCGATACGCAGCCGTGTTTCGGTATTATTAGGTAGCGGCCATTCGATGATGTCGCCCACTTTGAGGCCGATCAATGCCGCACCAATGGGTGCCATGACCGAAATGCCGTCCGCTACGCTTTCCAGGGAGTGCGGGTAAACCAGGGTCCGAATCATCTTAAGCCCACGGGTGAGGTCGGTGAAACGAACCTGGCTATTCATGCTGACCACGTCATCCGGAATATCTTCTGGGTCGCAGACTTCGCCTCGCGATAACTCTTCCTCAAGTAGCTGAGCCACGGCCATGTCTTTAGCGGATGCATTGTCGATCAAGCGCTGGAGGCGTTCGGCATCAAGACGGTTAATAATAATAGCAGGACGTTGTCCCATGATTACTCTCCTTAGAAAGCAATAAGTTTAAACCAATAAAAAAACAGCCCTTCCCAATAAAGGAAGGACTGCGTACTTTTACAGTATAAGCGATGTATAAAATAAAGACGATCAGGTGACGCCTTGTTCAATCATGGCATCAGCCACCTTTCTGAAGCCTGCAATATTGGCGCCTAGTACCAAATTTGTTTTATCCCCAAACTCTTCGGCGGTGTCGGCGCACTGGCGGTGAATATTAGCCATAATCTGTTTTAATTTCTGGTCGACTTTTTCCAGTGACCACTGTTCCATGCTGCTATTTTGCGCCATTTCCAGCTGGCTGGTAGCAACGCCACCTGCATTGGCGGCCTTGCCAGGCCCATAGGCAATTTTAGCCTCTAGGAACAGGTCGACGGCCTCTTTGGTAGAGGGCATGTTGGCACCTTCACTAATACACGTGATGCCATTAGCGAGTAGTATTTCCGCATCGCTTGCGGATAGCTCATTCTGCGTCGCGCAGGGGAAGGCCGCATCAGCTTGAATACGCCATACGGCATGTCCATCCTGGGGGTAATCACGCGCAGAAATGTAGTGCGCCTCTGGATGCTCATGTAAGTAGGCTTCTAAAGAGGTGCGCTGCACTTCTTTGAGCTGTTTGAGTAAGCCTAAATCAATCCCGTTTTTATCGTGGATAGTGCCACGTGAATCGCTGCAGGTGATTGGTTTAGCGCCCAACTCGTATAGCTTCTCAATGGTATAGATGGCTACATTGCCCGCACCGGAAACGAGGCAGGTTTTGTCGCGCAACTCTTCTCCGCGGGCAGCCAGCATGTTTTGTGCAAAGTACACTGCACCGTAGCCGGTGGCCTCTTTGCGGCCAAGCGAGCCTCCCCAGTTCAGCCCTTTGCCGGTGAGTACGCCTTCATAGTGGCCGGTGAGCCGTTTGTACTGACCAAAGAGATAGCCAATTTCACGAGTACCGACGCCGATATCGCCGGCAGGTACATCGCAGTGGGGGCCAATATGACGGTAGAGCTCGCTCATGAACCCCTGACAAAAGCGCATAATCTCGTTATCTGATTTTCCCTTGGGGTCAAAATCGGCGCCGCCTTTCCCACCACCGATCGGCAAACCGGTTAACGCATTTTTGAAAATTTGCTCAAAGCCGAGAAATTTGATGGTGCCCGAGGTAACGCTGGGATGGAATCGTAAGCCGCCCTTGTAAGGGCCAAGGGCAGAGTTGAACTGTACGCGATAGCCTTTGTTGACCTGTACTCTCCCAGCATCATCTACCCAACTTATCCGGAACATAATTTGCCGTTCGGGCTCGACTATTCGCTCAATAATGCTGTGTTGGTGGTAGTAGTCGCTCTGCTCGAGGAGCGGGCGCAGGCATTCCAGCACTTCTTTGGTGGTCTGATAGAATTCGGCTTGTGCAGGACTGCTTTTATTAAGTCGTGTCAGCGTATCGTGAACGTAAGGCATCGGGGCATATCTTCATCGTTATTCAACAGAGTATTGGCTGGCCAGAGCGTTGGAATATTTAACTGGCAGCATGCTGCTGTGCATAGCCTATGCAGGTTCGGTATGGGTAAATAGGCTAGGGAATTTAGACGAAAGTATGCATCGGGAAGGTTTGGTTCAGTTATTTCTCATAACCCAGTAAACGATGGATAAACGTTTTGCAGCGGTTGAAGTTTATTATAGCGTCGAAATACACTGCCAGCCGACAACATGGCACCCCCGATCTTTTGCGGTGGTTTGCTTTCGAAAAAAAATATCAAAGTCCGTATAAATGCTTTTCCTGAATAAAAATTAACTCAACAGAAGCGTCTTATCGATCGCGATAAACTCGCTGGCCTCATTGATTAGTGACGCTGCAGTAAGCTGTGGGACACCATAAACTTCGACTCGTTTTGCATATTTCACACGGATTTTATTGGCCAGCAGATCAAAGTCGCCATCGCCGGATACCAGTACGATCACATCTGCCTGTTCGGCGTATTCAATGGCGTCGAGCGCGATGCCCACGTCCCAATCGCCTTTTGCGGAGCCATCTGAACGCTGAATAAAAGGCTTCAGCTTTACCTCAAAACCAATCGCTCGGAGTATGTTTTGAAACTCTCGCTGCTTTTGGTCGCCTCTATCGATGGCGTAGCAGAACGCTTTCACCACCTTTCTGTTAGCGGTTGCCTGGGCCCAGAACTTGTTGTAATCAAAGTTGCGTCGATACGACTCTTTAACGGTGTAATAGACATTCTGGATATCGACAAATATCGCCACGCTGGTCATAACAAGTAGCCTTTTTCTCGTTAGTCATCAGCTTAAACGGTTTGCGTGGATAAATGTATCTGCTTGCCATGAGGGTTATCGCCACAGCAATCCCGATAGCTTGCCGAACCAAGCCGTAAAGCGCCCCGTTCGTATCCAATATCGACACCGTGATGTGCAGATAAGCAACGTGACCACTAGGCTAACAGGGGAATTTTCTTTTATGTCACACGCAGCCGAGGAGTATTTAGTATGAGAACCTTGTCGAACATAGGGTTTGCCATCTTCGGTGCCGCGCTGGTCGCGATTAGTTACGGGCTGGCACGTTTTGCGTTTGGTCTGTTTGTGCCCTCCATTAGCGCCGAGCTGGGTCTCACGCCGTACCTCATTGGTATCATCGGGGCACTGCCGTTTATTAGTTTCGTGCTGGCCACACTGGTAGCTCCGCTTGCCGCTGATCGACTCGGTGCGCGTAATCTGGCAATGCTTTCGGGTGGTTTTGGGGTGGCTGGTCTGGGGCTGATCAGCCAGGCCTCAGGCTCACTTGCGCTGGGTGTGGGGGTGTTTATCTGCGGTATCTGCACCGGTTTGATGATGCCCGCCCTCACCGCCGCGATGCAGGCGCTGGTGAGCCGGACGATGCACGGGCGTGTCAGTTCCATTATGAACGCAGGCACCAGCGTGGGGATTATCGTGGCAGTGCCGACGGTGGTGTTTCTTGCGGACGCGTGGCGGCTGACCTACACGATCTTTGCCGTTCTGACCGGTCTGGGGGTAGCGGCGGCGTGGTACTTCATTCCTTCAGTGTCACGGGTGATTCCCGCTAACGCGGCACCGCCGGCGCCCATCACCCGGTTGCAGTGGTCGCGGCTCATTCGGCTTACGTTATTCGCCTTCGCCATGGGCTTTGTGTCTGCCCCGTACTGGCTTTTCGCCCCCGACCTGGCGGTTACCCTGGGTGCGCTGCCCGCTAACCAAACCGGTTGGCTGTGGTTTGCGGTGGGTATTGCTGGGCTCGGCGGCGCCGTGGTGAGTGATTTAGCCGACCGCAATAACCCGCCCATTACCCAGGCATTGATGCTGATGATGCTGTCTTCAAGCTTGGCATTGCTGGCCGCTAGCCCCAGTCAGTTGCCGCTGGCGATGTTTTCCGCGATGGTCTTTGGACTTGCCTATATGAGTTTAACGGGGCTGTATCTGATGACGGGTATTCGGCTATTGCCGGGGCGGCTATCAATGGGGCCAGTACTGCCGTTTATGGCCTGTGCACTTGGCCAGGCAGTGGGCTCTCCGGTGGTTGGTGTATTGGTTGATGGCGTTGGCTATGCGGAAGCGTTTTCGATCTTCTCCGTGGTGGGCATTCTGGTTGCGGTGCTATCGCCCATCTACCCAGGCCATATCGATTACTGGGCTGACTGGACAGACGAAACGGTGGAAGAAGCACCAGAAGAGCAGCCGATAGTGGAAGATACCGGCCTTCAGGCAGCTTATGACTACCAATTGCTGGATGAAAATGGTGAACCCATCGAAGCCAACGAGTCCATTGAACCCGAGGAAGAAGAGAAAGATGCGCCTTGAATGTTGTGTTGTAGGTCGCATGAAAAAAATAGCGAGCGATTTCGATTGCTCTGCGTGACGGAAAAGTCGGCGCTGAAAAGTTTTGTACAACCGATGGTAGCTTTTGTATGAGTTTTTGGTTTTTAATGCGATTATATATTTACCTATGCGAACCATCGTCGTTCCAAGATAAAAGGTGCTCTAACTCATGACTTCCACAAGCTCGCCATTGGAGCAACCAGAAGCGCTATCGTCTGCTCTTTTCCCCCGCACCGTGTACCTGGCTGGAAACGACCCTGAAGCGACGCGCCGAGAGATTGAGGCCTGCTTCACTGCCACTTTCGACCGTTATGAGTCGTTGTTCACGACGCTCGTGAGTGAAGAGGCTTACTTGCGTAAGTCTATTTCGCTCAGGCATCCGCTAATTTTCTACCTGGGGCATACCGCCACATTTTTCGTCAACAAGCTGGTGTTGGCAAAGCTATTGCCTGCGCGGATAGACCCCAACATGGAGTCTATTTTCGCCGTGGGCGTTGATGAAATGAGCTGGGATGATCTCAACGAAGCTCACTATTCGTGGCCGTCGGTTAGCGAGGTGATGGAGTACCGTGCCAAGGTGCGCTCGGCGGTGCTCAATCTGATCCGTGAGCTGCCCGTGTCACTGCCTATTGGCTGGGACAGCCCGTTCTGGCCTATCGTCATGGGCATCGAACACGAGCGCATTCATCTTGAAACGTCGTCGGTGTTGATTCGCCAGCAGTCGCTTGAACTGGTGACACCGCAGCCTGCCTGGGCGCCCATTCGCACGACCGGTGAGCCGCCGGAAAATACGCTGGTAACGGTTCCCCAAGGCGAGGTAACGCTGGGTAAGTCGTTTGACGACCCGTGGTACGGGTGGGACAACGAGTACGGCCATCATCGCGCCGACGTTGAAGAGTTTAAAGCCAGTCAGTTTCTGGTCAGCAATAGCGAGTTTCTCGAATTCGTCGAAGCCGGTGGCTACTTAACCGATGCTTACTGGTCGGAAGAGGGGCTGGGCTGGCGCAAATTTGCCAAGGCGAGCCATCCCACCTTTTGGGTGTGGAAGAATGAATGGTTCCTGCGCTTGATGACCGAAGAGGTAGAGATGCCCTGGGATTGGCCGGTGGAGGTCAACTTCCACGAGGCTAAAGCCTTCTGTCACTGGAAAAGCCAGCAGACGGGGCAGCCTGTGCGTATGCCAACGGAAGATGAGTGGCATCGCCTAGCGGAGGAGGCGGGTGTCTCCGAACTTGAAAGTGATCAACCGGCCAACGCTAACCTGCACTTGGATCATGGCGCCTCTTCGTGCCCGGTCACGCGCTTCCAGCACGGCCAGTGGTTCGATGTGGTGGGCAATGTATGGCAGTGGGTGGAAACACCGACTTACCCGTTCCCAGGTTTTGACGTGCATCCACTCTATGATGACTTTACCACCCCTACTTTCGACAACCAGCACAACCTGATCAAGGGTGGCTCCTGGATCTCCTGCGGCAACGAAACCCGCCTTAGCGCACGCTATGCATTTCGCCGCCACTTCTTCCAGCATGCGGGATTCCGCTATGTGGTTTCGGATGCCGAAGTCACGCTGCCCAGCGCTTATTACGAAAGCAATGCGCGTATGGCGGAGTACGCAGAGTTTCATTACGGCGACGAATGGTTTGGCGTTGCCAATTTCCCTCAAGCATTGGCCAACAAGGCGCTAGCCGCCATGGCCGGTCGTGACAAGAAACGCGCCCTGGATTTAGGCTGTGCCAGCGGGCGCGGCAGCTTCGAGCTGGCCCGTGAATTTGCGCATGTGGATGGCGTGGACTTTTCGGCTAACTTTATCCGCCAGGGCGTAGAAATGGCGGAGCAGAAAGTGCTGCGTTATACCCGCACCGAAGAGGGCGAGCTGATCAGCTACCAGGAGCGCACCCTGGCAAGCCTGGGCCTTGAGGAAACTGCCGGTCGCGTTAGCTTTCATCAGGGCGATGCGTGCAACCTCAAGCCGCAGTTCAGCGATTATGACTTAGTGCTGGCCGCGAACCTGATCGATCGGCTGTATAAGCCTGCCCAGTTCCTGCAAACCATTCATCAGCGTATCAATGCCGGTGGCGTCCTGATGATTGCATCGCCGTATACCTGGCTGGAAGAGTACACGCCGGTGGAGGAGTGGATCGGTGGGTTCAAGAAAAACGGTGAAAACTTCAGCACCCTGGATGGCCTGAAGGAGCTGCTGGAGCCCCACTTCAAGATGATCAGCGAGCCTGAAAAAGTGCCCTTTGTGATCCGTGAGACAATGCATAAATATCAGCATAGCCTCTCGGAAGTCACGCTGTGGGAGCGTCGTTAAAAGTCAGACGCTCAATGGCCCGGTTAATCGACGAGTGTTCGGTTAACCGGGCAAACAGGTTGCCAGCCTCCTGGCCATTGATTAAGCCCAGCAAGACGCCCAGTACGGCGCCTCTGTGCACACTGTCGCCGCCAACTTCTGCGTTGATCTGTAACGCGCGCAGTGGTTGCTTATGGTACTTGCAGGCAAGATATAGCACCGCAGGCCACGCGTCGGTAATGTAGCAAGCGGTAGATAGCGCTTTCCCTATCACCTCACGCTCGGGGCGATTGCTTTCCACCAGCTTCGATAAGTCCCGACGGGATAAGCCACGTGCTGCCTTCAGCAGCAGTTCCTGCACATGAGTATCGTCATCGCGGAACATGAGCGCGTCGATCAGCTCAACGTAGGCATCGCAAACGTCCGCGAGAAAGTTGTCCGGATGGGTCAATGCCAGGTGGTTGCGGCAAAGCTTGCGGGTATCGGCCAGCGAAGTACCTCGTAAGCGTTCGCCAATCGCCAAGGGGGCAATGGTGGTCAAGCCGCCAATGGACGGCGTGTCGTGGGTGACTGCGCCGCATTTATGTGGAGGCTGGCCTTTTTCGAGGTTAGCGAAAAAGCCGCGATGGTAAGACTCTGCGTAGGTATCCGGATGGGCTGGTATCTCTGCGGTCATGAGGCGGATGTAGGCTTTTAGGAAGGTGTCACGGTCGTAGTGTTTATCAGGCCCGTTCATCGTTTGCATCAGGGTTAACGCACAATAGGCGTTAAGGGTGTTATCCCCTGGCTGCATGCCTTGGTGGTAATGAACGTTAGAACGATTCCAGTACGACTGCTTTCCCTTAAGAATCACATTGCCGACGATTTCGCGCGGTGCATGGCTGTCAGCGCGTTTGCGCCCACCGGCGCTGGTGGAATGCAGGGACATAATCGATGACGGATGAAACTCAGGTGGCGCTTCAAACTTTGTTATCCCGTTTGGAAACGCGCGGTCGATATCGTGGACGTTGTAGAACCAATGCACGGGCATCGCCAGTGAATCACCAATAAACAGGTTTTTAAGCGCGGCAACAGATCTGGAGTGCACAGGCTCATTCATGGATCTGATCCTTTTGGTTGGTTTCCCTATCTTATGGTGAATCTCCAGATTAGCGAATGGTTGGGGATCAACGCTGAATCACAAAGGAAGATAGGGCTATGCCAAGGCCATAGATTTTATTTGGGCCTCTACTTGGCGTTCAGTGGTTGATCAAACCCTTGGTTAGAGAGCCTTTCCTCAACGTAATGAGTACAAGTCACTACACCGAGGGACGGCGCATCACGGTCATCAACACACCCGCGCCGATCAAGCTACTCGCACCGCAGCGGTGTAGTAGCCTACGAAGCTTGGCGGTCATCAGTTTCCGGCTAGTGGTTGACAGCAGTGTATAGCCGAGATCAGAGATGACACCCATCACAAGAAAGGTGGTAAACAGAATCGCCAACTGGGGCGCCAAGGGCTGGGACTGGTTAATAAACTGTGGCATAAAGGCCATAAAGAACAGAATGCTTTTGGGGTTTAAGAGTGTCACCCAAAAGGCCTTTGCAGTGCCTTGCTTGATATTGGCGCCAGAGGCTTCCAGGTCGTTCAGTTGGCCGGATTCACGCCACATTTTGATGCCAAGGTAAAGTAGATAGACAACCCCTAGCCATTTAACGATGGCGAATAGCTCCGCCGACGCCATCAGCAGGGCGTCTACGCCTGCAAACGATAGCCAAAGCTCAATCGACATGGCGTTAATCTTCCTGTTGTTGAATGATTAATTAAAGCTCGCTATGTAGTTGTAAGCCCTGTAGCAATGCGTGGCAATTCTACGCGCTGATTTTCTGCCCTATTCATTGAGATAATGCTTCGCTTTTTACACTGGAGCATCTTGATGTGACACGCCCTCTGAAGGCTAACCGATGCCACCGATTATTCGATAACCCGCAATTGGACGCTTAGTTTTCCATCAATTGGACGCTGGTATAACCATCAATTGGACGCTAAAATAATCCACAATTGGACGCTGCCAGAGACAAACTATGGATAACACTTATCTACCCCGGTTAATTCGTGATCGAGTGGTCGAATCGCTCGCCGATACGCCGGTGGTGTGTTTGCTAGGGCCTAGGCAAGTAGGTAAAACAACGCTCGCGCAACGCATAGACCCTGAGCGCGCATACTTGAACCTAGATGACCCGACGTTGCTGGCGGCCGCGCAGCAGGATCCGTTGGGGTTTATCGAGAGCCTGCCAGCGCGCAGCACGTTGGATGAAGTGCAGCGCGCTCCCGAGCTGCTACTGGCGATCAAATCAGTGGTGGATCGCGACCGCCAGCCGGGACGTTTTCTGCTGACCGGATCTGCCAATTTGTTACTGCTACCCAAAGCTCAGGACTCTTTAGCAGGCCGTATGGAGGTTATTTACCTACACCCACTGGCCGAGCAGGAGAAACGTGTCAGTGAATCGACCTTGCTGGCCACGCTAATAGAGGGGCAATTAGTGCCTAGGATAGTGCCAGAGAACAGGCCGCTGCCCGCCACGCCAAACGTTATCTGTCAGGGTGGCTATCCCGAGCCCAACCGGCGAGCGCCCAATCGGGCTCGACAGTGGTATCGCCAATACCTCAATGCGATCATTCAGCGTGATGTGAAAGATATCGCGGCTATTCAAGATGAGGAGGGCATGCTGCGGCTGATAGAACTGCTCGCTTATCGAACCGCCAGCCTGCTCAACGTGAGTACCTTGAGCAAAGAGCTAGGGCTTGAGCGCGGCACGGTCAGCAAATACCTGAGTATTCTTGAGCGCCTTTTTCTGATTCGTCAGCTACCCGCTTGGCATCGCAACCAAGCGAAGAGGCTGATCAAAAGTCCTAAGCTACACTTGGTCGATACCGGGCTTGCGGCTGCTCTAGGGCGGCTATCACCAAAGCAGTGGTTGACGGAAGCGGAGCGTTTTGGCGCCCTGCTGGAAACCCATGTGGTTGAGCAGCTCATGGCCCAAGCCTCTTGGATCGAACCGGAGCTGCGCTTTTCTCACTACCGCGATAAAGATCAAGTTGAGGTGGATCTCATCATTGAGCGTGGGCAGGCGCTTTGGGGGGTCGAAGTTAAGCGCTCTGCCACCGTGCAGGCCAAGGATGCCGCAGGGCTTGCTCGACTCGCAGATCAAGCGGGTGAGCAGTTTCGAGGTGGCATGTTGATTTATACCGGGCGTCACTGTGTAAAGCTGAAAGTACCCGGTTGCTTTGCTGTGCCTATCAGCATGTTGTGGGGGGAGTAGGGCAAATAGCTTGCTTTGTTGCGGTTTTGTAACCAAGAAAAAATGAATACGCGCTTTAGCTGGTCAACCCCGCTACTCCCATCACAAATTTAAGCCCCAACGAAATCAGCAATAGAACACCCACACTCGAAAGCCAGATAGTGACTAACCAGCCCAGGCGCTTGGCGAGAGGTTTCATTGCCTTACTCCTCAATACGGGGGGTGATGGTGTTAATGATAAGCATCGCCAGGTTTCACCTTGCCGCGGAATACATAGTAGCTCCAGGCGGTGTACACCAAGATGATCGGCAGAATAAACAGCGTGCCTACTAAGGCAAAGCCTTGGCTTTGGGCGGGGGCGGCGACCTGCCAGATGGACGCATCCGGTGGGATAATCGTCGGCCACAGGCTAATGCCCAGACCGCTGTAGCCTAGAAAGACCAGCGCCAGTACCAGCACAAACGGCAGCGCGTTGTCTTGAAAGGTGATAGCGCGCCATAGCCACCAGCCGGTCAGCGCAACTAACAGCGGTACCGGTAAGAACCACAGCAAGTTGGGCAGGGAAAACCAGCGTTCTGCAATGTTCGGGTAGGCCAGCGGCGTCCATACGCTGACGAAAGCGATCATTACCAGCAGCCCGAGCATCAGCGGCTTAGTGATCCGGTACATGCGTTGTTGCAGGGCGCCGTCGGTTTTCATAATCAGCCAGGTGCTGCCCAGTAGTGCATAGGCAAACAGCAGGCCAATGCCGCAAAACAGCGAAAAAGGCGTGAGCCAGTCTAACGAGCCACCGCTGAAATGAGCGCCATCGAAAGCGATACCCTGAATATAGCCGCCCAAGGCAACCCCTTGTGCCGCGGTCGCCATCAGCGAGCCGCCAATAAAGGCTTTATCCCACACATGGCGTCGCTGGGGGGAGGCTTTGAAGCGAAACTCAAAGGCGACGCCACGAAAAATAAGCCCTAACAGCATCACGATGAGTGGAATCGCCAGCGCTTCCAACACGACGGCGTAGGCGAGTGGGAAGGCGGCGAATAGTCCTGCGCCGCCTAATACCAGCCAGGTTTCGTTGCCGTCCCACACGGGGGCAACGGTGTTCATCATAATGTCGCGTTCCTGCTCGTCATGAACGCGTAGAAAAAGCAGGCCAATGCCTAAGTCAAAGCCATCCATGACCACATACATCATCACGCCGAACATAATGATAATGGCCCAGGTGAGCGATAGATCGATTCCCATGGTGCACCCCCTATCCTTTAGTGAGTCGTCAGCGATTCGTTAGCCGCCGAGAGAGGGCGGGCAGGCGTGCGTTGATGGCCAGGGCCACCTAAGGCAGGCGAGGAAGGATCACTTGGCCCTTTATTGACCAAGCGCATCATGTAGATAACGCCGGTGCCGAAGACAGCCAAATACACCACCACAAAAACACTCAAACTAATACTTAGGTGCACAGCACTGTGCGCGGAGGCTGCATCGGCGGTTCTTAATAACCCGTAAACCACCCAGGGTTGACGGCCTACTTCGGTGGTAAACCATCCTGCCAGCAAGGCCACGAGCCCCGCTGGCCCCATGCCTAACGTGAACAGTAGAAAGCGGCGAGATTCGTATAACCGCCCTTTGATACGCAGGGTGTTGCCCACGATGGCAAGTAAGATCATTAACATCCCAAGCCCGACCATTAACCGAAAGCTCCAGAACACGATAGTCGAATTGGGGCGGTCTTCCGGAGCGAACTCCTTAAGTGCGGGGATTTGCTCGGTCAGACTGTGTTTTAACAGCAGGCTGCCCAGCACGGGAATCTCCACTTTGAAGCGTGTTTCTTCGCCCGCCATATCGGGCCAGCCGAACAGAATCAACGGAGTGGGTTCGCCGCTGCTGTTATCCCAGTGCCCTTCGATAGCGGCGATCTTGGCGGGCTGGTGTTCCAGCGTATTCAGACCATGAAAGTCACCCACCACGGCCTGAAGCGGTGCAGTGATCGCCAGCATGATCAGCGCCATGGAGAGCATGGTGCGAACTTCAGGCGACTGTTTGCCGCGTAGCAATAGCCACGCGGCAGAGGCCGCGACAAACAGCGCTGTGCTTAAAAAAGCCGCCAGTGCCATATGGGCCAGTCGGTAAGGAAAAGAGGGATTGAAGACAATCTTCATCCAATCAACGGGAATCACCACGCCATCGATGATCTCGTGGCCTTGCGGGGTCTGCATCCAGCTGTTGGAGGAGAGGATCCAAAACATCGATACGAGCGTGCCGAGTGCGACCATGCAGGTGGCAAAAAAGTGCAGGCCTCGGCCGACGCGCTCCCAGCCAAATAGCATCACCCCTAAAAAGCCGGCCTCCAGGAAGAACGCTGTGAGCACTTCGTAGGTGAGTAGTGGCCCCGTGACGCTGCCCGCGAAGGCGGAAAAACCGCTCCAGTGAGTGCCGAACTGGTACGCCATCACAATGCCCGAGACCACGCCCATGGCAAAGTTGACGGCAAAGATTTTTGACCAGAAGTGGTAAAGGTGGCGATAGGTATCCCGCTGGGTCTTTAACCATAGCCCTTCCAGCACGGCCAGATAGCTGGCTAAGCCAATGGTGATGGCGGGAAAAATAATGTGAAAGGAAATAGTAAAGGCAAACTGCACCCTGGCCAGATCAATGGCCTCAATTCCGAGCATGACGCTTCCTCCGATGACAGCCACTGTCTTAACTAAAGAGTGGGCCGGTATAGCCACTGTGTGACTTCATCGGAACAGTCTATCGATTGCTGTGTTGCATAACAGGATCAGCTTTTCATTAAAAAACCAGATCAGTTGTTCTAGTAGCTGGGCTGGAGTCGCTGGGTTGGAATAGCGGATCAAAACAGCGTTAACAACCTACCCAACGTCTCCATGCCGCGTTCGTTGCGTTGCGTCCAGGGGTGGCCATAGCTCAGTCGCACACAGTGGCGAAACTGTTGGGTCGCTGAAAAAATCGGGCCTGGCGCTAAGCTAACGCCGTGGTCGAGCGCGGTATTAAATAGCTGAAGCGAATCCACTTGCTCGGGAAACTCTACCCATAAAAAGTAGCCGCCTGCCGGGCGGGTGATGCGGGTGTGGGCAGGAAAGTAGCGATCCGCCGCTGCCAGCATGCTGCCTTGTTGGGCTTCCAGAGCATGGCGGAGCTTGCGCAGATGGCGGTCATAACCGCCATGCTGCAAGTAGTCGGCAATGGCTGCTTGGGCGGGCACCGAAGGCGAGATGGTGGTCATCAGTTTTAGCCGCGAGATGGCCTGTGCATAGCGGCCGCCCGCCACCCAGCCAACCCGGTAGCCAGGCGCCAAGCATTTTGAAAATGAGCTGCAGTGGATGACCAAACCCTCATCATCGAAGGCTTTTACAGGCGCGGGCGGCGTACTGCCAAAGTACAGCTCGGCATACACGTCATCCTCTAGCATCGGCACCTGATGCTGCTTTAATAGCTGATAAAGCGCTTGCTTGCGCGCTTTACTCAGGCTGGCGCCGACTGGGTTTTGCAGATGGCTCATAAACCAGCAGGCTTTGATCGGCAGCGTCTCCAGCCGCTCTGCCAGCACCTCTAGGTCGATCCCCTCCCGTGGGTGAACCGGAATCTCCACCGCGCGTAGTTTCAACCGCTCCAACACTTGCAGGCTGGCATAAAACGCTGGGGACTCTATCGCTACCAGGTCGCCCGGCTGGGTAACACACTGCAGGGCTAGATTAAGTCCCTCCATTGCGCCATTGGTAATCACCAGCTCTTCCATCGGCAGTTGAATGCCACCCAGCATGTAACGCAGCGCAATCTGTCGGCACAGGTCGGTGTGCCCGGTGGTCATGTCGGCCACCACCTGCTGGGGCGAAAGCTCTCGCAATCCCCGTGTCATGCTAGTGGCCAAGCGAGAAAGCGGAAACAGCTCGGGGCTGGGGAAAGCCGACCCAAAGGGCACCGTTCGGTCATCCTGCAGCGAGCCCAGCACCGAGAACACCAACTCGCTGACTTCCACCTCTGCTGGGTCGGTGGGCTGCAGTGTCACGCGCGGTTCATCCAGTAAGCGCCGGGCGTGTTCACGAACAAAATACCCCGAGCGCGCTCGTGCTGTGATAAGCCCTTGATTTTCCAGTAAGTAGTAAGCCTGAAACACCGTGGAGGGGCTAATACCATGATGGCGGCTAGCCTGGCGCACTGAAGGAATGCGCTCCCCAGGGCCCAGCACGCCCTGGCGAATCAGCGTGGCTATTTCATCGGCAAACTGTTCGTAGCGTTTCATGGGGTAAACCGTCGGTGCATTGAGTAGAACGCCCGAATACTCGATCACAGTGTTAGCTGGCACAGCGCGGCTCTCTGCTTATAGAAAATACCACTGTGTCGCATGTGAGAAGCGTTAAACAGGCTCAAATATACTAATAAACAGCATATCAGAAAGCAGTGGTGTGGGTGTGCTGGTACTAACTGATACGCTTTATTTCTCTAAAACTGCGTCTGTTTGTGTCATCTCTGTATGGGCATAGTAGCGGCTAACTTAAAAGTCGCGCCTGCTAACAAATGCTTAATCATCTACCCCGCGACGCCCCTCGACCGCATAAACCTCCATTCCCTCTTTTTTGGATATCGGTATGACGCAACGCATTCCACTGCAAGACCTGACCACCGAGGCGGCGGTTGAACACCATACGCCTCCGTCTAAGTCTCCCAATTCTCAGTCTCCTAGCTCTCAGTCTCCTAGCTCTCAGTCTCCTAAGCTGGGGCATATTTATGTGCGAGAAATAGGTGGTTTTTTTCAGCGTATTCGGCGCCACTCAAACTGGCTGCTGATGGCGCTGTATTTCGGTTTGCCGTGGATCAATTGGGGCGACCGACCGCTAGTGTGGTTTGACCTCTCTGCCCAGGAATTTCACCTGTTTGCGGCGACGTTTTATCCACAGGACTTTATCTTACTCACCTGGATCCTGGTGCTCTGCGCCTTTGGTCTGTTTTTGATCACGGTGGTGGCTGGGCGCGTGTGGTGTGGCTATAGCTGCCCGCAAAGCGTGTGGACGTTTCTGTTTATCTGGTTTGAGCATCGCCTGGAAGGGCCACGGCACCGTCGCATTCGACGTGATAAAGCACCTAATAACCTCGATACGCTTTGGCGAAAGACGGCTAAACATACGGCTTGGCTGCTGATAGCCCTGGCAACGGGGATAGCGTTTGTCGGCTACTTCACGCCCATTAGAACGTTAGTGGTGGATACGTTCACCTTGGATGCGCACCCATTGGCGCTGTTCTGGATTGGTTTTTTTACCCTGTTTACCTACTTGAATGCCGGTTGGCTTCGCCATCAGGTGTGTCTGCATATGTGCCCCTATGCGCGCTTTCAGTCGGCGATGTTCGACGCCGATACGCTGATTGTTTCCTACGATGCCGCACGCGGTGAGCCGCGCCGCAACCATCCGCAAAAGGGCGTTGAGGCCTCGCGCGCGGGCGACTGCATCGACTGCGAGCTGTGCGTTCAGGTATGCCCCACCGGTATCGATATTCGTGACGGGCTGCAGTACGAGTGCATTGGCTGCGCGGCGTGTATCGATGCCTGCGATAGCGTGATGGCGCGGATCGATAAACCGCTTGGCCTGATTCGGTACACCACCGAACGCGCGCTGGCGGGTAAAACGACCCGCTTTTGGCGTCCTCAGCTGTTGGCTTATACGGCGGCGTTACTCTCCATGGTGGTACTGTTAGTTGCTTTCTTGAACGCCCGGGTGCCTATTGATGTAGAGATTGCCCGCGATCGTCAGGTGCTGTTTGAAAGCACGGCCGAGGGCCGCATTATCAATTACTACAACGTGACACTGCGCAATCAAGATAACCAAACCCATCATTACGCGGTATCCGCCATGGGGCTACCAGGGCTTCGTCTGCAGGGTGTGGACACCATTGACGTATCGGCTAGCGAGACACGCAGCCTACGCCTGGCATTGACGGCAGATGCGGCTGACCTGACACAGCCCAGCCACTCTATTGAGCTACGCTTTATTGCATTAGACGACCCCTCGATAGTAAGCGTCAGTGAAACACGCTTTCTGGGGCCTTCTGAGGAGTAGTGGCTATAGCGCTAGAGACTGGATGGGATCTCGGGTGGCGGGAAGCCCGGGATTCTATAAGAACCATTTGTTAACCATCCCCTGACGTTTCGTCAGTGCACTTAGTGCGTGTATTTCTGCATTGTTAGTGAATGACAGATCGGCGAAATATGGCTGCCGGTCAACAATGAAGAGCAACAACAATCAATCAGTGCACTGAGGTCGTTATGTCTTCCCCGTTTGAAAATATCCGTGTTGTGGATGCTACCCACGTATTGGCGGGCCCTTTCGCTACCTACCAAATGGCGGTATTGGGAGCTGATGTGATAAAGGTTGAGTCGCCCAGCGATCCTGATCAAGCACGCATGCAGGGGGCGGATCGCGCGCTGAATGACCAAGGGCTGGGCACCGCTTTTATGTCTCAAGCCAGCAATAAAAAAGCCGTGGCGATCGATTTTAAACATCCCCAAGGGCGTGAAGCGTTAAAGAAGCTACTCGCCACCGCAGATGTGTTTGTCGAAAACTATCGGCCTGGGGCACTAGAAAAGCTGGGGCTGGGCTACGAAGACCTGAAACGGCTCAACCCCAAGCTGATCTACTGCTCCATTTCAGCTTTTGGCAGCACCGGCCCGCGCCGGGAACTCACCGCTTACGATAATGTTATCCAAGCCTATTCGGGGATGATGGCAATGACCGGCGACCGGCATACTGGCCCGTTAAAAAGCGGCGCACCGGTGGTGGATTATGCCACCGGCACTACGGCTGCGTTTGCCATCTCAACGGCCCTGTTTCAGCGTGAACGCAACGGTGGCAGAGGGCAATTTGTGGATGTCTCCATGTCAGATACGGCGCTTATGCTCGCCAGTCCTTATTTAACGGCGTTGCTATGGAACGGCAAAAAGCCAGAACCCAAAGGCAATACCTTTCCCTTTGCCACCATCGGCTGCTACCAAGCCTCGGACCAGCCGCTAATGATCGCCGCCTCTAACTTGACCCAGCAGAAGCGCTTGTGGACGGCCCTTGGCCGGGAAGACATGATTAAACAGAACAATAATCAACGCCTTGATAGCCACGCTGAGGAGGCCAAGGTAATCGCTGAGATTATTAGCACGATGACTGCCGACTATTGGGAAGCCTTTTTGCAGAAACGCCGGATTCCTGCCTCACGGATTAGACGATTAGAAGAGACACTTGAGGATCCACATGTTCATTCTAGGGGCGTTTTGCACGCTCAGCCGCTAAGTCCAGACGCTGAGCAAGCGCTCACTGTTCCGGTGTCAGCGTTTTGCATGTCCGAGGGTACCCGTGGCATTACGTCGCCACCGCAAAAAGTGGGCGCGCAAACTGCTGAGGTACTGATGAGTCTGGGCTATTCAAAGCAGGATTTGGCGGCACTTATCGCTGATGGTGCAATCAGCGGGCCTTTAGAAAGCAGCGTTGATGTCGATAGCCGCTTAGGAGATCGGCCGTGAATAACACTACGCCCAACCCGCTTGAACGCCTGGCCCAGGCTGCTTGTCGCTGGAACACCCGCCCGCTGGACGCTGAGACTGATTGGGCCGCTCGCCGGGCATTGCTGGACTGGTTTGCCACCACGCTGCCGGGGTGCAACCAAGCGCCTGCCACGCTGCTATCAGACACCTTTGCTACCACCCGTGGGGAGGGCAGCGCAGTATGTTATGTGGATGGTCACTTGGGGTCGCCGCGTTATGCCGCGCTGCTCAATGCCACGGCGAGCCACACCGTTGAGTTTGACGATATCTTTAAAGACGGCGGCTACCACCCCGGTAGCTCAACGATAGCGGCGGCTCTCGCAGTTGCGCAGGACATCCAGGCCACGCGTGAGCAGCTTCATCGCGCCATTATTGGTGGCTATGAAGTGGGCTGCCGCATTGCCCTTGCTATCCAGCCCAGCCACTACCGCTTTTGGCACACCTCCGCCACGGTGGGCACCATGGGTGCGGCGGTTGCAACCGCGATGCTGCTCGGCGCCACGTCTGAGCAAATTGGTCACGCCATAGCGTTGGCCAGTAGTTTTGCCGGGGGGCATCAGCAGAACTTACAGGGCGAGGGCACGGCCAAACCGCTGCACGCAGGCCACGCCGCCGATGCAGGATTAATGGCGGGGGGGGGGGGGG
>NZ_JH393257.1:1612786-1645724 GCF_000236035.1 Vreelandella boliviensis LC1
CATGGCAGCGGCAAAAGGGGTCACCGCATCGCTGGACAGCCTACATGCCAGCAATGGCTTTGCGGCCGCCACCAGCGATTCCACGGGCAATTGGGATGCAGCGCTAGAGGGCATTGATGACTGGACACCGATTACCCGCATGACGGTGAAAAACCACGGCTGTTGTGGGCATATTTTTCCCGCCCTGGATGGCTTGAAAGCGCTGCAAGTCTCCGCGCCCATCACAGCGGAGAGCATTGAATCCATCCATATCGAAGGCTACGGCGCGACTTATTCAATGTGCAATCGCCCGACTCCTTCATCGGCTCAAGAGGCGCGCTTCAGTATCCAGTATTGTATCGCCGCTTACTTGGTGCTGGGCAGGGTCAGGCTGCAGGCCTTTGAACCGCTGGCGCTGGAAGATGTCCGCATCCGCGCGTTAATGCCCAAGGTGAGTGTCACAGAACGCGCCGATATTGCCGCCCGCTACCCCCGCCAGCGGATGGCCAATATCATTGTTACCACCGCTGATGGCAATACCTACCAGCACCTACAGGAGACTCGAAAAGGGGATCCAGAGGATCCCATGACCGACAATGAGCTGCTTGAAAAGTATCAGGAGTTGGTAAACGGCTCGCTTTCACCTGCTGCGAGTCAGTCACTGCAAGAGGTCGTGATGTCGAGTAACCAACTGCCAGGCTCGTTTGCGTTACTGGGCGCTCTGGGTTCAGTTAAAAGTGACAGACAATAAGTTAACCAAACCCCAATGTATCGTTGGTGGTCGGTAATTTTAGGCTGTGCCAGTATCGATAAAGTGGTTATCACAATTATAACGATTGAGGTATTTAACGTGATTAATAAGACAACTCCTTTGCGTAAGTTAATAGCTGGCGCGGCATTCATGTCATTGGCACTTCCATTAACCGCTGCAAACGCGAGTGATGAAAGCTGGCCGCAAGGCCCTGTTAGTTTTGTTATGCATACCCAGGCAGGTGGGTCGGCAGATGTGTTTATACGGACACTCGCCGAGTCATTGGAACCACAAATTGGCCAGCCGATTGTGGTGATCAACTCTCCGGGAGGTGCGGGAGCTACCCAGATGTCGCGCCTTAAGAGTGCAAATCCTGATGGTTTAACGCTGGGTATTAATACGTTATCCCACTTTACTGGGATGCTGACCAACTTAAACGGTGTTTTTGCACTAGATGATTTTTCCTGGATAGCCTCTACCCAGGAGGATGTTCATATTGTTTTTGCAAACCAAACATCAGAAGTAGACAGCATTGATGCGCTGATTGATAAAGCCAAAGAGGGTGGCGGTAAAGTTAGTGTGGGCGGGTTTGGCCCTCGAGGATCCACACAAAATATCGCTATTTCAATGCTTGAGAATGCGGCTAATGTCGAGTTTGAATGGATTGCATACAACGGCACCCCTGACATTGTAGCCGCCGTGATGGGCGGGCATGTGGACGTGGGGGTTTCTAACCTGAGTGCGTTAAAAACATTTTTTGATGCCGAAAGAATCCAGGGGCTTGGCGTCATCGCTGATGAGCGCCTAGCGGCTCTTCCAGATGTTCCTACTTTTTCTGAGCAAGGCGTTGATGTAGATACCAGTTGGGTACAGGTTCGGGGTGTATTTGGGCCAGCAGGCATCCCTGTAGAAACGCAGCAACAAATTGCTGATGCCTTTCATGAGGCCATGAAGAGCGAGCATTATCAAACCTATGCCCGTAATGCGGGAATTACCGACTCTTGGATGGGGCCGGAAGCTTACACCGAGTTTGCGTATCGCATTAGCGAGGTGGCTAGCGCTGAATTAGACCAGTAGGTTTTGAACGTTAGTGGTTTTTAGTTTTGCTAACTGGGAGTGAGTAACTAACAGCTCTTAGTTGGTGAAAATAAGTTGGTGAAAATAAAATTTCAACTGCTTTTTAATGACGCAATAACAATTAGCTATAAAAGAGCTATAAAAAGAGGTGCACGCCCATGTTTGCTAAAAAAAGAAACGTAATATCAAAGGTGCTATTAGGCGCTACAGCCATATCAGTAATGGCGACAAGCGTTATGGCGACTGCCAATGAAGAATCATGGCCCCAAGATACGGTTCGCATCATTATGCACACCAAAGCGGGTGGTTCCGCCGATGTGTTTATGCGTACGCTTGCTGAATCGCTGGAGCCTCAGATTGGCCAATCTATTGCGATTATAAACTCCCCAGGCGGCGGTGGTGCTAGTCAAATGTCGCGGGTACGCTCTGCAGAGCCTGACGGGCTGACGCTGGCTGTTAATACCCTTTCCCACTTCACCGGCATGCTAACGAATTTGGAAGGCGTGTTTGCCATTGATGATTTTAGCTGGATTGCAACGGCGCAGTCTGATCCCAACTTGATCTGGACACAAACCGACTCACCGATAGGTGATCTGGATGATTTGATTAATGAAGCTAAACAGCGCGATGGAAAAGTAACCGTTGGTGGGTTTGGGCCGCAAGGTTCTACGCAGCATATCGGCATGAGCATGTTGGAGAATGTCGCCGATGTGGAGTTTGAGTGGGTGCCTTTTAATGCCACGCCCGACATTGTTGCCGCTGTGTTAGGTGGCCATATAGATGTGGGTATGTCCAACTTAAGCGGTGCTCAGGCCTATTTTGACGCGGGCCGTTTGAAAGGGCTCGGGGTGCATGGCGAGGAGCGGCTAGAGAGTCTTCCCGATGTGGCTACTTTTGAAGAGCAAGGCTACGAGGTTGATTCAAGCTGGGTTCAGGTTCGCGGCATATTTGGCCCTGCCGGGATGCCCATGGAGCTGCAGCAACAAATTGCCGATGCTTTCCACGAGGCGATGAAAACCGAGCATTACCAGGCTTATGCGCGTAGCGCCGGCGTAACAGACTCCTGGATGGACCCAGAAGAGTTTACCGAGTTTGCTTATCGAATTAGTGAAATCGCCCAGGAAGAGCTAGACAAATAAAATCACTGTTATTTATATGCTTTAATGCGGCGAATCTCTTCGCCGCATTCTAGTGCTTTCCTTACTCCTTGATATTTTTATCTCCCGCCTTCGCTATAACAATTTGATAGTCAGACCCTTATTTTTCGTCAATGGAAGATATAAAGCATTGTGGTCAAAATAACTGTTAGCGCTTTATTTCTAATGGCTACTTATTGCTATTAACGACTTATTTCTAATAACCCTGCAAATAATAACGTATTAGAGGATCTGGTTATGAACCAAGAATCATTAGTGTCTTATTCAGTTGAAAATGGTATTGCCCTGCTTACCCTGAACCGCCCCGATAAACGCAACGCCATGAGCGATGCCATGCGCGCTGAGTTAGTCGCCCATTTAGTCAATATCCGCACGGATCGCTCGGTGCGTGCCTTGATACTCACCGGAAGCGGCAAAGGGTTCTGCGCAGGCGGCGATATCGCCGGTATGAAAACCCGGATGGAAGCCGACCCCGCCACGGTTGGTTTTAACGGTTGGGAGCGCCAGCAAGGCGTTCACTATGCGGCTAGCCTGTTGCTTAACTTACCCATTCCGACCATTGCCGCTGTGAATGGTGCGGCTGCTGGCTTGGGCGCGGATTTAGCGCTCTCCTGCGATTTTGTGATCGCCTCTGACTTCGCCCACTTTACCTGGGCTTATATTGCCCGTGGGTTGGTTCCTGATGGCGGTGGCATGTACTTCCTGCCACGCCGGGTCGGGCTGCCGCGTGCCAAGGCACTGATTTTCAGTGGTCGGCGGGTCAATGCCGATGAGGCGTTGCAGCTAGGCATTGTGGATCAGCGCTGCAGTGCGGATGAATTGCTCAGCACAGCCCATGCCATGGCTGACGAAATGAGCAGCGGTTCACGCACGGCAGTGGCGCTGACCAAGTCAATTATCAACAAAAGCTACGAAATGTCCGAGCAGCAGGTGTTTGCTGAAGGCAGCAAAGCCCAGGGCATCTGCTACACCTCTGAAGAGCACCGTACCTCGGTGCAGGCATTCCTTGACCGCATGAAGGAGGCTCAACAATGAGTCAAATTAACGCCCTCCTGAACCCTAGAAGCATCGCGGTTATCGGTGCATCTGCAGACCCTAAAAAAACCTCCGGGCTGCCGGTTTCTTATTTGCTTAAGCATGGCTTTAAAGGCCCGATTTATCCGGTTAACCCGAAAGCAACCGAGATTCAGGGACTAACGTGTTATCCCAGTGTCGAAGCGCTACCCGAAGCACCCGATGTGGGGCTTGTGTTGCTGAATGCCAAGCGCAGTATCGATGCCGTGCGTTCCCTGGCTAAAATGGGCTGCCAGGCGGCGGTGGTATTGGCCAGCGGCTATGCCGAAGCTGGTGAGGAAGGCCAAGTGTTACAAGATGAGCTAATGGCTGCCGCCGGTTCCATGCGACTCCTCGGCCCCAATACCATCGGGTTGGTTAATTTATCGGCGGGCATTCCGCTCTCGGCCAGCGGCGCGCTGGAAGTCAGCGAGCTGCCCAAGGGTAGTGTCGCGGTGGTCTCCCAAAGTGGCGGCATTCTAGGCGCGCTTCTGTCGCGGGCCGCCGGGCGGGGCATTGGGTTATCGTCGCTGATTGCCACCAGTAATGAGGTGGATTTGGAAGTCAGCGATTTTGTTGACTACCTGGTTGATGATCCGCATACCAAAGTGATTGCGCTGTATCTGGAGAGTGTTCGTCACCCGGCGCGCTTCCGAGAGGTTGCCCTGCGCGCGCGGGCAGCGGGCAAGCCGCTGGTGGTATTCAAAATTGGTCGTTCCGAAGCCGGTGCCAGCGCGGCAAGCTCCCACACCGGTGCCCTGGCGGGGGAAGATCGGGTTTACGATGCCTTCTTCCGTGAATTGGGGGTTATCCGGGTTAATACCTTTGACGAGTTCTTGGACGTGCCCGCAGTGCTAGTCGCTGGCCGCCAGCTGGCCGGGCGTCGCGTCGCCGTGCTGACCTCAACCGGGGGCGCCGGTACGCTGATTGCCGATAGTCTGGGCGTCAACGGCTTCGATACGCCTGCGCCGGATCACGCTACCGCAGAAAAACTGCGCGCCTTGCAAGGCGATACACCGACCGCGCTCGACCGTAACCCCATCGACGTGACCCTGGCGGGGCTGCAGCCCGACTTGCTGCGCCAAGCCATTCGCATTCTGTTGGAAAGCAACAGCTACGATGCCTTGATCGTGATTATTGGTTCGTCCGGCTTGGCGATGCCTGACCTTGTGGTCGGGGCAATCAGCGACAGCCTGGCGACCAACAATAAGCCGCTGCTGGCCTACGTTAGCCCCTACGCCCCGAGCACGCTGCAGCGTTTGAACCGCGCCTCAATTCCAGGCTTTAGCTCACCGGAAAGCTGCAGTGCGGTGCTGGAAGCGCTGCACTTTATTGGCCGACCTTTGCTTAGTGGCGGCGAGTCACCACGGGTAGCGTTACCCGATCTAAGTGCCTTGCCTAATGGTTCAGTTGACGAAGCCGCCGCCAAGCAGCTGTTCGCTAAGGCAGGCATTAGCGTACCGCCTAGCCGGGTGGTGCACTCCCGCGAAGAGGCGGAGCACGCGGCCAAAGAGCTGGACGCCCCCGTGGTGCTCAAGGTAATGGATGCCAGCCTGCTGCATAAAAGTGATATTGGTGGCGTTGCACTGCATTTGAATGGCGACACTATGGGCCAGCGGTTTGATCAGATGGTGAGCGACGTTGAAGCCCACGTTGCTCGACGCCCCGATACCTTTCTGGTGGAAGCCATGGTGGCGGGTGGGCACGAGCTGATCCTCGGTGCTAACCGTGATGCGTTGGGCACGGCCATCCTGCTCGGCGCAGGTGGCGTCACGGCGGAGCTGTTCAAAGACACCGCCATCCGCTTGCTGCCAGAGCAAGGGGGGCTAACCCTGGAGCAGGCGCAAGAAATGATGCAGCAGCTGACGACGTGGCCACTGCTCGACGGCTATCGTGGTGCGCCACGGCGTGATACTGAGGCGCTGGCCCAAGCCATTGTTTCTTTCTCTGCGCTGGCCGCTGCACTAGGCGAACGCCTGACCACCGCTGAAATTAATCCGCTGTTTGTGATGCCGGAGGGTCAAGGCGTCGTGGCCGCTGATGCGGTACTGGTACTGGAGGATGGCGCGGTGGGAGGTAGCTCTCATGGCTGATTCACCCATCATTTCACCCACCGCAGGCCGCGTTCACCTTAGCCAGGAAGGGCAGATCGCCATCATTACCCTGGATAACCCACCGGTGAATAGCAGCAACGACGCGGTGCGCCGAGGTATTTTGGCCGCGCTGGACAAGATTGATACCCAGCAATGTCGCGCCGTGGTGCTGATGGGCAAAGGCCCAAACCTGATGGCGGGGGCCGACCTGCGTGAGCTAGAAAATGAACCTACTGAACCCACGCTGCCCCAAGTCACCGCTGCGCTCAGCGCTTTTCCACTGCCGGTGATTGCGGTGATCAGCGGCCATACCCTGGGCGGCGGGCTAGAGCTTGCCTTAGCCTGCGACAGCCGCATTGCCACCCCCACCGCGCTGCTGGGGCTACCCGAAGTCACGGTAGGCGTAATCCCAGGCGCAGGCGGCACCCAGCGCCTGCCAAGGGTGGTGGGCCTGGCCAAGGCGCTGGAGATGATCGTTTCCGGTAAGCCGATTACGGCGCTTGACGCCCATAAGGTCGGATTAGTCGACGAGCTCCTCCACGCCACAGAGGGCGAGGCGTCGGATACCGAGGCATTCGATCAGGTTCTGGCTTACGCCAACCGCTACCAGGGTGGCAAACAGCCACTAGCAGAACGCGATGTGCCTCCGGCGGATGAGCAAGCACTGCAGGTCCAGGTTAACAAGCTGCTGGCACGTACCCGCGGCTTACCCGCGGCACCGGTCGCTGCCGAGGTGGTGATGCAAGCGGCTACGCATAGTTTTAGCGCCGGGATTGCCGATGAGCGAGCCCAGTTTCTGGCCCTGCGCGGCAGCGAGTCGGCCCAGGCGTTGCGCTACCTGTTCTTTGCCGAGCGTGAAAAACCCTTTGAGCCCACCCAGCACGTTCAGGCCGCGCAGGTATCGCGTATCTCGGTAGTGGGCGCAGGCACCATGGGTAGCGGTATTGCTCTTTGTGCCCTTAATGCAGGCTATAGCGTTGATCTATTGGAGTTAAACGATAAGGCGCTCGAAGCGGGTGTGGCGCGGATTACCCAGGCGTTGGATGAAGGGGTTAAACGTCAGCTGTTAACCCAGGCACAGCGCGACAGCAGCCTGTCCCGCTTGAAGCCGACACAGCAGTTACCCGAGGTGGCCGGTACCGACTTGGTGATTGAGGCCATTGTGGAAGATTTGGCCATCAAGCGCTCGCTGTTTGCCGATTTGGCCAAGTGGGTCAGCGAAAGTACGCTGCTGGCCAGTAATACCTCCTACCTGGATATTGATCAGATTGCCGAGGGTATCCCCCACCCGGAGCGCGTACTGGGGCTACATTTTTTCAGTCCGGCAGACCGCATGCCGTTAATGGAGATCGTGCGCTGCCAAATTACCAGCGAGCAGACCTTGAGCACTGCTGTGAGCGTTGCGCGGCGGCTCAAGAAAAAGGCGATAGTGGTTGCCAACTCTTGGGGTTTTGTGGGCAATCGGCTCTACGCCGCCTATCGGCGCCAGTGCGAGTTTATGCTCGAAGAGGGAGCCAGCCCCGAGCAGATCGATGCCGCTCTGGAAGCTTACGGTTTTGCCATGGGGCCCTTCAAAGTGGCGGATATGTCCGGATTGGATATCGCCTGGAAAATGCGCCAGCAAACCGCCGATACTCGCCACCTTAGGCGCTACGTGGGGATACCCGACCTGATCTGCGAAGCGGGCCGTTTAGGGCGTAAAACCGGCAGTGGGTATTACCGCTACGACAACACAATGCAGCCTGCTTCAGACCCAAAGGTCGCCCAGCTAATTGCACACTACCGGGAAGAGCACGCCATCACGCCCCAAGCATTTAGTGAGCAGGACATCCAGCAGCGCGCCGTACATGCCTTGATCAACGAAGCCCTGCTGTTGCTGGAAGAGGGCGTATGCCAGCGGCCCGCGGATATCGATATTGCGTTGGTCAATGGTTACGGCTTCCCCCGCTGGCGGGGAGGGCCTCTCTTTATTGCCCAGCAGATGAGCGGGGACGAGTTGGCAAGCGCGCTGGACAAATTAGCGGAGGTCAGCGGTAAAGGCCACCAGCGAGCTAGTCTGCAGCGCCTGAACGTTCAGAATTCCGAGGAGTGAGCATCATGACCGATGCGTTGATTTGCGATGCGGTTCGTACCCCGTTTGGGCGTTTTAACGGCGCACTATCTTCCATTCGAACCGATGATTTAGGTGCGTTACCGATTCGGGCGTTGATGGATCGCCATGAGCAATTGGATTGGGGAAACCTTGATGAAGTGATTTTTGGTTGTGCCAATCAAGCAGGGGAAGATAACCGCAACGTGGCGCGTATGTCCGCGCTACTAGCAGGACTGTCGACCAGTGTGGCGGGTGTCACGCTTAACCGGCTTTGTGGGTCTGGCCTGGATGCGGTGGGTAGCGCGGCCCGTGCCCTTCGCTGTGGGGAAGCGCATCTATTGATTGCGGGCGGCGTTGAAAGCATGAGCCGCTCTCCGTATGTCATGGGTAAAGCCGACAAGCCCTTTTCTCGTGCCCAGAAATTAGAGGACACAACCATCGGCTGGCGCTTGATCAACCCTAAAATGCAAGCCATGCATGGCGTGGATGCCCTACCTCAGACCGCTGAGAATGTGGCCGAGGAAGAGGGGGTTTCACGTAGCGATCAGGATGCCTTTGCGCTACGCAGTCAGCAGCGCTGGCAGGCTGCTCAAGAAGCGGGTTTTTTTAGCAAAGAAATCATTCCCGTGACTGTTTCGCAGCGGCGACAGCCAGACATTATTGTGAACAAAGATGAGCATCCGCGTCCCGAAACAACGCTTGAAGCCTTGAGTAAGCTACGTGGCGTCGTAAAAGAAAACGGCACCGTCACCGCAGGCAATGCTTCCGGTATTAATGACGGTGCCTGCGCATTGCTGTTGGCGAATCAACAAGCGGCTAAACGATATGGATTGCGCCCGCGTGCACGTATTGTGGGGATGGCAACCGCGGGAGTTGACCCCAGGGTCATGGGTATGGGGCCGGTACCAGCCGTGGAGAAAGTCATGTATATGACAGGCTTAAGCCTAAGGCAAATGGATGTCATCGAACTGAATGAAGCGTTCGCGGCTCAGGCATTGGCCGTGTTTCGTCGTTTGGGTGTGGCAGACGATGATCCTAGAGTGAACCCCAACGGTGGCGCTATTGCACTTGGCCATCCGTTAGGTGCCTCGGGGGCCAGGTTGGTAACAACGGCGTTGAACCAACTAGAGAGTACCGAAGGTAGATATGCACTGTGCACCATGTGCGTGGGGGTTGGGCAGGGAATTGCACTAATTATTGAGCGCCTATAGCTAGGCGGTAAAGATTTTTTCCTCTACGGCGTTGTCGATAATCCTTTAGTCGTGTTTCAGCCTAATAGTAGCGGTGGTCAAGCCTGATAAATGGTCAGTTTCTCTTTTGACCGCCCTGCGCCATGATTGGACGAAACGCGGCACTTAGCAACAGTACTTAAAAAGTAGAAATTAAAAACGGCACTTAGAAAAGCAGTATTAATAACAATAAGTGTGATGGCGTTTTAATGCTACGTAAATCATTAACTATAAGAAATATGGAGGTCGCCAGTGAGTATCGAAAGCGCTGATGCAGAGACGTCGGAAGTGGTGCATAAAACACTCATCATACGAAAGAAGTGGCTGGAGTTGGCAGTTTATTTTGTGCTGCTGATAGCCACTGCTTTATATGCAAATGATGCACTTAAGTTACCCAGCTATAGCTCTTCAGGTATTGGTGCCAGTGGGTTTCCACTGTTAGTCGCCATGCTGATTGGGGTTTCATTGCTGTTTTTAATTATGGTGAGTTTTTTAAGCAAGGCTAACTCAGAAAGCGACTCATTAGTTGAAGTTAGTCGGCCAGCCCAAGTGTTGTTATCGATGATGGTTATGGTAGCGGTTGTACTGACACTCGAATGGTTAGGGCTGATCGTTGGTATTGCGCTTCTGGCTTTTTTGTTAATGAAACTGGGAGGTGAGAATCGTTACTCACTACTGCTAACGCTGCCACCATTATTGGCTTTAAGTATTTACGCCATCTTTGTGCTGGTGCTCGGCGTCTATTTTGATTGAGGTTTGAACATGATTGATAATCTATTAATAGGGCTGAATGCCTTTGCAGACCCCATGGTGCTGGTTGGCCTTATCGCAGGTGCTTTTATTGGTTACTTGATTGGTGCTATTCCTGGTTTAGGGCCTAGCCTGGGGATCGCGCTGATGATTCCCTTCACTTACAGTATGGATCCGCTTGTCTCTATCGTTATGCTGGTCGCGCTATTTGCTGCTGCCGAGTATGGCGGCGCTATTTCGGGCATCTTACTGAACTCCCCTGGCACGGCAGCAGCAGTGGCGACCACCTGGGACGGCTACCCGCTCACCAAACAGGGTAAAACCGGCATTGCGCTGAATATTTCCATTATTTCATCGGGTATCGGTATCTTTGTGAGTACCATCCTGCTGTTTTTTACCGCCGTACCACTTTCCGAGTATGCGCTAAACTTTGGGCCATCGGCTTACTTTGCGCTTGCCCTGCTGGGCTTGAGCCTGGTATCGAGCTTCTCTTCCGGTTCAATGCTGAAAGGTGCTCTGGCGATGGGGCTTGGGCTTGCCTTAGCCACGGTCGGGCTGGATAGTCAAACGGGTGTTCCACGCTTTAGCTATCATCCCGATTTTTTTGAAGGACTGCCGTTAGTGCCTGTACTGCTCGGCTTATTTGCCCTCTCAGAAGTACTCTTTATGATTGAGGCGGGAGCAAGCCATAAGGTAAAGAACCAACCCATGAGCGGTATTTTAGAGGTGCCCTTCAAAACCTTTTATAAGATGAAATATCTGTTTTTACGTAGTTCATTAATCGGCTATTTTGTGGGCGTTATACCGGGTGCTGGGGCGTCAATTGGTTCCTTTATCTCCTATGCGGTCGCCAAGCGTTTTTCAAAGCAGCCGGAGCTATTTGGTAACGGCAGCTACGAAGGTATTGCTGCGTCTGAAACGGCCAATAATGCCTCGGTTTCGGGCTCCTTGTCGCCGCTCCTCGCGCTGGGTATTCCTGGTTCAGCCACTACCGCCATTATGATCGGCGCGTTAATGATCCATGGGGTGCAGCCGGGACCATTGCTGTTCACCACTAACCCTGAAATTCCCTATACGGTGTTTGTGTCGCTTTGGTTGAGTGTGCCGATCATGGTCTTTATTGGCCTTGCGGGGGCGCGGTTCTGGGCCAAAGTGGCCGACATTCCCCGCCCGGCGATTGCCGCCATTGTGGCGTCGATTAGCTTGATTGGGGCTTATGCGTCGACAAGCTCCATGTTTCCGGTTTATGTGGCGCTGACCTTTGGTGTTGTCGGCTATGTGCTGCGCAAAGCGAATATTCCCTTGGCACCTGTTATTTTGGCCCTGGTATTAGGCGATATGCTGGAGACTAACCTGCGCCGGGCGCTGTCTATTTCCAATGGTGATGTGACGACCTTTATTACTAATCCGCTTAGTGCAACCTTATTGGCTATCGCTGCACTGTCCTTCTTACTCCCGGCGCTCGGTCTGTTTCGTAAAAAAGTGAAAGGGTATCGGGCCCACTAATACATAATCGAAGCTTGGCAACGTTATTCACCATGAGCATCATGTGACAGGGAGGTTGGCATGCCGTTCAACAGATGCCATGAATAAAGCATTTGCCTGCATTTGTCTAAGCCTAGGCACCGCCTTTGTCGTGCAAACGATGCTACTCGTGGCGGTGCCCCTCGCGGCCATTGAGCTGGGTGCAACACCCTTAATGTTGGGCTTGATCGTTAGTGCCCCCTACGTATTACCGCTGCTGTTAGCGCTCCCTTTTGGTTCACTGGTGGCGCGCTTGGGCAGCCCCCGCACCCTGCAGCTTGGTGCTATGGCCATGGTGATCGGTGCTGGGCTATTGGCGGTAGTGCCAGGCTTTAAGGGGTTAATCGCCGGGCAGTTGGTGATTGGTTTAGCGCAGCTGTTGATGATTATTTCAGCCCAAACGGCAATCACTTATCTGGGGCAGGGCACGGCGCTGGAAAAGTACTTCGGCTGGTACACCACTTATTTATCGATTGGACAGATGATGGGGCCGCTGCTGGCGGGCTGGATCATTGATCATCAAGGCGGCCCAGGTGCTGCATTCTATGGCGCCTTCGTTGCCTCTTTTGTGGCGCTGGTGTCCTTTTTTATGGTCAATCGGCGTACCTCTAATAGCCATCAACCCCGCGATGGCTTGCTGGTCAGCGCCGGGCAGCAGTGGCAACTGCTGAAGACCTCCCAGGGGGTGAAGCTATCGCTGATCATCTCACTGGCGGCCATGCTGGCGTTGGGCGCTCACGGTAGCTACTTTCCTGTTTATCTTGAGAGCTTGGCGCTCTCGGGTACCACCATCGGGCTGTTAGTCAGCCTGCGCGCACTTGCCTCCATGGCGGTTAGGCCGTTTACCAGTACCATCGTCAGCCTGCTTCACGGTCGTTACGCGACGATGTCGCTTACGTTGCTGTTTATGGCGCTGGGGCTAATGCTGGTGGGGGTGACGGGTAATGTCTATTGGCTTTGCCTGTTTTCAGTTCTGGTGGGGCTGGGCGTGGGACTCTCTCAGCCGCTCTCTATGGTGGTCATCGCGGAGTCGGTGCCGGAACGCCAGCGCGCCCATGCCTTGGCGGTGCGTTTGATGGCTAACCGGGCCATGCAGTTTGCCGCACCGCTGTTATTGGGTGTTGTGACGCAGCTTGGCGGTTTTACGCTGGCATATTTCGCCTGCGGGGTACTGCTGCTGTTGCATTGGCTGCTTTTTCAACGCCTTAGAAGGCAGCACCCTATTCAGTAAGCGCCCGTTAATCGGATTGTCCCAGGGGGTGGCCAATCAGCTCTTTCATCCATTCAAGAAACTTGATCAGTGCATCCGATGGGCGAGCATCTTTCGGCCATGTCAGATAGTACGCTTCGCCGGTGCGGCATACTGTGTCTGATAGCGCCACAAAACTGCCTTCCTGCAGTTGGCGCTCGACAAACACCTTGATGGCGATAGCGCAGCCAATATTCATCGAAGCTGCCTCATAGGCTAGCGCTGAGTTGTCGAACTTCATACCTGACTCTGCATCGACGCCCTCTAACCCGCTTTCCGCCAGCCATGTCTTCCAGTCGTCGGGGCGCGCCATAGAGTGCAGCAGGCGCACCTTGGCGACATCGTTTTTGGCTAACCCCTCGGTTTCCCATAACGAGGCGGAAACAATCGGAATCAGCTCTATATCCACCAGCTTTTCAGCGTGTAGCCCTGGCCAGTCGCCATGCCCGGAGCGGATGGCGGCATCCACGCTCTGTGTTTGGAAATCAACCGGCTTTAACGACGATGACAGTTTGACCTCAAGCAGCGGATTTTTAATATGAAAATCGGCCAACCTGGGAATCAACCAACGTTGCGAGAACGTGGTGTAGGACTGGATCGACAGCACATCACGCTTATTTCGACGCGATACTTTGCGCGAGGCATTTTCCAGTTCACGAAAGGCATTTTTAACCCCCGCGTAAAGCTCCGCGCCTTCTTGGGTCAGCTCAATACCGCGATGTAGGCGGTTGAACAGCGCTACCCCAAGATAATCCTCTAAGACTTTCACTTGGCGGCTAACCGCTACCTGGGATACATGCAGTTCGTCTGCCGCTCGGGTTAGGCTGCGAAGGCGGGCGGCTACCTCAAACGCTCTGAGCGGATTGAGGGGGAGTAGTGGATGGCTCATAGGGTTACCAACGGTGCCGCTGACAGCTGACGTGTGGGTGAGTGTTGCTGCATAACAATACAGTAACACTCTGATAGCAACCCTTTGATAGTAACCCAATGACTAGTGTGAATCGAGGTTAGCGAGGGGGCTGTTGCGACGTATGTAACGTCTGCCTATTGAGCTGGGGTGCAGAGCCGCTGATAGAAACGATGCGGTACTACAGGCAATACGGCCGTTGGTAGAGGAGTGTTCTAGTCCCAATTAGCCAATGTGGCTGGGGCGATATCGATTCCAAACACTTTACTTTTTTATTTTATTAGTTAGGCTTCCTAATGAAATAGCAGCCGAGTTAGGTAAAACGTGATGGATCTACGGCAAAGTTTGCAGCGGCTTGAGTGGCACCTCTGGAATCAGTGGCGCGAGCAAGCCCAGCATAGCGAGCATTTAGAGCTTACTAACAGTGAGTTGCAGTACCTATACACGCTGTTGGCGTGGGATGTGGCAGGGGTGCGGCTTACTGAGCTGGCCGAGAGCATGCATGTCAGCAAAGCCTCAGCGAGCACCATGGTGCGTAAGTTAGAGCAGCGCGGGTATCTGGTGCGCCATCCTTGTCCAGAAGATGCCCGGGCACAGCGTCTGTTTCCAAGCCCTAAAGCCCTTACGCTGAAACAAAAAGAGCCTGAAATTTATCAGGCGGCACTCCAGCACTTTCAGCATGCACTCACGGCAGAGGAACTTGAACAGTTCATCATGCTGATGGACAAAGCTTGTCGCCAATTGAGCGTAGGCGAGATGTCTCCTCCCAAACTCTCTAGCCAGCCATACCAACAGCTATGAACTTACATCAAGCCACGGTTGCCAGGGCTTTCTGGCACTATACGCTGCCTTCTGTCGCGGCCTTAATGGTCAGCGGTACTTATCAAATCGTTGATGGTATTTTCGTTGGGCACTTTGTAGGTGGCAACGGCCTCGCCGCCATTAGTCTTGCTTGGCCATTAATAGGCGTGCTGCTTGCTGTCGGTATGATGATTGGCATCGGTGCTGGCGCCCACGCGTCTATCCATTTGGGTGCTCAGCAGCCTAATAAGGCCCGGGAATATATTGTCCAGGCCCTGTTTCTTCTGCTGGGCTTCAGCGTGTTGTTGGGCGCGTTGCTGTTCTTTCTCAGCCCTTTGTTTCTCTCGTTTCAAGGTGCGGAAGGAGAAACGCTGGACTTTGGGCAGCACTATCTCAACTGGATGCTGGCGGGTACGCCAGTGGTGCTAGGCAGTATTGCGCTGCCGTTGCTGGTTCGCAACGCGGGCGCTCCACGTCTGGCAACATTGGCGATGGGGCTAGGTGCGGTGGCTAACATTGCGCTGGACGCACTGTTTCTGGGCTACTTGGGCTACGGGTTGGAAGGGGCTGCGTTAGCCACCTTGCTGGGTGAGCTGCTGTCTGTTGTGCTGTGCCTGGGTTACTTGTTTAGCCGCCGGAGTAAGCTGACGATTGCGCCAAACCAGCTGGTATGGCAAAGCCAAAAAGCATGGCACCTGCTGAAAACGGGCTTTTCCAGCATGCTGATGTATCTCTACCTCAGCTTTTCCATTGTTCTTCATAATATTTTGCTTTTAAAGTACGGCACTTCACTGCACGTGGCTGCGTTTAGTATTGCTGGCTATTTAATGACGTTTTATTACCTCCTCGCGGAAGGTGTCGCCGGTGGTATGCAGCCGATCACCAGCTTTTATCAGGGCGCGGTGCAAAAACGCAAAATTCAACTGGCATACCGGTATGCGTGTTCAATCGTGTTGGCGGTGGGGTTGTTGTTTGTGCTGGTAATACAGTGGTCACCCGCCTTTTTTGCTCATTTTTTCATCAGCACTACCGATACCGTTCTGCTGGAGACCACTAGCCATGCATTGAGGCTGTTTATGCTTGCCATGTTCTTGGACGGTTTTCTAGTGATCACATCGACCTGGTTTCAATCGTTAGGCCAAGCCCGTCCGGCCACTATGATTACGCTAGGCAATATGGCGATTCAGGTGCCTTTCCTGTTAATCCTTCCGCAGTGGCTGGGTATCGATGGTGTTTGGTTAGCCGTGCCTGTTTCCAATGTAGTGTTGTCGTCACTGGTGCTGATACTGGTGGTTAGGCAATGGCGGCGATTATGTTGATCAATTTGCGCGTCAAACCTCGTACTTCTAGTGCGAGGAAGGATAGCGCGAGGCGCGTAGCGCCTCTTGGGTGACAGGCTATTTATACCGCGCTAGATTTTAAGTATGAGCACCGTACACCGCGCCTACCGTTATCGGTTTTATCCCACGCCTGAACAAGCCGAACAGCTTGCTCGGACGTTTGGCAGTGTGCGGTACGTCTACAACCATTTCCTGCGCCAGCGCACCGATGCGTGGTTCGAGCGCCAAGAGCGCATGGGCTATAACGCTACCGCCAAAGCCCTCACCACCCTCAAGAAACAGCCGGAGACGGCGTTTCTGGCCGAGGTGTCCAATGTCTGCTTGCAACAGTCGCTCCGGCATCTGGATCGGGCGTTTAGCAACTTCTTCAAAGGCCAGGCGCGGTATCCCACCTTCAAGAAAAAACAGCGCAAGCAGTCAGCCACCTACATGGCCAACGGCTTTCGCTGGCGCGATGGCAAGCTTTGGCTGGCGAAGCACAAAGCCCCGCTTAACATCCGTTGGAGCCGGTATTTTACGGGTCACCCCACCAGCATTACCGTCAGCTGTGACACGGCTGGCCGTTACCACGTCAGCTTCCTGGTAGAAGAAGCCGTGACGCCGCTGCTGGTGACACCCAAGATGGTGGGTATTGACCTGGGGCTAACCCACCGCGTCATCACCAGCCACGGTGACAAAATCCCCAATCCACGCTTTCTACGCCGCACCGAGCGCAAGCTGGCGCGAGCGCAGCGCCGGTTGTCACGCAAGCAAAAAGGCTCCCACAACCGCGCCAAGGCGCGGCTTCGTGTGGCGAAGGTACATGCCAAGCTGGCCGATCAGCGCCGTGACGCCACCCATAAACTCTCTACGCAGCTTATTCACGAGAACCAAGTCATTGCTGCCGAGAGTTTGCAGATTAAGAATATGGTCAAAAACCGCAAACTGGCCAAGGCCATCAGCGACGTGGGCTGGCACCAGCTCACCCAGCAATTAACGTATAAAGCAGAACGGTACGGACGCGATTTCGTCCAGATCGACAAGTGGTATCCCAGCTCGAAACGCTGTTTTCACTGTGGTCATATCACCGACAACATGCCGCTGAACGTACGCACCTGGGACTGCCCATGCTGCGGCACCCAAGGCATTGACCGCGACGTAAACGCCGCTCGAAATATTTTGCAATCGGGCAAGGCGATGTTGGTGGGCGCTGACAAGCTCCGTCAGCACGAAAAGACTACCGCAGGGCTTGCGGGAGGTTAACCCTGTGGAGCTTGTGTAAGTCCTGAGGTGCCATCACTAAGGGCAACGGGCTGCGAAGCAGGAACCTGGAAGGCGACAACCAGGAATCACCGTCCTTCAGGGCGGTGAGGAGGTCAAACATGCGTTTATCTGCCAGCATTCTGAACTCATCCAAGCTGGTGACTTCTTGCATATAAGCCGATCCATAACTGACCTCTGCCTTTTTGAATCCATTAAGGTGCATATGGTGAATGGTTACTGCAATGATCTTAAAAAAGGGATTTTGGGCGTCCGACTCAATACCACCATTGGCTTTGGCGACGACACTGCCTGCCGTATCGGAAATGTAATGGTGGAAACGGCCTAAGGCACTGGCATTCTTGAAGTCGATGACGATGGTTTCATCGGCATCGGTGATCTCAAATGACGATTGAAAAACAAAATGCCCACCGGTCAAAGAAGGGGCGTTGATGACTTTTGTCGGTTGCGTTTTTTTTCATAAACCTAGCGATTGCCCAGTTAATTGTAACCAGCTAGGAATTTAGCTTGAACCGATTAGGCATGTAATCAGGCGACATGACGAATGCCACCTATTCTGGAGGTGGCGTCGAATCAGCAAAATACGAGGTTCTGTCTGATCCGCTTTTTTTGCAGCTCTCTGAGCCTGTACAGATAAACGGCAGACAGGCATAGTCAGTAAGTTAGTTTGAAGGCTAACGAAGTTGTTTTCACCTAACTAGGTGAGTTTTCGTTCAAGAGGTGTCTGTTAATATGCTGATATATGTTGTTTTTTTGATGATCTTTGTGGGCGTAACCGCTGCTCTATATCAGGTGTATGAAATTCATTACAACATCAACGTCGGCAATGATAAAAAGTTGTCGAAGGCTGATAAAAGCCACTTACAAGCGCTTTCTGACCAAGCCAAAACCGCCACGCAAGCCCATGCCCGGTCAGACTTTGATCAAGCGGCAGCCGATGCTTTGGGACCTAATCTCGATCGGGATATCGCGCTGAAGGCGTTTGCTGAAGAGGAAAAAGGGGTCTACGCGATCCCGTTATTGCGCCGCAAAGCGCGGTTGCGTTTTAACGGCGATAGCTGTGTGAATAAAAGCAGTGCTAATAAAAGTAGTACGAATATAAGCAGCGTAAAAGTGCGCCACTTGCCGTTTTGGAAAACAACGCTGCCACGTATCAATATACGCGCAGCGTTGATTACGCTGGTTATTTTGAACTGTTTCTGGGTGCAGCTATTGGCTGCCATGAGTGTTTATACGCTGGGTTACCCAGTGTCGACGCCTTGGCTGGCTTGGCTAAACGACCCCATGGCAGTGATGCTGATGATTTACGCTTTTATCGTTACGTCACTGCTTATTTCGACGTTTGATCGATATATGCACGACCTCTATCAACTCGGCAAGCTGTTTAAGAAAAAAGCTGTTTAGGCGTCAGTGCAGCGGGTGATTTCATCGGCCAACTGCTCCAGCAGCGCATCAAAGAGGTCAGCATCCAGCGTCAGACCTACGCCCAGGGGGTCCATGACACCGATATACGCCGATGTATCGCCGAAAACGTTATTGACCATCTGCGGATTGAACTGGGGTTCACTAAACACACACTGGATACCTTCATCATTCACCAGCGTTTGCAGCTTCTCGATACGCGCGGGGCTAGGTGAAGAGGCATCGCCAATGGAAATGGCGCCAGCCGCGTGCACGTTAAAGGCTTCCTCGAAATACTGGTAAGCATCATGGAAAACAATAAAGCGTGTGTCGGCGCTGTTGGCCAAACGATCCTGGATGTGCTCCTGAAGGCTGGTTAACTCCTCTTTGCCCTGGGCGGCGTTTTGGCGATAGTACGCGGCGTTATCAGGGTCGATCTCACTTAGCTGCTCGGCGATGGCATCCAGCCAACGGCGTGCATTGGCCGGGTCCAGCCAAGCATGCGGATTCATGCCGGTATGGCTGTGATCATGGCCGTGGTGGTCGTGATGGTCATGGCCACTTTCGTCATGGCTCTCTTTATGGCTGTCATGACTGCCTTCATGGTGGTGGTGCTCGTGATCGCCGTGATCATGCTCATCGTGGTCGTGGTCGTGGTCGTGGTCGTGGTCGTGGTCGTGGTCGTGGTCATGGTCATGGTCATGGTCGTGTCCATGGTTATGATCGTGGTCATGGTCGTCATTGCCGTGGGCATGATCGTGTTCATCAGCATCGTTTAGCGCAAAGGTCGCGCCTTCACGGTATGCCAGTGTCGTGATCCCGGGCACGTCCATTAGCTCAAGATGGTGTGCATCGCCTGCCAGGTTTTCAATAGGCCCTGATAGCCAGGGTGTGAGCGCGTCGCTTACCCATATGACCAGGTCGGCATCATCGAGGGATTGCGCTTCAGATGGGCGTAGCGAATAGCCATGGGGTGAAGCGCCGGGCTGAATAAACAGTTCAGGATCGCCACGCTCCCCCATTACCTTGGCAACAAGCGAATAGACGGGCGGAATATCCACCGCAACACGCGGCACCTCTGCGGCGGCCACAAGGGGGAAAGCCGCCAGCAGCGGCCATGATAAACGGGCCAAACGGTTGTTCATGGGGTTCTCCTGATAAAAAGACAGTTAATGGTTAATAAACGCAACAGTGTGTCGAGGCTCGCCTATATTTCACTCATATGTTATAACATAACAAATACGCCAAGAGTGAATGTTAACCATGCGGCTTGCTCACCCTCCTGATAGCGATGCGATTCTGAGCGTCCGCCAACTGGGCGTTCGCTTCGGTGGCCAACAGATTCTTGAGAACATCAATCTCGACTTATATCGACAGCAGGTGGTGACCCTGATTGGCCCCAACGGCTCGGGGAAATCCACGCTGGTGAAAACGCTGATCGGTGCGGTCACGCCGACCTCGGGGCAGGTGACCATCGCCCCCCAGCAGCGTATCGGCTATGTGCCGCAGCGGCTGCACTTGGATCCCACCTTGCCCATGACGGTCAAGCGCTTTATCAACTTGCCGCGGCGCCATCCGCGTCGTGATGTACACAAGGCGCTGGAAGATGCCGGTGCCGAGGCGCTGACTCATGCGGCGATGAGCGAACTCTCGGGCGGCCAGTTTCAACGTGTGCTGTTGGCTCGGGCGCTGCTGGTAAAGCCCGACATTCTGATTCTCGATGAGGCGACCCAAGGGCTCGATCACCGCGGTACGGCTGCGTTCTATCAGCATATCGAAAGCGTACGCCACGCTTACGGCTGCGCTGTGTTGATGGTCAGTCATGATCTCCACGTCGTTATGCGCACCGCCGATCATGTGCTGTGCCTGAATCGGGTTATTTGTTGCCAAGGTGAACCCGAGCACGTTGCCTCATCACCGCATTATCAGGCGCTGTTTGGCGACCAGACCGCCCAGACATTGGCGCTCTATCGCCACCATCATCAGGAGGCAGCCAATGTTGGATGATTTTATGTGGCGTGCGCTGTTCGCTGGGGTGCTGGTGGCGATGGCGGCTGCTCCGTTGGGGTGTTTCGTGGTGTGGCGGCGCATGGCCTACTTCGGTGATGCGACGGCGCATGCCGCCATTCTGGGCGTCGCATTAGCGCTGTTACTGAACGTCTCCATTTTCTTGGGGGTGCTGACGGTCGCCCTGGTGATGGCAGGCTGTGTGTCGCTACTTAGCGGACGCGGCTATGCCATGGATACCCTGCTCGGGGTGATGGCGCACTCGGCCTTGGCGGTTGGCCTGGTGGCCGTGTCGTTTCTTGCCGGGGTGCGTATTGATCTCAATGCTTATCTGTTTGGCGATATTTTGGCTGTCGGAAAAAGCGATCTTTGGATCATCGGCGGCGGTGTAGCGCTGGTGTTAATACTGCTTTTCTGGCGCTGGTCATCCTTATTGACCGCGACGTTAAGCGACGAGCTTGCCCATGCCAGCGGCCTCCACCCGCGCCGCGAACAGCTGGTGCTCACCCTGGCGCTGGCGCTGGTCGTCGCCGTGGCGCTAAAAGTGGTGGGTGTACTGCTGATTGCCGCGTTGCTGATTATCCCGGCGGCCACGGCGCGCCCGTTTTGCCGCACGCCAGAAGTCATGGCGATGGTGGCCGCTGGGGTCGCCATGCTGGCGGTGACGGCGGGGCTTAGAGCTGCCTATGTGATGGATACGCCGACCGGGCCAACGATCGTCACGCTCGCCGCTGTGCTGTTTACCCTGGCGACGGTCACGACACAAAGCTGGCGCTTCTTGCGTCAGCGGATTCAATGACGGCTATCTCAACAACGCTTATGGAGTCATTTATGTCTTCGCTTATGTCTTCGCCACCCGCTACTCATTGGGCGTTGCCAGACCATGCCGCCGGTGATAATGACATCAGCGTGCTGCCGCGCATCTTTGAAGACGCTATTAACATCGCGATCTTCCAGCGCCCACTGCCCGCCGATATTGCCTTTAGCGCCCAGGCGCAGTGCCAAACGGATCGCGCCTGGCAATATAGTTGGCTTGGCCATCCCGATGAAGCCTTCACCGCTGACTTGCTTCGCCATCTGCCCGCCCCGGAGGCGGCCACCCCGCTGGTTGAGGACATGGCGACGATCGCCGAAGCGATCGCCTTTCTGTTTGATACCCAGACCGTCGGCATCCGCGTGCGCCTGCTGACGAGCGCCATGTGCCCGCGCTTTCACTGCGATAACCTCCCGGTGCGCATGGTCACTACCTATGTCGGCCCAGGCAGCGAATGGCTGCCAGAGCACGCCGTTAACCGTGCGGGACTGGGCGCGCCGCACCCCGACCGGCCCGATATCGCAACCGACACCAGCGCTATTCAGCGCCTTGCGCCGGGCGATATCGCGTTACTCAAAGGGAGCGGCTGGGTGGGCTGCGAAGAGCGGGGGTTAGTGCATAGAAGCCCTGCGTTGGATGGCGAAGGCAAGCGGCTGCTGATGAGTATTGATCCTGCTTAGGCATTCCTGATAAGGACTGTCATGGCACCCAGGGGCTTCATAGGGTTAGTCAGATGTTATGTTATAATGTAACAATATTGGGTTGATGATCTTGAATCGCCCAACCACCGCTCGCTTATGCCCACCGTGGAGACACCATGACCGCGATGATTCGCCTCTATAACACGCTGACGCGCGCTAAAGAGCCGCTTCGCACCGAACGCCCCGACCGGGTGACCCTGTATGTCTGTGGCCCCACGGTATACAACTTTGCGCATATTGGTAACGCCCGCCCGGCGGTGATTTTTGACGTACTGGCGCGCTTGTTAAGGTATGACTATCCCGAGGTTGTCTACGCGCGCAATTTTACCGACGTGGATGACAAGATTAATGCCGCCGCAGCAGACGCAGGCGTGCCGATTGGTGCGATCACCGAGCGCTATATTGAGGCCTACCACCAGGATATGCAGGCGCTGGACGTACGGCCACCGGATATAGAGCCCCGGGTGACCGCGCATATCCCTGACATTATCCAACTGATCGGCACATTAATCACCCGCGGCCATGCCTATGTAGCCCAGGGCCATGTGCTATTTGATGTGGCCTCTTACCCAGCGTACGGGGCGCTGTCGGGTCGCCGCCCAGAGGACATGCTGGCCGGCGCCCGGGTCGAAGTCGCCCCCTACAAGCGTAACCCGCTTGATTTCGTACTCTGGAAACCGTCAACGCCGGCAATGCCCGGCTGGGAAAGCCCCTGGGGCCGCGGGCGGCCGGGTTGGCACGTGGAGTGCACGGCGATGATCGGCCAGCACCTGGGGCCTACCATTGATATTCACGGCGGCGGTCAGGATCTGATCTTTCCCCACCACGAAAATGAAATTGCCCAGGGCACCTGCGCCCACGGCGCGCTTTACTGCCATACCTGGGTGCACAATAGCTTTATTACCGTCGAAGGGCAGAAAATGTCCAAGTCCCTCGGCAACGTACTGCTGGTGCGCGATCTGCTCAGCCAGGCGCCTGGTGAGGCGGTTCGCTTTGCACTGCTGGCGACCCACTACCGCCATCCGCTGGACTGGAACCCTCGGCGGTTGGCCCAGGCGCGGCAAACCCTGGCGCGCTGGTACCGCCGCTTAGCCGCGGCCACTGGGGATGAGCAGGCTGAAGGGGAGCAGATTGCACGGGAGCAGGGGGGAAAGGAGAGCGTAGCGCCGGATGCCGAAGTGCTGGACGCGCTGCGCGATGACCTCAATGTGCCCCGCGTGATCAGCCGTCTGCACGCGCTATCAAGCGCCATTGGCGACGCTACCAACAAAGAAGAGGCGCGCTTAGCCGCCCAACGGCTGCGTGCCTCTGCCGCGTTGGTCGGCTTGTTACAGCAACCGCCAGCAAGCGCCTTAAACGCCCTGCGGGAAATGCCGGCTCATGCCTCGCCACAACGGCTGCCCGCCAGCAGGGTGGCGGCGCTGGTAGCAGAACGCCATCAGGCCCGCCTGCAACGTGATTTTGCCCAGGCAGATGCCCTGCGCCAGACCCTTGAAGCGGCTGGCGTGGAGATCCACGACACCCCACAGGGCACCCAGTGGCAGTTCGCTGACGAGGTGACGGTATGAGGAGGGAGGCGCGTAATGCAACACTATGATGTGATTATCGTCGGGGCGGGCCCGGCCGGGGTCGGTTTGGCCACCCTGCTGGCAAAACTGCCCGATCTCGATTACGTACTGCTGGAAGGTGGGCGCATCGGCGAGTCGCTGCGCCGCTGGCCCGCGCAAACGCGTTTTATCACCCCCTCTTTCTACAGCAACCCCTTCGGCCTGGCCGATCTCAACGCCGTGGATGCACTAAGTTCGCCCGCACTCTATTGCGGTGTAGAACACCCCAGCGGCGCCCAGTACGCCGACTATTTAAGCTTTATTGCCCAGCAGCACGAGCTACCCATCCGCGAAGGCTGGCAAGTACAGCAGGTAGCGCCTGCAGCAGACGGCGGCTTTATCGTCAGTGGCGAACAGGGCGAGCTGCATACCCGCTTTCTGGTGTGGGCCACCGGCGAGTATCAGTTCCCCGCGCTGGCGCCATTCCCCGGGGCGAGTTGGTGTCCCCACTATGCCGAAGTGGAAAACTGGGCAGACTTCACCGCCCCCCGCTATACGGTGATCGGCGGCTATGAAAGTGGCGTCGATGCAGCGGTTAACCTGGTGCAGCTGGGGCGCTCGGTGCGCCTGCTGGCGCGCAAATCCTCCTGGGATCCCAGCAGCCCCCACGACCCCAGCCTGTCGCTGTCGCCCTACACCCGTGGCCGTCTGAATGAGGCGGTCAACACCGGGCGGCTGGAGATTGTCTTCGGCGCGGATATTGTCGAAGTCGTGGCCAATGCGGACAGCGGTTTTAGCATTCACGCCGCCGATGGTCGTCAGTGGGTCTGCGAACAGCCGCCGATTTTAGGCACCGGCTTTCTCCGCGGCGGTGGCGCCACCCAGATCGATGCGTGGTGGGAGTGGGATGCGAAAGGGCAGGTAATGCTCACCGAGCTGGACGAGTCCACCCTAACGCCAGGGCTGTTTTTAGTCGGCCCCCAGGTGCGTCACGACCCGCAAATCTACTGCTTTGTTTACAAGTTTCGCCAGCGCTTCAGCATGATCGCCACCTGTTTGGCCGAGCGCCTGGACATTGATGCCTGGGTATTGGAAGCGGATAACCAAGTGTGGGGCGCGTTCGGTAATCAAGAGTGCTGCGAGGACTGCCAATGCTGACCCTTAGCTCCCACGACCGCTTACCCGCTGCCACGCTGACCTCCAGCTTGCTGGTGATGGCGATTATTATCGGCGCGCTACTCGGCCACTTCGCCCCCGTCCGCGGGCAGTGGCTGGGCGATAACGTCGATACCACGCTGCTCACCATGATTGGTTTGCTGTTCTTCAGCGTGCGCTTAAACGTGCTTGCCCAACAGGCGAGCAACCTACGTTTTATCGCCATTGCCATGGTGGCTAACTTCATTGTCGTGCCCCTGATTGGCTATGGCGTAGCGTCGCTGTTTATGTCAGCACACCCACTGCTGATGGTGGGGCTAGTGATCTACTTTATGTCGCCCTGCACCGACTGGTTTCTGGGCTTTACTCGCTTGGCAGGGGGCAATGTCGCCTTAGGCATGGCGCTGATACCGGTTAATATGGCGCTACAGCTGCTGCTTTATCCGGTCTACTTGCAGTGGTTTACCCCGCATACCGGAGCGGTTGATCCCCCGTTAATCGCTACCACGCTGCTGTACTGGTTTTTGCTGCCCGCGATCGCCGCCCTAACACTGCATCACACGCTACGCTTTATGCTTGGCGAGCAACGTTTTGAGCAGTGCTTAACCTTTGCAGACCGCGCCACCCCCTGGGTCATTGCCCTGCTGGTGCTGCAGATATTCGCCGGTAATATCGCCTCAATCTTAGCGCACCGCTATGTGTTTGCCTGGCTGCTGCTGTCGGTGTTTGTGTTCTTTGTGCTGACCTTCGTGCTTAGCGAAGCGATCAGCCGCGGGTGCCGCCTGGACTACCCCGAACACGCGCTACTCACCATGACCATCGCCGCCCGTAATGCGCCGCTGATGCTGGCGGTGACCATGACGGTGTTGCCCGGTCAGCCCCTCATCTACGCTGCCTTGGTCATAGGCATGTTAGTGGAGTTCCCCCATTTAACGCTGCTGCGTCGAATCCTGCTAGCGCTCCGGCGTCGCCGGGCTCAAGCAAGCAGTGCCGTTGATTCCCCCTCTTGATAACGAGTTTTATGCGATGACCTTTTCTACCTCAGACATGCTCACTTCAGACATGCCCACCTCAAACATGCCCACATTAGAACAGGCAGTCACTGTTACCCTGCCGGATGGCGCCAAGCGCTCCTTTGACCACCCGGTTAGCGTCGCCCAGGTGGCGCACGCCATTGGCCCAGGGCTGGCGAAACAGACCCTGGCCGGTAAGCTCGATGGCCGCCTGGTCGATGCCTGCGAAGTGATTGATCACGATGCCCAGCTGCAGATCATTACCCCCAAGGATGATGAAGGGCTTGAGATCATTCGCCACTCCTGCGCCCACCTGGTCGGCCATGCGGTTAAACAGCTTTACCCCAGCGCCATGATGGTGATTGGCCCGGTGATTGACGCTGGCTTCTACTACGATATCGCCTTTGAACGCCCCTTTACCCCCAGCGACCTCGCCGCCATCGAAGCGCGGATGAGCGAGTTGATCGATCAGCAATATGACGTTGTAAAACGCATGACGCCCCGGGAGGAGGCGGCCGAGCTGTTTAAAGCGCGCGGTGAGACCTACAAGCAGCGCCTGATCGCAGAAATGCCCGCGGACGTCACCCGTGTGGGGCTGTATGTCCACCAAGAGTATGTGGATATGTGCCGTGGCCCCCACGTGCCCAATACGCGCTTTCTCAAGGCGTTCAAACTGACCAAGCTGGCCGGCGCCTACTGGCGGGGCGATGCCAACAACGAACAGCTTCAGCGCATCTACGGCACCGCCTGGGCCGATAAAAAACAGCTCAAAGCGTATTTGCAGCGCCTTGAAGAAGCAGAAAAACGTGACCACCGACGCCTGGGCCGCGGCTTGGATCTATTTCATTTCCAGGAAGATGCGCCGGGCGCGGTGTTCTGGCACCCCCGCGGCTGGGCGGTTTTCCAGGAATTGGTCGCCTATATGCGCCGCCGCCAGCAGGCGGCGGGCTATGTGGAGGTTCACTCCCCCGATGTGATGGATCGCAGCCTATGGGAAATCTCCGGCCACTGGCACAACTACCGCGAGCATATGTTCACCACCGCCACCGAGGATGGCCGCTCGCTGGCGCTCAAACCGATGAATTGCCCCGGCAGCGTGCTGCTCTACCGCCACGGTTTAAAAAGCTACCGCGACCTGCCCATTCGCATGGGCGAGTTTGGCAAGGTGCACCGCTACGAGCCCTCCGGCGCGCTCCACGGGCTGCTGCGGGTGCGCCACTTTACCCAGGATGACGCCCATATCTACTGCACCCCGGGCCAGATGGATGCCGAGTGCCGGGACGTGGTGGCCCTGGTGCTGGATATCTACCGCCAGTTCGGCTTTGAGGATGTGCGCATCAAACTCTCTACCCGGCCGCAAAACCGCATGGGTGACGATGCCAGTTGGGATCTGCTGGAAGGCGCGCTGGAGCAGGCGCTCACGGGCATGGGCCTGACCTATCAGCTCAACCCCGGTGAAGGCGCCTTCTACGGCCCGAAACTTGAATTTGTGCTACGCGACGCCATTGGCCGCGATTGGCAGTGCGGCACGCTTCAGGTGGATATGAACCTGCCCGAGCGTTTCGGTCTTGAGTATGTGGCTGAAGACGGCCAGCGCAAGCGCCCCGTGATGCTGCACCGGGCGCTGTTTGGCTCGCTGGAGCGTTTTATCGGCATCCTGATCGAACACTACGCGGGCAAGCTCCCGGCCTGGTTGGCGCCGGTGCAGGCAGTGGTGCTGTCGATCACCGACGACCATGCCCGCTACGCCCAAGAGGTGGCGCAGCTCCTCAACGGGGCAGGCGTGCGCAGCGAGGCGGATGTGCGCAACGAGAAGATCGGCTACAAAATTCGCGAACAAACCCTGCAGCGCATCCCCTTTTTGCTGGTGGCGGGTGCCAAGGAGCGTGAGGCGGGCAGTATTGCCCTGCGCACTCGTGAGGGCGAAGACCTGGGCGTACTGCCGATTAAGCAAGCCGTAGCGTTACTGTTAGAACATGTTCAAACGCCGGATGCCGCTGAACATCGTGCGGCCCAGCAGCGGCTAATGGAGCGCTTGACCGCCGGTTAGCAGGGAGCTTCGTCCGTTGTTATTTTGTGCTACGTTATAACATTTATTTCAAGGTGCGATAGGGATATGCAAGAGACAAGTATGAATACGCAAGAGCCAAGCGCATCCGCTGATAAAGCCTGGGCAGAGCAGCTACTGGCGATGCCTGCCAGCGACTATATGAACGATGAGCAGCTGGCATTTTTCCGCCGGCGGCTGCTCGACGAGCGTGCCGAAATTGAGGCGCATTTAAAGGAGATGAAGGACGTCATCGCTTCCCATGAGCGCGACAGCGACGAATCGGATCAGGCCTCTTTTGAGGAGGAGCTGCGTCTGGCATTGCGGCAAGCAGATCGCGAGAGCCGCTTGCTTAACAACATTGAGTCAGCCTTGAAGCGCATTGAGAACGGTGAGTACGGCTACTGCGAAGAGACCGGCGAGCCTATTGGCTTACCGCGGCTGATGTTCAGGCCCACCGCGAAACTCTGCATTGAGGCAAAAGAGCGTCAGGAGCAACAGGAACACCATTATCGCAAAGCGCGCTGGGAGTAAGTGGTTATGCAGGAAGCGCCATTAATACCGGTCAATCTACTCACCGGCTTCTTAGGCAGCGGCAAAACCACGCTACTCAATCGCTGGGTTCACCAAACCTCCATGCACAACACCCTGGTGGTGATCAACGAGTTTGGTGCCATCGGGTTGGATCACCAACTGATTACCCACAGCGACGAGCAGGCGGTGATCGAAATGAGCAGCGGCTGCTTATGCTGCACCCTGCGGGGCGATTTGAGCCGTACGCTGCAGCAGGCAATGGAAGACCTGGAGGCGCAAGGGAAGCCCTTGCCCGCCCGGGTGGTGATTGAGACCACGGGGCTAGCGGAGCCAACCTCTTTGTTGCAACTGCTGATGACGGATCACTGGCTGGCGCACCGCTTTAAGCTGGACAGCGTGGTGTGTTGCGTTGATGCCGCCAATGGCTTGGCGACCCTGGACGCCCACCCGGAGTCGCAACAGCAAATCGCCGTGGCAGACAAACTGCTGATCACCAAAACCGACCTGGCGAGCGAAGAGGGTGTGTCCCAACTGGCGAATCGGCTGGCCAAGTTGAACCCGGCGGCAGAGCAGTGGCAGGTGATTAACGGCGAACTTTCCGCAGATCTGCTGGTGGGGGCAGGGTTACATGGTGGCGACACCCAGGGTTTCCAGGTGGAACAGTGGCTCAAAGCGGGCAGCTACGCTGTACATCAAGCAGACACGCATTCGGGTGCGTTTTCCGCACCGCTGAACCGTTCGCCATTGAATACTCATCAGCCCAGCGATTCCCCGCACAGCGACGGTATTAATGCCTTCTGCTTTAGCGTCAACGAGCTTATCGAGCCTGACGCCTTGCAAGGCTGGTTGGATGTGTTGATGTCGTTAATGGGCGACAAAATGCTGCGCATTAAAGCCATTGTGCACCTCACTGACCGGGAGACGCCGCTAGCGCTTCACGGCGTGCAGCACATTTTTCACCCGCCCGCGCCACTGCCAGTCAACAGTGTGGGCGACCGCGTATCGCGCTTTGTATTTATTACCCAAAACGTGGCACCCGACACCGTGGCTGAATTGTACAACTTCTTCCACTCCTCCAAAGAGGTCACCCAATGACCGTTTTAACCTTACCCGATATCGCCAGCCAAACCACTCGCTTAACGAGTACCTTGACCTGGGTGGGCATGGAGGGCATTGCGCTACCTGTCCAGCTGGGCACTCGCAGCGTGACCGCCAAGCTGGACGCGGGGGTGAGCCTTGATGACAGCGAAGCACGCGGTATCCATATGTCGCGACTCTATTTGGCGCTGGCACCGCTTGAGGACGCACCGCTTACCTTGCCAACGGTAAAGGACGTATTGAGCACGTTTTTAACCAGCCAGGAGGGGTTATCCCAGCAGGCGTACCTGACGGTGGAAGGCGAACTGCCGCTCAAGCGGCAAGCCCTGATTAGCCCGCTCGCCGGGTGGAAAAGCTACCCCTTTTCACTGCGCGGCCAATTAACCCCCGCCGGGTTTCAAATTGAACTGGGGCTGACGGTGGGCTATTCATCCACCTGCCCCTGCTCGGCGGCGTTGGCGCGGCAGTCTATCCAGCAAGCCTTTGAAGAGGATTTTTCGGAAATCCCGCTGACCCCATCGGCGGTATCGGCATGGCTGGGCAGTGAAGAGGGCATATTAGCCACGCCCCACAGCCAGCGCAGCTCTGTCGAGTGCTCGCTGCGTTTAACCGAGGGTGAAAACGAGGAATTACCCATAGCAGATTGGCTAGAGCGGGCGGTAGATCGCATTGAGAAGGCACTAGGCACCGCACTGCAAACCGCAGTGAAACGCATCGACGAGCAGGCGTTTGCTCTCGCCAACGGGCAAAACCTGATGTTCTGCGAAGACGCGGCAAGACGGGTCGATAAAGCCCTGCGGCAAGCACCGGGAGTCGCCGGTTTTCAGCTCAAGGTGGTGCATGCCGAGAGCCTCCACGCTCACGACGCAGTGGCGCGGAGTGAGTGGAATTGGTAAGCGTGTTGGGGTCGCTTGTTACTAGACGCTAAACGATTATTGGCCTTCCGAGCGGCGCTTGTTTAGGATCAGTAACGAACCTCAATAAAAACTAGCGAGCCGCCCTCATGAAGCCAGAAACCATTGCCCTCCACCATGGCTATTCGCCCGATTCACAAAACGCCGTGGCGGTGCCTATTCATCAAACCACGTCGTTTTCCTTCGATAACGCGCAGCACGCGGCAGATCTGTTTGATCTTAAAGTGGAAGGAAACATCTATTCGCGCATTATGAACCCCACCTGCGCCGTGCTGGAGCAGCGGGTAGCCGCGCTGGAAGGCGGTATCGCCGGGCTGGCGGTGGCGTCGGGGATGGCGGCGATCACCTATGCGATCCAGACCATCGCCGAAGCGGGCGATAACATTGTCTCGATCAGCGAGCTGTATGGCGGTACTTACAATTTGTTTGCCCACACCTTGCCACGCCAAGGCATTCAGGTGCGCTTTGCCGATAAAGACGATATCGACGGCATTGAAGCGCTGATCGATGAGCGTACCAAAGCGGTTTTCTGCGAAAGTATTGGCAACCCTTCGGGGGGAGTGGTCGATCTGAAAAAACTCGCCGAGGCGGCCCATCGTCATGGGGTGCCGGTGATTGTCGATAACACCACTGCGACGCCGTTCTTGTGTCGGCCGATTGAGCATGGGGCGGATATTGTCATCCACTCTGCCACCAAATATATCGGCGGCCACGGCACCACCGTGGGCGGTGTGATCGTGGATTCGGGCACCTTCCCCTGGGCCGAGCATGCCAGCCGTTTTCCGCTACTCAACGAGCCTGACATTTCTTACCACGGCGTGAGCTATACCCGTGATGTGGGTGATGCGGCCTTTATTGCCCGTGCCCGCGTAGTGCCACTACGCAATATGGGCGCGGCACTGTCTGCCCAGGCGGCCTGGAATCTCTTGCAAGGGCTGGAAACGCTGTCTCTGCGCATCGAGCGTATCTGCGCCAACGCCTTGGCCGTTGCCAAGCACCTGGAAAGCCATCCGCTGGTCACCTGGGTGCAGTATGCAGGCTTGGAAAACCACCCCGATCACGCGCTGGCCAAGCGTTATATGAACGGCCACGCCTCGGGGATTCTTAGTTTTGGTATTGAAGGTGGTCAGGCCGCCGGTGAGCGCTTCTACGATGCGTTGGCGCTGATCCTGCGTCTGGTCAATATCGGCGATGCCAAGAGCTGCTCCTCCATTCCGGCGTCCACCACGCACCGACAACTAAACGAGCAGGAGCTAAAAGCCGCGGGTGTCACGCCGGATATGGTGCGCCTGTCGATCGGTATTGAGCATATCGACGACCTGCTAGCGGATATCGATCAAGCGCTGGCGGCCTCTGTGCGTGCAGATGATTAGCCTTCACGTTGTGTAGTGTGTATTACCATTAAGCCCACTTGGGCGTGGGCTTAATAACATCATGATACTCAATCGGTATGCCGATCACTGATTAAATAGCTCAGTGGGTGTAGCACAATTAACGCTACTACAAAGGTTGCGATTGCAGCACCCGTTAGAGCCACCCAGTCGAATACTGTCGCTACATAACCTAGCGTAGAGTGAGTGAGCCAGGGAACCCAAACGAAGGCGGTTAGCCCTACCAGCGCGGCTAACAATATGGCGAACAGGCTACGATGGTGGGCTATTTGGTAACCACGCAGATAGGCGAGAAGATGCAGCCCAACGACCATCACAACACCCGTTACGATGAACCAAATATAAGGGGCTAGTGCGAACATTAAGATAGTAACTGAGCCGGTAATGGTCATGGCGACGCTCCTTATGCTCGGCCTTCAAGAACCGCGTAATAGGCGGGTTGAAGCATGCGGTCTTTCATCACCCAGGTAACCCAAGACTCGTCGGTAGGATCAATAAACGGGAAAGAAGGCATAAAGGCGAAGTTGTCCTCATAACCAAACTCCACCAGCATGGCTTTGCCTATGCCCGTAATTAACGGGCAAGACGTATAGCCATTGTGACGGGCGGTTAGCGGGTTTCCTTGCATGACGGCTAGCAGGTTTGCTTCTACGACCGGCGCTTGTGCTTTAACGCTGGCGGCCGTTTTATTAATAGGTGCTCCGATCACATCGCCAATACCGAAAACTTCGGGATAGCGGTTGTGCTGCATAGTGTAAATATCCACATCAAGCCACTCCCCCCTGAAGGGGCCATCCTGGGCGATAAGGGCGCTCTGCTTGACGAAGTCGTGGGCACTCATTGGTGGCACAACGTGAATAAAATTGTAGTCAGCAATCACCGTTGGCTGACCTTCGCGCCTGAATTCAGCTTCGCGCAGTTGGTGATGCGAGGTAAATTCGCTCTCAGGGCCAACAAAGGTAAATTCAGCCTGCCTAGCTTGAGGATCAATGGCCGACAGCCGATAGTGATGACGGCGGGTGACACCTTGCTCATCAAAGCGCTGCTTAACGAA
>NZ_JH393257.1:1645734-1716673 GCF_000236035.1 Vreelandella boliviensis LC1
CACCTTGCTCATCAAAGCGCTGCTTAACGAACTCGTTGACCCAGGGCTGAGAAAAAAGACTAGTGCCAGGCGCCATATACTCCACATCGAAAGCGTCGCGCCGACCAGAAGCCTCTAATCGACTTAGCGTAGTGAACGTCATTTTTAACGGTGCCCCAGCGCACTTTACTGGCGTTGGGGCTGCCGTGAAAATCCCTTTTCCCTGGCCGCTGTCTAGCCACGTTTGAATGGCCTGGTTTGTTCGTGTTGCGCCATCGAGGCTGGCATACACGCTGCCAATCCCGTGCTGGCCTACCAGCTCTGGCGTCATACCATCGATTAAGTGGTAATTGAGTTGAATGCCAGTGGCTATGACCAAGTAGTCGTAGTCAAGCATCGTGCCGCTAGCAAGTGAGATCCGCTTGTTATCAGCGTCGATGCCGGCAGCATGTTCACGTACCCAATGGATGCCTCGGGGAATAAACTGTGCGTTTGGGCGCATGGTTTTACCGGGATGCCAAACCCCTGAAGCCACCAATGTCCAACCCGGTTGGTAATGATGTATTTCTCGGGGTTCTACTAATGTGATGGTTCCGCCCTGAAGGCGCCTAGCCAATCGATTGGCCATTGCCATACCCGCTGCACCACCGCCAAGAATTACAATGTGAGCCTGGGTTCTAAAGGTGTCAGCAGAGATTGTGCTTAGTGGCAAAAGGCTACTAACACCAAGGCCAGTGCCTACTTTTAACAGTTCTCGACGGCTGAACAACAAAGGCTTGTGCATGGCGAACTCCAAGAGCAAAGGCAGGTGTTGTTTAGTTATATTGTTATTACTAACAATAGCCCTATGCTCGGAAAACGCTATTGACACTTTGTCGCAAGGCATAACAATTCAGCTATATCTCGCCACGATTTTTAAGGTCAGCACGGTTGTGTGCTATCTAGATGCTGCCAACGTATACAAAAATTCCAGCCCAAGCGTCGCGGCGGCAAATTAGTTTTTCAATCGAACTGATTACCCCGGATGTACTGAGTGAGGGACTGGAACAACGCCAAATCGATACGGTGATAGGGTTGGATAGCCAAAGCGCGCTGCCCAGCGGCGTGATTCAGACTCCGTGGATGGATGAGGCGTTGGACTGCTTGGCGGCTACTCAAAATCACTACGTGGGTAAGGCGCTTGAGCTAGAACAGTTTGCCAGTGAACTGCATGTGGAACTTGCCGATATTAGCGGCCTGCGTCCTAGCAACATTGAAAACTGCCTGACTCAATCACTGGTTGAATTCGCCGATACATTCCAGCAGAAAGCCTCTTAGGAGGAACCGAGGGCCGCTTGATGGTGGGAAGTTGCTTCAACAAAGGGGGATGACTGAGTAGAGTGTTAGAGAAGACACCGTAAGCAGGATTTAGCTAAACCACAGGCAACCATAATAATGATAGCAACGTATAAACTCCTGATTGCCGACGATCACCCTCTCGTACGTGATGCTATGGCGCGGGTGATCCGCGAAGCTTACGCAGATGCTGAGGTTATAGAGGTGGAAGACTTTGATGCGGCTCTCGCTCATGCCCAGCAAGATCCTGATCTTGACTTGATATTGCTAGATTTAAATATGCCTGGCATGAACGGGTTAACGGGTCTTTTGCAGCTGCGTAACGAGCACCCTACGATTCCGGTGGTGATTGTTTCTGCGGAAGAGAATAAGCAGATTATTCTTCAGGCGGTCTCTTGTGGTGCAGCGGGGTTTATTCCCAAATCATTGCCCCGTGATCAGATGCGCCACGCCATTGCCCAGGTACTGAAAGGCAATATCTATCTACCCGCCGATGCTATGCGCGCGCCGGACAGTATTCGTAAGCGTCGCCACCAGGAGCAGGGTTTTACGGCGGAACAGCTGCGCCAACTGACCCGCAAACAGCTACAGGTGTTGGAACACATGACCCGCGGTGAATCTAACAAGATGATTGCTTATCATCTTAATATTGCGGAAACCACGGTGAAAGCTCATGTGTCGGCGATCTTGCGCAAGTTGGGTGTGACCAGTCGCGTACAAGCAATTTTATCGGCCAACGATATCGATTTTTCTCAGTTCCTCAAGCGCTGACTCGCCTCAATCGTTGACTAGATAGTGGCCAGCGCTATCTAACCAGTGGGTTTGCCAGTGACCGTGGGTGTTTATCTGAGTGAGTAAATCGGTAAGCGTCTGTGAATCGATGCTTTGCTGCCCAAGCCGATGCAGTGGCTGATCGGTGCCTGACAAGAGGCTTTGCCACTGGATAATCAGCGCGGCAAGGGGTGTTTCAGGCGGTGTTAGCGAGAGTTCAAGAGAGTTTGGTGTCTGTAGGGCATCATCCGCCGTTTGCCACAGGGCATCGGTGATGGAGAGTAGCTTTTCACCTACCGGTTCAGCGTCTTCGCTGGTTTGCACCACATAGCCAAGTGAGCAGGGTGTGCCGTCGCCTCTGCGTACCGCTGCCACATACCCCAAGTGATGGTCATACCGCGCCTGCTGAAAAAATGCCGCGCTGTGGTGCTGCTCAACAAGCGCTAATAGCCAGCGCTGGGTGGGCGTGCCCGGTAAGCTCAGTGTGCGCATGATGGCTGTGCTGGCTGACTCATTGATAGAAGGCGTCTGCACAGAACGTGTTGCTATGCGGCTAGCCAAATCTGCAAGTGCGTGGCAAACAGCGTCTGCATCTGTTGCATGGGAAACCCATACCGCAGGCGTGGCAGGCAGCTGGGTTAAGCGCTGTAACAACCGCTGAGCCAGAAGCCCTTGGGGGGCAATTGCCGTATTAACATTCGCTTCTTTCAGCAAGGTTTGCATGGCAACGGCCGCTCCCTCACCCACGGTTATCACCCAACTGCCCTGCGCTAGTTGCATGTGCTGGCATATCACGCCTCTACGGGCGCACCGCTTGGCGGCCAGTGGGGCGGGGAGAAACATCGCATTGGGAATAAAGCAGGCTGCCCAGGTGGTGTCGGCAAGTGAGGCGAAATCATCGCTGACACCATACTGGCCGCACCAACGCTGCACCTTGGGGGTGGCCGCCAATTGTGCCGCATCGCCAGCATGCGTGAGTGTTGTTGGTGCGCTATAAACTAGCCAGTGGGGAGCCTGCCTGCGGGCCCTGTTGGGGAAATCTTGTTGAGTCGCTGTATGTGCAGCAAGCCGCCGTGCCAGTGCTTGCTGACGCGCATAGACAAACCACGCCGACACCAGTTGCACGGTACCGGCAGGAGGCTGCCAAACGGGGCGGTGATCAATAGGGGCCGTCGCGAGCAGGGCTGCCAGGCGTTCACTGAGGGAATCGGCAAGCACTTCCAGTCGTTCCTGCGCCGCGGTACCGGTTAGCGTCAAGCTGAAAGCGTCTGTAGCCCCGGTTGGGGCGGCAGTCGCGTGGTAGTCGATAATCGAGTCAGCTAACTGATCCACCAGGTAGCCTTGGTTTAACGAATCAGCAACGTCACTAAGGGCGCTAAACTGATGACGTGAAATGGATGTGGGTAGCGGCCACAACAGCTCAACGGCGTTGGCCGTCCCGACCATCTTCGCGCGGGGCAGGTCGCCCCAGCGGGGCGTCATGGCAAGCGCCGGGGCGTTGGACGGTAGCGAGTTAAACAGCGTAGCCATGCGTTGAATAAGGCGGGTCATCGCTTCTGCAGCCCTGGGGCTGATAATCGCAATGCTAATGCGGCCGCCGTGGTAGTGGTCGCGGTGAAACGTGGTCAGCGCCTCATAAAGCAACCCAGTGTTATGGCCCAGGGTTTGTGCGTTGCCGTGGCGGCAGCCTGCACCAATATGCTGCGGGTCACTGAGCGTGGCAATGGCCGATAGTCGTTGCATTGCCGAACTGTGCTGGCGAGCTTGCCATTCGGCGTCAATGGCGGCGACTTCGGTGCGAATGGTCGGTGATGAAATAGTGGGCGTGGCCAACTGGCTGGCAACAGTGAGAGCCGCCGTTTCTAGGCTATCTGCCGGTATCGAGAAATGCACATCGGTGACGTAGTCATCGGTGTGGGCGTTCAGGCGGCCCTGATGCTGGGCAAACCAAGTGAGCAGGCTGGTGTTATAGGAGGTTGTCAGTGGTGCGGTGGTGAGCACGTGTTCCAGTAAGTGGGCTAGGCCTGGCAGGGCGGGCGGTTCATCCAAATAGCCCGCTGCTATAGTGATGCTGACGTGAGCGTGGGTTAAGTGGGCCGCGTGGGCCAGCACGCCTTGCACTCCGTTAGGCAGGGAGATACAGGTCTTTGGGAAACTCAGGTTAGCCACTGAGCAAACTACTTAGTAGTGCGCGCAGTTTGCCGGGTCGTACCGGCTTGTTTAACTGCGGAACGCCGGCATGGCGTAACCGCCTTTGCCAGTGGTCAGAGCGGTCAGCACTGATAATGGCTGCGGGCAAGTGCGGGTCATGCCAGTGGTGGCGAAGTTGTCGAATGGCCTCCAACCCCGTCACGTTATCGTCTAAGTGCAGGTCGACCAGCAGCATATCCGGCGCTTCCAGGCAGGCTTTGGCGGTCTCCACATCCAGCGCGGTATCGCAACTGATCTGCCATTCACCTAGCAACAGCGCCATGCCTTCAAGAATGGCGGGTTCGTTATCCAGGATCAGTACGCGCACTCCTTCGAACTCGGCGTCAGCAGAAAACGGCGCGCTGGGGGTGGGTGTTTGGATAAAGGAAATGCCGCTGGCTCGGGGCACCCTAACCGCAAAACAGGAGCCTTGGCCGGGTGCAGAGCGCACAGAAAGCGGGTGCTCAAGGCGCTGGCTAATCCGCTCCACAATCGCAAGCCCCAGGCCAACGCCCTGGCGATCGCGAGCGCGGGTGGCGTTGAGTTGATGAAACTCGCGGAAAATAAGCTGGTAGTCGCTTTCGGGAATACCAATACCGCTATCGACGACGTGTATGGCTAGGCTGTCGTCACTGTGGCGTCGCACACCTAGGCAAATGCCGCCACGCTGGGTATAGCGGCAAGCGTTAGCCAGAAAGTTGCGCACAATCCGGCTGAGTAGATGAGGGTCGCTGGTCACCGCTTGATGGCAGGGCACATAGCGCAGCGTTAACCCTTTACGTTGCGCCACGGGGGCAAACTCCTCAGTGAGATTGCCAAGAATATCGTCGAGTTTAAAGTGGCGCAGTTGCGGCTGTACCTGGCCGTGATCCAGTTTTGAAATATCCAATAGATCGGAAAGAATCGCTTCGGCGCCTTCCAGCGAGTTTTGCACCCTCTCAATCAGGGCTAGATTATCGCTGTCGTTCAGCCGCTCCTGTAGTGAGGCCACCAATAAGCGTGCAGCATTCATGGGTTGCAGCAGGTCATGGCTAGCGGCGGCCAGGTAGCGGTCTTTGCTGTGGTTGGCAAACTCGGCAGCATCGCGCGCGCTTCTAAGCTCCTCGTTGAGTCGTTCAAGTGCCTGGGTGCGATCAGCTACCCGGGCTTCCAAGTGGGCGTTGAGTGTTTCCAAGTGCTGGCGGGCACGCTCACGCTCGGTAATATCCGCCACAAAGCCTTCGATCAGGTCTTCGTCTCCGGCAAGTTCGGCGGGCTTTTTGATCAGCGTAATGGCGACGGGAACCTGGCGACCAGAGGCTCCCTGCAGCAAGGTGGTTTGGCCTGTTACGTGCCCTTGAATGAGCAGCAGGTCGCGCAGCTGTAGCCCAGTAGTAGCGTTAACAAACAGCGCGTCAAAGCGCGCACAGCGCTCCAGCGTATGCGCCACGCTAGGGTCGTCCAGCATGGCGGCAAGTGCCGGGTTGGCGGCGCGCAGCTTACCGGAGAGCGATGCCTGAAAAATACCGTGTAGTGCGTTTTCAAACAGCCATTTATAGCGGTTGCGCTCAACCTCAAGCTCTTCTAAGCGCACTGAAAGCTCGCGATAGTAGCTTTTGCGCGCCGACTGCTGACCCAGCCCGAGCAGATCGCTGACCGAAAAGCCCGAGGGGTCGTTGGCTTTTTTCATAGCGCCTCTTCGTACACCACCGCTACATCCCGTGAGTTGGAACGGCGCGGGTTGGTCAAAATGCAGGGGTCGCCCAGCGCGTGGTTGGTGAGAAACGGCACGTCGCTGCGTGAGACGCCCATCTTGCCAAGCGTGCCTCCCAGGCCAACCGCATGTTTTAAATCGACTAAATACCGAAACAGCGCTTGTTTGGTCTGCTGCTGTGACAGCCCCCGGCAGTCGATACCGACGGCTTCGGCGACCCGCTTAAAACGCTCGGGGGCAGCTGCGTAGTTATAGGCCACCACGTGCTCTAATAGCATAGCGTTGCACAAACCGTGGGGAAGATCTAAGAAGCCGCCCAAACTATGCGACATCGCATGTACTGCGCCCAAAATCGCGTTTGAGAACGCCAAGCCCGCTTGCATGCTGCCCAGCATTACCTGAGCGCGCAGCTCGCCATCGGTGGGGTTCGCCACCAGCGCCTCGAGATGACTGCTGATCAAACGCATGGCTTCCAGGGCGTGGGCATCGGTGAGCGGCCCGCTGCCGGTTGAAACGAAGGCTTCAATGGCATGCACTAACGCGTCCACCCCGGTACACGCGGTCAGGTAGGGCGACATGGTCATGGTGACTTCAGGATCGATCAGCGACACATCCGGCACTACGGCCTTGCTGATAATCGAGAATTTCATGCGCCGCTGCTGGTCGGAAATAATCGCAAACTGGGAGATATCCGCCGAGGTGCCCGCCGTTGAAGGAATAAAAATCAGCGGAGGAATCGGCACGCGAATAGTATCAACGCCTTCAAAATCGAGAATGTGCCCACCGTGGGCAGTGACGATACCAATCCCCTTGGCGCAGTCCATCGGGCTGCCACCGCCTATCGCCACAATCGCTTTGCAGCCGGTTTCACGATAGATTTCGGCACCGGCCATAATCTCATCTACCCGTGGGTTGGGGGATACGGCGGTAAAGCGCTCAACGGCAATATTGGCTTCCAGCAGTTTGGCTTCAATATCGGTCACCCAGCCTGCCAGCAGTACGCCTGGGTCAGAGACCAGAAGTACCTTTTCTGCCCCGAAAGTAGTGACGTAGTTGCCTGCAGCGTGGCGCGCCCCGTCGCCAAAAATAATTTCAGGAGCGACAAACTTACGAAGTTGCGTGAGCGGCGAAGTCATGGGGCGGTCTCGTTTATAATTGTTAACCATTATCTTAAGCACCTTAGGAGATTGTTGCGTTACGACCTTGGTGCCGTCGTTAGGGGGCAAGTCATCTTATTGATAAAAGGCCAGCTCGCGAGCCAGCATGGTTTGGCGAGCTTTAGGATGGCGAATGCCGTGGCGTTCGTTATCAAACAGCAGCGTTTGTGCCTGTCCACCGTGGCGCTGAATATGTCGCGCCATAGCGTGGGTCTGTTCTGGTACTACCACGACGTCTTTGCCACCTTGAATAAACAGTGCCCGCAGAGGGCGCTGGCAACGGCTGACTTGATAGGCAGGGCTGCGCTGGGCGAGCAGAGGCTCGTCACCGATTAGCCAGCCCAGGTAGCCAGACTCAAAGCGGTGCGTCTTGGCCGCTAGCGTTAGCGCATCGGTTACCCCATATAGGCTAGTGGCCGCAGTAAACAGTGGCGTGGCGGCCAGGGCATTGAGGGCGGTAAACCCGCCAGCGCTTTGGCCACGGATAAAGCAGCGCGTTTTATCTATCGCAAAGCGTAGGCAGGCGGCGTTAACCAGGGCGATCACATCGTCAGTATCGCTGATGCCCCACTGGCCCGCTAAACACTCGCGGTAGCTGCGGCCAAAGTTGCCGCTACCGCGTGGGTTGATATCCAACACATGAAAGCCCTGCTGCTGCCAGTAGACCACTAGCGGGTCGTAAACAGGGTAAGTGGCGGCGGTAGGCCCGCCGTGAATGCGTACAATCAGCGGCGCGTAGTGGCTTTCAAGTGCCGAGTAGAAGAAGCCGTGAACCGTATCGCCTTCGCTGCCAACGGGGGCTTCCAGCCACTGGGCGGCGGCAGGTGCTTTGGTCACTAAGCTATCCACTAAGTTTAAGCTGCCCGCTAAGTTACCCATGATGTTACCCACTAAGCAGCGGCGTGGGCGGTTCTCCGCAAAGTGTATAAGTTGGGCGCCGCTGGTGGCGCTTTGCACTATGGCATAATCGCCGTGTTCTGCCAGCGTGATGCTTGCCACGCGGCCCGGGGCTGGTAGCAGTGCTTCCACCTGCTCGCCGATACGGCGATATAGCTGAGCTGCCCCCTGGTGCAGTTGGCAGTAGAGTTGCCTGCTGCTGCGCCAGGCATGCTGGCGCTCGCCCAGTTGCCACGGTGTGGTGATGTGGTCAACCGGGTCGCTGCTCAGGCAAAGGGGAGAGGCCAGGTTAACCTGCCAGGGTTGCCACCAACCCGCGTGATCGCTCATGCAAATCAGCGCGTTGTGGGGGCCAAACTGTGGTTGGCTAATTGCCGCGCCGAAGTCCCAGCGCTCAAAGGCTTCAAGCCTACCGTTAGCCGCCACCTGTGCGAGATGCAACTGACTACGCTGCCAGGGCATATTAGGCAGTGACCAGCTCACCCACGCTAGATAGTTACCGTCGTCGCTTAATATCGGCGCGCCGTAGAAGTCGGCGCCTTCTGTCAATACGTGTCGATTGCTGGCAGTGAGGGCGATCAGACGCTGACCATGGGTATCTTCCTCTACCGCTAATACACGCTGGCGCTTAGGGTCTGCGCACAGCCCTCCGTAAGCTGTTTGTGGCCGCTTCTGCCAGCAGTGGCTGGCGTCGTGGTGGTCGAGGTGCATAATGGCCTGATCTTGCTGGCGCACCCATACGACGCCGCCTAGCAGTGGCGTATAGCTGCCGCCGCCGTACTGGTTCACCCGGCTGCCCACCGCGTCCTCTATCAAACATTGCGGCGCCTCGTTGCTGCCAGCCGTCCATCCCCAAAGCTGCATGTCACCCGTTTGCGGGCAGCGAGCTAGCCAGTAAACGGCCTGGGCGTCGCTGTGCAGTTCGCCCAATGTGTCAGTGGGTTCAGCAGCATCTGCCAGGGTAAGTAGCATAGGCGTGCTCCTTATTGTGGGGTGCCCCACAGCAACCGTGCTTCGTAGCGTGGGTAAAGCTGCACCACGCTGCGGGTAAACTCGTATTTAGTGAGCGCTATGGTGTTAAAGGCGTCAGGAATTTCGACGGCCAAGGCATGGTTGGCACCCAGCCCTTCGTTAGCCACATCACTTAGGTGCTGGTCTAACCATGCGAGGTAATGAGCCGTTTGGTCAAAAACCGTTTCGGGCGGTGCGCTGGGGCCATGGCCGGGCACGGCGATTCTGGCGTTGAGGCCGCGTAGCTCGTTAAGCTCTTCCTGCCACTGTTGCAAACCAGGGCTGTGAGCAGTAGCGGCAGCACGTTGGTAGAAGCCCATATCGCCCAAAAACAGCACGTCGGTGGAGTGATCCATAATGACTAAGTCACCACCACTGTGTCCGCTCATTGCGTATAGCATGAGTGGGTAGCTTCCCAGCGTTACCTCACCTGCCTCAATTGTGTCGGGTAGGGCAATATGCGAGCGCGCCAAGTTGCGCCCGGTCAGCCGCTCTATGTTATCGATCAGTGCTTCTCGGTCGCGGGCCATCAGCGCACGAGTGCTGGCTAAGGTGAGGTGCTCTGCCTCGTCGAAGGCGGCATTACCGAAAAAGTGATCGGGATGGTGGTGGGTATTCAAAACCCAGCGCACGGGGTGGGAGCTGTGCTGAGCAATCAGTGTTTTTAGTGCTTCGCCAAAGTGTGGGCTGCTGCCGCTGTCGATGAGGATGGTGCCGTTGGGTGTGGCAATAAATGCTTGGTTGCCGATATGGCCGCAGTTGCTGGTGGAAAGCTCTTCTCTTAAGCCTTCCACCATCCAGGTGTTCTCTGCAATCGGCTGGGCCGTTAGCGGACGTTCGCAGAACATGACCGGCTCGCTGGCCGCTAGCGGTGTGGTAAGCAGCGCTAGGCCCGCTAAAAAGCGCGTTTTCATGGTTGCAGACCAATAGAAAAGCGGTTGCCGTTGTTGTCCCGGGCGCCAATGACATAGCCTTCCAGAGAGGGGCGCATATGAAGCCCTAGGGTGGGATTGGCGCTCACTGACGCTTCGATATCCAGCGCGGCCACTTGCTGGCCCTGCTGATCCAGCAGCTCAAACGACTGTACGTAAAAGGCGGGTTGGCTGGGGATTAAGCCGCTGTCCATGGGGTGAGAAAGGCGCACCCGCAGGCGCTGTTCGCTTTCATTGGCAAACAGCCGACCCTGCAGCTCGCCGAAGGTGTTTTCCCAATCGTTGTCGGCGCCGGCAATACCCGGCGTGGTACAGCCGCCGCCTTCTGCTTCAATGTAGGTGCCGCCCACATGCCAGGTATCCCCCTGTTTCACTGCTACGCGTACCGCAGAGGCTTGTTCCAAGCGAATATTTAACGAAAGCTTGGCTAGGCCATGACTCATCGGTGAGTAGTGAAACAGGCGTGGAATAGGATTGAGATCCACCCAGGCGATGATGTCGGTTATCGGCTCGCCGCTGTCTTCTAATTCGCTGGCGTCTAGCTCAATGGGCACTTGCCCCGAGTCTTCTGCGAACTCGGGCGCGTTAACGATGACTCGCTCATCAAACACCACGGTGGCATCGCCGAGGAAGCGCTCGCGGTACACAGGCCACATAAAGGAATTAAGCGGATCCTGTTCAGCTGTGTTCACGGTGGCCAACGCGGTGGAGGGCAACATAAATATTAGCCAGATAAACGCTGCGAGGAATGCAGTGAGAGCCGCGGCGAGCCGTTGTAACGTGATGATGGGCGTTGGGGTTGCCATAGTGCCTCCCAGCTTAGGGATTACTGTCCGGTAGTTTCTATGCTGACCGTTTCTAGCCAAGTTCGGATAGCCCACAGCCCTTCTTGGCTGACGTAGTCGGACATGCGTGGCATTAGTACACGGCCGTTGCGCTCGGATCCGTTCGTGACCAGCTCTTTGAACCACTCATCGCCCCACGGGCCGTTCTCCAGCTCGCGCAGGTCGGGGGCGATGCCGCCGGATTTCGCTTCCAGGCCGTGGCAAGCGGCGCAATTGCTGTTGTAAGCGCGGGCACCAATATCGATGGCCAGTTCTTGCTGGGAGTGATCGCGGTAAGGGTTCTCGTCCCGCCACTCGTCACCTAAACGTTCAAGATCTTTAATATCAACGGCTTGCGGGGTCACGCTGCCGTGAGACCATGCTAGTGGTGAAGCCAGCAGGGCCACGAGGGCGATAGCACCCGCTTGGCCTATGGGTGTTTTTGTAGAGACTGTTTTTGAAATTGTTTTTGAAATTGTTTTTGAGATTGTCGTTGTAAGCGTTGTCATGGAATAGCTCCTCAGGGGATCAATGTATCGTCACTTGAGTGAGCATAGGCAGGCACACTTGCCGAACCTATAGCACCTTAGGCATCGCTAGCCTCCTCCTTTGGAAGTAGTGCTAATTCAGGATGAGAACGCGACTGGAGGGGTAGATGGGTTTTTGATCCGGGCTTCTAAGCTGAGCTTAGTCTTGCTGGCACCACGCAAGCAGCAGCTTGGCCGCTTTGCAGCCATTGCATTGTGATCATTACTCGGATGGAAAACCCATGACATACGCTATCAATAACAACACGTCAGCCCGCAAAATTTCGTGGCCCTTTCACCTGCGTACCCTCACCGCCGCCGTTGCTTATGCCTCTGCCCTGGGTGTTGGAGGCGTTGCACTGACAGCCCACGCCAGCGAGGTGACCTGGGACGATATTCTCAATGACCATAACAACACTGAAACGGTGTTGATGTACGGTATGGGCGTGAAAGCCCAGCGTTACAGCCCGCTTGATCAAATTAACGCAGACAATGTAGAGATGCTGACCCCTGCATGGTCTCACTCCTTTGGTGATGAAATGCAGCGTGGCCAGGAGTCACAGGCGCTGATCCATGAAGGCGTTATCTATGTTACCGGCTCCTATTCACGTATTTTTGCCATTGATGCACGTACTGGGAAGAGGTTGTGGTCTTATAATCATCGACTGCCCAGCGATATTCGCCCTTGCTGTGACGTAGTGAACCGCGGCGCGGCCATTTATGGCGACAAGGTGTTCTTCGGTACGCTGGATGCGGGGATTGTGGCGCTAAATAAAGATACCGGTGAGGTGGCGTGGCGCGAACGCTTTGGTGACCACCGTGCGGGTTATACCATGACTGGCGCACCAACGATTGTAGAAGATAGCGAAACGGGCCGCGTATTGCTGATTCATGGCTCTTCAGGGGATGAGTTCGGCATTGTGGGTAAGCTCTATGCCCGTGACCCGGATACCGGTGAAGAGATTTGGATGCGCCCCTTTGTTGAAGGCCATATGGGGCGTTTGAACGGTGAGGAGAGCACCCCGACGGGTGATGCCAGCGCGCCCTCCTGGCCCGATGACCCAGACAGCGAAACCGGCAAAGTACAAGCCTGGAGTCAAGGCGGCGGTGCGCCATGGCAGAGCGCCAGCTTCGACCCTGACACCAATACCATTATCATTGGTGCGGGTAACCCTGCCCCCTGGAACGGGTGGGCGCGCACCTCTGAAGACGGCGATCCGTCTGACTACGACAGCCTCTATACCTCTGGTCAACTGGGTATTGACCCTTCGACCGGCGAAGTGAAGTGGTTCTATCAGCACACGCCCAACGACACCTGGGACTTCTCGGGCAATAACGAAATCGTATTGTTTGAGTACGAAGATGAAAACGGCCAAATGGTGAATGCAGGTGCCCACGCTGACCGTAATGGCTTCTTCTATGTCACTGACCGCACTAACGGCGAGCTCATCAACGCCTTCCCGTTTGTCGATAATATCTCCTGGGCTACCCATATCGATCTGGAAACCGGTCGCCCGGTTGAGGCTGAAGGCCAGCGCCCGCCGCGCTTGGAAGAAGGACAAACCCGTTCCGAATCGGTTGAAGTATCACCACCGTTCTTAGGGGGAAAAAACTGGAACCCCATGGCGTATAGCGAAGATACAGGACTCTTCTACGTGCCGGGTAACCACTGGAAAGAAGATTACTGGACTGAGGAAGTCGAGTACGTGGAAGGCGCGGCATACCTAGGCATGGGCTTCCGCATTAAGCGTATGTACGACGACCATGTGGGTATTCTGCGCGCCGTTGATCCGGTTACCGGCGAGTACGCTTGGGAACATAAAGAGCCTATGCCGCTATGGGCTGGCGTGCTAGCTACCCACGGTGATTTGGTGTTTACCGGTACGGGCGATGGTTACTTCAAAGCATTTCATGCTGAAACCGGAGAAGAACTTTGGAAGTTCCAGGTCGGCACCGGCATTATTTCACCACCGGTTACCTGGGAAATGGACGGTGAGCAGTACATCGGTGTCACCGCAGGTTATGGCGGCGCAGTTCCGCTTTGGGGCGGTGACATGGCTGAACTTACGCGACCAATTGCCCAGGGCGGGTCGTTCTGGGTCTTCAAGTTGCCGTCCTTCGTTAAAGATCTGGCTAAACGTTAAGTTATTGATACTTCTTGGGCGGCCTTTGCCGCCCTTTTTTGAATGAAGATAACGGTAATGGAGAGAACAATAATGATAACTCGTAATACTGTGCCTTTATGGCGTCGCCAAACAACGGCGATTTTTCTCTGCCTTAGCGCGATAGGCAGTGTCGTTGCTGGCGATTATGTTGAAGAGTATCAACCGCCAGTGCATAACGGCTGCGAGCTGGTGCCAGGCGCCCAGTGCGCCAATATGGATTTATCCGGCGGCGACTTTTCGAATCTTGATTTGCAAGGCGCTAACTTTGCGGGCAGCAACTTAGAAGGCTCGGATTTCCGCCATAGCAATCTACGTAGCGTTGATTTTGAAGGTGCATCGCTACGCAACGCTAACCTTAATCGCGCGCGTATGCCCAGCACCCACCTGCGTGGTGCTGATCTTTCCCATGCCAGTTTGGTTGGGTTGGATAGCTGGAGTATTTATGCCCAGGGAGCGACGTTTGATCATGCTGACCTGACTGGAGCCAATTTGGAGTTCGCCCGACTTTCTGGGGCCAGTATGCAGGGAGCGAAGCTGATGGGCAGCAACCTGGAAATGGCCTGGATGAATAAGGTCAACCTGATAGGGGCGGATCTGCGCGATGCTAACCTGCAAGAAGTCAAAATGAACATTGCCCGTCTTAACGATGCCGATATGACCGGTGCACGTATCCACTACGGTAACTTCCAAATGGCCCAAATGGAGGGATGTACCGCCTGCCCGTTTGATTGGGAGTGATGTCATCATGTCGACACAACACTCGGCGCACTCTGTGCGCCGCTATATCATTTGTTTGGTGTGGATAAGTGGAATATTTAGCGGAGTGGCGGGTGCTGAAGTGCCTGCAGCGGCGTTTAACCAACACGGCTATCGGTTGCCACCATTTAAAGCACCTGTCACTGCACCGCTACCAGGGGTGACCACGTTAGGTGACGATACTTTTCAAGTGCTACTGGAATCGTCGTCGGTCATCCTGGTGGATGTCTACGCGCTAACTTGGCATAACGGCCTTTTTCTGCAGGATAGTCCTCACTTAACGATCCCCGGCAGTATTTGGCTGCCTAACGTGGGCGCACCTACTTTGGAAGATGAGTGGCGTGATTACTTTAAGCAAGCACTCGATGCGCAGCGTGAGAACGCAGAGGCAGCGCCGTTGGTGTTCTTTTGCCGCACTGACTGCTGGCTTTCCTGGAATGCTGCTCGGCGCGCTGAGGCAATGGGCTATGAAGAGCTATATTGGTACCCCAATGGGGTGGATGGCTGGCAAGCGAACGGTCATTCGTTAGCAGCCGTTTGTCCGCAGCTGCCCGCCCATGCTGAGCGAGCCACCTGCGAGCCTTAATGGGTTTATTACCGATAAATAGCTTTATTGCCGATAAATCAGCTCGGGCGTTTGGCGGGGCGAAGGCTCCGCTGAACCACCCTGGCTCTGTAACTGTTTTGTTTGCAACTGCTGTGATTGGCGGGCATTGCGGGGGATAAGAGTCGCTTGATCAAGGGGGCTTTGGGCGTTTTCTGCGATCAGGCTCTCTAGCAACCCATGCTGGGGAGAGTGCTGGCACACGGGGTCGGTGGCGTTTATATCGCCGGTTAACAAATAAGCTTGGCAACGGCAGCCGCCATGGTCTTTATCGCGCTCGTCGCACTGCTGGCAGAGTGTTGGCATCCACTGGGTGCCGCGAAAACGGTTAAAGGCATCGCTTTGGTACCAAATGTCTTGCAGCGACGTCTCTTTGACGTTGGGAAATGCCATCGGCAGTTCCCTGGCGCTATGGCAGGGCAACACGGCGCCATCCGGGGCAACGGTCATAAAAATGCTGCCCCAGCCGCCCATGCATGCTTTTGGCGCTTGTTCAAAGTAGTCCGGCACTACAAACAACAACGACATATCGCGGCCCCTTGCCGCCAGGGTTTCCCGCCAGCGGTTGGTTTCCGCCTCGGCACGTACCAGCTGTTCCCGGGTAGGCATCAACGCCTGGCGGTTTAAAAACGCCCAGCCGTAATACTGGCAGTTGGCCAGCTCAACAGCATCCGCACCGAGTTCATCACAGAGGGCAATCAGCTCGCCAATTTGATCGATATTGTGCCGATGCAGCACCACGTTCAATACCATAGGGTAGCCAGCGGCTTTGACGGCTTTTGCCATAGCCAGCTTGTTGGCGTGGGCCTTGGCAGAGCCTGCCAGCGCCTGGGCCAGTTCGGGGTCGGCGGCCTGCAGACTAATCTGAATATGATCCAGGCCTGCCGCTGCCAGGGCGTCTACTCGCTGTGCAGTAAGGCCCACGCCGGAGGTTAGCAGGTTGGTATAAAAGCCTAGCTTGCGTGCCTCGCTTACCAGCGCTTCAAGATCCTGGCGAATCAGCGGCTCGCCGCCGGAAAAGCCCAACTGAGCCGCCCCCATGGCCCGCGCCTGGCGCAGCACGCTAAACCACGCTTCGCTATCCAGCTCGTTTTGGTAGCGGGTAAAGGCCAGCGGGTTAGAGCAGTAGGCGCACTGCAGCGGGCAGCGGTAGGTAAGTTCTGCCAGCAGCCATAAAGGTGGTGAGGTCGCTTCAGCAGTGCTTTGATTCACCCTGTTTGTATCAGCCACAATGAACCTCCTTCGCGGCTAGCCAGCCGTTGGCGCGTGCTTCATCGATAAACTGCACGACGTCGTCTGCTAAGGTCTCCGCGCCTGGGTAGCGCCGCTGTAGGGTGGCGATAATGTCGGCGACGGATTGGTGGCCATCGACCTGTTCAAGAATCGCTCCGGCAGTCGTGCTGAGCTTGACCATACCTTCGGGGTAAAGAATGACGTGGCAGCCCTGGATGGCTTCCCACTGTAACCGCCAGCCGCGACGCAGTTGGTAAATGTCTTGCTGTGCCATGTTGAATTCCCCAACGCTAGTCAATAAAAGTCTAGTAAAGTGAGTGCTCAAGCCCACGGTGATACACCGCTTCATGGGTAACAGTGTGGTAAGGCGGACGGCCTAACTGATAGGCCATGGTCATGGCATCCAACATGCTCCACAGCACATCAAGCTTGAATTGCAGGATGTTCAGTGCACGTTGCTGCAGCGCCACCGTCGTACACACGCTTAAGGCGATTTCCAAGCCGTGCTCGACGTCTCGACGGGCTTCGCTGAGGCGCTTACGAAAGTAGCGATAGCCCTGCTCGTTAATCCACGGGTAGTGTAGGGGCCAGGTATCCAGGCGGTTTTGGTGGGCAAGCGGGGCAAACAGCTCGGTAAGCGATGAGATCGCTGCTTCCTGCCAGGGCGCGCGGGCTACAAAGTGGCGGTAGGCATCCACCGCAAAGCGCACGCCGGGTAACACGCGCTCCTGGGAAAGCAGCGTATGACGGTGTAATCCCACGGCTTCACCGAGGGCCAGCCAGGCTTCAACCCCGCCTTCATCTCCGGCATAGCCATCGTGGTCAAGCAGGCGCTGCACCCATCGCCTGCGGGTGGCAGCATCCGGACAGTTGGCCAGTAGCGCGGCGTCTTTTTGGGGAATCATCATCTGGTAGTAAAAGCGGTTAGCCACCCAGCCCTGCAGTTGTTCCCGGCTAAGTTCGCCGTTGGCCATCGCCTGCTGAAAGGGGTGGTTAAGGTGGTAGTACTGGCCTTTATTCATCAGCGCCTCACGGAACGCCTCCCGATTGAGCGGGGCGTCAGAAGCGCAGGGCGTTATCGCTGTTAGTGCCATGATCAATCTCCTACTTGTTATTGTTGCTAAGCACAGGTTCTGTGAACACAAGTGCTATTGGCGATAGGGCTATAGCGTGAGCTTCATACCGTCGTAAGCTGTTTCGATGCCTGCGTCCTGAAGTGTTTTAGCCGCCGCGCTGGTGCGGTCTAAAATCGGGTTGGTGTTGTTGATATGAATCAAAATGCGCCGCGTGCTGCTGGGTAGTTCGTTAAGTAGCTCACACATGCCGCCATTGCCATTGAGCGCTAGGTGGCCCATCTGTTGGCCTGTCGAAGTGCCAACGCCTAGTGCCTGCATTTCGTCGTCTTCCCATAGGGTGCCGTCCACCATCACCACATCGGCGGCGTGTAAGAAGCGCATGGCCAGTGGCGTGGGGTTGCCAAGCCCTGGGGCGTAGCACAACGACTTACCGCTGCGGCGGTCGACAATATGCAGCCCTAAATTATCGCCACAGGAAGTAGCTCCGCGCCGTGGTGAATAGGGCGGGGCATTGCTGTGTAGCGCAAAGGCGGTAAGCGCGATATCCGGCAGGAAGGGAATCGAAAACTCGACAACATCCTGATGATCTTCCAAGCCAACCGGCTGCCAGCGCAGCCCGCCCCAGTGCTCCAACATCGGGAACAGTGGAAACCCAGTAGATAAATCGTTATGTACATTGGGCGTGCACCATACATCCAGTGGGCAGCCCTCTCTTAGGGAAAGTAGCCCGGTGACGTGGTCGATCTGGGCATCCACCAGCAGTACGCCACGTATACCGCTGCCACGCAGTTCGTTAGGCCATAATTCCGGGTTGGCGTTGAGCTGGGCGCGAATGTCAGGGGAGGCGTTGCATAGCAGCCACTGTTTGCCATCAACGCTTAACGCAATGGATGACTGAGTACGTGGTTGATGGTCGCCGCTGCCTTGGCGAGCGTGGAAGCAGTTCGGGCAGTTGCAATTCCACTGAGGAAAACCGCCACCTGCGGCAGCCCCAAGAACTAAAATCTGCATAGGCTGGCCTCCTACGTTGGTGCTGCGGTGAAAGCCCCTGCCTAGTACGAGCGAGTTGATTTAGACAGGGGCTGCGACTTAGCGGGTAGAGATATACAGCGTTACTTCAAAACCAAGGCGCATATCTTGATATGTCGGTTTCGTCCACATAAGGAACTCTCCTGCGTTGTTAAGCATGTTGTTGTGAGTGGTGTCGCAACTGTCGTTACAAGTGTTACTACACATGTTGGTGCGGGCACTGTTAGCGGTTAAGCGTTATTGCCGTGCCCGCTTCTTCAGTTAATCACTGGTAGAGCCAACTGCCTGCGGTACTTTGGAAGTAGTTTTCTCGCTCTTTTGGTGGGGCTTGAAGCCTCAATCAGCCCATGTTGTAGTTAAACAACCCAGTTGAATCAAAGGTTGAATAGTATCTGGCAGCCACCCCGTTAGATCCTAGACTGCTAAAAGATGTTATGACTAACGTCGAAAATGGGCAGTGCCCAATCTCTGTGTTGCGGCGCTGCAGGAAGGTAAAAGCAGCAGGAAATAAATAAAGGAGAACGCGAGTGAAAATAGGTGCACCGAAAGAGAGTGCCCGGGGGGAAGCGCGTGTCGCGCTAACCCCCGAGAGCGCTAAGCAGATTCAGAAGCTAGGCCACGAGTGCTTAGTAGAAACCGGCGCTGGCCTGGCGGCGGGCTTTAATGACGACACTTATCGTGAGGCGGGCGTTACCGTGGTGGAAGGAGCGGAAGCGCTCTGGAACGACGCTGAGGTGGTGATTAAAGTCCGCGAGCCCTCTGATGAAGAGGCAGAGCGGCTGCGCAAAGGCCAAACCTTGATTGCCTTCTTCTGGCCAGCGCAAAACGAAGCGCTGCTGGAGAAGTGCAAAGCCCAGGGCGCCACCGTTATCGCTATGGATATGGTGCCGCGTATTTCGCGCGCGCAGAAGATGGACGCGCTCTCCTCCATGGCCAACATCGCCGGCTACCGGGCGGTCATTGAAGCGGGCAACAACTTTGGCCGCTTCTTTACCGGTCAGGTAACGGCAGCCGGTAAAGTGCCACCCGCTAAAGTGCTAGTCATTGGCGCCGGTGTGGCGGGGTTGGCGGCGATTGGTACCGCCACTAGCCTGGGCGCCGTGGTGCGTGCCTTTGACGTGCGCCCTGAGGTTTCTGAGCAGATCGAGTCCATGGGTGCCGAGTTCCTGTTCCTCGATTTCGAAGATAGCCAGGATGGCTCTGAAAGCGGTGGCTACGCTTCGCCCTCAAGCCCAGAGTTCCGCGAGAAACAGCTTGAGTGCTTCCGCGAGCAGGCAGCCGATGTGGATATCGTCATTACCACGGCGCTGATTCCTGGCCGTCCCGCGCCCAAGCTGTGGCTGGAAGACATGGTCGCGGCGATGAAGCCTGGTTCGGTGGTTATCGATTTGTCGGCCGAGAAGGGCGGCAACTGCGATCTGACCAAGCCCGATGAGCGGGTAGTAAGCGAGAACGGGGTAGTAGTAATCGGCTACACCGATTTCCCTTCGCGCATGGCCACCCAGGCGTCGCTACTTTACGCCACCAATATTCGCCATATGCTGACCGATCTCACCCCCGAGAAAGAGGGCGTGATCAATCACAATATGGACGACGATGTGATTCGTGGCGCCACGGTGACACACGCTGGCGAAATAACCTTCCCGCCACCGCCGCCCAAAGTAAAAGCGATTGCTGCCGCTAAGCCGAAGAAGAAAGAGAAGGCGCCCACGCCAGAGGAGAAAAAAGCCGCTGAGCTGGCCACCTTCAAAGCGCAAACAAAACGCCAAGCGGGCTTATTGGCCGTCGGTGGCGCGCTGATGCTGCTGTTGGGGCAAGTGGCTCCGGTGTCGTTTATGCAGCACTTTATTGTCTTTGTTTTGGCCTGCTTTATCGGCTTCCAGGTGATCTGGAACGTCAGCCACTCGCTGCATACACCGCTGATGGCGGTGACCAACGCGATTTCGGGCATCATTATTTTGGGGGCGATTCTGCAGATTGGCTCCGGCAGCGCCGTGGTAGGCGTGCTGGCGGCGATCTCGGTGCTTATCGCATCAATCAATATCGTGGGTGGCTTCCTGGTGACACGCCGGATGCTGGCCATGTTCCAAAAATCCTAAGCGGCGGAGAGACGATATGTTAGGTCAAGGATTCGTATCTGCCGCGGCGATCGCGGCAAGCGTACTGTTTATTCTGTCGCTAGGCGGCTTGAGTAACCAAGAAAAAGCCAAGCGGGCCGTATGGTACGGCATTGTGGGTATGGCGCTGGCAGTGTTTTTTACCGCCTTAGGGCCGGGTATTGGCGGCTACTGGTGGTTAATTCCGATGATGGTGATTGGTGCTGGCATCGGCGTTTACGTAGCGGGCAAGGTCGAAATGACCGAAATGCCCCAGCTAGTGGCAGCATTGCACAGTTTTGTCGGCTTGGCCGCGGTGTTTGTCGCCTGGAGCGCGGATTTAGAGCGCCGCCGGGTACTGGCGGCACAAGCGGCCGATGGCGTTATGCAGGAGTTTTCTGCGTTTGCCGCACTGGTCGCCACCAAGGCACCTGACGAGCTCACGTTTCTGCAGATTGAAGTCGTGTTCGCTATCTTTATCGGTGCAGTGACCTTCACTGGTTCGGTGGTGGCGTTCGGTAAGCTGGCCGGTAAAGTAGACGGTAAACCACGCCAACTGCCCGGCGGGCATATGCTTAACGCCGGAGCGGCGGTGCTTTCGCTAGTGTTAGCCATTTTGTACCTCAATGGCGCGGGCTTCTGGACACTGATTGTGCTCGCAGCGCTGTCGTTGTTTATCGGTTACCACCTGATCATGGGCATTGGTGGTGCGGATATGCCGGTGGTGGTGTCGATGCTCAACAGCTACTCCGGCTGGGCGGCGGCGGCCATCGGCTTCACGCTTTCCAACGATCTGTTGATTGTGACCGGTGCGTTGGTGGGTTCATCGGGGGCGATTCTCTCTTACATCATGTGTAAGGCGATGAACCGCAACTTCGTTAACGTGATCTTGGGCGGCTTTGGCGGCAGCCAAGGGCCTGCGGCGGAGATCGAAGGCGAGCAGGTGGCCATCGACGCAGGCGGTGTGGCAAGCGCGCTGAACGATGCTGATAGCGTGATTATCGTGCCGGGCTACGGCATGGCGGTGGCTCAGGCGCAAAGTGCGGTGAGCGACTTGGTGCGTAAGCTGCGCGCAGCGGGCAAAACCGTACGCTTTGGTATTCACCCGGTTGCCGGCCGTTTGCCAGGTCATATGAACGTACTGCTGGCCGAGGCCAAGGTGCCTTACGACATCGTGCTGGAAATGGACGAAATCAACGACGACTTCCCTACAACCGACGTGGTCATCGTGATTGGCTCCAACGACATCGTGAACCCTGCGGCCGAGGAAGACCCCAATAGCCCCATCGCCGGTATGCCGGTGTTGAAGGTATGGGAGGCCAAGCAGGTGTTTGTTAGTAAACGCGGCCAGGGCACCGGCTACTCGGGTATCGAGAACCCGTTGTTCTTCAAAGATAACACGCGCATGTTCTACGGCGATGCCCGGGATAGCTTAAATACGCTGCTGCCGTTGATTGATTAGGCTAATGCGCTATAGCTAGCCGCACGACTGAGCCCGCGATTATTCGCGGGCTTTTTTGTCGCGGCTTATACATCCCTAGCTGCATGCTTTAAGTACTCCTGCTATGGTCAGCTACCGCCTCTTTTATTGAGCACTTTCTGCTATGAATCAACGCCCCAATCCCCGTGTGCTGCTACGCCTGCTGGGTCTACTGCGCCCCTACCGCAGTCGTTTAGCGCTTGCTGGCCTGGCACTACTATTGGCCTCTGGAAGCGTGCTGCTGCTGGGCAACGGACTGCGCTTGGTCATCGACCGCGGATTTTTGGCGGCGGATGAGCAAGCGCTGGCGCAAATGCTGGGTTTGATGCTGGTAGTGGTCACGGTGCTGGCGCTGGCCTCCGCGTTGCGCTACTACCAGGTCACCTGGATTGGCGAGCGCTTGGCTGCTGACCTGCGCCAGCGCGTGTTCGACCACTTATTAACACTGGAACCGAGCTTTTTTGAAAGCGCCAGCGACGGTCGCGCGGCCGGGGAAATCGCTTCTCGGCTAACCGCGGACACTAGCGTCTTGCAGAGCCTGTTTGGCTCTTCAGTGTCGCTGGCGCTGCGCAATCTGGTCATGCTGGTGGGTGCCGTGGTGCTAATGCTGGTGACCCAGCCGTGGCTCTCGGCGATGGTGCTGATTGGTATCCCCGCGACCCTGCTGCCCATCGTATGGTATGGCCGACGGGTGCGGCGGCTCTCCCGCACCAGTCAGGATCGCGTAGCGGAGCTTGGCCGCTATGCTGAAGAGGCGCTAAGCGGTATTAAAACGATTCAAGCGTTTACCCATGAGGCGGTGGATAAAACCCACTACGGTCAACGCGTGGAGCAGGCGTTTGGCAGCGCCATCGAGCGCACCCAGCAGCGCGCCTGGCTAACCGGTATTGCCATGCTGGTGGTGTTCACCGCCGTTGGCTTAATGCTATGGCAGGGCGGGCAGGCGGTACTCGCGGGCACCATGAGCGCCGGTGAGCTATCGGCGTTTATTTTCTACGCCGTGCTGGCAGCGGGCGCTATAGCGACACTCGCTGAAGTCGCGGGGGATGTGCAGCGCGCAGCGGGTGCAGCGGAGCGTTTATTGGAGCTACTCGATACCCCGCCTGTTATTCACTCGCCCATGGAGCCGTATAGCCTACCGCAACCTTTACGGGGTGAGATTACCCTGGAGAGCGTCAGCTTTACCTACCCTGGCCGGGAAACCGCAGCGCTTGAAGGGTTTGATCTGCATATCCAACCAGGAGAGCGGGTAGCGGTGGTGGGGCCTTCGGGGGCAGGTAAAAGCACGCTGCTCGCACTGTTGCTGCGCTTTTATGATCCTATTCAGGGGCGTATCACGCTTGATGGTAGCGATATTCGCAGCTTGGATCTTGCTGCCTTGCGCGGTGCGATGGGCCTAGTGGCCCAAGAGCCGGTGCTGTTTAGCGGCTCGGTGGCCGAAAATCTGCGCTACGGAAACCCCGAGGCTGATATCGATAGATTGCGCATTGCCGCCCAGGATGCCAGCGCCCTGGAGTTTATCGACGCGCTCCCTCAAGGCTTTGATACGCCCCTCGGCCCCGGTGGCGTGCAGCTTTCTGGTGGCCAGCGTCAACGGCTGGCTATTGCCAGGGCATTGCTCAAAAATCCCGCGGTGCTATTGCTTGATGAAGCCACCAGCGCCCTGGATGCCGAGAGCGAGCGCCTAGTGCAGCAGGCGCTGGACAGGTTGATGGTGGGGCGCACCAGCATCGTGATCGCCCATCGGCTGGCTACGGTTATCGCCGCTGACCGTTTGTTAGTGCTCGATGGTGGAAAGCTAATGGCAGCGGGCACCCACGATGAATTAATCACCACCAGCCCGCTTTATCGTCATTTAGCCGCGTTGCAGTTTGGCGGTGAAACGTTATAAAACGGATCTTTTAAGACGGGAGTTTCTATGTCGAATTTTTTCCAACGCCTGAACGCTGTTAATGCCCCTTCGATTGGCCTGGGCTGTATGAACCTATCCCACGGTTACGGCAGCATCGTGCCGGAAAGCGCGGCTCTAAGGGCGCTGGATGAGGCCTTCGATATGGGCTATCGCCACTTCGACACCGCGACCCTGTATGGTGCCACAGCCAATGAGAAAGTGGTCGGGCGGGCCCTGGAGGGCAAGCGCCACCAGCTCTTTCTGGCCAGTAAATGCGGTATGGCGATGGATACAGAGTCGGGCAAGCGGGTAATCGACGGCCGCCCGCAAACCCTGCGCAAACAGTGCGAAGCGAGCCTTGCGCGTCTGCGCACCGACCATTTAGATCTCTACTACCTGCACCGCTTGGATCGCCAAGTCCCCATTGAAGAGAGCGTGGGAGCGTTGGGGCGCTTAGTGGAAGAGGGCAAGGTTGGCGGCGTTGGGCTGTCTGAAGTTTCCGCGTCTTCGCTGCGCCGCGCGGTGGTAGAGTACCCTATCGCGGCGGTGCAGTCAGAGTACTCGCTGTGGACGCGCAATCCTGAAATTGCGTTGATTCACGCGTGTCGAGAATTGGATGTTGCTCTGGTAGCGTTTAGTCCATTGGGGCGAGGCTTCTTAACCGGTGCCATTCAGGATCCAACGCGTCTTGAAGAGGGCGATATGCGCCGCAATATGCCGCGCTTTAGCGTCGAGAACTATCCCCACAACCTAGCGCTATTTGCCCGCCTGGCGGCGTTAGCACAGGCTTTAAACGTCACGCCAGGGCAACTGGCGCTGGCGTGGCTGAAAGCTCAAGGAAAGAATATTATCCCCATTCCCGGCACTCGCTCGCCTGATCATATGCGCGAAAACCTAGCCGCGGAAACGCTGCACCTTGATGTCACCACCCTATCTCAGTTGAATGCCATGATGACCCCAGACCAAGTGGCAGGCGCACGCTACAGCGAAGCTCAGCAAGCGGATGTCGACACGGAAGAATTTTAACCGCTGTAGCGCTATCAGGCTGACGATATATAAAAACTATTAGGTCGGTCGCTAAAAGCAAATTGTGCCTATGACACTTCTGCTTTAAAACAGTACCAAGTAAGTGAAGCGTTCTTTCTTCTGCGTAACCTGCAGAATAACGAAAATATCGTGAGGGCGCTCACCGTTTGACTGCTTGGTCACTGCTAAGATGAACGCAACCAAGACAAAAGCAACTAGCACAAAATAGAGTTAGAGGGAGAGAGCTATGAGTGGTAAATGTCCAGTAATGCACGGTGGTAATACCTCCACGGGCACGTCGAATAAAGACTGGTGGCCGGAAGGGATTAACCTGGATATCTTGCACCAGCATGACCGCAAAACAAACCCGATGGATGCAGATTTTGACTATCGGGAAGAGGTCAGAAAGCTCGACTTTGACGCGCTCAAGCAAGACGTCCACGCGCTGATGACCGACAGCCAGTCCTGGTGGCCAGCCGACTGGGGCCACTATGGCGGTCTAATGATCCGTATGGCGTGGCACTCCGCGGGTACCTACCGCTTATCAGACGGCCGCGGTGGCGGCGGTACCGGTAGCCAGCGTTTCGCCCCCCTCAACTCCTGGCCGGATAACGTTAGTCTTGATAAGGCGCGTCGTCTGCTGTGGCCGATCAAGAAAAAGTATGGCAACAAGATTAGCTGGGCCGATCTGATGATTCTGGCCGGTACTGTCGCCTACGAATCCATGGGGCTACCGGCTTATGGTTTCTCATTTGGCCGCGAAGATATCTGGGCCCCGGAAAAAGACATCTACTGGGGTGATGAGAAAGAGTGGTTGGCGCCTTCTGACGAGCGCTATGGCGATGTTGAAAACCCGGAAACCATGGAAAACCCGCTCGCCGCCGTGCAGATGGGCCTTATCTACGTTAACCCTGAAGGTGTTAACGGTGTGCCCGACCCGCTGAAAACGGGCCAGCAAGTGCGCGAAACCTTCGCCCGAATGGCGATGAACGACGAAGAGACCGCCGCGCTCACCGCCGGTGGCCACACCGTAGGTAAGTGTCACGGCAACGGCGACGCAGCCGCTCTTGCTGCTGAACCTGAAGCCTCAGACGTGGAAAACCAGGGCTTTGGCTGGGGCAACCCCACCATGAGTGGCAAGGCGAGCAATGCCGTGACCTCTGGCATTGAAGGCGCCTGGACCACCAACCCGACCCAGTTCGACATGGGCTATTTTGACCTGCTGTTCGGCTATGAGTGGGAACTGCGCAAGAGCCCCGCGGGCGCTCACCAGTGGGAGCCGGTGAACATCAAAGAAGAGGACAAGCCGGTTGATGCCAGCGACCCCTCTATCCGCCACAATCCGATCATGACGGATGCGGATATGGCCATGAAGATGGATCCAACCTACCGCGCTATTTGTGAAAAATTCATGGCGGATCCGGAGTACTTCAAGCAAACGTTCGCCAAGGCCTGGTTCAAACTGACCCACCGTGACCTAGGCCCGAAAGCGCGTTACATCGGCCCGGAAGCGCCCGCTGAAGACCTGATCTGGCAGGACCCCATCCCAGCTGGCAGCACTGATTACAGCGAAGAGGTGGTTAAGCAGAAAATCGCCGAAGCCGGTCTGAGCATCAGCGATATGGTCAGCACTGCCTGGGACAGCGCACGTACCTACCGTGGTTCCGATATGCGCGGCGGTGCCAACGGTGCCCGCATCCGCTTGGCCCCCCAGAAGGATTGGGAAGGCAACGAGCCTGCTCGCCTTTCAAGCGTATTAGCGGTATACGAGCAGATCTCTGCCGATACTGGCGCCAGCCTTGCCGACGTGATCGTGTTGGCCGGTAGCTTAGCCATTGAGAAAGCCGCCAAAGCGGCAGGCTATGACGTTCGCGTACCTTTCCTGAAAGGGCGTGGCGATGCCTCTGCCGAAATGACCGACGGCGAATCGTTCGAGCCGCTAGAACCGCTGGCGGATGGTTTCCGCAACTGGCAGAAGAAAGACTACGTCGTGAAGCCCGAAGAGCTGCTGCTAGATCGCGCTCAACTAATGGGGCTGACAGGGCCGGAAATGGTCGTGCTGCTTGGTGGCATGCGGGTGCTGGGCACCAACTACGGTGGCACTAAACACGGCGTGTTCACCGACCGTGAAGGCCAGTTGACCAACGACTTCTTCGTCAACCTAACCGACATGGGTAACAGCTGGAAGCCAGTGGGCAAAAATGCCTATGAAATCCGCGACCGTCAAACCGACGCCGTTAAGTGGACGGCTACCCGCGTTGATCTGGTGTTCGGTTCCAACTCGCTGCTGCGCTCCTACGCAGAAGTCTACGCCCAGGACGACAACGACGAGAAGTTCGTTAAAGACTTCGTCGCCGCCTGGACGAAAGTGATGAATGCGGATCGCTTTGACATCGCGTAAGCACTAAGCACGTTAGTTCTAGCAAATAACCCGCATCCTGGGATGCGGGTTTTTTATTGCGTGTTTATATGCTCAACTCAGGAAGGAACGTTAATCAGAGGCTCCCTAGGAGCCTGTCCGACTTAATACTGATCTACTGCGAATCCCGGTATTTTGGCCAACTTTATTCGATCGATTTCGTTAAATAGCGCGCTATTCGCCTCAATCGATCGATAAATTTGGCTCAAGATCCGTGCTTCTCGCGACGATCGGCCAAGCCGGACAGGCTCCTAGTTATTTTGCCGTAACAATACGAGACGCTTTATGAAACGCAGTAAATGGATATGGCTAGTATGGGCAGTTGTCTTGCTTTGCTATGTGGTGCCTTACACCTTTTTGAGCCAGGTGTCGCAATGGTACGGCAGCTTTCTGTTTTGGGCATGTGCCGGGTTAGTCATCATTGCTCTGAACGTGTTTATCACCAAAGATTTTAAGGAACACAGCGATGACTGAATCGCTAATTTGGTGGTCCATTGCTATCTACTTATTGGTCGCTATAGGCATTGCCATTCTATCGCGCCAAGGCCCTGCCGAGAGCATGTCGGGTTACTTTCTGGGCAACCGACAAATGAACGGCTTTGTCTCTGCACTGAGTTACAGTGCCACTACCTACAGTGCTTTTATGATGGTGGGTTTGGCAGGCCTTACCTATGCCGGAGGCGTTGGCGCGCTAGGCTTTGAAATTATCTATTTTGCCGGTGTTTCTTTAGTGGCTATCTTTGGGCCCAAGTTTTGGGCAGTGGGCAAGAAGTTTGGCTTTGTGACCCCTAGTGAAATGCTGGGCCATCGCTATAACAGCAAGCATGTTGCCATGGCTGTCTCAATTGCCAGCTGCATCTTCCTGATTCCCTACTCGGCCGTTCAGCTCGCTGGCGTGGGTTACCTGCTGCAAGGCATTACCGATGGGGCGATTACCTTTACCACCGGGGTGGTGCTAGCCACGGTGATCGCGATCTTCTTCTCTTATATCGCCGGGATTCGTTCGGTGATGTGGACCGACTCCCTTCAGGCCATCATGATGATCGTCGCCTCAACGCTGGTGGCTCTCTTGGTTATTCAGGGCTTGGGTGGTTTCGGCGCGCTGTTCGATTCGCTTGCAACAGAGCACTCCCAGTCGCTCACGGTGCCTGGCCCGGGGCTATTCAGCTTTGTCACTTTCCTGGGTCTCACCATTCCTTGGTTCTTCTTTAGCCTGTCTAATCCGCAAGTCAGCCAGCGCTTGTTTATGCCCTCTTCGCTTCGCTCAATGCGCCACATGCTGATTGGTTTTTTGGTGTTTGGCTTTATTTACACCCTGGTCTCCGTGCTGTGGGGCTTCTCTGCCCTGGTCGCTTTTCCCGGTCTTGAGGGCGCGGATTTAGCGACACCAACGCTGCTGGCCTCAGAGTTTGTCCCACCCGTACTAGGCGTCATCGTGATGGTCGGCATTATGGCCGCAGCCGTGTCCACCATTGACTCGATCATGCTGACCCTGGCCTCCATGGTCTCCCGTGATGTGTATGCCAACGTCAAACCTAACGTTAGTGAAAAGCGCCAACTGCTGGTGGGTAAATTTGTGGTGCCGGTAATTGCACTAATGGCGTTAGCCTTCGCCGAACTGCAGCTTAACCTGATTGCGGTGCTGTCAGTGGCTGCATCGTCGGGCCTAGTCGCCATGGTGCCCGCGCTAATCGGTGCCTTCTATTGGAAGCGCGGCACGGCCGCCGGTGCACTGGCGAGCGTGGTGGGCACTAGCGCCTTTGTACTGTTGATGTATGCCACTGGTAACTCGCTGCTGGGCCTGCCTGCTGGCGTATGGGGCATTGTGGTGGCGAGTGTGCTGTTTGTTGGCGTAAGTCTCGTGACCAAACCCCATCAAGCCACCACGGATGCTTTCTTTACCGCCATCACAGAAGAGCTGAGCAAAAAGCGCCGCCCTTTAACACCAAACCGTTAACTGCTTACGATAGTCCTCCTGCGCCTGGCTGGCGCTGACCGGCGTAAGCCACACCTCGGTACCGGGCAGGCATTGGGAAAGCGTGGCGCAGGCCATCGGAGTGAGGGCGCCTAGGCGTGGGTAGCCGCCAATGGTTTGGCGGTCGTTCATCAGCACGATGGGCTGGCCGTCCGGCGGTACCTGCACCGCCCCCAGCGGAATGCCTTCGGAAATAATGCCCGTGAGTGAGCCGTGTAGCGCAGGACCGGTGAGCCGCACGCCCATGCGGTCGGCGCGGTTGTCTACTTTCCAGGGGTGGTTGAACGCTTGGAATAGCGCGCGACCGTTAAACGAGGCGATTTGTGAGCCGAGAACGATAGGCAAGCGGCAGCCCGAGGTGGGCATAAGTGGGCCCTGGCCTTCAGGAATACGGCGTAGCGCAGGGGCGGTGCCTTTCCAGGTTAAACGGTCGCCCACTTTTAAGGGCTTACCATCTTCATGTAGGCCACCGATTTGCTCGCGGGCAGTGCAGGCGCGACTGCCGAGCACTTCTGGCGCATTCAACCCGCCGGGAAAGGCAAGGTAGGCGCGCAGGCCGTGGCGCGGTTGACGAAACACCAAGCGCTGGCCGGGCAGTAGCTTAAAGCTGACGTTGGGAGCGAGCGGCTTGCCATCCAGATGTGCGTCTAGATCCGCACCAGTCAGCGCCAGGCGCACCTCGTGTTCGGTTTCAAAGCTTAAGCCGCCGCCCATGACGATTTCCAGCGCGGCGCTGTTTAACGCATTACCCAGCAACCAGTTGGCCCAGCGGAACGCGATCCAGTCGGCGGCACCGCCCTGGGTAACGCCTAAATGGCCGACGCCAAAGCGTCCGACATCTTGAATCAGTGCCAGTGGACCTGCTTGTTTAACCACCATGCCTTTTTGCGTTTGATGCGTAGCGATTTGGCTCATGGGCGCTCCTCCATGGGCGTGGTATCGCCACCATCCGCCTCAAATTCCGCCCGGGAGATGGCTCTAAAACGCACCTTGTCGCCGGGGCGGAACAGCGGCTCGCCTCGCTTGGCATGCTCGAACAGCGGCACGTTGGTACGGCCCAAAATATTCCAGCCGCCCGGCGAGAGCAGCGGGTAAATGGCGGTTTGACGATCAGCAATGCCCACGCTACCTGCTGCCACCTTGCGGCGCGGCGTTTTCAAGCGCGGCGTAGCCAACGCTTCATCCACTAAGCCCATAAAGCCGTAGCCCGGGGCAAAACCCAGTGCGAACACGCAGTAGTCGTGGTTGCAGTGCTGCTCGATAAGCTCTTTGACGCTTAAACCAGCGCGTTTGGCGACCAGGGGCAACTCAGGCCCCACGCTTTCGTCGTACCACACCGGGATGTCGTGCAGCTCACCGGCTTGAGTATCCACAGGGGTAAGGCCTGAAAGCGCCTTGTGGATAAGTTGAATAGCCTCGCTATGGGTTAACTGCTGGCAGTCGTAATGCACTAACAGCGTGGTGTAAGAGGGCACCAAGTCAATTAGTGCCGCATCAAATGCCTTACGCAGCGCTTGGTCGGCGGCGATGACCCAGGCCATATTGGCTTCGTCGATGGCGTCGAACAGGCGCACCATCAGGGCATCCATGGCGGTGGTTTCAATGCGTATTTCAATACTATTGAGTTTCACGCTTGCTCCAACGCCTGAAAGGCCTCGCGGATAGCGCGAACGGCAGCCACGGATTCAGGGTTGTCGCCGTGGACACACAGCGTGTCGCAGGCTAACTGTAGCGATGTGCCATCAAGCGCGGTGAGCGGCTCGCCTTTGGCTAACATCACCGCTTGATTGACGATAGTGTTCTGGTCGTGGTGAACGGCATTGGGCAGGCGACGTGAGGCCAGGTGGCCGTTGGCGTCATAGGCGCGGTCAGCAAAGGTCTCGAACCACAGGGTAATGCCCAACTTGGCGGCTAACTCACGGTGTGGCTCAGGATCGGCGGTGGACATAATCATCAGCGGCAGGCTGGAATCGTAAGCACGCACCGCGCGCATGACGCCTTCGAGCAGCGCCGGGTTGGCGGCCATGTCGTTGTACAGCGCACCGTGAGGTTTGATGTAGCTCAGCTGGGTACCTTCCGCTTGGCATATGCCCGCTAACGCCCCCACTTGATAAAGCACCATATCCTCCGCTTCTTCCGGTGAACAGGCCATGGAGCGCCGCCCAAAGCCCATCAAATCCGGGTAACCAGGATGCGCGCCAATGCGAACGCCATTTTGTACGGCTAGCTTGACGGTACGGCGCATCACATGGGGGTCAGAGGCATGGAAGCCGCAGGCGATATTGGCGCAATCGACATAGGGCATCGCCTCGGCATCCAGGCCGATGGTCCAGTTACCAAAACTTTCGCCCATATCGCAATTAAGCAGGGGGATGGCCATAGCGGCTCCTAACGTTGATGCGGTTGATATTGTTACTTGGCTAACGCTGAAGTGTAATCCACCCTCAATATATAAACAGGGCTCGTCCAATGCCAATCGTTTGGGGAAATAATCACTAGGGTCTGTTGACGGCTGGACACGACGCACTTATCACTTTACTAGTCGGCGTGATAACAGCGTTGGTTAGGGGGCACTGCTGGGGATGGCCTCAATGTCGCATGATGGTATGTGATTAAATCTATGCCATGGTTCATCGGATTGATACGAGTTCCAGGTTTGTGGTCTTAAAGCGCTGCCAAGCCTATCCCCATCCACCGAAGTAACACACTATTAAAATGAACAAGAGGGTACTCACGATGCGCAAAACACTAACTTCCACATTGCTACTGGCGACAGCCTGCGGCTTAACGGTGACAGCTCACGCCGCGGAATGGACCATGGCCACGCCCTACGGCGATGCTAGCTTTCATACCCAGAACAACAAGCAGTTCGCCGAAGATGTGGCTGAAGCCACCAATGGTGAGTTGACCATTACCGTGCATAGCGGTGGCTCGCTGGTTTCTCATGGTGAAATCAAGCCGTCGGTTCGCCGTGGCACTATTGATGCGGGTGAAGTATTCCTCTCTGTTCTCTCCAATGATGATCCTATTTTCGAAGTGGATACTCTGCCGGGTGTGGCAGGCAGCTACGATGATGCCTACTCACTGTGGGAGGCCACCAAACCGATGATCACTGAGCTTTTTGCCTATGAAGGGTTGATCCCTCTTTATGCTGTTGCTTGGCCTGCACAAGGTATCTATACCTCTGAGCCCCTCACCGACCCCGAACAGTTTGAAGGCTTGCGCGTTCGTGCACCCAACATCAATACCCAGCGCTTTGTGAATAATCTGGGCGGCAGCCCCACCGAAACCGAAGAGTCCGATATCCCCACTGCCTTCAGCACCGGACGTGTAGATGCCATGATCACCTCAAGCTCTACGGGGAACTCCATGGCGGCGTGGGATTATGTTACCGATTACACCAACGCTAATCTGTGGTTGCCTAAAAATATCGTTTTCATCAGCCAACGTAGTTTTGATGGCCTGGATGAAGCAACCCAGGAGGCCCTGATGGAAGCCGCCGCTGAGGCTGAAAAGCGGGGTTGGGAAATGAGCCGCGAAGATAACGATGCCAGCTTGGCTGTTTTGCAAGAGAACGGCATTTCAGTGTCTGAGCCTAACGACGCTATTTCTGAAGCGCTTCAGGCGGCGGGTGATCAGCTGTTTGAAGATTGGCAGTCACGTGCCGATGACGAAGCCAAGCAGGCGCTGGAAACTTACCGCGAGCAGCGCGACAGCTAAGCTCCGTTTTGATGTCTCTTGCAGCGGTGGTGACAACGTTGCCGCTGCGTTTCCCGCACGCTTTTTCTAAGTGCTTCGTGAGGCTGCGAACATGACGTTTAAATTCGACAAGCTCTATCGCCTGGGTGCTTGGGGGGCGGCGGCATGCATGGTGGCCATTTGCGCGCTGATAGCGCTCCAGGTGACCTTCCGTTTGTTAGATGCCCTGTTAGTGCTGGTTGGCTTGGGTCGCCTGGGCCTGAGTATTACCGGCGTTTCGGAAATTGCTTCTTACCTATTAGTGGGGGCGACCTTTCTGGGACTGGCCTACACCTTTGTGCATCACGCCCACATTCGAGTGACGCTGTTGATAACCCGACTGCCACCGGCAATCCGTGTGTGGTTTGAAGTGTTTTGCCTCATCATTGCCCTGGCGATCAGTCTAATGCTCAGTTACGGCCTAATTGGGTTGGCGAGAGAGAGCCTGCAATACAACGATGTGTCTTCAGGATTTGTGTCGATTCCGCTCTGGATTCCTCAGCTTGTACTCGCGACCAGCGTAGGGCTGCTGTGTTTGGCGCTGGCTGAAGCCCTGTTTATGGTGCTACGGATTGCCATTCGCGATCCTGCGAGCTTCCGCGAAGCGACTGCCCCAGATGAAAGCGAGGGTCACTAAATGGCGACGTCAGCTATGTCTATGTTTAGTGCATCTATGCTAGCTAATTCATTGTTAATTAAGTTATTTTTAACTTTGTCACTGTTAGCGCCGCCGTTGTCTTTTAAACTGGAGAGATCCTCGTGCTGCTACTAAGTCTCGCCACTATATTTACTCTCGTGTTGCTGCTGGGGAGTGGGGTGTGGATCGCTTTCGCGCTGATCGGTACTGCCTGGATAGCATTAGAATTCTTCAGCTCATTCTCACCGGGGTCTATCCTAGCCTCAGATTTTTGGGGCGCCAGCTACGGTTGGGACCTCACCGCGTTGCCCATGTTTATCTGGATGGGTGAAATTCTGTTTCGCTCCGGGCTTGCTGACAATATGTTTCGTGGCCTGTCACCCTGGTTAAACCGTCTGCCAGGGCGTTTACTGCATACCAATATTATTGGCAGCGGCATGTTTGCAGCGGTATGCGGCTCTTCGGCCGCCACTTGTGCCACGGTGGGTAAAATGACTCTGCCGGAACTTGAGCGGCGGGGCTACGACAGCAATATGGCGATTGGTACCCTGGCCAGCGCTTCCACCTTGGGGCTTTTGATTCCGCCCTCCATCGTGCTGATAGTCTACGGGGTGGTCACCGAGCAGTCGATCTCCAGGCTGTTTATGGCCGGTATCGGCCCGGGACTGATGATCCTGGCGATGTTCATGAGTTATCTCATTTTGTGGGCGTTGCTTAAGGGCAACCGCGAAGGGCTTACCGGCGAAGATGAATCCGGCATGAGCTTTGCTGAAAAGCTGCGCAATACCTGGTCACTGGTGCCTATTCTGCTACTGATCGGCGGGATTATCTTTTCGATCTATGGCGGGCTAGCGTCGCCTACCGAGGCCGCGGCGGTCGGTGTGGTGCTGTCGATTGTGATTGCGCGCTTTAACGGTCACTTTGATCGCGACATTTTTAAAAGCTCGCTGTTTGCCGCCGTGCGTACCGCCTGCATGATCGCTTTTATTATTGCCGGGGCTTCGTTTTTGACCTCGGCCATGGGCTTTACCCAGGTACCGATGAAGCTAGCAACTGCGATTGGCGAGATGGGGCTTTCACCGACGATGCTGCTGATTGCGCTCACCTTGCTACTGCTGGTGATGGGCTGCTTTCTCGACGGCATCTCTCTGATCCTGCTAGTCACCGCGATTATCATGCCGCTGGTGAGCGCCGCCGGTTTCGATCTGATTTGGTTTGGTATTTACCTAGTTGTGGTCGTTGAAATGTCGCAAATCACACCGCCGGTGGGCTTCAACCTGTTCGTTATCCAGGGGCTAACCGGTAAAGACATTCTGACCATTACCAAGGCTACGCTGCCGTTTTTCCTGCTGATGCTATTGGCTATTGCCTTCATGCATATCTTCCCTGGCATTGCCCTTTACCTACCGGAGGCAATGACGCGCTAAGGCGCTTATAAAAGAAAGTGTCTTTACGATCAATGAGGCAAAAACGCTCTGGCCGGAGCGCTTGATGACATGCATGTTCTGGCCAGAGATTTAGGGTTTAGAGCGGGATTGGGTGCTGAGTTTTTTGAACGCAATGTCTTTGTTGAACTCGCCTGGGGCGCCATACCCTTTGCGTAGCATCGTGAGTGCTTTGAATTGCGCTTCTCTACGGCTATTGAGTACGAGCGTATGGTTCAGCAAGAGTTGCTGAGCATTTTCAAGCAGTTCTTTGGGGTCGATAGCCGCGGGGGGGTCTATCATCAGTGTTTTGGCGATCAACTCCATTTTTGGCTGAACTTCTTGTAGAACGCTTTTAAATGAGAAAGAAGGCACGCCGGCTGTTGCGCTTAAATCGACTATGAGGGCGGCAAATTGCTCTTCTGGTGCGCTTGAAAGGCAGGCATCCGCCGTGGGGCCGGATATTCGCACACACATTTCCATCAAACTCTCGCTTGTAAAACCGGCATGGCTAAAGCGTATGGAGTTTACCATCGCCGATGGGATACCCCATTTAGCTGCTAGCCAAGCCCCAATAACGGTGTGGTCACAACCAAAGTAACGCTGCTCTTCTTCAATAAGGTGAGCATGTGGAATAGCGCTATCAATGTATAGTTCGTCTACTTGTTCAGGGTAAGTCGCGCTCAGCGCCAATATACCAATATCCTGCAACAGTGATGCCGTAAAAGCATGGCCTGCCTGTTTAGGGCACGCTTGCTCGGCAAGCTGGCGCGCTATTAACGCAGACATAATAGACCGCCGCCAAATATGTGTATGCTGCGGCCCCTTACTGGAGTGCTGAAAAAGGTTGAAGCTCAACACCACCGTTAACGCGGCATCGAGTCCTAAACGCTGGACGGCCTCAAGGCACGTCTGTGTCGAATTGGCCGAGCGAGTATGGTGAACACTATTTGCAAGAGATATTAACCGAGCGGTTAATGCTGGGTCATGTTCAATGGTGTCGGCAACATCGTTGATTGTCGCTTTTGAAGATTGCGTTAACCTGAGGATGCGTAATGCGATTGAGGGAAGCGAAGGTAAGCGTTGGCACTTGAGGAAGTCGCTGATCAGAAAACCAGGCAGTGCTTCAGTTAGCATTAGGTATAGCGCTTCATCTTTTTTCGATGTTCTAGTCACGTTATCTCCTGCGCCCTTTGTAGCGTAGCTGCCAGCCATCATGAGGTGATGTCCTAATTTTACCATATACCCTGCTAGTGTTGACGTTGTTATAGTTGGAAAAGAACGGTTTATGCTTTGTGGGTCGCTATATATACTTTATGAGGTTAGTGGCAGCCGCCCCAACTGCTCCAGAATTAAAAAAAGTGAGCGCAACAATGCACATGAAGAATGACGCGGCCGATATATTCCGCCAGTTGGCAGAAGGTGTAGGGCACAGTGGGAGCCCCCGCTTTTATGAAACGATGGTGGAGCGCTTAGCGGCGATACTCGGCGTTGATCATGTGCTAGTGGCTGATGTTACCCAGTTGCACCAAGCTGAAACGTTAGCTGTCTGGTCAGATGGGAACTTACTCGGCAATATAACTTATCCGCTGGCCGGCACTCCTTGCGAGACTGCGTTTGGGCGCGAGTGCTGCCTTTATGCTCGTGATGTTCAATCACGCTTTCCTGACGATAAACTGCTTTATGAGCTGGGGGCCGAGAGCTATTTGGGGCGGGCGCTCTATGCGGCGGATGGCGCGCTGATTGGCCTGCTAGCGGTACTCAAAAACTCCCCCATGCAGATGGGCGAGTTAGCTAATGAAATACTGCAAGTCGCCGCCGCCCAGGCGGGGGCGGAGCTAGGTCGACAAAAGGCGGAGCAGGCACTAAGAGAAAGCGAAGCGGTCGTAAGGGAAAGCGAGCGCCGCTTGAATACGCTGCTCGACCACCTGCCGGGGATGGCTTATCGCTGTCTGAATGACCGCGATTGGACCATGCAACTGGTGAGCCAAGGGGTCGAAACGCTAACTGGGTATCGGCCTGACGAGTTGCAGGATAATCGGCTGACCAGCTTCGCGGCTCTGATTCATCCTAATTATCAGGACAAGATCTTTCACGAGGTACAGTCGGCCATTGCCAACAAACGGCCTTACCGCGTGATCTACCCATTGCATCACCGCGACGGCGGTTACCGTTGGATGTGGGAGCAGGGACAGGCCGTCTTGGATGAGGCGGGTGAGATTGTATGCTTAGAAGGCTTTATCTCTGATGTGACCGACCAGCAAGAATCGCAGCGGGTGCAAAACGCCGTGGTTCAGGTGGCTTCTACGGTCACCACTCAGGTTGGGGATGGTTATTTTCAACAGTTGATTGCTACCTTGGTTAAGGTGTTGGAAGCCGACGCAGGCTTTATTGCGCTGCTGCATACCTCACCCCAGGGCGATGAAAACGTCTATGGGCAGGCAACTACTGTCAGCATGGTGGTTGAAGGGGCTCAGCGTGAACAGTACTCCTTTGCACTGCGAGGCTCGCCCAGCGAGCAGGTGGTGCTGGAGCGTGAAGCGGTCATGCATAATGGCCCACCGCTGCTATTGCCAGGTACATTGCTACCAACAAGGGCATGGATTGGGCGGCGTTTGGATAATGCCAACGGAGATGCCATTGGCGTGATGATGGTGTTTTACCGCCAGCCGCTGACCACCAATGCGTTTGCCACCTCTGTGCTGCAAATCCTTTCGACCGGTGCTGCGGCAGAGCTTGAGCGCCGTCGCGACCATCGTCACATGCACCAACTGGCCTATACCGACAGCACCACCGGTTTACCTAACCGAATCCGTTTTATGGAGTTGCTAGCGCAGATGTGGAAAGAGGCCCATCAAGGCGAACGTGGGCTTTCGCTGCTGTTATTGGATATCCGCCGTTTTAAAGAGGTCAATGACCTTCACGGCCACCAAGTGGGGGATCAACTGCTGGTGACGGTGGCGGAGCGTTTAGCGCAGATTAGCCGCTCCTATGGTTCGCTGGCGCGTTTATCAGGTGATGAGTTTGCCCTGCTAGTGGCCGATGCCACCCCCAGTGACATAGGCAACCTAGTCGAGCAGCTACGCTTAGTAGTGAAGCCACCGCTTCATCTGGAGCGGCGTGTTTTTCACCTTGATGTCAGCATCGGTTTTGCCCATTACCCGCAGGATGTGACCGAAGCGAGCGAACTATTTAATGCCGCTAGCATCGCCCTCCACCACGCCAAGCGGCGCGAAAAAAGCATCTGTCCCTACACCCAAACGATGCGTCACGCGCTGCAGCGACGCCAGCGTATGACCGAGCGACTCAGCACTGCTATCACAGAGCATCAGTTAGAACTCTACTTTCAGCCCCAGGTGAACCTTACCAGCGGTCGGTTGACCGGTGCTGAAGCCCTGTGCCGCTGGTATGACGCCGAGTGGGGCTGGGTGAGCCCCTGTGAGTTTATTCCCCTGGCCGAAGAACGCGGCTTGATCCGCGCCCTGGGGGACTGGGTGTTGGAGAAGTCCGCCAAACAGTTAATCACCTGGCGTAACCAGCCTGGGGGAGGGTTGCCAGGCAGGCTGTCTATCAATATTTCCGCCCAACAGTTTGCCGACCCAGAACTGTCCAGCCACATTGCACAACTCACTAGCGGCGTTCCTCCAAGTGCTATCGCCCTGGAACTTACCGAAAGCGACTTTATGCGCGACCCCGACCAAGCCGTCAACATTACTCACACCATGCGCCAGGCAGGTTATTCACTCTCCATTGACGATTTTGGTACCGGCTACTCCTCACTCTCCTATTTACGGCGCTTTGCCGCTGACGCGCTGAAAATCGATATCTCTTTTGTCCGCGAAATGCTCGAAAACAAAAATGACCGCACTATCGTGCAAACCATCATCGCCATGGCGCAGGCGTTAGAAATGAAGACCGTGGCAGAAGGGGTCGAAACCCAGGAGCAAGCTCGTTTGCTTGCCGAAATGGGCTGCAATGAAGCGCAAGGCTACTGGTTCGGCCGCCCATTACCGGCGGATGAGTTTGCGGCGCGGTGGCTAGCACCTTAAGTCCTTATCATCGTCATCGTCTTGTCATCACCTTTGGCATACTCTACGCGCCGCCAACCCGCGATGAAAGGAGTGTCCCATGCGCCTGGCCCTGTTTGATCTTGACGATACCCTTCTGGATGGAGACTGCAGCGACCGCTGGAATTTATGGATGATAGAGCAAGGTTGGATCAGCGATGCCGACGCCTTCATGGCGCGGGCGGCGCAAATGCACCAGGCCTATCACGCGGGTAAGTTAAAGCTGGAAGAGTACTTAGCCATGACCCTGGCGCCGCTGCGTGGGCGCCGGGTAAAAGATGTACAGAAAGAGGTCGAGCGCTTTGTCGCTACCCATCTGCAGCCGCGTATTTTTGATCAGGCCTGGGCCTGCCTGGAAGCGCATCGCCAGGCAGGCGATACGCTGGTGCTGATTTCTGCTTCGTCGCGTCACCTGGTCGAGCCAATTGCGACCACTCTGGGCATTGAGCACGTGCTGGCGGTGGAGCTCAGCGTGGAGCACGGCATTAATGAAGACCCGCGCTATACCGGTGGCAGCGAGGGTATTTTTTCCTATCGCGGCGGCAAGGTGCTGCGTCTGAAACAGTGGCTGGCCGAGCAGCAGATCACCCCCAGCCACACCACCTTCTACTCAGACTCCCGCAATGATTTACCGTTACTGCAATATGTCGATTGCCCCGTGGCAGTTAACCCAGACCCGGTACTGGCCGAGGTGGCTAGCGTTGAAGGGTGGCGGCGCTTAGACTGGCGAACGCCCCCAAGCGCTTCGTCGCCTAACGCTTTGCCAGGAAAATCGGCGCATGTCTGATGCCTACTATTTACAGTTAACCGAACAGCTACGCACCTTGATCGACCAAAATGCCGCCCAGTGGAAAGGCAAACTCCCCGCCGAGCGGCCATTGGCCGAACGCTTTGCCACCACCCGCGTCACCCTGCGCCAAGCACTTTCTCAGTTGGAGGGGGAGGGCCTGATCCACCGCAGCAACCGGCGTGGCTGGTTTATTTCCCCCGCCCGGTTAATCTACGACCCCACCCGTGACGCGGGCTTTAACGACTATGTGCGCGCCCAGGGGCGGCAGCCACGTACCGCCGTGTTGAAGCTGGAAAGTCGCGTTCACCCGCCTGCCGCTCGGGCGCTGGGGCTACCGGATGACCAGCCGTTTCAGCATATTCGCCGCCGCCGCTACGTGGATGACCGCGCGGTGCTGGTGGAGTCGCTGTGGGTGGTGCCCGAGCGCGCGCCCGAGTTGCTGGATATCTACGCCGGGCAGTCTCTGTGGGGACTGTTGCGCGAGCGCTGGGGGCACTATTTGGCTAACCGCTCTATTCGCATGGTGTCGGAAGCGCTGTCGCCTTTGGATGCCGAAGAGCTATCCGTCGCGCCGGGCACTGCCGGTTTAAATATTAATCGTGCCATTTTTGACGACCAGCAGCGCCCCATTGAGTATGACGAAGAGCACTGGCTGCACGATTCTCTTTGCATCAGTGTGGAGCTTTCGGGGCAGCGCTAGCAGCGATTGCTTCAAGGCGATCATCATCGCTTAAAAAAACGGTCAAACAAGCGTCATCGCGGTGTCATTTAACCACGGCAAACTTCTGGTCTATACCAATCAGCCAGGAGACCACCCTCATGATCACGCGCCGTTTATTCCCCTCCACCTTGCTAGCAGGCTCTGTTGCCGTTGCGCTTGCCTCAACGGTGCTTGCTGCCAATGCCCAGGCCACTGAATTAACCGTGTATACCGCCGTTGAGTCGGATGACCTGCAAAAATACGCTGAACGCTTTAACGCGGCTCATCCGGATATCGAGATTAACTGGGTGCGTGACTCCACCGGGGTGATAACCGCCCGCCTGCTGGCCGAAAAAGATAACCCCCAGGCTGATGTGATTTGGGGCCTGGCCGCCACCAGCCTGCTGGTGCTGGAAGACGAGGGCATGCTGGAGCGCTACGCCCCTGCAGGTGTTGAAAACCTCGACCCGAAATTTGTCGATGCGGCCTATCGTGATGGTGAAGACCCGGCTTGGGTGGGCATGGACGCCTGGGTCGCGGCAATCTGCTACAACACCATTGAGGGCGAGCGCCAGGGCGTACCGATGCCGACCTCCTGGGAAGACCTGACTAAGCCTGAATTTGAAGGCCATGTGATTATGCCTAACCCCAACTCGTCGGGCACTGGTTACCTGGATGTGGCCAGTTGGCTGCAGCTTTGGGGCGAAGAGCAGGGCTGGGACTATATGGATCGCCTGCATGACAATATCGCCCGCTACACCCATTCGGGCTCCGCGCCCTGCAGCCTGGCCGCTACCGGTGAAACCGTGGTGGGCGTGTCATTTGCGTTCCGTGGTGCCCGCTTGAAGTCACAGGGCGCGCCTATTGAGGTCGTGTTTCCTGAAGAGGGCCTAGGCTGGGATATGGAAGCTTCCGCGATGGTGGCCGGTACCGACAAGCAAGAAGCAGCGCAAACGCTGCTGGATTGGTCGATCTCACGGGAAGCCAACGAGCTGTATAACGAAGGCTATGCGGTGGTGGCTTATCCAGGCGTGGCCCAGCCCATCGACAACTACCCTGTAGACATCACCGAGCGCATGATCGATGCCGACTTCAAGTGGGCGGCCGTAAACCGCGAGCGCGTACTGGCCGAGTGGCAGCGTCGCTACGACGGTAAAACCGAACAATAAACGGCGGATTCGCGATCAGATGCCCCGGCCCATGCGCCGGGGCTTGGAGATGTTATGCACACCACCATGACGTCGCTGCTGGCGGCTGACTCGCCAGCGGTGATGACCCCCACAACGCCCCATTTGCGCATTGAAGCGGTGACCAAGTGTTTTGGTACTTTTACCGCGCTGGACAACATTTCTCTGGCCATTAACGAAGGTGAGTTTGTCTGCTTTTTGGGCCCCTCCGGCTGCGGCAAAACCACCCTGCTGCGTACCATTGCAGGGCTAACCCAGCAAACGTCGGGCACGCTGATTCAGCGTGACAAGGATATTTCCCGGCTGCCCACCCAAGCGAGGGACTTCGGCATTGTGTTCCAGTCCTACGCGCTGTTTCCCAACCTGACGGTGTTTAACAATATCGCCTATGGGCTGCGCAACCGTCGAGATGACCGAGCGCGTATCGACAAGCGGGTCGCCGAACTGCTCGCCCTGGTGAACCTGACCGGCAGCGAAGACAAGTATCCGGCGGCGCTGTCTGGTGGTCAGCAGCAACGTGTTGCGCTGGCGCGGGCGCTGGCCACCGAGCCAGGCTTGTTACTACTGGATGAACCTCTCTCGGCGCTGGATGCCCGGGTACGCGGGCACTTGCGGAGCCAGATCAAAGCCCTCCAGGCGCGCCTGGGCGTAACCACCATTATGGTCACCCACGACCAGGAAGAGGCGCTGACCATGGCCGACCGCATCGTGGTGATGAACCACGGCGTGATCGAGCAAGTGGGCACCCCGGCCCAGATCTACCACCAGCCTGCCAGCGCCTTTGTGGCCTCGTTTATTGGCAGCATGAACTTTCTGGAAGTGACCGCACAAGGCAATAACCGAGCGCTATTGGGTACCACGCCTTGCGCCTGCCTGCCGCATACCCTGAAATTGGGCCAAGCAGCCCAGTTGGCCATCCGCCCGGAGGCCGTGGCCCTTAGCCGTGAAGCGGGAGCGCTGAAAGGCGAGGTAGTTGGCATCGAGTTTTTGGGCCCATTTCAGCGGGTTACCCTGCGCCTAACGGAAGCCGATCAAACGATTATCGCCGATGTGCCCAGCCGGGATAGTAGTGACCTCGACCTGTTTGTGGGGCAGATGCTATCGATTCATCTACCCGCGGAGGCCGCCCGCCTATACCCCGCAGGGAGTAGCCAGCAATGATGGCTAAGACCTTTACAATGTCGGCGACCAAGCCGTCGCTAGAGTCGCTGATCCGTTTGTTAGCGTTACTCGCTGGCGTCGCCTTGCTGGTGGTGGGCCTGCTGTTTCCGCTGGTGGCCATGCTGGTTAAAAGCCTGCAAGACCGCGCCGGCGACTTTATAGGCCTGGCCAACTTTGTTCAGTATTTTCAAACCCCCGCGCTGGTCAATTCGATTGTCAACTCGTTGCGGGTGGCGCTGATGACCACCGTAGTGGTGGTCGGCTTGGCGTTTGTATGCGCCTACGGGATTACCCGCACCTGCATGCCGGGCAAGCGGCTGTTTCGCATGCTGGCGATTCTGCCCATTCTGGCGCCGTCATTACTGCCCGCCATTAGTCTGGTTTACCTGTTCGGCAACCAAGGGTTTCTGCGCGACGTACTGGCAGGCCACTCGATTTATGGGCCGATTGGCATCGTAATGGGCATGAGCTTCTGGATATTTCCCCACGCGCTGATGTTGCTGACCACCGCGCTAACCAACAGCGATGCGCGGCTCTACGAAGCGGCCGAAGCGCTGGGCACCCCCAAATGGCGTACGTTTTTGACTATTACATTGCCCGGTGTGCGCTACGGGCTGATTTCCTGCCTGTTTGTGGTATTTACCCTGGCGATCACCGACTTTGGCGTGCCAAAAATTATCGGCGGTCAGTTCAGCGTGTTGGCCACCGATGTCTACCGCCAGGTCGTCGGCCAGCAGAACTTTCAGATGGGCGCGGTGGTCAGCGTGATTCTGCTGTTACCTGCAGTGCTCTCGTTTATCGTTGACCGCTGGATACAGCGCCGCCAGGTGGCCCAGCTCTCGGCCCGGGCGGTGCCATGGCAGCCTACCCCCAGCCCGCTGCGGGATTGGGTCTTTACACTACTTTGCTACGCGGTGGCCGGGGCCATTGTGTTGGTGATCGGCACCGCGATGTACGCCTCGCTGGTGCAGTTCTGGCCCTACAACTTATCGATCACCTTTGTGCACTACACCTTCCAAGGCATGGCCGATGGCGGCTGGGGAGCGTGGTTTAACTCGCTCAAACTCGCTTTTAGCGTGGCCGTGGTGGGTACCTTAGTGATCTTCTTTAACGCCTGGCTGATCGAAAAGAGCGAAGGCTACCGCCCGCTGCGCCAAGGGCTGCACTTTATGGCCATGCTGCCCATGGCGGTGCCCGGCATGGTGCTGGGGCTTGCCTATATTTTCTTCTTCAATCAGGCGGGCAACCCGTTTAACTGGCTATACGGCACGCTGATGATTCTGGTGCTTAATACCCTGATTCACTTCTACACCGTGTGCCATCTCACCTCGGTCACCGCGCTTAAACAGCTCGACCCCGAGTTTGAAGCGGTGGGGGCGTCACTCAAAGTACCGTTTTGGACGACCTTTTGCCGCGTGACGCTACCGGTATCGCTGCCCGCGGTACTGGATATATCGGTGTACCTGTTCGTCAATGCGATGACCACGGTGTCCGCGGTGGTGTTTCTCTACAACAGCGACACGCGGCTGGCTTCGGTGGCGGTTCTCCATCTGGATGAAGCCGGTTACTTCGCCAGCGCGGCGGCCATGGCGGTGCTGATTTTCCTGACCTCGCTAGTGGTGAAGTTGCTGCATACCGCGCTTACCCATGTGTTGTTAAACAACGCCCAGCGCTGGCGCATGGCCTAGGAGCCTGTCCGACTTAACACTGATCTACTGCGAATCCCGGTATTATGGCCAACTTTATTCGATCGATTTCGTTAAATAGCGCGCTATTCGCCTCAATCGATCGATAAATTTGACTCAAAATCCGTGCTTCTCGCGACGATCGGCCAAGCCGGACAGGCTCCTAGCGGCATCTAGACCGCCGCCGTGCTTGCAGTTAAAGTGGTTAAAAAAATCTGGTATAGACCAAAATGAACGATCATATTGAAGAGCCCTATCTATTAACCCCTGGGCCGCTGACGACGTCCCGTGCCACTAAAGCCGCCATGCTGCGCGACTGGGGCTCCTGGGATGACGACTTTAATCAGGTAACGGCCGACATTCGCACCCAGTTACTTGCCATGGCCGAGGCGCCAAGCGACGAGTACGCCTGTGTGCCTATGCAGGGCAGCGGTACCTTTGCGGTTGAGAGTGCCCTGGCCTGCGCAACAGATCCCAGCGGCAAAGTGCTGGTGCTGATGAACGGTGCCTACGGCAAGCGCGCGGCGCAACTGCTCGCTACCATGGGTCGCGCTTATACCACGCTGGATAAAGGCGACTACCGGCCGCCACAGGCTGATGAAGTCGCAGCACGGCTGCAGCAAGACCCAGCGATTACCTCGGTATTTCTGGTGCACTGCGAAACCAGCTCGGGCATTTTGAACCCGCTAGACGCCATCGCTGACGTGGTGCGCACCCAGGGAAAAACGCTCATCGTCGATGCCATGAGTTCTTTTGGCGGCATCCCCATCAGCCTTGCGCAAACACCCATTGACGTGCTGGTTTCTTCTGCCAATAAGTGCATCGAAGGTGTGCCGGGTTTTGGCTTTGTGATTATTCGCCAGGCGCTGCTTGAGGCAGGTAAGGGGCGCGCTCACTCGTTGAGTCTGGATCTGCACGCCCAATGGGAATATATGGAACGCACCGGCCAATGGCGCTTTACGCCGCCCACGCATACCGTGGTGGCCTTTCAGGCAGCGCTTGCCCAGCACCGGGAAGAGGGTGGCGTGCCGGGGCGCTGCGCGCGCTATACCCGCAATCGTGATGCGTTGGTAAAAGGCATGCGGGCGCTAGGCTTCAGCACCCTGTTGGAAGACGAATGGCTATCGCCGATCATCACCACCTTCTTAAGCCCCACTGACCCAGCGTTTGAGTTTCACAGCTTCTACGCGGCGCTAAAGGCGCGCGGGTTTTTGATCTACCCCGGCAAGTTGACCGAAGTGGAGAGTTTTCGCATCGGCTGCATTGGTCAGTTAGGCACGACGGTGATCGCGCAACTGTTAAACGCCATTCAAGACGTGCTAGCGGATATGGATGTTTCTCTCATTGCTGACCTATCTTCACCATCAGGGAGCGCCTAATGCAGTATCACTCTCCTCAATGCTTACAAGCGGTTATCTGTGATTGGGCCGGCACGTTGGTCGACTTTGGCTCCTTTGCGCCGACCCAGATCTTTGTCGAAGCCTTTGCTGAACTGGGCGTGGCGATTAGCTTGGAAGAAGCGCGCGGCCCCATGGGAATGGGTAAATGGGATCATATTCGTACCCTATGCCATCAGCCGGAGATCGCTGATCGCTTTGTTCAGGCGGTTGGCCACGCACCTTCTGATGCCGATGTCACGGCGCTTTACGAGCGCTTTATGCCGCTGCAAATCGCCAAGATTGCCGACCACTCGGCAGTGATTCCTGGCGCTCTCGACACCTTGGCGACGCTGCGCGCCCAGGGACTGAAAATCGGCTCCTGTTCCGGCTACCCAGCGGTGGTGATGGAGAAAGTCATCGCCCTGGCCGCTGATAACGGCTTACAGGTGGATCACGTGGTGGCGACTGATGACGTACCTAACGGCCGCCCGCATCCTGCCCAGGCGTTGGCTAATGTGATTGCCCTAGGTGTCAGCGATGTGGCTGCCTGCGTAAAAATCGACGACACCACGCCGGGCATTCTTGAAGGGCGCAGCGCGGGGATGTGGACGGTCGCGCTTACCTGCTCAGGCAATGCGCTAGGACTGACGCACAAACAGTACCAAGCACTCAGTGATACCGAGCGGCGTGCCGCCCATGCGCGAGTCGCCGCTCAATTTGCCCCTGCAAAGCCACACTACTGCATTGAGACCATTGCCGAGCTGCCTGGGGTGATAGATGACATTAATATCCGCCTCCGCCTCGGGGAGCGACCTTGAGTCCAGTCGCGCTTGCGCTGGTGCTGGTCTCGGTATGTATGCACGCTGGTTGGAATGTGCTGGGCAAGCGCAACGCGCCGTCGTTGGCGTCTTTTGCCCTGGCCTACGGTGCGGGTGGAGCGGTAATGTTGCCGCTGGTGTTGCTTGGGCCGTCATTAGCGGCACTACCGGGTGCATTCTGGGGCTGGTTGGCGCTTTCGGGGTTATGCCAAATGCTCTATATGGGCGGCCTGGCCTGGGCCTATTCCCGCGGTGACGTTAGCGTGCTTTACCCCATTGCCCGGGCGCTGCCGGTGGTGCTGGTGCCACTGGTATCCATTGCGCTCTTGGGCAGCCGGGTGCTGGATCGCTGGGATGGCCTCGGCATGGTGCTGGTGGTGGCAGGTGCGCTTTGCCTACCGCTTAGCCACCCTCAGGCGCGTAGGTTTTCTACCTATCTAACGCCTGCCATGGGATTTGCGCTGCTGGCCGCGGTAGGCACGGTGGGTTACTCGCTGATCGATAAGCAAGCGCTGGGCCTGATGCAGAGGGCAGGGCATAGCGGGTTAACCGCGGGGGCGGTGTTTATGGTGCTGCAAGCGCTGATGACGCTCACCTGGGCGATACCCCTGCTGGCGCTGCTACCGGCAGAGCGCCGGCGCCTGCCTGCGCTTCACCAACAGGGGCTTACCATGCTGGTCGTTACCGGGTTGATGATGACCTGTACTTACGGTCTGGTATTAATCGCCATGGCGCTCACCGAGGAGGTGAGTTACGTAGTGGCGCTGCGCCAGCTGTCAATTCCGGTGGGGGTATTGATGGGCGTGCTATGGCTCAAGGAGTCAGCCTCCAGGGCAAAGGCCATTGGTACGCTAGTCATGCTAGTAGGGCTGGTGCTGGTGGTGTTATAGCTTAGCGCCATCTAACCCAACGCCTGCCAAATCAGATTAAAACCGACCAAGAACATGGCGAAAATCACCAAACGGTAAAACAGCGCTTCGTTTACACGGCTTTGCAGCCATAGGCCGTTGCGCACGCCAATCCAGGCGATGGGCACCAGCAGCAGCGAGGCCCAGGCGCTGGTGACGTTGATCTCGCCAAGCCACATATAGGGCGCTAACTTGATCACGTTGACTACTGCGAACGACACCGCGCAGGTGGCGATAAAGGTCTCTTTCGACAGTTTGCGCGGCAGCAGGTAAACGTTCAGCGGCGGCGCGCCCGCATGGGCTATAAAGCTGGTAAACCCGCACACGCTTGCTGCGGGTAGCGCCCAGCGGGTGGAAATGGGCTTCTTGGCAACGGGTTTCAGCAGCATGTAAGCGGCGAACAGCAAGGTGATGATGCCCAGTGTCAGGCGCAAGCCCTGCTCGCTTAGGGTGTCAAACAGCAGCGTACCCACCGCCACGCCAATGAATAAGCCCGGCACAAAGCGCCACACCTCCGCGGCTGACTGCTTCCCCCACCAGGCTTTTACGGCAAATACGTCCATCACCAGCAGTAGCGGTAGCAGCAGGCCTGCCGCCTGGGCCGGGCTGATCGCCAGCGCCATCAGCGGCACCGAAAGCGTGCCAAAGCCCCCCGCAAAACCGCCTTTTGAAACGCCGGTGAGGTAAACGGAAAAAATGATTAATAGCCAAGCGATGACAGAGTAGTCGGGGAGCATGGGGCTCTCTCGGAAATTAGCGCCAATAAAAAGCCCCGCGGGTGCGGGGCTGCAAATCATAACATTAGATAAATGTTAGCGGGCGAAGCGTTGCGCCATCAAGCGTTCATTAACCATTCATGATCAGGGTCGTTGTGGAATTTCCATACCCGTTTGGGGCCTGCCATCACATTTAAGTAATAAAGCGAGTAGCCGTGGGCGGCGCCAACGGGGTGATAGCCCTTGGGAACCAGTACGCAGCAGCCATTTTCCACTGCCATGGTCTCATCCAGGCTGCGGTCATCGGTGTAGACGCGCTGAAAGGCAAAGCCTTGGGCGGGGTTAATGCGGTGGTAGTAGGTCTCTTCCAACTGCGACTCGTGGGGTAAGTTATCCGCATCGTGTTTATGCGGCGGGTAGCTCGACCAGTTGCCTGCAGGGGTGAATACTTCGACCACCAGCAGGCTATCGGCAGCCTCGGTTTCGGGCAAAATATCGTGAATATGGCGGGTATTGGTGCCCTGGCCGCGGGTGCTCTGCTTGATGTTGTCAGGTGCAATCAAGCGTGGCGCATGATTGCCATGCCCTGGGGCCGCGCACACGGCCAGCTCAAGATCGGTGGTGGCTTCCACCGCGTAGCTAACCCCATTGGGTAAGTAAACCGCGTAGGGCGGAATCTGCTCAAAGATATCCATACGCTTGCCGATATCATCAAAGCGATGCTCACCGCAGGCCACATTGGCGCGGCCAGTGAGCAGCACCAGGCAGACTTCCTGATCATCGCTGCTGGCCTCCAAGCGCTGGCCCTTGGCGAGTTTATGTACCCGAAAGCCGACATGCGTCCAGCCAGCAGAGGCGGGGGTAACATCAATCACGGTGCCTTGTGCATCCGGGGTGGCGGGGCGTACCAGTAGTGAAGTCATTCTTCGCTCCTCCTAACGGTTCGGCGACGATCTTGTCAGCCAAACGTCTTGAAAATAAAACCTTACGTGGCTGCTTAAACCGAAGCATCGAGCAGGATTTTGCGCCCTTCGCGTAGCGAGCGCTCCGCTGCGTCGGCTAGGCGCAATGCTTCCAAGCCATCCTGGGCGCCTGCCAGAGGGGCACGCTTTTCGCGCCAAGCATCGACAAAATCGCCAATCTCAAATCGATATGCCTCTGCATAACGCTCTAAAAAGAACCACTTGGGTTTCTCTTCCACTTGCCCTGCCTCGCCGGTAAAGCGTAGCCGGGTATCAGACTCGTTTTGCGCCTGTAGCATGCCTTGGCTGCCAAAGGCTTCGATACGCTGGTCGTAGCCGTAGCTGGCGCGCCGTGAGTTGCTGATTTGGCAAAGTTTGCCACTGGCCGTGGTGAGAGTAACCATGGCGGTATCCACGTCCCCTGCTTCGCCAATCGCAGGGTCGATGATGCTACTGCCGACGGCAAACACGCTTTCGATGGGTTCATCCAGCAGCCAGCGTGCCATGTCTAGGTCATGAATCATCATGTCGCGGAACAAGCCACCAGAATCACCCACATACTCGGCAGGCGGGGGTGAGGGGTCGCGGCTAATAATGGTCAGGGTTTCCAGTGCCCCAATACGCCCTTGGGTAATGGCCCGTTTAAGCGCTGCAAACTGAGGATCGTGGCGACGGTTAAAGCCTAGCGCGCAGGTCACCGGATGTTCGCTGAGCACCTGCAGGGCATCGCGAGTGCGGGCTAAATCCAGGGCGATAGGCTTCTCGCATAGAATCGCCTTGCCCGCACGTGCCGCGCGTTCCAGATATTCCGCGTGGGTGGGCGTGCTGGAGGCAATCAGCACTGCATCAATGGTGTCGTCGGCGAAAATATCATCGACACTGACCGCGCGGCTTGCGTACTGCTCGGCGAGGGCTTCTGCGGCAGGCTGATGAAAATCGGCTACGGCGGCCAAGGTAACGTTCGGGTGTGAGTGAATGGCCTGGGCGTGCACCTTGCCGATGCGTCCAGCGCCGATAAGTGCGAGTTTCATAGGCTCTCCTGTTTTGTTGTTGGTGTTGGCTTGTTTGGGCGTTAGGCATTACGTTTTTTGTCGTGGTCCTTTTCTTTGTCACGTGTTTTGTCTTGCCGCACCCCTAGGGCAATTGCCAAGGTCTGGGTCAGGCAGAGCGATGCGGTCAAACTGCGGAAGCTTTTTACCTCGGCTTCGTTGACCACAAACACCACGTCGGCGAAACGGGCCAGTGGGCTGAGGGTCGAGTCGGTAATCACCACAATCGGCAAGCCGCGCTGATGGGCATCTTCGCAGGCTTTTTGGCTTTCTTCGGCATAGGGGGAGAAGCTGATGGTCAGTAGGGCGTCGTGTTGGCTCATAGCGCGCAGCTGCTCGCCGTACATCCCACCCAACCCATTGACCAGTAGAGCGGGTTTATCCACATGGGCCAAGGCATAGGTCATATAGCTGGCGACCATGAAGCTTCGCCTTGCGCCCATCACATGGATAGCGTGGGCCTGCTCAAAAATATCCAGCGCCTTTTCTAGGCTCTCTGGATTAATGCGGCTAGGCAGCTGTTCTAAAACAGCGCGATTAGCATCGGCGAACTCCCACAACAGCTGGGTGCTATCTGGGGTTTCCCCGGTGGCGCTGCGCACTGCGCGAATTCGCTCTGTGTAATTGGGCAACTCATCAACCAAGCGACTACGAAACAGCTGCTGCATTTCGGAAAAACCCTTAAAACCCAAGCTATTGGCCAGGCGAATCAAGGTGGAGGGAGTTACATCCGCCTGCTCGGCAATTTTTGCCACGGTGGCCAAAGCGACTTCCTGAGGGTGATCAAGCACAAAACGCGCGGTTTGCTGCAAGCGTTTGCTTAGCGTGGCGTACTCGGCGGTGATCAGCGTTTCCAGCTCGCGGTAGCTTTGTGGTGGCTGTGGCATACAAATTCCTTAGCGTTAACTCATGTACCACTCATTGACTCATTAACTAATAAGCAACGTGGCTGGTTGATATGTAGTCTAGCCGTTTGGAATAAATATTCCATTTATACCAAAGTATAGAATAAATAATTTGCTAGTTTTTCTGTTTGGAATCTATATTTCATATCGCCAAGGCATTTAATGCCACTTCCCTACCAACAACGATAAAGTTATGAGGAATTATTTATGGCACGTCTATCTCAATGGCTTCTAGCCTCCGCCGCCACCACGGCATTAATGGCAGGTGCCGCACAAGCACAGGAACCGGAACAAGAAGCGAGCCGCTTCGTCATGGTGACCCATGGCGTTCCCTCTGATCCTTTCTGGTCAGTAGTGAAGAACGGAGCCGAGGCCGCCGCTGATCTCGTCGGCGCGGAGCTCGAGTACCGCGCACCTTCCACCTTTGATATGGCCAAAATGCAGCAACTCGTCCAGGCGGCGATAGCGTCTCAACCAGACGGTTTGATCCTCTCTTTCACCGACGAAAATGCCCTGGGCAGCGTTGTGCAAGATGCGGTCGATAACGGCATCCCAGTCATCACCATCAATTCCGGTGGCGATGTATCAAAAGATTATGGCGCTCGTTTGCACATTGGGCAGAGTGAGTACGAGGCGGGTAAGCAGGCCGCCGAGCGTATGCAAGAGATGGGTGTTGAGAAAGGCGTTTGCGTCAACCATGAACAGGGCAACCAGGGCCTTGACCAGCGCTGTGATGGCTTTGTCGACGGCTTTGATGGCAACGCTGATCAGTTGGCGACCACCTACGACCCCACCAATATTCGCAACGCTATCGTGGCTTATCTCAACCAGAACAGCGACGTTCGCGGTGTGTTAACGCTGGGCGCGCTGGCGGCAGATCCAATGATTAAGGCTATGCGTGAGCAAGGTGCTACCGACGCATTCACTCTGGGTACCTTTGATCTCTCACCGGGCATTCTAGAAGCGCTTGATGCGGGCGACTTGGACTTTGCGATCGACCAACAGCAGTACATGCAGGGTTACTTGCCCGTCATGTTCCTGGATCAGTTCGCTAAGAATGGACTGTTGCCCGCAGGGGATGTTGCTACCGGTCCGGGATTTGTTACGCAAGAAAATGCTGCGCAGGTTATTGAGCTGAGTAGCCAGGGCATCCGTTGATAACAACCTAAATCGGAAAAGGCTCGGCGCTGCCGAGCCTTGGGAGTCGAGCGCCATGAGTTCCAATGAGACTAACCCATCGGCTGCGCCAGCAGCGGCTGATAAAGACGAACGGATCCAGAGAGTATCGTTCTGGAAGAAAGCATTAAATCGCCCTGAGTTGGGGGCGCTGGCCGGTACCGTGCTGGTGCTTGCCTTCTTTATCGCCGCCTCCAGCGGCACCGGGATGTTTACCCCCGCGGGTATTATTAATTTCCTCGAAGTCGCCGCACAACTGGGCATTATCGCCACGGCGGCTGCGCTGCTGATGATCGGCGGTGAGTTTGATCTGTCGATTGGGTCGATGATTGGCCTCGCTGGCATCCTGATCGCCATTCCTGCCGTGGAGTATGGCTGGCCACTATGGGCCGCTATTTTATTGGCATTCGCTTGTGCCGGGTTAGTGGGCTGGATTAACGGTAACCTGGTTAATAAAACGGGGTTGCCGTCGTTTATCGTTACCCTGGGTTTTCTGTTTATTCTGCGTGGACTGGCGATTGGTGTCAGCCGGTTGTTGACAGGGCGTACTCAGGTCGGGGGCGTACAAGAGCATATTCCTGGCGATTGGTTCGCGGCACTATTCTCAGGCGAGGTAGCCACGGGCCTGTTCTCCTGGATGGCCACGCAAGGCTGGATCGGCACTAACTTCGCGGGCAACCCCGTGGTTTCAGGCATTCCGGTCTCAATCGTCTGGTGGTTGGGGTTAACCGCCGTGGCAACCTGGGTACTGCTGTGCACGCCCTATGGCAACTGGATTTTCGCTAGCGGCGGCGACGCCAACGCTGCACGTAACTCGGGCGTGCCTGTCCACCGCGTCAAGATTTCGCTTTTCATGTTTACCGCTTTCTCCGCCACCATCTTTGCCTGCATTCAGGTCATGGATACCGGTTCAGCGGACACCATTCGCGGCTTGTTAAAAGAGCTGGAGGCCATTATCGCAGTGGTGATTGGCGGCGCTTTGCTGACCGGTGGCTATGGGTCTGCCATTGGTGCAGCGCTGGGTGCGCTGATCTTTGGCATGGTGCAAATGGGTATCTTCTACACCGGTGTTAACACTGACTGGTTCCAGGTCTTCCTGGGCATGATGCTGCTGGTGGCCGTGCTGTTCAACAATTACATGCGCAAGAAGGCGATGGAGGCCAAGTAACATGACAACTCAAACGCCAATGATCGAAATGCGCAGCGTCAGCAAGCACTTCGGCAGTGTGATCGCCTTAAGCGATATCTCGATGCAGGTCTATGCCGGCGAAGTGATGTGCCTGTTGGGGGATAACGGCGCGGGCAAGTCAACGCTGATCAAAACCCTCTCCGGGGTTCATCAGCCCACCCATGGCGAGATGCTGCTGGATGGAGAACCCGCCCGCTTCAAGTCACCGGCTTACGCGCTAGACGCGGGTATCGCGACGGTTTTTCAGGACTTGGCGATGGTGCCGTTGATGTCGATTACCCGGAACTTCTTTATGGGTCGCGAACCGACGGTGGGTTGGGGGCCGTTTAAGCGTATCGATTGGAAATACGCCGACCGCATTGCCAAGCAGGAAATGTCCAAAATCGGCATTGATGTGCGCGATCCAAGTCAGCCGGTGGGCACGCTTTCCGGTGGTGAGCGTCAGTGCGTAGCGATTGCCCGGGCGGTCTATTTTGGCGCCAAAGTGCTGATTCTGGATGAGCCAACGTCCGCCCTCGGGGTCAAGCAGGCCTCTGTAGTGCTGCGCTATATCGCCAAGGCGCGGGCCGATGGGTTGGCGGTCATCTTTATTACCCACAACGTTCACCATGCCTTCCCGGTGGCCGATGCGTTCACCCTTCTATCACGTGGCGGTAGCCTGGGCTCCTTCCGTAAAGAAGAAGTTACCCGCGAAGAAGTGCTCAACATGATGGCTGGTGGTGCTGAACTGGAGAGTTTGGATGCAGAACTCGCTGAGTTTCAGCGCAGCGACCGCGAAAAAAAAGCCAATAGCGCTGCTGCCGACCAGCCCACTCCAAAGGCCGATGGCGGGAATGTCGATGAGTCTGCCGAAAAACGTTTAGCAGGCGGCTATTAAGTATAAGTACAGTGCCGTGGGGAGGATTTATGCGCAATAACAGTATGCAACACCGACCGCTTGACCTGATTTGCATGGGGCGGGTGGCGGTCGATCTTTACGCCGAGCAGATTGGCAGCCGTTTAGAAGATGTGGCCAGCTTTGCCAAGTACCTGGGTGGCAGCTCGGGCAATATGGCCTACGGTACTGCGCGGTTAGGGCTGAAATCCGCCATGCTCTCGCGGGTCGGCGATGAGCAGATGGGTAACTTCGTGCGCGAAGAGCTGGAGCGGGTAGGGGTAGATACTACTGCGCTACAAACCGACCCCGAGCGCCACACGGGCCTGGTGCTGTTGGCGTTGAAAGACCGCGAAAGCTTTCCGCTGCTGTTTTACCGTCGCGACTGCGCCGATATGGCCATCGATGCCGACGCTATCGATCCTGAATTTATTGCCCGGGCAAAAGCCCTGGCGATTACCGGTACGCACCTGTCTACCGATACCACCCGCCGGGCGTGTCGCAAGGCGCTGGACGCCGCCGCTCATTATGGCGTGAAGCGGGTGCTGGATATCGACTACCGCCCCGTGCTGTGGGGGCTGACCAATCCCGGCGATGGCGAAACCCGCTTTATCGCCGATGATAAAGTGACCACCGACCTACAGCGCTGGCTACCCGATTTCGACCTGATTGTGGGCACCGAAGAAGAGTTTCATATAGCCGGCGGCAGTACGAACACTTTGGCGGCCCTGCGCGCAGTGCGTGAGGTTAGCGAGGCTACTTTGGTTTGCAAGCTGGGCCCCATGGGCTGTGTGGTGTTTGAAGGCGCCATTCCTTCACGCATCGAAGACGGTATTTTGGTCAAGGGCGTGCAGGTTGAAGTGCTTAATGTGCTGGGCGCCGGTGATGCCTTTATGAGCGGGTTGCTGCGTGGCTGGTTACGCAATGAGCCGTGGCAAACCAGCGCCGGGTACGCCAACGCCTGCGGGGCGCTGGTGGTGTCACGCCACGGCTGTGCCCCCGCCATGCCCACTGAAGACGAGTTATTTGATTACCTGGCGCGCCGCGACGAAGTACCCCGTCCGGATATCGATCAACGCCTAAATCATTTGCACCGGGTCACCACCCGAGTGCCTGCTCAGTGGCCTGAAGTGTTGGGACTGGCGTTTGACCATCGCAGCCAACTGACCGATATGGCCCGCCAAGCGCATGCCGACAGCGCGCGACTGCCTAAGCTCAAGAAGCTATTGGTTTCGGCTGCCGAAGAGGGCGCCAAACTGGGCGGCATTACCACCCCTGCGATTCTCATCGATGACGTGTTGGGTCAGGACGCGCTCAACCAAGCCAGCGGCAAAGGCTGGTGGATTGGCCGCCCGGTGGAATTGCCGGGGTCACGTCCGCTGCGCTTCCAGCATGGCGATGATCTGGGCGCTCGTCTGCGCCTTTGGCCACGTGAACACATTATCAAGTGCCTGGTGTTCTACCACCCTGACGATGACATTTCTCTGCGCCTAGAGCAGGAGGAGCGTCTGCGTCAGGTCTATGCGGCGGCCTGTGCCTACGGTCTGGAGTTGCTCGTTGAAGTTATCCCGCCCGCTAGTTTGCCCAGCGACGACACGACGCTGCCGCGCAGCCTTCAGCGCCTCTACAACCTGGGCATTCGCCCCGACTGGTGGAAGCTTCCCGCCATGTCAGACGCCGCCTGGCAGGCGGTGGGCGAGACCATTGAGCGGGAAGATGCCTACTGTCGTGGCGTCGTACTGCTTGGGCTAGACGCGCCCATGGACGATATGAAGCGCGGCTTTCAAGCAGCAGCCAATCATGCCTGCTGCAAAGGGTTCACCGTTGGACGCACGTTATTTGCCAGCGCCAGTCGTGATTGGCTGGCGGGGCATATCGATGATACCAGCTTGGTAGAGCGGGTCGCCCAAAACTATGCCGACCTGATAAAGGCGTGGCGGCAATTAAGGCAGGTGCAGCCGCAAACGCTGACCCACACCGAGGAGGCGTAAGATGAGCACCATTCGACTCACCATGGCCCAGGCGCTGGTCAAGTACCTTGCCGCCCAGCGTATCGAGCTAGATGGTCAAGAACAGGATGGTCAAGAAGTGCCACTGTTTGAAGGCGTGTTTGCGATTTTTGGTCATGGCAACGTAGCCGGGTTGGGCGAAGCGCTCTACCACGTACAAGACGAATTGCCGACCTTCCGTGCCCATAACGAACAAGCAATGGCCCACGCGGCGATTGCCTTTGCCAAAGCCAGCGGCCGTCAGCGCTTAATGGCCGCCACCAGCTCGATTGGCCCAGGGGCGACCAATATGGTTACCGCTGCGGCGCTGGCCCATGCCAATCGTTTGCCGATCTTGCTGCTGCCGGGAGACACCTTTGCCACCCGCGACCCCGACCCGGTACTCCAGCAGGTAGAGCATTTCGGCGACCCGACCATTAGCGTTAACGACTGCTTTCGTCCGGTATCGCGCTACTTCGACCGTATTAACCGCCCGGAGCAACTGCTGACCAGCTTGCCCCAGGCGATGGCCACCCTGCTTGACCCCGAACACTGCGGCCCGGCGACCCTGGCGCTGCCCCAGGATGTGCAGACCTTTGCCTACGACTACCCGGAAGCCTTTTTTGCCCCCAAGGTACATCGCATTCGCCGCCCGCCGCCGGATCTTTACGAGCTTCGCCAAGCCATCGCTGCGCTCCAACAGGCCAAACGCCCGCTAATCATTGCCGGCGGCGGCGTGCATTACGCTGCTGCCTGCGACGCCTTAGCAGCGTTTGCTAAAGCGCGCGGTATTCCGGTAGCTGAAACCCAGGCGGGCAAAGGCGCGTTGGCCGATAGCCACCCCTGCGCGGTAGGTGCCATTGGGGTGACCGGCAGCGCCGCCGCTAATCAGTTGGCGGAGCAGGCCGATGTTATTTTGGCGGTGGGTACCCGCCTCCAGGACTTTACCACCGGCTCCCGGGCGCTGTTTGAAAGCAGCGATAAAACACTTATCGCCCTCAACGTTGGCCGCTTCGACAGCGTTAAGCATCAGGCGCTGCCACTCACCTGCGATGCCTTGATTGGCTTGGGTGAACTTGATGAAGCGCTAGGCAAATGGCGCGGCAGTGATGAATGGCGCGAACAAACCGGAACGCTCAAGCGCGAATGGGCCGAAATAGTACACCGGGTAACCGCCGATCAAGGGCTGGCGCTACCCACCGATGCCCAGGTGATCGGCGCGGTTAATCGCCAAGCAGGCAGCGATACCACCGTGGTATGCGCCGCCGGTGGCTTGCCCGGCGAGCTGCATAAGCTCTGGCAATGCTCGGGCCCCGGCAGCTACCACGTGGAGTATGGCTTCTCCTGCATGGGCTATGAAATTGCCGGTGGTCTAGGCGTCAAAATGGCCAAACCAGACAACGAAGTGGTGGTGATGGTCGGCGACGGCAGCTACCTGATGCACAACTCGGAGCTGGCCACCTCGGTGATGCTGGGCCACAAGCTGATTGTGGTGGTGCTGGATAACCGCGGCTATGGCTGTATCAACCGCCTTCAGAACGCCACTGGCGGCGCGGGGTTTAACAACCTACTGCAAGATTGCCGCACGGTGGAGGCGGGCGCGCCTAAAACCGATTTTGCCGCCCACGCCAAATCACTGGGCTGTGAGTCTGAATCGGTGAGCGGTATTGCCGAGCTGGAGCAGGCGCTGGTGCGCGCTCGTAGCGCCACTTCGACCTATGTGATTGCTCTGGATACCGACCCGTTACCCAGTACCCAGGAAGGCGGCACTTGGTGGGATGTGGCCGTACCCGAGGTCTCCGAGCGTGAGGCGGTCAATAACGCCTATCAAGGGTACCGCGAAGCCAAACAGCGCCAACGCCATTAATACCAACAAACATAAACACAAGGAATACGTTATGCCAACGGTCACTTTAGGCATCAACCCGCTCACTTGGACGAACGATGATTTGCCCAGCCTGGGCGGCGCAACACCGCTGGAAATCTGTTTGAAAGAGGGGCGCGAAGCGGGCTTTAGCGGCTTTGAACTGGGTAATAAATTTCCCCGCACGCCGGACGCCTTGAATCAGGTGCTTAGCGCTCACGATTTGGCGCTTGTTTCGGGCTGGTACTCCGCACGTCTGTTAGAGCGCAGCCCAGAAGAAGAGATTGAAGCCATTCAAGACCATATGAACCTGCTCAAGCAGTGTGGCGCCAAGGTGATGGTGCTGTGTGAAGTCACTCACTGTGTACACGGCGATCAGGAGCGCCCGCTCTCCCAGCGTCCGCATCTTGCCGAGGACGAATGGCAACGCTTGCTCAAAGGCTTGGACGTGGTTGGCGACTACCTCAAATCCCAGGGCATTCAACTGGTGTATCACCACCATTTGGGCACGGTGATCGAGAGCCAATCGGATGTTGAGCGCTTAATGGACAACACAGGCGAAGGTGTGGGGTTGCTGCTCGATTTTGGTCATCTGCGTGGTGCGGGCGGTGACCCGCTCGCCATTGCCAAACGCTACAGCGGGCGCATCCATCATGTGCACTGCAAAGACCTGCGTTTTCCGGTGCTGGATGCAGTGCGGAACCGGGATAAAAGCTTTTTAAACGGCGTGCTGGACGGCCTGTTTACCGTGCCGGGAGATGGCGATGTGGAGTTTCTGCCTGCCTTAACCCACCTGTGCGAACAGGGCTATCAAGGCTGGTTGGTGGTGGAAGCCGAGCAAGACCCGGAAGTCGCCCACCCGCTGACTTATGCCCGTCTGGGCTACCGCAACTTACGTCAACTGGCCGAGCAGGCGGGTTTTGACATTGCCGACTAAAACAGTACCCGTGACGCATTTTTATCAGGAGTCGTTATGAAGACGCTATCCCACTATCTCAATGGCCAGCATATCGCAGGTCAGAGCCAACGCACTTCGCCAGTCTATAATCCGGCCACCGGCGAGCAGAGCGCCCAGGTGGCGCTAGCCAGTGCCGACGAGACCCGTGACGCAGTGCGCATCGCCGATGAGGCTTTTGCCGACTGGTCAAAAACCTCACCGCTAAAGCGCGCTCGAATTCTGTTTAAATTCAAGGAGCTGGTCGAGGCGCACACCGATGAGTTGGCGCGACTGATCTCCAGTGAACACGGCAAGGTATTTTCAGACGCCAAAGGCGAAGTGACCCGCGGTCTGGAAGTGGTCGAGTTCGCCTGCGGCATTCCCCACTTGCAGAAAGGCGAGCACTCCATGAACGTTGGTACCGGCGTGGATAGCTACTCGATGATGCAGCCGCTGGGCGTGTGCGCGGGTATCTCACCGTTCAACTTCCCCGCCATGGTGCCCATGTGGATGTTCCCCATCGCCCTGGCCTGTGGCAACACCTTCGTGATGAAACCGTCTGAAAAAGACCCCTCTACGCCGCTGCGCTTGGCCGAGTTGTTAAGCGAAGCGGGCCTGCCGGATGGCGTTTTCAACGTCGTCAACGGCGATAAAGAAGCCGTGGATGTACTGCTCACCGATGAGCGTGTCCAGGCGGTGAGCTTTGTGGGTTCCACCCCGATTGCCGAGTATATCTACGCCACGGCATCAAAACATGGCAAACGCGTTCAGGCGCTGGGCGGCGCCAAAAACCATATGGTGATTATGCCTGACGCGGATCTGGATCAGGCTGTCGGTGCCCTGATGGGCGCAGCCTATGGCTCGGCAGGGGAACGCTGCATGGCGATTTCTGTCGCGGTGCCGGTGGGCGAAGAGACCGCCAACCGCCTGCGTGAAAAACTGGTGGCTGAGCTGGAGAAATTGACGGTCGGGCCTGGTCTGGTCGATGGCCCTGATAACGATATGGGCCCGCTGATCACCCGGGAGCATCGCGATAAAGTGGCGGGTTATATCCAAACCGGTGTTGATGAAGGCGCCGAGCTGGTGGTGGATGGCCGTCAGACAAGCATAGACGGCGCAGGTGATGGCTACTTTATTGGTGGCAGCTTGTTTGACCATGTGACGCCTAAGATGCTCATTCACTCCGAGGAGATCTTTGGCCCGGTGTTGGCGATTGCCCGCGTGGAGAGCTTTGACGAAGCGGTCAGCATGATTAATGCCCACGAGTACGGTAACGGCACGGCGATCTTTACCCGGGATGGCGACGCTGCGCGTCAGTACTGCGAGCAGATCCAGGTCGGTATGGTGGGTGTTAATGTGCCGATTCCGGTGCCCATGGCGTTCCACAGCTTCGGCGGCTGGAAGCGCTCGTTGTTTGGCCCGCTGCATATGCACGGCCCGGATGGCGTGCGCTTCTACACCCGCATGAAAACCATCACCCAACGCTGGCCCAGCGGCATTCGTGAAGAGACCAACCACTTCACTATGCCGACGATGTAAACAGCCTGATAGTGGCTCACTAAACAATGACGCCGGGCCTCGCCCGGCGTCATTGTTTTGCAACAGGGATAATCATAATGAAAACCCTCAAGATTGGCTTAATCGGCACCGGCTTTATGGGTAAAGCTCATGCTATCGCCTTTAATGCAGCGTCCAGCGTTTTTGAACTGCCCGCTAAACCGGTGTGCGAACTCTTGGCAGATGTCGACCTCGCCACCGCAGAAAGCCGCGCGCGTGCCTGGGGCTTTTCCCGCGCCACCAATGACTGGCGAGTCCTGGTGACAGACAGTGACGTGGATGTGGTGGATATCTGCGCGCCCAATTTTCTGCATAAAGAGATGGCGCTGGCCGCCATTGCCGCGGGCAAGCATGTTTACGCTGAAAAGCCGCTGGCGCTAAGTAGCGCCGATGCCGACGAGATGGTCGCTGCGGCAGAAAAAGCGGGCGTCAAAACCCTGGTGGGCTTTAACTATATTCGCAATTCCGCCACCCAATTGGCCCGCCAAATTGTCGCCAGCGGTGAAATCGGTGAATTGACTCACTTTCGTGGACGCCACAACGAGGATTACCTGCTCGACCCGCAAAAGCCTCACGACTGGCATACACAGCGGGCAACAGCGGGTGCTGGCGCGCTAGGCGATGTGGGGTCGCATATTCTCAATATGGCCGAGTTTTTAACCGGGCAGCGTATTACCGAGGTATGCGGCCAGCTACAGACCGTCATCGCCAAGCGACCGAAGGCTGACGGCAGCGGTATGGCCGCAGTGGAAAACGACGACCAGGCCCAGGTCATGCTGCGTTTTGACCAGGGATTAATCGGTAATATCGAGACGTCTCGGGTAGCCGCTGGGCGCAAAATGGGGTTGGCCTATACGCTAACGGGCACAAAAGGCGCTATTGTGTTTGATCAAGAGCGCATGAGCGAGCTGCAGCTATATCGCCATGGTGATGCCCCAGGGAGGCGCGGCTTTACCACTTTGTTTACGGGCCCCGAACACCCCGACTATGCCGCTTTCAGCCCCGCGCCGGGGCATGGATTGGGCTATAACGATCAGAAAATTATCGAAGTGCGTGATCTTGTAGAAGGCATCATCAACAATCGCCCCCTCTACCCCGATTTTCGCGAAGCTGCGCGAGTAAACCGGCTGATTGATGCCATCGAAACGTCCGATCAGGCCCGACAGTGGGTGATGGTATAGTAGTTGCTACTACAATAAGCGCTTGGGCCTTTCTACAAAGTCCCAGGCAGGCAAAGTTAAAGTATTATGAGTGTCGCGAGGCCCAAGAATGATAAAAAGCCGACCACATCGGTAACAGTGGTTAAAATCACTGCGCCAGATATAGCGGGATCAATCTGCAGCTTTTTCAATGCCATTGGAATCAGCACTCCTGCTACGTTGGCGAGACTCATATTGATAAAGATGGCCAGTGTGATCACCAGCGTAATCATGGGGTCGCCAAACCACATATGTGCAATTAAGCCGACCACTAACGCCCACACCAGGCCGTTGCTCATGCCTACCCACATCTCTTTGTTATAAAGCCATTTTATATTGTTACCCGCAAGCTGGCCCAGCGCTAAACCGCGTATGACGACGGTGAGGGTTTGACTGCCTGCAATACCCCCCATGCTTGCAACCACCGGCATCAATATCGCCAGCGCAACAATTTTATCCAATACCGCTTCGAATTGACCAATAACGAAGGCCGCTAAAAAAGCCGTTAATAGGTTGATACCTAGCCAAATGCCGCGGCTTTTCGCACTGCGGGTAATCGGAGTAAATACTTCCTCCTCGTTACTGACGCCTGACATATGTTTTAACGTCATATCAGCGTCTTCTTGGGTGATTTCTAATACGTCGGCGGAGTTTAGCTGCCCTACCAATATCCCATCGCTATCGCATACTGGCACAAAGTGAAGCTCTTTAGAACGCAGTACAGCTGCGGCATCACTGACTTTCATTTGATCATTTAGGGTAAAAAAATCAGCCATATAAGCATCAACCACTGCGTCTTGTGGCTGTTTGATTAAATCAATCAGGGTCAAGGTGCCGAGTAAGCGTTTATCCTTATCAGTAATCATGATCTGCTGCGACTCATCGTCGAGCAGGCGATGGATGCGGATATAGCGTTGCACGGCCTCTAACGAGACGCCTTGTTTTACATTGACCGTTTCGGGATCCATGTAACGTCCCACCACGTCATCTTCATAGGCATGAAGATTTTCGACCTGGGCGCGTATTTCTTGGTCTAAGCTGGCGTAAACGCTGGTTTTGATGGCCTCGTCAGCAACATCCAATACTTCAGCCACTTCCTGGGCATCCAGGCCTCTGACAATCTGCTCCACATCGCTGGCAGACAGGTCTTCGATGTAGTCGGCACGGATATCTTCGTCAACTTCGGCGAGCACCTCGCCGATTAACTCGTCAGGCACATATTCCCAAAGGAAATCGCGTGTTTTGGCCGGAAAGGATTCAAGTGTTCGCGCGATGTCTAAAATATCGAGTTCAGAGAAAAACTCTTGTAGAGCTGCTGTGTCGGGGGTATCCAAAAGCTTTTGAAGGTAGAGCAGCAGCTCTTCGTTATTGGTATATTTTTCATCATCGCGCATAGTGTCCATCCTCTGGGAAATTGTTTTTCAATCCAATTGCTTGAAAGCGTTTTTGATGGCTCGCCTTAGATTCTATCGACAGGCTTAGTTGAAAGCCATGCAGGCTATCAGTGAAAGCATTGGATTCATTAACAGGAATGGAGAGAGGTTGGCAGGTTGTGGGTGGCTGTTTTCAGTGCAGGAAGTGCTTGTGGGAGGGGGGCCGCCTGGCCGAGGTTTTTCGCGCAGGCGGCACTGGCAAAGTTACGGGGTTGGCTTAACCATTACGAAACAGAAAGCTGTAGGCATTTAGCGCAGGTACGCCGCCCAGGTGGGCGTAAAGTACTTTAGAGCCCGCGGGGAAATCACCGTTGCGCACCCTATCGATCATGCCGTGCATGGATTTGCCTTCGTAAACCGGGTCGGTGAGTACGCCTTCCAGGCGGGCGCACAGGCGAATAGCTTCCAGCGTGCCTTCATTGGGCAGGCCGTATTCTGGGCCGCCATAGCGGGTATCCAAAATCACATCGTCATCGGCGATACCGCCTTCCAGCTCCACCAGCTCGGCCGTATTGCGCGCAATGCGTAGGATCTGCTCGCGGGTTTGCTCCGGCTTGGCGGAAGCGTCGATGCCGATCACTCGCTGGGCGCGGCCATCGGCGGCAAAGCCCACCACCATGCCCGCCTGGGTACTGCCGGTGACCGAGCACACCACTATATAGTCAAACGTGAAGCCTAACTCTTTCTCTTGCTGGCGCACCTCTTCGGCAAAGCCCACAAAACCTAAGCCGCCGTAGGGGTGTTCAGAACAACCCGCGGGAATCGGGAAGGGCTTACCGCCGCGCTGGCGAACATCATCCATGGCCTGCTCCCAGCTGGGGCGAATGCCGATATCAAATCCCGCCTCATCCAAGCGCACATCGGCACCCATGATGCGCGACATCTCAATATTACCTACTCGGTCATACACCGCATCGGAGTAGTTCACCCAGTTCTCCTGTACCAGCACGCACTGCATACCCAAATGAGCGGCAACGGCGGCAACCTGGCGGGTCTGGTTGGACTGAATGCCGCCAATTGATACCAGCGTATCGCAGCCCTGTTCCAACGCTTCGGGAATCAAGTATTCCAGTTTGCGGGTCTTATTGCCGCCAAAGGCTAGGCCGCTGTTGCAGTCTTCGCGCTTGGCGTAGAGCTCCACTGCTCCCCCCAGATGTTCACTCAAGCGTTTGAGCGGCGTGATAGGAGAGGGGCCAAAGGTGAGTGGGTAACGCGGGAAGCGTTCTAGGTTCATAGCAGGCTCCAGCTTTATAAAGCATTGGGTGCGATATCGGAAAGTCGCTTGGCTAAGGTGTGTGTGAAACGTCTGTGTGAACAGTTGGCGTGCTCTCTGCTATTAATAGTAAGTGCTCGCCGATATTTTTGTGTTGCAAAGTTTCCTGCTTATAAGCAATAAAAAGTGCTATAAAAGATAAATTCTGTTTTTAAATAGTGTTTAAAATTGATTGAGGTAAATAATAGTGCGTTCAAGAACGATGCGAACGGGCGCTGAGCCTGATGACCAGTGGGCGGAGCTAGATCGTACAGACCGGCGTATTCTCAAACTGCTTCAGGACGACGCTACACTCTCCAATGTGGCGCTGGCTGAGCAGGTGAACTTGAGTCCAGCGGCCTGTTTGCGAAGAGTTGAGAAGCTTAAACGAGACGGGGTGATCAGCCGGGTGGTGGCGCATTTAGACCCGGAACAGCTGCAGGCGGGCATGGTGGTATTGATTGGCGTGGTGCTGGATCGCTCGACGCCGGAGTCCTTCGCCGCCTTTGAAGAGGCCGCCCAGAAAGTATCCGGCTGTATGGAGTGCCACGTGGTCACGGGAGAGTTCGACTACTTTATGCTGGTGCGCACCCGGGACAGCCAAAGCTTCAACAGACTACACGCCGAACAGTTGCTATACCTGCCCGGCGTGCGTCAGATTCGCTCGTTTATGGGGCTGCGCCAGGTGGTCTCGACTCATAAGGTGGTGGTTTAAAAGTTGGCTTTCTGCCCTTGGTTGCTTCCTGCTACTCTTCTGGCGATGCAGATAAACGGAGACTGCGACCAGGAAACGTCAATTTAAAGAGCCATCGAAGCAGCAGATAAATCAAAGAGAAAAGCAGCGGTATCATGATTTGAAGCGTAGGTTCAGCGAGAATAATATCCCACGGGCCTGGCTCCATTTTCAGGAGGTAGCCACCAAATCGGCTAACGTTTAGTGTTTTACCAGTTGCATGGCAAGCCACTTTAATCCCCGTCGCCTCTTGCTCGGTTGCCGAAAATACACAAGCCGTATCGGCTGACTTGCCAGTGGCATCGGTTACCCATACCTCATCACCAAGCTGAAGATCCAGTTCCATTACGGGATAGCGTAGTTCCGAGAGTAGTCTTTTTTCCATCACAACCACACTTCCAGCCCGAAGTACGGGGGGCGGCTCTCCTGAAGAAGCCGCATATGTCTCGCTACCAATAGCACCAACTGCTAATAAGCTACCACTGAAGGGAAGATCGCCTATATGGACACGGAGTGAGGCGGAATCTCCCCAGTGCCAAGTAACTTTTTCAGTTACTTGATTTTCCAGGGTGATGACTGGAATGGCACGGGATGACTGATTATCGGCTCCAACTGATTCTGTCCTCTGGAGAGCGTCATCCTGAATACTTAACGACTCTCTTAAGGGTGTTGACTCGTTCGATTCATACGTTTGCAGTGTTATGTGCATTGATCCGCTACCGTAGCGAACCATACGTACATTTGACCTAGGGCCAATCTCTATAAGGCCGCTGAAGGCAAAGGAGTCTATCAAGCTATCATTTAATGGATCTGCCTCCCCTAGAGTAGCGTCTACCTGTTGAGCATACCAACGGGTAGCACTCACGCCTGTCGTGACCATATCTAGGACTTCGGTATCTGCGACAATATGAAAGGTGCTAGGTTTGCGTAGTATCTCAACTAGCACATAGACCACAAAAAGCAGCAGCACTAAAGAAAGAATCAAGACAACGGCTGGGTGCCACCGAATTGGCTTATCACATGCTCTTTGCTCCTTTTTCTTATTGCCTCTACCTATAAGGTTAAGTTTAGCGAACCAATTAAGCAGGCTTTTCATGGCGCTAACGGAAAGGGGATTGGCGGGGCGCGATTGGGTCCCTGGAGTCGAACTAACTCCGTTTGATCGAAGAGCGGTACACCGTGATTTCGAAGCGCAGCAATATCAACGAGGCATTGTCGGTCAAAGGCAATACGTTGAGGTTCAGGTATGACATCACATTCAATAGCTTGCGGTGGAGTATTTTCATAAGGAATGACAAGAAAAGTTTGCATACGACTACTGTTGATCATGACGGCCAATCGTTTTGCTTCTTCTGGGCGCTCCCAAGAAACGGGCAAGATATACTGAGTTGGTTGCCCAGGATCACAGCTGCGCTTTACTTCGGCTAGAGCCGTTAGAACGTTCGAACGATCTTCAGCATAGAACGCAGGCTCACGGCTCTCGAACATTACTCGTAGCAGAGACGGGGCTTCCGATACTTCTAAGGGGGCTCTTAACAGACCTGTATAACGCCCATCTCTTGCCAATAGCGACAGACATAGCTCAGTGCCTTCGGTTTCAATGCCGTGTGGTACCCATACATAAAGCTCCTTGCCACTGGGTTTGCCGCGTTGCTCAAACATAGCACCCGCGAGGGGTCTCCCCGAAACTGGCACAGTGGAAGAGAAGCCTTCGTCCACCATACGGGCAGTTATCTCCCGTTCTGGGAGTGATTGGGCGCAGGCCAAGCTACTGAGCAGCAGGCTTGCCGCGAGGCCCCACCGCGCATTCATGATAAACGGATCCGTGCTGGCAAGCTGGCACTGTTTCCGTTGGCTTTGTCTTCACCACTTTGCAGGCTACCTATAAAGCAACTCAGCATGCCAGCCAGTTCAGTACCCGAAAGCTCATTAAATGCCAAGCCGCAGGTGTAGTGATAGTTTCCTCGACCATCCCTGTAAGATTTCAATTCAAGTCGTAAGCCACCACGATCTAGCTGCCCCACGAAGTCGTTATTACGAACCGCCGCTGCACGAAACTTCCCTGTAATCTGGTCGTTAGTAGTGTCAATTTTCAATTCAGTAAGTGTGAGCTCACGCCATAAGCTGTAAGTATAGGCTTGGGCTTGGCTGGCCTGAGTTGGTTCTACGATTTCTACTACTATAAAGTCTCGACTATTAATTAACTGACGGAGACCTGCGGTTTGGAGTCGCTCGTCATCGCTAAGCATGGCAGTTTCCATGGCCATGTTGCGCAGTAGTGGATCGCTTCCTTTCATAACTTCCTCGAATACTGCCATGCGGACTGAGGCACTATCGTCGGCAAGCAAGTTACGCACTCGGTCTATAATTCCGGCTCGTTCTTGAGCTGCCTCAAGGCTGGCAAGATCTAACGCCATCAGCGGAAAACTGGCGAATGCCAGCAACAACCCCATCCAGCAAGCACGAACATGTTTCATAAGAGCCTCTCACGCAGGTTTACTGTTGTTGTCAGCGCATGGTGGTACTGCGCACTCGTAAGTAGCCTTCTCGGGTTTGCCACCAGGGTAACCCTGCCACTTTACCTGTTACCTCAACACTTTGACCCACGCTCAACCAACGTACTACCTCGGACCACTGACTGGGCTCCTCGCGAATAGCGGTGCGTTCCGTGACAATAGCTAAACCATCATGGGGCTCCACGGGTAGGCTGGATGGTGGAAGCTGGGTTGGGCCGGAAGTTTGAAAGAAGCGTGCGACAAGATGGCTTAGCGCATCATGTCGATAGGCATTGACTGAGCCGTCACCAGTTGTAAGTACCATTCCTACTGGCGAGCCATCCAATAGCAATTGCGAACCGCTGACACCCTTGAAGGCTTCGTCCACTGGATCAATCGCCCTAACCTCTACATAACGATCATCCATACCTGTGAAGCGCACCGGGTAAGAAACTATACCGCCTGTCTCACGTACTCGAAGGATAGTGCCCTGGCGGTTACTGGCTACCGCTTCGGCTAGGGTGGCATTGAGATTATCTATTACCGGCCAGCCCATCCCGCAGGTGATCTTGTCTTGCGACGCCACACGTATCACAGCGATGTCGTCTCCGAAGGTGCTCTCAAGTGAAGCCGATGCCCAGACACGTCCCGTTGACATTACACTGAGCCCCAAGCCGAAACCGATAACATGTTCGGGTACGATGGCAAAGCATTCGCCACTACGTACACGGAGTACGCCCTGTCCTACTTCTTCTCCTTGAACCAATACAGGGGCGGCAGACGCTATTAGTACTGTGGTCAGGAAGAAATAACCGCTTATCATCCACAGCACTACCTTACACATAGGAGCCACAGCCATTCTCCCCTCTGGGATTCTTGGCCGTATCTCGGCCAAGTGATATGAATCAGCGTTTTACTGAATCATTGCTCACTAAGAAGCTTGGTGTAATTTTGTGTTAATTTTTATTTCAATTTAGCACTGAAATATGGGCTCATCAATAAATGAACCAATAGAATTAAGTGATGTTGTTAAAGAAAGGGCACGCCGACCTCTATTGATGAGTTCCGCCAGAAAACCTTATTCACATGAGCTTTTATCATTGGCGCGCGAGCTGTTAGAGATAAGCGAAGACGAAGGCTCTGGCCGGGTGACTAGCCACAGGGCAATCAGCATAAGTAGCACAACCATCAACCAGCGTTGCCAGCCGGGGCCGAGTGACCAAGCGGTAATCAGCGCACTCAACGCGATCATGCTAACGGCCGCGAGCTTGGCTCGGCGGGGGATAGCGCGCTCTTGCTCCCAGGTAACCAACAGCGGGCCGACATAGTGGCGGGAGCGAATCCAGGTCTCAAAGCGGGGCGAGCCTTTGGAAGCGCAGTAAACCGCCATCAGCATAAACACGGTGGTAGGTAGCAGGGGCAGAAAAATACCCAGTACACCGATGCTAAAATTCACCCCTGCCAGCACCACCCACATGAGGCGGATCAATCTCATTGTTGCTCCCAAATTGGCACGCGGTGGCGCATCAATGGCCTGTTATGTGCGAATAAGTATGGACTTATATTATGGCTTTACCACTCAACAGGATAGTGCTTGATGGTTACTGCTAGCTGTCTTAAGGCGCTAGTGCTAGCAGGGGCTTGCCATGGCGAGCACCCTGTATATGCAGCAGCTCGGCCGCGTAAACGCTGGCGATGGTCGCGGGGTTAAGCACTTGCTGGGGTAGGCCATGGTCAATACGCTTGCCTTGATGCAGCAGCCATACCCGGTCGGCGTAGGTGCTCGCCAGGTTAAGGTCGTGGAGTACGCAGACCACCGCCATGCGGTGCTGCGTGGCCCAGGCGCGTAGCTGGCGCATTAGGCGCTGTTGCTGGCCGATATCCAGAGCGCTGGTGGGCTCATCCAGTAATAGAAGACCGCCATCCTTGGCGGTAGGAGAACTTCTTGAGAGAAGCTGGCAGGCGCCGCGGGCGATCATCACCCGTTGGCGCTCGCCGCCGGAGAGCGAGAGTACGCTACGTTTGGCGAGGTGGGTGAGGTCCAGGTCGTCCAGCAGCGCCGCTACCAGTGATTTAGCCGGGTTACTGCCTAGGCTTAATAGCTCGTCGGTTTGCCAGTCAAAGCCGGGCAGCTCCTGCTGGGCGACTAGCGCGCGGCGGTTGGCAAGCTCGGCGATGGGCCACTCATTTAGGGCTTTTCCATCTAAGCGTAGCTCGCCCTGTTCGGCAGGGCGAAACCCCGACAGCATGCTAAGCAGCGTACTCTTGCCTGCGCCGTTGGGGCCGACAATGGCCAGCAGCTCGCCGGGGCGAAGGGTGCCGTCAAGGGGCGCGATGGTGGGTGTGGTGGTTAAACCCGCTTGATGAAGGGTTAGCATGCTCGGTTCCTGCGCATCAGTAGGTACAGGAAGTAGGGCCCGCCCAGCAGGCTGGTGAGTAGCCCGACAGGGATTTCCGCTGGGGCTGCAAAGGTGCGCGCAAGCGTATCGGCCACGACCAGCAGCAGCGCGCCGCCTAACATCGAAGCGGGTAGCAGCAGTCGGTGGCCGGGGCCCAACCAGAGCCTTAGGCAGTGGGGGACTAGCAGGCCTAGAAAACCAATCACCCCGGTGAGTGCCACACACAGACCTACGCCCAGCGAGGTCGCCACCACCACCCGGCGTTTTAGGCGGCTCGCATCCAACCCCGCCGCGTGGGCGGTCGCTTCGCCTAGCTGGAGCAGGTCGAGTTCACTGGCGCTGCGCATTAACAGCCATAGGGCGACGGCAATCAGTACCAGAGCGAACGCCGTGGTGCGCCACAGGGCATTCGTCAGCGTGCCCATGCCCCATAAACTAAGCTGGCGCAGCTGTTCATCGCTGGCGATAAAGGCTAAAACCCCGCCGCCTGCCCCAGCCAGGGTATTGATGGCCAGGCCAGCCAGCAGTAGCGTCATCACCGCGGCACTGCCGCCGCCCTGGCGCTTGGCGAGGCCAAATACCATCAAACAGACGCATAAAGCGCCCAGAAAACCCGCCGCAAACTGGCCGTAGAGGCTGCCCGCGCCGCCG
>NZ_JH393257.1:1716683-1763446 GCF_000236035.1 Vreelandella boliviensis LC1
CTGCCAGCGCCGCTGTCTTGAAACAGCACAATCCAAAGCGCCACAAATAGCCCCGCGCCGCTGGCAAGGCCGAGCAGGGTCGGGTCGGCCAGCGGGTTACGAAACAGCCCCTGCATGGCGGCCCCGCTACCGGCAAGCATTGCGCCCACTGCGACGCCTAGCAGTAAGCGCGGTAGGCGCAGTTGCCACCACACCTGAACACTGAGCGGGTCGGCTTGGCCGCTGATAAGTCCCCAGGGGGAAATGCCCAGCGCCCCCGAGGCGGCCGCCCAAGCCAAGGCCAGCAGCAGCGCCGTGGTTAAACCGACGAGCACGCGGGTAGTGCGACTAACCGGCAGCCGCACCCGGAAACGGTAAGTGTTAAGAATGGCTATCATGGGCTTCGCTGGGCGGTGCTGTTTTGAATGCTAGTCGATGCGCCCAGTAGCGCTTCAACGTCCTGGCGTAAAGTGAGGAGCTGGTCGGCCGTGCGTGGGCCAAAGCCGAGCAGCGCTTGATCATTGATTACAATTAACCGCTGCTCTCGACCTGCGGGGGTTAATGCCATACCCGGCAGTTGCCATAACGCGGCTTCGCCGCCCATGGCCGCCAAGCCCCGCTCGGAGACAATCACAACCTCGGGTGCTTGCCGGGCCAGGGCTTCGGCACCCACGCTGTGATAGCCCTGCATCTCGTCAAAGGCATTTTCCAGCCCCACCGCTTCAAGCGCGGTATGCGCTGCCGTGTTACTTCCCGCCGCCCGGGGGGTTAAGCCGCTATGCTGCATAATAAATATGGCGCGTGTGGTCGGCAGGTTAGGCAGGTTGGCTAACCGCGCTAGCTTAGCGTTCAATGCGTCCGCTAAGACGTCACCTTCCTCACGGCGATCGGTGAGTTGGCCAACGGCACGGACTTTATCGCCAATGGCCTCCAGGGAGGGAGGGGCGTTAATGATCTCTATGCCAACCCCCACCGCCGCTAGCTGTTCAAGCACTTCCTTGGGGCCTGCGTGTCCGGCGGCCAGAATCTGGTCGGGTTTAATAGAAAGCACGCTTTCAGCGGAGAGCTGGCGCAGGTAACCCACCGAAGGCAGCTCGGCCATGGCCGGTGGGTAGACCACTGTGTCGTCTCGGGCGATAACGTTGATATCGGCATCCAGGGCGGCCAGGGTCTCGGCGATATCGCCACCCAGCACCACCCAGCGCTCGTTGGCCAACGCGGCCCCGGTGGTCAACCAGCCAATCAGCAGTGCTACCAGCGAGCGGCGTATAAAACGTGCTGTGCTCATGCCACCGCCTCTTGGCTGTCAAGTTCATCCAACAGCTGCCGCCACTCGCGGCGCTCCGCACGGCCTTCCTGGCGCTCTGCGTAAAGCTGCAGCACTAGCGAGCCTTGGGCATCGAAGGCCTCAATGCTGGTGACGCCGCCGTCGCGGTTGGGTTTGCTGACTTGCCAAACCTGATCAATCCCGGTGTCGTCAAGGTGCAGGGTGAACTGCTCGCCAAACAGATTCAGCCAACCACGGGCGCGCTGCGGAGCGGGCAGTGTGCCGGTGCGAATCTGCACGCAGCCGGGGCTAGCGACAAACAGCATCAACGGCAGCTCGCGTTGGCTGGCGTGCTGAAGCACCGTTTCCAGGGCATTCACGGGCAGCGCACGGGTATAGCGGCCTTGCATTAACTGGTTGGCCTCAATACGCTCCAGATGATGGCGCTGGAGGAGGGCAAAGAACTGGTGCACATCGCGCATCGCGCCCCACTCGCTGGCCAGGGTTGGCGCTTCGGGCAGGGGGCGTTTTGAGCGAGACATGCTCTGGGTAAACGCCGGCGTGTCCCGCGTGCCCAAAGCCGCTAGTGCGCCCCAAGGGCGTGGCAGTGGATTCTCCAGAGCAAAGCATTTATGCACGGCGCAGCCATGTTGGTTAAATATCTGCAGGCTCCACCGCCACTGGGGCTCTTCTTCATGAGAGGAAGGCATAGGATGGGGAGAAGGCATAGGATCACGAATCAAGCAGGCCCAGTGCCAGTGGGTGTAGAGCAAACGTAGATCCAGGCCGCCGGGGTCGAGCAGCAGGCCTGTGTGTGGCCCGCCGCTGAGTTCAGGGTAATCGCCGGTTTGCTCCAGCACGGCCAGCCGCGAGCGGGTCAACGCCTTAACCCGCCCCAACTGTGGCAGGTAGGCGGCAAGCTCGTTGGGCGAGAGCGGCAGCGTCCATACATCTCGCCCTAACCGGGCGGCCTGGAGCTCGCCTTCGCTGATGGCTAAGCGTTCAGCAATCTCAATGGCAGGTAGCCGCGGCTGAGCGGCACGCGCCGCGTCAAAGGCTTCGATAATGGCAATCTGTTGGGATGGAATCATGACGCACCTCTATCGGGTTGACTGCATGGATTTACCACTGCCAATTGAGGGTGGCGAACAGGCTGCGCCCATCGCCCAGGCTACCGTCGGGCCGGTACCACACCTTGTCACCCAGATTGGCAAGGCGCAGCGAGGTATCCACGGCCGGGGTGATTTGCCAGCCGAGATGAACGTCGTGCAGGCCATAGCCGGGCAGGCGTTCATCGTCACCCTGTTTATCGAAAGACTGGGCAAAGCGCGCTTGCCAGCCCAGGCGGATATCGCTGTTATATAGCGCTATCTCGCTACCCAGGGTCGCTTCCAACGGTGTTTGGCTGCCCAGCGGTTCGCCAGAGTCGCGGTCTTTGCCGGAAACTTCCGACAGGCCCACAAAGCTGGTCAGAAACGGGAACGCGCTTGGCTGCCAGGTCACCCGAGCGTCATAGCCCCACAGCTGGGCGCGCTGTACGTTCACCGCTTGGGTAGTGCCCGCCCTAATGTCGACCTGGGTATCAATAAAGTCGTCGGCACGGGTGTCGAAGTAGCTGGCGCGCAGCTGCCAGTCGCCTTGATGCCAGACCACGCCGCTTTCCCAGGTATGGCTGGATTCAGGCGATAGGTTGGGGTTGGGAATCCAGTAGTTATCCGGCGTGCAGAAGAACGGGCCAGCACAGAAACCCGCGAAGTGGCGCTCGTTGGCGTAAAGCTCTGAAAGGCTCGGTGCACGGAACGCTTCGGCGTAGCCCGAAAACAGCATCAAGGCGTCATCGGGCCGCCAGGCGAGGCGAAAACGCGGCGATACCTGGTCGTGGACGCTATCAGCGTCGTTTTGACCACTGGCATCGTAGCGGTCATAGCGAGCGCCAAGACCCACGTCAAACTGCCCGGCACCGCCATCGGCTAGATAGCGTCCAGCGGTGAGGGTGGTGTCGAGATAGGCTGCCTGGTTGTCGATATCGGCGTTGGGGAAACCATTGGCTTCGCCCTCTGGCCGTTGGCGGGCTTGCTCCAGCTCGGCGCCGAAAACCAGTGTTTGCGAAAACCAGCCGTGCTCCATGCTGTGGAAGCCGTCGCTCTGTAGCCCGACGCGTTCTAAGGTGCGGTTGGCCTGGGGTTCGTCGATATCCTGCTGGCTAAAGGTAAGCTGCGAAGTGACTTCTGTGGCAGCGCTGGGCTGCCAGCGGTGGCCGAGCTGGACGTTATTGCTTTCCACATCGCGGTCGCGCAGCGGATTGCTGGCATCGGTTGAAAGCTGCTGTGGGTTGGCGGGCTGGGTGGCTTCTTCTTCGTAATGCTGCCAGCTTATAAACAGCCGCTGTTCGTCGCTGGGCTCCCAGCCGCCTTTGAGCAGCAGGCTATTGAGTGTGGCATCGTCTTCGGCTTCATCGCCTCCGGCACGGCGAATATCACCGGATTCACTGCGGCCGATTGAGAATAGGCCGTCCACTTGTCCATTGGCGGTATCGCGGCGACCAAAGGCAGTCAGGCTGCCGCGTAGTTCGTCGCTGGCCGTCGCCCCGCCGATGGAAAGGCGTACGCCGCTATCATCGCCGGGGGCCAATAGATCACCAGCATCCATGCTGGTGAAGCTGACCACCCCACCCATGGCATTGCTGCCGTAAAGGCTGGAGAGCGCACCCCGGGCGATTTGTACCTCCTGAATCAAGCCTGGGTCGAGGAAGAAGTTGCCGATGTGGCCGGTGGAGATATCCTGACGAACGCCATCCAGACGCACCAGCACGCCTTTGCTGCCAAACCCGCGCATGCTGAGTGTTTGACCATTTCGACGCCCTTGGCCAGCGACATGTAGGCCGGGTTGGCGGCTAAGCACGTCTTCGACCCGGCTGGCGGTGGCGAGCACCGCATCATCGCGATTGATAATATCGATAATCAGCGGTGCCCGTGAAAGGTCAGTCGGCGCTCGGGTGCCGGTGACCGTCACTGGGTCAAGTTCGGCGTCGTCTGCTTGGGCGGCTAGCAGTGGGAGCAGCGTTAAACAAAGGCCACCAAAGGCACGTGTGTGGTTCATAAGCCAGAGAATTCCAACAGGGGTAAGTGGAAGAGGTCGCTGGCTGGGTGCGATGGGCTACCTGGCTGGCTTTACTTGGTACATTTTTAAACTAATCAGAGAAATTAGCTGCTAAGGCGTTAGGCGTTGAGGATTAACTTGCCGCTTTTAGTGCGGCGCAATACGTAGCGGCGCTGTTCATGGTGAATAACCAGTTGGCCTGAGCTGCCCAGCAATTCACTGCTATCCACTTCGCGGGGCGCAGATTCCGACGTATCTCCCCGGCGAGTGACCTTATCGGCTAACTGCATGAGAGAATAACTCCTGTGTTAATGATAACTATTAGCGTTAATTTAGCAGAGTTGAGACTGCCTCTCAATAGGTTCCCAATAGTCTCTCAATAGAAGTTGGGGAGGAGGGGGAGGGACGAAACATCAAGTCCCGAGTTCTTCATCCAAATGCAGGCGGGCCGTCATCGTGTTGTCATTGAGCTTCTTTAGTGTCTCCTAACGTTCAATCGTTGACTTACAAACGATCAGAGGGAGACCAAAATGAGTAAAGAGATCGAAGATCATCGCCTGTTTAACCACAGCGGCAACCCACCTTTCGCCGATGTATTGGCGCGCCATGTTTCCCGTCGCGATGTGATGCGCGGTGGTTTGAGCGTGGCGGCTGCCTCGATGCTTAGTTTTGGCGGTGCTGCCCAAGCGCTTGCTTCAAACGGGGCACAAAAAACACCGCTGACACTGGCGTTTGAAGCGGTTCAAGGGTCACTCACCGACGCCGTGGTGGTGCCGGAAGGTTACGTGGCCCAAGTCTTGGTGCCCTGGGGGGCGCCGTTAAGCGCGGGCGACAGCTGGCAGCCTGACCAGCCAATGACCGCTGAGCGTCAGGCGGAAAGCGTGGGTATGCACCACGATGGAATGGATGCCTTTCCGCTGGATACCGAAAGCGCCTCGCGCCGTTTTATCCTCGCGCTGAACAATGAATATATCGATCAAGCGGCGCTCTGGGCACCCCAAGGTGGCCCCACCAACGCGGATGAAGGTAAGCGCCCGGCGGAGGAGTCACGCACCGAGATCAATGCTCACGGTGTGACCATTGTCGAGGTCGAAAAAGACGCCAACGGGCAGTGGTCGCATGTGCCGGGATCGCGCTATAACCGCCGCTTTACCAGCGCAACGGAAATGGATCTGGCTGGCCCCGTGGCGGGCAGTGATTACGTTAAAACACGCTTTTCACCGGCAGGTACTCAAACCCGGGGCACCAACAATAACTGCGGGCACGGCGTCACGCCCTGGGGCACCTACATGGCCAGCGAAGAGAACTGGCCCAACGTCTTTATTCACACCGGCGAGCGCTTCCAGGACGACGCCCGGATTGGTATTCCCACTGAACGCGGCCGCTACGCCTGGGAAACGTCGGCGGGTGATGCTTCTGAAGAGAACGACGAGTTTGCCCGTTTTGATATCACGCCACGCGGTGAGCGCGCCGAGGATGACTACCGCAACGAAGCGCGCACCTTCGGCTACCAGGTCGAAATTGACCCCTATAGCGGTGCCCGCGCAGTTAAACGCACGGCACTGGGCCGTTTCCGCCATGAAGGTTGCTGGTTAGGCAAACTGGAAGCTGGCCAGCCGGTGGTGTTCTATTCCGGCCACGATGCCCGCAACGAGTACGTGTATAAATACGTTTCTGATGCGGTCTGGGATCCCGCTGATGCCAACCGCCCGGGCGAGGCGTACGACCGCCTTGCCATCGGCAATAAATATATGGATAACGGCACCCTCTATGTAGCCCGTTTTCACGCCGATGGCAGCGGTGAGTGGCTGGCAGCGGCGCTGGGCTTGGCAGAGAATGATTTAGCTGGTGTGATTATCAATACCTGCGATGCCGCGGATCTGATGGGGGCAACACCGATGGATCGGCCCGAATGGGCCGCCGTGGATACGGCCTCTGGGGATGTTTATCTAACGCTGACTAACAATTCCCAGCGTAGTGAGGAGGCCGCAGCGCCGACCTTTACCAACGAAGGTGATGAGATTGATCAGTTGGGGGTTGGCTATGTCACTGCCCCGACTAACGCCGCCAACCCTCGTGCAAATAACGGCGCCGGCCACATTATCCGTTGGCGTGAAAGTCGCCTGCCGAATGCGTTTCGCTGGGAAGTGTTTGTCTTTGGCGCGGCGGCTGACGATGCGGATAACCACTCGGGCTTAACCGAAATGAACCAGTTCGCCAGCCCTGATGGGCTCTGGTTTGATGAGCGCGATGATGGTCAGGGCATCCTGTGGATTCAGACCGATAACGGCTATGAAGGCATCACGGAGTACACCAACGACCAGCTGCTTGCCGTGGTACCCAACGGGTTAGACGACATCCAGGGAACCGGCCCGGTGATTAACAGCAGTAACCAGCAGCAGCTCAAGCGCTTTGCGGTGGGGCCGAACGGCTGCGAAGTCACTGGCATTTTTACCACGCCGGATAAAACCGCGCTGTTTATCAATATTCAGCATCCGAGCAATTGGCCCGCGGATGCAAGCGCGCTGATCCAAGACGCCACTGTTGCCGCCAGCGGCCAGATCCGCCCCCGGGCCTCGACCGTGGTGATTCAAAAGCGTGATGGTGGGCCTATAGGGGTTTAAAAATCAGGTACTAAGCGCTGGAGTGATAACAAGCGCGCTATTAAAAGCTTCGAACCTCTCCCAGGCTCGAAGCTTTTTTGATGTTAGGCATGCTGAGCCTGTCGTTTTTTCAGCCGGGCTTCTAATGCGTGAATGGCATCGACCTTCAAGGGCAGTTGGCTAGCCCAGAGAATATCGTCGCGGCAATGACCAATATCGCACAGAACATGATCGTCGTAGTCCAGTAACGGCACTATATGGCGGCGGAAAAGCCAGCGCCGCCGGTAATGCCACCAGCCCATATCCAACGCTCGAATCAGCCGCATTGACGGCATGGCAGGCATGTAGAAATGTAATTGTGGCGGCTTGGGGGGCGGCGCCAGTTGGCTGGCCTTTTCCCAGGCGTTGTGGGCATTTTGGGTAGGATCTTCGCATTTCATCGCGCACCTCCATCGTCACTCCCGCTGCACAGTAAGCGGTGCCTATGCACCGACTGGGCAGGTGTGAACTGTGGTTAATAAGTAGGAGGGTCGCGACCTCTGGTTATCAGCTTGGCGCTTCGCCTTGGATCAATCAAACGAAAAGATCTACACTGTGTGTTAAGATTTTCTGAAAGGTTAGTGCGATGAACCAACTCTCAACCCTACCACCCAGCCGGGCCGCCTTGCCGCTACTGGATAGCGAGGTGCTGCGTACTTTTGTGACGATTGCCGAGAGCGGCAGTTTTACCCGCGCCGCCCAGCAGCTGTTTCGCACCCCTTCCGCGCTGAGCATGCAGATCAAACGCCTGGAAGAGATCCTCGGCCAGACGCTGTTTGTGCGCGAGGCGCGGCATGTACGCCTGACTGCCGAGGGAGAAGTGCTATTGGGCTATGGTCGTCGGCTGCTGAAGCTCAACGCCGAAGCCGTGACCCAGTTTCTTGCGCCGTCCATAGAGGGGCGTGTGGGACTGGGTATAACGGACGACGTGGTGGGGCGTATATTACCGACGGTGCTCGCCCAGTTTGCCCGTTCGCATCCGGCGGTGCAGGTCGATGTCGAGGTGGGACGCAGCAAAGATCTGCTTGCCAGGCTGGACGAGGGCGAGCTTGATCTCGCCCTGGTGATGGCCGGAGGGCCTGGCCAGACCGGACGTGGAGAAATCGTCCACAGCGAACCGTTAGTGTGGGCGGGCCGTGAGGATGGCGTTGCCGTGCAGCGCTCGCCACTACCGGTAACTCTGGCGCAGCAAGGGTGTGCGTGGCGTCGAATTACCCTCAATGCCCTTGATCAAGCGGGAATTGCTTACCGAATCGCCTACTCCTGCGACCACTGTGCCGGGCAGGAAGCGGCTATGCTGGCCGATTTGGCCGTGACGGCTTTTCCGAAAAGCTTGATTCGGCCACCGCTCAAACGTCTTCATAACGAGTCACTGCCCCCGCTAGGTGATTATCAAGTGGCGCTGGTGAAGCGTGCAGGCAGTGGCGATGCTAGCGAGGTATTGGCTGAGCGGGTGGTAGAGGCATTTCGGGAGGGTTGAGTTGATAAGGTAATCCAGCTATCGCCTTTGTTATCGGTCAGTAACGAACGCCCTATCCTCCCGTAGACACATTAGCTAAGGACGCTCCCTTGACTGGGCTTCCCATACGCCGCCAAAAACACATCCACGGCGCTGCTTATTTGGCGGTGAAGCTCTTCATCACTGGGCGGTTTACGCACGCCCATGAGGATCTCTGTGACCAGCATGCCCTGCCACATACTGCACAGTTGGTCGGCGGCAAAGGTGGGGGGGCCAAGGGTTAAATGCCCAGCGCGGGCTAATCCTTCTAACTTCTCTTGTAGCCATTGCTGCATTGCCCAGGGGCCTGCCTCGAAATACGCCCTTAGCAGCTCCGGGTACTGTTCACCTTGGGCGGTCATTACCCGTTCAACCGCCAGCACATGGGGCTCTAATAAAAAGCGCACCAGGCTTAAGCCGACCTCGATCAACGATTGGCGCACCGCCTCGTGGGTGTCGGGCAGATTATCTAACCCGCGGCGGATGGTGGCGGTTTCACGCCGGATCACACTACCAAACAGGGCCTCTTTGTTTACAAAATGGCCGTACACGGTGACTTTTGAAACACCCGCTTCCCGGGCAACGGCTTCCATCGTTACGCCCTCTAAGCCATGGCGAAAGAATAGACTTGTCGCCGCATCCATCATGGCATCCCGTTTCGCCATATCTTTAGGTCGGCCAGCGCGGCGTTTTGGTTCAAGCGGTGTATGTTGCGAATCTTTCATCCAGTGAAATCCGTGCCCATTGAGTAAATAAATATTGAACGTGTGCGTACAGGTATTATAGTGAACGGTATCGTTCAAGAATAAACCATTTCGAGGCTATTATGGGTAGGTTATTAGCGTCTTCTTGGCGCCACCGTCTGCGCGGCGCCCTGGCGGCGCTGCTGATGGTCGGTGTCACACTGGCGGCGGTGTTTATCCTGACCAGCCAGCACAGCACTGCTCAGCAGACCCGCCAGCAAGGCGCTGATAACGCCTTACTGCAGGTTACTAGCGAGGCCCTGGAACAAGCCGAAAAGTTGCAGCGTGATGTGCGCTTAACGGGGCGTGTGGTGGCTCGCCAGTCAGTATCACTGGCCTTCGAACCTGCGGGGCGGGTCACTGCTGTGTCCGCCGACAGAGGCGATGCGGTTGAGCAGGGGGATGTGCTGGCCACGCTGGATACCCGCCGATTAGAAAGCCGCTTGGCGGAGGTCGCCGCGCGTAGTGAAGAAGCGCGTGCCAGCCTCGCCCTTGCTCAGCGCCAGGAGGAGCGTGAAGCGCAGCTAAACCAGAATAACTTTGCCAGCCGCACCGCGCTGGATCAGGCGCGTACCGATCGGCTGACCCTTCAGGCTCGCCTTGCGGCGCTGGCTGCCGAGCGCGATAGCCTGACCGCCGATTTAGATGACAGCACATTAAAAGCGCCCTTTGCCGGGCGAGTGATCGAGCGCTATGTCAGTGTCGGCAGTTTGGTGAGTAGCGGCACAACCGCTTTTGATCTTATCGATGTCGAGCAGTTAGAAGCGCATCTTGGCTTACCCGCCGCGCTGGCGGCCACATTTACCCCAGGTGAGGCCGTTGAACTGAGTGTTAATGGCGCGGCGATCCGCGCAGAAGTGCGTGCCCGGCTCCCCCAGGTCGACCGTGACAGCCGTACCCAGACGCTGGTGGTATCACTGGGTGAGCCCCGCAGCGCCGTACCCGGCGATTTAGCAGAACTGCGCTATACAATCACCGAGCCCGCAAGCGGCTACTGGGTGCCGTTGGACTCCCTGCAAGCCGCTGAGCGCGGCCTGTGGAACGTATTGGTGGCCGAGCCGCTAGTGAGTGATCACTACCGTGTGGCCCAGGCCAGCGTGGAGCTGCTGCATAGCGAAGGAGATCAAGCCTTTGTACGCGGCACGCTGGCGCCGGGTATGCGGCTGATTACCAGCGGCACCCACCGGATTTCGCCAGGTCAGCAGGTCACGCTGAGCGAGGATGTGGCCTATGAAGCGCCTTGAGTGGTTATTTAACCGGCGATTGTTAGCGCTCGCGCTGGGCCTGCTTGTGGTCGCCGGGCTGTCGGCCATTCAAACGTTGCCACGTGCGGAAGACCCCCATTTAGTGGCGCGCATGGCCACCGTACTTGCGCCTTTTCCTGGCGCCACTCCAGAGCAGGTCGAAGCCTTGGTGGTGCGTCCCATTGAGGATGAGCTACGCACCATCGCTGAGATTAGCGTGCTGGAATCCACCTCACGCCAAGGCATTGCGGTGATTAACCTTGAGCTTGAGGACGAAGTGACCAACGTTACGCCGGTGTGGAGTCGCGTACGGGACAAGCTGGCCGATGTCGCCCCTACACTGCCTGACGGTGTGCAAACGCCGGAGCTGCTGGATGATCGCGGTTACGCGTTTAGCATCGTGGCCGCGCTACGCTGGACATTGGACTCCCCGCCCAATCCCCAACTGATGGAGCGCTACGCCGAGCGTTTGGAAGCAGCGTTTCGAAACGTCCCTGGCACGGAGTATACCCACCGCTTCGGCGTGGCGGGGGAGCAGGTAGAGGTGATGGTTAACCCGCTTGAACTGAACGCCCTGGGGCTTTCCGTCGGGCAGTTAGCGGCCACCATTGAGGCCAGCGACGGTCGGCGTACCGCAGGTGAAGTGGTTACTGACGGCCACCGGCTAACGGTGGGGCTAAGCGGTGAGTTCGATACGCTTGATAGGCTGCGCGATATAGACGTGGCGACCCGTAAGGGGCAAACCGTCAGGCTTGGCGAGTTGGCTGAGCTACGCCGCGGCGTACAAGACCCGCCAGCCGCGGTGGCCCTGTTAAATGGCGAGCGTGCGGTGTTTGTCGGCGCACGTATGGCGCCCGGTCAGCGAATTGATCGCTGGGTGGACAAAGCTCAGCAGCAGTTGGCGGTATTTGCCGATGAGTTGCCTGTCGGTATAGAAGTTGAGGAGGTTTTTGAGCAGGCCAGTTACACCAACCAGCGCTTAAGCAACGTTGCAGGTAGCCTACTGATGGGGCTAGTGCTGGTGGTGGCGATCCTGTTCCTGACCATGGGCTGGCGCTCGGCGGTGACGGTGGGGTTGGCGATTCCGGCCACGGCTCTGCTCACTCTGGCTCTTTTTAAGCCGCTGGGTATCGATATCCACCAGATGAGCATTACCGGCATTATCGTGGCCCTGGGGCTGATGGTGGATAACGCCATTGTGATGACCAACGCCCTGCGCGAGCGCTTTTTGAAAGGCGACTCAGCGCTTGCCGCTACCCGGGACACACTGCGCCACTTAGCGGTGCCGCTGCTGGCCAGCACCTTAACCACCATATTGGCGTTTATGCCGATTGTGTTGATGCCAGGCCCTGCGGGGGAGTTCGTGGGGCCCCTGGCCATGGCGGTGATGGTCGCACTGGTAAGCTCTTATCTGGTCTCGTTGCTGCTGGTGCCGGCACTGTCACCCATGCTGTTAGCCAAGGTTGCCGATAAGCCTCCATCGCCCCGAGATAACGGCATCAGCGGTATGGTTAAGCGAGGCTTTCGCCGTACGGTTCGTAGCGCGCTGCGTCATCCCTGGGCCGCTATGATCATCACCCTGTGCGTGCCGATGGGCGGCATGGCGTTGATGCCCACCCTGGACGTGGCGTTTTTCCCACCGGCAGACCGCGACCAGTTTCATATAGAGGTGCGCTTGTCCCCCGCCAGCAGTATGGCCAACACCGAAGCACTGGCCCAGGAGATCGAGGCCATGATTCGTGAGCTGTCGGGCGTCACCCGCGTCTCGGCGTTTGTGGGTGAAAGCGCACCGATGATGTACTACAACGTGCTCACCAATGAGGATAACAACCCAGCGTTTGTGCATCTGATTGTGGATACAGCGTCTTTACAAATCACTAACGAGCGGGTGCCCGCCCTGCAGCAGTCGCTTGATCAGCGTTTCCCCCAGGCCCAAAGCGTGGTGCGCAAGTATGAGCAGGGCCCGCCGTTTAAAGCCCCGATTGAGCTACGGGTCTATGGCGATGATCTAGCGGTGCTGTCATCGCTGGGGCTTGAACTAGCGGGCTTAATGCACCAACTGCCTCAGATTACCCATGTGCGTGCTGGCATGCAGCGTGATTTACCCAGGTTAACCCTGGATATCGACCGCACGGCACTGAGTGATGCGGGGCTAACGCCGCAGCGGTTAGCGGAACAAGTGAGGGCCGCACTCTCGGGGCAATCGGCAGGCATGCTGCTGGAGGATACGCAGCAACTACCTGTGCGGGTCCGCTACGCCGATGAGTGGCGCACTAATGCTGAACAGCTGGCGGCGCTGCGCTTGGTCAGCGATCAAGTAGCGGAGGGCCTGCCACTAGCAGCGGTGGCAGAGGTGTCACTCACGCCTGCCTGGAGCGTGATTACCCGCCGTAACGCGGAACGGGTGCAGTTAGTACAAGGATACCTGGTGGCCGATGCTCTTCCGGCGGTCTCCATGGCCCAGTTGGATGCCAAGCTTCAGGCGGCGTTGGAATCGGGGGCGTTTCATTTGCCTCCTGGTTACCGAATCGAAACCGGTGGCGAAGCCGCCGAGCGCGATGAAGCCGTGGGCCAGTTGCTTGCCTCGGTGGTGCTGCTAGTCATTGCCATGGTGGCCACCGTGGTGTTGGCATTTAACTCCTTCCGGCGGGCTGCCATTGTATTTATTGCTGGAGCTCAAGCGATGGGAATGGGCATTGTGGCGCTGCTGCTAAGCGGACATGCGTTCGGTTTTGTAATTATCGTCGGCATTATGGGGCTGGTGGGGGTAGCGATTAATGCCACCATTATCATTATTGCCGCCCTTGATGACGACGCAGCCGCCCGCAAAGGCGATATCGACGCCATGCTGGCGGTGATCAGTGGCCCCACCAGCCGACATATCGTTTCGACCACGATCACTACCTTTGCAGGTTTAATTCCACTGATGTTGGCCACCGGCGGGCTATGGCCACCCTTCGCGCAAACCGTTGGTTTTGGACTACTTTTAGCGACGGTGGTGTCGTTGTTCTTTACCCCTGCGCTTTATCGGCTATGGGTATCGAAACCTGTTGGCTCATGAGCCGTGCAGCACGAGATGCATCGCCAGAATATTTTAACCGGCATAGCCTGCGTTATGTTAACGATCTGTAATTAATATTACTATTTTAGTAAATTATGAGAGAGTTTTGGCGTAGTATCTCGTGGTGGCAAAGGTAGGGCCTTTCAATATGCCCACTGACGTTTAGCACCATGACCGCACGACTATTTTACAAGGATGAGTAAATAGAATGTATCAACACTATGGACAACCAGGGTCGGAATCTGGTGATGGGCGGCCAGGCCACGCGGTGGCGATTCTTAGTGTGCAGGAACGTGTGCCTGGTATTCACATCGTGGACGTCAATACTGACTATCAGCGCTTGTGGGGTGGCAGCCGCGAAGAGTGGTTGGGCGCATTCCCCATCGTGGTTGAGCAAGAGGCGGCCAATCAACAAATTGTTGCCCAGCTAGGCGATGAGCTGAATGCCAGCGCTAATGGCGACTTTGAAGGCATCAGTGGTCGTGAGGTTTCCCGTCGTCATGATGGCTCACGTCGGCATATCGAGTGGCGAATTACCGCGATGGGGCCTCGCAAGAGCAGCGCGATGACGCTGGTGTTAACTCAGCGCGATGTGACCGAGCAGATGGAGAAAGAGGCCAAACTTAAGCGGCTAGCAACGACGGATATGTTAACCGGACTGGTTAATAGATCGCATTTCGATGCGGTACTGAAAAGCGAGGTCAATCGACAAAACCGTTACGCTCGATCACTTTCTTTGATCATGCTGGATCTCGATTATTTTAAACAAATCAATGATAGCTACGGGCACGATGTCGGTGACCAGGTACTGGTAGCGCTTGCCGATTTGCTTAAGAGTAATCTACGTAAAGCGGATTGTTGCGCGCGGTGGGGCGGTGAAGAGTTTATGCTGCTAGCCCCTGAAACCTCTCTTGAACAGGCTTTGCGGCTTGCTGACAAAATTCGATGTGCAATCAAACACACCGACTTTCCTATTCAAGGCAGCGTCACGGCAAGTTTTGGTGTCGTCGAGGTTCATTCGCAAGAGTCAGTCAAAAGTGTAATGAAACGAGTGGATAACGCCCTTTATCTAGCCAAAGAGAAAGGGCGCGACCGCGTTTCAACGGGTGGCTTATTAGAACCGGCGAAGCAGGCTTAAGCCGGGTCGCGATCAATCGCAAACGCTGACCATGCCTGACGAACGGTCATAATTTCCAAACGATTGATGTTGATATGGTCGGGAAGCGTAGCCAAGTAGTAAAGCTGCTCGGCAATATCTTCTGCTTGAAGTGGCGTCGTACCTCGGTACAGTGCATCCGAAGCAGCCTGGTCGCCTTTAGTTCTGACCAGCGTAAACTCAGTTTCCGCCATGCCGGGCGCTAGATCAGTGACCCGCACGCCAGTACCTAACAGATCACAGCGCAGGTTATAGCTGAACTGTTGAACAAAGGCTTTCGATGCGCCATACACATGCCCGCCTGGGTAGGGCCACTGACCCGCCACCGAGCCGAGATTGAGAATACTCGCGCCTTTTCCAGTTTTCAGCAGCAGCGGCAGCGCCGCGTGAGTGACGTTGACCAACCCTGTGATATTGGTGTCGATCATGGTGTGCCAATCCTCCAGCGCCACCTTTTGCGCCGGTTGCGGCGCCAGTGCCAATCCGGCATTGTTGATTAAACATGTGAGCGGCAGAAACTCCTCTGGCAGACCACTAATCGCCTTTGTTACCGCGTCACTGTCGCGAACATCCAGCGCCAGTGTTAGCACGGGCACCTGCTTAGAAAGCTCCTCCTCTAGTGCTTTTAGGCGCTCTACGCGTCGCCCGGTTAAAATCAACGACCAGCCCGCTTTGGCAAAGCGCTGGGCAGCCGCTTTGCCAAACCCTGACGTCGCTCCGGTAATAAGTACGCTAGGCATTGCAATCTCTCCACGTTATTCAAACTATTTAAAGGCAAATAATTAAAGGCGATGGGCGCGTTCTTACATCACTGTAGGCAACGCTGGTTCAAGCTTTTAGAGCCAGTTGGTGCCTGTCACTGTGACATCGCTGTTTTCCAATACGCCTGTCCTGTTGGCACGTAACGACTGGCCCTATAGCCTAAACGTTTGACTCACTAGGCTGACAAGCACGCTATTTCTAAACGGGTTAATTAGGGTGCTTGCTATGAATACCAATATTGCCGCTTCACATCCACCCGAAAGCGGTGTGGATAATACTTATGTACACACCTTAGACCGCCAGTATGTGTTCCACTCCTGGGCGCAGCAAGGCAGTTTAGACCCCATGGTGATTGCAGGGGCTGAAGGGTGTCGGGTGTGGGACTATCTGGGGCGCTCGTATCTGGATTTTAGTAGTCAGTTAGTCAATACCAATATCGGCCATCAGCACCCCAAGGTGGTCAGCGCGATTCAAGCCCAGGCCGCGAGCTTGTGTACCATTGCCCCAGCCCATGCCAACTTAGCCCGGGGCGAAGCGGCTAAGCGTATTGTCACCAAAGCGCCCGCTGGGTTTAGTAAGGTGTTTTTCACCAATGCGGGAGCGGATGCCAATGAGAACGCTATCCGGATGGCGCGTCTTTATACCGGGCGAAGTAAAATCCTTTCCGGCTACCGCTCCTATCACGGCAATACCGGTTCAGCGATTGCCGCCACCGGCGATTGGCGGCGTGTGCCCAACGAGTATGCCAGCGGGCACGTGCACTTCTTCAACCCTTACCTCTATCGCAGCGAATTTTGGGCGCGCAATGAAGAGGAGGAGTGTGAGCGAGCGCTGCAACACCTGCGCCGGGTGATTGAGTGCGAAGGTGCTAACGCGGTGGCTGCCATCTTGCTGGAAACCATCCCCGGTACTGCTGGCGTGCTGTTACCTCCGAAGGAATATCTTCAGGGCGTCAGAAAACTCGCCGATGAGTTCGGCATTGTACTGATTCTAGATGAAGTGATGGCCGGCTTCGGCCGCACGGGGCGCTGGTTCGCCTTCGAACATTACGACATGGCGCCCGATTTAATCGTCTTCGCCAAAGGGGTGAACTCGGGCTATGTACCCGCCGGGGGCGTTATTATCTCTGAACCAATCTCACGTTATTTCGATGACCACTTTTTTGTCGGCGGCCTGACGTATTCCGGTCACCCGCTGGCAATGGCGGCGATAGTTGCAACTCTGGATGCGATGGAAGCAGAGGGCGTGGTTGAAAACGCTGATGCGATGGGTAATGGCCCGTTAGCCGCAGGCTTGCAACAGCTTACCGAGCGATACGCCATCATCGGTGATTGGCGGGGTGTCGGGGTGTTTCACGCTTTGGAGCTCGTCAGCGACCCGGTTTATAAAACGCCACTGCCAGGGGCGGAAGTGCTGAAACTCAAGCAGCAATTAATGGAAAACGGACTGCTGGTCTTTACCGTTGAGAACCGCATCCATGTGGTACCGCCGTGTATCGTAACGGCCGCTGAAGTGGAGGAGGGCTTAGCTATCTTAGATCGCGTGCTGAAAAACTATACGGCATCACGCTAGACGAGGGGTTAAGTGTTTAGAGCGTTATCGTAGGCGAGGCCCAGGCGCTGTATGCCTGGGTCGATACGCTCCCTCTCTATGGCGCCAAACCCTAGGCGGAAAAAGCGTCGCGGCGGGGCGGCATCGAAGAAGTGTTGAAAACCGGGTTCAATCAACACACCGCGTTGAGCGGCATGCCAGGCCAGTCGCTGGGTATCAATGCTGTTATCTGCCTCCATCCAGAAGGCGCTTGAACGACTGCTGCTGTGGCTCTGGCAGCCAGGCAAGGCCTGTTCAATGGCGAGGCGCATGGCGTCGCGGCGCTGATCGATCTCTTCCACATGCAGTTTGAGATAGCGCTCGTAATAGCCTTGGCAAATAAACTGGGCCAACTGGTGCTGCAACGCGGCGGGTGGGTGACGGTACATCATGCGTCGTAGCGCCCGCAGCTCGTCAATTAACTCTGCATCCGCCACCACGTAACCCATGCGCAAACCGGGTGAAAGTGCTTTGGATAAGCTGCCCATGTAGATGATTCGGGCACTCTGGGCACTGGCTTTAAGCGCTGGCAGCGCAAACTGGTCACCGTGAATCTCGGCGTCGTAGTCATCCTCAATCACGATTTGGTCGCGGTGGGAGATCTGGGCCAATAGCGCCTCGCGTCGCTCGCGGCTCATGGTCACGCCCGTGGGAACCTGGTGGCTGGGCATCACATACAGATAGTCACACTGCTGTGTGCCTTCCAGGCGTATGCCGTCTGCATCCATTGTTTGGTATTGCAGGTTGGCGCCGCGCTGGGCAAATACGTTCATTGCCTCGCGGTAACCCGGCGATTCCAGCGCCACGCTCGTCCCTCGATGGCAAAGCAGTTGCGCAATCAAATAGAGCGCATTTTGCGTCCCCATGGTGATGAGTATCTCTTCCGGCCGAGCAAAAATACCCCGACGCGGCAAAATACGTTTGCGCAGTTGCTCGATGAGTAAAGGGTCATCTTGATCGATGCGGTCTCGCAGCCACGGCTTGTCGCGTTGGGAGCTTAATAACCGCCGGGAAACATCGCGCCATTGGGCGAGCGGGAAGAGGCGTGTATCTAACTGGCCATAAATAAACGGATAGGCATACTCTGACCAGTTGCCGGGTTTAAGAATCCCTTGGTAGTTAGTAGGGCGCTGGGTAATACGCTTGTGCCAGTTTGGTGCAGCGGTTGAAGCGTTACTGCTCTCAGTTATCGCGGTTAAAGCGGCGTTAAGCACTGATTGAGGTTCACTATAATCAGGGTGTAAGTAATAACCGCTACGCGGTCGGCTAATCAGATAGCCATCTTCGACCAGCTTTTCGTAAACAATCGCCACCGTATTACGCGAAATACCCAGCTGTTGGGAAAGCTTGCGACAGGAGGGGAGCGCGTCATCGGTGGGTAAGCTGCCCGTGCGAATGGCCTCTAACAGCGTTTTACGCAGCTGTTCTTGCAGGCAGGGGGCAGCGTTAGGGTCGACCTCAAGACACAGCGTTGTCATGCACACCTCCTCTTCAAACATCCTGGCCATTTAGCTAATTCACTTAAGTACCTCTCTAACAAAAGCATTTTTCGTGCCACTTCAGTTGTCGGCAACTGTCCTTTTAATTTGCGCTAACTGGCTCTAATCGCAGAGAGGATAAAAATCTAGGGTGAAGTTAGCTGCTGCATATCGCTAAACGTTTGAAACCACATTGCAGACGACAACAGTCGAGTGATGTTTTGACTATTTTTTTAAAACCTAGGGGATATCGGACGATGAAAAAAATAGCTGCTTTGGCCTCCACGTTAAGCATTGGAGCACTTGCGTTAAGTGCTTCATTGACCGTTTCCGCTGCGGATTTAGACGAAATAGAGAGCCGTGGCTATATGAGCGTGGCCACCGAAGATAACTACGCGCCGTTTAACTTTATGAGCGGCAGCGACCCGGACGGCTTTATCAAAGACATTTTGATTGAACTGGAGGAGTACGCTGACTTCGAAATCCGCCAGGATATTTTGCCCTGGACAGGGCTGCTAGCATCGGTCTCGTCGGGCCAATACGACATGGCACTGACCGGCGCTTCGGTAACCGACGAACGCCTGAGGGTATTCAATTATGCACCGCCTTTTGGCTCCGCTCAGCACTTCTACATCAAGCGGGCGGGTGATGACCGTATCAATAGCGTTGCAGATTTAAGCGGTATGACGCTGGGCGTTCAAGCGGGCAGTGCACTGCTTTCGCGCCTGCCAGAGCTGGAGGTCATGCTGGAAGAGAGCGGTGGCGAGCTGGGCGACGTCATGCAGTATGAAGCCTATCCAGAAATCTACGCTGATCTCGCCAATGGCCGGGTTGATTACGTTATCAACTCCATCGTGCCGGTGAATGACCTGATCAGTGAACGCCCAGATGTGTTCGAAGCGGGCCAGGCCGTCTCCGGCCCAGGCTATGTGGCATGGCCGATGCCAAAAGACAGCCCCGAGCTGCTGGCCTATATCACCGATTTTATGAGCCACCTGCGCGATTCCGGCCGCTTGGCCGAGCTACAGGAAAAATGGTTTGGCGAGTCCTTTGACGACCTGCCGACAACACCGATCACCTCAGTGGAAGAGTTCCACGAAATGGCCGGTATGTAAGTCACGCGTTCGCCAGTCGCCCAAACGTGTTAGCTGGGCGGCTGTTTTTTTGAGCGAATCGGTTTTCTTACCAAGCCTAGGGGGTGAGCATGGACAGTGGCGCTTGGGGGCTCCTCATTCAGGGTGCCTGGACAACGCTTTGGATATCCGGCATATCCATTGCCATTGGTGTGGTAATGGGATTGCTGATTGCGTTGCTCAGGGTGGCAAAAATACCCGTTCTGCATCAGTTGCTAGGCGTTTATATTAGCCTGGCGAGAGCCACGCCACTGGTGACGCTGGTGCTATTTATCTTCTTAACCGCACCGACCATGGGCGTTAATCTCAACCGCAATGTAGCCGGTATTATTGCGCTAACTCTGAATACCACTGCCTTTAACGCCGAAATTTGGCGCTCTGCGTTTAACAACTTCTCTAAAGAGCAGCGTGAAGCGGCCTTGGCCATTGGCATGACGCCATGGGTCTATTTCCGCCGAATTATGCTGCCGCAAATTACCATTACCAGCCTGCCGGGATTGGTGAATGAGATGTCGTTTCTGATTAAAGGCAGCCCCGCCATTGCGGTGATCGGCGTAGTCGACCTGACCCGTGTGACCAATCGTATTTCAGCAGTTACCTACGACCCTCTACCGCCGATTTTAGCGGCCGCAGCGCTGTATATGCTGATTATCAGTCTGCTGGTATGGCTTCAACGCGTGGCCGAGCGCAAAGCCAGCCGATTGGCCGTTTAGGGAGCCTTTATGAGCAATTGGGACATTCTGTGGTCGTCTTATGACGTATTTTTAAGCGGTTTTTATAACACCTTAAAGCTATTTGGTTTATCCGCCGTGCTGGCTTTTTTAATGGGCAGCGGCATGGTGTTTTTATTGGAGGGTTCCCGCCCACGGTTAAAGATCCCGCTAAGGATATTCATCGATGGCATGCGAATGCTGCCATTTTTGATTCTGGCCTATTTACTCTATTACGGCCTGCCCAGCGCAGGAATTCGCATGAGCGCCTGGACGGCCGGGATTATTGCGTTAGTGATCTATCACGGCGCTTACTTTGCGGAAATTTTGCGCGGCTGCCGCGCCACCTTTGCCCAAGGGCAGGTAGAGGCTGCAATCGCTCAAGGATTTTCGCAGCCCAAGATGTTTCTGCGCATTATCTTGCCGCAACTGATTTTGAAAACCCGCGGCTTGTTGGGCAACCAATTGATTATCCTGCTCAAAGACACTGCCTTTCTGGTGATTATCACCGTGCGCGAGCTCACCGCGGCGGCGAGCAGCCTGTCGAGTACCTACTTTATTCCCATGGAAGCATTCATCGTGGTGATCGGTTTCTACTGGCTAATCAGTATTGGTTTAGAACTATTTATCAAAATGATTGGCCGTTTTGGCGCCAAGCGAGGATTCGAAAATGCCTGAGACCGCCGCTGTTAGTATTCGTAATCTTTCCAAAAGCTTCGATGGCACCGAAGTGCTGCGGGATGTGTCGCTAGAAGTACAGCCCGGCGAAGTGGTCAGTATTTTGGGCTCATCGGGGTCGGGTAAATCTACCCTGCTACGCTGCATTAACTGGCTCGAACAGCCAGATCGAGGCGACATCCGTATTGATGGCGATCGTATCGGCGTTAGCGACACCGGAAAACCAATGTCGCGCCGTGAGTTGGCAGGTATGCGCGCGCGCTTGGGAATGGTGTTTCAGGGCTTTAACCTCTGGCCTCATTTAAGCGTGTTGCGCAATGTCACTGAGGCGCCTATTCATGTCCAAGGCTTGAGCAAAGCCGAGGCTGAAGAGCGGGCTATGGCGCTGCTCGAAAAAGTCGGTATGGCCGATAAACGCGAGCAGTACCCCTACACGCTTTCCGGCGGGCAAAAGCAGCGGGTAGCGATTGCGCGGGCGCTCGCTATGCAGCCCAAGGTGATGCTGTTCGATGAGCCCACTTCAGCCCTTGACCCAGAGCTGGTAGGGGAAGTGCTTGGGGTGATCAAAGACCTCTCCAAAGAAGGCTACACCATGGTGTTGGTGACCCACGAGATGGAATTTGCTCGGGCAGTCTCCGATCAGGTGGTCTTTCTGGATAAAGGCATCATTATTGAAAAATCCCACCCCAGCGAGTTCTTTGAGAACCCTAAAACCGATCGAGTAAGGCGCTTCCTGGAAATTGAAGCGCCTACGGTGCCTACGGTATAGAAGGCACTAGCGTGATCAGACGCCGAGCTTGTCGCGCAGGCCATACCACCATGAGCCGATAACAGAGTAGGGCACACGGAAGGTTCGGCCGCCGGGGAAGGGGTACCAGGGCAGGCCGGCAAACACATCAAAGCGTTTGAGATCACCGTCGATCGCCTCGGAGAGAATGCGCCCGAAGGTGTGCGTGCCGGTTACGCCATGCCCGCTATAGCCATGGGCAAAATAGGTGTTGTCGTTGATCCGACCCATTTGCGGCACTCGGGTGAACGATAGCGCGAAATTGCCACTCCATGAATAATCGATCTGGATGTCTTTGAGCTCTGGAAAGATCTTGTAAAGATTGCGGCTTAGCTTGTTCTGAATATTCAGGTCGCTGGTGCCGCCATAGACCGATCCACCGCCAATCAGCAGGCGCTTGTCCGCCGATAGCCGATAGTAATCCGGGATATAGCGAATATCTTCGACACAGTGGTCAGTGGGTAAAAGGCGGTTTGCGAGTTCTTCACCCAGTGGGCGCGTTGCCATTATCTGTGTGGTGACTGGCATCACTCGCCAAGTAAGTGTTGGCACAACGCCACCAAGATACGCATTGCCACAGATCACCAGGGTCTTGCAGGTCATTTGCCCCGTAGCAGTCTGCACGACGGGCCGCGCTGCGGTCGTATCCACCGAGGTGACCGGTGACATTTCATAGATCGTGCCACCAAGACGCTCAATAGCCGCAGCCTCACCGAGGGCCAGGTTCAGCGGGTGAATATGGCCTCCCTTATGATCGACCTGACCGCCGATATAGCGGTCTGTTTTGATATGTTGACGAATCCCATCGCGATCAAGAATGTCCTGGCAGGTGATGCCGTAGCGTTCCCATAGTTTCTGACGTGCTTCGAGTTCGCGCATATCGGCCGGGGTGATAGCGGCGAGGATATTACCTTTCTTTAGATCGCAGTCGATAGCGTAGGTAGCGGCCCTTTCACGGATGATATCGCCGCCCTCGGTTACCAGGCTGGCAACAAAGCGAGCAGTATCCTCTCCGAATTGCCCACCGATTTTCTTCAGACTGGCATTCAGCCCGTTGACGATCTGCCCACCGTTGCGCCCCGAGGCGCCCCAGCCAACCCGCGCGCCTTCGATAATCGCGACACTATAGCCCTTCTCAGCTAAGTGCAGCGCCGTGGATAGACCGGTAAAACCGGCGCCAATAACACACACATCAGCTTCCTGGTGGCCAACTAGCGCTGGCCGTTCCGGGCTTGGGTTTGCTGTAGCGGCATAAAGACTACCGGTATGTTCGCCAGTGCCAGCATAAGACTTATTCATCGCGCTCATAATACCCTCCAATGCAATACGTTGTTGTTAAATGTGATAGCATTTTTGATATAGTGATACTTATAAGGCTTGTGTTAAGCTCGTGTCAAGCTTGTGTCAAAAAGGCGCAATGCTATGATCGGGAAAGTTGATAAAGAGTTAATGAAAAGTTAATTAAAAGTTAATTAAAAGGTGAGGAAAGCATTGAGCAAAAAGCTGAATGGACGACAGCAGATGGATCAGACAGCCCCTTCTATTCCGGATGTCACATACACCGCTGACATGACGACACAGGAACATGCCTATTTACGTTTGCGCCAAGCGATCATGGTGGGTGCTTTCCCGCCGGGCCATAGGTTAACGATTCGTGGGTTGGCGCTGGATTTAGGGCTTTCACAAACGCCGATCCGTGAAGCAGTGCGCAGGCTTTGCTCTGAAAACGCGATTGAGGTGCTGGGCAATCGTCGTCTTCGTGTACCCATGATGACGGCTGGGCGTTTTGAGGAGCTTATTCAGCTGCGCACCGTGTTGGAACTGCATGCCGCCGCGCGCAGCTTGCCGCATGTCTCGGATATTGTGATCGACCGCATGGCGGTGATCGACACTGAGCTTGATGGTGCCGTTGTGGCCAATGACCCGGTGGAGATGACGCGCCTCAACCAGGCATTTCACCGGGCGTTGTACTGTCTTAACCCTGATCAGGCGGTCATGCCACTGGTTGAGAGCATATGGCTTCAGCTAGGCCCGTTTCAGCGTCAGATGATGTCGACACACAAAACGCATTACTGTATCGACCGGCACAAAGAAATACTGGCGGCGTTAAGACAACGAACACTAGAAACACTGTCCCAGGCGCTGGTGGCCGATATTCAAGAGGGCCTGGCCCTGGCAGGGAAAGATGCATTTCGCGAAACGCAGGTGCCTGCCTGAGACATGTCGCTTAGCCGGTGATGAACTATTCAAACTGACCGTTCTCCATCAGGAAGGCATGCCCATCGCGGATGTCGCGGGTTAACAGCTCGACGACTCCCTCGCTGTCCCTATCTTCAAGGCACTTGACGATCTCGTCGTGATAATCAAGTTCGAGGATTCCGCGCAGGTCATTGTCAAACTGCCCGCTGAACTGGCGCAGAAACGGCCCGACTTGTAGCCACAGCGTCTCAATCAGGAACAACAAGGAGGGAGAGCCACACGCCGCATAGATCGCGAATTTGAAATCGTGATTGTGGTAGAGGTAGGCGTCGATGTCCTGATCTTCTGCGGCGGCGGTCAATGCCACGGCTACCTGCCGCAGCTTGAGAAGCCCGCCCCGGTCCAGCTGCTCAACGGCCTGACGCGCGGCGGCGGGTTCGCAGACCAGCCGCGTCGTCATAAGGTCGTCGAAACGCGCCTTCGTCATGGCAGGCAACACCATCGAGCCATTGGGTAACTGTTCCAGGGCACGCAGGGCCTGCAGGCGCATTAGCGCCGAGCGCACAGGCATGTCGCTCGTCCCCAGCTCCTTAGCCAGTTTGCGTGAGGTCAGCTTGCGCCCCGGTGCAAGCTGACCTGACATGAGGGCGTGGCGTAGTCGTTCATAGACGACCTCGTGTAACGGCTGGGTTTCAACGGGAGCTAGGCCAATGGTCATGCCAACAGTGCCTCCAGTTCGGGGGTTGCCGCGTCCAGTGCGCGCGCGTAGCGATCGACGGCCTCAATGATCTCGGCCTCGCTGATGGTCAGCGGTGGAGAAAAGGAAGTGACCGGCAGATACGGTAGTGCTCGGGTTAACACGCCTGCAGCGGTGGCATGTTTGGCGACGATCTTATGTGGGGCACTGGCTTTTGGGAAGCCTGAAAACTCGACGGCTGCCATCAGCCCCACGCCGCGAATATCACCAACGAACGGATTTTCTCCTACCCGGTTGCGCAGCGCTTTCAGCAAAACGGGGCCTAGTAGTGCCGCGCGTTCAGTCAGGTTTTCCTGCTCCATCACATCGAGATTGGCCAACGCAATCGCCGCACCGACTGGGTGGCCGGAATAGGTGAAGCCGTGCATCATAACGCCCATTTTCTCGGATGCGCCTTCGAATACGTCCCACATGCGCCGTGAAATAAGTGAGGCCGACATTGGAAAGTAGGCGCTGGTGAGCCCCTTAGCGAGCGACACGATATCCGGGCGAAGGCCATAGGTGCCGGAGCCGAACCAGTTGCCAGTCCGGCCAAAGCCGGTGATCACCTCATCGGCGATGAGTAGAATATCGTGGCGCTTGAGAACCTCTTGGAGCTTCTCGAAATAACCCTTGGGCGGCAGGAACACGCCGCCAGTCCCCATGACCGGCTCGGCGATGAAAGCGCCGATGGTGTCGGCGCCTTCCCGTGTGATCATCTCTTCCAGCTCGGCGATCAAGCGGTCGGTAAACGCTACCTCGCTTTCACCCTCCTTGCCAAAGGTGAAATAGTGCGGGCAACCGGTGTGCAGTACGTTGGCCAGCGGCATATCAAACGCGGTGTGATAGGACTTGATCCCCGTCAAGCTGCCTGAGGCCAGCGTCAGACCATGATAAGCCCCTTCGCGAGCGATGATCTTTTTCTTCGCGGTTTTGCCACGCAGATTATGGTAATAGTTCATCAGCTTGATGGCCGTGTCGTTGGCGTCTGAGCCTGAGTTGCCGAAGAACACCCGCGCCATGTCTGAACCGGGTACCGTACTGCGAAACAGGTTCAGCAGGCGGTCGGCCAGACGAATGGTCGGCTCTGCGGCGGCACCCCCAAAACAGTGCTGAAAGCTGAGCTGCTGCATCGCTTCCGCGCCTGCCTGCACCAACTCTTTGCGGCCATAGCCGACGTTCACACACCAAAGCCCAGCGCCCATATCAAGCAGCGTTTCCCCGTTGTCTCGGGTGACCGTAACGCCATTGGCGGAGGTGTAGATCGCTGGCCCATTTTTTTGCAGGTCGCTGATTGAGCTGACCGGATGAAAATGGCTCTCCTGGTCCATCTGAGCGAGGGAGCGGGTTGTGCACTCATTCATGATGCAGTCCTTTCAAGACGATGCAACCAGCCGGCGCAGCGCGCGGACGGAGCTGTCTGGGGTTGTAATGATGGGGCAGTCGACGTGAGGCTGCAGGGCTTTTGCGGCACGTGCCAAGCTAAATTGACCGAGCAAGATAACATCCTGCGCGCCAAGGTTATTACAGACGGATAAAACCGCGGCATCATGCCCAGCGCCGTCACCCGCTTTGAGCGCGGCGAGCGCGCCCTCGGCCAATATGGGCGTGATATGGATCTGTTTGCCCTTCGCTTTTGCCATATCCTCAAGCTCTTGGGTCAATGATGGCAGCGAAGGTGCAAATGTGACGACCAGCGCAATGCGCGTGCTATTGCTCAACGCCTCTTCGAATGCAGCTTCGTTGGGGCGCAGCACGGGAATGGAAAGGTCGGCTTTAACCGCATCAATCGCGGGCCCGAAGGCTGAACAGGTAAACAGAATTGCCTGAGTATCTTGCGTGCCGTTGCCCGCCGCCGCGTAGCGCCCCAGTGTTAGGAAACGCTCCCTCATGGCTTGGTTTAGCGCGCCGGTCCGTGCCAGGTCGACCGCGAGGGATGTATCGAGTAGATCGGCGGTTTGTGCTTCGGGCCATAACCGTGAGAACGCGTCGCGTATCGGGATAACCGATTCTTCGAGGGCATGGATAAGGCCGATGCGAGGGCTATTCGTAGATAGTGCTTGATTAGACATGAGGGGCCTCCTTGCGTGCACGCAAGGCGGAAATCAGCGCTTTGTCGCGTACGGCTTCGAGTTCGGCAATACTGCGCCCGGCAGCCTCGCGTTCGACACCGGCGACCAGTTCGGTTTGGACTTCCTCACTTAGCGTGGGATTACCAAGGGATGCCCAGCGGCGCTCCTGGCTCGGCCCGAGGTGGGCAAGATACCCCGCCATGCCGCCTTCACCGCCGCCTAGATGGTAGGCCATATGCGCACCGAGCACTGACCAACGCAATCCTGGTCCATTGACTAAAGCAGCGTCAATCGCTTCGACATCCGCAATACCGGCCTGAACCATGTGCACCGCTTCGCGCCACAGTGCCGACGCTAAGCGATTGGCGATATGCCCCGTGGCATCTTTCATCAGCCGCACCGGCACCCGTTCCGCGGCGCGGTAGATCGCTTCTGCCCGGCCCAGGCGTGCAAGGTCGGTGCCGAAGATCTCCACCAATGGCACCAGGTGCGGTGGGTTGAAGGGGTGGGCAGTGATCAGTTTTGACGGATCTTTTAGGCCAGGGCTGAGATCGGACCAGGTGAGCGCTGAGGTGGAAGACGCAAGCACGGCGCTATCCATCATCAACGGCTCAACCAGGGAGTAGAGCGCATGTTTGAGCGGGATATTCTCCGGTGCATTCTCCTGAATTAGATCGGCCTCTGACAGGGCGTCCGAAAGGTCGCTGCAGAGCGTCAGCGTGCCCCGCGTAGCGGTACGCGGAGATGCCTCTTCTAGTTGAGCTAGGGGCGCGCGCATCCTTGCCTCGACCTCTTTAAGGGCTTCTGGTTTGGGATCCCAAACCCGCACGTCTGCCCCGTGGTGCACGAACAATGCTGCCCAACCAACGCCAATCAGGCCTGCGCCAAGAATTGCTATCTGAGGTGTTTGTGTGACCTGTGTCATGGGAGTGCTCCTTGTTATTTTTGCGATCGCATTTTATAAAATATAGCGTCTTTGTAATAAATTGAAAAGTCGTTTTATATAGGATGTTTATTTTAATAATTAAAAATAATGGCATGTTGATGGAGTAGTATTGACTTTTGCGATCGCAAAATATAATCATAAAAGGAAGATGACTATATTCTAGGCAGCCCAGCGGGGATAAAGATGAAGAACAACACGATCGCCAGCACCGCCGCCAGCTCAAGCTCAAGCTCAAATTCAGGCACAAAACAATGCGCCATCGTTACCGGCGCTACCTCGGGAATTGGTGCGGCCATAGCCCGCGCCCTGGCGGCACAGGGGTTCGCGCTGTTTCTGGTCGGGCGTCGGGAAGCAGCCGGGCAGGCACTGGTCGACGCGCTTCGGGCCGAGGGAGCCGTGGTGACATTTTATGCGGTGGACCTGTCGGATAAGGCCGCCCCAGAGGCGATTATTGAGGCTGCGATCGCAGCCTTCGGCCGGGTTGACGTGCTGATCAACAATGCCGGGCTGCTAAGCCGTGGAAGCGCTGAGGAAACCTCCGATGTGGAGTGGGACCAGGTGATGGATGTCAATCTTGGCAGTGTCTTCAGACTCTCACGCGCGGTTATTCCCCTTTTCCGGGCGCAGAGCGGTGGTGTGATCGTCAATATCGCCTCGGACTGGGCGCTAGTCGGTGCGAAAGGCGCGGTAGCCTATGCGGTATCGAAAGCCGCGGTCGCGCAACTAACCCGCTGTATGGCGCTGGATCACGCCCATGAGGGCATTCGCATCAATGCGGTCTGTCCAGGCGATACGGACACCCCCATGCTGGCGGCAGGCGTTAACGGAGACGAACGCATCGCAACGCTGGCCGAATACGGTGCCTCGATACCGATGGGGCGCGTTGGCACCACTGAAGACATTGCACGTGTCGCGGCCTTTCTGGTCTCGGACGCGGCAGGGTACATGACCGGGACGCTGATCCCAGTCGATGGCGGCGCGACCGCCGGCTAAAACAAGTCGCTGACGAAAACACGTCGCTAACTAAAACACGTCGCTAACTAAAACAATGGGAGAACGGGTCATGGGCGAAATGAACAACAATTTAATCGGTGGCGTATGGCGCGAGGCCGATGATGTCTCAGAAAACACTAACCCCTCCGATGTGACGGATCTGATCGGGCTTTATGCCCGCGGCGGTGCCCAGGATGTGACCGATGCCGCCGAAGCGGCAGAGGTCGCAATGCCCGCCTGGGCCGGCGCGACCCCTCAGCTGCGCGCTGATCTGCTGGACCGCGTGGCCGCAGAGATCACCCGCCGCGAAGATGAGATTGCGACGATGCTGGCCTGCGAAGAGGGTAAGGTTCTGTTAGAAGCGCTGGGAGAAGTTCGCCGCGCCGCGCATGTGTTTCGTTTTTTCGCCGGAGAGGCGCTACGTCTGACGGGGGATGCCCTGGCCTCGGTGCGACCCGGCGTGGATGTGGAGGTGACCCGCGAGCCGTTAGGCATTGTCGGTATCATCACCCCGTGGAACTTCCCCATCGCGATTCCTGCGTGGAAAATTGCCCCTGCCTTAGCTTATGGCAACTGCGTGATCTTTAAGCCAGCGGAACAGACGCCGGGCTCAGCCCACATATTGACCCAGATTATTCATGAGGCGGGCTGCCCGGCGGGTGTTTTCAATCTCGTTATGGGGCGTGGCTCCGTCGTCGGTGAGGCGATGACCACGGATCCGCGCATCTCGGGAATTTCCTTTACCGGGTCGGTGCAGGTAGGGCGGCAGCTGGCTGGCGCCTGCGCGGCGAACATGAAAAAACTTCAGCTAGAGATGGGCGGTAAGAACCCGGTGATCGTGATGGACGACGCCGATCTGGAAACCGCTGTTTCTGTCTGTCTCAACGGTGCCTTTTACCAGACGGGGCAGCGCTGTACCGCATCGTCGCGTCTAATCGTACAGTCGGGCATCCATGATGCCTTTATCGCGGAACTCAGTCGCCAGATGCAGGCGCTCAAGGTGGGGCATGCGCTCGCCGAGGGGATGCAGATTGGCCCCGTCGCCGCCCGGAGTCAGCTCGAAAGCAATCTTTACTACGTGGCGCTCGCCGCTGAAGAGGGCTGCGATGTATTGGGTGGAGAGCAGCTCACACGCGACACTGAAGGGTATTTCCAGGCACCCGCACTTTTCCTTGGGGCGAGTAATGCCATGCGTAGCGCCCGTGAAGAGATCTTCGGCCCCTGTGCCAGCGTGATTCGTGTCGATGACTTTGAAGAAGCAGTAGCGCTGGCCAATGACACCCAGTTCGGTCTGTCGTCGGGGATTTGTACCACCAATCTACGCTATGCGCGGGAGTTCAAGCGCCGTTCTGCCGCTGGCATGGTGATGCTCAACTTGCCGACCGCGGGCGTGGATTATCACGTGCCCTTTGGCGGGCGTAAAGCGTCGAGCTTCGGGTCACGTGAGCAGGGTAGCTATGCAGCCGAATTCTATACATCGGTGAAAACCGCCTATACGTATGCCGGTTAAAGCTAGTGTCTTCACAGCCATTACCCCAACTGCCTGCGCCAACGGTTCTCAATGGTATCCAGCTCTGCCGGGCCGTACTGCGCATGATCATGCGGCCCGTAGTAGGCCCATAATTGATCGCCGTAATCAAAGTGCCACCATTCGCTGGGTAGGTTGGTGAAGCCTTGCCGATGCATAGTGTGATACAGCAGACGGCGGTGGTCCCGCGCCTTATGTTGTTGCGGGGTAAGCATTTCCAGATGCTCAAAATAGTCGCTATGAGAGGCCGGAAGCGCCTCGTCAAACAGGGTACCCATATCCAGTGGGAGACCATCGGCATCACAGAGCGTGACATCGACGGCGCCGCCGGTGAGGTGCGGGCTGGGGGCTAAAGGGTCGCGGCTGGGTACCGATACGAACTCTCTTGTACGCTCTAATAGCTCCGCTTCGCTAAGGTCAGGCTGGTAGTGGTGGATGGCCTCATGCAGGGTGTCAAACAAGTACTGCTGTACCCGCCATGGCCGCCAGCCATCCAGTACGATCAACCCGATGCCGTCGGGTAAGCTACGTGCACCAGCGAGTAGCGCCCGATAAACCCCCTCGCGAACAAAACACTCCGCTACCGCACCCGGAATGCCCAGTCGCGCATAGGCGGGGAACACGCTGACCGGTGCCGGGGCGAGGCTCATCGGCACCAAGCGCTCACCATTATCTTCAATGGGCGCACGACGCAGCAGTTCCCAGCAGGGGGCAGGGTGGCTGGGGATAGGCGGCAAGGCCTTTAATAGTGTGTTCAAAGGCATCATGTTATCCAAGGAGGGTGTTATCCAAGCTGGTTATCAACACTGGCTATCAAAATTGAGTAGGTAGCCACAGCGTCAGCGGTGGAAAAAGTATGAGTAGAATAAGCACCGCAATTGCCGTCAGCACAAAGGGCCAAATGGTTCTAAATAGCGACACTATCTCAAGCCGACTGACCGCGGCGGCCACGAACACACAGGCACCCAGCGGTGGCGTGATTAACGCAATGGTAATGTTCAGCGTGATGATGACGCCCAGGTGGATGGGGTCAATACCCGCCATCATAGCCACCGGCGCAAAGATAGGCGTCAGTAGCATTAATGCCGACACCTCCTCCATAAACATTCCCGTGATGAAGGTGATCGCGCTAAGCAGCAATAAAATAACCACGCTACTGTCCACGTAGGGTGATAGCAGTGATACAAATTGCGCAGGCACTTGCGCATAGGAGAGCAGCCAGCTAATCGTCGCCGATGCCGCCATGATTAGAAAAATCGCCGAGGTTAAGCGTGCCGTATCGAGGATCGCTTGCCAGCACTCTTTAAAGCGTAAACCACCCAGCACAAAGCCGCATAAGGCCACATACAGCGCTGTCAACGCGCCCGACTCAGTTGGGGTAACGAAGCCAAGTACGATACCTGCCACAATTATAAAGGGGGCGATAAGCGCGGGTAGGGCGGCCACGAAGGCCATGCCAAGTTGTCCGATCGAGGGCAACTGGCCACTTTTGGGTAATCGGTGGCGCCAGGCATACCAGGCGTTCATGCCCATAAAGGCAACACCCAGCAGTAGCCCTGGCACGACGCCCGCCAGAAATAGATCGCCTACTGAGGTGTTCGTCAGTGAGGCGTAGAGGATCATAAAGATACTGGGGGGAATAATCGGGCCGATCAGCGAACTACCTGCGGTCAACCCAGCGGCAAAGGCCCTTGAGTAGCCCTCCTTCTCCATGGCAGGTACTAACAGCGACCCCAGCGCGGAGGTATCAGCCACCGCTGAGCCATTGACACCTGCGAAGAAAACGCTCGACACCACGTTGACGTGGCCCATACCGCCCCGCAAGTGCCCCACTATCAGGCGGGCGAATCCCATCAAGCGCTCGGTTAAGCCGCTGACGTTCATTAGGTTGCCAGCGAAGATAAACAGCGGGATAGCCATTAAGGAGAAAACATTGATACCGCTAAAGAATTGCTGGGGCAGCATGCGCGGAATCATCGAGGGGTCGACAAACAAAAAGCCCACTATCGCGGTGGTAAGCAGCGCAATGAAAAGAGGAAGCCCAAGCAAAACGTGGCCAAGGAAAACCGCTAGCATAGTGACAATCATAGGGAGTCCTCAACGGTCTTAAACAGTGAGCCCTCAACGGTCTTAAACAAGGAGCCCTCAGCGGTCTTAAAAAGTGAGCCCTCAACGGTCTTCATAAAGAGTCCTCAACGGTCTTGAGTGGCGCAGGGCCATAGAGAAGCGCATGCCAAGCGAGTAGCAAAAAGCCAATGGGTAGCGATAGGAGGGGCACCGTGCGGCTAATGCCGAGCCCTGATGTGGTAAACATGCTGACTGATAACGCATAGCGATAGCTTACCCATGCTCCACCCGCTGCAATCAGCAGGGTGAGTAGCCACTGGTACACATTCAGCAAACGTGCGAAGGGGGCTGGCAGTAGCTTCTCCAACAGGCCGACGCGCATGTGACCCCCTTCCGACCAGACGGCGCCAGCCGCGAGCATCACAGTGGCGATGATCAAAAAACGCGAGAGCTCGTCTGTCCAGATAGGCGCACCACCGGCGATGTAGCGGGCAAACACCCCATACAATATGGCTGCAACATTGAGGGACAGCAGTGTGCCCGCCAGGGTCAGGGTAACCGGGCGGCTGATCGCCAGTAGACGGGATCGAAGCGTATTAAACATGGCAGCCTTCCATGAAGCGCTAGAACATTAAGCACAGAAAATAGAGGGCCAGTAAGGTACCAGCCCCTGTGGTTGCAGCAGTGTTGAAAAGCCCGTTAGTCGAGCAGATCGCTCATACCCGCATCTTCCAGCGCCATATCGATCCAGCGTTGCTCGATATCACGCTCTCCGAGCCACTCAAGGTAGGCGGGCTGACCGATGTCGCGGAAAGCAGTGAGTTCTTCTTCAGAGGGACGAATCACTTCCATGCCTTGCTCTTCCAGGTAGGCGATACGCGCCTCGACCTGATCCTCGTTGTGCTCTCGGGCATTGTGATTAGCTTCGGCGACGGCCTCCATAAAGTCGCTGCGAAGCTCATCATCCCAACCTGCGATCATTTCGCTATTGCCCACTAGGAACTGGTTGGAGTACTGAATATTGGCCAGGGTCAGGTAGTCCTGCACCTCGTAGAGGCTGCCCAGAATGATATACATCGGCGGGTTCATCTGGCCATCGGCCACCCCTGTGCGCAGTGCCATGTAGGTCTCTGTCCAGGGAATCGGCGTGCCAGAGGCGCCGAAGGATTCGTAGAGGGCTACCTGACTGGGGTCCATGGCCCGGAAGCGCAGTCCTTCGAAGTCGTCAGGGTGGCTGATAGGCCTTTCGTTATTGGTGAACGCCAAAAAGCCCCCCTCTTCCACGACGGCTAGCATATCGATACCGGCACGCTCCTGCAGAGCATTGCTGACTTCCTGCCAATACTCACCTTCATCGAAGAAGCTACGCGCCGCCGCAAAATCGTCGAACAGAAACGGAATAGCGCTGACGAAGATCTCATCAACGAGAGGAGAGACACCCGCAAATGACGCCACGTTGAGCATCGGCGTGTTCATGGTTTGCTCCATACGCTCCTGCTCTTCGCCCAGCATGCTGTTGGGGTAGAGCGCTAACTCGATCTGGTTATCGGTTTTCTCCTCAATCAGCTCCTTTAGGTTGGTGGCGAAAACGTGGACAGCATTCTTTTCCGGGTCAGGGGCGCCGTTGTAGCTCAGATTAATCGTGGACGCTGCAAGGGTGTTTCCTGCCATCAATGCAGAGCCAATCAGGCAAGCTGAAATGAGTCGTTTAGGTGTAAACATAGGTTGAGCAAGCATCGTAAGTCTCCTGGTTTATTGTCGTGAGCTATGAGGCGCTGAGGGCACGTTATTAGATTTATAAGGAGTGCCTACTAGAAGACTATGTATTGAGGTGTTGACTATGCAATACCTAAACTGTGGCTTTTATTGCAACAGTCGTGGCGCATCGGCCGAGAAAAACCGCATGCCTTTGTGTAAATGGTCGATACAGGTGGTCGACGCGACAGGGAGCTCTTGTCCTTTCAGGCTGACAATTTGGGCGCGCGTACCATTCATCACCGGATACTCCATCGGCAGCGTGAAAATTTCGCCGCGCTCAATCTCATCCATTACGGTGAGTTCAGGCATAAACGTAACGCCAATGCCTGAGCGGACGAAATTCTTTAACACCGAAACAGAGTTGGTATGCAGGCGAGCTTCAAGATGGATACGCTCCTGGTGAGCCACCATATTGACCATTTGCCGCATACCGAAAGGATTATCCATTAACGCCAGGGGCCAATCCTTTAAGTCATGCATCGTCACGGGACGGCCCAGCGTGCTCAACGGGTGATTAGGGGGCACAATAACATCGAGCGGCTGGCGCGTTTCTACATGGCAGAAAAGTTGCGGGTCTACCGGCGGTGCATAAAGTAGCGCTATATCGACTTCACGGTCTTTGAGTAACGACATCGCTTCGTTGACACCCGCCATGCGGATTTCAACATTGATACCTGAAAACGCTGACATAAAAGTGCCTAACGGTGCGGCGATCAGGTCAGCGATAAATCCTTCTCCCACGGCGATGCGAACTTCCCCTTTCGCTAGGCCCTGAAGTGCCATTAACTGGGAGAGCACGACCTCTTCTGAAGCCCGTTGGGCATGGTAATGATGCACCAGCAACTGGCCCGCCGCGGTTGCGCGCATCCCGCGTCCGTGACGCTCGCATAGCTGGGTATCCAATTCTTCTTCTAGTGCTTTTAATTGTCGGCTAACGGCGGAGGCATCGACATTTAGGTGGGCGGCGGCGCGCCTGAGCGAGCCGCGGCGAATCACTTCATTGAGGTAGGTTAATGCACGCTGGTTAAGCATAAAACACACCTGTGGTGGGGTGTTTTATATCTTAACGGATGCCAGGCCTTCCAGTGTGGTCATTTTAAGTGAGGCTAGGTAAGCGGCTGGGTTGCTTGCTGAGTGCGGGCGTTTTTATCCTCCACTGCATCCGCTAGCATATCGGCGGTGACCGCGGAGAGCGTCCAGCCCAGGTGACCGTGGCCGGTATTATAGAAAACCGTGGGTAATTTACCGCGGCCGACCTTGGGCAGCATATTGGGGAGCATCGGGCGCAGGCCCGCCCAGGGCACCACGCGGCGGGTGCTGACGCCGGGGAAGCACTCTTCCACCCAGCGAATCAGCGGGCGAATCCGGTTGTCGCGTATATCGCGATTAAAACCGTTAAACTCGGCGGTGCCGGCGATACGGAAGCGGTCATCGCCCAAGCGGCTGGTCACCAGCTTGGTTTCATCATCCAGCAAGCTAACGGTAGGGGCGGCCTGTTGGGAGGCGGCATCGTCAAGCTGCACAGTAATAGAGTAGCCTTTGACCGGGTAAATATTGACCCGGTCGCCTAGCTTGGCAGCCAGGGCTCGGCTGCCTACGCCTGCGCATACCACCACGCTATCAAAGGTTTCGCGCACCGGCTCGCCGCCGAGATCAGCGCTATCATCGGCGGTAATCCAGGCGTGCTGCTCGTCCGCGCCGATATCCTGCACGCTGTGGCCATATTTAAGCGTTACGCCGCGACGTTCGGCGGCTTGCGCGAGGCCGTGGGTAAACTTGTGGATATCGCCAGTGGCGTCGCTTTCGGTAAAGAAGCCGCCGTAGTAGTTGCCCGCCAGGGTAGGTTCGATGGCACGCATTTCCTCGGGCGTCACCGGCTGTCGCTCAAGGCCGCCTTGGCTGAGCAGTTGCGATACCTTCGCGGCGTGGTCATAGCCCTTTTTATCGCGGTAGATATGCAGAATACCTTTCTGCTTTAAATCGAAATCGATCTGCTCTTCCTGCGCCCATTGAAACAGGTGCTCGCGTGCTGCAATGGCCAGCCGAGCAGTTTCTGTGGTGTTGGCAGAGTAGCGGGGGATAGAGGCGATAAATTCGCCAAACCAACTGAGCTTATGCCAGCTTGGGCGGGGATTAACTAAAAGAGGGGCGTCGTTTCTGAGCATCCAGCGCAGGCCCTTGATAACGGTCGGCCAGTGGTTCCACACTTCAGCGTTTGAGGCTGAAAGCTGACCGCCGTTGGCAAAGGACGTCTCCATCGCCGCGTAGCGATGTTTTTCAAACACGGTGACCTCATAGCCACGTTTAGCCAGGGCGTAGGCGCTGGTAATGCCGGTGATACCACCACCGATAACGGCAATGCGTTGCATAACTCTCTCCAGATTGTATGAGCGTCGGGAATCCCACCTAACGGCGTAAGCTGCTGGGCGTACCCCTTCCGTCATGGAACCTGAGAGATTCACGCATCCGTTGGGTGCGCTTGCTCCTTCGGTGGGCTGAGTGACGCAGTCATCAGCCGCTCTTCGGAAAGTGATGATGATAGCGGTCCGGTTGCCTGAGAGTTTCCGGGGCTGTTGCTCCTTCGGCGCTGGCGACATCGACTGTTGATGCGCCAAGCTCTCCCGCTATCACATTGGTGCTTATTGTTTTGAACATGGTCAGTTTGAACATGGTCAGTTTTAACGTGTTCAGTTTTAGCATGAAAGACGACCATGGTCGTGAACGCTTATTCCACGGGGTTCACTCCAAGGGCTGGGCTCGTTGGATGATCGCCGCGCAATCCAGTCCGGTGGGCAGCGTGCCTGTATTGAGGCCACTGCGTTCAGCTAGCCGGCCAGCGCAGAATGCATCGGCCACATAAGCAGGAGCGTGCTGTACTAGCAGGGCGCCCTGTAACGCCAGGGCCATACCATCCGCCAACTGACGAGCGCGGTACTGAAGCGCTTGGGTATCCTGCATCTCCCGCTGTAATTGCTGAATAAAGCGGTCAAGATGCCGATTGGCGCCCTTGGAAAGGCCGAGCTCGGCGAAATAAGCGTCGAGTACTTCAGGTTGTTTTTCAATCGCGCGCAGGATGTCCAAACACTGCACATTTCCGCTGCCTTCCCAAATGGCGTTGATGGGCGACTCGCGCAACAGGCGTGCCATTATGTGGGTTTCCATGACGCCGCTACCGCCGATGACTTCCATCGCTTCATAGGCGTGGTGGGGCGTGCGCTTACAGATCCAGTACTTGCCGACCGGCGTGGCAATACGTGCAAGCAGGCGCTCGTGCTCGTTGTCTTGCTGATCCATCGCTCGGGCCATGCGCAGCATCAGGGCGGTAGCAGCTTCGCTCTCGATGGCCAGATCGGCGAGCACGTTTTGCATCAGCGGCTGTTCGCTCAAACGCGCCCCGAACGCATGGCGATGAGAGGCGTGGTGAATCGCCTGGGCGGTGGCTTGGCGCATTCCGGCAGCGGAGCCAATCATGCAGTCGTAGCGGGTCATGGCGACCATCTCAATAATGGTGCGCACGCCGCGGCCTTCTTCGCCCACCATCCAGGCAAAGGCGCCGCGCAGCTCCGTCTCGCTGGAGGCATTCGCCACGTTGCCCATTTTGCGCTTTAGCTGCTGGATATGGAGCGGGTTCTTGCTGCCGTCGGGCCGCCAGCGCGGCAGCAAAAAACAGCTCAAGCCGCCGGGGGCCTGGGCGAGCACCAGAAAGGCGTCGCACATCGGCGCGGAAACAAACCACTTATGCCCTACTAGCTCGTAGGCTTCCCCTGGCCCGCCTTGATCGATCGGATAGGCGCGAGTGGTGTTCAGGCGTACGTCCGAACCACCCTGCTTCTCGGTCATTGCCATGCCCAGGGTGATGCCCTGTTTGTCAAAATAGGGCACGTTGCGTGGGTCGTAGTGCGGCGCGGTGATTTTATCGCCCCAACTCTCAAGCAGGCTGGGCTGATGGCGTAACGCGGGCAGGGCAGCAAACGTCATGGTGATCGGGCAGCCGTGAGCCGCTTCCACCTGGGTGTGCAGAAAGTAGTTGGCGGCCCGGTTTACATGGGCGCCCGGCCCTGGACTTCGCCAGGGGCTCGCGTGCAGGCCGTGTTCCACCGCGGTTTGCATAAGTTGGTGATAGGCCGGATGGAACTCAATCAAATCAACCCGGTGGCCTTGTCGGTCGTGGGTCACCAGTTGGGGTGAGTAACGGTTGGCGTCAAACCCTAAGGCGATGGCCTCAGACGAGCCTGCCCACTGTCCAAATGCCTTGAGTGAAGCGTCGTCAGTGCCGCCTTCGCGTTTAACACCCTCCTGAAGCGCGCGATCAGTGGTGTAGCTGTTGTAGTTCTCCAGCGACGGTGGCTGGTTTTCCACCTGATGGGTGCTGGCTTGGAGTTGGTCGGCAAGAGGATAGTGGTGAGTCATAGCAAGAACCTAGCGGCTAGAGATGATAATTGTGTTTATTTAAACGTACGTTTTATAGTTCTTATCGTAGTTGCTTGGTAGGAAAGACGCGAAACATTGAAGGCGATGGGGGGCGGGATGTTGTGCTGCTTTGCTCAGTCAGCGTATTTAACCGACAATGCGGCTTATCCTTCTCAGTCTTGAGTATTATCAATGCAAGCAAATGCGATGCAGACAAACGGCTTTTTTGACGAAATCGGCCAGACTATCGGCGAAGCCATCCGCGTGGTGGTGGAGTTTCTGTTAGGCATTTTCACCAACTTCTTTGCTGCGTTCGGCGATTTTATTGACGGACTAACTAGGTCGTTGGGAATCAATGATTCGTTTTTCAGCATTGGCGTATTAGTGATCGGGCTGCTGATTCTGTGGGGCGGTTTGCGGGCGTTTCTGCGCGGCTCTTTGATCGGCGGTATTGTACGTACCGTGTTGGGGCTGTTTATTCTGTCGTGGTTGATGATGTAGATACACCGAGAGGGTTTAGCCTTCCTACCTAATAAGACGAGCGAGCTTGGGATTTGTTTATAAAATTATTATTAAAAATGACCAATAGGTAAAAAACAGCTTAATGGGCTTAAAAGTGTCTCAATTGCTGCTCTAGCGCAAAAATATGCGTATCTTCCGCGCCCAGTTCCTGCAGCGCCCTGGCCAGATTGACCAGGTAGTCGCGGTTGGGGCCACTTGGGCCATGGGCACTGGCAATTTGCTGGGCCATCTCGGCAAGCGGCGCCTCGCCTAGAAAGGCCGGATTGTCATCGCTGGCTAGATAAATAAGCCCTTCGCTCTGTTCGACCCCGTTGCCATTGTCATCAACAAAGGTCAGCGGTACTTTTTCCCGCAAATAGCCGTTTTTCTCCCGCACATCCAGCGGTGCTAATACTTCCGGGGTAATGCGGTAGGCCATACCGTGGCAAATCGAATCCTTGGCGCGGATCAGCGTCGCTACACGCCCAGGGGCTTCAGGGGTGCCACGATGGTCGTGGGAAGCCTGCCAAAATCGCCTTTCCCAGCCGAGAATATAAGCCGGGCGGCGCTCCAGGAAGTCAAAATCGGCCTTCCAAATCAGCGAGCCGTAACCAAACAGCCAGATAGCCGCATGGCCCTCGAAGAAGTTTCTTTGCTGGTTTAAGGCAGTGGTGTCAAACATCAGTATCAAGCATCATGTTCTCGGCGTATTTGTTTCAGCGTCTATCTTATCATGTCACTGACGATCACTTGGGAGACAGACATGCGCGCGATTTTTCTGGTCGATAATGGCTCCCTGCGGCCCCAGGCAACGCTGAATTTACGCCGCGTGGCGGCCTCGCTTAGCGAGCTGATTGGCGAAACCGTGCAGGCGGCTTCGCTACTGCACTCTAATAAGATTCCAGCCGCGGAGGTTGAGGGTATCCCAGCGATAACGCTTGGCCCCAACGCTGAGCGCAGTGCTGAACAGGGGGCAACGGAGATTGTCGTAATTCCGTTCTTTTTCGGCCCTAGCAAAGCCCTCACCGGCTACCTGCCTGAACGTATGGCCACGCTGCAAGAGCGCTTTCCCCATGTGAAAGTGCGTATAGCCCAGCCCTTGGTGGATGAGTTCGGTAGTAATGACCTGCGTTTGGCCCATCTGCTGGCTGACAACGTGCGCGACAAACTTCAGCCAGGTACTAAGCCGCATGTGGCGCTGGTGGATCACGGCAGTCCGATTCCTGACGTTACTGCCGTGCGTAACCGCCTAGCGGGGCAGCTTAGCGTGCTGCTTGGCGATGACGTAGCCTGTGTCGCCGCTGCCTCCATGGAGCGCCGCGAGGGGGATGAATATCGTTTTAACGAGCCGCTGTTGGAAAACTTGCTGACGCTTCCCGAGTTTAAGACAGGCCCCGTTATCTTGGCGATGCTGTTTCTTTCGCCGGGTCGTCACGCTGGGGAGGGCGGCGATATTGCAGAAATATCTGCGGCCGCTGAACAGCAGCATCCAGAGCTTTCCGTTACCACGACTAAACTGGTGGGGGAGCACCAAGGGGTTGTCGATATTTTGCACTCGCGACTGCGCCAAGCGCTTGATGATCAACGCTTTCTAATCGATATCCCGGCAATCACCTGATATGACGAAAGTCTGATGGGTGAATACCCGTCCAATAGCGCGTAGAATCGCGAGCCTTTCTATTTATCTTATTGTAAATGACACGCTAACCGGGCTCCTTTTTGTGATCGCAACCGCTAATATCACCATGCAGTTTGGGGCCAAGCCCCTGTTTGAAAATGTCTCCGTTAAATTCAATAACGGCAACCGTTACGGCCTGATCGGCGCGAACGGCTGCGGCAAATCCACCTTTATGAAAATTCTCGGTGGTGATTTGGAGCCCTCTTCCGGCCAGGTGATGCTGGATAGCAGTACCCGGCTAGGTAAGCTACGACAGGATCAGTTCGCGTTTGAGAACGAGCGCGTTATCGATACCGTGATCATGGGCAACGTCGAGCTCTGGTCGGTCGCGGCCGAGCGCGAGCGTATTTACTCGCTGGCAGAGATGAGCGAAGAGGACGGCATGGCCGTCGCTGATCTGGAAGTGCGCTTTGCTGAGCTTGACGGCTACACCGCTGAGTCCCGCGCAGGTGAACTATTGCTGGGCTTGGGTATTCCCATTGAGCAACACTCCGGCCCGATGAGCGAAGTCTCTCCCGGCTGGAAGCTGCGCGTGCTGCTGGCCCAGGCGCTGTTCTCAGACCCGGATGTACTGCTGCTTGATGAGCCAACCAACCACCTGGATATCAACACCATCCGCTGGTTGGAAGATATTCTTAAAGCGCGCAGCAGCACCATGGTCATCATCTCCCACGACCGCCACTTCTTAAACAGCGTCTGCACCCATATGGCGGATCTGGATTACGGCGAAATTACCCTGTTCCCGGGTAACTACGATGATTACATGACCGCCGCCACCGCGGTTCGTGAGCGTCAGCACTCGGATAACGCCAAGAAAAAAGCCCAGATTGCCGAACTGCAGCAGTTTGTGAGCCGCTTCTCTGCCAACGCCTCAAAAGCCAAGCAGGCCACTTCGCGGGCGCGCCAGATCGACAAAATCAAGCTGGAAGATATCAAACCTTCTAGCCGGGTTAGCCCCTTTATCCGCTTTGACCAGGCCAAGAAGATCCACCGCAATGCCGTTAACGTGGATGGCATTACCAAAGCGTATAACGGCGAGAAACCGCTTTTTGAACGACTATCCATGACTGTGGAAGCCGGTGAGCGAATTGCCATTATCGGCCCCAACGGCATCGGTAAAACCACGCTGCTGAAAACCCTGGCGGGCGAGTTGCACCCGGATGGGGGTGAAGTTAAGTGGACAGAAGCCGCTGAGCTGGGTGTTTTTGCCCAGGATCATAGCGACGACTTTGCCGTCGATGCCACGCTGTTTGAGTGGATGTCGGCATGGACTCAAGGTGGCGAGCAGGTAGTTCGCGGTGCTTTAGGGCGGATGCTGTTTTCCAGCGATGATATCGGTAAGTCGGTGAAGGTGATTTCTGGTGGCGAGCAGGGGCGCATGCTGTTCGGTAAGTTAATCCTCACTCAACCCAACGTAATGCTGATGGATGAGCCGACCAACCACCTGGATATGGAATCAATCGAGGCGCTCAACTTAGCCTTGGAGAACTACCCCGGCACGCTGCTGTTTGTCAGCCACGACCGCGAGTTCGTGTCATCGCTAGCGACGCGCATTATTGATATGCAGCCGGAAGGCATTGTCGATTTCAGCGGCAGCTACGACGACTACCTGCGTAGCCAGGGAGTGGTGTGACGCTGTTGGTGTCAGTCTCTTTGACAGTTTATTCGTCGATAATTTGCTCAAAGGTACTGTCGGTGGCGGGTTCGCGCTCGGCATTGAGCATTTTGCCGCTAAACACCGTCTGCATCTCTTTGGCGAGCTCTACGTAGACGTGCATCTGCTGATTACGCCGCTTACGTAGCGGGGGTTTCACTAACAGGCTAATACCCTTAATGGGCTCATGGGTTTCCCCACGCAGCAGGTCAGGCATTTCCCCTGGTGGAAAGGCGTTAGCGACCGTGACGGGATTTGATGGCTGCTGACCGTCGATTAAAAATATCTTCTTGAGAGCGTCGGAGTGGGCGCCTTTCTCCCGTAGCCAATGGGTAAGGCGCTCGTCTGAATCTTCGCTAGGCTGATCAAAGACTACGAATAGCGAATGCTGCTTGACTTTCTTAGTTTGCTTTGAAGGTGCAGGGGTGTCAGGTTCCTGCTCTTCTTCAGAGTTATCTACTTGTACCCGGCGAGAGGCTGCGACTTTCGCTGCGCGCCGCCGTCTGCGCCAAGGCACAATGATATAAATAAATATCGTCGTTGCCATGGCGGCCAATACCAGCGACGCGAAGGCTAATAGTATTATGGTGGTAGTGCGATCCATAGTCTCAAAACCCTTTGTTTTTTAATTAGCACTCAGGCGTTATTTAAGCGAAAAATGCTGGCATTGAGCGCCAGTGCAAGTGCTACCCAGAGCCAGTAAGGCACCATAAGCCAAGCGGCTAGCGTGCTTACTTGGTAAAACAATGCGATGGCGATCGTAATGAACGCCAGTAACACTATGATATTTACCAGTGCAGCAACAATTTGTTTACGCCCAAAGAACAGCCATGACCATGCTGCATTGGCTAAAAGCTGTAGCACGTAAACCGCTAAGCATGCCGTGCGCCATGCTGATTCTTCGGCCATATATATTCGCCATGCGGCGATAGCCATCAATAAATACAGTATGCCCCAGGCGATAGGGAAAGCGATATCCGGTGGTGTCCATTTTGGCTTACTTAGTTCGCGGTACCAACTATCGGGCCGAAAGCGTGCGCCAGTTGTAGCGGTAAGGCCAACCAGCAGAAGAGATACCATTAGTGCTGATAACGAACTAAGCATTCATCACCTTTTCGTTCAAACTAAAGAATCAATAGCCTAGCAGCGTTTTGCAATAAGTAGGTATAAAAAAAGCATCACCGAAGTGATGCTTTTTAATCTTAAGGACTTAGCGAACCGCTAAATCAAGCGTGTCTTAACTTCTACGATCATAACCGTTGTCCATAAATGGATAGTCGGTATAGCCCTTTTCATCACCGCCATAAAAAGTTTCGTGATTCGGCTCGGTGAGTGGTGCGTTAACGCGGAAGCGTTCCGGCAAATCGGGATTGGCAATATAGGGGCGTCCGAAAGCAACCGCATCGGCAGTGTTTTCACTAATGCGGGCTTCAGCGCGCTCGGCATCGTAGTTGCCGCAGTAGATCAGGCTGCCGCTAAAGCGCTCACGCATCTGCTCACGGAAACCGTCAGGGAAGGTGATATCGCCACCGGCCCAGTTGGGTTCGTTAAGATGCAGATAGGCGAGGCCGCGCTTGGAGAGCTGCTCGGCCATGTAGAACGCCATGGCTTCCGGCTCATCGTCGGTCAGGCCAAACAGTTCGATAAACGGCGTCATGCGAATGCCGACCCGGTCAGCGCCATAGACATCAATCACCGCATCTACCACTTCCAGCGGGAAGCGAGCACGGTTCTCCAGCGAGCCGCCGTACTGATCGGTACGTTTGTTGGTGCCGGTCGCCAGGAACTGGTTAAGCAGGTAGGCGTTTGCCGCGTGGACTTCGACCATATCGAAACCGGCACGCTTGGCGCGGACTGCCGCCTGGCGGTAGTCGTCTACAATGCCGGGAATCTCATCGGTTTCCAGCGCTCGCGGTGTGCTGGTAGGGTGCTGGCCTGCAGTGCCATCTTCAAACTCGACGAAACACTGAGCGCCTTCACCTTTCAGCGCACTCGGCGCAACGGGCTGTTGGCCGTCAGGTTGAACCATTTCATGGGAAACGCGCCCAACGTGCCACAGCTGCAGGGCAATACGGCCGCCTTTAGCATGTACCGCGTCCACCACTCCTTTCCAGCCGGCTTCCTGCTCATCCGTCCAAATGCCGGGTGTATACACATAGCCCCGCGCAGTGGGGGAGATATTGGTCGCTTCGCTAATGATCAGACCCGCTCCGGCGCGCTGGCCGTAGTAAGCTTCCTGCATTTTACCCGGTACGCTATCGGGTGTACGCGAACGCGTCAGCGGCGCCATAATGACGCGGTTAGGCAGCGATAGGCTGCCCATCTGGATGGGAGTAAACAGTGTTTCGAAAGCCATCAATTAAGCTCCTTTTGAATGCTTCGATGAAATAGTAAGCGTTAGAATAGACCAGTTTACTAGTTAACGCCAACGATCGTATTATCAGGCCGTTACCCTGTGTGACTTCTTCTAAAAGCAAAACCCCCGCTTTAGATAAAGCGGGGGAGACGTTAAATCAACTTTTGCTAGCGCCGCTGCCAAGGCCAACGCCGCTTGACGGGGGTATCGATCTGCTGCAGCGCGCTAGAGAGCGGCAACATAATGGCACCCAATTGGCGATAGCAGACGGCGCTGCTGAGCACCCCGGGGCACTGCTTGAGCAGCAGCTCGCACTGCTGGGAGGCGATAAAGAGCTGTTCGGTGACCGGTGGGGCGAACAGCGGTTTGGCTTGCTGGCAGCAGCGAGTAAGCTCCCGCGAAAGCATAGTGAGCATACTGGTATCGAGCCAGCAGGGCAGCGGGTCTTCCAGGCGCCCAGCAATCGAGTGCTGAACCGCTTCAAAAGAGGTGCGCAAAAATATCAACGTTTGGCGAAGTTGGCGCTGCTCACTGGTCATGGTGCTTACCTTTACCTCAAATGATTGTCACCTCATATAGATGAGAGATCTAAAAATAGTGTTTCTCATTTGCATCTATGTTGACGATAGCGCTACTCCATTGACCTGTCAATACGGTGACTATAAGGCGCACTCACCTATGAGTGCGCCTCAAACAACCGCCAGTCGTTATTGGTCAGCGGTTTGGCTCCGTGTTCGGTCACCACCACAGTGTCGCTTATTCCGACGCCCCACTGGCCGGGCACACGTAGGCAGAGCGGTAGGTGAAAGACCATATTAGTTTCAAAAGTGCGGGTCTGGCCTTTGGCGATAAAGCCGGTGCCCTCCACCCAGCTAGGTGGAAACTGCGCACCCACGGCATAGCCAAATACGCCAGAGAAGAACAGCTGGTCACGCTGGGGAGCAAGCAGTGCATCGGCGGTCTGGGCTGCGGCATCAAAGGTATTGCCTGGACGCATGGTGTCGCAGAGCGCTTCAAAAATTGAGCGGCAAAGATCCCGAGTGGCGGAGAGAGCTGGGCTTGGCACGCCTGTTACCGCGGTGCGCATCATGGGTGCCGTATAGCGTTGATAAGCGGCGCCGAACTCTAAGAAGACCGGCTCATTGGCCTGGATAACACGCCGCTTATGGTTGACATGAATCACGCCAATGCGGTGTCCACTGGTCACAATGGGCTGCAGGCTCATAAACTCGCTGCCATTTTCGAGCAGCGCTTTGGCGCCGATGGCGGCAATATCGTTATCGGTCATGCCGGGGCGAATGCTGTGTATCGCGGTTTCTAACCCTAGGGCGGTGATTCGCGCGCTCTCTTGCAGCATCTCAAGTTCGGTGGGGCTTTTTACAAGTCTAATGGCATCAACCACCATGCCTGCTTCGCTAAACCGCTCACGACCGATAGTCTGCATCAGCGCATCAATCACCCCAAAGCGCAGTCCGCTGCTCCAACCATCAATGCCAATTAGCTGGCAGGGGTGAAGCAGGTCTGCCAACGGTGTGATGATTTCGTCCAGATTTTCCCAGCGATAGCCGATGATCTCATCCACGCGAGCAGTTACCACTGCGGCACCGGTTTCAATCGAGGCGACTTGCAGCACTAACCGCCCCTGCGTGCAGACCAGGCAGGCGTGAACAGAGACTTCAAAGGTGTGATAGCCGGTGAGGTAATTAATGTCGGCGGGGTCGGTGAGTAACAGTGCGTCTAACCCCTGTGCAGTCATCGCCTGACGAACATTATCCAGGCGTGCCTGATACTCGGCAGCGGGAAAGGGCACTTCACTCTGGGCGAGCGTTTCCGCGAGGGCTTCGCGGTAGTGGTGATAATCCATAGCGACCTCCATCAATAGGTAAGGTCAGTATAGGCACCTGCTTTAAGCTCGCTTTTATCTCCCTCAACGCTAGCGATAAATGTTACCCATGCCTCCATGGTGTCTGGTAAGACAGCTCAATCGTTTGGCTTGAAGGCCCGCTAGGGCCTGTTGACGTTTCATCGCGAACCGCGT
>NZ_JH393257.1:1763680-1871347 GCF_000236035.1 Vreelandella boliviensis LC1
GGTTAAGTGTTGCTTTTTATCAACATGCGTTTTTGTCTGGCGTTCATAGTGAAACAGCCATTTGGTCATTGAAATTACGATAAAATATCGCCAACTTGCGAAGTTGTGGGGTGGTATATATGATCGGATGTTTAAAATAATTAACAACCGGAGGGTGGCGAATGCAACCTCAAGCGGCTTCTGGTCATGTGGCCTCTTACTACGCGGCGTCAGCCAATGCTGGGCCGCTAAGACCACCACTTAGCGGCGATATCGACTGTGATATTTGTGTGGTGGGGGCCGGGTTTACGGGTATCTCGGCGGCACTGCATTTGGCAGAGCGCGGCCATCGCGTGGTAGTGCTGGAGAGTGTGGCGATTGGCTTCGGGGCGTCTGGGCGCAACGGTGGGCAGATCGTCAATAGCTATAGCCGTGATATGGATGTCATTGAGCAGCAGAACGGTGCGGAAACCGCCCGTGCGCTGGGTGCCATGGCGTTTGAGGGTAACCAGATTATTCGCCAGCGTATTGCTCAATACGATATTCACTGCGATCTGAAAGAGGGCAACCTGTTTGCTGCCTGCAATAAGAAACAGTGGGAAGGCTTAAAGGAACACAAAGCACTGTGGGAGCGCTACGGCCATCGGGCGTTGGAGCTGCTGGAAGGCGACGAGGTGAAGCGAGAGATTGGCAGCGAACGCTACGTGGGTGCCCTGGTGGATCACTCGGGTGGTCATCTGCACCCCCTCAATCTGGTGCTGGGGCAGGCGGCAGCGTTGGAGTCGCTGGGCGGCAAGATTTATGAACACTCGCCCGTTACCCAGTTGGAACACGGAGAGCCGGTGACGTTACATACGCCCCAGGGGCGCGTGACGGCCCAGCGGGTGGTGATGGCAGGCAATGCCTACTTGCAAGGGTTGTTACCTAAGCTGGAAAACAAAGCCATGCCCTGCGGTACCCAGATCATCACCACAGAGCCATTGTCAGCAGCATTGGCGACGCAATTACTGCCTAACGATAGGGCCGTGGAGGACTGCAATTATCTGTTGGATTACTACCGCCTAACTGCTGATAACCGGTTGCTTTATGGCGGCGGGGTCAATTATGGCGGGCAGGCGTCTGCCAGTATTGAAGCAGCCATTCGGCCGAAAATGCTGATGACGTTTCCTGAGCTAAAAGATGTCCGAGTTGATTACGCCTGGAGCGGTAACTTCCTGCTGACACTTAATCGTTTGCCGCAGTTTGGGCGTATTAACAGCAATGTCTATTACGCTCAGGGGTACTCTGGTCACGGAGTAACCTGTTCGCACCTGGCAGGCAAATTAGTGGCAGAAACCATTAGCGGTGAAGAGGCGCGTTTTGAAGCTTTTGCGCAGATATCCCACTTGCCAATGCCTGGTGGGCGACTGTTTCGCGTGCCGCTTTCTGCGATGGGAGCGTGGTTCTACGCCATGCGTGATCGGCTGGCCATTTAGTTGGATAACTGCTTGGAAACGGGTTGGCGAATACATTCGCCAACCCGTTTTGCTGTCTTATCTAACTTTCCCCTTGCTTATCAACTCAGACATGCCGCAAATACCAATCGTACTCCATGGTGCTGACTTCACGCATTGCTTCAGCGCGCTCGGAATGGCGGTTGGCGACAAACACATGAATGAAATCTGCCCCCAGTAGTTCGCCGAATACGCGATTATTGCTGAGCAGATGCAGCGCCTCGGTCCAGCTATTGGTTAGCTCTGGTGGGACTTGCTCATAGGCGTTGCCAATGATCGGTTCGACGGGCTGACGCTGTTGAGTTAGTCCGTAGTAGATTGATGCCAGCACGGTGGCCAGTAGCAAGTATGGGTTGACGTCGGCGCCGGCCACTCGATGTTCAATGCGTCGAGCATCTTTCGAACCAGCCGGAATGCGTACCGCCACGGAACGGTTGTCGTACCCCCAAGTCGGCGCCATGGGCACGTAGAACCCTTCCTGAAAACGGCGGAACGAATTGAGATTAGGGGCCAGTAGCGCCATGGAGTACGGCATTAATTCCAGCAGCCCGCCCACGGCGTGTTGCAGTGCTTTGCTTTCCAGTGGGTCATCACTGTTTTCGGCAAAGATATTATTACCATTGTCATCCAGCAGGCTGATGTGAACATGGGTGCCGCTACCGGCTTCCTGGCCGTAAGGCTTGGCCATAAAGGTGGCTTCAAAACCGTGTTGCAATGCCACGCCCTTGATTAGCCGCTTAAGCAGTACGGCATAGTCGCAGGCCCGAAGGGCGTCATCAGTATGAATCAAATTAGCTTCAAACTGACCCGGTGCGCACTCCTTCAACACGGTATCCAGTGGCAGTCCCTGTGCCTGGGCGGCGCTTTGTAAATCATCAATAAAATCGGCGTACTCGTCTAACTCAAGCACTGAATAGAGCTGACTTTGAGTTGCCCGTTCGCCACTCGCGGGCGATTGCGGTGACTGGATCAAGTTGTCTTCACAGCGCTGCCGATCGACAAGATAAAACTCCAGTTCAAGCGCGACCACTGGGGTTAAGCCAAGATCAGAAAGCTGCCCAAGGATACGCCGCAAAATCTGGCGTGGATCGGCGAAAAAAGGCGTGCCGTCCATTTCTTCCATGGTCATCAATAGCTGGCCATTGTGGTTGTTACTCATCCAGGTGACTGGGTTGAGCGTACCGGGAATGGCTCGGCACACGCGGTCGCCGTCGCCGCTGGAGAGCCCTAGCCCGGTTTCTTCAACCGTGTTGCCATTGATATCTAATGCGAACAATGAGGCCGGTAAGTAGATGCCTTTTTCAAATACTTTTTCGAGATTGTCGATAGGAATGCGCTTGCCGCGGATAACGCCATTCAGGTCGCTGATCAATAGATCTATGCTGGTGATGTCCGGGTAACTATTTAAAAAAGCTGAAGTTTCACTGTCGATATTATGGGCGGAAGACATACGCTGACCCTTGTTTTTGTGCAATGTTGGAGGTAACTCAGTGGTAGTGTTTCACTAACATTATCCTTGCTCCGGTTGAGTAGAGTGTCAAATATTTAATAACAAAAAATCTGTTTTTTTATTATTTTGATTCAAGAAAAAATTTTATTTATATACTTATCAATACCTTGTTGATTATTTTTCCAAAAATAACGTTTTGGCATTGGAAAATAAAACAAGCCGCGCTATGTTGAAGTGACTGTTGAATAAAACATAACAACTGGCAAAGTGTATTGACTATGCAAGCAACTTATTCTCCCCGCCCATTAGTGGGTGTTATCGCTTGTTGCCGAGAGGTGGAAGGTCATTCCGCCCAGATGGTGACCGACAAATACCTACAGGCGCTCTACCGCTACGGCGTCACGCCGGTGATTCTTCCTGTGTTGGCCGTCGATATGCTGACACCTGAGCAGCGTGCCGCAGAGACCACCGCGTTACTAAGCCGTTTGGATGGTCTGATGTTAACCGGCAGCTATACCAACGTCTCCCCAGACCGCTATAGCGCTGAGCGCGCCCCGGAAAATACCCGTGACGACCTGTTGCGCGATGAAGAGGCGCTTTGCTGGGTGCATGAAGCGGTTCGCCATGCGTTGCCACTGTTTGGTATCTGCCGCGGTTTTCAGGAAATGAATGTGGCCTTTGGTGGCACGCTACATCAGGCCGTCCAAACGCTACCGGGGATGCTCGATCACCGTGAGCCGTCGGCTGACAATATGGCGGGCCACTATGCGCCTTCTCACAAGGTGAAAATTCGCCCTGGTGGCGCCTTGGCGGCGCTCTATAGCGGCGAACATAGCGAGGTGAACTCGCTTCACCAGCAGGGCATTGACCAGCTGGGGCCCGGTTTGGATGCAGAAGCCTGGGCGCCGGATGGTTTGATTGAAGCCATTTCCGTACGCGATGCGGCTGCCTTCGCGCTGGCTGTTCAATGGCACCCAGAGTGGCGTTCCAAAGACCATCCTTTTTATGACGCACTATTTGAGGGATTTGCAACGGCTTGCCGCCAACATCGTACTCAACGTGCCGCCCAGCTGGATGCCTGCTGAAAGCTTGTTGCAATGAATTGATTAGGAGCCGAACTATGCAGACCCAAGATTACCAAGCGCTGGATCGTCAACATCACCTTCACCCGTTCACCGATTTCAAATCATTAGGAGAAGAGGGCACTCGCGTTATTACCCACGCCGATGGGGTTTATATTTATGACAGTCAGGGTAACCAGATTCTTGATGGTATGGCAGGTCTGTGGTGTGTGAACCTTGGTTATGGGCGCCAGGAATTAGTAGATGCGGCCACCGAGCAGATGCAACAGCTGCCGTACTACAACAACTTCTTCAAGACCACCCATCCCCCCGCCGTGAAGTTGGCCGCTAAGTTAAGTGAGCTGGCACCTGAGCATATTAATCACGTGTTCTTTACCGGTTCCGGTTCTGAGTCTAACGATACCGTATTACGTATGGTGCGCCGCTACTGGGCACTCAAGGGCAAACCCGGCAAGCAATGGATTATCTCGCGGGAAAATGGCTATCACGGTTCTACCGTGGCAGGCATGAGCCTTGGTGGTATGGCGCCGATGCACGATCAGGGTGGCCCCTGTGTGCCGGGGATTGCGCATACTTGCCAGCCGTACTGGTTTGGCGAAGGTCGTGATATGAGTCAGGAGGCGTTTGGCAAGCAATGTGCCCAAGCCCTTGAAGACCAGATTCTGGCGCTAGGCGAAGACAACGTGGCGGCCTTTATTGCTGAGCCAGTGCAGGGCGCCGGTGGGGCGATTATTCCGCCAGATAGCTATTGGCCCGCGGTGCAAGAAGTGCTGGCCAAGTACGATATTTTGCTAATTGCCGATGAAGTGATTTGCGGTTTTGGCCGCCTGGGTGAGTGGTTTGGCAGTAATCATTATGGGCTCAAGCCTGATTTGATGCCGATCGCCAAGGGATTATCGTCGGGCTATCTGCCTATCGGTGCCGTGCTGGTGGGAGATCGCGTGGCCGATACGCTGATCGAAGACGGCGGCGAGTTCTTCCACGGTTTTACCTATTCCGGCCACCCAGTCTGTGCCGCTGTGGCGCTTAAAAACCTTGAGCTGCTGGAAAGTGAACGGGTGGTTGAAAAAGTCCGCGATGACCTGGGCCCCTATCTGGCTAAACGTTGGCAAGCGCTGGCTGAACACCCGCTGGTGGGCGAGGCTCGCTCGTTGGGATTGATCGGCGCTTTAGAGCTGGTAGCCAACAAGCGCACCGGCGAGCGTTTCGATAAAGCGCTTTCTGCCGGCAATGTGTGCCGAGATTTCTGCTTTGAAAATGGACTCGTGATGCGCTCCGTCGGCGACACGATGGTGATCTCGCCCCCGCTAATTATTACCCACAGTGAAATCGACGAGCTGGTGAGCAAAGCGCGTTTAGCACTAGATAAAACCGCTGAAGCTCTGGCGGTAACACACCCAATGGAGAGTGCATGATGGTAGCTGATACCCCCACAACCCTGGCTGAATGGCAGGCGCTAGCCGCAACGCTGGACTTTGAAACACGCGCTTTTGTAAACGGTGAATTTGTGCCCGCCATGGATGGCAGTACGTTAACCAGCATTAACCCTGCCACAGGTGAAACGTTGGCACAGGTAGCCAGCTGTGACGCGCCAGATGCCGAGAAAGCAATACAGGCGGCTCGCGCTGCCTTTGAAGAGGGGAGCTGGTCTCGCAGTGACCCGGGCAAGCGCAAACAGGTACTGCTGCGTCTGGCCGACTTGGTGGATGCCAACCGTCATGAGCTGGCACTGCTTGATACGTTAGATATGGGCAAGCCGATTTCCAGTGCGTTGGGCGATTTGTCAGGCACCATTGCCTGTTTGCGCTATCAGGCGGAGTGCATCGACAAGCTTTACGGCGAAGTTGCGCCAACGGGTGATGGTGCCTTGGGGCTGGTGCTGCACGAGCCGATAGGCGTCGTGGCCGCCATTGTGCCGTGGAATTTTCCGATGATGATGACGTCCTGGAAAATTGCTCCCGCGTTGGCGGCGGGTAACAGCGTTATTCTCAAACCCTCGGAAAAATCACCGCTTTCGGCATTGCGTCTCGCGCAGCTGGCGCAGGAAGCCGGTATCCCTAAAGGCGTTTTCCAGGTATTACCGGGCTACGGCCATACGGTGGGCAAAGCGCTGGCGCTTTCCATGCAGGTAGATTGCGTGGCCTTTACCGGTTCCACCGCCGTGGGTAAACAACTGATGCAGTACGCCGGGCAATCTAATCTAAAACGGGTGTTTATGGAGTGTGGTGGCAAAAGCCCCAACATCGTTTTCGCCGATTGCCAACACCTTGATGCAGTGGCCCGCAGTGCGGCGGAAGCGATTTTCCATAATCAGGGTGAAGTGTGCACGGCCGGTTCTCGCTTGTTGGTAGAGAACAGTATCCGTGAGGACTTTGTCGCCAGGGTAATAAAAGCTGCTGAACAAATGCAGCCTGGAAACCCCCTCGACCCCGACAGCTTTATGGGCGCCATGGTCGATGAAGCGCAGTTTAAGCGTGTGCTCGACTATATCCGCCAGGGTGTTAGCGAAGGCGCGACACTGAAACTGGGCGGCGAAGCCAGCAATTCCAAAGGCTATTTCCTGCCGCCCACTATATTTGATGACGTCACCCCAGAGATGACCATCGGTCGTGAAGAGATTTTCGGGCCGGTGCTGAGCGTGTTTGGTTTCGATACGGAAGAACAAGCTATTGGGCTTGCCAACGACAGCAATTACGGCCTGGCCGCTGGGGTCTGGAGCCAGGATATCGACCGCATCATGCGGGTCTCCCGGCGGCTACAGTCCGGTCAGGTGTATGTGAACAACTGGTCCGGCATCGATCAGACGGTGCCTTTTGGCGGCGTCAAGCAGTCGGGAAATGGGCGTGATAAATCGCTTCACGCGCAGGAAAAATACTGCGAAGTGAAGACGGTATGGGTGTCGTTGAATATTTGAAACCGCTAAGTGCTGAGCTTCGTCTGGGGGAATCGCCCTTTACTGATTAGATTCAGCAACGTAGGTGTCACGGCAAAAGCCGTGGCCCCTCGCAAAGCAGGCCTTGTGCCTGAAAAACCAATAAAAAAGCATAACAAGATCGGAGTCGCCATCACTGCAATGATTTCCTAACGGAAATAATACTACCAATAATCAAACATTAAGTGAGGACACTATGTCGACTGACCACTTTGATAAGGAAGACCACGAAACTCCGCGCCCTAGTCTGAAAGCGACGATGATACCGATTGTGTTTATGGCGGCGTCATTGGGATTTTTTATCGGATATTTCGAAACTGACCCGCATTTACCGCTATTTTTGAGCGCCATTGTGGCGACCGGTGTGGCCTTTGCGACGGGGAGCCGCTGGAAGCACCTCGAAGCAGGCATCATGCGCTCCATAGGCCTGACCACTCAGGCGATTGTGATTCTGCTCATCATTGGCACGATTATCGGCTACTGGATTGCCGGCGGTATTGTTCCCACCATGATCTATTACGGGCTGAGTATGTTGGCCCCTGACTATTTCCTGGTGGCCGCGTGTTTGATCTGTTGTGTGGTATCACTGGCGGGTGGTAATGCGTGGACCGCTGCGGGCACTATCGGTATTGCCCTGATGGGTGTCGGTGAAGGGCTCGGCCTGAACCCTGCGATTGTGGCTGGTGCGGTTATCTCTGGCGTTTATTTTGGCGATAAGATCTCGCCACTCTCTGAAACCACCAATATGGCGGCGGGTGTCGTCGGTGTGAATCTATTTGAGCATATTCGTTACATGCTCTATACCACGGTGCCTGCACTAGTGGTTGCCTTGGTGCTGTACACCATTATCGGCCTGAACATGACCACTTCAGGTGATGGTACGGCACAAGTGGACGCGTTGCAGTCTAGCTTGGACGAGCTATTTACCATCAGCCCCTGGCTGCTTTTGGTGCCTGCGGCGGTGATCGTCATGATGGTCAAAAAGGTGCCCGCGATTCCTGCCTTGGCTGTTGGCTCGCTGATGGGGTTTATCTGCACCATTGTGATTCAGGGCGTGCCGCTGGATGAAAGCTTCACCATTTTTGTGGAAGGCTATGCAGTAGATACGGGGAATGTCACGGTGGATGACCTGCTGACCAATGGCGGCGTCAATGCCATGATGTGGACCGTTTCGCTGATCATCATTGCTATGAGCTTTGGCGGTATTCTGGAGGCGGCCGGGTTCTTTCGCACTATTGTAGAAAGCCTGCTCAAGCTGGCTAAGACCACTGGCAGCCTTATTGCCACGACGGTGGCGACATCAATGACCGCCAATGTGGTGGGGTGCGACCAGTATCTAAGTATTATTCTGCCTGCGCGCATGTATGCCAATGAGTTCCAGCGCCGCTCGCTTAAACTGAGAAACCTATCTCGCACGGTAGAAGATGCTGGCACCATGACGTCGCCGCTGGTGCCTTGGAATACCTGTGGTGCCTTCATGTTTGCCACCCTTGGCGTCAGTGCCTTCAGCTATGCGCCCTACGCATTTCTGGCATTGCTAAGCCCATTGTTTGCCATCCTTTATGGTTTTACCGGTTTCCGGATTGCTTACGAAGATGAGCCTGTGCGTGATGAGTCGGCTGACAAGCTGGCCGCTTCAAGCGCTTGATTAACTAACTCTATTTGAAGTCGTCTTATTGAGCAGTTGCCCCACCACGGTGGGGCTTTTTTTGCGCTATGATATGCGCTGATTGACGACTAAGTCTCAATAAATGATATTTCCGGCAACCCAATGGGGAGTTAACCAGGCATGACAGATGACGTAGGTGAGCGGCTGCGCTCCTTGCGCAAGCTGCGAGGGGTTTCGCAGCGTGAGCTGGCAAAGCAGTGTGGGGTGACCCACTCCAGTTTGTCGCTGATTGAACAGGGAAAAGTGAGCCCGTCTGTCAGCTCTCTAAAGAAGATTCTCAACGCTTTTGCGATTAGCGTTGGGGATTTTTTTACGATGGATCTTGATAATCAGGAGCAAATTTTCTATTCACCTGACGAGCTGGTGGATATCGGTACAGGGGGCGTTACGTTAAAGCTGGTGGGGGCCAATCGGCCTAACCGAGGGCTGACGTTTATGATCGAACATTATCCGCCAGGAACCGATACCGGCAGTGAAATGATTGTCCATTTCGGTGAGGAAGCTGGCATCGTACTGGAAGGTGAAATAGAAGTGACGGTAGGCTCCTCGGTTCGGCGGCTAGGACCGGGAGAGTCATATTATTTCAAAACTAATGTACCGCACCGTTTTCATAATATTAGCGATCGCGACTGCAAGATCATTAGCTGCGCATCGCCCAGCAGGGCGTTTTAACATAATGGGTTTGGCTGTCACTGCCTACGTAAGTATTGGCTGCACTCGTTTTATCCGTTAACCAATAGCCGCTGGTGCTTATGCAGCCCTAGCGGGTGAGCAGGAAGATTCCTTGCAGAAAGTAGAAAATGCCAATGCCTGTGACGATCCAGCGCGTCCAGGCGCGGAAGTTAGCATCGGTGAGGCGCTGCAAAATGCGGTTGCCGGTGTGGGTGCCAAAGATCGCAAACGGCGCCGCTAGCAGCACAATGCCCCATTCGCCGGCGCTTAGCGCCATGGCTGCGCCGAGATAGAAGATGATTTTAATGCTGTGTGCCACTACCTGAATCATTGCCTTGGTCGCCACGACTTGGCGGCGATCCATGCGTGAGCGCACAAAGAAGATATCGATTAGCGGCCCGGAAACCCCTGCGGCAATCGTTAAACCTCCAGAGGCGATGCCACAGCACAGCGCGTGGCTGGCGCGGTTGGCATCCAGGTGAAACCAGCGCTTGGGCATCCATACCAGAATGGGCATTAGGCCAATTAAAATCGATACGCTGGCGGCATTGGGGCTGTAGTTGAACAGCAGAAGCAGGCCAGCGGCACTGAGCACGCCAAGCGTCATAAAAGCGACGATGGGCCAGACAATATAGCGCCGCGAGAGCCATGCTCGAGATCCATTCGCGGTGAGTTGTATAACGCCATGCACCGCCATCGCCGTGCCCGCCGGAAAGATCAACAGCAGAAACCACAGCAGTACCAAGCCGCCCGCCATACCAAATACGCCAGACAGCATGGAGGTAAAAAACACCACGCTAACCAGAGCTGCTCCCATCCATAGTGACATCGTCAGCGCCCTTAGCTACGACAGAATGGCCAGACCTGATAAAACTTGCGGCACTGAAACTCCGCTTCGCAAGCGTTGAGCTGGGCTTGGTAACGGTTAGCCCGGGCCGATACTTGTCTCCCCGCTCTCAATACCTGAGGTTTGCCGCGGTAAGTGCCCCGTTGGTAGCCGCCCGCGCCTTCATGATAAGCGTAATAGAGGTGCTCAGGATTGCTTAGCGATATGCCCGCCTGCTGCTGGGAGCGGCGGGTGGACCAGCCAATAAAATCGGTGGCGTGTTTCATATGGGTACGTCGGGAAAACAGGCTGCCCGCCTGGTCTTGGTACTCGCCCCAAACTGGATCTTGGGCCTGGGCGTAACCCTTAGCGGAGGAGGGGCGGGGGCCAGGGATAAAGCCTAAGTAACGCTTGCGATCAGGGCGGACATGGCTACGAAAGGAAGACTCCTGCTGAATAAACGACATCTGGGTGGCAATCGGTGTGCCCCACTTCTCCTCTGACTCCTGGGCGTAGTCGTACCAGCTTGGCTGCTCGCGAAAAATCTCGCAAATATTGCTTTGATCTTGCGGTGGGTTGGGGGCAAAGGTGGCGCAACCAGAGAGCAGTAGCACGAACGCCAGCGACGCCCATAGGCGCAGTTTAGTAACAGCCGCCGAGGGTTGAGACGAGCGAAAAGCAGTAAAACAATTCATAAAGCCATCCATATAACCATCCATAAAACCATCAACAGGGTGACGCATATAAAGTCCTTGTGGATAAGTCCTTGTGGATAAGTCCTTGTGTATAAACGCTTGTGAATAAGCTATTGAAAGCTTGTGGGTAAGGTGTTGAGAAGAACTCCCTTATCAAGAAATTGGTTGTGATTCACAAATACCACCTAGCGTAACAGTGCCTCTAAGCAGCGCCGCAGCCGCTGGGCTTCGCGCACTAACGTTTCACCCGAGAGCATGCCGACCCCCATCACAAGCCCCGAACGCGAGTCGCCCTTTGCGCATACCGGGCTTAATGCGCGAACAATTAAGTGTTCTTTTAATAGCGTTTGAGCAATCTGCACGTCATTGATGTGAGCTTCAAATTCGACACATAGGCTGATGGCGCTGCTTGGCGGCGAAACGCTGCGGACCTTCGGCAGCGAGCGTAGCTGATCGTGAAGCACCTGCTGGCGCCCTAAGTAGTCGCGCTGAATGCGTCGACACCAGGCATCTAAATCGCCATCAAAAATAAACTGTGCCAGCACGGCCTGATCAAGCATGCGCCCTTCGCGGAATAGTTCGCTACGTAGGCGGTTCATTGGCCCCGCTAAATGATGCGGAACGACTAAATAGCCTAAGCGCAGTCCTGGAAACATCATCTTGGAAAACGAGCCCACCAGCAAGTGGCGCTCCGAGTGTGGGTCGAAGAGCAGATTGGGATGGTCGTCGCGGTTAAATTCGTAATCATCTTCGACAATATAAGCAGGCGCTAAGGCATCGCATAAGCGCTGTTTATCCACCGCACTGGTAGGCACGCTGAGCGGGTAGTGGTGCGAGCCGGTCAGGTAGGCCAACTTTACAGGGCCAGGAGTGGGCGGAAGAATGTGCCCTTGACCTGGCAACCACGCTACCGGTTCGATTTCCAAACCTGCGGCGGTAAATACATTGCGCGCTCCCCAGTAGCACGGCGATTCCATGGCAACGGTGTCGCCCACATCGGCCAACGCCACAGCGCATAGCTCAATGCCGTTATGGGTACCGTCAGTGATGATGATCTGCTCCGTGTCGCAACTAATATTGCGCCAGCGCGACAAAAAATCACGTATCGCGCGCTTTAATGGCCCATAGCCACCAGTTGAGTAGGAGAGCAGCAGGGCGTTTTGCGGCACCGTCACGCTGGCGTAGAGCTGCCGCCATTTACGCATCGGGAACTGGGCGATATCAGGAATACCAGGCACGAAGGCACCGCTTTGTATTGCGCTAGCGCCAGGGCCATCCAGTACCCGCTGGGCGCGTGAAGAGAGCTGTGCATTGCCACGCTGGGTAAGGCTTGGCGTAACGGGCCGGCAAGTCCAGGTGCCTTGGCCATGGGCGGTTTTAAGCAGTGCCTCTTCGAGTAGCGTATGAATCGCCAGTGCCAGAGTTTGGCGGGCAACGCCGAGGGCATCCGCCAGCTGGCGATGCGAGGGCAGCCGCAGTCCAGAAGGCCACTGCTGGGTAATGGCCTGACGCATTGCTTGTTCAATACGCACCTGCTTACTCAACCGCTCCGGCTGGAGTGCATAAAGTTGTACAAGTTGGTGCACGACCTCTTTGCGATCCATCTAGATGCCTCCTTACCCTCGCTTAACCCACTAACGGCGGACCCTTAGACGAAAGCAGTATGAAAATATTGCACCCTTTCGGTGCGTTTAAAAAGTGGTCTAGTTGAACGCAAAAGTGGTGCATTCGCGTTTTCTCTCCTGCCTGCTAGCGTGTTGCTATCCTGTTTATCAAGCCCGTTTAAAACGCGTCTGCTTAAAGCGAGGCTGGTAAAACAGGATCAGAATACTGCGCCCCTGAGCGCCGATGACAACATCCAATAACTCGCAGGACAATTTCAAATGACAACACCCTCATCAGAACAGGAAGGGCTCGTTCGGGTACTCGCCCGTGGCGATGTATTAGCGCTGGCGTTCGGCGCGATGATCGGCTGGGGCTGGATTGTCCTCACCGGTACCGCGATTCAATCTGCCGGCAGTTTAGGCGCCATTATAGCGTTTATCGTCGGCGGCTTAGCGATTGTCTTGGTCGGACTCACTTATGCAGAGCTGGCCGCTGCGATGCCCAAAGTAGGCGGCGAGCACGTTTACAGCTATCGTGCGTTGGGCCATTGGCCTTCTTTTTTCTGCACCTGGGCGATTATTTTGGGCTATTTAAGCGTGGTGGCATTTGAAGCCGTCGCCCTGCCCACGGTTATCGAGCACCTGGCGCCGAACTACGCCGTTGGTAACCTTTGGACCATTGCCGGGTGGGAAGTTAAAGCCACCTGGGTAGCGGTAGGCGTAGGCGGCTCGCTGGCCATGATGATCATCAACTATTTCGGCGTGACCACTGCTGCGCTGCTGCAAAAGGTTGTCACCGGGTTGATTCTGCTGGTGGGGGTGATGTTTGTCACCGGTGCGCTGTTTGAAGGTGAAACCATCAATATGATGCCGCTGTTCACCCAGGCCGATACCGGCGTATTCGCAGGCATTGTGGCCGTGCTGGTCATGGTGCCGTTCCTGTTTGTGGGTTTTGACGTCATCCCTCAAGCCGCTGAAGAGATCAACCTGCCTTATAAAGCCATCGGCAAAGTGCTGATGATGTCCGTCATTCTGGCGGTAGTGTGGTACGCGTTGATTATTCTGGCCACCAGCCTTGCGCTGAATAGCGATGAGTTGTCGGCAAGTTCGCTTAGCGTGCCGGATGCCATGGGCAGCCTGTTTAACGCCGCTTGGGCCAGCAACTTAATGGTCATGGCGGGCATTGCGGGCATCATTACTAGCTGGAATGCCTTCTATATTGGCGGCTCCCGGGCGATTTACGCGCTCGCTAAAGCAGGCATGCTGCCAGCACCCTTTGCCAAACTGCACCCACGCTACAGAACTCCGACCAATGCCATCTTTATGATGGGCTTTCTCTCCTGCCTGGCGCCCTTCTTTGGCCGCCCAGCGCTGGTGTGGATCGTTAACGCCGGTGGCCTAGGCATCGTCTTGGCCTATCTGTTCGTGGCGATCTCCTTTGTGGTGCTGCGGGTGCGCGAGCCCGACATGCCGCGTCCGTTCAAGGTGAGCAACGGCAAGTTGTGCGGCACTCTGGCGATCATTCTCTCTTTCGGGATGGCGTGCCTCTACTTACCCGGTAGCCCGGCGGCGTTGAGCGGTGCTGAATGGACCATCTTTGCCGGTTGGGCCGTATTAGGCCTCGCGTTATATGTTCATGCACTGCGTACTTATGGCCGTGATTACAGCGACCGTCATATGAAAGTTGACCTCTAAGCTGTCCACCGAGATTTAAGGAGTCTTCTATGAGCTTTATCGAACAGTGGTTGCACGACGGCGTTCCCGCCCTGATTGGCGATGAATGGCGCACAGGAAAGCAGAGCTTTGCGGTCGATAACCCCGCCTCCGGCGACGTTATTGCCCGTGTGGCCGATCTAGGCGCCGACGATGCCCGTGACGCGGTGGCTGCCGCCTATAACGCCGGAGCCGCTTGGCGCGCCACGCCGGTAAAAAAGCGTTCGGCCCTGCTGCGCCGCTGGTTTGAACTGGTCATTGAGCACGCCGATGATCTGGCCCGCCTGATGACGTTGGAGCAAGGCAAACCGTTGGCAGAAGCCAAAGGCGAAGTGATCTACGGCGCCTCGTTTATCGAGTTCTTCGCCGAAGAAGCCAAACGCATGGCCGGTGAAACCCTACCTAGCCACGGTGCCGACAAGCGCCTGCTGGTACTGCGCGAGCCGGTCGGCGTTGTGGCGGCGATTACCCCCTGGAACTTCCCGCTGGCGATGATTACCCGCAAGTGTGCCCCGGCCCTGGCCGCGGGCTGCACCGTGGTGATCAAACCTGCCGAAGCGACGCCGTTAACGGCCCTGGCCGCTGCCTATCTGGCGCTTGAGGCTGGACTGCCCGCCGGTACGATTAACGTGATTACCGCCTCAAAACCGGCGGCGGTGGGTGAAGTGCTCACCACCGATTCACGGGTGCGCAAAGTCTCGTTCACCGGCTCAACCCCAGTGGGCAAACACTTGCTCGCCCAGTGCGCCAGCACGGTGAAGAAAACCGCCATGGAACTGGGCGGTAACGCACCGTTTATCGTCTTTGACGACGCCGATGTAGATGCCGCCGTCGACGGTGCCATTGCCTCCAAATTCCGCAACGCCGGGCAGACCTGCGTATGTACCAACCGTTTTCTGGTGCAGGACGGTATTTACGACACCTTCGTCGCCAAGCTGACCGAGCGTGTGAATGCGTTAAAAGTCGGTGATGGCCTGACGGACGGCAGCATCATCGGCCCGCTGATCAATCAGGCGGCAGTAGATAAAGTGCAACGCCACGTAGACGACGCGATGAACCAAGGCGCGCGGCTGCTCTGCGGCGGCAAGCCACACGCCGCAGGCGAGCGCTTCTTTACCCCCACGGTACTGGCCGATGTGACCACCAGTATGGCGGTTGCCGACGAAGAGACATTTGGCCCGGTAGCGCCGGTGTTCCGCTTCCATCGCGATGAAGAGGCCATCCAGATGGCCAACGATACGCCGTTTGGTCTGGCGGCTTACTTCTACGCCACGGATTATCGTCGCATTTGGCACACCATGGAGCAGTTGGAGTACGGCATGGTCGGCGTTAACGAAGGGCTGATCTCCACCGAACTGGCGCCGTTTGGCGGCGTAAAAGAGTCCGGGCTGGGCCGTGAAGGCTCCCACCACGGTCTCGATGAGTTTACCGAACTGAAATACGTCTGCGTTGGCGGCTTATAAAGAGAACGATGATGACTAACCAAGAACTGAACGAACTGAAAAACCGCTTTGTGGCCAACGGGGCCGCCACGCCGACGACCCAGTTTGCCGAACGCGCCGAAAACGCCGAGCTGTGGGACGCCGACGGAAACCGCTGGATCGACTTCGCGGGCGGTATCGGCGTGCTGAACCTGGGCCACCGCCACCCGAAAATTGTCGCCGCGGTAGAAGCGCAGCTCAAGAAAGTCATGCACACCAGCGCGGCGGTAATCTCCTACGCGCCCTACGTGCAGCTATGCCAAAAGCTTTGCGAACTCACCCCGGTGCGTGGCCCCGAGCGCAAGGCGATGCTGGTGAATACCGGTGCCGAAGCGCTGGAAAACGCCGTGAAAATTGCCCGTGCAGCGACTGGCCGCACCGGCATCATAACCTTCGACGGTGCCTTCCACGGCCGCACCATGATGACCTTGGCGATGACCGGCAAGGTGTTGCCCTACAAGAACGACTTCGGCCCGATGCCGGGCGATGTGTTCCGCGCACCGTTCCCCAACCCGCTGCACGGCATCAGCGAAGAAGCCTCGCTTGAAGCCATTCGCACGCTGTTCAAAACCGATATCGCCCCGCACCGTACGGCGGCCATCGTGATTGAGCCGGTACAGGGCGAAGGCGGTTTCTACATTGCCTCACCGGACTACCTGAAAGCGCTACGCGCACTGTGTGACGAGCACGGCATTTTGCTAATCGCTGACGAAGTGCAGTCCGGCTTCGCCCGCACCGGCAAGCTGTATGCCCTCGAACACAGCGGCATTGAGGCGGATATTCTCACCACGGCCAAGAGCCTGGCCAACGGCATGCCGCTCTCGGCCGTGGTAGGTTCTGCCAAAGTGATGGACGCCTCTGGCCCCAACTCGCTAGGCGGCACCTACAGCGGCAACCCGCTCTCTTGCGCCGCAGCGCTGGCGGTGATTGAGGTAATCGAAGAGGAAAATATCCTGGCCCGCAGCGAGCAGATGGGCAAAATGCTGGCCGAGCGTTTCGCGGTTTGGGAAGAACGCTTCCCAGCGGTAGCCCATGGCCGCCAGCTAGGCGCCATGGCGGCGTTTGAACTGCTCGATAGCGACGGCAAGCCAGATACGCAGATGACCGGTGCGCTATGCGCCAAAGCCCGCGAGAAAGGCCTGATCCTGCTCTCCTGCGGTTTCTACGGCAACAGCATCCGGATTTTGGTACCGCTAACGGTTTCTTCAGCGGTGCTGGAAGAGGGCTTGAGCATTATCGAACAGTCCCTGGAAGCGCTTAGCTAATCCCTTTCTAAGCATCATCTAACCCGCCATCGTCAAACAGCGAAAGCTGTGGGCGATTGGCGGGTTTTTTTATGGGTGTTGAAAGCCCAGACCAGAGATAATCAGCCGACCTAAGTGCCCTGTGCTAAGCTGGATTTGGAAGGGTGGATGAGAAAAATAGCAAGACAGGTCATCTCTCAGGGCGGAGGTATCGGGAAATGCAGCAGTAGCGCGAATTTTGGATATGCAGCCTAATAAAAATTAATAAAGATAAGAGTCAAAGGCTTGGGAGAGTGTGGCGGGCTGCATTTTTTGGACAATCATGTCGGCGCGTTTATCCAATCATAGGATGGGCTGTCTAATACCTGTTAGAAACGAGTTGAGCTATGAGTAAGCCCGATTATCTGTACCATGGTACTCGCAAAAAACTTGATCTGCTGAAGCCGACGCAGGGTGTTGGATATGGCATGGCGGATAACGAGCATGGTGTTTATGCTGTTTCAGAGCGAGATCTGGCAATCCCCTTCGCCATCTCATTTCGTCCCTTAGACGACGGGGCAATTTTCTCTGTTGAAACCTCGAAGCGCCCACCTCGTATCGTGTTAAAGAATACTGATGTCGATTGGGGTCGAGTGGGGTATGTGTACAAGGTTTGCTCTGAAACTTTTGAGCAAATTGATCCAGAGCAGTGGTTGTCCAAGGTTCCCGTTGAACCAGTGGAAACTGAAGAAATCAAGCCAGAGTCCTATCGGGACTGGATCGTATACAAGTCGGAGGGCTAGGGATCGCGCAAATAGTTTCTAACCATGCCAGTCACGGCGACGGTTACTACATTGCGGCTCCGCCTCCATTCCGTAACCGCGCGTGCTGCGGGCGTTAAATTTTTTGCCGCGCCCTCGTCGACTATGCTGTAATACATTGTAGTCTTCCAGTTTGAGGGTATTCCTATGAGTGTCACGACAGTTCGCCTTCAGGCGGAAGTTGAGCAGCATCTGGAAGCAATCGCCAGCAGGCTCCACCGGAGTAAAGGCTGGGTAATCAATCAGGCCTTGTTGGAATACGTAGAAAAGCAGCAGCTTGAGCAAGAGCGGTGGAAGCAAACGTTGGAAGCAATGGAGTCCGCTGCCCAAGGCAAAGTGGTTGATGCCAGAGAGGTTCATAGTTGGCTTAATAGTTGGGGAACCGAAAATGAGCAGGATGCGCCGAGGTCAGGTAAGTGAAACTGGTTTACACGGACGCAGCCATTGAAGATTTGAAGCGCCTTAGGGAGTTCATTGCCGTTCACAACCCGCCGGCGGCAACCAGGATCGCCACAGAACTAGTTGGCAAAATTGAATTGCTTCCAGACTTTCCCAAAATGGGCACACCGGTTGAAATGGCGCCGGTGCCTGATTCAGTTCGAGATTTGGTTTTCGGAAAGTACGTTATTCGATATTCGGTTCATGCCAGCGCCATCATTATTCTCCGGGTATGGCATGGCCTTGAAGGCGAACGATAGCAATTTAACCAGGCGCGGCACTCAGATGCCTTTGTCTACGCTTCTCTGCCTCAAAGTCACCGGTGCGCTCAGCATTACAACGTCACTTCTTACGCTTAATATCGCGGTAGACGTTTTCGTATGAGCCTAGGGCCATCAGTTCATATAGCCGAGTAGCGTCAGTTGCTTGTTCATCTTGAGCTTATGGACTCGCAGGAAGGCCTGGTTCCCTAAATTCATTTTTGCCCTGGCGCCACTTCGCGGGTGAGGTACCTTTCGGTCTTTCATTAGCATTTCACAATTAAGTGGCTAAACTTAATGGTGGCAGCCACATAGCCCAGGCGTAACAGCCGTCATGCAGGTATGAATGAGGTATGAACGGCTGATCGTGAATCCCCGAGGAGATGCCGAAATGAATATAGTGAAGCAAGTAGCGAACCGCTGGTTAGTGGTTCTGTTCCTAGTAATGCTGGCGACACCCGCCATTGCCAAAGAAGGGGTAAGTTTTGTGGCGCCAGAGGATGGCGCTGAGGTGTCGAACCCTATACAGGTAGAAATGGGGGTTTCGGGTATGCAAGTCGAGCCTGCTGGTACCATGGAGGAGGGCACAGGCCACCATCATCTGATCGTTGATGGCGGGTCGATTACCGAAGGCGAGGTTATTCCCACCGACGATACCCATATCCATTTCGGTGGCGGCCAGACCGGCTATGAGCTCACCCTTCCCCCAGGCGAGCATACGCTGACCCTGCAGTTCGCCGATGGCGCACACCGCTCCTATGGTGCTGACTGGTCGAGCACCATCACTGTTAACGTGGTTGAGTAACCGGTATTTAAAGCAAAACGCTCAGTCCCATCCTCGCACGATTCGTAGATGGGACTGTCGGCATTGACTATTCTGGATTCTGCCCGCCATCGTCAAACAGCGAAAGCTGCTGGCGATTGGCGGGTTTTGCTTTCTTAGCGCGCTGCTTAGAAGGTCGGCGCTGGCTTGCGAGTTTATCCACAATCGCTTGGCTGGCTTCTCTGGCGTCTGGGGTGCGGCGCAGCTCATAGAGCGTCTTTTTCCAGTGGCGCGCTTCGGCTTCAAAGTCGTGGGGCAGCGGGTAGTGTTCGCCGGGCTGGAAACCGAACCGCTTTTGCAGGCTTTCCGGCAGCGTCCAGGGTTTGGCGCGCCACTCTAACGGCAGTGGCGCTAGTTCTGGCACCCAGCGGGCGACAAATTCACCGTTCGGGTCGTTATCTTCCGCTTGCTTGATGGGGTTGTATACCCGCAGGGCGTTGGTGCCTGTGGCGCCTGCTTGCATCTGCACCTGGGGGTAGTGAATGCCCGGTTCATAATCGGTAAATAGCCGCGCTAGGTGCAGGGCGGGTTCACGCCAGTGCAGCCCAAGGTTGAACGTGGCGTAAGAAATCAGCATGGCGCGCATACGAAAGTTGATCCAGCCGGTGGCGATCAGGCTGCGCATACAGGCATCTACCAGCGGTACGCCGGTTTGCCCTTGCTTCCAGGCGATCAGGTTGGGGTTTTCCGGGTCGCGCTCCCGTAGGTCGCGCAGCGCTGGGTGCAGCGTTTGCGACTCTATGCTCGGCTCACTTTCGAGCTTTTGAATAAAGTGGCAGTGCCAGTAAAGCCGCGAGGTGAAGGCGCGCAGCGAGCGCGCCCAGGCAGTATCTTCATCATGCTTTCTGCGCTGGCGGCGCAGTGACTGCACGATTTCGCGCATGGCGAGCGTGCCCCAGGCCAAGTGGGGCGAAAGCCGCGAGCCAAACTCCCAGGCCAGCAACGGCTTGGAAAGCGAACCGCGATAACGCCGCCCGCGCTGGGCGACAAAGCTGCGCCACAGTGCGCGGCCTTCGCTGCGGCCGCCTAATTGGCGCTCGGGGCAGGGCGTGGTATCAAACCCTAGCGACAAGTCATGAAGGTGTTCGACGTCAACGTGGTTAAAGGCTTGCCAACCCTCAGCCGCCTGGGCGTTTTGTGGGGCAGTGGCGGTGGGAGCCGTCATTAACGTTTCCCACTGCTTTTCCCATGCGTTGCGGTCAGCCACTCTGGATTTTAAGCCACGCACTACGCCGTGCTGGCGAGCTTCATGCCATGGCGTGTCGTGCTGATGGCACCATGCCTTGACGTCGAGGTCCCGGGCAAAGCTCCAGGCGTTACCGGTCTCCTCGTGGGAGTGAAGGACAAGCTCGCCATAGTGGGCTTTCAGGGCGGTTAATAAGTCGACAATATGGCCTTGCCAAAGGCACAGCGGCAGGCCCAGTGTTTCGAGTGCGTTGGAAAGGTCGATCAGTGAGTCAGCGGCAAACTGCCAGTGGCGCAGAGCACTATCTGGCGCATGCCACTGGCCGGGCTCAATGGCAAAAATAGGCAGCACGGGGCCAGCCATGGCAGCGTTGGCGAGCGGCGCATGATCATGGATACGTAAATCGCGTTTGAACCAAACAACCTGAATGGGTGCCTTAGCCATTAACCGTGAAGCCTATTCGTCACCAAGCTATTCGTCATGAACCGATGACGTTACCATCAAGGTAGCGTTTGCGTAATCAACCCAGCAGGATCAGTTCAACAGGAGAGTAACAGTGTATATCGCCATGAACCGTTTTCGGATTGCCCCAGGCCGCGAAGAGGACTTTTTAGAGGTGTGGCGCAACCGCGATTCTCACCTGGATGAAGTGCCGGGCTTTAAGCAATTTAAGATGCTGCAGGGTGAAAGCCAGGAAGACCACAGTGTGTTTATCTCCCACAGCGTGTGGGAATCGGAAGAAGCCTTCCGCGACTGGACCAAGTCAGATGCGTTCCGCAAAGCCCACGCCAATGCCAAAGCGCCTGAAGGTATCTATCTTGGCCCGCCCAAGTTTGAAGGCTATGAGGTGGTGCTGTAAGGCTCGCGTTGCTATCGTTAGTCGACTGTCAGCGGGGTAGTGGCCCCGCTGTTTGCGTTAACTAAAACAGCGCCAAGCCAACAGATAGCAGCACGCTATAAAAAAGCGTCGAAATAGCGGTTTTCTTCAGCATACCGGTCAGAATCTCGCCATCACGGCTAAGGTTTAATGTTCTGGTTGCATCAGAAAGCGGCTTGGCCACCAGCAGGCAGCTCCACCCCAACAGCGGTACTGGTAGTGCAACCAAGTAGATCATTGTGAGTAACAGCGCCATACCCAGTAGCGCCCAGTGGTAGTGAATCGCGTTCTTGCGGCCCAACCTCACCGCCAGGGTGATCTTGCCGTTGCGCGCATCGCTTTCGATATCGCGCACGTTATTCACATTGAGTACGGCGGTTGCCAGCAGCCCACACGCCGCAGCGGGCAGAAATGGTAACCAGCTTAGTTGCTGCGTAAAAAGGTAGTAGGTGCCTAGAACGCCGAGCAGCCCGAAAAACACAAAGACTGAAATATCGCCCAATCCACGATACCCATAGGGCGTGCTCCCTAGCCCAACGGTATAGGTCACCGCTGCTAATAAAGAGGCAGCGCCTAGTAGTACAAAAGTGACAATATGCCTCCACTGGTTCCCAAAGGCGGTAACCAGTAATAACAGCCCTAATAGCGCTGCAACAGTGGCCGTTATCACCATCCCTCTGCGCATAGCCTGGGGGCTTAGTAACCCTGAAGATACTGCCCGCACCGGCCCAATGCGCGCCTGATCGTCGGCCCCAGAAGCGGCATCACCATAATCGTTGGCCAAGTTAGAGAGTACCTGGAGGGCAATCGCTGTCAGCAGGGCAAGCAAAAGTACTGCAGCATTAAAAGCATCCGCATTCGCCGCTAACCCACTACCCAGTAGAATAGAAGCGCATGCCAGTGGAAGTGTTCGGGGGCGAGCGGCTAGCAACCAGGCTTTGTAGTGGCGGCGCTTAGCGAGTCGTTCCATTATGTCGATATTCCTCGATTTTCGTTTAAATAGCTGCTCGCGTGGCAATTACCAAACATTCAGCAATGTATGATTAACTGGTAAAAAGTAGACCTAAGTCAAAACAAACAACGGAGCCTTATCCCACACTGCGTGCCCTCTATACCAGGAGTTTACGCGATGATTGGTGACTTATTTAGACAATGCAAATATGCGACGATAGTATTGCTTCCAAAATAGGCGAAATATGCAATCCACACACCCTATCGAAGCACTCAAGCATCAGCTTGATACACTTTGCGAAACCGCTAGCAAAGGGTTTATACGCCTAAGCACTCCCTGCCAAGTTGAAAGCTTAATGGGGTGGCTAAACGTGCAGAGCGTTTATCCCCGCCTCTATTGGAGGGCGCGTGATGCGGGTGCCATTGAGTATGCGGCACTGGGGGTTGTTAAGGCGTTCGATTCGCTAGGGGGGCTGCAGGCTGACCTTGCCGCGCTGGCTGATATTGGCGGCGAGCAGCCAGACTACTTCGGCGGTATGGCCTTCGACCCCGTTACGCCAGGGTGGCAGCACTTTCCTGGCTGCCATTTTTTGCTGCCGCGTATAGAGCTTAGGCGTCATCAAACTGGGGCGACGCTATCACTCAATCTGCGCTTCGATGACCGCTGCCCAGAAGCCGAGATAGCCCAGGCTCGTGCCTGTCTGGCTGCGCTGGAAGAGGAGCAACCGCTGCCTTGCCTATTGCCGCATGTTTATCAGCGTGAAGACCGCCCTTCGCAGAAAGAGTGGGCGGCATCGGTGGCGCAGGTCACTAATCCTGATCATCTGGGTCACACGCCCAAGGTAGTGCTCTCCCGAGAGACGTGCCTAACGACAAGGGAAACACCCAACCCTTGGGCGCTGCTGGCACGCTGGCAGGTAGGCGCCACCGACTGTTTTCACTTTGGCATCCAATTGACACCGCATGAAGCGTTTATCGGCTGCCCGCCGGAGCGGCTCTATAAGCGTGAAGGCAGGCATTTAATGACCGAAGCACTGGCTGGTACGACGCACCGTGTTCGAGATGCCCAGCAAGATCAAGCGCTTGCCGATGAGCTGCTTGCCGATAAGAAAAACAGTCTGGAAAACCAGTGCGTATATCAGCAGCTTTTGACCCAGCTTGAGCCGCATTCTTCTCAAGTCAACATGGGTGAGGCGCATATTGTTAAGCTGCGCTCTGTGCAGCATATCCGTCGTCTGATTCACGCCGAACTTCACAGTGACGTCACCGACCAGCAACTGCTTTCAGTGCTGCCGCCTACCCCGGCGGTAGGCGGTGTTCCCCGCGAGTCGGCGTTGGCATTTATTCGCCAGCATGAGCGCCATCGCCGCGGCTGGTATGCGGGCGTCTTTGGTAGTATCAGTCACGCCAATAGTGATCTGTCGGTGGCGATTCGTTGCGCCCATGTCGGCCCAGAAGCGATTCGTCTTTATGCCGGTGCAGGCATTGTGGCAGGCTCCCAGCCGGACGAGGAGTGGCGAGAGTTGGATACCAAAATCGCCGATATTATGTCGCTGTTAGGGATGGGATAACGTACATGGCAACACCTGTGTCGAGCGGTTTTGCGCGAGAGCATGCCACCTTTAATCATGTGTGGGCGGCGCTAATGCTGGAGGAGCTCTACCGCTTAGGCGTGCGCGACGTGGTGCTGGCGCCGGGTTCGCGTTCGTCGCCGTTGACCATGGTGGCCAGCGAGCATGCCGGTTTACGCTGCCACTGCCATTTTGACGAGCGTGGGCTGGGGTTTATGGCCCTTGGGATTGCCAGGGGCAGCCAGCGGCCGGTGGTGATTATCACTACCTCTGGCACCGCCGTGGCAAACCTCTATCCGGCGGTGGTAGAAGCCAGACTGCTTGGCGTGCCGCTGATTGTGCTCTCTGCCGATCGCCCCATTGAGCTGCTGGATAACGGTAGCAACCAGGCCATTGACCAGCGGGATATATTCTCCCGCCACACCATTGTTCACCACGATCTGCCGCCGCCCGATGCTGACATAAAAGCAGCGTTTCTACTTAGCACGATTGATCAAGCGGTTGATCAGCAGCAACGCACCCCTGGGCCCATGCATATTAACTGCCGTTACCGTGAGCCTCTTTACCCCGGCGCCAGCTTAGTGGACGCCAGCGACTATCTCGCCCCTCTAGGGCGCTGGCTGACGGCTTCAAAACCGTGGAGTGATTGGTCATCTAGCCCAGTAACTCCAGCGCTCCACAACGAGTGGGAAACGTTTGCCCAGCAGCGCGGCCTGATTGTGGTAGGCAGCATCGATGATCCGCAGCAGGCGCAGCAAGTGGTTGCGCTCGCCAAGCAGCTGGGCTGGCCACTGTTGGCGGATGTGCAGAGCCAGCTTCGTTTTGATCCCCACAACCTGATTCATTTTGATTTAGCGCTACATGACGCAGGTTTCAGCGCGGAACTGGCCAAAGCCGAGGTGCTGCTGCAGTTTGGCGGTCGACTAATTTCCAAGCGACTCACCCAGTTTATTGCCCAGCAGCCGTGGCAGGATGTCTGGTTGGTTGACCCGCTGCCCCAGCGGCTGGATCCCGACTACTGCGTTAAGCGCCGTTTGATAGGCTCACCTGCTGACTTTATCGCAGCGTTACCAACGCACTCTGAACAATCGCCTTGGCATCAGTTGGATAGCCTTCAGTGCCGCACTAGCCAACTTGTGGAAGAACGATGCACGACTTTCTCAGAGCTGGGTGTTTGTCACCAACTCGCGCGGTTGGCAGAAGGGCAGCTGTTTATCGGCAATAGCCTGCCCGCACGGCTAATGAATATGCTGGGTACGCATCGCCAAACGCCGCTGCAGGTATTCGCCAATCGCGGTGCCTCCGGTATTGATGGCCTGATCGCCACGGCCTATGGCCTTAGCTGCATATGCTCGCAACCCACGACGATTGTGCTGGGCGATACCAGCGCACTGCATGATCTCAACAGCTTGGCGCTGTTAAAGCAGGCCACCCAGCCGCTGGTGGTGGTGATCCTCAATAATGACGGCGGCAGTATTTTTCATATGCTGCCGGTGCCAAAAGAGGGTGAGCTGCTAGAGCGATACTACCGTCAGCCTCACGGCTTGAGTTTCGAACATGCGGCGAAGATGTTTGGGCTTGGCTATTCAGCGCCCGATTCACTTAATGCCTTCGCGGCGGCTTATACCCAGGCGTTAACGGCGGGCGTTACACTGATCGAGATTAACGTACCCCATCAGCAGGTCGCCGATGATCTCAAAGCGCTTGGCGCAGCGATTCGAGGGGAGCCGCGTGAGTCGTAAACCTCTGCAGCAGGCGCCAACCCTGGTACTGCTTCACGGCCTGCTGGGCGATCACCAGGACTGGGCGGAGGTCATCGCTGGCTTGGAGGGCATTAACTGCCTTGCGCTGGATTTACCCGGCCACGGTCAGAATCATCAGGTACAAGTAGGCTCTTTTGAAGCGTTTCATCACTGGCTTAGCGATACGCTGATAACCCACGATATTGACCGCTACTGCCTGCTGGGCTACTCCCTGGGCGGGCGTTTGGCGCTGTACCATGCCAGCCGTCAGCCACCGGGCCTGGAGGCGCTCTGGCTGGAGAGCGCTCATCCAGGGCTGCCAACCAGTGAGCGCTCCGCACGCATTGCCCATGATGAAAAGTGGGCCAGACGCTTTGAGCAGGAGCCGCTGGAAGAGGTGCTTACCGACTGGTACCAGCAGCCGGTATTTGCTGATCTCACCGAAGCGCAACGTCATCGGCAAATTCACCGTCGACTGGCTAATCACGGGCCAGCCGTCGCTGCGATGCTGCGGGCAACGTCGCTCGGTCATCAGCCCTCGCTATGGAGTTGGCTGGAAAACACCCGACTACCGGTCAGCTATTTTTCAGGCCAGCGAGATGCCAAGTTCCACACCTTAGCGGCCCACCTAACAACAATGGCCCCGAACCTGCGCCATATCACGCTGGAAGGGGGCCATAATCTTCATATTGAGCAACCAGAGGCGTTCTCACAGCAGCTTAACGCTTGGTTTAATACCGAAAGCTGACGGTTCAATCAGCTGATCAGCATCAACCAAGGCAAGCCGATCACCAGCCAAACCACCAAGAACAGCAGCCCGAAGATCGCTCCTAGCCGCCAAAACAGCGCGCTGGGCAGGTAACCGCTGCCGTAGTAGACCGGGCTTGGCCCAGTGCCGTAGGGAGTGAGGATACCCATAAAGCCGAGAGTGGGGAGCAGGAGCAGAATAAACATTTGCATATCCAGCCCGGCAATACCCGATGCCGCCGCCAGAATCACCGGCAGCAGGGCGGTCACGTGGGCCGTTACGCTGGCAAAGAAGTAGTGCAGCAGGTAGAAGATCACCACCAGCGCCACCATGGCCATCAACGGGTCGAAGTGGCTTATCTGCCCACCGACAACGTTGCCAAACCAGTTAACGAACCCTACCTGACTTAGCCCACCAGCCAGCGCCACCAGGGTGGCAAACCACACAAAGGTATTCCAGGCGGCCCGGTTATCGAGAATATCGCTCCAGGTCACAATGCCGGTTAACAGCATGCCGCAAATCACGACAAGGCCTACCAGCGATCCAGAGATGATGCTGCCAGCAAAAATCCATAGCAGCAGGGCGGTGACCACCATAATGACCAGCATTATTTCATGGCGTGTCAGCGCGCCCAGCTTGGTTAATTCCTGTCCTGCCCAGTCGGAAATTTCATCGCCCGCTTTCACTTCCGGCGCGCAGAGCCAATAGCTTAGCAGTGGTACCAGCAGAAGCAGCAGAATGCCCGCTGGCACGACCGCCATAAACCACTGCCCCCAATTGATATGAATGCCGGTGGTGCTTTCGGTTAGCGCGATCGCCAGTAGGTTAGGGGCCAGCGCGGTCAAAAACAGCGAGCTAGTCACGCAGGTTGAGGCCAGCGCTGTCCACATTAGAAAGCTGCCCATGCGCTTCATGCTGGGGTCGTTGGGGTGCGAATCGTAAAGCGGCGGAAGATTACGAATCACGGGGTAGATTGTGCCCGCACTGCGCGCCGTATTGGAGGGCGTAAACGGCGCCAGAATGCCATCGGCAATCATCACCGCGTAACCCAGGGTTAACGTGCGTTTCCCCATTGCCTTAACCAGCCAGAGGGAAATTCGCCGACCTAAGCCGGTTTTTTCATACCCCAGGGCAAACATAAAGGCGCCGAAAATCAGCCAGACGGTAGAGTTGGTAAAGCCCGACACCGCCCAAGAAAAGGCTTGGCTGGCGGGATTAAAGCCGTCAGCGGCTAGCTGTTCTGGGGAGAACAGCACCCACCTTGAAAGCAATGCCACCAAGGTAACGCCGATTAGGCCCACCACTGCGCCCGGTAGCGGTTCAAGGATCAAACCGACCACGCAGCCGAGAAAAATGGCTAAAAAATACCATGCGTGGGGTGCTAGCCCCAGGGGTGTGGGTATCAGCGCGACGATAATAGCGACTGCTAGCGGCGCTAACAGTTTCCATCGCGGTGAGGGTTGAGCATTAGTCATCATGCGGCACCTCTCTTGAGCCTGTTTTGGCTATTTTTATTTGCTTAGCAGATAAGTATCTGCCCGGCAGCGAGTGGCTTGAAGAGTAGGTGCTGCGGGGCGAGGGGAACAGCAATACCCACTCGATTCACTGCTTCCTTGATGCACGTCAATAGTCCTTTCGACTAATAAGCAAAGCCTGCCAAAGGCGTGGTAAGTTCGAGTAATGAAAGGGCACCGAAGAGTGCCGCCAGTACCACCTTTGACTTGGCTAATGGAAGGGGTTGTCATGCAGCAGCGAGATTTCGATATTGTCATTGTGGGTGGGGGTGGCGCAGGCTTACGCGCTGCTATTGGTGCTGCAGAGCACGCCAAAGAGCACAACACTCCGCAACGCATTGCGCTGCTGTCCAAGGTGTACCCCATGCGCTCGCATACCGTGGCGGCAGAAGGTGGGGCGGCTGCCGTGACCAGTGCCGAGGATACTCATCAGGCGCACTTTGACGACACGGTGTCAGGCGGTGATTGGTTGGTTGAACAGGGAGTAGTCGACTACTTTGTCCATCACGCTTATCAAGAGCTGGTGCAGATGGAGCGTTGGGGCTGCCCATGGAGCCGTAAAGACGATGGCCAAGTACAGGTGCGCCGCTTTGGTGGCATGAAAACCGCCCGCACGTGGTTCGCGGCCGACAAAACCGGCTTCCATATGCTCCACACGCTGTTTCAGACCTCACTAAAATACCCTGAAATCGAGCGCTTTGATGAGTTCTTTGTGCTCGATCTGGCGGTACACGAAGGTGCCGTGATTGGCGTGATTGCCCTGCAGATCGCCACCGGTGAACTGACCCTGCTGCGCGCTAAAGCAGTGATCCTCGCCACCGGCGGCGCAGGGCGCTTGTTCCGTTTTAATACCAATGCCGGCATTGTCACCGGTGACGGCATGGCGATGGCCTATCGTCACGGTGTAGCGCTGCGGGATATGGAGTTTGTCCAATACCACCCCACCGGCTTACCTGGCTCCGGAATTTTGATTACCGAAGCGTGCCGGGGCGAAGGTGGCATTTTGCTCAATAAAGATGGTTACCGATATTTGCAGGATTACGGCCTCGGTCCGGAAACTCCGCTTGGCAAGCCGGAAAACAAATATATGGAACTGGGGCCACGGGACAAACTCTCCCAAGCCTTTTGGCAGGAGCAGCAAGCGGGCCGCACTGGCAAGTTTGGTGACAGTGATGTGGTTTATCTCGACCTGCGCCACCTGGGAGAAAAGTATATTCTGGAGCGCCTGCCGTTTATCTGCGAGCTGGCCAAAGCCTATATCAATGTTGACCCGGTGAAAGAGCCCATTCCCATTCGCCCGGCGGTTCACTACACGATGGGTGGGATTGAAACCGACCCTCAGTGCGAAACCTCTATCACTGGGCTCTACGCCGCCGGGGAGTGCGCCTCGGTGGGGTTGCACGGCGCTAACCGCCTAGGCTCCAATTCGCTAACCGAGCTACTGGTCTTTGGCCGCTTAGCTGGTGAGCAAGCCAGTAAGCGCGCGGCGCAAACCGAGTGGGCCGATATGCACCTGCTAGAAGCCCAGGGCGACCGCCAGCAAGCCAAGCTGCTGCGACTATGCGATGGCAGCGGCAGTGAGGAAAGCTGGGTAGCGCTAAAGCACGCCATGGTGCAGGCCATGGAGAGCGGCTGCGGGATTTATCGCACCGAAGAGGGCATGCGCCATTCGCTTGAGACCATGCGTCAGCTGCGTGCGCGCTTTAACAAGGTTCGCGTTAACGATACCAGCAAGATTTTTAACACCGAGCTACTTGAGTGTCTGGAACTGGAGTGTGGCCTGGATATTGCCGAAGCCTCTTGTTTGGGGGCGCTTGAGCGCCGCGAATCCCGCGGTGCTCACCAGCGCCTGGATGAGGGCATGCAGAAACGCGACGATGTTAACTACCTCAAGCACAGTCAGGTGTTCTACCAAGGCGATGGCCATGCCGAGCTGCACTGGCAGGATGTCGATGTGCAATTCTCCGCCCCGGCGGAGCGGGCCTATGGCGATGCGGGCAAGGGGAGTAAGGCATGAGCACCGATCAGATCACTACCAAGCAGATCACTACCAAGCACATCAGCGTCAAACGCTACCTGCCGGACAGCTCGGCTGAACCCTACTGGCAGGCGTACGACCTGCCTGTGGATGACAGCACCTCACTGCTGGATGCCCTCAACCATATTAAGGAAGAGCTCGATAGTACCCTGAGCTACCGCTGGTCATGCCGGATGGCGATTTGCGGCTCCTGCGGGGTCATGGTCAATGGCATTCCCAAGCTCGGCTGCAAAACCTTCCTGCGCGATTATGAAGGTGAAATCCGTATCGAGCCGTTATCCCACTTCCCCGTGCAGCGGGATCTTGTGGTGGATATGGAGATATTCCTTGAGCATTTGGCCGCGGTTAAGCCCTACTTAATTGACGACAACCCGGTGAAACCGTACGACCCGCAGGCGCCGGAAACCTATCAACAGTCACCCGAACAGCTCGCCCGCTATAAGCAGTTCGCTAACTGCATTAATTGTGGCCTCTGCTACTCGGCCTGCCCGCAGTTTGGGCTGAACCCTGAATTCCTTGGCCCAGCGGCGCTAACGCTGGCCCACCGTTACAACCTGGATAGCCGCGATCACGGCAAAAAACAGCGTATGGCCGAACTTAACCGCCACGACGGCGTATGGAGCTGCACCTTTGTGGGTTTCTGCTCGAAGGTGTGCCCTAAACACGTTGACCCCGCCGCCGCCGTCAATCAGGGCAAGGTCGAAGCGGCCAAACACACACTCATTGCGCTGTTTAAAGGTTAGGGGGAGGAACATCATGGATAAATTATCAACACAACGCCTGCCGCTGCTGAAACGCAACTGGTGGCTGAAACACCGTTTTTTTAAGCTTTATATGCTGCGCGAAGCAACGGTGCTGCCACTGGTGTTTTTCACCCTCTGTTTACTGGCCGGTATGGTGGCGCTTCTTCAAGGGGCGGATAGCTGGCAGGGGTGGATCGCCTTTATGGGTTCACCCATTGTGCTGGCGCTGAACCTTCTAGCCCTGGCTGCGAGCCTGTTTCACGCCGCTACTTTCTTTGTGCTATTCCCCCGGGTGATGCCGATTCGTATCGCCGGGCATAGCCTGCCTGATCAGGCCATCGTCGCCGGGCAGTGGGCAGGCGTGGTGGCGGTTGCGCTGCTATTTTTCTGGCTACTGGGGAGGGTATAGGCATGAGCATTAGTAAACATGCTACACAGCATAAACAAGCCTTTGACGAACCGCTCTGGTGGGGGCTTTTCAGCGCGGGCGGCATCTGTTTTGCCGTCTTTCTGCCCGCAGTGATTCTGTTTATAGCCGTTCTACTGCCCCTTGGCCTACTGCCTGCCGAGGCGCTGAGCTATGAACGGGCATCAACGCTGCTGTTTAGCGTGCCGGGCTTCCTGTTTGTTGGGGCGGTGGTCTGTTTGCCGCTATTTCATGCCGCTCACCGTCTGCGTCATGGGATGTTTGATATAAGCGTGGGCAATGACGCACTTAACAAAAAACTGATGTACGGTGGGGCTGCGCTGTTAAGCATTGTGGCGCTGGGCATAGTGGTGACGGGTTTCCTTCGCTAAACGGCGTCTTGTTAGTACCTTACCCCTGACAGATAAAAAACGAGAGTGGCATGATCAACGGACTCACTGAAACAGAACTCTACGCGGCGATCGAGTGGCAGGATCACTCAAACGACTACCAGGATATTCTGTATCACACCTCCCGGGACGGCATTGCCCGCATCACCATCAATCGCCCCGAGGTGCGCAACGCCTTTCGTCCGCTAACCGTTAGCGAGATGGCTCAAGCGCTTAACCGCGCCCGCCACGACAGTGCCATTGGGGCGATTATTCTCACCGGTGCCGGCGATAAAGCCTTCTGTTCCGGCGGTGACCAGCGCATTCGCGGTGACTATGGCGGCTACCAAGATGAAGAGGGCACCCACCACCTCAACGTACTGGATTTCCAACGCGATATTCGCACCTGTCCTAAGCCGATTATCGCCATGGTGGCGGGTTATGCCATTGGCGGCGGCCATGTGCTGCACCTGATGTGTGATCTGACCATCGCCGCCGATAACGCGGTTTTCGGCCAAACAGGCCCCAAGGTAGGCTCCTTCGATGGCGGCTACGGCGCCTCCTATATGGCGCGCATTGTGGGCCAGAAAAAGGCTCGGGAGATCTGGTTCCTATGCCGCCAGTACAGCGCTGCGCAGGCGCTGGAAATGGGGCTAGTCAACCATGTGGTGCCGCTCGACGAACTGGAAAAAGAGAGCGTGCGCTGGTGCCGCGAGATGCTGCAGCACAGCCCCATGGCGCTGCGCTGCCTGAAAGCTTCGCTCAATGCCGACTGCGACGGCCAGGCCGGGCTTCAAGAGCTGGCGGGCAACGCCACTATGCTCTATTACATGACCGAAGAGGGCCAGGAGGGTCGAAACGCCTTTAACGAGAAGCGCCGCCCGGATTTTTCCCGCTATCCGCGCAATCCATAATGCAGCTGGCGCTCTACCGCTACTCCCTACCGTTTCGCCAGCCGCTGATGTTTAAAGGCAATCGGCTATCAAACAGGCAAGGGCTGCTGGTGTGCATCAACGGCCAGTGGGGCGAGATAGCCCCGCTGCCTGGCTTCTCGACGGAAACCCTCGCCGAAGCACAAGCTGAAAGTCTGGCCTGCCTTGCAACTATGCAGCGTGGTGAGAAAGCCAGGCCAAAGTTACCTTCAGTACAGTTTGGGTTCGACTGCGCCCAGCGCCAATGGCCTGCCAACCTTCCTGCGCCTTTACCGCCCTATCCACTGCTCCAAGGCGCGCCCAGGGAATTGATGCTCGGGCTTGATAATATCGTGACCGGTTGGGTGGCTTTGCCACCGTCTCGGCTCAAGCTCAAGGTGGCGCGCTACGCCATGGAAGAGGAACTGGCGCTGATTAACCAGCTCGCCATTCGGCTACCCACGACTAAGCTGATTCTGGATGCCAACGGCGGTTGGACTCGGGAAGAAGCCCAGCGTTTCTGCGCGCGACTCCCCCTTAAACAGATCGACTACCTTGAAGAGCCCTGCGCTGCCTTGGCCGACACCATCGCTGTAGCGGCGGCAACGGGTATACCCATCGCCTTGGATGAGACGCTATCCCGCCAGGAAGAGTGGCACTATCACCCGCAGCTTAAAGCCCTGGTGATCAAACCCACCTTGATCGGCTCGCTAAGTGCCTGCGAAGCACTCGTTAAACGGGCGCGAGCGGACAACCTACGCGTGGTAGTCTCCTCCAGCTTTGAATCCGATTTAGGTCTTGGTCTGGTTGCTCGGTTGGCCAGTGAGTGGGCGTCCGATGAGCCGCCGGGGTTGGATACCGGCCATTGGTTAGCTGAGCGAGTTACCACTGCCGCGGGCGAAGTGATGACAGAAAATTTGCACTGCCTCTCTAAAATGGAAAGTTCAGCGTGATAGACACCTGCCCCATTCACTACTGGGCCAAAGAGACCCCCGAGCATATTGCAATAGAGGCTGGCTCGATGCGCTTGAGCTACCGAACGCTCAATCGGCGGGTGGCGTCTTTAGCGCAGCAACTGGCTCGGAAAGGTTTTGTGCCCGGTGATCGCTTAGTGGTGCCCGCCAAAGGCTCGCTTGAGTCCTTGCTACTGGCTTGGGCTTGCCTGCGGGCAGGGGTTGTGTTCTGCCCGCTTAACCCTGCGTTTCCCGTTGCCCAGCAGCTCGGCTTAGCTAAACGTTTGCAGGCTGGCCGGGTTTGCCAAACGGAAAGCGAGCATCATTATCCTGCTGAACTAACGCCGATCAGCTTTGATTTTCTGGCGGAAGCTGATGCGGGGGAGCCACCGGTGCTGGATGGCAACCAGTTGTGCAACACGATTTTTACTTCTGGCTCCAGCGGCACGCCCAAGGCGGTGCTGCACCGAGTGGGCAATCATTTGGCCTCTGCACGCGGCTCGGCGGAGTTAATTCCCGTTGATCAAAAAAGTGGCTGGCTGCTGTCGCTGCCGCTGTTTCATATCGGTGGCTACGCGATTCCGTTTCGGGTCTTTCTTGCCGGTGGGCGGGTGATCCTCGACGAGGCGCCCCATACCTTGGCGGAGCGACTAGAGCAGCAGGCGATTAGCCACCTTTCTCTGGTACCTACTCAACTGTGGCGGCTGCTGCAGGCGGGCTTTACGCCCCAGCGCACCCGACTGCGTGAGCTACTGTTGGGCGGGGCGGCGATCCCCGCGCCGCTGGTGGCGCAGATGACATCGCTAGGGCTGACGCCGAAAGTTAGCTACGGGCTATCCGAGATGGCCAGCCAGGTCTGTACCGGTATACCCACTGCGCCGGGCGTGGTCGGCAAGCCACTGCCGGGCCGCGAAGTGAGGGTGGTCGATGGGGAAATCCAGCTGCGCGGCGAGACCCTGTTCTGTGGCTATTTAAACAATGGCAGTCTAGACCCAGCCCTCAACGCAGAAGGCTGGTTTCCCACCCGGGACAAGGGGCACTTCAACGCGGACGGGGCGCTGGTGGTGGAAGGGCGGCTCGATAACGGCTTTATCTCCGGCGGCGAAAATATTCAGCCGGAAAGTATTGAGCAGCGTTTAGTCGACCACCCCCGCATCGCCCAGGCGTTAGTCGTACCGGTGCCCCACCCGGAGTGGGGCGAGCGCCCGGTGGCGTTTATCGATTGGCACGGCGCGGCCGTATCGGAACCAGCGCTAACTGCCTGGGTGCGCGAAGCACTGCCCGGCTTTATGGTGCCCGATGCTTGGCTGGCCTGGCCACCTGGGGTGGGCTTCAAACCCTCCCGCAAGGAGTTTGCAGAGCTGGCGCGAGCTCATGTGAGTTGCGCCGTTTAGCTACGCTACCTATTAGTGATCTATTAGTACCTACTCTGCTAGGCCAGCAGCATCCAGCATGGCGTGTAGTAGCACGTTACAGCCAGCGTGAACGTGCTCCTGCGTGGCGCTCTCAATTTCGTTGTGGCTAATGCCATCCTTGCAGGGAATAAAGATCATCGCGGCGGGCGCCACGCGGCCGACAAACATCGCATCGTGGCCAGCGCCGCTGATGATATCTATATGCGAGAGATTGAGTTTCGCGGCTCCCTGACGTACGGCGTCAACACACGCTTTATTGAAGTGTTCAGGTGCAAAATCTGCGGTAGGAGTTAGCTCGTACTCTAAACCGTGACGTTGGCAGATTTCTTCAACGGCGGCGGTCACGGCCTGACCCATTGACTCCAGGGCTTCAGGCTCCCAGTGGCGCATATCCAGGGTCATTTTGACCTGGCCGGGAATCACGTTGCGCGAACCTGGGTGCAGGGTCATACAGCCCACCGTGCCACGCCCGTGGGGTTGATGATCAAAGGCAATCCTGTTGAGTGCTTGGGTGACTTCTGCTGCGCCCATCAAGGCATCGCGGCGCAGATTCATCGGGGTAGGACCTGCATGGGCTTCCAGCCCGGTCAGGGTTAAATCGAACCACTTCTGGCCCAAACCACCGATGACCACGCCGATGGTGGTGTCGGTGTCTTCGAGAATAGGGCCTTGCTCGATATGCGGTTCAAAGTAGGCTTTGATCTCGCTTGGTGAGACCGTATCGCTGCCGCGGTAGTGAATAGCATCTAACGCATCGCTTACCGTGACGCCATCGGCGTCGGTGCGCGCTAACATGGCGTCAAATTCCAACACACCACTAAATACCCCGGAACCCATCATGCAAGGAGGGAAGCGGCAGCCCTCTTCATTGGTCCAGGCGACGACTTCGATGGGGGATTGCATCGTAATGTTGTGCTGGTTAAGGGTGCGAATAACTTCCAAGCCTGAGAGCACACCGAAGCAGCCGTCGTACTTGCCGCCGGTTGGCTGGCTATCTAGGTGGCTGCCTGCCATGACAGTTTTGGCGTTGGGGTCGCTGCCTTCACGGCGGGCAAAAATATTGCCGATATTATCAATCCGAATCGTGCAGCCCTCGGCGCGGCACCACTGGATAAATAGATCACGCCCCTGGCGTTCTAAATCGGTAAGCGCCTGACGATTGACGCCGCCTTTAGGGGTGGCGCCTAGCTTGGCCATCTCCATCAGCGATTCCCAAAGTCGATCACTGTCAGTGCGTAAGTCAGCTACGGCGATTTTCGGTTCAGTAAGCGAGTTCATATGACTTCCTTTTATTGAGCACAGGCGAAGCTGGCGACTCCCCGGTTTGTTGTTTGGCTCATTGCTAGAGTAGAGATAAACAAGCCAGTGATACGTATAAATCCTCTAACGTGAACAAAAGAAGAGGGTAATTTTATAAACGTGTCCGGTGGCGCATGCTGATGCCATGCCACATACGATGGAGCTGGACACCATGTTTGGAATAAAAAGCAAAACAACCTCTGAAACCTCGCGTACCTCCTCAACAGATACGCCAGATAAGGCGGCACTTAATCAGCACTATTGGATGCCGTTTAGCGCCAACCGTGACTTCCACGCCAATCCGCGTGTGATTACCGGGGCGGAAGGGCGTTACTACATTGATGACCAGGGCCGTAAGCTGTTCGATTCGCTGTCAGGCCTGTGGACGTGTGGCGCGGGCCACAACCGCGAAGAGATCCAAAAGGCTGTGTCGGTACAGCTCGGCACGCTCGATTTTGCCCCCGGCTTTCAGCTTGCCCATCCGCTGGCGTTCAAACTGGCGGAAAAGGTTGCCAGCCTTACGCCTACTGGGCTTGATCATGTGTTTTTCACCAACTCCGGTTCAGAAGCCGCCGATACCTCGGTCAAGATGGCCAAGGCGTATTGGCGTCTAAAAGGTAAGCCGGAGAAGACCCGTATGATCGGCCGTGCCAAGGGCTATCACGGGGTGAATATTGGCGGTACCAGCCTGGGCGGTATCGGCGGGGAACCTAAACACTACGGCCAGTTAATGGATGTCACCCACCTACCGCATACCTTGCAGGCGGGCCATGCCTTCACCCGTGGCCAAGCGGAAACCGGTGCCGAGCTGGCAGATGCGCTGCTCGATCAAATCGCCCTACACGATGCCTCTACTATTGCGGCGGTGATTGTTGAGCCGATGTCCGGCTCGGCGGGGGTGATTGTGCCGCCAAAGGGCTATCTGGATCGGCTGCGAGAAATCTGCACCTCCCACGATATTCTGCTGATTTTTGACGAAGTGATCACCGCCTTTGGGCGCAGCGGCGCAACCACCGGTGCGGAAGCCTTTGGCGTCACGCCGGATATTATGAACGTGGCGAAACAGATCACTAACGGTGCCATCCCTATGGGCGCGGTGATTGCCTCCAGCGAGATCTTCGACACCTTTATGCACGCCGGTGGCCCCCAGCACGCCGTTGAATTTCCCCATGGCTACACCTACAGCGCCCACCCGGTGGCCTGTGCGGCAGGCTTGGCAGCTCTAGAAATGATGGAGCGTGAGAACTTCCCCGCCCAGGTAAGCGCCATTGCGCCTGCCTTTGAGCAGAAGTTGCACGCCCTGAAAGGCCGCAACCACGTTGTCGATATTCGCAACTACGGTTTAGCAGGCGCCATTCAGCTAACGCCCCGGGACGGCGATCCCATTATCCGCCCAAGAGATGCCCATATGGCGCTCTGGGAAGCGGGCCTTTATGTGCGCTATGGCGGCGACACCCTGCAGTTTGGCCCTCCGTTCGGCACCACCGAGGCCGAGCTAGAGCGGCTGTTCGACGCCGTTGCGACCACCTTGGATTCATTAGCCTAAGCTCCTTGAACTTAGCCTTTGTTGACGTAAATGACTGATCTAAACTTCCGAGAGTTTGAATATGAGTAATGTTTCCCACCTGATTAACGGTGAATTAGTGCAAAGCCAGCGCACGCTGGATGTTACCAACCCATCAACGGGCAAGGTGATTCGCCAAGTGGCTGACGCTGATGCCGCCGATGTAGAGCGTGCGATTGCCGCCGCCCAGGCGGCGTTCCCCGCTTGGCGCGATACGCCGCCTGCAAAGCGCGCCCAGGTGATGTACCGCTTTAAGCAGCTGTTGGAAGATAACGCTGATCGCTTAGTGCAATTAGTCAGCGAAGAGCATGGTAAAACGCCTGAAGACGCCATGGGCGAACTCAAGCGCGGCATTGAGAACGTTGAGTACGCCTGTGGCGTGCCGGAGCTGTTAAAAGGTGAGTACTCCCACAACGTAGGGCCGGGCATTGATGCCTGGTCTAACTTCCAGCCGTTGGGCGTGGTCGCGGGTATCACCCCGTTTAACTTCCCCGCTATGGTGCCGCTGTGGATGTACCCCATGGCCATCGCCTGTGGTAATACCTTCATATTGAAGCCTTCAGAGAAAGACCCTTCGGCGGCGATGGCGGTGGCGGAGTTGCTTCAAGAAGCCGGGCTGCCCAAAGGCGTTATGAATGTAGTTCACGGCGGGCGGGAGGCAGTGGAAACGCTGCTGGATGCCAAGGCTGTTAAAGCGATTTCGTTTGTTGGCTCTACGCCGGTAGCGGAAGCGATTTATTCGCGTGGCTCCGCCGCGGGCAAGCGCGTTCAGGCGTTGGGTGGGGCGAAGAATCACGCCGTGGTACTGCCGGATGCCGATTTGGAAAACGCCGCCAACACCTTAATGGGCGCAGCGTTTGGTAGCTGCGGCGAACGCTGCATGGCGATCTCGGTAGCGGTATGCGTGGGCGACGAGACCGCAGACCGCTTGGTTGAAACGATGCTGCCCAAAATCGCACAGTTAAAAGTTGGCCCTGGCACCAAAAAAGATCTGGATATGGGCCCGCTGGTGACCGCCGAGCACCGCGCTAAAGTGCTCAATTTTATCGAAGATGGTGTAAACGCCGGAGCAACGCTGGTCGCTGATGGTCGTGATCTACAGGTCGCTGGCTACGAGGAAGGCTACTTCGTGGGTGGCTGCCTGTTCGATAACGTCACCGCGGAAATGCGTATTTATCAGGAAGAGATCTTCGGGCCGGTACTTTGCGTGGTGCGGGTCGGTAGCCTGGACGACGCCATGCAACTGATTAACGGCCACGAATACGGCAACGGTACCTGCCTGTTCACTCGCGATGGCGAGGCCGCCCGCCGTTTTACCGATGGCGTTGAAGTAGGCATGGTGGGAGTCAATGTGCCGCTGCCAGTGCCGGTCGCCTACCACAGCTTCGGTGGCTGGAAGCGTTCGCTGTTCGGCGACCTTCACGCCTACGGCCCTGACTCAGTGCGCTTCTACACCCGCCGCAAAGCGGTTTCCCAGCGCTGGCCGTCAGTTAGCGAAGCGACCCGGGCGGAGTTCTCGTTTCCCGCCAATCAAAGTTGACGTGCTAGGGTAAATAGGACATCTTCTCAGCACCGTCGCCCTGCGGCGGTGCTTTTTTAATGCCTATTTAGTGCCTATTTAGTGCCTATTTTCGATGTAAGGAACGAGCGCAGCGTGGCAAGAACCCAGGACGAAATTCGCCAGACCAACGTTAAGAAGATTCTCTTAGCGGCGGAGCAGCTATTTGCCGAAAAAGGCTACGCCGGTGCCTCCATGGGGGAAATCGCCCAGTTGGCCGATATTCCTAAGTCCAATGTGCACTACTACTTCTCCACCAAAAAAGCGCTCTACCAAGATGTGTTATTGGAGCTGTTAGAGGTCTGGAAGCAGGACGCGCTGTGCTTTGAGCTCTACGATGACCCCCGCGTGGTGCTCTCCACCTACATTCGCGCCAAGATGAACCACTCCCGTAATCGCGCCCACGGCTCTAAGGTATGGGCGGCCGAGGTGATGCAAGGCGCCCCTATTCTGAAAGAGCGCCTACGCGACAACCTTTACGAATGGGCCAAACTCAAAGAGTCTAAAATTAGCGAATGGGTCGAGTCAGGTCAGATCAATCCCGTCGAGCCTTCTTACCTCCTTTATATGATCTGGGCCTCCACCCAGCACTACGCCGACTTCGACTACCAAATCTACCTGCTCAACGACGACCAGCCGCTGGACGACCTGCAGTTCGAGAAAGCCGTGCAGTCGGTTACTTCGGTGATTTTGCGCGGGATTGGGCTGACGGCTTAAGTTTTACCTAAGTGCTCTGACTGATCTGAAAATGGGGGTGATGATGGACAATATCGGACAGCCTGTTATCGGCGTTGGCGCTATTCTTGTCCGGCCTGATGGAGCAGTGCTGCTTGGCTACCGCGATAAGCCCGGCGAGTCGCCAAGCTGGTGTCTGCCGGGTGGCCATGTTGATGCGGGCGAGTCATTTAAGACGGCGGCTGTTCGCGAAATTGCTGAAGAGACGAGCATTTCCGAGCTGCAGCGTCCGCAGTTGCTGGCGATAACCCAGAACTTGAATAGTGCAGCCTCTGTAGTGACAGGTGCAGTACTCGCCAACGTGGAGCAGGACGCTGAAGCATTAGTGCTTGAGCCCGACGTATTTACGCAATGGCGCTGGTTCAGTCCAGGTGCGTTCCCCACGCCGTTATTCCCGGCAAGCCAGGCGGTACTTGCCCACTGGCAGGGCCATGAGTTGCCCACCGGCTGGCTGACGTACCCCATCGCCCTAGCAGAGTAAATCTCGCTATGTAGAGAGTAAACTTTCCATCGGTACCGACGTATCAAACTTATGCCGCTTACGCGACAGTAACGTACGGAACTTGCGCAGATTGTCATCGTTATACAGGACGCGGTCGCAGAAGCGGTCGTATTCATCTAAATCAGCCACCGTCACAATCAATACAAAATCACACTCGCCGGTCACCTGATAGCACTGCTTCACTTCAGGGGCGCTTAGCGCTGATGTTAAAAAGCGCTGATAGAGCGACTTGTTATCTCGCTCCATCGTCACCTCCACCACCATATGCAGGCACTGCCCAAGAGCGTTAGGGTTAAGCAGTGCCACCTCCCGTTCGATGATCCCCGCGTCGCGCAATCGCTTAACCCGCTTTAAACAGGCAGAGGGAGAGAGCCCTATCTCATCTGCGAGCGCTTGATTGGTTAGGCTGGCGTCACGCTGAAGCTGGTCAAGGATTCTTCGATCAATGGCGTCCATGAAATAAAATGCTCTTTCTATGCTCATAAAGAACGAATAGTGATTGTTAATGCGGCATTGAAAAGAAGATTCTGCATTGCCTCCTTTACCATAACGTTTATTCAGACGATGGCAATGGAGAGTTAGAGGCCTATGAGCATTTATCACCTATTGGATGGCTTATGTAGTGTTCTCAAAGACGCGCTGCGGGTATACGTGACGCTACTCAAAATCCTGATTCCGGCGTTGCTCATCGTCAAAGGGTTAGAGTGGTTGGGTGTTGTCGATTGGTTGGGAACGGTACTGGCCCCCTTAATGAGCGTACTTGGTCTACCCGAGCAGTTGGGCGTTGTATGGGCGGCGGCGCTCTTTACCAACTTGTACACCGCCATTGCGGTATTTTTTCAAGTTGCTGGTGATATGCCCTTGAGTGTCGAGCAAGTAACGGTGTTAGGGGCGTTAATGCTGGTAGGGCACTCGATCCCTGTGGAGGGAGCGGTTGCCAAGCGGGCGGGAGTGCCCTGGTGGGCCACGTTAGTCCTGCGTGTCGGTGGGGCTTTACTGTTTGCTTGGTTGTTACACTGTTTTTACTCAACGTTTGGTTTGCTGCAGACACCCGTTGAGCTGATATGGCAGCCAAGCCTTTCATCGGAACCAACGCTAATTGGTTGGTCAGTTGCTCAGCTTGAAACATTAGCGCTTATTTTTGTGATTATTTTAGCGCTGATCGTGCTGATAAAACTGCTGAAAAAATTTGGCCTGGAGCGATGGATTCATTTTGCTTTACAACCGCTACTCAAGCTATTGGGCATTGGCCGTTCGGCCGCTAACGTAACGGTGATTGGGTTCACGCTGGGGCTTAGCTACGGCGCAGGACTGTTGATCCGTGACGTGCAAAACGGTGTGCTTGGCAAGCGCGATAGCACGCTAGCGCTATGCTTTCTCGGCCTCTGCCATAGCGTTATAGAGGATACGCTATTGATCTTAATGCTCGGGGCTGACGTGGCGGGCGTCTTGTGGGGACGGCTGCTGTTTGCCGTTGTGGTTGTCGCGGTGATTGCCCGTTGGCCTGGGCTCATCGCTCGGTTAGATGAGCGAAAGCGACAGTAAACGCCCTAGCCAAGTTTTCTTTGTTTGCACACCGCTTCGACGTTGGTGATCAGTCCTAACTGCCAAAAAACTGGATTTTGTAAGACATTCGCTATTGGTTTTGTAAGAGATCTCTTAAAAACCGCTGACTGAATTGATTTTCTTAGTGGATGCTGTAGTTTTTCTTGGCTTTGCTAGTGTAGTCAGTCTTTGTAAGAGCAATAAGATAAATGGCGTCGAGTTAAGACTGCTTTTTATAAAAGCGCCCTTTCTCAGAAAAATGAAAAGGGGTAGTTACGCATGGCGTCATTCAGTAGTGATGGCGTTTGTATTTAGCCTCATTGGGTTTCAGGCGTATGCCTCTATTTATTTCTATTATCACTACCTTTCCTACCGTCATTTTTACGATTTTGCTAAGTGTTGCCGTTATTTACTGGCTAATTTCGTTATCCGGTTTAGTTGATAGCGATGCCGTAGAGGGCGATGGTGGCGCGTTGGATTTTGGGGGCTTACTGGCAACGCTAGGCTTGCACGGCGTTCCCCTACCGTTAGTGATTACGCTGTTGGCATTGATCGGCTGGCTGTTTAGCTACTTCGCTACGCTGCTCCTGGGAACGTACCTTAACCCAGGCTTGTTACTGTGGCTGTTTAATGGCGTTGTGCTGGTTCTAGGTTTTGTAGTTGCCACTATCGTAACTTCCTTACTAATTCGTCCTTTGCGGCCCCTCTTCCATCCCGCTCAACACCTGCCAATTGAGCAGCGACTGACAGGTAAGCAATGCACCGTTCGCTCGGCAGCGGTGAACAAAGAGAAAGGCCGCGCCGATGCACATATCGATGGTGACCATCTTATTTTACAAGTGCGAAGCGACTCAGCGTTGGTGCGGGGTGAGCGAGCCATCATCATTCAATACTTGGTAAATGAAGATGCGTACTGGGTGGTATCTGAGAAAGATTTTGAAGCCGGCTTAGCCGATTAATTGCCTTGGTGCAGGAGATGAAGATGGATTTGTCGTGGATCATGCCACTACTGGTTAGTGTCTGTGTACTTGTTATTGCACTGCTTGTAATACTGTCACTGTTTAAAGCCTTTTATCGGAAGATCGACCAAGGGCAGGCATTGATCGTCAATGACCTTTCCACAACTCCCAAGGTTTACTTTACCGGCGCTATGGTGCTGCCCGTTGTTCACCGTTCGGAAACCATGAAGATCTCGGTGATCACCCTGGAGCTGAACCGTACTGGGAAAGAGGGGTTGATCTGCCGTGACAACCTTCGTGCTGACATCAGCGTGGCGTTTTACCTGCGTGTCAATGCCACCGCCGATGATGTCTTGCGCGTTGCTAAATCCGTTGGTGTTGGCCGTGCGTCAGATCGTGATGCCGTTAACGAGTTGTTTAACGCCAAGTTCAGCGAAGCATTGAAGACCGTCGGTAAAAAGATGGACTTCATGCAACTCTTCGAAGAGCGTCAGCAGTTCCGCGATGCCATCGTTGAGACGATTGGCCAAGACCTGAATGGCTATATTCTCGAAGACGTTGCGATTGATTATTTAGAGCAAACGCCGAAAAGCTCGCTGGATCCGAACAATATTCTGGATTCAGAAGGCATCAAATGTATTACCGAGATTACCGCTCGGCACAACGTTGAAACCAACCGCCTAGAGCGCGACCAAGAACTAGAAATTCAGCGTAAGAATGTCTCCGCTCGTGAAGCCGCGTTAGAGCTGGAGCGCACTCAGGCCGATGCCGAAGCGCGCCAGCGTCGTGAAATCGAAAGCCTGCAATCGCGTGAACAGTCCGAAGCTGAACAAGTGCTTCAGCAAGAGCGTGCGAAAAGCGAAGCCGCGCGGATTAAAACCGACGAAGAACTGGCGATTGCCGATGAGAACAAGCAGCGCCAGATCGAAATGGCCACCAAGGCCCGCGAGCGTGCAGTACAGATCGAAGAGGTGCGGATTCGTCAGGCCAAAGAGCTTGAGGACGTTACCCGTGAGCGCGCGGTAGAAATTGAACGAATCGGCATGGAAAAAGCGCTAGAAGAGGAGCGCAAAGAGATTGCCGAAATTACCAGTCAGCGTATTGCGGTTGAACGCAGCGTGGCGGAAGAAGAAGAGAACATTAACGATGTGCGTAACCGTGCTGAAGCAGAGCGCCAGAAGGTCACTCGCCTGACCGCCGCTCAAGCCGAAGCCGAAGAGCGCAAACTGAAAGAAGTACGCGCGGCAGAAGCGGTGTTTGAGCGCTCCAAACTGGAAGCGGAAGAAACGGTTATTCGCGCGCAAGCCGAGCTGGACGCGGCAGAGAAGAAATCCGCCGCAGAAGAGAAGCAGGCGCGCGGTCATCAAGCCCTTGCCGCGGCAGATGGCTTAGCCGAAGCACAGGTACTGGAAGCCCGTGCTCACGCCCAGCGTAGCGAAGGCTTTGCCCAGGCCGAGGTTAAAACGGCCAATGCGAAAGCCGACGAAGATGCTGGACTGGCGGAAGTACGTATTCTTGAACAGCGCCTTGAAGCCGAGGCGATGGGCGAGGAGAAACTGGGTGCCGCGAAAGCACAGGCACGTGAAGCAATGGCCAAAGCCGAAGCCAATGGCTTGGTCGAGAAGCTGCGCGCTTACGACAATATGTCCGAAGAGGCTCGCCACTTCGAAGAGTTCCGCATGAACCTGGAAGTCCACGAGAAAGAAGTCATGGCGCAAATCGAAGCCCAGCGCATCGGTATGCTCGAAAATGGCAAAGTCATGGCTGCCGCGATGCACAATGCCAAGTTTGAACTGATTGGCGGCGATAGCGATGTGTTTGAAAAACTCACCGCCGGGCTAGGCTACGGTAAAGCAGTACAAGGCGTGCTCGATAAGTCGCCCGCGCTGCAAGCCACGCTGGCAGGCTTGGCGAGCCGTGCTATGAACCCAGGCAAGTCTTCCGAGTCTGCCTAAAGGCTGGGCGGCTCTCGAAGGGGAGAGCCGCCTCACCCTTACCGGTAGTCTCGTACTAAGCAGCCGGTGACTTTTCGTACAAGCCCTAAGACCGCAACTGTTACCCCATTGCGGTCTTTGCTATTTCTAGTGAGCACTTTTTCAGGATGAACACTATGTCGAAGGAGCACTCTTCGGTTGAAAATATCGTCAGAGAAAGCACCGCATTCGAGACGATTCAGCGGCGGTTGAGAACCCAGGGCGGCGAGCTGGGCGCTTCGATCGGAGAGCTGAACGCAGCCCGCGCTGACGTTTTCGGAAGTAGTAGCATGGCGCTGCTGGGGAGAGCCCGGGTACGCACCGAAAATAACGCCATTGCCCGCGATATGGTGCGTATTGGTGAGCAAATCTTGTTTGGCTTCAATGTTCAATTAGGGTTGCGTAAAGAGCTTGAGGCGAGCGATATCTTTGCGCTCTACTACCTCAAAGACGACGAAGAGGGGCTGGAGTTAAGCGAAGCGCCGATGGCGGATAGCTTCCTCACCGAGAGCCGCTTTGTTCAAGATTTCAAAGAACTCCAAAAATACTATAGCCATGCCACGCTGGTTCAACTGGTCACCCTTAACAACAAACTGCTGATCGCTTTTCAAATAGGGGAAAAGCTTAGCGACCTACGCGTCTTCCGCTGGGAGTTGGCCGCCGGGGGGGAGGTGAGCCGCTATATCGATAACCGCGGTGAGCGCGACCTGGCCTTTCCGGATCGCTTCGCTTTCGCGTGGCAAACAGCGGGCCGGGACATGCAGGAGCAGGGCCGTGCGCCCCACCTGAATATTCTCGATACTGTTTTTGTCGATAACCTGCGCGGCAACATTACCTTTAAGATTGAGAACAACACCAGCAGCGGCGAGGGTGTATTTGCCGACCCGGTGGAGTCAGACTCCCAATCGCTGGATGATGCCAGCTTTGAGTATGCTGATCTCGGCGCGGTGGTGCTGATCCGCATTTTGCCCTTCAATGAGAAACAGTGGCGCTACTATGTTTTTAATCGTGCAGAGCAGCATGTTAAACGCGTTGATGCCATGGCGGGCTCGGTGGTTGAACTGCCGGAAAATCATGGCCTGATATTTCCTTCGGGCTACTACTTGAACTCTGGAGAGTTGACCACCTACGAAGTGCCCGAGGAGGACCTGCGTTTCAAGCGCATGGTGCGCTCGCCAAACGGCGAAGATGTTCTGTATATCTTCTACGCGCCACAAACCGGGCAGGTGGTGCTTTATCGCTACAACTTGATCCGCAAGCAGGTCGATACCCCCATGGTGGGGCATGGAGCGGCGATACTTGAAAACGGCCATCTGGCGATTTTTTATGCCGAAGATGAGCCGACGCTGGTTCACCCCATCCAGGTATGGGCAACGCCCTTTATGTCGGAGCGCTTCCATGCCCAGGATGAGGTGCGTAACGACACGCCACTAGGCCGAATCGGCAATCCTGATCTGGTGCGTGGCATTGCCGAGCTTAATAGTATCGTGCAACTTGCTAACGAGAAGCAGGCGTCCGAGCGGCACTTTAACGCCATTATTCGTCGGGTCGACCGCACGCTGAATCAATTCCACTGGATTGGCGAAGCTGACTTTCAAGCCATTCACGCCGCGCTTGAACAGCTAAAGCACACCGCTGAACTGATGCTTGATGAGTATGAGAAAGTTCAGGCGATTCGTGCTCAGACTGCTCAGGCGCTAGACGAGGTTGAGAAACAGCAGGCGGCGCTGCTGCGGGAGCTCAAGCCCAGTAGTTGGAAAACCCCCGATCTATTCGTCACCTACCTGAAACATCTACGCGACCATCGTGGCCGGCTCATGGCGCTGCGCGAGCGCCGCTACCTGGATGAAGAGCGTTTGCAAGCGTTAGAGCAAGCGCTGGATAAAGCGGAGCAGTCGCTGACCCAGCAGACCTTCAGCTTTCTTGCCCAGCCTGAAGCCTTGGACGGTTACCGGGAAACCCTGGCGGCGTTAAAAGAGCAGGTAGGCGAGGCGGAAAATCGCCAGCAGCTGGCGGAGTGCGTAGGGCGTTACCGCGAATTGACCTCGGGCCTGGATATGATCCAAGGGCTGCTGTCGTCGATGTCCGGCGGTGATGCTATCGAGCAGACGCGGATCACCGAGAATATCTCCAGCATCTACGCCTCGATTAATCAGCAGCGCTCCGAAGCAGAGATCCGTTTAAGAGAGCAGGGCAGTGCAGAGGCCCAGGCGCAGTTCGCGGCCCAGATTCGCCTGTTTGAGCAGAGCCTGGCCAACGGTGTCGGCGCGCTGCGGGAGCCCGACGACTGCGATCAGCTAATGACCCGGATACTCGACCAACTCCAGGAGTTGGAGAGTCAGTTCGGTGAGTTTGATGAATTTTTGACCACCATTCTTGAGCAGCGTGAAAGCGCCCACGAAAGCATCGAAGCACGCCGCCAGCAGCTGCAGGACGAGCGTCAACGCCGCGTTTCTACTCTGACCGACGCCAGTCAGCGAATCCTGGCCAATGTGGAGCGCCGCACAGAGCGCTTTGAAACCCTGGAAGAGCTGCATAGCTTCTTCGCGGCGGATGCCATGGTGGGCAAAGTGCGTAGCATGGTCGACGAGCTACGCGAGATGGGCGGCAATCTTGAGGCGGACGATATCGCCGGGCGCCTGCGCTCCTCTCAAGACGCCGCCATGCGTAGCGTGCGCGACCGTTCCGATATCTATGAATCCGGTGGCGATGTTATTCGCTTAGGGCCGCGCCACCGCTTCAGCGTCAACCAGCAGCATCTCGATTTAACCCTGGTGCCGCGCCAGGAGCGCATCATGCTGCACCTGACGGGCACCCAGTATTACGAGCCGCTGGAAGACGAGCGGCTGACCGAACTGCAAGACTACTGGGGGATGCTGCTGCCTTCCGAAAGCCCCGCTGTTTATCGCGCCGAGTACCTTGCCTACCGCTTTATGGGCGAGCTGGCGCAGCCCGGTGCCAAGCCACTTAATGTGGAAGATTTCAGCGAGCTGCAGCGTCAGATAGCCAATTTTGCCTCGCCGCGTTATCGCGAAAGCTACGAAAAAGGTATCCACGACCACGACGCTGCGCTCATCGTACGCACCCTGTGGCCAGCTCGCCAAAGTGCCGGTTTGCTAGGCTTTGGGCCACTGCCCCGGGGGCTGGCGATGTTGTTCTGGGCCGCCCGTATTCATGATGAAGAGGCGACCCGTAACCTGCGTGCCCGTTGTCTCTCGGCGGGCATTCTGTGCCGCATTATGAATAACGAGGATCTGCTCAACGCCTTGATCCAGGAAGTACAGCCGCAGCTTGGCGCTTTTGTATCAGCCCAACAGATCAACTGCTCGGTGAGTGAGATAAGCAGTGCCACTGACTTTCTGGTGCGCCAGCTGGCGGAAGAGGGCGAGCGTTTTCCGGTCACTCAGTACGCTGCTAGCTTGGTAGAGAGCTTTACCACTTCCATGCAGCAGCAGGGCCACTACGCACATTTCCAAGAGGCCTTGGCGGTGGTGGCGGGCAACCCTGGCGCACGCTGGGTGATCACTTCCCATTGGCTGCAGGCCCACGCGGGGCAAGCCAAGCAAGAGGCATTGCTGCACTACCTGCCTGAAGCGATAGCCATGCTCAACACGGCGGATCGGTTAGCCACCGCGCCCCATAATGTCGAGCTAGCCTTCACCATTACCGGCTTGCTGGGCCAGCACGGGCGGCTTGAGCAGCAGGAGCTCACGCTTCAGCTGGACGACTTTCAGGAGCGGCTGCGCCACCATGAGCAGGTCGTGATACGCGACTGGACGGCACTGCAAGAGCGCCGCCAACTGATTTTACGCGAGCAGCGTGAACGCTTGAGGCTCGAAGAGTATCTGCCCAAACCGCTGAACTCCTTTGTGCGCAACAAGCTGATTACCGAAAGCTACCTGCCCATTATTGGCGATAACCTGGCTAAGCAGATGGGCACGGTAGGCGACACGCGGCGAACGGATAATAGCGGTTTGCTGATGATGATCTCGCCCCCCGGCTACGGTAAAACCACCCTGATGGAGTATGTGGCGAACCGCCTGGGGCTGATCTTTATGAAGATTAACTGCCCCAGCCTTGGCCATGATGTGACCTCGCTAGACCCAGAAGCGGCTACCCACTCCACCGCCCGGGCCGAGCTGATTAAGCTGAACTTGGCGTTTGAGATGGGCAACAACGTGATGCTCTATCTGGATGATATTCAGCATACTCACCCGGAGTTTTTGCAGAAGTTTATCTCGCTATGTGACGGCAGCCGGCGGGTAGACGGTATCTGGAACGGACGTACCAAGACCTACGATATGCGCGGTAAGCGCTTCTGTATCGCCATGGCGGGTAACCCCTACACCGAAAGCGGCGACGTGTTTAAAGTGCCCGACATGCTGGCCAACCGCGCCGATGTTTATAACCTGGGCGATGTGTTGAGTGGCATGGAGGAGGTCTTTGCGCTCTCCTATATCGAGAACGCCATGAGCGCCAATACGGTGCTTGCCTCTTTGGCAACGCGGGGCATGGACGACTTCTACCGCTTTGTGGATATCGCCATGGGCCGGGAGGTGCCGAGCACTGACTTTGAGCACGACTATAGCGCCGCAGAGCGCGAAGAGATCGTTGCGGTGCTGAAGAACATGTTTAAAGCCCGTGAAGTGGTGCTGCGCGTTAATCAGCAGTATATCGCCTCCAGCGCCCAGGCCGATGAGTACCGCACCGAACCCTCTTTCCGGTTGCAGGGTAGCTACCGCAATATGAATCGCTTGGCGGAGAAAATGTCGCCGATCCTCAGCGACGACGAGCTTGAAGCGATCATTGATGACCACTACGTCGGCGAAGCGCAGCTATTAACCCAGGGCGCCGAAGAGAATCTGCTCAAGCTGAAAGAGCTTCGGGGCACCTTGAGCGAAGCGGAAAAGCAGCGCTGGGATGATATCAAGCGTGAGTTCCAACGTCGGCAATTAACCGGGGGCAATGAAGAGACCGGTGCATTGGTGGTTCGCCAGTTAAGCTTAATTGCGGAAGGCGTTGGGCAGTGGGGGAAGGGAATATCCGGTGAGAGTTAAGGCTGACTGTATTGCCGCCCCCTGGTTAATCATTTGTTATCCATAATGATGCTGGGTCGATAAAAAATCAGCCGCTGTTAATCAGCGGCTGACTAATCATTTATCTAAAAGCACCCACCTAAAGCACTTAATGAATAGCGGAGAAAGGATTTTCTGCCATTAAGAAAGCACGTAAGTCAGCTTTTTGAGCGTGGTTGTGTAGCCACTCACGAACGTCGCAGGCTTTTTGATAATCGGACTCGCCAAATTTGCTGCGATAAAGATTTTCAAAGGTGTCACTGGTTTTTTCCTGGCGTATCCGCTTTTGCCAGGGATCTGTCAGTATGCTGTTCAGGTTGCCGGCGAGTCCTTCCGCAATCAGCATTTCCCACTCGCCTTTATTCAACCAAACGCCCCCGACGCGGGCGCTGTAGTCGATTCTGTGGGCATTGTCTTTAGTAATGCGAAACTTACTCATAATGCCGCCGGTCATCGGGCAAATAAGCGCGCCTACTGTGTCTTCAGCTTCAATGCTCTCGACACAAATGTCATCAAATACGTGTTCGGGGTGACGCTCTTTCCAGCTAATGTAATCTTCAATCAAGATCCAATTGCCGCCGCAATTGTCGCAAGTATGACTGCGGAAAAGAGCATCCATAAAGCTCGGGACTAAGTTCCCTTGTTGGCATGCGGTACACTTCATCGGCGCGTTCCTGCTGTTAAGTCCATGATATCTTTCTCATGTATGAAAGTTGTCACGCCGAGAAATTGACACTTAAAACTTAAAACTTAACCGACGCCTGCAAGCTAACTTCCAGCGGGTCGCCGACCACTACTCGCGTGCTGCCACCGCTTGAGGGGTAGTACGTGGTATCAAACAGGTTCTTGGCGTTGAGCTGCAGGTGCAGGTTGTCGCCTAACCAGGGGGTGTTCCAGCCGATAAAGGCATCGGCGACGGTGTAGGCGTCTAGCTGGAAGCTGTTGTCAGCGTCGCCTTCGCGCTCGCCCACATAGCGTACCCCGCCACCCAGGCGCCAGTTGCCCAGCCCAGGCGCGGTGGTTAGGTCGTGCGCCAAGTAGAGGCTGGCGGTATGGCGTGCGGCGTTAGTTAGCGCGTTGCCCTGGGTGCCTTCGGTATCTTTGAGTACTTCGGTATCGGTGTAGGCGTAAGCCCCTAGCAGTGAAAGCTGATCGGTCAACTGGCCGGAAACAGTCAGTTCGACTCCCTGGGAGCCCGCTTCGCCTACCGTGCGGGTCACGCCGTTGTCAGAGACGGCAACATTCTCTTTGCGGATATCGAACAGTGCAACGGCCAACGAGAGTTGGTCATTCCAGAGGTGTTTGACGCCGATTTCGCTGCCCATGCTGTGTTCGGGATCCAGTGTTTTGCCGGTATCGCTGTCGGCGCCATTGGGCACAAAGGCTTCGCTGTAGCTGGCATAAACCGACGTATCCGGAGTCAGGCGATGCAGCAAACTGATCGAAGGCAGAAAAATATCGTCGCTGATATCGGTGGCGGTCACAAAGGGCTGGCCGCGGCCGCCAAACTGCTCGTAGTGGGTGTAACGCCCGCCTAGCCCCAGCGTCCAGCGGTCGTTGAAGTGCCAGCGGTCATTGAGATAAACGCCAGTGGTATTGATTTCATCCAAGCGGTTGCTGCGCGAAGTGTTAAGGCTATCGCTATCCAGATTCAGGCCACCGTAGCTCATGTCGTAAATATTTTGATCCGTCACCGCCGTGCCGCGATACACCTCGGCTAGATAATCCCGCTGGCGCTCATGATCCACACCGATCGTGAGGTCGTGGCGCATCCCTGCGAGGGTGGCGGTGCCGGTAGTATCCCAGGCGGTATATTGCACGCGGCGGTCAAAACCGTAGTTAGCATCGGCACGGCGGGTTAGCGCTCCGGTGTCTTCATTTACGCGCAGTACCCGCGGTTGACCATCGCTGTACTGGCGGCGGTTCCAGCCGTAGGTCAATCTTGTCGACCAGTCGTCATTGATATCCTGCTCCCACCAGGCGGTGACCGCTTCGTCGTGACCGAATACCCGTGACCAGGGTTCGTCGAAACGGCGACCGTTGGGCACCTTGGCGGGTTCTCCGTCGATCATCACCGTGCCGCGATCCAGATCCAAGTCGTAGTCGCGATACTCATAGGAGATCTGCGCGCGGCTGTCGCTGCCTTCCCAGCGCAGCGAAGGGGCAACGATCGTGCGTCGATTACTTCCGAAGGCGCGGAAAGAGTCTTCATCTTCATGATGGACGATAAACCGGAACGCCAGGCCAGTATCGGCAAGCGGGCCGGTGACATCCACGCTGGCATTGCCGCCTCCCAGGGAGGTGGCTTCAGCGCTGATCTCGCGTTGCCACTGGTACTCCGGGCGTTTGGTGACTAGGTTGATTACCCCGCCGGGATCCTGCTGGCCTTGGAAGAGCGATGCCGGGCCCTTGAGCACTTCGACATGATCCACAGTCGCCATGGAGAAAGTGCCGCGTGGTTGGCGAATGCCGTCGATCAACGTCGAACCATCGCTGTTGCTGCCGAAACCGCGTTTGATAAAGCCGTCTTCGGTGCCACCCATATTGTTGCCTTCGGTCACTCCTGCGACCATCACCATCGCTTCGTTCAAGCTGTCGATATTATGATCGGCCATCACCTGGGCGGTGACGGTTTCCACCGTGCGGGCTTCTTCCAGAAACGACACCGGCTGTTTGCTGGCCAAACTGGAACGCTGGGCACGATAGCTCTGCGGGGCTACATCAGTAAGGCGATCCGAGGTGACGATCAGTGTTTCTGAAACTGTTTCTGAAACTGTTTCTGAAGCGGGCTCGTTGGCTTGTTGCGCGTAGGCATAGGGCAGCGGGTTCAGCAGTAGCAGCGGCGAAAACAGCGCAATGGTTCGGGAGCGGAGCATGGAGGGTATAGATCCTTTTTATCGTCAGTGGGTTGAGGGAGTAAGCGTTATTGAGCGTTGAGTGCGCCCCAGAAGTGCCCCTCGCGACTTAGCGCTGGCGGGGTGGGCAGCAAGGCGTCGAAGGTAGCGGCCGGGTCGAGATCATAGAAGCGTTCGGGGTAGAGCCATTGGGCAATGCGTTCCAGTGCGACAATGGCAAAGGGGCCTTGATGAAAGCCGTGCCACAGGGAATAGAATTGCCCCTCCTGAACGGCGTTAAGATGCGCCCAACCGGGCAGCGATTGGCTAAGGTGATGCAAGTCCTGGTCAATATCGTCGGCGCTGACACCGAGGCCAGCCCGCAAGCCATCCCCCGCTGACCACTGCCCTGCGGTGTTGAGGATGACGTCGGGTGGGTGGCTGAGCACCCACTCATTACTTAGCGTTGCCGATGCGCCGGGGGTTAACGCATCGGCGATATTATCGCCACCGGCCCGGGCCACTAAGTCGGCTAGCCCGTTGCGTAGATTGGTGCGGCAGCAGTCAACTTTGACCCCGGGTGCCACATTGATCAGCACAGTGGGTGGGTCTGTGGGCAGGTCTGCCAAGCGCTGGTCGATAAGTGCTAGGCGCTGCTCAATCAGGGCGATCATCGCGCTGGCCCGGGGCGTTGCGTTTAATGCCTGGCCTAACAGGGCAAGGCTTGTGGGCGTGTTCTCCAGCGGGTGACGGTTAAAGTCGATAAACAGGTAGGTAATACCCAGCTCGTCTAGCAGCCGTGCCAGTGGGGAGCCTTCGATGCTGCTAGCGCGGGAGAGATCGAACAGCACCAGATCCGGGGCCAGATTCAGCAGTGCTTCGCTATCCAACTGAGGTGTTGGCGCGCTGGAAAGCGCTGGCAGTCGATCCAGTGCGGGCCACTGGGAGGCAAAGCGTTGCGCCATGGCGGGGTCAAACACGGCCAGCGGATAAGCCCAGCCTGCTAAGTGCGGTGTCGGGTCATCCAGTAGCGTTGCAAGCGCATACAGCTGGCGCGGCTGGGTTAGAAATAGCCGAGTCGGCGGCGCTGAAAGCGTCACCTGGCGGCCTGCTAAATCGGTGACTTGTTTAGGGAAGCCCTCTGCAGATTCACCTGCCAGGCATGCGGCAGCGCTTAACAAACTCATCCAACACAGCAAACTAATAGCCAAGCGGCGCATGTCGGTATCCTAGAGGGTATTCGCAGAGAGGTGGCTGATGCGATCGCTTAGTACCACTGGCCGCCCTAGCGAGCATCGCTCTACTCGCGCCTCCACACCGTAAGCGGCGCGCAGGACGTCGGGGGTAATCGCGTCGTGTGGGTCGCCGGCGGCCAGCAGACCGCCGTTACCAAACAGCAGCACCTGGTCGCAGAAGCGTAGGGCGAGGTTGATATCGTGAATCGCCATCAGGCAGACCGCCTGACGCTCCGCTATCACTGCGCGCACGGTATCGATCAGCGCTAGCTGCCAGCGCAAATCCAGTGCGCTGGTGGGTTCATCCAGCAGTAATAGCGCGGGCTGGCGGGCAATTGCCTGGGCGAGGCCCACCATCTGGCGCTGGCCGCCGGAGAGTTCGCTTAACGGGCGCAGGGCGAGCGGACGAATGGCCAGGGCATCGAAAACCCGCTCGATTAATGCGTCTATCTGTGGTCGGCTGAGGTCGGGGCGTACGGCACGGCAGGCGCTAAGTACCGCTTCATAAGCGACTAATGTGGTGGCCTGAGGAAGCGTTTGCGGCAAATAGCCCACATGGCGCATCCGCGCTGCACCGCTAAGGGTGGCGAGATCAATATCGTTAAGCTGCATACGCCCGCTGGCAGGCTGTAAGCCCGCGATGGCCTTTAACAGGGTCGATTTGCCCACCGCATTAGGCCCCAGCACCGCGACCAGCGAACCGGGTGGCAGTGTGGGCAGGTTTAGCTGCTCAAACACGCGCCGTTTGCGATAGCCGGTAGAGAAATCGCTGAGCGTAAAGCCTGCTTTCATCGCGTTCGCCCCTGCATCATGATCAGGGCCATAAAGAAGGGGATGCCCACCAACGAGGTTACTAGCCCCACGGGCAGTACCAACCCATCGACCAGCGTTTTACTGGCTATAGAGGCAAGCGACAGCACCAGCGCCCCCGCCAGAGCGCTGCCCGGTAGGTAGAAGCGGTGATCTTCACCCAGCGCCAGCCGGGCCATATGTGGGCCGACTAAGCCGATAAAGCCAATGGTGCCTACAAACGCCACTGCGGCGGCAGCGAGCAGGCTGACTCTAAGCAACGAGATAAGCCGCAACCGCTCAACCGCAATACCGAAGCTGCGCGCATGTTCATCACCCGAGCGCAGAGCCGTCATTGCCCAGGCGCTGCGTAGCGAAAAGGGCAGGCAAACGGCCAGCACTGCTGCGACGATGGCCACCGTCTCCCAAGAAGCACGGGACAGGCTGCCCATCGTCCAAAACACTAGTTGCTGTAATGCATCGGGGCTGGCGATGAGCTGCAAAAGCGCGACCAGCGCATTGAGTACAAACACCAGCGCGATACCAAACAGCACGATAATCTCGCGGCTGGCGCCGTAGAGGCGCGACAGCGCATTGATGGTCAAAATCGACGCCGCCGCAAACACAAACGCCATTAAGGCGGTGGCGTAGTGGGCACTTAAACCAAACAGGGTGAGGTTAAAAACAATCACCAGCGATGCGCCCAGGGTGGCCGCCGCACCCACGCCCAGGGTAAAGGGGCTGGCCAAGGGGTTATTCAGCACCGTTTGCATTTCGGCACCGGCCAGGCCCAGCGTGGCGCCTACCAGCACCGCCATGAGCGCCGCAGGCATGCGGATCTCCCAGACAATGGCCTGCTGAATGGGCCCTTGGGACTGCGCATCAAAAATCAGCGTGATCAATTTATTAAGCGATATAGGCGCTGGGCCGGTGGCAATATCGGCAAGCAGTGACAACACCAGCGCGATTGCTAAGCCTGCGACGATCAGTAGGCGAGTAACAATAAAGCGCCGATAGGTGGATGCCAACGGAGCAGCAAGCGGCGAAGAGGCGGGCATTGTGAAGGTGTTTCCAGGTGAGAACGCAAAGTTAACAGATTTAGTCTTATTTGCGACTAAAACTCATTCGTGATCATATTTTCATCCTTTAGTCGTAGCCTTGTCAACCGCAGGGAAACCTAGCGCCGTCTGATTGCCGTACTGGTTCCCCTATGTTCTATTGAAGGTCTTAGGGCTTTATTTAAGAGCTAGGCTTTATTGAAGAAGTATCTGGCCTACACTTACCTTTTGTTACAGATAAGTATAAAGGAGTTCATCATGACCGATATAACCGCTCTGCTAGGCAGTGACGCCGAGAGTTTGCTTAACCACACTTGTCAGGGTGTTCGTCGTGAGGACTTGCATCTGCCGGGCCCGGATTTTATCGACCGTGTTATGGCCGATAGTGATCGCAGCCCAGCGGTATTACGCAATATGCAGAGCTTCTTTAACCATGGACGCTTAGCGGGCACCGGTTACCTTAGCCTGCTGCCGGTGGATCAGGGAATTGAGCACTCGGCGGGCGCCTCTTTCGCGCCTAACCCACGCTACTTCGACCCGGCCAATATCGTTGAGCTGGCTCTTGAAGGGGGCTGCAACGGCGTCGCATCGACGCTTGGGGTTCTCTCTTCCGTGGCGCGGCGCTATGCCCACAAAATCCCGATGATGCTCAAGCTTAACCATAACGAGACCCTGAGCTACCCAGCGATATACGACCAGACGTTATTTGCCGATGTGGAGCAGGCCCACGATATGGGCTGTGTGGCGGTTGGGGCGACGATTTACTTTGGCTCCCACGAGAGCCGTCGGCAAATCATGGAGATCAGCGAGGCCTTTGAGCGCGCTCACCAGTTGGGCATGGTCACCGTGCTGTGGGCCTACCTGCGCAACCCGGCCTTCAAGCAGGGCGGCACCGATTACCATGCCGCCGCTGATCTCACCAGCCAAGCCAACCACATGGCTGCAACCCTTAAAGCGGATATCGTCAAACAGAAACTGCCTGAGAATAACGGCGGCTACAAAGCGGTCGGTTTCGGGCATACCCACGATAACGTCTATAGCAAGCTGACGACTGATCACCCCATTGACCTTGCTCGCTATCAGGTCGCTAACTGCTTTATGGGCCGTGCTGGTTTGATCAACTCCGGCGGTGGCTCCAAAGGGCACTCCGATCTTGGCGAAGCGGTGCGCACGGCGGTGATCAATAAACGTGCTGGCGGCATGGGCTTGATCTCGGGGCGTAAGGCCTTCCAGAAGCCGATGCAGGAAGGCGTTGACCTACTGCATGCGATTCAGGACGTCTATCTTTCCAAAGACGTGACGGTTGCCTAACCGCATGGTGTAGCGACAAACGTGATTGGTTAGCAGGAAGGGCGTTGAGCATCTAGCGTTTATAGATGTGCTTCAAAAACGCCCTTGCCCACCACCACAGCGTTACCGCTAACCTTCACATAACCGGACTCGATATCGCCATTGGCGGCGGTGTAAATAATACTGGGCCGCCCCATCTCAACGCCCTGATGAATCCTGCACTGCAAGGTGTCTGGCTGCAGTGACGCTAGGTAGCCGGTCAACGCTGCGGCGGCGCTACCCGTGGCGGGGTCTTCGCAAATACTGGCGTGCATACAAAACATGCGGCTGCGCACAACTGTCTCTGCCTCGCCGTGTTGTTCAATCACATACAGGTAAACCTGCTCGGCACTGCTAGGCACAACAGCATTCGCCCAGGTGGCTGTAGAGATGTTTACGCTCTCTAACGCTGCCACGTCAGTCAGCTCAATTAAATGATAGGGCAGTCCGAAGGAGGCAATGACCGGATCGCCCCTTACCTGGTGAATGTCCAGTCCCAACAGCTCAACGGCAGTGATGCGATCAATCGTGCTGTCTTTCAACATCGCAGGCTGGGCGGTGGTAAACGTTGCCCTTGCTTGGTTATAACTAACGGCTAGCTCGCCGATAGGGGGTTGTAACACAACGCCTTGCGCGCGGTTTGCTAGGCTCAGCTCCGCGAGCAAATGCGCGGTACCTACTGTGGGATGGCCTGCAAAAGGCAGCTCGCGCGTTGGTGTGAAAATCCGCATCGGATAGTGATTCGGGCCAGTGGCAGCGCTGACAAACACTGTTTCAGCTAAATTCAATTCATTGGCCAGCGCTTGCATGGTGCTGGTCTCAAGCTCTCCCGCGTCTAAAAAAACGGCCAATGGGTTGCCGGTAAACGGCTGGTTGGTAAAGACGTCGAGCAGGTAATACTCAGCGGTTTTCATGGTGACCCCTTTTAAAAGATGCGTGTTTCCAAAATGCTTTATGACCCTCTTTTTGCGCCTGCTCTCGGGTAATACCAACATCTTCTAGCAGCCGGTCATCCAGCGCTAGTAGCTGACGACGGCTACGGCGATAGTGGCGATAAGAGTGAAACTGGCAGCGCAACTGATAGCGAAGCTGAGTAAGACTGAAGCGTGGCATGGCGGCTCTCCTTGAGCGTTATGTGCCTAATTAGGTTACTCAGCACTGCGTTTTCAATACAGGCATAGAAATTTTTATTTTTAAGATACAGATTGGGTGTTTTATACCTCTGTATGGGCTATAAATAGCTATCTGTATTGTTTTAGGCTGAAAGGGGTAAAGGCCGTGACGCGCTATGAAGAGGTAGCCACTATATTGCGGGAGCGTATCGAGCATGGCATCTACCGTGTGGGCGATCGCATGCCCTCTATTCGTGCAGTCTGTCAGGAGCTGGACGTCAGCATTTCAACGGCCCAGGAGGCCTACCGCCAACTGATGGATGTGGCATTGATCGAGTCGCGTCCCAAGTCTGGCTACTTTGTGCTGCCAAGCCGGGTGCCCTCAGTGCTGCCCTCGGTCTCAAGGCCTGCCCAGCGCCCGCTGGATATTTCCCAGTGGGATCAGGTGCTGGAGCTCGTCGCTACTCAACGCGATGACGACCGGCTTCTGCTGGGGCGTGGGGTGCCCAATCTCGAGTATGAAACGTTGCGGCCACTGTCGAAAATCCTCGCTGGCCTACATCGCAGCACTGATCTTAACGGATTCAACTACGACAAGCTGAGCGGAAGCCCCGAGTTACGTCAGCAGGTAGCCCGACTGGCGATTAATTCTGGCTGTTTGCTTCACCCGGACGACATCATGGTGACCACCGGCTGTCAGGAGGCGCTGGCCATTGCGCTGCGAACGCTCACTCAGCCCGGCGATGTGGTAGCCGTGGACTCGCCTAGCTTTTATGGCACTATGCAGATTCTCAAGGCCAACGGCTTAAAAGCGCTGGAAATCCCCACCGACCCGCAAACGGGCATCAGTCTGGAAGCCCTTGAGCTGGCGTTGGAGCAGTGGCCGATCCGCGCCATACAGGTCACGCCGACCTACAACAACCCGCTGGGCTACACCATGCCTGAAGCACGCAAGCGGGCGCTGTTTCAGCTCGCCCAGCGTTTTGATGTGGCGATTATCGAAGACGATATCTACGGCGATTTGTCATTCTCTCTGCCCAGGCCACGCACCGTGAAATCATTCGATGATGACGGGCGCGTGATGCTGTGCAGCGGTTTTTCGAAAACGGTGGGGCCAGGGTTGCGGGTGGGCTGGCTGGCGCCAGGCCGTTATCGTGATCAGGCGCTGCATATGAAATACGTCTCCACTGGCGCCTCGGCCACGCTGCCGCAGCTGGCGGTGGCGGAGTTCGTCGCTAAAGGCCACTACGAGCGCCATCTGCGCTACGCCACCCGCCAGTATCAGCGCCAGCGCGATATCATGATCAGTTGGGTGCAGCGCTACTTCCCCAAAGGTGCGGGTATTAGCTACCCTCAAGGCAGCTTTTTGCTCTGGGTAGAGTTGCCCGCCGCGGTGGATTGCGTGCGCCTAAACCAACGCTTGGCACAGCGTGCGATCCATGTGGCACCGGGTTCGCTGTTTTCCGCCTCGGGCAAGTACCGCCAGTGTCTGCGCCTGAACTATGCGTTTACGTTAACGCCTGCCATTGAAGCGGCTTTGCGGACAGTGGGGGAACTTGCCTGCGAGATGGTGGAAGAGGCGCAGGCGCATGAGGCTGTCTTATAAAGTTAGAGTGCTGCCCACCACCGGCGTCAAACGGCCATGGTCGATAATTGGGCCGGTTGGCTGGCCTCCTGGAGCGCCTCCCTGGGGTTCCACACTGACGGCTAAATCGGCGCTGAATAATTGCGCGCGCAGCTCATCGCTGGGTTCCAGGCGTCGACTGCCTTGCTCAGGCAATAGGCCCAGCGAAATGGGCGTGCCATCGGCGATCAACCACAGCTCACCGGTCTGTTCGCTGTCGACCTGTGTCGGTTGAACCGCTTGCACGATCAGCTCTCCCTCTTGAGTCGCGCTAATGATCCAGCCTGGCGTGCGTGATTCGTCCTGAACAACGAAGACCGCCTCTCCCTGTGATGGTAGGGTCAGTTCAGCTTGTTGCCAAAGCAGGCCCAGCGCTACCGCAATGACCCCAAAACTGGCCGCCATGGCCTGCCATGCGCCCAGGCGTTGCCACCAGCGCAGAGGCGAGGCCCAGGTTGCCTGGGTAATGCGCTGCCAGACCTCCTTGGGCGGTGTCTTAGGATCCAACTGTTCGTTGAATAAGTGCAGATATTCTCGCCAATCTTCCACGTCATTACGCAGGTCATGGCTGACTGCCAGCAGCGCTTCAAAGCGTGCTTTCTGATCGCTATCCAATACGCCCAGTACGTACTCACCAGCCGCCAGGTGACGATCGTCAGGGTTGCTTAAATCCCATTGGTTAGACATGTTTTTAACCTCTCGAGTCCACGGCGGATCCAGCTTTTGACGCTGCCCAGCGGTTGGGACAGAGAGTTAGCAAGCTCGCTGTGCGTCATGCCCTGAAAATAGGCCATTTCCATTAACTGGCGCTGATGAAGACTGAGTGAATCAAGGCAGTCGTTTAGTTTAGCGTTTTGCTGATGACTGATGCTGTCATCTTCAGGGTCGTCGGTCCCTAATAGGGTGGCTAACAAAGGTTCATCGGTGGTGGTGTCCTGGGGTTTCTGGCGGCGCAGCCAGTCGATGCCAATATTGCGGGCGAGTGTGGAAAGCCAGGTCATCGGCTTGGCTCGCGTGGCGTCGTATTGATCGGCGGCATGCCAGATTCTGATAAAAACATGTTGCAGGCAATCCTGTGCGGCACCCTCATCTTTCACTATACGCAGCAACTGAGCATATAGATGCGAACTGGAGACACGATAGAGACGCTCGAATGCACTGCGGTCGCCCTGGGCGCAGCCGTTTAGTTGCTCAATAAGATATTCGTGGCGTTGTGTGGCATCTAGCATTCAGGCATCTCTGCACAGTAAACCGAACCGCCAGTCTTGGTGAGTCAGCCGTTGAAGGCAATAGGCGAGGCGTCAGCGAGGAATAAAATATTTTGAGATAGTTGCATCCACTGACGCCCTGGCGCCGTAAGTGTTAGTGAGCTTGCATTGCTGAGCTCTTTTAATGACAACCAGGAGATGCCCCAATGAAACTCAAACTACTTACCGCTGGCGTTTGTGCCGCTGCTTTATTTACCGGCGTTGCCGTGGCCGATCATGGTCCTACCACGGTAGGCGGCGCCAACATGCTTCCTGAGCGGAATATTATCGAAAACGCGGTTAATTCAGGCGATCATGAAACGCTCGTCGCCGCCGTTCAAGCGGCTGAACTGGTTGATGTGCTGCAAGGGGAAGGCCCTTTTACCGTATTCGCGCCGACGGATGATGCGTTCGCGAAACTTCCTGATGGCACCGTTGAGACGCTGCTGCAACCAGAGAATCAGGAGCAACTTCAAACGGTTCTTACCTACCACGTTGTACCTGGCAATATGAACCGGGACGCATTGTGGGAAGAAATCATGGAAAATGATGGCGACGTGGCTTTTAAAACCGTTCAAGGTGAGTACCTTACCGTCGCGCGCAACGGCAATAACCTGATGGTTATGGATGCCCAGGGCAATAGTGCCAATATCACGGTCGTGGATGTGGCGCAGTCGAACGGCGTGATCCACGTGATCGACAGTGTGTTAATGCCTTAAGGGTACAACTCATAACGGGTAATGACCGTTATTCGTTCGAGGTTACATTTGCCCACCGCCTAGCTTGCTAGGCGGTGGGTTTTTATCGATCAGAAGGCCGCACAAACCCCTCTCGGGCGCGAGCGGCTTGTTTGCGAATGACGCATTCTTGCGCGTGATCATTAAGCAGCCCCATGGCCTGCATAAAGGCAAACGCAGTGGTGGGGCCGAAAAATTTCCAGCCGCGCTTTTTCAGTTCTTTAGCCAGAGCTATGGATTCAGGTGAGGTGGTCTGGGTTTGGGGCGCCGCTAACTCGGTTGGCTCATAGCGCCAGAAGAACGCGGCCAGCGAGCCTTCTTGCTCGACCATTTCCTTGGCGCGCTGGGCGTTGTTAATCGTCGCTTCGATCTTACCGCGGTGGCGAATAATCCCCGCGTCTTGAAGTAAACGCTGCACATCGTCTTGGCCAAAACGAGCGACTTGGTGGAAATCGAAGTGGTGAAAGGCGGCGCGAAAATTCTCGCGTTTGTTGAGAATCGTGCGCCAGCTCAAGCCCGACTGAAAGCTCTCCAGGCACAGCTTCTCGAACAGCCGCTGATCGTCGTCGACCGGGAAACCCCTCTCGTTATCATGGTAGGGCAGAAATTCCGGCGCGCCGCCACACCACTGGCAACGAGGATGACCGTCGGGGGCGATAAAGTCGTGGGTCATCGGCTACTCGCTTCTTAAACAAGCCCTAATCAAACCATTCCTGGGCGGTACGCCATAGGCACATGCCGATAAAATAAACCGATGTAATGCCCCATCCCCACATTGCCCAGGCGGCATGTACGGGGCTGGAGAGCACCAGTGATGTGGCGCATACGCACCAGACCAGCGTGACGGCGATATTGAGCGGCATAAACAAGCGCACCCTAAAGGGGTGCAGAAACTTCATCCGGGTCACGGTGAGGATGGCCAGTAGCACGATAGTGGCAAAGGTGACGAAGGGTGGTAAGTCGAGAATATAGAAATAGGCGGCGGCGATGTTCCAGGCGGCAGGAAAGCCAACAAAGTAATTATCCTGGCTTTTCATATCGACATTGCAGAAACAGAACATCGATGACAGCAGAATGATAAACACGGATAACAGCCCTAAATAGGGCGGTAATTCAATGAAGTAATAAATAAATAGGGCGGGAATAAAGGCCCAGGTCAGGTAATCGATCACCATATCAAGCGTTGAGCCATCGAAGTGGGGCAGTATGGCTTTCACTTCATATTTGCGCGCCAGGGTGCCATCAATACCATCGATCATCATGGCGGCGCCTAGCCAGAGCAGGCAGGCAACTGGGTTATCGTCGACCAGTGCGAGCAACGCCATTGTACCCAGCAGCACACCACTGGCGGTAAATATATGCACGCTCCATGCTTTACATCGTGAGGCGCGGGATTCTGTGTGCGAAGAAAGAGATTGAACCACGTTGACCCCATTGGGAACGTGTTGTCCCCTTTGCGTTTGGTTAATAGATAAGCCTGTAAAGAAAGATACACTACTACAAGAATGCTTCCAGAGAATACGCCAAGTACATCCTTTCATGGCGTGATGGGTCTTGGCTTATCGAGGTAATGGTTATGTGTCATCTTTTATTGCCAAATAAGCGTCGCTTAGCCACTTACCTGCCTTCATCAGCTCGCCTTCCGTTGAGCCTGCATAGCCGAGCACTAAACCAGGATGTTCGTTTGCAGAGAGGTAATAGCGAGAAAGTGGCGAAAGGGTAATGTCGGCTTTGTCGGCGCGTTCTACGAGCAGGTCTTCTTGCGCACGGGTATCGAGCCTGGCCAACAGATGCATACCGGCATGACCATCAGAAAGCTCAAGCCCTTTGGCTACCGCCGGTGCTAATGCTGTTCGTAAACACGCCTGTCGCTGGCGATAGGCAGACCGCATGCGGGCGATGTGGCGGGTAAAGTGTCCATTGGCAATAAATTCAGCAAGCGCTGATTGCACGGGGTAGTTACCTTCGCGGTGCAATCGCGCATGGGCGCGTCTAAAGTCTTTGGCGAGCGTGTCGGGGAGTACCAAATAGCCTAAACGCAAGCCCGGATAGAGCACTTTACTGAAGGTGCCCACATAAATAACCGATGCCTGCTCCGAAAGCCCCTGTAGCGAAGGCGTCGGCGGTGTATCGTAGCGAAACTCACTGTCGTAATCGTCTTCAATGACCCAACTGCCGGTTCGGGAAGCGTGCTCAAGTAATGCCAGCCGTCTAGGGACTGGCATGGTAACGCCACTGGGGTATTGGTGAGAGGGTGTCACGTAAATAAGCCGAGGCGCTGGCGCACTCGCTGGTGCGAGTGAAGGGTTTAGCCCTTCTTGATCGACGGGGACGGGCGTTATCGTTAAGCCCGACGCCAAAAAGCAGGCCTGGGCGCCGCCGTAACCAGGTTCTTCCATCCAAACAGAATCACCATGATCGGTGAGTAGTTGAGTGATCAGTTCAAACGCCTGCTGGGCGCCTTGGGTAATCACGATCTGCCCCGGCTGGCAGCGCACCGCGCGGGAAAGGCGAAGATAATCACAAAGGGCTGCTTTCAGTTCAGGTAGCCCGCCATTGGTTTGATAATCCATCCATGCTATCTGGGCGTGATAATAGTGGCGCCGCAACAGGCGTTGCCACTGCTCGCGGGGAAACAGGTCGAGGGCCGGGACACCCGGCACAAAGGCGCGATGTCTAGGGCTTAGCGTTCCCCCCAGTGCTAACAGCTTATTGCCCCGCGTTGAGTAGCGAACCGGCAAAGGCGGTGGAAGCTCGGCCTTGGTTAACAGCGAAGGTAGATCGGCCACATAGAGCCCCGCCCCCTGGCGGGAAATCAGCAATCCTTCCGCCAGTAGCCGATCCATGGCGGCCAGCACCGTATTGCGGCTAACACCCAAAGCGCGGGCCAAGTAGCGGGAAGAAGGCAGCGCATCGCCAGCCGTCAATTCACCATGTTGAATCCACTCCTTAAGCGAGCGGTAGAGCTGCTGAACCAGAGTGGCTGATTCATGTTCAGCTAGCCTTAACGCTAGCGCCTCTGTAATCCAGTCGCTAGCGGCGTCGCGTAGATTCACTGGTACCCTCAATTTAGCGATAAGTGGCTCTTTATCGTAGACCACTATAACGGCAAGCTGTATTTAACCACTACCCAGATGGAGCAGTCGTTATGACTAACATCCGTTCGGCAGTACTTAATGACTTAGAACCTCTCAGTGCATTGCTCGATGGCTATCGTCAGTTTTATGCCCAGCCGAGTGATATTCAGGCGGCGCGTGATTTCCTCCGCCAGCGCATGGGGCTTGGGGACTCTTTTATTTTGGTTAGCGAGAACAGTGAAGGAGCGCTCACCGGTTTTGTGCAGCTTTACCCAGGGGTTTCCACGGTGGGATTAAATGCGCGCTGGACGCTGAATGATCTCTTTGTGTTACCCGACTGTCGTGAAAAAGGCACAGGACGAGCGTTAATGGAAGCCGCTTCTCAGCTAGCCCACGATCACGGCGTAGCGCGCTTGATACTCATGACGCAGGTAGAAAACGAGCGTGCCCAACACCTTTATGAGTCACTGGGCTGGCAGCGCAATACCGCGTTTTATGGTTATGTATTAGACGTGAATTAAACGCTGCCTCAGTAAAAGGCGCCTAATTGACACTCTCCGGCTCCGGCAACTTACACACATCCACCCACTTGGCATTGACCAGCTCGGCCAGGCGCTTGGGGCTTAGGCGCACGGCGCTATTAGGTGATCCCGCTGCAGGGAGGACTTCGTCATAGGCGTGGAGCGATTCATCGCAGTACACCGGCAAGTCAGTGGCGAGGCCAAAAGGGCAGACGCCGCCGACCGGGTGGCTGGTCAGCTCCATGACCGTCTCGGCGTCGAGCATTTTGGCCTTACCGCCGAAGGTGTCGCGAATTTTGCGGTTATCGATTCGCGCATTGCCACTGGCAACGATCAGCAGTGGTTTTTCGCCCATCCGAAACGCCAGGGTTTTGGCAATCTGACCAGGTGCTACACCATGGGCTTCAGCGGCCAGTTGTACCGTGGCGGTGCTGGTTTCAAGCTCTTCGATGTTGATATCTGGCGCATGCTCGGCAAAGAACTGGCGAACGGTCTCTATGCCCATTGTGGTTTTCCCCGGTTGTTAACATTCGTCGCTAACATTAGATGCTTAAATGCCTAATCTAACGTTTCTGTGGCGCATTAGCCAAGCCACGGCGGTGTGACTATTTTGGCGGGCTCGCGCTGCATGATGATCTCGCCATGGCGAACTGACAGCAGCACCTCGCCCTGGTTGCGCAGCACGCTGTAGTCATCCTCGCCTTCCAGCAGGTTAAAGCTGGCGGGTTTGCCGATCTCAATGCCGTAACGCGCTTCGATATTCATTGTGCGGGCGCTGTTATCAGTGATCAGCGAAAGCGCCTGGCTGAAGTCCTGATAGCCCATCATTTGGCAAATATGCAGGCCAAAATCCAGCGTTCGCAGTAGCTTGCCGTTACCCAGTGAGTACCAGGGGTCAAAGATGGAGTCCTCGGCAAAGCAGACGTTAATACCCGCTGCATTTAGCTCCTTCACACGGGTCACGCCGCGCCGTTTTGGATAGGTATCAAAACGCCCCTGCAGATGAATACTTTCGGTGGGGCAGGAAACAAAGTTAATGCCCGAGCGTTTGAGCATCAGAAACAGCTTGGAGCAGTAGGCGTTGTCATAGGAGTGCATGGCCGTGGTGTGGCTGGCGGTAACGCGACCGCCCAGGTCGTTAAACAGCGCCTCGCAGGCGAGCACTTCGAGAAAGCGTGAGTTGGGGTCGTCAATCTCGTCGCAGTGGACATCCACTAAACGGTCATACTTGATCGCCAGCTCGATCACCCGTTTCATGGAAGCGACACCCAGCTCACGGGTGTATTCGAAGTGGGGAATGCCGCCAACCACATCGGCGCCAATTTCCAGCGCCTCTTCCAGCAGCTTGTCGCCGCCGGGGTAGGAGAGCAGCCCATCCTGCGGGAAGGCCACCACCTGGATATCGATTTTATCTTTCAGCTCGTCGCGTAAGGCGCACAGGGTTCTGATGCCAATCAGGCTGGGGTCGCTGGTGTCGGCGTGGGTGCGCACAAACTGAACGCCGTTGCCGATCAGCAGGTTGAGGGTTTTTAAAGCGCGCTCGCGAATATCCGCTTCGGTGAGCATAGGTTTGCGCTCGCCCCAGCGCTCAATGCCTTCAAATAGGGTGCCGCTCTGGTTCCAGCTCGGTTCGCCCGCTGTCAGCGCGGCATCCAAATGAATATGCGGCTCGATAAACGGCGCGCAAACAAGCTTGGCGCGCGCATCAATTTGGCCTTCACTCGCGGTTAGTGGGGCGTCCTGGGCGGTAATCGCCGTGAATACGCCGTTCTCGATCTCAATTCGATAAAGCTCGGGGCGCTGGCGTAGCCTGGCGTTGATAATCTGCATGCTCATATACAAAACGGCTCACTTATTGTTTGGCAGTGGAGGGAAGGCTATCACCCAGCGTAGCGTGCTTTAGGCGCAGCAGCACGGCGTAGCTTCCCGCTGCCACTGCAACACCCACCAGTGGGGGGAGTAATGGAGAGAAGTAGGCAGCTCCCGCACCGATCGCATAGGCGGCTAACCCCCGACGATTGAAATCGGGTAGCGCAGCGGACGAAAGCGACGGGTAGCGGCCTTTATGCTTGAGCCAAAAGTCTGCCATGATCACGCCGCCCATGGGGGGGATAAAGGTACCCAGCAGCACTAGGAAGGGAATCAGCAGGTTATACATCCCGCCCACCGCCAGTACGGTACCAATCGCCGCACCGCCTACCGTGACCAAACGGCGTTTTTCGGTACGCAGCAAATTACAGCCCGCCACGGCGAAGTTGTAGATAGTGTTGTCCTGGGTGGTCCAGATGTTCAAGAACAGCATCAGCACGGCGATAGTGACAAAGCCTTGAGCGATCAAGACGTCTACAATATCGGCCTGCTGGTAAATCATGGTCCCCAGGGCACCGGTCAACACCATCAGGCCATTACCTACAAAGAAGGCCGCCATGGTGGCAATGACAGCAATCTTGGGAGTTTTGGCGAAGCGGCTCCAGTTAGTCGCTTGAGTGCCGCCGCTGATAAAGGTGCCAATGATGACGGTAATCGCGGCTGCCACGCTCATGCTCTCCGTGGGCGTCTGCTGGCTTAACCCGGCGAAACCGCGCACATCCACCAGGCCGGTGAACAGGCTGATCAGGATAAACAGCATCATGGCGGGCACGGCAAAGCGCGAAAGCCAGTCCATGCCGCGGTAGCCGATCATGGCGGTGATGCAGAAACCAAACCCAAACAGCACCATTAAGGGGATTTCCAGCCATTCAGGCATCCCGGTGGTGCGTATTAATACTAAGGCAATCGTCGCGGTGCCCCAGGCGTACCAACCAATCTGGGTAAAACCGAGAATAAAGTCGGAGAGTTTGCTGCCCTTCTCACCAAAGCAGAAGCGTCCCATCAGCACCGAATTGAGCCCGCTTTGACAAGCAATATAGGCGAGGGCTGCCGCATAGATCCCCAGCAGCAGGTTGCCAATCAGAATGATCCATAGCAGTTGCCCAATCGGAAAGGCTTGGCCTAACGTGCCACCCGCCCACATGGTGGCGGTGAAGAAGGTAAAGCCGAGCAATACGGCAGAGGTAGAAAACAGGCCCTTGCGGGCACTGAGGGGCACTTCACTGAGGGGGTAGTCGGAGTGTCGCATGGTGATCTCCTAGTCAAAGGAAACAGGTCGCCAAAAAGCGTCTATCAATAAATACATCTAGCAATAAATGCATCTATCAACAAAAGCTATATCAATAAGTTAGCAATATTTATGCCAATAAATCGGGGCGTAGAGAATAAAAGCGCTGATTATTTTTAAGCCCTACTCAGTCTTTTTAGTGGTACTTTTAAAATAACTTCTAATAAATTTTAGTTATTGGCCGAAAGGTATTATAGGTGGCCACTATCTCGTTAAAGAGAAGAGTACTCATAGAGATTGCTTTACGCTCCCGTTGATCTAGCAAATAAGGAACTCCTAAGCGTATGCAGCAACCCCCACGGGCGAACTCATCAGCGACAGTGACCAAGCTGCCCTGGCACCAAACACTGGTAGGCAAGGTGGTGGTGTTTATGCTGTTGGGGGTCATGTTTGCCTATTTAATGGGCGCTTTATCAGGGTTTTTAATGGTCGAGCGTGGTGCGCGAGAACAGTGGCGGCGTGAAGCGCAGGTCAATGCACAGATCGTTAGTGCTACGATCCGGCGTATTTATACCTCTGTCGCCGTCAGTGCTGACGAAACGGGGCAGATTACCCGTATTATCTCCCAGCGACCGATTGGCGATGAGGAGTCGGTGCTTGAAACGGGATTTAGTCCCGTCGATGTCCTGGCACTGGCCAGTGCCCAAACACGTAACAATGTGTGGCTGTTTGGAGCAACGCCGGAAGGCTCGCTAAAGGTAGTGGCCGACGCACTTAACGCCTCACCGGACTCCGAGGCGGCATTGACAGTGAGTACTTGGCAATCAACCGCCGAGGCCACTGATTTTTACGTTGGGTTTGCCCTGGTTGGGAGTCAACAACACTTTATTAGCTCATTGCCTATTGTGACGCCTGACGGCAAGTTATTGGGCGTGGTTGTTTCAACCATAGGACAGCGAGACGTTCTTTATCAGATGCGTAATGATCTGATTGGTAAAGCATTAATGGCACTATTAGCGGTGTTGGTAGCAACCGCACTGATGCTGAGTATATTGATGCGTCACCTCTTCAGGCCGGTACCGACATTGATTCGGTCGCTGGCAGCCATAGCCAAAAACCAGACACAAAGCCCCACGCCGTATACCGCTCGTAACGATGAAATCGGCCGGATGGCAAAGGCCATTGATGCCTTGCGTAAGAAGGTCATTGAGCGTGAACACCTGCTTGATATAAAAGACGAAGCCCTGCGTTTTCAGCACCTTGCTCACCATGATGAGCTTACTAAGCTGCCTAACCGTATACAGCTTAATGACGCTTTAAAAGCGGCAGAGCTCTCCCTGCTACAAGGCGACGTGTTTAACGTCATGTTGTTTGATCTGGATTACTTTAAGGACGTGAACGATAGCTTGGGGCATGCGGTGGGTGATGCGCTGTTGATAGACGTTAGCCAGCGGGTACAGGGGTTATTGAAAGACAATGATTTGGTGGCGCGTCTAGGCGGCGATGAATTTGCCATTATTCAGCGCGTTGCGGGCAGTGCGCCGGAAGAAGAGGCTAAGGCACTGGCGGATAACATTGTTGCCACGCTGGGTGCGCCGTTTCAGATTGAGGCACAAGAAATCACCATCAGCGTCAGTGTGGGTATAGCCAGAGCCCCCGTTGATGGTGACACCAGCTATGATCTGCTGCGTAATGCCGATATTGCGCTGTATGCGGCCAAGGCGAAAGGGCGCAACCGCTATATGCTGTTTGCCTCGGGGATGAAGATGATGGCGAATACTGACGAGAGGGGGCAATCATGCACTGGTTAGCAGTGTTTATAGTCGGCGTGTTTTGTTGGCATAGCTCCGCCGTGGGCGATCAATTTTCCACCTCGCCGGTGATGACGCGTATCGCAGCGAATGGCCAAATTAACGTTGGTCATCGTACCAGCGAAGCGCCTTTTTCCTACGTGGCGAACGATAAGCCGATGGGCTATGCGATTGATCTATGTTTAAACGTTATAGAGGGTCTTCGTGATGAGTTGGCGCTAGACGAGTTAACGATTAACTTTGTACCGGTAACGCCTGCGAATCGGTTTATCTTAGTACGCAATGGTGAGGTGGACATTGAGTGTGGTGTGACCACCAACACGCCCGAACGTCGCCGCCAAGCGGCCTTTTCTTACCCGCATTTTCTCACCGCCACACGCTATGTATCGCTTGCCGAGCAGAATATGCACAGTATTGTCGATCTGGCTGGCCGCAGCGTGGTGTCAACAACCGGCACCATCAATATTGAACAGCTCAATAAGCTCAATCGCAGTGAGGGTCTGAATATAGCGGTGATGTTGAGCCGTAACCATGACGAGGCCTTTGCCATGGTAGCGTCAGGCCAGGCATCGGCGTTTGTGATGGACGCTATTTTGCTGGCGGGTTTGGTGTCATCCGCGGCAGACCCAGGCATTTTCAATATCTCAGAAGCCACGCTGAGCGATGCTAAACCATATGGCTTAATGATGCCGCCGGATGACCCGGTGTTTGTTGAGCTGGTTAATCATAAGTTACGCCAACTTTATCGAAGCGACGCGATTCGCCCCCTTTACGCCAAGTGGTTTTTGCAGCCCATACCACCCGATGATCAGGTGTTGAATTTGCCGTTAACGCCAGAACTCGCTGCGATATTCGCCGATCCTGACAGTTATCTGGATGGTAGTCATCTGGATGATAGTTACCTGGAGTAGAGGAGGTGTGCAATGTACAAAACAATATTCATAGGATGTTGCGGCTTACTGGCAATGGCGCTTAGTGGCGTCACAGCGCAAGCAACGGCGCCGATTGATACGCTTGAACGAATAGAAAAAACGGCCACATTGCGCGTGGGCTACGGCGATACAGCGCCTTTTTCCTATCTAGATAATCAGGGGCAAGTGGTTGGCTATTCTATCGATATTTGTCGGCGTTTAGCTGAACAGTTGAAGGTAAATCTGGGGCTTTCGTCACTTGAAATAGCCTATGTGCCTCGTACACCCAGTAACCGGGTTCAGCTACTCAACCATGGCGATATTGATATTGAATGCAACGCCAGTACTAACACTGTCGAAAGGCGGCGCAGCGCGCTGTTTGCTCTGAGCCATTATTTTGTCAACGTGCGCTATGTGGCGCTGCGCGAGAGTGGTTTTAAGACGTTAGAAGATTTGGCCGGGCAGAGCGTTAGCGTGGCGCGAGGTACGGTCAATGTCGGGCAAGTCAATCAAGTGAACCGAGAGCAGCGCCTGCATTTGTCGGTAGTGCCTGTCGATACGTTGCAAGAAGCGTTTGATTTAGTCACGGATGGCCGCGTTGCGGCCTTTGCGATGGATGATATTCTACTTAGCGCAATGATTGCCGAATCAGATAGTCCCGATGCGTACGTCTTATCCACTGAGCCGTTAACAGAATCACAACCGCTGGGTTTTATGATGCGGCTCGGTGATGACGCATTTGCTGAGCAAGTCAATAAAGCCCTTCATACCATCTACACCAGCCCTGATATGGAATCGATTTATGACCGCTGGTTTCATCAGCCGCTGCCGGGTAAAGGCATTACGCTTAACGTGCCAATGAGTGAGGCATTGGCTGACCAACTTAGTAATCCATAAGGTAAATTACTTTTCAAACGGCTGTTTGCGGTTTTTTAAAATGGTTAAAGAAAACTAAAGTTAATTCAATAGAGGTCGATAGTTAAATTACTTGATGAATAATGCTAATCGCGTGACGTTCACTGCTGCATTTTCTGAGGAGAGGTTAAGGTGCCTCTGACGATTGCTGTGAATGTCTGTGCGTATATGAAATCAAAAGAGATTTATTCTCAAAGTGGATTCAACGCTTGCCAAGTGGTTCGATTCGTCATGCTCTCGTTCATTGCATTTATTGGCGCCACCTTAACTAAATGTCAACATTGCTAATGAAGTGTTAGCCAGAGTTTAGAGACGTCTCTTACCATGAACAGTGTTCTTCGTAATATCTCAGTCAAAATGAGCCTAACCTTAGTGTTAGCTATTTTTTCATTGTTAATAATCATCATTGCTGCTTTGGGCTACAAAGCAGGCAATGAAGGTGCTTCTGCACTATCAGGTGTAGACCAAGGTGCCGACCAAATGAGGGCGCTTAATCGCAGTCAAGTATCAGTGGCCAACGCCCAGCTTTTCTATATGAACAGCTTTGATGCAGCCAGCCGTGGCGATGTAAGCCTAGCGCGTGATTACCTTGCCGAAGCAGAACATTTCCGGGAGGAAGCACAAGAGCGTTTCTCAGAATTTGAATCGTTTAGTACTAAGCAGGCCCAGCCAGCGCTGGCAGAGGCGGTTATTACAAGCTATGACAATTTACGCCAGCAAGGGCTAATGCCCTTTGAAGAGGCCGTTCGCGAAGGCGATGATGCGCAGTTTAACGCGAGCAGACAAATAACCAGTGGCCTTAACCAAGACTTTATCGCCGCCAATACGGCTTATAACAGTGCGATGGCTGAACGTAATCACCAGTTAGTTGCTGATTATGAAAGCGACATGCAGGTTTTTGGGTACATTGAGCTGGCTGTGTTGTTGCTCGCCGCCTTGATCGTTGTATTTGTTCGTATCGCCATGGTAGGCGCTATTGTGACGCCGCTGAAGGAGGCATTAACACACTTTGAACGCATCGCTAAACATGACTTTTCGAGCCACATTAGTGATCGTGGACGCAATGAGATTGGCAAATTATTCAGCGCTATGAAGGATATGCAGATCGGTTTATCCAAGACCGCCTCTGACGTAGGCGATAGTTGTGGTTCAATCTATATAGGCGCCCGCGAAATCGCTAGTGGTAATGCGGATCTATCATCGCGTACCGAGCAGCAGGCGGCTTCATTGCAAGAAACTGCATCCAGCATGGAGGAGTTAACGGCTACCGTAAAACAGAATGCCGATAACGCCCGCCAAGCGAGTCAGTTGGCAAACGAAGCTTCAAGCACTGCAGGTCATGGTGGGGAAGTGGTTGAACAAGTCATTACTACCATGCATGGTATTTCTGATAGCTCTAGAAAAGTTACCGATATTATTACGGTTATCGACTCTATTGCCTTTCAAACCAATATCTTGGCGCTTAATGCCTCAGTAGAAGCCGCGCGCGCGGGCGAACAGGGCCGCGGCTTTGCGGTAGTGGCCAGCGAAGTGCGTAACCTGGCTAGCCGCAGTGCCGATGCAGCTAAAGAGATCAGGGTGTTGATCGCTGCCTCATCAGCCCAGGTGAAAGAGGGCTCGGTACTTGTTGAAAGCGCTGGTGCTACGATGCAGGATGTGATCAGTTCAGTACGCCGTGTGACCGATATCATGGATGAAATCTCCGCCGCTTCGCAGGAGCAGAGTTCGGGCATCGAGCAGGTCAACCAAGCGGTTGCTCAGATGGATGAAGTGACTCAGCAGAACGCGTCGTTGGTTCAAGAGATATCGTCAGCGGCAAGTTCATTGGAAGAACAGGCAGAGCGGCTTGAAGGTGTCTTTTCTACCTTCCGTTTAGCAGGTGGGGAGAGTCGTGAACAGCATTCTCCGCTAACCACGCCGTCGCATTCTTCGCCGCATTCGTCACAACATTCTTCACAACAACAGCCTGCGCTGGTCCGGCCAGCGCCTCGGGGAGCCCAAGCCAGTAGCGGTGCGGATCGCGAGTGGGAAGAATTTTAACGACTTGAAACAGTTAAAAGCCCGCGCATCAGCGTTTCGACAATGCTATCGCGGGCGTCGTCCAGCGAAAACTGGTGGGTGTCTTGCAGCCAATCAAAGCAGTTGCCAATTAAAAAACTGTGGAACTGGCGGCGGGCATTTTCGGGCGTCAGGTCGGCGCGCAGCTGGCCTTGCTGTTGAACCTGTTCGAATAACTGTTCTACCCGCGCTTCGGCGTGCCCAGAGAGCCGCGTGATCATACTGATTCGCGGGTGATCGTCCTCAAGCTTTTCGCAGCGGTGCAGCACAATGGTGGCGGCCCGCTGCAGCGGTAAATCGTGACAAATTCCCGCTAGCGATCGTTGGGCAATCTCGCGTAAACAGGCCACGGGTGTTGTGCCAAGGCGCTGTACCGCTTCATCAACAATTTCATCCAGTGGAATACGTACCCGCTCAAGCAGCGCATCGAAGACCGCTGCCTTATCCGCAAAGTGCCAATAAATTGCCCCTCGGGTGACGCCTGCAGACTCGGCGATATGCGCCAGGGTGGTGCGAGCAACCCCGTGGGCGAGAAAAGTGGTTTCTGCTGCGTCGAGAATGGCTTCCCGAGTGCGTTCGGCATCGGCCTTGCGACGGGTCATGGCGGCTCCTGGGACAACAAGTCACATTATTCTGGCATTGATGAATGGCAAAGTCGCCTGCAGATGATTACTATACACATCTCGCTGACATTCATGAATGTCAGTTAGTAAGCATCAGTTAGTAAATACCAGTTAGTAAATACCAGTTAGTAAATACCAGTTAAAAGATGCTATCTCTCGCCCGATGACCATGCTGAGGGCAAACCTTGCCAAGGAGTTCGCCGTGCCCGTTACTTTTACTCGTTTATTGCCAGGGCTTTTGGTCTTGCTGTTTTTGGCGGGCTGCGATCCCTCCCAGGCGGAGTCGGAAAGCACATCACGCCCGGTCAAGCTGGTCACCCTGGAAGCGGGAAACGCCACGGCGCTGCGGCAGTTTCCAGCGCGTGTGGAGGCGACGACGCGCAGCAATTTGTCATTTCGTATGGCGGGCGAGCTACTGGAGCTTAATGTGAGCCCCGGCCAGCGGGTGAACGAGGGCGAGGTGATCGCCCGCATTGATGATCGTAATGTTCAAAGCGAGTTGGATAGCGCCCGCTCGCGTTTGGAGCTGGCCAAGGCAATGCTTGAACGCATGCGTTATACCCTGGAACGCGGCGCGGTCAGTCAATCCCAGTTTGATGAGTCGCAGAGTGAGTGGCGGGCTGCCCGAGCTACGTTTGAACAGGCTCAGGAGCAGGTCGAGCATACAAAGCTACGCGCCCCTTACGACGGTGTGATTGCCCAAGTGCCGGTGGATAACCGCCAGATTGTTCAGGTGCAGGAAACGGTGGCGGTGATTCAGCAACCCGGGCAGTTAGACGTGGTGTTTCATCTCCCCGAACAAATTGTGCAACGCATGCCGCGCAACGATGGCACACCCTTCGGTGATGCCCTGGCGTTCGAGGTGCGCTTTGGCAATAGCAATACCCCTTACCTTGCCCAGCTAGCCGCCTACACTACCCAAGCCAGCGCCCAGAGCCTGGCCTACGAAATCACGCTGACGCTGCCACAGCCTGACGATATCACCTTGCTGGATGGTATGAGCGCCAACGTACGCTTGGATTTAAGCGCGTTGCAAACCGAGAATGGCGCCCCGCTTTGGCGCCTGCCGCCTGACGCGGTGAGCTATGCCGGTGATGATCCCGACCAGGCTCAGGTATGGCGATTCGTCGAACCGGGAAATGTTGAAGTGGTACCGGTGGACGTGGGTCGATTAACCTCGAACGGCCTGGAGGTCAGTGGAGAACTGGCGGCGGGTGATCGCATTGTGGCTGCCGGCGCCCACCGTTTAACCGCGCAGACCAGGGTCACGCCGTGGGAAAAAGAGCAGGGACTTTAAAATGGTCGACTACTTTCTACGCCATCGAGCGGCCAGCTATTTAATGACCGTGGTGCTGCTGGCGGGCGGCGCGCTATCGTTTTTAGGCATGGGTCAACTAGAGTTCCCCGAATTTACCATTCGCAATGCGCTGATCACCACGCAGTACCCCGGTGCGACGCCTGAAGAGGTCGAGCAGGAAGTTACCTCGACACTCGAAGAGTCGATCCAGGAGATGCCATCAATCAAGCGGGTAAGCTCGGTGAGTTCTGATGGTCTTTCGCAGATCACCGTTGAACTCGAAAGTACGGTGCAGAACGAGGAGTTGGAGCAATTATGGGATTCGCTGCGCCGCAAAGTACAGGATGCCCAGGCCGCGCTCCCGCCAGGGGCGAGCCAATCCCGCGTTAACGACGACTTTGGCGATGTATTTGGTTTTATGGTCAACCTGACGGGTGATGGCTATAGCATGCCGGATCTGGCTGACCACGCTGATTTTCTCAAACGCGAACTCGCTCTGGTGAAGGGTGTCGCGAAAGTGTCGCTAAGCGGGGAGCATGAAGAGCGCATCTATATCGAAGTTGATCGCGAACGCCTGAGCGCGCTGAATATTCCGCTTACCCGGCTACAGCAGCTGCTGGATACCCAAAATGCGGTGGCAGATTCTGGGCATCTCAAACAGGATGGTCGTCGCTTCCGCATTACGCCGACAGGTAGTGCAGCGAATATTGACGATCTGCGTGCCCTGATTGTCAGCGAGGGCGACGGCGAGCTGGTGCGGCTGAGCGATATTGCCGATGTGAGCCGCGAGCTGACGGAGCAGCCCCAGCAGCTTTACCGCGATATGGGTAGGCCGGCTATCTCGCTGGGCGTCTCCTTTGAAAGCGGTGTGAACGTGGTTGAAGTGGGGGAACGGCTACAGCAGCGTCTGGCTGAACTGCAAAACCGCACGCCACTCGGCATGGAGCTAAACGTCGTTTACAACCAGCCCCAGGTGGTCGACGACGCGGTATCCGGTTTCCTGGTTAGCTTGATCCAGGCGGTGGCCATCGTGATCGTGGTGCTGATGCTGTTTATGGGGTGGCGCAGCGGGTTGTTAATGGGCTTTATCCTGCTGATCACCATTATCGGCACCTTCATGCTGATGCGCATTCACGGTTTGCAGCTGGAAAAAATCTCGCTGGGCGCGTTGATTATCGCCCTCGGCATGCTGGTGGATAACGCCATTGTGGTCACCGAAGGCATGTTGGTGGGGTTAAAGCGCGGTAATACTATTCGCGATTCGGCGCACCAGGTGATTCGCCAAAACGCCTGGCCCTTGCTGGCGGCCACGCTGATCGCGATTGCGGCCTTTGCGCCCATCGGTTTATCGCCCGATACCACCGGCGAGTTTATCGGCTCGCTATTTTTCGTGCTGCTTTACTCGCTGCTGTTGAGCTGGATCACGGCGCTGACGTTAACGCCGTTCTACTTCAAGCTGTTTTTCCGCAACATTGCCCCCGGCGATGGACAGGAAGACCCCTACAAAGGCGTGGTTTATCGTTTTGTAGGACGCGTCATTATCGCCGGGATTCGCTGGCGCTGGTTAACCTTGGCGCTGATGGTGGCAATATTGGCTGGCGCGGTGGTCGGCTTTGGTTCGGTCAAAAATGCTTTCTTCCCGGCCTCTAATACGCCGATCTTTTTTGTCGATTACCGCATGCCTGAAGGCACCGATATCCTCGAAACCCAGCGCCGTGTTAGCGAACTGGAAGAGAGTGTGAGGGCGATGGACGGCGTTCGCCACCTGACCACCACCGTGGGTGGTGGGGCGCAGCGCTTTACCCTGACCTATTCGCCGGAAGATCGTTACGCAAGCTATGCGCAGTTGATTGTCGAAACCGACGATAAAGCGACCCAGCACGACCGCATGGCCGACGTTGAGAAAGTGCTGGAGCGTGACCATAGCGATATCGACTATAAGATCGCTCCGCTAGAAGTTGGCCCAGCGCCAAAAGCCAAACTAGAGGCACGCTTTTACGGCAGCGATCCAGCGGTGCTACGCCAGTTGGGCGATCAGGTGGAGGCCATGTTCCGTGATACGCCGTACATGACCAGCGTGCGCACCAGTTGGCGTAACCGCGTGCAGGTGATTGAGCCCATCTTTCTTGAGGATACCGCGCGCAGGTTGGGTGTCTCCCGTGAAGACCTGGCCAGCACTCTTGCCCTGAGTACCAGTGGCAGTCAAGTGGGTGTGTATCGCGATGGCAGCGACTTGATACCGATAGTGGCGCGGGCAATTCCAGAGCAGCGTCACGATGTGGATAACCTTGGCTCACTCAATGTGTGGAGCGACGAGCAAAGCCGCTATATCACCGCCGACCAAGTGATCAGCGATATCACCACCCAGGTGGCCGATCCGCTGATTATGCGCCGCAATCGCGAGCGCATGCTGGCGGTGTACGGCGAGCCAGATCCGTTAAGCGGGATAACCGCCGCCAGCGTAATGACCGACATTCGTCCAAGGGTCGAGGCCTTGGATCTCCCGGCTGGCTATCGGTTGGAGTGGGGCGGTGAATACGAGACCTCTGGCGAAGCGCAAAGTGGGCTATTCGCTTCACTGCCACTGGGCATCGTGATGATGTTTATTCTCACTGTGGTGCTGTTCAATAACTTCCGCCAGCCGCTGGCCATTTGGTCACTGGTGCCATTAACCATTATTGGCGTAGTCGGCGCGCTGTTGCTCACTGGTATGCCGTTTTCATTTATGGCACTGCTAGGCACGCTAAGCCTGATCGGTATGGTGATCAAAAATGCTATCGTGCTGGTTGAGGAGGTCAACGTGCAGCTACCGCTGCATCAAGACCGCTACCATGCAGTGGTGCGGGCGGCGGTTAGTCGGGTTAGGCCGGTGTCGATGGCCGCGCTGACCACCATGCTGGGGATGATTCCGCTGATTGGCGACGCCTTCTTCGCCAGCATGGCGGTTGCGCTGATCGGTGGTCTAGGGGTCGCCACGCTGTTAACCCTAATTGTGCTGCCGGTGGTTTATTGCGTGCTTTACCAGATCAAGGTCCACGCCGACTAGCCGTGAGCGTTTAGTTCAGCGTAAACCAAACCATGGACTACCTTCGCAGGCTCGCACTGCACAAACCGTTCCTATATCGCCATGAAAAACACCCCAAAAGTTGGATGGGCGTCCAACTTTTGGGGTGCAGTTCACAAGCACGGGCTTTTTTTGCAACGCAGAACTACTTTGATATCTTTAACAATCTACCTTAAACTTTGATTTAAATTTCTTATAAATAAATTGAAACTAGTTATCATAATGCGAATATCTCATGATAGGTCTGATTGGTATCGCTCGGCCACCTTCAAAGCTTGATGGGCTCCTCAGCTATTAGAGACATTTTTTGTTTCACCGTGGGTATTACTTACAGCACTTAAGGCACTAATAAGTTCATCGAATGCACCTTTTTCTGGGAACATCATGTTGGTGAAACGAATTTTCCCTTTCGCATGCTGGACGGTAATAATTCGCGACGACTGAATTTTCTGGACACTGACGTTTTGAACTTCACTAAATGGAACTTCTACAATATTAGCCGAAAGGTTCGAAGCAGGAGCGCGAATGCGTCCAGCACCAATTTCCACATAACGCTCTCCAAGTGTTTTTGTCCAATATACTGCATAAGCTGTTGCCGCAGAAAAAGCAATACCAATCCAGCCCAATATATTTAAAATAAGTGCGGCGTCCACTTTCATCCGTACCATTAGTCTTCCGATACTATGACTGCGGACAGGCTGTTGGGCTATGTAAAGGATTAAGATGCTCATTGCGAGGAATATAGCAAAGCATATTAAAAACAAGCCCAACCGTGGTTTATATTTAAATTGTTTAATATTCATTTATTTTTCCTTACAATCCAAAAACAGTCACGTAAATCTGCTCATCGTCAGTTACTTCGACGGTATACGTGACCGGAAACTTTGTTGCTTGATTGAATGAGAGTTCTGCAGCGCAATTGAGCGCACCTGTTTTTTCATTTTCATCCGTTGTACGGATTGCATTCAACGACAAGTGAGTCGCATTAGCGTCCTCCTGTCCCCATACCTTTGTTAGTTCATCATTGGTGATCTCTAAGACTAGATCTGTCACTTGAGAGTCACTACACCCAGGCACATTGTTCGAGCAAGCAGAAATAAGGCCCAAAGTAGATAGCGCTAGTCCACAATATATTTTATTAATAAATCTCATTGATTTTTGTCTCTACAATCTAAGGCTTGTTGATATCTAAGTTAAGTTACAAAAGCTCTTATCGGCAAAGGGTAAATAAACTTAAGTACTTGAAGATTTATTTTTCTGAGCACGTCAACCAGGCCATTACCCAGATGGATGAAGTAACCCAGCAGAACGCAGCATTGGTTCAGCAGGCTTTGTCAGCGGCCAGTTCTCTGGAAGAGCAGGCGGCGCGGTTTGAAAGGGTTTTCCCTGCCTTTCGTTTAGCAGAAGGGGAGAGCCGCACACAGCATGCTCCCTTAATCTCGTCGAAGTCGCAGCCATCGGCGCTTATGCGCCCAGCGCTGAAGATGATTGGGAAGCCTTATGGGCCAACGATTCTCGTCGCTTAGGCTGCGTTACCCCCTCCGCCAATGTTGTAAGAGGGGGTAATAATGAAGTGAGCGCCTAGTTGCCTGGCGAGTTCAGCGCCGCAGAGACTTCTTCAATCTGCAGCGCTAGGCTATGAAGACCACCGCCAGAGAGATACCACAGCGTGGGTGTTAGCATGACAACACGCGCTTTCTCTACACCGGCGTCTGCAAGCGTTTGCGTTAAGGCATCAGCGTCGGCGGGTTCATCGCCAATCGCAGCGCTGCGATCAACCACTAGCACGACCTCTGGGTCAATTTCGCTAATTGCTTCAGGTGACAGCGGGGTAAAGGTGCGTGTACCGCGGGTTTCCGTTATTACGCTCTCTGGCATCTCAACGGCTGCTAAGCCCAGCACGTCGTGCACCACTGGGTGTTGATTCAGCATCAGGTTTCCACCGTTATGGGTCACAACCAGCGTGCGAGGAGCGTTGCTTAGCGCTTCGCGCTGGGTCTCTATCTCGGCGTGCAGCATTGCAAGTGCCTCTTCTGCTTCGCTTTCCGCTTCTAAACGATTAGCCAGTTCGCGCACGTTGGTATCAAAAGCCGCTAAATAGTCGTCACCCTGCAGGCTGGTGTTGAGCAGCGGGGCGATCTCGCCAAGTTCTTTTTCCCATTCGCCCTGGCGGCCGGTGTAGAGAATCAGGCTGGGCTCGCTTGCGCTGATGGCGTCCATATCCGGCGAGCGTAGGCCACCAATATCGGTGACATCATCGGTGGCATACTGCGCCAGATAGTCGGGCAGGCTGGCTTTCGGTACGCCTACTACCTGCTCGTTTAAACCGAGCGCATCTAGCGTATCCAGACTGCCTAAATCGAAGGTGGCGATACGCTGGTCGGCGTTGGCGGTAGCCGCCATTGATAACACCAGCATCGCGGCGAGCGGTATAGCAATGGCTGAGGTGAAACGCGAAGACGTCATAGGGTTTCCTTTTATGAGAAAATATTTTATATGCGATATTTTCTCATATTCTCAAGGAAAGCGTGACGTGTTGCCACTGAATAGAAGGAACAGTATGTTGCAGAAAACGCGACCGCCCTCGAAGAATGAGGGCGGCGGATAGTGTTGTGAGCAAATTAATAGATAGGTTTAAGAGGCGACCCGGAAAGGATTGCGCGGGTCGTTATCCCAGGCCAGGAAGGGTTGTCCGGTTTCCTGGGGCACCATGGTGATGCAGTTCTCCACCGGGCAAGTGATCTGGCACAGGTTGCAGCCCACGCACTCCTCTTCAATCACCTCATAACGGCGTGTGCCATCTTGTTCGGTGAGTTTGGCAATCGACTGGTGGGAGGTGTCCTCGCAGGCTATATAGCAGCGGCCGCACTCGATGCATAGATCCTGATCGATCTGGGCGATGGTTTTGAAGTTGATATCCAGATGTTTCCAATCGGTGGTTTGCGGGATCGCCTTACGCGAGAATGCCTCAATCGAGTCGTAACCTTTTTCCGCCATCCAGCGGGAAAGACCGTCCTTCATCTCTTCCACAATGCGGAAGCCGTTGAGCATTGCTGCGGTACATACCTGTACGCTGCCCGCGCCGAGGGCGATAAATTCTGCTGCGTCCCGCCAGCAGGAAATGCCGCCGATGCCGGAAATCGGCAGCGTTGGCGTCGCTGGGTCGCGGGCAATTTCCGCCACCATGTTCATGGCAATAGGCTTAACGGCACTGCCGCAGTAGCCGCCGTGGGTGCTCTGGTGGCCCACCGTGGGTTTGGCGACCATATTGTCCAGGTCGATGCTGGTGATCGAGTTGATGGTGTTAATTAGCGAGACCGCGTCGGCACCGCCGCGGAGCGCTGCCTGGGCACCCACGCGAATATCGGTGATGTTGGGCGTGAGTTTGACGATCACTGGCTTTGAGTAGTGCTTCTTGCACCAGTAGGTGACTTTTTCGATCAGGTCGGGGTTTTGGCCCACCGCCGCACCCATGCCGCGCTCTGGCATGCCGTGGGGGCAGCCCAGGTTTAGCTCGATGCCGTCCGCGCCGGTAGCTTCCACTAGCGGCAGAATATACGCCCAGGCCTCTTCATTGCAGGGCACCATGATGGAGACGATTAGCGCGCGGTCAGGCCAATCCTTCTTCACCTGGGTGATCTCTTTAAGGTTGATCTCCAGCGAACGGTCGGTAATCAGCTCGATATTGTTAAAGCCAATCACTTCACGGTTTTTGCCGTAGTGGGCGGAATACCGGGAAGAAACGTTCACCGCTGGCGGCTCTTCGCCGAGGGTTTTCCATACCACGCCGCCCCAGCCCGCTTCATAGGCGCGCACCACGTTATAGGCTTTATCGGTGGGTGGTGCAGAGGCCAGCCAGAACGGGTTGGGGGCTTTGATACCGGCGAAATTCACCGACAGATCAACGCCATTGACCACGCTGTCGCCGCTATTTTTCTTGCCTGGAAAAGAGAGGGGGGTAGAAGGTGATGTTTTCATGCGGCCTCCTGCTTGGCGGCGAGCGCTTGGTGAATGGCGTGAGCCGCCAACTTGCCGTGCTGCACGGCCTGCACGGTGAGGTCCTGGCCGGGTTTTACACAGTCACCGCCAGCGTAAACGTTGGGCAGCGAGGTGTGCAGCATGTCATCCACCTGAATACGCTCGCCGTCGCGTGCAAGCTCAGCGGCCGTGGCGTCGCTGAGGCTTGCGCTGTCAAAGCCCTGACCAATCGCCTTGAAGATGGCGTCGGCGGCAATCTCGAAGGTTTCGCCGGTAGCGGTTAACTGCCCCGCTTGTTCCCGTGTTTTGGCAAAGCGCATACCGGCCACCCGGCCTTGGCTGTCCAGCAGAATATCGTCGGGCTGTGCCCAGGTGATCATACGCACGCCGTTGGCCTTGGCGATCTCCTGTTCGTGGTCAGTGGCGGACATGGCTTCAACGCCCCTGCGATAGACCAACGTTACTTCGCTCGCCCCCAAGCGGGCCATTTGGGTGGCCATATCGATGGCGGTATTGCCCGCGCCAATCACGATGCAGCGCTTGGCCACGGCGAGGCTGCCCAGGTCGTCGGTCTGGCGCAGGGTTTTGATGTAATCCACAGCGGGCATAAGACCTGGCGCATCTTCGCCCGTTAGCCCCAACGCGCGGCTGGCACCCAGGCCCAAGCCTAGGAATACACTGTCGTATTGCTTGTGTAGCGTGGCGAGTTCGAGGTTATCACCTAAGCGCTGCCCGTACTGAATGTCGATGCCGCCGATGTCGAGCAGAAACTCGACTTCCTTACGGGCGAAGTCATCGGTCATCTTGTAGCGGGCAATGCCGTATTCGTTGAGTCCGCCGGGCTTTTGCTCGGCTTCAAAAATGCTCACCTGATGGCCGAGCATCGCCAGTCGGTGCGCACAGGAGAGACCAGCGGGGCCTGCGCCGACCACGGCCACATGACGGCCGGTGGATGCGGCGCGTTTAAAGGGATGGCCTTCGAACTGCATATGGTCAGTGGCGTGACGCTGCAGCAAACCGATCAGAACCGGCTGGCATTCGGCGTCGTGGTTGCGCACGCAGCTGCGTTCGCAAAGAATTTCTGTTGGGCACACCCGGGCGCAGCTGCCGCCCAGTATGTTGGCTTCCAGGATGGTTTCCGCCGCGCCGTTGATGTTGTTTTCGCTGATCTGGCGAATGAAGCTGGGAATATCGATTTCCGAGGGGCAGGCCTCCACGCAGGGCGCATCGAAGCAGTAGAGACAGCGCTGACTTTCGATCATCGCTTGGCGATGGGTCAGCGGCGGGTGCAGATCGCTAAAGTTGCTTGCCAGCGTATCCGGGTCGTAGGTGCCGACCTCTTTTGCGCTGGGTAGATGGTTCAGTGGGCTAGTCACAGTAGAGCCTCCGCTGTTGTTATTGGCACAGCTGTTATCTTTTTACGGCCATTGGCGCATTCAGCTCGGCGCGTTTGGCCAACAGCTCGAAGACACCGGGGTAGGCAGGGCGCTCCAGATAGCGGCCTGCGCCGCGCTCGGCACGTAGGTCGCCGTCGCGCCATACCCATTTGCCGTGGCTGATGGTGTGTCGGGCGATACCGCGTACCGTCTTGCCTTCGAAGATATTGAAGTCAACGTTTTGGTGGTGGGTTTTGGCGGAAATCGTCCGCGTGCCGTTTGGGTCCCACACCACGATGTCGGCGTCGGCACCCACCTGGATGGCGCCCTTACGGGGGTAGAGGTTGAAGATCTTGGCGGTGTTGGTTGACGTCAGCGCGACAAACTCCTGGGGCGACAGCCTGCCGGTGTTGACGCCTTCATCCCACAGCACGGCCAGGCGGTCCTCGACCCCGGCGGTGCCGTTGGGAATCTTGGTGAAGTCATCCTTGCCTGCGGCCTTCTGATCGGCACAGAAACAGCAGTGGTCGGTGGCGGTGGTTTGCAGGTTGCCCGACTGCAGCCCGTGCCAGAGCGCTTCCTGGTGGCCCTTGGGCCGGAAGGGCGGGCTCATCACATGGGCAGCGGCACGGCCCCAGTCGGTATCCTGGTAGACGCTGTCGTCGATCAGCAGGTGGCCGGCCAGACATTCGCCGTAAACCGGGTGGCCCTGCTGGCGGGCGTAGGCGATCTCATCCACCGCATCCTTGGTGGATACGTGCACGAGGTAGATCGGCGCGCCTAAGGTGCTAGCAATGCGGATCGCCCGGCTGGCGGCTTCGCCTTCCACCTGAGGCGGGCGCGAAAGCGGGTGGGCTTCCGGCCCTGTCATGCCTTGGGCGAGCAGTTTCTGCTGCATGTGATAGACCAGCTCGCCATTTTCCGCGTGTACTGTGGGAATCGCCCCCAGCTCCAGGCAGCGCGAAAAGCTCTCCACCAGAATGTCATCGGTGGCCATGATGGCGCCCTTGTAGGCCATGAAATGCTTGAAGCTGTTCACCCCGTGCTCATGCACAAGCGTGCCCATTTCCTCCCGCACGCTGTCGTCCCACCAGGTGATCGCCACGTGGAAGGCAAAATCGGTGGCGGCTTTTTCCGCCCAGCCCTGCCAGGTTTCGAAGGCTTCCAATAGTGACTGACCTGGCTGGGGGATCACGAAGTCGATGATCGAAGTGGTGCCGCCCGCCAGGGCCGCGGCGGTGCCGGTGTAGAAATCTTCGCTGGCCACGGTGCCCATGAAGGGCAGCTGCATATGAGTATGCGGGTCAATGCCGCCAGGCATCACCAGTTGGTCGCTGGCATCAATGGTTTCGCAGCCTGAGGGGACGTCTAAATCGGTGCCGATGGCGTGGATTTTGCCGTCCACACACAGCACGTCGGCCCGGTAGGTGTCAGCGTGGGTGACGACGGTGCCACCCTTGATCAATACGCTCATGTTTCGCTCCTGTTATTTTTTGCAGGCAGACGGGACAAGCCAGCAGAATCATTCACCGTCGGTGAGGCGGGTATAGGTTTCTGGGCGACGGTCGCGGAAGAACTGCCAGTTGTTGCGCACCTCGCGCACCATGTCCAAATCGATCTCGTGGACCAGCAATTCGTCTTCTGTTTCGCTGGCCTGGGCCTCGATCTTGCCGCGGGGGTTGACGATATAGCTGGAGCCGTAGAAATCGCCGATGTTCCAAGGCGCCTCGGTACCAACGCGGTTGATGGCGGCGATAAAACAGCCGTTGGCGGCGGCGGCGGCTGGCTGCTCCAGCTCCCACAGGTACTGGGAAAGCCCAGCCACGGTGGCGGAGGGATTGAAGATCACTTCAGCGCCATTAAGTGCCAGTGCCCGCCAGCCTTCGGGGAAGTGACGGTCGTAGCAGATGTAAACGCCGATCTTGCCGTAGGCGGTGTCGAACACCGGCCAGTTGGATTGGCCCGGCTTGAAGAAGAATTTTTCCCAGAACCCAGCTACCTGCGGAATATGGGTTTTGTGGTACTTGCCCAGGTAGCTGCCGTCGGCGTCGAACACTGCCGCCGTGTTGTAGTACACGCCAGTTTCGGTCTCTTCGTACACCGGCACGATAATGACCATTCGGTGCTCGGCGGCCAGTTTCTGCATCATCTGGCAGGTAGGACCTTCCGGCACCCGCTCGGCGGCGGCGTACCATTTGCCGTCTTGGCTGGGGCAAAAATAGGGTTGGTTAAATACTTCCTGGAAACACAGTACCTGTACGCCTTGATCCGCCGCTTGTTGAATCATCGGTAGATGCGCTTCGTTCATCGCGTCGCGAATGGCCGCGGGCTCTAGGTCGGTGCTGGTTTTCAGGCCCATTTGAATCAGGCCGATTTTCATCTTCTGCATAAGACACTCCCTCTGGTGTTTGATTCTGATTGTTGATTTGAAGCGTGTTTAGGCGTTGAGAATTAATATTATAAAGCTGACTAATGCGACAGCTTTTGTTGAAAGTATCGCTGGCTTGGTGGTTTTAGCAAGTCTTAAAATGCGATTCATACAGTCGCTTTTAACTCTTTGAGTTTGCTTGTTTTTATTGTTATGAGCAGTGGCATTCCCTTTTTTGGTGAACCCTTGCACCTTTTTGAGTGATTTATTTTTTACTTTAAAATCATACTGTTATTATATTTATAATGCGTGGTTGCTGTATTTTTTTGTTTAATATTGGTGCAAATATTTTTTTTGACCTAGCTTTGTCTAATCGGTTTTTGTTTTAAGTGGAAAGGGTAAAAAGATAACGAGCTAACAATAATATTGTTGTCCATAAAGACAGCTTTTTAATCAAAGAGTTAGTTGTCCTGCTTTTGTTGGTAGGCACACTTATTGCTTGGCTTTTAAAAAGATGGTTTTTAAAAGAATGATTTTTAAGCGTCTTTTGAACAGCTCCACTGATCGTGGGAGTGATGGGCAACGCAATGCTGAGGAGATAAAAAATGACCGAAACAACCTCTCAGATGGTGGATCGAGGTGGGCTAATAGAGCTTGATGTAGGAGACGATGTACGCAGTAGCTCGCGCTTTAATGAGGATATTGCGCCTACCCAGGCCAGCGAGCGTACTTGGAGTAAATGGAACATTGCCGCGCTTTGGGTAGGTATGTCGATCTGTGTGCCCACCTATACCTTAGGCGGGGTATTAACTGCCTACTTCGGCTTGAGCGTCGGGGAGGCCCTTTTCGCGATTCTTTTAGCCAATGTCATCGTGCTGATTCCTCTTACTCTAAATGCCTTTCCCGGGACTAAGTTCGGTATCCCCTTCCCGGTGGTGCTGCGCTCATCGTTCGGTATTTTAGGCTCCAATGTGCCTTGCTTGGTGCGCGCCTTGGTAGGCTGCGGCTGGTTTGGTATTCAAACCATGTTTGGCGGGTTGGCGATTCATCTGCTGCTTGCTGAGCTGATTCCTGCTTGGGCAGCGCTGGGTGGTTTGGGCGAGGTGATCGGCTTTTTTGTCTTCGGCGCGATGAATCTTTACGTGGTCATTCGTGGGGCAGAATCTATCAAATGGTTGGAGACCCTAGCGGCGCCTCTGCTGTTAGCCGTTGGTATTGGGCTGATGATATGGGCGTGGCCCAACATGTCGATGACCGAGCTGCTGGCACAACCGCCGTCGCGCCCGGAAGGGGCATCGGTGTACGGCTATTTCTTCGCGGGCTTAACCGCCATGGTGGGCTTTTGGGCCACGCTGTCGCTGAATATTCCCGATTTCAGCCGCTTTGCCAAAAGCCAAAAAGATCAGATTGTTGGCCAAGTGATTGGGCTGCCGCTAACGATGTTTTTCTTTGCCGCGCTTGGTGTGGTGTTAACCGCTGCGTCTGAGTCGTTGGTGGGCCAAACCGTTGCCGACCCGGTGCGTTTGATCGGCTATATCGACAGCCCCTTCTGGGTGGTACTGGCGATGCTGTTGATCATTATCGCCACGATCTCCACCAATACGGCTTCTAACATCGTTTCGCCTACCAACGATTTTCAGAACATTGCCCCTAAATTAATTAACCAGACCCGCGGCGTGCTAATGACCGGTGCGGTAGGCGTGCTACTGATGGGCTACGATTTGCTGCAAAAAGCGGGTGTTATTCCGCCAGGGGTTTCCCTTGAGCAGATGTACTCTAACTGGCTGCTGGGTTACTCCAGTCTGCTGGGTCCAATCGCGGGGATTATGGCGGTGGATTACTTCTTAATTAAAAAGCAGCGCTTGGATGTGCCCAGCCTGTATATGGATAGCCATGCTTATCCTGCGGTGAATATTGCCGGTTTTATCGCCTTTGGCGTGCCGGTGGCGCTTACTTTGTTGTCGCTGTTAACTGGCACTATGGATTGGTTCTACGACTACGGCTGGTTCACCGGCTCTGCGCTGGGGGCAATTGTTTACTACTTGGCAAGCCAAGTGTTGGCGTCATCGCCCCAGGCGGGCCCAGCGCCGATAATGGCCAATAAGGCAACGGAGCAGCGTTAAACAGTTTAAACCCGGCATTGCTGCCGGGTTTTTACCTTAACTGCTTTTGATTAAGCGCAGAAACGCATCAACAACGCGGTTAGGACGTCGGTCATGGCGGGTAATCAGTACAAACGGAATGCGATAGTGCTGCGTGGCGGTATGCAGCGCCCGCATCTTGCCCGCTGATACCCACTGAGCGGCTACGTGTTCAGGCAGGAAACCGATAAAGCGCCCTGTAAGAATCAAAAATGCGGCGCCTTCGCGGTCGGATGCTGAAGCACGCAGGTTTAGCGCATCATGCGCCTGGCGCGCCTCAACCGGTAGCGGATAGCGGGGCGAAATAGCCGAGTGTTGGGCGATATCTGCACAACAGAGCGTGTCATCGTCTTCTGAAAACAGCGGATGACCAGCCGCGCAATAAAGATACGAGGGCTCATCATAAAGGTGCCGCGCTTCTAAACTGGTGGGCAGGTTCACAGCAGGCACTACGCCGACGTGCAGGTGGCCATCCATCACGCCTCGAATGACCGCATCAGAAGGCTCCATATGAATATGCAGTGTGACCTCATGCGCCGGCGCGCTAAGCTCAGCCAAGGCATTGGTCACGTGCATGGCGGGCAGTGTCACCAGATTGTCGGTGATGCCGATATTCAGTTCGCCTTTAATCGTTTGATGCAGGGCATTAACGTCGCTTTTGAAGGTTTCAAGCGCGGCCAGTAGTGTCAATCCTGCCTGATAAATCTCTTTGCCTTCTTCGGTTAAACTAAACCCGCCACGCCCCCGCTGGCAGAGCGAAAAGCCTAGCCGTCCCTCCAAGTCGTTCATGTGCTGGCTAATTGCAGAGCGGCTAATGCCCAGCGTGGTTTCCGCCGCGGTAAAGCCGCCGCACTCAACAACCGTCTTAAAAATACGGATTAGTCGTATCTCGTAGTCGCTCATTTGGCCCAGCGATGCCATAACAATTCCCTGGTAGGTAGGCTATCAATGCATAACGTTACTCTTTTCAACGTATTAACGGCGATAAAAACTGATATACATCACAAAAGCATCGCTGCACTATTCTATTGGATAAAGCCACGTGTCAGCGCGTGCTATGTATTGTATCTGGTTACTCTTTACACTGTATCAGGTGCCCCGATGGGTTGCCCGAATAAGGCCTCTGCGCGATGTCCGTTACTCCCATTAATGTAAATGATGATGTTTTAAAAGCTACCAAGACTTATCGTCAACAACGCCGTCATGTGGTTGCGTTATATCTGTTAGCACTGTTCGTCATGACGGTACTGTTTGGTTGGCTGCTGAGCGAACAGTACAAGCAAGAAATTGAGGCCGCTGAGTCGCGGATTACCGCCCGCGCTAATGTGGTCAATGAGTGGGCGAAAGGCGTGTTTGCACAAAGCGGTCAAGCCCTGTTTGGGCTTGCGGAATTGCTGGCGTTGCAAGGGATGCCTAATAGTGACAATGATCAGGCGCTTAAGCGCTCATTAGAAAACCTGACCCTATATATGCCAATGGTGGACGAAATCACTGTTTTGAGCGCCGAAGGCCGAGCACTGGCGAGCGGCCGCGGCAACCGAAAACCAGATGCTGATATCAGCGAGTCAGCGTTTTTTAATGCATTCAAGCAAGCCGGGCAGAAGGAGCTGATTACCCCGCTCTACTGGTCTGACATTGATCAACGCTACTATCTGTACCATGGCCGACGATTAGAGACCTCGACAGGCGAATTCGCAGGCGTGGCCATCTCTAGCATTGTGCCTGAAGTATTTGCCGACGCGCTTGAGCAGATGAGTGTTTACGACGGCGAGAGCATTGCGCTGGTCGACCCCGGTTTAAAATTTATTGCTCGATACCCGATACCGGAGGAGCCATTTTCGATCGGCAGTCAAATTGATAGTCCAGAAACGACTGAGTGGCTCGCCCGTGGTGAGTCTACTTGGTCTATCAACTTTGACTCACCTATTGATGGCCGTAAGCGGCTGTTCCGCATACTGAGAGTAGGCGAGTATCCCATGCTGGCGGTGGTAGGCATCGATCTTAACGAGCTGCTATCGGCGTGGCGCCAGCGTGCCTTGATCTTAACGCTGGTGATGGCCGTTATTGCCCTGCTGGGTGCCTGGGGGGCACGACACTACTTAAACCGTTTAGCGTTGGCACATCAATTGCGCCAGCGTATTGAAGAGCGTGAACAGGCGCGTGCAGAGGCTCAAATTGCCGCTGCCGCTTTTCAAACTCACTTAGGCATTCTTATTACCGATCCACGGGGCACCATTCTCAAGGTTAATGAAACCTTCAGCCGCATTACCGGCTATAGCGAAGCCGAGATAGTGGGTAATAACCCGCGTATGTTTAGCTCTGGCCTACAAAATGCAGCCTTTTATCGTCGTTTATGGAAACGAGTCATCAAAACAGGTAATTGGGAAGGCGAGATATGGAACCAGCGTAAGAGTGGTGAACTGTTTCCTGAATGGCTAACCATTAGCGCGGTGTACGACGTAGCGGGCACATTAACTCACTACGTGGCCACTATGAGCGATATCAGTGAGCGCAAAGCCGCAGAGCAAGAAATCCATCAACTTGCGTTTTATGACACCTTAACCGGATTGGCAAACCGGCGGCTGTTTATGGATCGTATAGATACCGCCCTCAAGGAGCTCCAGCGGCATCAGCGTTGCGGGGCACTGCTATTTATCGATATCGATAACTTTAAGCAAATCAATGACACCCTGGGTCACTATGCGGGAGACCAAGTGTTACAGCGCGTTGCTCGGCGGATGGGCCAGATGCTGCGCGATACCGATACCTTGGCACGGCTGGGGAGCGATGAGTTTGCGGTATTAATTGAGGGCGTTGATAGCAATCACGCCCAAACCAATCGGCTTGTGGAGCGTATCGCGCATAAGTTGCTGGCAGCCCTTAACGAGCCAATCGGCCTTGCCGAAGAGAGCATCATGGTAACGGGTAATATTGGTATTGCGATTATGGCGAGCAATGAGTACGGCGTTGATGACTATCTGCAGCAAGTGGATATGGCGCTTTTTCAGGCTAAGAGCAACGGCCGCCATGGTGTGTGCTTTTTTGATCCCTCAATGCAGGCTGCGCTTCTTGCTCATGTAAAATTAGAGGCGGATCTGATCCAAGCGCAGGCAAGTCAGCAGTGGCAGCTCTATTATCAGCCTCAGGTGGATCAACACGGCAGGATTACTGGCGTGGAAGCGCTACTGCGCTGGCATCACCCCGAGCGCGGCATGGTCTCTCCAGGCGATTTTATTCCACTGTTGGAAAGCAATGAGCTGATAAACGATGTGGGCGAATGGGTATTGGAAGATGCCTGCTATCAATTGGCTCGCTGGGCGCAGCACCCGAGGCTTAGCGAATTGACCATATCGGTGAATATCAGTCCGCTACAGTTTCGCGATGAGCAATTTCTGGCCCGTGTAGAGGGGGTGTTTGCGCGTACCCAGGCACCGCTTCAGCAGCTAAAATTGGAAGTGACCGAGTCGCTATTTGTGGAAGCGCGAGATGACGCTCGGGATAAAATGCTCGCTCTTAAAGCGCGCGGCGTACGCTTCTCCCTGGATGATTTTGGCACCGGCTACTCGTCACTGGCTTATTTAGCTCAACTACCGCTGGATCAGCTAAAAATCGACCAATCCTTTGTGCAGCAGGTGCTCGAAAGCCAAGCCAACGCGGCGATTGTCGAGAGTACCATTGCCCTGGCAGAGAGCCTCAATCTAGAGGTTATTGCGGAAGGAGTAGAGACCAAAGCGCAGCAAGCGTGGCTTCTGGCGCATGACTGTCATGCTTCTCAAGGCTATCTGTTTGGGCGACCGGTCACCGCAGAGGCCATTGAGCGATTGATTACGGGCGATTAACCTAGCATCAGTAAGCGAAGTCGGCCTTCGATATCGATATTGAGAGCGGGGCTCGTATCGGGAAGGATAACTTCCAGCCGGGAGTCTTGCCGCCACGCGCTGCTTTCAACGCTGAGCGTACCTTCGGCGCGGTTAAGGCGTTTCCAGCCGCTATCGGTATGTAACACGCCTTTAATGCGTGCCTCCCTGGGTAGCTCTCCAAAACATTTGGCCAAGCTATCCAGGTCGAAGCGCTCGCTTGGGTGCCAGCGAAACCCCGAACTGGTGTAGCCCAGCGAAGCGCCGGTTTCACGTTGTGGTTTGCCGGGTGGGGGCGGAAAATCAAAAAATGACCCTGCTAAGCTGGGCGTTGTCGCCAGCTGTTGATGGCTGGTGGGCACATTTATAGCGTTCGCTTCGGCGTTTCCGCTTTGGGTCAACAGTACTATCGGTAGTTCGCCTTGCGGGACTTCCTGCACCCATTTGCGCGGTGGCCAGCACTGCGCCACAAAAGCGTGGGCGGCGCTGAGCTGTTCGGGAGTGCTGTGGTCGAGCATGGTCAATGCCACGGCATCGGCCATATCAAGCTGATCGCGAAAAGTGTCGTGCTGCAGGGCGCGGGCGTCGTCCATGCGGCGTGGGTCGAGCGTGGCAATAATATCGCGCACTTCCACCACCTCTTGAAAGGCTTCGCCGCGCAGTAGATCCAGCAGGCCCGCCGGGTGGCCAAGGCCAGAGGGTTCAATGATTACCCGGTCGGGTTTGCTGCGTGCGAGTAAATTCACCAGCGCCGCTTGCAGCACAAAGGCGAGTTGGCAGCACAGGCAGCCGCCGGGCAGGCCTTTCACTACTACATCGTCACGGGCGTCAAACATCGCCTGATCGATACCGATTTGGCCAAACTCGTTGACCAGGATGGCCCACTTTTCATCCACAGGCTTCTGCTCAATTAGGCTGTGGATAAGCGTGGTTTTACCGCTGCCGAGAAAGCCGGTAATGATATGCACTGGTACTTTTATGTTTGCTGTTTCTGCTGCCACTGCCAACGCCTAGCCCCCCGTCATATTCATAAAGCGTACCACCTGCACATCGCCATCGGTGGTGAAGTGGTGGCGCTCCGGTTTTAGCGGCAGGGCGTTGATAATCGCCTCTTTCAGCGCCTGCATATTACCGGGGTGGCGGCGCAGCACGGCGCGCAAATCTACCGAGTGTTCGTTGCCTAAGCAGAGCAGCAAACGGCCTTCCACGGTCACCCGCACCCGATTGCAAGTATCGCAAAAGTTGTGGCTATGGGGGGAGATAAACCCAACCCGGCTATCGCTATCGGCCATTTTGAAGTAGCGCGATGGCCCCGGCGTGGTTTCGGTGGTGGGGATCAACGGGTAGCGCGTTTCGATCAATGCTTGAACATCGTCGCTGGAGTAGAAGGTTTCCGCCCGTGAGTGGTCGGACACATCGCCCAGCGGCATCTCTTCGATAAAGCTAATATCGAGGTTTTCCTGGCGCGCAAAGGTGACCAGGTCGATCACTTCGTCGTCGTTGCGTCCTTTTAAAATCACCGCGTTGAGCTTGATACGTTTAAAGCCAGCTTCCTGAGCGGCATGAATGCCGTCGATAACTTTGGCCAAATCACCGGTACGGGTGAGCTGCTTGAAGCGTTCCGCATCCAGCGAGTCCAGGCTAATATTCAGCCGCCGCAGGCCGCTGGCATAAAGCTGTTTGGCGTGCTTGCGCAGGCTGGCGCCGTTGGTCGTCATGGTGAAATCGTTAAGCCCAGGCATCGCACCGATCTCATCGACCAGCTGCTCAATACCACGGCGCACCAGCGGCTCCCCCCCCGGGAGGGGAATCTTCTCAACACCCAGTTCAGTAAAGGCACGGGCGACCATGGCGATCTCTTCCAGCGTGAGTACCTGGGCACGGGGCAGAAAGGTCATCTCCTCGCTCATGCAGTACACGCAGCGGAAATCACAGCGATCGGTGACCGAAATACGCACATAGCTAATGCGCCGACCAAAGTCGTCGATCAGTTGCTGGCCCGTCTTTAGCTGGCCAGATGGTTGTTGTGCGGGTCGTTGCTCGGTCATAGCCATCCCGTTAGTGGTTGTATGCTGACTACCTCGCCCGGTTGAGCTCCGTCCTGGTCGTTAGCCAGCTCAATCAAGCAATTTGCAGCCACCATCGAGGTTAAAATGCCCGAACCTTGGGCGCCGGTGCTGCGCACATGTAGCTGCCCTTGCTCATCAGTATGGTAGATACCGCGAATAAAATCAGTGCGCTTGAAGCGGCTTTTTAAGGCGGTGTCGGCAATCGCATTAAGGCTGTGGGGCGGCGATACCGGCTGCCCATGAAGCCGATTCAGTAGCGGCGTCACAAACTGTAGAAAGGTTACCATGACCGCCACCGGATTGCCGGGCAAGCCAACAAACGGAGTGCGTGTTGGGCCGAGCCAACCGCAGGCCATGGGGCGGCCAGGTCGCAGCGCTACCCGCCAAAAGGCCAGGCGGCCTAACTGTTCTAGGGCGTCGCGGGTAAAGTCAGCCTGACCGACGGAAACGCCGCCGCTAGTGATCACCAAGTCGCTCTGCTCTGCAGCGTCTTCAAGGGCCGTTTTAATAGCGTTTAAATCGTCTGGCAGGATGCCCAGGTCAATGACGTCGGCGCCGTGTTCGGCAAGCAAGCCCATAAGAGTGAAGCGATTGGCATCATAAATGCCTGCCTGGGGCAGCGGTTCGCCGGGTGCGGTTACCTCATTGCCAGTGGAAAAAATCGCTACCTTTGGGCGCTGACTCACGTTGATCTCGACATAACCCAGTGACGCCAAAAGCCCCAGCGAGGCGGCATCAAGCCGTGTTCCTGCTGGAAGGGCTGTGTCGCCGAGAGCAATATCCTCACCGGCCTGGCGGACATGTTGGCCGTGCTTGAGGAGCTCTGGAGACTCGATGGTCACATGCGCTGGCTTATCATCTTCTATCGTTTCGCGCAGCTGTTCACTCATCACCACTGTATCGGTGCCTGGCGGCAAGGGGGCGCCGGTGGTAATGCGCACGCAGTGTCCGGCGGGTACTAATTCGCTGCGATACTGCCCGGCCAACACCTCACCGGCCAGTGGCCAATGGGTTTGCTTGGCCCCAACACCTTCTCTAGCCAAGGCTAGCGCTACGCCATCCATGGCTGCATTGGTATTTTGTGGCACGTTAATGGGGGCCTGAACGGCTGACGCCAAACGGCGGCCATGCGCTTGGGCCAAAGGGATCTGCTCGCTGTCGAGCGGGCGCTCAATCAGGGTGGCGAGCGCCTGACGTGCTTCGTCGACGCTAAGCATCTGTTCGCCAAGATCAAAGCAGGAAAGCGTCATTTCACCTCCTTGCTTGGAGATCCCATGAGTACTTTTTCCAGGCGCAGCTTCTCCTCTTCGGTATTGAGATTGGCAAAGGCGTCGGGGCAGTCCGACATATCGACCTTGCACCAGTCGTGGCGGGCGTACCAGCGGTCAATTTTGCGCTCGCCCTGGGCAAGGGTGGTCGCCAGATCATCGGCCAGCGAGGTGCGCAGTAGTGCAACCACCGGGTGCAGCCGTTCACCGTCAAAGGCCACGGCGATGTCATGCTCGCCGTTCTCTGAGGCAATGCCTTCCACCATCCGCGCCACTAAGTCTGCTGGCAGCGCAGGGGTGTCACAAGGGGCGACGAGTAACCAAGGCGTTTTTGCCGCCCGTAGGCCGCTATAGATGCCCATCAGCGGGCCTTTAAAGCCATCTTCAGCATCAGCAATGACCCGATCAGCGAAAAAGCGGTAGGCGTCGGCATTGCGGTTAGCGTTAATCACTAGCTCGGCCACCTGGCCTTCAAGACGCTTGACCACATGGCCGACTAGCGGCAGGCCCGCGAAAGGTTCAAGCCCTTTGTCGCGCCCGCCCATTCGCCGCCCTTCGCCGCCCGCAAGAATCATGCCGGTGAGTTCGTGAGTGGGTATCATGAGCTTGCCTTTTTTGATGAGCGATATTGTTGCGATGAACGGGCGTGGGATGGGCGCGGTGGAATAGCGTCCAGAGCTAAACGTTTTTGGGTGTTGATCGCTTGAAAATGGCGCCCTTTGGCGCGGGCAACCAGCATGACACCGAAGCGTTCGGCCAATTCGACGCCTTTTTGGGTGACGCCCGAGCGCGATACCAGCACGCTAATACCCATTTGCGCCACTTTCAGCACCATCTCAGACGTCAGCCGCCCGGTGGTGTAGAAAATATCCGCATTGGCGCTATCGGCCTGTTGTAGCCATTGACGCCCCGCCAAGGTATCTACCGCGTTATGCCGTCCTACATCTTCAACAAAGTCGAGCACCGAGGTTTGTTGGCAAAGCGCACAGCCGTGAACGGCGCCAGCGCTGCGGTAGGTCTCATTGTAGGCGTTGAGGTTTTGCAGCAATTGATAGAGCGTGGATTGTGCCAGTTGGGTATCGGGCAGCGCCGTGAGTGCAGTTTGATCGAGCAGCTTACCAAAGACCGTGCCCTGGCCGCAGCCAGTGGTGACTGTGCGGGTGCTTAAGCGTGTTTCTAAATCTTCGGGCAGATGGCGAGTAATCACTACCGCCGCTTCTACTTCCCAATCGACTTGTACGGCTTCTAAATCAGCCGCGGCGTTCAGCAGCCCTTGATTGCGCAGATAGCCGACCACTAGTGCCTCCGGGTCATCGCCCAGAGTCATCAAAGTGACAATTTCACGCTTGTTGAGGTAGACCGTCAACGCTCTTTCAGCGGCGATCGCCTGCTGGCGTGCATCGCCATACTCGTCAACGATGCTGATCTCGGTGGTGGCCGGTAAGCGGGCTCGACTTATCTGAAGAGCGGGCTGAAGGGCGTGCATGGCTAATCCTCGCAAAACGGTTCTCGCAAAACGACAGGGTTGACGATGATGGCGCTGGGGAGGCTTACTTGTCTACCTGTTCAACGGCTACCTGTTCAACGGCTACCTGTTCAACGGCTACCCGTTCAAAGTCTAGGTGCTTTTCTCAAGTGCTTTTCTCAAGTGCTTTTCTCAAGTGCTTCATTAAGTCCTTCATTAAAGGGTTTAACGCGATGTCTGATAATTTACGTTCACTGAGCATCACGCTGGTCGCCGAACCGAAGCAGGTGAAAAGCTTTACGTTGACCCAGTGGCGTATTGCAGAGCTTACCCTTGGCGATCAAGGCCCTAACGTGCTTAACCTGCAACTGTCGATGACCGAGCGTGCTGCCTACCGTTTCAACCTAACGTCTACCACCCCGAGGCTATTTGTGCGGGCGGGCTTTACCGGGCAAACACCCAAGCCGGATGCAATCACCGCCAGCCAGGATGTTGCGGCTGGGTGGTTGGATGGCGAGCAGCAGGTGCTCGAAGCACCAATGCCCATGGCCCTTCAGGTCTGGATTGAGAGCTACTTAGCGCGTCATGGCGAAGCGCCGATGGAAATGCGCAAGAAAAAGCGTAAAGGGGCAGGGCGGGCTAAAGAAACTCCTACCAAGGAGCAGCCGCAATGAGCCGCCTAGAGCGCTGGTCGAGACTAAAACGCAACGTTCCCCAAGAGCAGGATGTGCAGCCAGTGTCACTGCCTGCTGAAGAGACTGTTGATGAACTGACAGTCGAGCGGAATGCTTCACCAATTGAAGTAGAGCCGCCACACCATAGCTCTGACGCAACGCAGACACCGCCAGAACCGGGCAGTCTCGACCACACCTTGCCTGACCCCGAAACGCTGGAAGCGGGCAGCGACTTCAGTACCTTTATGGCGCCAGGAGTCAGTGGAGCCCTGCGGCGGCGTGCTTTGAAACGGCTGTGGGCCACCGGTAATTACAACGTTCGAGATGGCCTGGATGACTACGATGTCGACTATAATAAGTTGTTAAAGCCCATGGGCTCCGAGCTCGCCAGCAAACTACGCCGTTGGACGCATAAAGTGGAAGAGGCGGTTGATAAGTCGTTAGACGAAGCTGAACCCGAGTCCCAAGAAGAGCAGGTAGCCGACGAACCGACAAATGAACAAGCGGTCGCGTTAGAGGAGGAGACCTTAACGCCTTGCGCTGACAGCGACAACATTGTTAAAGATGCGCCGCTAGACGACCAGTCTGATTATTTGTCGGGTACTAAGACGAAAACATGAGGTTGATGTTAAGTCTTTATAATTCAATGGATTAGTGTTGAAAGGGATCCCCAGCGTTGGCAGCGTTGACGGTAATCAGGTTGGCAAATGCCGTATTTCGCCATAGGCTGAACTTAGCTTCAACGCATTGTTATGCGACAATAGTTAAGCAATATAACTCAAAAATATAATAAGAATTATTCCCTGACCGTGAGAACGCATGAATCAACGAATCCAACTGGCGTCGATAGACGACCAGCGCAATGCCGAGGCTCGGGAGACGGTACGCCAGCGTATCTCTTGGCCCGCTAACCTAACGCCTGCAAATGTGACCTATCACAGCCGTGGTCATGCGCTGTTAATAGGTTCGGCCGACGACGTTTACCCAGCCGCTCGCGCGCTTCAAGGGCGCGGCTTGGCATCGCTTACGCTGCTAGTCACTGAGTCTGAAGCGAACAGTCCGGGAGACGATACCCTCGGCTCCAGCGAGCCGCTTGTTATCCAAGCGTTTACCCGCGACCAGCTCAGCCAACTGCGCATTAACGGTTATTTGGGAGCTTTTAGTGTCCAGCTTGATGACGGCGATTCACCGCTGGATCTCGCCCGTGCACTCATTGAACGCGATAGCTTTGACCTCATCCTAGATCTTGCCGCCACTACCCACACCCAGCGCTGGGAACTACCGCCGCCGGGTTATGTGGTAATGCAGTGGCAAAATGTTGAGCAGCGCAGCGACACTCTCGACGATTTTGTAGGGCTAGTGGGCGAGTTCGACAAGCCGCGCTATTTCCAGGTCAATAGCGACTTATGTGCCCACTCCACCAGCGGCAATATTGGCTGCACCCGCTGCTTGGACGTCTGCCCCGCGGATGCTATCTCCAGCATTCAGGGGCGAATTGAGTCACATATTGAGATTGATCCCTTTCTCTGCCAAGGCGTCGGCAGTTGTACCAGCGCCTGCCCCACCGGGGCTATCGAATTTCGCTTGCCGGAAACACGCCGCCAACAGGATACCCTCTCCGCTTGGCTAGCAGCCTATCGCGAAGCGGGTGGCCAAGCGCCGGTGCTGCGCTTTATTACCCATGATTCCCAAGATGCTGAGCGCGCAGCGGGTGAAGTCCCCGCAGGCCATATCATCGACGCACCGCTAGAAGAGCTGGGCGCGGCGGGCCACGACCAGTGGCTAACTGCTCTGGCCGCCGGTGCCGCCGAAGTGCGTATCCAGCTGCATCCCGAAATGCCCGCACGATTGAGCGCTTTTTTGCTCGATCAGGTTGCCCAAGCCCATGCGTTGCTGGACGCCTTGGGCCATGACCGCGCTCGCGTAAAACTGATCGAGATAGCCGATGGCACCGCCCGCGATGCGCTACCGGCACTAACGCCGTTGACAGAGACTTCACTTAGCCTGCCCGAGCCAGAAAAACGCGCACGCTTGAACCGTGTGCTGGCGCGGCTGGCCGAATTAGGCAACCCCAGCGACGAGCGAGCTGCAGTGCCGGTAGGCGCTGCCTACGGCGCCATTCAAGTCGATAGAGATGCCTGCACGCTATGCCACGCCTGTGTCAGCAACTGCCCGACTCCGGCATTAAAATCAGGCGGCAACACGCCCGCGCTGAGCTTCCTTGAAGCAGACTGTGTGCAGTGCGGCTTGTGTGAGCAGGCTTGCCCAGAGAATGCGATCACTCTGATACCCGGCTTCCTGGCTTCCAATGCCCGCGAGACGCGCCAGATCTGCCACGAAGAGGCGGCCTTTGAGTGCATTAGCTGTGGTAAGCCGTTTGCCACTGTCAGCACGGTAGCGACGATTAAACAGAAACTTGCCAACCACCCCTACTTTGCCGGTGAGGCAATGATCCGCCTGGAAATGTGCGAAGACTGCCGAGTAAAAGATGTGTGGAAAACCATGATTCGCGACCCTGACGCGCAACTGAAGGTATAAGCCGATGACGGATGCACTGCCCACGCTTAAAGAAGCGGATGCGCTACGCGCCGATATCTACCGGCTGTTAGCCACACTGTTGCGTCAAGCGCCGGACACAGAGTTGCTGGATTGGCTGGCTGATTTGGCTATCGAGCAAGATGGCAGCCGCCTGGCGGAATGCTGGCAAGCGCTGGCCATCGCTGCCCAGAATGCCAACGTAGAGCAACTGCAGCGAGCCCACTTTCGCCTCCTGGTTGGCGTGATTCAAGGTGAAGTGGTGCCCTACGCCTCCTGGTACCGCAACGGCGAGTTAATGGAAGCGGCGCTGGTGGCGCTGCGTCGTGATTTGAAAGTGCTTGGCTTTGTGCGCAGCGAGCATACCCGTGATCCAGAAGATCATCTGGCTGCGCTATGTGAAGTGATGGCGATGTTGATTGACGCCGAGAGCGCTGAGCAGGGCTATTTCTTTGACCAACATTTAGCACCCTGGGCGGCCAGCTGTTTTGCCGATCTAGGACAGGTAGACACCGCTTTCTATGCAGCGCTGGGGCAGTTAGGTAGCGCTTTTATGGGGAGTGAGCAGGCTCGCTTAAGCGTTGATCCGGGCCACACACCGGTGCGGATCGTGGAACCTTAGCGAAGGCTCCATAAAAACATTACATAAAAACATTAGTAAAGAGCCAAAAACAGTATAAGAAACTGCATAAAAGACCCTGGATAAGAGCATGCTAGAGGAGAATCTCATGCACAAATCACATAATTCTGAGCGCCGCCGGTTTATGAAAACCGTTGGGTTGGGAACCGCCGCTGCTGGCGCCGCGGCGGCAGTCGGTCATGTCACTCTGGCCCAGGCCGAGACTGCCCCAGTGAAAAACGAAAAACCATCAGTTAACTATCGTGAGACTGATCACGTCCGTGCTTATTACGCCTCGCTGCGTGACTGACGGCGGAATGCCAGGAGATTTGCCATGCGCTTAACTCGCAAAACAGACGCCCCCAAGGCCTCCGGGCTGGGTATTTCCCGTCGCCAGTTCCTCAAACGTAGCGGTGCAGCTACCGGCGGTGTGGCCGCCGTTGGCTTTATGGGTGCGCCCATGATGCAGCGTTCGGAAGCAGCTGACAAAACACCCGTGCTGGACTCGCCGGTCGAGACCAAACGTACTATTTGCTCACACTGTTCAGTGGGTTGTGGCGTTTACGCAGAAGTTCAAGAGGGTATTTGGACCAAGCAAGAACCCGCTTTCGATCACCCCATCAACCGTGGTGCGCACTGCGCCAAAGGTGCCTCGCTGCGCCAGCACGGTCACTCCACGCGACGTCTTAAGTACCCGATGAAGCTGGTGGCCGGTGAATGGGAACGCATGAGCTGGGATGACGCCATTAACGAAATTGGCGACAAACTGCTTGAACTACGCGAAGAGCACGGCCCAGACAGCGTTTACTGGCTGGGTTCGGCAAAGTTCAACAACGAGCAAGCGTATTTAATGCGCAAGCTTGCTTCGCTGTGGGGCACTAACAATACCGACCACCAGGCGCGTATCTGCCACTCCACCACCGTGGCGGGCGTGGCGAATACCTGGGGTTATGGCGCCATGACCAACTCGCTGAACGACATGCATAACAGCAAGGCGATTCTGTTCATTGGCTCCAACCCCAGTGAAGCGCACCCGGTGGCGATGCAGCATATCCTGATCGCCAAAGAGCGCAACAACTGCGACATTATCGTCGCCGACCCGCGCTTTACCCGCACTGCCGCCAAGGCCAACAAATACGTGCGACTACGTCCCGGTTCGGACGTTGCCTATATTTGGGGCTTGTTGTGGCACATTTTCGAAAACGGCTGGGAAGATAACGAGTACATCAATCAGCGCGTTTACGGTATGGATGAAGTGCGCGCTGAAGTCGCCAACTTTACGCCCAGCGTTGTAGAAGAAGTCACCGGCGTTCCCGAAGCCGAGATGTACGATGTCGCCAAACGCCTCTCTGACAACCGCCCTGGCTGTGTCGTTTGGTGTATGGGCGGCACCCAGCACACCACCGGCAACAACAACACCCGGGCTTACTGCATCCTTGAGTTGGCACTGGGCAACATCGGTAAAGCGGGCGGCGGCGCTAACATTCTGCGTGGCCACGATAACGTGCAGGGCGCGACCGACCTGGGGCTTGGCTGTGACTCGCTACCGGGCTACTACGGCTTATCCGAAGGCGCTTGGCAGCATTGGGCGCAGGTGTGGGATCTCGACTACGAGTGGATCAAAGGCCGCTACGACGACACCGAATATGCCGATGGTAAGCCCATGTACAGTGCCGGGATTACTGTGTCGCGCTGGGTCGACGGCGTGCTCGAAGAGGACGAGAACATCTCCCAGCGTACCGCGCTGAAAGCAATGTTCTACTGGGGGCATGCGGTTAACTCCCAAACCCGCGGCGTCGAAATGCAAAAAGCCATGCAGAAGCTTGAGATGATGGTCATCGTTGACCCTTATCCCACCGTTGCCTCGGTAATGCACGACCGTAGCGACGGTGTGTATCTGCTGCCAGCGGCGACCCAGTTCGAAACCACCGGCAGTGTCACCGCCACCAACCGTTCGATTCAGTGGCGTGACCGCGTGATTGAGCCGTTGTTCGAGTCCAAGCCTGACCACGAAATCATGTACCTGTTTGCTCGTAAGCTGGGCTTCGGTAATGAGCTGGTTAAGAACTATCAGATGAACGGTGACGAGCCGCTCATTGACGACATTCTGCGCGAAATCAACAGCGGTATGTGGACGGTAGGCTACACCGGGCAAAGCCCCGAACGCCTCAAGGAGCACCAGAAAAACTGGCACACCTTTAGCTTCGAAAACCTGCGTGCAGAGGGTGGCCCGGCAGATGGTGATTACTACGGCTTGCCGTGGCCCTGCTGGGGTACGCCAGAGTTTAAACACCCGGGCTCGCCCAATCTTTACGATACCAGCGTACCGGTGATGGAAGGGGGCATGGGCTTCCGTGCCCGTTTCGGTATCGAGCGAGATGGCGTTAACCTGCTGGCGGAAGGTTCAGCACCAGTGGGCGGGGATATCGACGACGGCTATCCAGAGTTCAATGACCAGTTGCTTAAAGATTTAGGCTGGTGGGACGACCTGACCGCCGAAGAGAAGCAGGCGGCGGAAGGTAAAAACTGGAAAACCGACCTCTCTGGCGGTATCCAGCGCGTCACCATTGAGCATGGTTGTGCGCCCTACGGCAACGCCAAGGCACGCGCCGTGGTCTGGACGTTCCCCGACCAGGTGCCGAAGCACCGCGAGCCGCTCTACACCACGCGCCGTGATTTGGTTGAACGCTTCCCTACCTGGGACGACTTCGACTCCATCATGCGCCTGCCGACCATGTACAAAACCATCCAGGATCGCGATAACAGCGGCGATTACCCCATCATTCTCACCTCTGGGCGTTTGGTTGAGTACGAAGGTGGTGGGGAAGAGACGCGTTCCATGTCGTGGCTGGCCGAGCTGCAGCAAGAGATGTTTGTTGAGATCAACCCGGCGAATGCCAACGACCTAAGCATCAAAGATGGTGACGATGTCTGGGTCGAAGGTGCAGAAGGCGGCCGTGTGAAAGTTAAAGCCCTGGTCACACCGCGTGTCGACCGTAACGTGGCGTTTATGCCGTTCCACTTTGGCGGCATGTTCCAGGGCGAAAGCCTGCGCGACCGTTATCCAGATGGATCGGATCCGTACATCATCGGTGAAGCGGCCAATACGGCCACCACCTATGGTTACGATCCGGTGACACTGATGCAAGAGACCAAGTGCACCATCTGCCGCATTGAGCGGGCATAAGCTTAAAAAAAGTCGCGACCGACCGACCTGACAGCACGACGGTGCGGGAGCCATCCCGCACCAGCATGAGGAGAACACCATGGCTCAAATGAAATTTATGTGTGACGCCGAACGCTGCATCGAATGCAACGGCTGCGTCACCGCGTGTAAAAATGCCAACGATGTCGAGTGGGGCATTCAGCGCCGCCGCGTGGTCACGCTCAACGACGGCGAAGCGAGTGAAATGTCCATTTCCGTCGCCTGTATGCACTGTGACGATGCCCCTTGCATGGCGGTGTGCCCCACCGACTGCTTCTACAAAACCGATGACGGCATCGTGCTACACGACAAAGACCTCTGCATCGGCTGCGGCTACTGCCTCTACGCCTGTCCGTTTGGCGCTCCGCAGTTTCCCCAGCAGGATGCGTTCGGTGAGCGCGGTAAGATGGACAAATGCACCTTCTGCGCGGGCGGCCCAGCCGAAAGCAAAGAAGAGGAGTACCAGAAATACGGCTCCAACCGCATTGCCGAAGGTAAACTGCCGCTATGTGCCGAGATGTGCTCCACCAAAGCGCTGCTGGCCGGTGATGCCCAAGACGTTGCCGATATCTTCCGCCAGCGCGTCGTCCATCGCGGCCACAAAGATGGCGCCTGGTCGAATAACCCACAGGCCAGTGCCGACAACCTAGCCTATGATGCTGCCCATAAAGGGTAAGGAGGCGTGTCATGAACCTGTTGACTGCACAGGCACCCGGTGGGGTGCCGCGCTCAGGTAAAGGGCTCGCCCTGGGCATTTTGCGCTTTATGTTGGTGGCGCTTGCTCTAGTGCTAAGCCTCGGCTTTACGCAAGTGGCTGTTGCGCAGGCGGATCCTGACCGCGAAATGACCACTGCCGCCCCCGGCATTACCGCTGACCAGTGGCGTCAGGTGCGCAGTGGAGAAACCGGGCCTAACTACCGTGATTCACGTGCTGATAGTAACTACAGCTTGATCAATGCAAGCGGTGAAACCTGGCGGCAGATTCGCAACCGCTGGGTGTCGCCGTTTGGTTTGATTGCGGTCTTTGGCATGGCGGCGCTGATCGCGCTGTTCTACTTCATCGTTGGGCGTAAGGAGCTTGAGGCGCCGCGTACAGGTCGCCTGTTATTGCGTTGGACGCTAATGAAACGCGCGCTGCACTGGACGGTAGCGACGCTGTTTATCATTTTAGCGATAACGGGGATGACGCTGCTATTCGGCAAGTTTGTGTTCCGCCCGCTGTTTGGCGATGGGGTTTGGGCTTGGATGATTGCGGCAACGAAAGTGCTGCATAACTACCTGGGGCCAATCTTCGGCATTCTGCTGGTGATTCTGCTGGTCAGTGTGATCAAAGAGAATATTCCCAAAAAACATGATCTTGTTTGGTTCAAAAAAGGCGGCGGTATGATTGGCAAGCAGCATGTAGATGCAGGCTTTGCCAACGGTGGCGAAAAAGCCTGGTACTGGCTGTTAGCAACAGTGGGCATTTTAGTAGTCGCAAGTGGCTTTGTGCTCGATTTCCCCAACTTTGACCAGAGCCGTGACACCATGCAGTGGGCCAATATTATCCACGCAGTGGGTGCATTGGGTCTTACGGCTGTTTCATTAGGGCATATCTATATCGGCACGCTGGGCACCGAAGGCGCGCTAGAGGGTATGACCACGGGCTACGTGGATGAGACCTGGGCCAAAGAGCACCACAATCTGTGGTACGAAGAGGTCAAAGACCAAACGCTATCGGAACAAGAGGTGGCGGCACGCAAGTCATCTGGCGGCAGCGCTGATCCGTCCGCGACGCGAACCAGTTGATACGTTCGTAATGGTAGCGAAGACACCGCCTTTTGGCGGTGTCTTTTGTTATGCTTCACCTTAAGTTATTCAATAACCAAAAGTCATATTTATTAGAGGAAAGGTTATGTCAGCGTTTGATCAGTTAGACCCAACCACGCGCACCGAGCTTGAGGCCGCTGCGTTTCGGCGCTTGCTACAACATCTGGACGATAACAAAGATGTCCAGAATATCGACCTGATGATTCTGGCGGACTTTTGCCGCAACTGCTTATCGAAATGGCTGGTGAGCGCCGCTGAAGCGCGTGATGAAAGCCTCAACTACGACGAGGCCCGTGAGTATGTATACGGTATGCCTTACAGCGAGTGGAAGGAGCTTTACCAACCGGAAGCCACGCCAGAGCAAATGGCGGCTTGGGAAGCGCACCACGCCAAAAAGAAAGCGGCCAAACAGGGGTGATGTCGATGAGTGAGCCAATGGTGTCCCTCAATATAGCTGTCCTCACGGTCTCCGATACGCGCACTGAAGAGACGGATCGCAGCGGCCAAGCATTAGTCGAGCGCTTGACCAGCGCTGAGCACACACTCGCTGAAAAGCGCATTGTGCCTGACGATGTCTACCGCATTCGTGCGGTGGTCGCCAACTGGATCGCCGATACGGAAGTGCAAGTGGTGATCACCACCGGCGGCACCGGCTTTACTGGCCGCGACTCCACGCCGGAAGCTATTTCGGTACTATTGGATAAGCGTATCGAAGGCTTTGGCGAACGCTTTCGCCAGCTAAGCGGTGAAGAGATCGGCAGCTCCACCATTCAAAGCCGCTGCCTTGGCGGCCTAGCCAACGCCACGGTCGTGTTCTGCCTGCCAGGCTCAACAGGCGCCTGCCGAACAGGTTGGGACGGCATTCTGGCTGAACAGTTGGATAGCCGCCATAAGCCTTGTAACTTCGCCAATTTGGTCATCCCGGGTCGGGGGCAGCATGGCTGACTTGCAGCCGATATCAGCCGCGCTTGAAGCCTTACTGGCAGACGTAAGTGCACTAGGGGCAGAGAGCGTTTCACTAGAAGCCGCTGCCGGACGTGTGTTGGCTGAACCAGTTACAGCCCAGCTGGATGTGCCGCCATTCGATAATAGCGCGATGGACGGCTATGCCTTGCGCGCAGCTGATGCCGGCCAGTGGCTGCCGGGAAG
>NZ_JH393257.1:1871392-1899943 GCF_000236035.1 Vreelandella boliviensis LC1
CGAGATTCCTCCTGGCGCCGACTGTGTCGTCATGCAGGAACGGGTAGAGGTTGACGGTGAGCAAGCGCTGTTACCTGCCGATATTCCAGCGGGGGACAATGTCCGCCGTCAGGGGCGCGATGTGAAGAGCGGCTCTGTGCTGCTCAATGCCGGTGAGCGGCTTGAAGCCGCAGCCCTTGGCCATTTGGCAGGCCAGGGGATTACCCAGGTCAGCGTGCGCCGTCGGCCTCGGGTGGCGCTGCTCTCGACGGGTGACGAGATTATCGATCCAGGCACGCCGCTAAAGCCAGGGCAGCTCTACAACTCCAACCGGCCGATGCTTAGGCGGCTGCTAGAGAACTTTGGCGTTGAGGTGGTGAGTACCGTTAGCGTGCCGGATGACTACGATCGCACCGTTGCACTGTTAATGGCCGCTGCTGCTGAAGCAGACCTGGTGGTGACCACCGGCGGCGTGAGCGTCGGTGAAGAAGATCATGTCAAAGCCGCGCTGGAAGCGATAGGCCAGCTCGATATGTGGAAGCTGGCGATCCGTCCTGGTAAGCCGCTAGCACTGGGCCGCTTGCCTCGCGATGATGGCAGCCAGGCGCGGTTTGTGGGTTTGCCGGGCAATCCGGTCTCGGGGTTTGTCGGTGCTTGGCTGTTTTTACGCCCCTTGCTGGGCGCTATGCTTGGCTGTCCTGCGCTAAAAACATTGCCTACGCTAACCGCCCACGCTGGGTTTGCCACCTCCACCGGCCCCCGGGAACACTATATGCGTGTAACGCTCCAGTTCACGCCCAACGGAGTGAAGGCAACGGCTTTTGATGATCAGAACTCTGGCGTGCTTTCGTCGTGTATCAACGCCGACGCCTTTGCGGTGATTCCGGCCAATAGCGAAGTTGTCGAAGGCGATAAAATCAGTTGTTTATGGTTGGCTGGCTAAGCGCTTGAGAAAGTTAAAGGTTAAGCTTGCGCGCATCCAGTAGCATCACCAACTGCTGCTGGTCGAAGGTGAAGCCGCAGAGGGCGGTTGAAAAACGGCGGGAATGTAGCAGCTTAGGCAGTGGGTAAAGCGTGTTAGCCGGCAGTTGCTGAAGCGTAATATCACCGCTTACACCCAACTGCCAAGTGCTGTTGTCGTCACTGGCTTTTTGAGCGTCGCGCAGAGTGAGCCAGTGGCTAGGCGGGGAATCATGCTCGCCATCGGCGTAGAGCAGCGAGTGAGCATTGGCGGTGCGCAGTGCCGTAGGGTGATCAGCCATGGCGAGCACATGGCGTGCTTCCAGGGCTACGCGGTAAGGCCCGACGTGAAACAGTACCAGGGCAACCTGGGCTTGTTCATACGGGGCGCGATGTTGGGGCACCTTACCCCAGCCCCTGTTGGTAGGCGTCGAACAGTGCTTCTGGGTCAAGCAGGGCAATCGCTTGGCGTTCATCTATCTGCCACAGTGCGCTGACATAAGGGCGCAATGTGCTGGGAAGCGTTTCAGGGGGAGCTTGCAGCAGGTTCTGGGCGACCTCGCACACATCGTCAAGCTGCTCAATACGTACGCCGCTCGTAATTCCCGCTGCACGAACTAATAAAATCATACCCTTGGAAGCGCCTTCCGGTGAAGGTAAGCCTAGGAGATGGTGCAGGCTAATGACAGACTCGATTTTACCGCGTAGGTGAAGCACACCTTCGGTAGAGGTGGGGAGCCCGGGGACGTAATAGACGGGCTGGTCGCTGGGTAGAATCTCACTCACCGCGCTGCCGGGTAGTGCAAAACGTTGACCATTGAGTCGGAAGAGCACTAGTTGCTGGGTGGGCTCATCGACATCGACGACTGTCGCCGTATCGCCGTGGGTTGCTAATGCCTCTTCCAAGGTCTGAGTGGCGAACGGCAGGTCATTCGCTTGGTTGCCTCGGGGATATTCAGCGCTCATCGGCTAACTCCGTCGATATCACTACTTGATTGCGCCCTTGGTTTTTGGCTCGGTAGAGCGCTTGGTCGGCGCTTAAACGCAGCGACTCGGTTGAGGGCTGGGCAGGGAAGTTGCTGATACCTACGCTGAAGGTGCAGCGAAAGCGAACGTCACCGGCGTGAAAGTCAACCAGCGCAAAATCTTCGCGCAAGCTGTTGATTAACGTGGCAGCTTTCTCGGCATTAATGCCTTTCAACAGCACGACAAATTCTTCACCGCCATAGCGGCCAATAATGTCGGAAAGCCGCAGGCGGCTTTTGAGCAACCTTGCCAAGGTAACGATCACTTGATCGCCCGCCAAGTGGCCGTGGGTGTCGTTAACTTCTTTAAAGTGATCGATATCGATCATCGCCATGGCGTGCTGGCTATTATCACGATGGGCCTGAGCGAGGGTTTTATTGATCAACTCGGTGGTGGTGCTGTGGTTATACAGCCCGGTCATGCTGTCCCGGGTCATTAATGAGCGCAGCAGGCGCAGACGTTCGGCGCGCAGACGCACGGCGGAGACGAGTTCTTCGGGCTGCACGGGTTTAGTAAGAAAGGCTTCAACCCCGGCGGACATGGCGGAAATCTGTTTCTGGCTGTCGGTTTCACTGGAGAGATAGATAATCGGTAGTCCCAGGTATTCCGGCTGCTGACGAATAATCGTCGCCAGCTCTTCCCCCGAACACACCGGCATATATACATCCACCAGCAATAAGTCGGGGCTAAAGCGCTCCATAGCGTTAAGTGCATCGGCGGGGTGGTGCACTTGACGAACGATCATCCCGGCCTCTTCAAGTAGCAGGGCGTGGTAGGCAGCCACCTCGGGCTCATCATCCACCACGAGCACCTTCAATGGCTCCTCCTCCGCCGGAGTGGTGAGTTCGTCCACTGCCAGCATAAGGTCGAGCGGTTTTACCGGCTTGGTGAAGTAACCACTGCAGCCTGCACGCACGGCGCTTAGGCGCGAGTGAAAATCGCTATGGGCCGATAAGACGATGGCGGATAGCGCTTGACCGGTTAGCTTGTTCAAGCTGGTCAGGGTTTCGGTCCCGGCGGTTTGGCCCTGGGGGAACTGCACATCCATGATCACCGCGTCAGGGCGACGAGTGAGCACGGCATTAAAGAATGTTTCAGTATTGATAAACTGAACGACTTCATGACCGAAGCAGCGCAAGTGATGGATCAACTGATCGACCTGCTCGGGCTCATCGTCACACAGGTAAATTAACCGCTGGCGCTTATTGCGCAGCGGCTCCACTTGGCTGGTAAGCTCGAAGCTGTTGACGGCCGCCAGCGCTTGCTGTTGGCCGTGATGGGAGCGTAGGTGCTGTTGTTCGCGACCCAGTTGACGTAGCAGTTGGCTGATATACGTGTTGATATCGGCACGGGCGGGGAAGGTAGTGAGCGCCTCCTCCGCTTGATCCGCCAGCAGGGCAAGCCGCTCAAAGCCCAGCGATCTCCCTGTGCCTTTCAAGCTATGAAAAAAGCGGTGCAGCTCTGGCGCCAGCCGCGTCCGTTCTTCACTCGACGTGCAGCTCTGCTGCCACAGCTCGGCGGTTTGCGCTAAGCGGGTTGGCAACTGCTCAATAAAACGCTCACGCAGCTGATTTAGCTTATCGTGCAACGAAGGGGCGGGCTTAGACATCAAACTACCTACGTAAGTGATCGAAAGCGGCGATCCATTCCATCATTAATCTATTCCATCGCATCGAGCATTGCTTAGCCGCTGAGTGCCAGTGCCTTTTTCACGGCGGTTTCCAGGTTGTCCGCCAGTTCGGCATCTTTACGCAAACAGGCATCCAGGCCCGGTGTCTGCCGTAGCGTTGCATCCGGGGTGTCGCCGGTGAGTAGAATGAACGGCAGGTGATTATCTTGTTCGCGCAACATCTCTAACAGCGCTAATCCGCTGACAAGAGGCATATGCATATCGCTTACGATCAGTTTGATATTGCCATGTGCGTCTAACTGATCGACGGCCTCCATGGCGTCAAAGGCCAGCAAGGTACTATGGCCCTGAGACTCAAGCAGTGCCGCCGTCATTTCTCCGGCAAGCGGATCGTCGTCTACGACCAGGATATGCATTCCATGACCTCATGGTTGGTGTGGCATTAATGGTGGTGTCAGTAACGCTCATCGTTAGCCCAGCAGGGCCTGGAGCGTCTCTACTAAATTGTTTTGGTCAAAACTGCCTTTGACAATATAGGCGTCGGCACCGACTTCAATGCCGCGTCGTCGATCAGTCTCTTTTTCCCGCGAGGTGATAATAATGATCGGCCGGTAACGATAGGCCTCATTTTCGCGCAGTCGGGTAGTCAGCGCAAAGCCATCCATCACCGGCATTTCAACGTCGGTCAGTACCGCATCAAATGGCTCCGCCAGTGCCTTGGCTAAGCCATCGCGACCATTTTCGGCCAGGGTGACGTGATAGCCCCACGCTTCGAGTACGTCTTTTTCTATTTCACGGGTATTCAGTGAGTCGTCGACGACCAAAATGCGCTTCGCGAGCGTGGGAGAAGTGTGCTCATGGCTTGGACGCTGGGCAGTGTGCCGGGTGGCTTCCAGTAAAGCGGGCACATGCAGCAGGCTAACCAGCGCATTGCGGCCCATGGAAACCATACCCGAGACCAAGGGTAGGTAACGTAGGTGTACGGGTAGCGGCTTGATGACCCTATCGCGTTCATCAATCAGTGAATCAATAATTAAAGCCAGCTTTTGGTGCCGCTGGTGGACGACCAGCAGTAGGGTGTTATCAGTGGCGGACGTCGTGGCGGGTAGCCCGAGCAATTCGGCAAGCGATACCACCGGCACAAATTCGTTGCGTAAAATCAGCGTGCGCTGTCCGGCGGCATCAATGAAGGAGTGTGATGAGCACTCTACAAGTTCTGAAACATAAGGCGCGGTTACGCCTAAATTGACGCCGCCGACGCTGACCAGCAGTACCCGCATCATCGCCAGCGAAAGCGGCAGGCGCAGGGTAAAATGCGTGCCGCTGCCGCGTTCGCTGGCTAGCTGCAGGTCACCGTTCAACTCGTCTACCACGGTGCGCTTGACCACATCCATGCCCACACCGCGGCCAGAAAAGTCGGTAATCATGCTTTTGGTCGAGAAGCCAGGCAGGAAAATAAGCTCCAGAGTCTCTTGTTCGCTCAAGGCGTTAAGCTGCTCTTCGTTGATCAATTGCTTGGCGAGCGCTTTCTGGCGCACTACATCAAGGTCTATGCCTGCGCCGTCATCATGCATCTCAACCACGACCCAGTCAGCGTCCTGCCAGGCTTCAATTATCAGCTGTCCGCGGGGAGATTTACCCGCTGCCTGACGCTCGGCAGGTGGCTCTAAGCCGTGATCCAGGGCGTTACGCAGCAGGTGAATAAGCGGATCAGACAGGCGATCAATCATCTGGCGATCAAGTTCGATTTCGCTGCCACGTACACGGCAATCGACCTGCTTTCCGAGTGACTGGGCCAGTTCACGGGACATATGCGCGAGCGGGTCAAACACAACGCTTAGCGGTAGCATGCGCATTTGCAGTGCTCGGTCATGCAGGTCGCTCATCAGCGAGTCGTGGCTTAAAACGCTATCTTTCAGCTCGCGGTGAAAGGCGTGAAAGGGCGTCTGTTGCTCAGCAGGGAGCGCGGTGCTTAGTGCTCGGGCTTGATCAACCAGTGTGTGTAAGTGGTGGTGGCCGGACAGCACTTCACCCATCAAACGGATAACATCGTCCAGCCGATCCAGGCGAACTCGTACGGTATCGCTAAGACGTAACTCGCTGTCGGTCGCCTGCGCCGCTGAGGGCGCGGGTGCCGAGGATACCGGAGTAGAAATGCTGGGCTGGGGTGAGGGCTGACCGTGGGCAGCATTTTCAAGGGCGCTACACAGTGCCTCATCAACCGCGGGTAAGTCGTCACCCGTCGTTCCTTCGGCGAGCCGACTGACCAGGTCCGCCAACCCGTCCACCGCTTGGCTGAGTAGGCTGGTAACCGCTGGCGTTGCACCTAGAGTGCCATCGCGCAGGGCGCTGAGCAGTTCTTCAGTGCTATGTGCCAGCGCGGTAATTGGCACCAGCTTGAGCATCCGCGACGAGCCTTTCAGTGTATGTGCTGCGCGGAACAGCTCGTTGACCTGTTCGCGATCAGCGTGGCCCTGCTCCAGTGCACTGATTCCTTCGCGCAGGCGGGGAAGATGGTCGGCGGCCTCTTCAACGAAGCGCTGTATAAAGCGGCGAATATCCAACGCCATATTAACCCGCTCCTTGGGTGGTACTGGTTGATGCCAGTGTGAGATTGACCGCTGCTAGATAACGTTCGGCAAGAAAGCGTGCATCGCCTGGCGGTAGCGGCGGGGCGATTGTGTCTAGGCCGCCATTAGAGGTAGGCGCAGCGGTCAGCAAACGTACCACCGCGGCATAGCGTTGCTCGCGCTGTAATGGCTCGTCGGGCAGTTCGTTCTGGCGATAAAGCTCCGCTAAATAGAAGTGTGCTGGCCAACATTCCGGCGCCACGTAAATGGCCCGCTTGAAATAGTCGTAGGCCTGATGGGGCTGCTGCTGCCAACGGGCGACTAACCCGGCCAGCACCAGCGCATCGATCGACCACGGCTGTTGCTTAAGCAACGCCTCCAGTAGCGTAGCGGCGTCGTCAAAGGCATTTTGATTCAGCAACTGATGGGCGGTTTGCAGCGGGTGGCTAATGGTGTCCGTTTGTGCCTTTTCCGTTGCTTGTTCACGTGGCGCAGCGGGCGGTGTAGCGCCGCTAATGGCTGGCTCTAGCTCTTTGCCCGCGCTATCGTCAATACCGCCATCTGACTTGTCGCCCATGGGTAGAGGGAGAGGATGGGAAACTGTTGGCACGGCAGTGGGCGGCTCTGCACGGCGAAAGTAAAAGACGCCTTCAGCTTCGACCAGTTCAAATACGCCGAGATCGTTACCCATGGTCTCGCTGACGCCGCAGAGTAAAATGCCATTCGGCGCCAGCAACTGGCCAAGCTGTTGATGAATACGGCGCCGTGTCTGCTGATCAAAGTAGATCGATACATTGCGAAATAGAATTACATCAAAAGGGTCGCCAGGGCTGCTTTCTGCGGCATTTAATAGGTTGAACGGGCAAAAAGTTACCCACTGGCGCAATGATTCGTGAAGCTTAAAGCGCCCCTTGTAGGGACTGAAGTAGCGCGCTTTGAAGTCAGCAGAGAGCGCGCGAAACGCCATGCCGCCATAAACCGCTTGGCGCGCCTTGGCGAGCACTTGATGATCCAGGTCGCCACCCGTGAGGTTAAAGAGCGCTTTGGCCCGCTCGCCAAAGCGCTCAAATAGCATCATCGCTACGCTATAGGGTTCTTCGCCGGAGGAGCAGCCAGCGCTGAAGATAGATAGCGGCGGCTCCTCTGTTGCTAAACGCTCAGGCAAATAGCTGTTGACCAGCCAGCGCAAGGCATCCGGCTCGCGATAAAAATAGGTTTCGTTAACCGTTAATTGGCTGACAAACTGATCAAATAGTGCAGTGTCGCTGGTTAACTGTGTGAGGAGTTGAGTGGTATCGGTGAGCCCCGTTGATGCTTGTAAGCTGGCCACCGCCCGAAATAGCCGGGCTTCGGCTAAGCCTTCCAGGTGTAAGCCGCAGCGCTGATGAACCAGCGCTTTAAAGGGGGCAAAGGCGCTCATGCCAAGGGCTCCGGCCGGCTATCCAAGTAGCCGCGCACATCGCGCAGCAGCCGGTCCGGAAGGCTATCAAGGGGTAATTCATACTGTATGACCCCGGCTTTAACGGCTTCCTGGTTCATGCCGTAAATCACTGAACTGGCTTCATCTTGCGCGAAAGTGGTACCGCCTGCCTGATAGATAGCCCGCATACCATTCACACCATCGCGGCCCATGCCAGTCAAAATGATGCCAACCGCATCACGGCCATAGACTTGCGCAACGCTCTGCAGCAGCACATCGCAACTGGGGTGGTATAGAAATGTCTCAGGGCTGGATTGAAGCTGAAAACGGTGGCGGGGGGTCACACATAAGTTACGCTCGGAAGGTGACAAATAGATATGCCCAGAACGTAGCGACTCACCCTCTTGGCCAACACTGACCGGCATGGCACACAGCGATGCCAGCCATTGTGCCATGCCATCGATAAACCCATGGCTGATGTGCTGGGCGATGACGATGGGCGCTGGGAACCCGGCGGGTAACCTGCGTAGTACCCGCACGAGTGCTTGCGGGCCACCGGTTGAGCAGGCAATGGCGATCACGTGTTGAAAATCCCGCGGCACTCCTCGTGGGGTGGCTGGTAAGGAAGGCAGGGCGATGATCGACGCTGGCGTTTTGACGCGCCGCCGCAGGCGAGTGATCACTGCGACACCGGCTAGCAGGCGTACACGCTCCAAAAGGCGGTCGGCGTCGGCCCCTTCCAATGTGGGTTTGGGCATGACTTCCAGTGCGCCGACTTCAAGGGCTTGATAGGCCGTTTGCGCATCGGAGCGGTCGCTAACCACCAGGATGGGCACGCCTTTGTTATACATGATCTCTTCGATGGCGCTTAGGCCATCCATCACCGGCATGTTGAGATCCATAGTGATCAGCTGCGGCGCAAGGCGTTTGGCCAGTTCCACCGCTTCGCGGCCGTTAGTGGCTTCACCCACGATCTCAATATCACCGTCTCGGCTGAGGATATCGCGTAGCACGTCGCGGGCTACTTGGCTGTCGTCGGCAATGACTACCCGAATTGCACTCATTCGGTATCCTTATCAGCGGTTTTTATTTGTTAGGGTGAACTCCTGCACCAGCGCGTTAAGCTCAGCTGACATATGGATCATATCCTGGCTGATATCGGTAATGCTGCGCACCGAGTGTGCGTTGCGAGAACTGGCCGTATCGATATCGCGTAGCGCCATTACCACCTGGCTGCTGGCGGTTTTTTGCTGCTGTGTAGACAGCGATATCTGCTGGGCCGCGCTGCTGGTTTGGCTCGCCGCCTTAAGCAGCGCCTCCAGATCCTGGGCAGTGCTTATGCTTGCTTCAACGCCCTGCTCGATTGAGGAAGCACCTTTTTCCGAAGCCACCACTAAGCGATTAATCGCCGTCTGAATATCATCGGTATGCGCTTCAATTTCTTGGGTAGAGTCGGTCACGCTGTCAGCCAAACGGCGTATCTCGCTGGCGACGACCGAAAAGCGTCGGCCCGACTCCCCCGCGCTTGAGGCTTCCAGTGCGGCATTAAAGGCAATCAATTTGGTCTGGGCAGCCAGGGTGTTGATCAGCTCCATCACCTTGTTAATCTGCTTGGATTTTGCCCCCAGCGTCATGATCTCGGTCAGACTCTGCTCGCTGTCGCTGCGGATATCCTGCATTTTTGACTGTAGCAGCTGCATGGCAGAACTGCCTTTTCGGCTGCGCTCCAGGGTCTGGTTGGCAACGTCGACCACCGACTGGGAGTGGTCGGCGATTTGGGTCGATGACGTAGAGAGTTCTTCCATGGTGGAGGTGATTTCAGCCACCGAAGAGGCCATCTCCTCGACCGCTGCGGCCATGGTTTGGCTCGCTTCATGGTCAATATCGCTGCCGTGCACACCGGAAAGCCCGGCTGTTTGTGCCAGCCGTTCGGCAACTTGGGTTAGCGCTTGAGCGTTCTTGGCTACCGCCGCAATAGCGCGGGAGAGGCGCTCAAGAAGCTCGTTGGTTTGATCGGCTAAATCGCCAAGCTCGGCTTTGTCGTCGGTGCTGACTCGCCGCGAAAGATCCAGGCTGAAGGTGATGTCTTTTAGCTGGCGCTGGAAATCAATCAGAGGGCGGATGAGGCTGCCGGCCAGCGGATAGAGCACCAGCAACCCGACGAGCAGAATGAGCAGGCCGATACCGCTGGACTCCAGGAAGCGCTCACGGGTAGACGCCAGGTACGCCTCTTTATCGACTTCGACCATCAGGTAGCGCTGAAGCTCGGGTAGCCAGCGCGTGCTAATCAACAGAGTCTGGCCGTCGCGCTCAATCTCTTGTACCTGAAGCTGTTCGTCACGCAACAGGCGCTGCGATGTCTGCTCGGGTAAGGGCTCTGCCGTTGTCTCGCCAATAGAGGCTGATTCACCACTACGAACAAGCAGCTCTCCTTCGGTGCTGAGAAGCGAGGCGTGACCGGTGTCACCTAAGCGAAAGTCATCAATCAAGCTGGCTATTTGGGAGAGATCCAGTCCTGCGCCAGCCACGACCAGCGGTCGACCATTGGCGGCATTGACCACGCTACGGTAATTGACGTAAACAAAGGCATCATCGGGAGAAAAGGTGTCGCTATCTAAATTCAGCTCGTAAGCGTTACCGCTGTCAGTAAAATTGTAGTACCAGTCGTCTTCGCTGCCGGGCGGTTGGATGGTTCGCTGAAGAAATTCACCGTTGCGCAGTTGGAAATAGTAACCCCGTCCCTGATATTGGGCGGCAATAAACAGTAGCTCAGTGTCTAATTGCGCCATAAGGCGAGCTAGATAGCTGGAGATATCGTTTTGTCGCTCTTCGGGCAGACCGTCGCGAACCCACTGCTCAATAAAGTAGCTATTGGCCAGGCTTTCAGAAATAGCGAGATCCTGGCTGAGGTTAAGGTTTATATGCGCGGCCAGCCCTTCGACCTGTGTCGGTAGCTCTTGATTAAGCAGGTTATCCAGCCGTGCTTGGCTGTGGGAGCGCGCTTGAAGATAGAGCGCCAGCAGCATTGCCAGTGCTAATACCGTCCCAAAAGAGAGAAATAGCCGAAGCCGTAAAGGTAGGGATTTCCAGCGCGCCATCATGTTCGCCGTTGCTCCAAAGTAAACGTGGCCCTAATGATACTGCTCAATAGCGCTTAGGGTGAGGGGTAGAGTGATAATTACCACTCTACTTAGGGTGGTGGCAACGATTTCAGCTTTTTTTATGAGGGCTGTCCAGCTTGGATAAGCGTGTTTTGGTACTTGCGTTTACACGATCGCGTGGGGGACAAAGCAGGAGGAGTCTTTGGTAATGCGGCCGACGTCTTCGCGAATGCCCATGCCGCAAGCGCGGTCACCCACCACCCAACTGCCAATTAAGGCGTGATTGTTACCAAAGCGGGGCATCGGGTGGTAGGCCTGCCGAATCCATGGGCTGTCGGTGTAGGGGCCGTCCACAGCCTCGCGCTGTCCGGCGGGGGTAATGAGTTCTATGTTACTGCCCTCCCGGGAGAAGAACGGCTTACGTACCCAGCCCGCAGGCAGTGGTGGGCTACTGGCATTTTCGAAAAACGCCGGTAGTAGATTGGGGTGGCCCTCAAAGTGCTCCCATAGCAGCGGCAGAATACCCTTGTTAGACAGAATCGCTTTCCAGGGCGGCTCGAACCAGTGCGTGTTTAACTGCGGGATATATTCACCGAAGGCGTCGTCGGCCATCTCCTCCCAGGGATAGAGTTTGAACAGGGCGTGGATAGGCTGGTTATCCAGGTCAACAAAGTGATCTGCCCCAGGATGCAGGCCAATATCTTCGGTGTAGATAAACGGCGCCTTGAGACCCGCTTGCACCGCCACATCCTGCAGGTAGTGCACGGTGGCGCGCTCTTCGGCGTTATCTTTGATGCAGGAGAAATACAGCGTGCGCGCTTCAATGCGGTCGCCAAGGTGGGCCATGGCGTTGATCAGGTGCTCTTGAATTGAGTTGTACTGATCCGCGTGGCGGGGCAGGATGCCCTGCGCAATGGCTTGTTCAAGCCATACCCACTGAAAAAAGCCCGCTTCGTAAAGCGACGTGGGCGTGTCGTAGTTGAGTTCCAGCAGTTTCGCCGGGCCGTCACCGGAATAGGCAAAGTCCATTCGCCCGTAGAGGTGCGGCTGCCCTGATTTCCACGAGTTATGGATGCTATCCCACATATGCTCGGGCAGTGCCAAACGCTGCATAAGCGCATTGGAGTGGCAGACCTTATCCACCAGTTCCATGCACATCTCATGCACTGCCTCGGTAGGCGCTTCAATATCCCGCTCTACCTGCTCCATCGTGAACTGGTAGTAGGCGTCTTCTTTCCAGTAGGGCTCCCCGTCGATGGTATGAAAATGAAAGCCCAGCTCGTGGGCCAGGGCTTTCCAATTGCTTCTTTCAGGGATATCGATTCGCAGCATGGTGACCTTTGCTGGCGGCTTAGGAGCCCCAGCCACCCCGCGCCGAGGACCGCGAGCCAAAGCCCCGGCGCTGAGAAGCCGCTTGGCGATTCTGCGCCACTGAACTGCGCATCGCATCGTTACGCTGGGTGACGCGCTGGGTGGCCTGGTTCGAGGCGGTGTTCCAGTTGCCCTGATTCTGACGATTGCGGTACACCGGCTCCTGATACACTCGCTCGAAGGAGCGTCCACGGTTGGTGTTGGACATCATGCTACCCACCATATAACCCATCATGGCGGGCATAAACCAACTGCCTCCAGTGCTGCCAGTAGCCGCTTGGGACTGCTCATCCGTCGGCGCGGTACAAGCGCCTTCGCCGTTTTCAGCCTCGCACTCTTCAAGGGTACTAAAGCGCGGCACCTCTTTTAAAGAGGCTTCGTAGGCGTCTTCACAGGCGCTGCGGGTATAGACATTCTCCGCCACGCAATCTTCGACGCTTTGAAAGCTGCGTGGCTGATCGAATTCTATATCGGTGATTTGCTCTTCCTGGGGCGGTTGACCACAGGCAGTAAGACCAAAGGCGCTGGCGCCCATCATCGCTAGAGACAAGCGCCCACTGCGCTTGCGGCGTGGCAGATGGGGGGTGTGATCTTGCTTAGACATGCTGGCTCTCCTTTACCACGTCATCGAAGCGGCGTTGAGTAAGCCGACTGCCACGGCCACGCTGGCCATCAAAATGCCGTAGGCCTGGTGGCCTTCGGTGATGTGCTGAGACAGGCTTTCGCCCTGTTTACGCAGAAACAGCTTAACCGCGAAGAAGGTAGCCAACTGAACGATAAAGGCGACAATGCCCCAGAGTACGAAATCGATAAAGTTGATGGAGTGTGCCATCGCGCTATAAAGCGGAATGGTAAAACCTAAAATAGAGCCGCCGTAGGCAGAAGCCGCGGCCGCATTTCCTTCGCGAATCAGCGTCCACTCGTGGTGCGGGGTAATACGGCTGTAGCAGTACATAAAGGCGGCGAGCAGTACAATCGCAGTGACTAGATAAGCGATAAATGACGGCAGGCCGTAGAGATAATTCACCATGGTGGCAGTTTCCTTTTGTAGCGAGTAAAACGGTTATTAAAAACGGCGCGTAAAAAAGTCTATTAAATTACATTGCGTCGATATCGACGGAGGCCACATCCACCCCTACGTTGTGCACCACCATAAAGCTGCCTTCGCCATCGTTTTCTGCGCTCAGCAGTAAGTACTCCATACGCTCAGTGCCTTCGATGGGGCGCTCATAAAGCATCGCATGGTGGTTCACTTGCCTTGCAGCTACGCTCTCGGTGGTCATCACCTGTTCTTCGAAAACCACTGGTGGCGACCACAGGCTGTCGGCGTTGCCCCACACTCGCTGATAGCTACAGCTGCGTTCCTCGTCAGAGGTCGAGGTAAGCGCGATGGTTTGGGCGCCGATGCTGTCGGGCTGTTTATCGTCACCGTTTATCAAATTATCAAATTCGGCATCCGAGAGATGGGCAACACGGTAAAAGTCGAACAACTTATATTCAAGCACCTGGCCATTCTCAATGTTGGCCTGCAGCCAGGTGTCGTTATCCAGATAGAAGCGCACCAGATGCGCGCCTTGACCTAGATCAACATGCCCCACGGCGGCAATATGATGGTAGTCATCGTCGTTCCAGCGAAACAGCGCATCGGGATGGGCACGCAGGCCGATTAGCTTGATATTGACGCGCCCATCCAGGCGCAGGCCCTCAAGGTCTTCCTGACTGATACCTATAGGCAGGCCCGCGGCCACCGGGCGACCTGTATTCGGCTCGGGCGGCTTTTCCGTGGTCGCGCGAAAAAGTGCCTTGAGGGTGTTAAACATGGCCTGGCTCCCTAATAAAATTAAACGCTAAATTTACTCTTGTGCGGCGTTTTTCTTCGCTTTCAGGCGCGCTAACACGTCGTCTGCTTTGCGGTTCTGACCACCCACCCCGGCTGCTTTCAAGCGGGCTTCCAGCGAGCTACCGCTCTCTTCCGCGGCCATATCGTCAGCGGCCTGCATTTGCGCCGAATTAAGCTGCTGACGTTCTTTGATGCGCTCGAGTGATTCCATGGCGCTGCTCATCGCGCTGTTCTGACCAGAGTGGCGAGACGCGACGGCAGATTGGGCCTTTTGTGCTGACTCGGTGGCTTTAACGACGCTCACCTGCTGCTTGAGCTGGCGAAGCTGGTTGTCGGTACTGCGAATGGCACCGCGCAGTTTTTCAATGCTGGCATCGTACTCGCTAACAATAGCGCGCTCCGCTTCCAGGTCATCCTGTAGCGCTACCATGCGTTCAGCCACTTCCACGGCCAGCGCTTCTTCGCCTTTATCCAGCGCGGCCTCGGCGCTTTTTTCCAGCTCGGCGATTTTGCTTTCCAGCGTATCGGCCTTATTGCTGTTCAGCTGGCGCTGGCCCATCAAGCGGGTGAGCTCGGTTTTAGACTGGCTCAGGTGATTTTCCGAGTCGCGGATTTCCTGGTCTAAAATACGCAGTGCCTGGGAATCTACCACTGTTTGACCGGTTTCAGTCGCTTTGCCACGCAGGGCGGTCATGATTTTGCTTAACATAAATAATCTCGCTTATACGTCACCTGGGTGGTGACACTAATTGATAACGGTGATTTGGATAATAGACGAACAAGGGGTAAACGTTAGGCGAAGTGCGTTTGTATCAGTTCGGCGACGTCCATGGCGGCACTGGCCGTGGCGTGCAGCTCAGCGCAAATAGACTCAAGCTTGGAGTCGCCAAATAATTGTCCGTATGCCACATAGAAGTCGTTGCCGTCGATCTCGACAATACCCACCGAGGCCAGCGGTAAAGAGATGCCCTGGCGCAGCAGCACTTCGTTAAGTTCGGCGCTGTTTTTGACGCTGTCGACGGCCACAATCGGCGCCATGGCGACCCACTCATTTTCGCTGCGCGAGAGGGTGATCGGCAAGTTGCCGTAGTCGTTAAGCTCCCAGATCAGCGTCTGATTCGACTCATCCAGGCTAATGGTCGCTTCGGGCCACTCAAGGGTCGCGTTTTCGCTGCTGGCGGCTGCTGGCTGGCTGACTAATTTATAGAGTTCGCTGGCGGTGATGCCGTTGGTAACGGTAGGCGTAGTCAAGGCAATCTGCTCCATCGTTTGTTAAGTGACCTTACCTTAACATTTAGTAGAGCAAATGGTTCCTTTTCCCAGCAAAGCCGTACCAAAAGCCCCGCACGCGGCGGGGCAAAAGGCTGTTAAAAGTATGCTGGCAGGACGGGCGACTAAGGAGAGCGATAGGTGTCGTTGAATCGCTTGCGCAGTTCATTTTTCTGTACTTTGCCCATCGTATTACGCGGCAGTTCATCGACAAAAAAGACCCGTTTGGGCTGCTTATACTTGGCTAGTCGACCGTCTAAGTGGTTGATCACCTTATCTTCATTGAGTTGATCTTCAAGAGCTCCTTGCTGGCGCACCACCACGGCGGTCACCCCTTCACCAAAGTCAGGATGGGGTAAGCCGATGACCGCGGATTCAGCCACTTGATCGAGCTCGTCGATTACCTGCTCGACCTCTTTGGGGTAGACGTTGTAGCCGCCGGAAATCACCAGGTCTTTGTCGCGACCCACAATATGTACATAGCCCTGCTCGTCGACCATGGCGAGATCGCCGGTAATAAAAAAGCTGTCGTCTAACAGCTCCTCGCGGGTCTTTTCGGGCATCCGCCAGTAGCCGATAAACACATTCGGGCCGCGAATCTGCAGCATGCCAATCTCACCTAAAGGCACTTCATCGCCGGTTTCGCGATTGGTAATACGCATCTCCACGCCGGGTAGCGGCATACCCACGGTGCCTGCCCGCCGCGCGCCTTCATAGGGGTTGGAGAGGTTCATATTGGTTTCGGTCATGCCGTAGCGCTCAAGAATCGCATGGCCCGTTTTGGCTTCAAATGCCTCGTGGGTTTCGGCGGTGAGCGGGGCAGAGCCGGAGACGAACAGTCGCATGTTGGCGGTAGCGTCAGGCGTCAGACGCTCATCCTGAACCAAGCGCGTATAGAAGGTAGGAACGCCCATCATCACGCTGCCACGGGGCAGTTCCTCGAAAATCACATCAGCATCGAACTTAGGCAGGAATAGCATGCTGGCGCCCGCCATCAGAGTGACGTTGCAGGCAACGAATAAGCCGTGGGTATGGAAGATCGGCAGTGCATGGATCAGTCGGTCATCCGCGCTGAAGTGCCAGGCTTTGGCTAGGGTCTCGGCGTTTGAGGCAAGGTTTTTGTGCGTTAGCATGGCGCCTTTGGAGCGCCCAGTGGTACCCGAGGTGTAAAGAATAGCGGCCAAGTCGCGCTCACCAAGCGCCACGATATCTTCTCGTGGCGTTGCCGCTCGGGCGGTTTCCATCAGGCTGCCATCGGCGGCGCTGCCCAGGGTAACCACCGCCGGGCAGCCGGTTTCAGCAGCAAGCGCCCGCGCTTGCTCTGCTATCTTGGGACGACAAACAAACAGCGCGGGCTCGGCATCATTTAAAAAGTAGCGAATCTCATCGCCGGTATAGCCCGTATTGAGGGGTAAATAAACGCCGCCGATACGCAGGCTGGCCAGGTAAAGCAAAATGGCTTCAGGGCTTTTATCTACCTGCACGGCAACGCGGTCGCCTTGCTTAACGCCTAACTCGGTTAGCGCACCGGCAAGCTGCGCACTGATGGTCAGCGCATCGGTGTAGCTATAGCGGCGGCCATCGCGAGTGGTAATGAAATCGGCTTCTGCGCGGTCGCGCATTTTGGCCGCAAAGGTTTCAAATAGGTTGTGGCTCATTTGGTGGTCTCTCCCTTGGCCAGCTTGCGGGCGCGACGAGCGAGGTCGCGCACCTCATTTGAGCAAGCAACGGTCGCCTTGGCGGTATAGTTTTCGTGGTTGCGTTCGATATCGTCCAGCACGTAGAGGTAGTTGACCATCAAGCCGGCGGCCTGTTTAAAGCCCTTGTCGGAGATGTCGCCTAGCCAGTTAATGCGGTGGAGTTCGGCGCCGTTGCCGAGGTGGAAGCGGGCAACGGGGTTCAGCGGCTGGCCGCGGCGGTTCTTCTCTTCGACCAGATAGCGGGCGGCCAGCGGGCGAATGGCGGCTTTGAGCTGCTCTTCACGGTTTTTATCTTGATGCCACCCCGGCGTTTCAAGCCCTTTGAGTGACTTACGCAGTGACTCCGGAAGCTGCTCATCATTACGCTGTTCTTGTAACCACTGAGCAAAGCCGGGCACCGGCGAGAGGGTGACGAAGTATTTCAACTGCGGCAGCTCCTGGGAGAGCTCTTGCACCACCTGCTTGATCAAAAAATTACCGAAGGAGATGCCGCGCAGGCCGGTCTGGCAGTTACTGATGCCAAAGAACGCTGCAGTATCGGCATCCTCGGCCTCATCGATACCTTTTTTGCTATAGCTGCTTTCGCCAGAGAGAATGGGCTGAATACGGCTTGGCAAACCCTTGTGCAGGGCCACTTCCACAAAGATTAGCGGCTCATCGCCAATCGCCGGGTGGAAGAAGGCGAAACAGCGACGGTCGCGGGCGTCTAGGCGCCGGCGCAGGTCGTCCCAATCCTGAATCTCGTGGACCGCTTCGTAGCGGATGATCTTCTCTAGAATCGAAGCGGGGGTGTTCCAGTCAATGCGCTTGAGCATCAAAAAGCCGCGGTTGAACCAGGAGCCGAACAGGTGGGCGAAATCCTCGTCGATGGCCGCCAGTTCTGGCTGTTCGCGCAGCAGTGCCAGCAGATCCTCACGCATTTTAACCAGCTCATAAGTACCGTCGCTGGCCAGGTTTAAACGCCGGAAAAGCTCCTGGCGGCGGGGTTCGCAGGCCTCAAACAGGCGCTGTAGCGATGGGTTGTCGCGGGCCTCTTGATAGGCCAGGTAAGCTGCGTCAATAGGGCCGGGCTCGGCCGCAAAGTCAGCCGTTAGGCGGACAAAGAAGCGGCTTTTTTCAGCCGCCGAGAGACGCCGGTAAATTGCCAGGGCGCGGCTCGCTAGCGCGATGCTGGAGGCTTCACCATCGCTTTCCAGCAGCTTGTGGCAGGCCTTCACCAACTGCCCATGGTCGGGCGTTAAGGTCTCGGGATGGCGGCGGCGCAACAGTGCATCACGCTGGGTGATGTTGTTGAACAGCTCCTGCAAAAACAGCATGTTCATGGTTGAACTCCTTAACCCATGATCAAGTTAGGTAGCCAAAGCGCGATGCCTGGGAAGAGACACAGCAGCAAGATACCCAGCACCATGCACAGCGCGTAGGGCAAGCTCCCTATCAGAATGTTGCGCAGCGAAATATCCGGCGCGATGCCTTTAATAATGAACAGGTTGAGACCCACCGGTGGCGTAATCAGGCCGATCTCCAGGTTGATGGTCAAAATCACCGCAAACCAGTAGGGGTCGAAGTTAGCCGCCAGAATAATAGGTAACAGAATCGGCGCGGTCATCACGATCACGGCCACGGGCGGGAGGAAGAAACCGGCCACCAGCAGGAAGAGGTTAATCACCCCCATCAGCGCCCAGCGGTTAATCTCCAGATCAGCAATCGCGCCCGCCACCGTTTGGGTGATAAACATGGAGGAGAGCGCATAGGCGAACACTTCGGCGGTGGCGATCACCAGCATGATCATCACGCTTTCGCGTAGCGAGTCGCGCATGATCAGTTTGAGCGGGCCCAGCTGCCACATGCGGTAGATCAGAATAGCCAGTGCCAAACACAGAAAGGCACCTACGCCTGCTGCTTCCGAAGGGGTTGCTACCCCCCCATACAGGGCAAACAGAATACCTGCGACCACGCCTAGGAAAGGCAACACACGGACGAGCGCTTTCAGATTGGTATCGACATTCTGCTTAACGTTCTGTTTTAGCCGTTCGACGGACTCCGCCATGGGGTTGTTGTAGCCACCGGCCATCTTGCAGGCGATCATCGTCCAGATCATAAACAGGCCCGCGAGCATAAAGCCCGGCACTACCCCGGCGATAAACAGCCGCCCAATGGAGGTTTCGGTGGAGATGCCGTAGATAATCATGGTGACCGACGGCGGAATCAGAATGCCCAGGGTGCCACCCGCGGCAATACAGCCCGCCGCCACGCCATCCGGGTAGCCGCGCATGCGCATTTCAGGAATGCCCATTTTACCAATCGCCGCACAGGTGGCGGGGGACGAACCCGAAAGTGCAGCAAAAATAGAGCAGGCGCCGATATTGGAAACCGCCAAACCACCGGGCAGCTTGCCCATCCATAGATCCAGCGAGCGATACAGATCGCGCCCGGTGGGTGAGGAGGCCACTGATGCGCCCATCAGAATAAACATCGGGATGGCGACAAAACCAAACTCCGCGATGCGATCAAAAAAAGTTTCCCCGAAGTAGGTGAGCTCGGCCAGGCCGCGGTCGTAGAGCAGTGCCAGCAGCGATACGCCACCCAGAGCAAAAGCGATAGGGGTGCCAATAGCCATCAGCGCTATCAGCGCGATGGCGACAATAATGCCTAAGGTAATGGGATCCATACTTAGCTCTCCCCACGCAGAATTTCAGCCACATACTGCAGTGACAGCAGGGTGGAGCCGATGGCCATGGGCAGTAACGCGGGCCACAACGGCGGGGTCCATACCGAGCCAGTCGTCCATTCACCGTGGAATGCCTCAGCCACATAAACCCAACTGGCATATGCCAGAGCGGCACAAAACCCTAACCCAAACAGTGAAGCGATCAGACGCATGATGGTGCGGGTAATACCTCCCAGCGCATCGGGAACAATGGTGATAGCGACGTGGCCACCGGTCATCAACACATAGGGGCTGCCCATTAACATTGCCGCCGTTACCGAGAAGATGGTGAATTCGGTCTGCCAACTGGTGCTCATTCCGAGTAAGTAGCGAATAAAAACCATCTGGCAGATCACTAATACGCCAGCGATAAACATGGCGCAGGCTAAATAAGCGGAAATTCGCGAGAGCTTATCCATGACGCGAATGTAGCCGCCAATGATGCCCCCTCGCTCAAGGGCATTGTGAGTCGTTGCAGGTGCCATAATTCCCTCGTCAAGCTGGTTATATCGCCAAGCTAAGCAAGCATCTGTAGAAAGCGGCCATTCCGAGAGGAATGGCCCCGCCGTTGGGCGATTATTGGTTGCTTACTCGACGGCCAGTGCCGCATCGATAATGGCTTGGCCGTTGGGAACGTTGTCGGCAAAGTTTTTGTAGGAGGTCTCACGGGCGATTTCCAGCCAGGCGTTGTAGTCCTCTTCGCTCATGCTGACTACCTCGACGCCGTTCTCCTGGTAAAGCTCGACCATCTCTTGGTCAATCGCGGCGGCCTCTTCAGCGAAGAACGCTTCTGCTGCTTCACCGGCTTCCATCAGCGCGGCTTGCTGCTCTTCGTTAAGGCCTTGCCACACCTGCTCGGAGATGAGGATAGGCTCGTACATAAACCACAGCGCGAAGTTGCCCGGCTCGGTCAAACATTCGACCTGCTCGTAGAGGCGGAAGGAAATAAACGACATCGACGAGGTGTTCGCTGCGTCCAGTACGCCGGTTTGCATGGCGGTGTAAACCTCAGAAGAGGGCATGGAGGCGATCGAGGCACCAGCGGCTTCGAGCATTTGTTCAAAAGCCGGTCCAGCGGCGCGGAAGTTCTGGCCCTCGACGGTATCGGGTGAGGTAATGCACCGCTCGCTAGAGGCAAAGCCACCCGACAACCATGCATCAGAGAGCACTCGGGCACCGCCATCTAGAATCACTGCTTTGATCATCTCCATGTATTCGGAGTCATTCAGGCGCTGAGCATGTGCCTGGTTGCGCACTAAGCCAGGCATCAGCGTGGCGGAGAACTCTGGATGCCGACCACTGGCATAATCCAGCGGCAGCGAAGTGATATCCAGGCGGCCACGGGCCAGAGCACCCCACTGTTCGCGTGCTTTGAACAGCGATTGGCCGGGGTAGACTTCAATGGTGAGGCCAACATCTGCCTCGGCCACTTGGCGGGCCATCATCTGCACCATTTCATCGCGCACATCCCCCTGGCCACCGGGGAATTGATGCGACGCGCGAAGCACGGTATCTGCAGAAGCGTGGGAAGCCGCAATGGCGAAACTGAGGGCGGCAGCAGTTGAGATCAAATAGCGTTGCATGTGGCGTCTCCAACATTTGTTGTTGTGTGTTTGGATGGGCTATATGTATCTATCAGTCTAGCTGATATATATATCAATAGGCGCTACGTATGCTAATGTCAAATATATGAAAACTAAAACCGCTAAGGTGAGTCGGGATCCGTGGAGGTAAAACATGACAGGCACCAAGCGTTCCAATGCTCAGCGATTAAGAGACTCTCTTGAGGATGACATTATTAATGGCCGCCGTGTGCCAGGAGAACGCCTGGACCCGGAAGCCTTGGGCAGTGAGTTCCAGGTCTCGCGAACACCAGTGCGCGAAGCCTTTCAGCAGCTGGTTGCTAGCGGCTTGGTCACCGTTTCGCCGAAGAAGGGCACCTTCGTTGCAAAAGTGGGCATTGATCAACTGATCGAGATGTTCGAGGTGATGGCCGAGCTGGAGGGCATGTGTGGTCGCCTGGCGGCACGGCGGATTACCGAGCATGAGCTGGCCGCATTAAAGGAAGCCCACCAACGTTGCGAAGCGGCGGCCCTGGCTGGCGACAGCGATGAGTATTACTACGAAAACGAGGGTTTTCACGACTGTATCTATACTGCTAGCCATAACACCTTTCTTGCTAGCGAAGCGCGCCAGTTGAAGCAGCGCTTGAAGCCTTACCGGCGCCTGCAGCTGCAGGTGCGCCAACGGGTGAATAATTCGCTAAGCGAACACCAAACCATCGTGGAGGCCATTGAACAGGGTGACTCCGTAGCGGCGCAGCGAGCACTGAGCGACCATGTGTTGATTCAGGGCGAGCGCTTTAGCGATTTCGTTTCCAGCGTACGCAGGATGGAGGCGCCGTTAGACAGGACGGGCTGATGCTAATGACCTGCTTTTTATAGAGATGTCTCTATCGGTGGGGTAATGGTCCTTGCCGACATAGGCCGTGGCGCCGACACTCTCTCTATGCCATTAACGGAGAGAGACAGTGACGCGCCATATTGCCCTAATTGCCTATCCTGACTGCCAACTGTTGGATGTCAGTGGCCCCTGGCAGGTGTTTGCCAGCGCCAATGCGCTAAGCCCCCATCCGCTGTACCAGTTAACGCTGGTAGCCGATGCCGTCGGCCCGGTAGCCACCAACAGCGGCTTAGCCGTGCACGCTACACACACCTACCACCAACTTAAGCGTTTAATGCCCCTTGATACGCTGTTGGTGGCGGGCGGCAGTGGGGTGATGCAGCAGCGCGACATAGCCGAAGTGAAGCAGGTGCTTCGTGACATCGCCCCAATGGTACGACGGCTTGGGTCGATCTGCTCAGGGGCATTTTTATTAGCCGCTGCAGGGCTGCTGGATGGCTGTCGCGTTACCACCCATTGGCGCCATGCCGAGCAATTAGCCGAGGAGTACCCCGCGCTTAGCGTCGAGCCCGATGCGCTGTATAGCGAAAGCAACGGTCGCTACACCAGCGCAGGCATAACGGCAGGGATTGATTTGGCGCTGTCGCTGGTCGAGGCGGATCACGGTGCCGAACTTGCCGGACGGGTAGCCCGTGAACTGGTGGTTTTTTTGCACCGCCCCGGCGGGCAGTCGCAGTTCAGCGAGATACTGCGCCGCCAGCTTGCTGCGGGGCCACTGCGCCGCTTGCTGGATCAACTCCACGCCGACCCCAGCGTGGATCACGGGCTTGAGAGCATGGCCGACCTGATGGCGGTTTCCCCACGCCATTTATCCAGGCTGTTTAGGCGCTACTTAAATACGACGCCCGGCGCTTACCTGACCCAGCTACGCCTTGAACAAGCGCGCCTTGCGCTGCTCAACGAGCGCGAGCAGCTATCCCTTGAGCGACTGGCACAACGCTGGCGGCTGGGTGGAGCGGAGCAGTTGCGCCGCCAGTTTCAGCGCTACTACGGCGTATCACCCTCGGTCTATCGCCAACGCTTTGCTACTTCTCACGCGGCTTCCGCTCAGGAGAGTGCCTCATGCCTTTAACCGTCACCCTGCTTTCACTCTGCCAAGCGCTGCTGGTTACCGGCAATGTCTTGTTGATTGCCGTTTCACCGCTGATCGGGGCCTCCTTGGCGCCTAGCGCCTCCTGGTCAACTGCGCCGGTCGCCACCCAGTGGTTAGGGTTGATGTGTGCCACCATTCCCGCCTCGTTAATCATGGCCAAACTGGGCCGTAAACTCGGCTTTATGCTGGGCAATATCGTTGGCTTGGTAGGCGCGCTGGTTGCCGTGCAGGCGCTGATGAGCGAGCGCTTTGGGTTGTTCTTGCTGGCCACCTGGTTGATCGGTATCGGCATTGGTTTTGGTCAGCTCTATCGCTTTGCCGCGGTAGAGGCCGCCCCCGCGCCGATGCGTGACCGGGCGATTGGTTTGGTGATGGGCGGCGGCGTACTGGCCGCGTTTGCCGGGCCGTGGCTGGCCAGGGTGAGTCGTGAGTTGGGCGAGGTGCCGTTTTTGGGCAGCTTTGTTGGTTTAGCTGCGCTCTATGCACTGGCGTTGGTGGTACTGATGCTGACACAACTGCCGCCCGCATCCCGCACCCACGGCGAAGGCACCGCACTGCCGCTGGGTAAGATACTCCGCCAGCCCGGATTTATTGTGGCGGTGAGCGCGGCAATGGTTGGTTATGGCGTGATGAACCTGGCCATGACCGCCACGCCGCTAGCCATGGCGGGGGCCGGGCACCACTTTAACCATGTTTCCATGACTATTCAGTGGCATGTGGTGGCAATGTTTTTACCCTCTTTCTTTACTGGGCATTTGGCCACCCGCTTCGGTGCCAAACAAGTTATCGTGGCCGGTTGCCTGCTGCTGGTGGCGAGTGCTGTGGTCGCCCAGTTTGGAATCGGCTTAGCCGGTTTTAACGTGGCGCTGATTCTGCTGGGGTTGGGCTGGAACTTTACCTTTTTGCCCGCCACCGGGCTGCTCACCGAGAGCTACCGCCCGGTGGATAAAGCGCGCACCCAGGCCGCCAATGAGTTTTTAGTCTTTGGCACCGCCGCTACGACCGCGCTGCTCGCCGGTCCCTTGGTTAGCAGTTTAGGCTGGGCGACGCTTAACCTGCTCTTGGTCCCCGTCGCGCTGGTGCCCTTAGCAGTGCTGTTGTGGCAGCGTCGCGCTAGGCTGGCGAACGCTTAAAAGTCCCCTGGTGCGCACTGCAAACAGGTTAGGCCGAGCGCGCGCCACTGGGCGACCACAGCGTCACGGTCATCCAGCACCAGCCAGGGGGCAAAGCCGTCGCTGCGCATTTGATTGAGTAGCGCGGCTTTTACCTCTTCATCATCCACATGGTCATCGCCCTCAGGGCGCAGATACATGGCATCAAAGGGGATGGTATGGCGCTCTAACCAGCGCTGGGTATGCTCACGGTGGCTGTCCGGACGACCGCTGCAAATAACGATCTGCTGGCCCTGGGTCTTCAGGATCTTAACCAGCTTGGCAACCGCTTCGATCACCGGCGCTTCGGCCATATGGGCAAAGAAGGGCTCCCATTGTTTCTGGCTGCCCAGCACCCAGTCACTGACCTGGTGGGGGTGAAATTCGGCTAAGGTGCCGTCGACATCAACAATTACTGCGGACATGCAAAACTCCCTAAACAGGAAAGGGTGACTAAACGTGAATTAGCAGAGAAACGCTGTGCGGTGCAGAGGCGGTCGCTTAGCAGCCGATGCCACGCGTTTAATTCGTTATCGCTAAACTGGGTAAATAGCGGCACCACTTGAGTGGCGTCCAACTGGTCGGCGAGCGCCACCAGGTGCGACGCACGCAGGTGAACATTCCAGCGCTGCCAGCTTATTTCACCCGCCGCTAGCTCGGCGCGGCGATCAGGGGTCAGATAACCTGTATGGAGCAGGTGGTGATCAGGCCACTGTTCCGGGGTATCGTTGCGATCGCACACCAACTGAAGGTTTGGCGAGTAAACGTTTTGCCGCGCTAAAAGCAAGTGAATTGAGTGGTCGAGCCCAGGTCGGCGCAATGTGGCAGGCAGTGCCAATAGCGCGGCCAGGTTGTCGCGAATCACCGGGTCAATGGCGAGCGTTAACTGTCTTCGATCCGCCTCTTCCGCCAGCCATAGTGCCATTTCCAGGGCGCGACCGGTTTCCGGAACCGGAAACGCCAGCGGCTGATAAAGAAACTCACTGATGGCCTGCACGCAACGCACTTGGGGTTGGTCGTAGCTACCGTAGGAGGCATCTAGTAACGCAATACGCGCCGTTGGTGGCGTATCAAAAGGGAACAGCCGCGACTCGAAACAAGCATCGCCGCTATAGAAAACACCGCCTTCCACCGCTAAATGCAGCCACACGCCGCCTAGTGAGTGCCCCGCTTGGCCGGTGGTAACGGTGATGCCTTCCACCTCTAGCGTACCGCGTTCGGGCAGAGGGAGCCAAGAGCGGTTGTGGGGCAATGCCTTGGCTACCAATGGTGTGCAATAAAGTGGCACGTTCTCCGCTAGCTCGGCCACACCGCCGATATGGTCAATATGGTCGTGGCTAATCAGCACTGCATCCACATTCAGGTTGTTCGCCCAGGTAATGGTGTCGTCTGGGTGGAGTGCGCCGCCTGCGTCTAGCAGTAAGCGTTTTCCTTGGGCTTCTACTACTATCGCCGCTGGCCCTTTGGCGCCTAAACCACTTAGAATTTCGATAATAACACTCATTGGTCGGGCTCCAGACACCAGCCCTGCTCAAGGCTAACGGCAACCTGGCTACCCAAATCAGGCGCGCTGTGATGGTAGGCCAGCAGCGTTTCGCCACTGGGCAGGCGCAGGGTGAGTTCATAACGCTCGCCGCGGAAGATCACGCCCTCCACCTGGGCGGCAAGCTGACTATGCGTGGGAGCCACGGAGGAAGAGAGTGTTGTGCTGATCTGAATATGCTCTGGGCGCACCAATACGCTTTGGCTGCGCTCGGATTCGATGGCATTTAACCCGCGCATCAGGGCAGCGCTCTCAAGACGCTTTCCAGGGTGACCAGCGGCGACCATTAATTGGCTGCCCTGGCCTATAAAGCCTGCTACCCAGGCGGTTCGCGGCTGTCGGTAAAGGGTTTCGGGGGCGCCCCATTGAACCAGTTTGCCCGCTTTCATCACCGCGATTTTATCCGCCAGCGCCATGGCTTCGGTCTGGTCGTGGGTGACATAGACCAGGGTAGCGCCAGTGCGCTGGTGAAAATCGCGGAAGCTGTGCTCCATGGTGGCGCGCAGATGACGGTCAAGGTTGGCCAGTGGTTCATCCAGCAACACCACCGACGGGTCGCTGACTAGACAGCGCGCGAGCGCCACGCGCTGTCGCTGACCCCCACTGAGGGCCTGGGGCATGCGGTCGGCGTAGGCATCGAGTTCCACCAGAGCCAGGGCCTGCTGAACCTTTTGCTGATACGCCGTCCCGCGCAGGCCGCGCAGTTTGACTGGGTAGCCCACGTTGTCAGCCACGCTCATATGCGGCCACAGCGCATAGGATTGAAACACCATGGCCATATTGCGCTGCTCGGGGGGGACATGGGTATCGGCGCTTGCCAGGGTACGATTGGCTAATTGAATAGTACCCTCGTTGACCGTTTCAAACCCCGCCAACATGCGCAGCATAGTGGTTTTGCCGCAGCCGCTAGGGCCGAGCAGGGCAACAAACTCTCCCGGATTAATCTCCAACGACAGCTCATCCACGGCAGTGTGTTCGCCAAAGCGTTTGGTAACGCGATCAATGCTCAGTCCTACGATGTTTGGCCCTGCAATGTTTAGCTCTGCCATGGGATGACTCCTTTAGGTAGCCGCGGTGCCAGCAAACTGAGCGTCAGCATCAGCGAGGCGACCATGATCACCACCAGCACTGATACCGCTGAGGCCAGCACGCTTTCGCCGCCTTCGTCGAGGTTGAAGATCAGCACGCCGAGAGTTTCGTTGCCGGCGCTCCACAGCAGCGCAGACACGGTTAGTTCGTTGACCGCCAGCAAGAACACCAGCAGCCCACCGGCGAACAGCGCGGGCGCCACCAGCGGTAAAATAATGCTGCCGAGGCGCCGCCAGGGGCCTGCCCCCGCTAGCTGTGCCGCCTCCTCAAGGGAGGGATCCAGCTGCGCCAAACTGGCGGCGACGGGCTTTACGCAGACCACCAGGAAGCGCGCCAGATAGGCGATAAAAATCAGCCCCAGGGTGCCGTAGAGCGCCACATTGATAATCGGCAGTGGGCGGACAAACAGCAGGATGCAGGCAATCGCCAATACCACTCCGGGAAGCGCATAGGGGATCTCGATAGCGCTAAGTACCACGCCCCGCCAGCGTTCCGGTAGGCGCTGTAGCCGGTAAGCCAATGGCAGGCTCAGTAACATCAACACCACTGCCGCGCTACCCGCTAGTAACAGGCTGTTGTTCACCGCCCGCCATGTAGCGCCTTGACGGCCCATCACTTCGACGTAAGCACCTAAAGTTGTGGTCTCGGCGTTAAGCGGCACGCCCATGGCGGGCACCAGCGAACTGATAATCAGCGCGAGCAGCGGTGCGACCAGGATAATCAGTAAGATCCCGACTAGCGTGGCGGTCACCAGCGAGCGCCAGCGGCCCAGCGTGAAATCGTGGCAGCGTCCACTATGGCCGCCCAGCCCAAAGCGACTGCGTCCCATCAAGTGCTGCTGCAGCGCGACGCCCGCTAAGGCCAGCAATCCAATCAGCAGCGACAGGGCGGCCATTTCTGCCAACACGCCGGTACCGAAGTTGGCCATGCGCTGGTAGATCAGTGTGGGCAGCACGTAGTAGCCAGCGGGAATGCCTAGCATGGCAGGAATGCCAAAGTTGCCCAGGCTTGAGATAAACGCCATCGCCCCCCCGGCGATCAAGCCGCTACGGGTCACGGGGAGAATAATATGGCCCCATACTTGGGTTTGTTTGGCGCCGCTAATGCGGGCGGCTTCGATAAGTTCTCGAGGCAAAGACAGCAAGCTGGTGCGCAGGGCTAGAAATACCAGCGGCGCGCTCTGGATACCCAGCAATAAAGCGATGCCTTCTGCCGAGTAGAGCGGTTGCGGGCTGCCTAGCGGTGGTGCCATACCAATACTTTTTAGAAGCGGGCTGGCCGGGCCAAACAGCTGCAGCCAGCTCAAGGCGGTGACCTGGGGCGGAATCATCATCGGCAGCATAAAGCAGAACACCAGCCACGCTTTTCCGCGCACATTGGTGAGCGTGATGGCAAAGGCGAACAGGCTGCCCAGCAACAGGGCGATCAGCATGCCAAGCCCCGAGGTATACAGGCTATGCCAGAGTGCTCGCCAAGTGCTGGCGCTGTTGAGTACCTGCCATAGCGGTGACTGTCTCCCTTGGGTAAGGTCGCTCAACGCCTCGATCAGCAGGCGCAGGCTGGGCGCCAGGCTGAGCAGCACAATGGCAATCAACAGGCTGGAAAGCAGCCAGCGGTGCTGGCTGGCGGACTTTTTGTC
>NZ_JH393257.1:1899953-1975155 GCF_000236035.1 Vreelandella boliviensis LC1
TGTCGCTGTCGTACTTATTATAGTTGAGAGCGGGCGTCATGATTACCCGCCGAATAGATCGCTAAAGTGCTGTTTAAGCTCGGCTTCCTGGGCCAGCGCCTGTTCTGTATCCACCGGCATCAGGGTAATGCTATCGCGCTCGGGAAAGCCTTCCGGCGGGGCAACGTCGTTGTGGGCGGGCAGGTAGCCCTGCTGGCTGACCAGTTCCTGGCCCTGCTGGGAAAGCACAAAATCAACGAACTTTTGCGCGGCATCGACATTCTTTGCGCCCTGCATAATGGCGACTGGCTCGGTGACCGCACTCACGCCCTCTTCAGGAAATACAAACTCCACCGGCGAGCCTTTGGCGGCTTCGCGAATCGGCAGGAAGTCCACCACAATGCCATAGGGCTTGGTGCCCGCGGCCACGGCGTTAAACACGCCGCCATTACCGCCCTGTGCTTCGGTGCGATTGGCGTGTAGGGCATCGTAGTATTCGGCGCCTAACTCTGGGTTGGCACTAACCGCCGCCATGTGGATCAGTGCTGCGCCGGAGTAGAGTGGGCTAGGCATGGTGACCAGCCCTGCGTAGTCAGGCCCCAGCAGGTCTTGCCAACTCTGCGGCTGATGCTCGGCGCCGGTGTTATAGACAATCCCGGTGGTGATCAGCTTGGTGCCGTAGTAGTAGCCTTCCGGGTCATATAGATCTGTGTCATACCCTTGGCGCTGATCGCTTAGATAAGGCTGTAAATGGCCCTCCTGCTTGAGCGACTCCATGGTCATGCTGTCAGCAATCAGCAGCACGTCGGGGTTGCTCACCCCGGCCGAAAGCTCCGAACGCAGCCGAGTCATTAAGCGCGTAGTACCGTCGCGTACCCACTCCACTTCGATATCGGGATTGGCCGCTTCAAAGGCGTCAACGGTCTGCTGTGCATCGCTATTGGGCTGGCTGGTGTAGAGCGTCAGCGTTTCGTTCGCCGCTACCTGAGCTGAAAGGGAAAAACTGGCTATCGCGACGGCAGTTGCAAGGGTAGATACCACGGGGTGCTTCAACATGAGTAAACCTCCAGTGAGTGAACCCCACCTAAGTTACTGTCATCTGCTTACAACAAAGTGACACTATGCTTTCGTTCAACATTCCGTGGCTTTCGTTTGCCGCACTTTTTGCTTTCGTTGTGCTGAGAGGGGCTATGCGCCAGTTCGAACGTCGACAACAGCTGTTGCAGCGAATCCACTCACAAGGGCGCCAATCGGTAGACAATCTGGCAGGAGAGTTTGGGGTTTCTGTGCAAACCTTGCGTGGGGATATTCGTCACCTAGCCGATAAAGGCCTAGTGCTGCGCCGCCAGGGTGAGGTGCTGCCGTTTCCCGAGCAAGAAAACATCGGCTACGACCAGCGTCAGATCGTTAATGTGGCGGGTAAACGGCAGATTGCTGCGCGGGCGGCAAGCCTAGTGCAAGACCATCAAGCGCTATTTTTAGGCACGGGCACCACGGTTGAGCAGTTGGCCGATGCGCTGAGTGATAAGCAAGGGTTGCATATCATGACCAATAATCTGCATGCGCTGATTAAACTGTGCCAGTTAAAGTGTGAATTAGTGGTGGCGGGTGGGCGAGTGCGTCGTCGCGACCAGGATGTGATAGGCGGCGATGCCTGGCGCTTTTTTCAACGCTACCGTGCCGATGTGGGAATTGTGTCGGTGGGGGGGATGGATAGCCATGGTCAGCTTTATGACTACAACGACGACGAAGTGATGGCCCGTGAGGCGCTATTAGCCCATGCCGGTTATCGTGTGTTAGTGCTGGATAAAACCAAGTTCGATCTGCCGCTGCGCTGCGCAGCGGGCCAGCTGGGTGATTATGATGCCGTGGTCACCGATGTGCCGCTGCCAGATAAGCTACGCAGCCCGTTGGCCGCCCGAGGCGTTCGGTTTCTGGTTTAGGAGAACGTTAACTGTGCCAGTATGGGGTTTACGGCAGCATGCAAAAGAGGAGCGTTATAAATGTTAGACAACCTAAGCCATAGTGCCCTGGCTGGTCAGCTCTGTGGCTTGGTGGCTCTGGTGATATGTGTCGTGGCCTTTGCCAGTAAAAACGACGATCGCCTCTTGGTGTTACTGATTTCCGCCAATGTGGCTTTTGCGCTGCAGTTTGTGTTTTTCGAGAGCTGGACGGCGGCGGCGCTAACGGGGCTGGTGATAGTGCGGATTGTTCTGGCTCGTCGATATATGGGCAGTAAGGCCGTTATGGCGGGAGTCTTGCTGGCCAGCGGTATCGCTGCAGCCTTCACGTGGCAAAGTTGGGTGGATATTTTGCCGGTGGCGGCCATGGTACTGGGAACCGTGGGCATGTTTCTAATGCGCGGCATTGCCATGCGGGTTTTTCTGGGGCTGGCCGCCTTAGCCTGGATGCTTAACAACCTGCTGATTGGCACCATCGGCGGTACCATTGCTGAAGGCCTGATTGTGGTCACCAATATCATCACCATTATTCGCTTAGTGCGAGCCAAGCGAAAATATCCTGACGTGTTTGAGGGGGCAGAAGAACCTGGCGTTGTCTCCAAAAAATGATCAGACCTAGTTGGCTAACATCCACTTGGTTTATCGAACGGCGTGACTGCTATGCTGATAGCTTGTTAGGGCCTGAGCGAGGAGCGCGACTATGGCAGGTGGATGGGCAAAAGATGGTGCCGAACAAGAGCAGATGGAGAGCACGCTAGACGATGCGGTGCGGCGTGCCCGTAGCCAACTACCTAGTGGCGAAAGTCTTGATGTTTGCGAGGAGTGTGGCGACCCTATTCCCGAAGCGCGCCGTAAAGCGATTCCTGGCGTTCGGCTCTGTGTGGTTTGTCAGAGTGAGTTGGACAAAAAACAGTCGGCCTATAGTGGCTACAATCGGCGTGGTAGTAAAGACAGCCAGCTGCGTTGAATGCAGCTTTCTAGGCATCGTGGTCGGTATCCGGTAGTTGCTTAAAATAGACAAAGCGATGAAGGCGAATCGCCGGTCGAATCAGCAGCTGTATGCTGCCAATCACAAATAACCACACGCCGACGGTTTGTACGGCACCTTGGTAAAAAAAGCAGACACTGCCAATCGTAAACCAAATGCCCAGCATAAAATCGTTCACCATACTAAGCACTTCATAGCGCTGGTGTACTACTAATTCGCGATGTCCTAATGTGAAGGTCCAGTCGAGGGTTGCTGGGTCTTGCTCGCGCTGCATGGCTTACCTCCTTATTCAGTAGTCGCTACTATATTAACAGCAAAATTAAGGCGCTCGCTTTCGTGGCGGCGTCTTTTTTTAATGACTGATTAATTAAAGAACATGTTGTTTTACGTTTAAAAAAGTACCGGTTTTCATTTTAACTAAACGTTACTATGGAACATTATAGTCGTATGCCGATGTAATACTTGGCTTCTGACAGCTGCTAGAGCTGTATGAAAACCATTAGTAGTGTAGTGAGGCATTGAGGGTGAGTAATGATCAATGACGCGTTGCTGAAAGCTGTCGAAAATGAATTAGGGAAAGGCGCTTGGCTGTTGCGTTTTGCTGATGATGTGGAGGCGCGCTTTGAAGCAGATACCCAGCGCCAACGCGGTCGTAGCATGGCCGTGGCGGGGCTCATATCAGCGTTCATTTATTGCCTGTTTTTGATCAACGACTATAGCTTTCGCTCTGACACTTTTAGCATTGCTGTCATGTTTCGGGTTGGAGTGATGCTGCCTTTCGGCTTGCCTATTCTTTGGTTGGTCTACCGTGGTGTCTCTCCAGCGTTACGCGAGACGTTAATGACGAGCACGGTTATCGTTGCTACGCTGATCTCTTGTATGATCTTTGTGAGTTCCACCGCACCCTACTCCTATCTTGACGTATTCTCTTTTGGGCTTATTTTGTTGGTGGGGAATATTGTTTATTCACTGCGCTTTAGCTATGCCGTATGGTCATCTGCTATTAGTGTTTTAATAATTCTGATATTTGTCTTGCCATATGAGCCAATGCCAGCAGAAGCAAAGCGGCTGGCTATATTCACTCTTATTGCTGTGGCAGTATTTAGTCTTGCCGCGAACTACCGCTTCGAGCGTAGCGAGCGAACCGCCTACCTGCATGTATTGAAAGAGAAACTCCGTGCGGGCTACTACTTAAAAGATAATAAAAAGTTGACCCGCATGTCGGTTACCGACCCTTTAACCACTCTGGCCAATCGGCGCCAGTTCGATACGGTGTTCCCCGTCCGGTGGCAAGAGGCCGCCGATAAAGGACTTTGCTTAGGACTTATGGTGATCGATATCGACCACTTCAAAGCGTACAACGACTATTATGGGCATCCTCAAGGCGATGTCTGTTTACGTCGGGTAGCGAAGGTCATGCAGGCCAACAGCCGCGATACTGACTTAGTGGTGCGCTTTGGCGGCGAAGAATTTTTGGTGTTAATGGCCAATGCAATCCCTGAAGCTGTAGAGCCAGCGGCGGAGCGGATCCGGCGCAGCGTGGAAGGCTTGCAGATCCCTAACCCGGGTGCCTCGGCGGAGAGCGTTGTCACGGTGAGTATCGGAGTAGCGGTACTTTACCCAGGTGTCGGCCTTGCCCCCGCCAAGCTATTATCCCAAGCAGATGCAGCGCTTTACGAAGCCAAGCGGCAAGGTCGCAACCGTATATGGGTGGCTAACTCAGAGGGTTCACTCTCCAGCGATAACGCTAATGGTGGCTTAGGTATATCAGCTCAATAGCCGTCCGCCCTGCCTTTAAACGTTTTGTGAGGAATGACTTTTGGAGATTGATCAAGATTACCGCGCGCTCGGCGTCGACACCCTTTCCCAGCGACTGGGTGGTGTTGAGGCAGTGGCTAGTCGAGTGGGCGGAGAACCTGCTAGCTGGGAGATTCGCGAGGTGGGTGACGGCAACCTCAACCTAGTGTTTATTGTCTCCGGTGACGTGGGCAGTGTGGTGGTTAAGCAGGCACTCCCCTATGTACGCATGGTAGGTGAGAGCTGGCCGCTACCGATCTATCGCGCCCATTTTGAGTATTACGCCTTGGTGCGCCAGGCCAAGCGGGCACCGGGCATTGCCCCAGAGGTGTACTACTTCGACAAGCCCCAGGCGCTGTTTGTGATGGAGTATCTGTACCCCCACACTATACTGCGCCGCAAGTTAATCAACGGCGAGCGAGTCGCACAACTTGGTGAAACCATCGGCCAATTCTGCGCGCGCACGGCATTTCGGGGCTCGGAGCTTTCGCTGAGTAGCCCCGAGAAAAAGCAAGACGTGGGGCTATTTTCAGGCAATGTGGCGATTCCCGCCATCACCGAGTCGCTGGTATTTACCGATCCTTATTACGGCGCTGAAATGAACCACCACACGCCGGAGCTTTCGCCGGTGGTGGATGAACTACGCCGTAATGCGCGTTTAAAGGCCAAAGTACAGCGGCTGTTGATGAAGTTCACCGCTAACACGGAAACCATGCTCCATGGTGATCTGCATGCCGGCTCGATTATGGCCACCGATACTGACGTGCGCGTGATCGACCCGGAGTTTTCCCAATATGGGCCGATGGCCTTTGACCTAGGCATGGCGGTAGCCAACTTCCTGATGGCCTATTTCAGCCAGCCCGCTCACCGTGAAGAAGGTGAGCTTGATGAGTACCAGGCGTGGATTATTGAAGTGATCGAAGCGTGCTTTAACCACTTTGACGCCGAGTTCCGCCACCTGTGGCAAACCGAGCGTACTGGCATTCTGTTTCCCAAGTCGCTATTTGAAGAGCAGGGGAATAGCGCCGACGATGCCTGCGATGCGTTGCTTGATGAGATCCGTTTGGATGCGCTGGCCTACTGCGGTATCGAAATGCACCGCCGCGTACTGTCGCTGGCCCACAACGCCGACTTTGAAGAGATCGAAGACACCGCGCTGCGCGCCAAGCTTGAAGCGCGCAATGTGCTGATGGGCCAAACGTTGATTCTGGAGCCGGAAGTCTACTGTGACCTGAACGCGCTGGCGGATTTAGCCAGGGCATATAACCAACAAGAGGTGTTGTAGCAAGGGCTGATTATCAATAGCTCAACACTAACTAGTAGCAGCTTTAGCGGGCGAAGAGCACCTAGGGCGCCGCTGTCATTGCAAGGAGCCTGCGACGAAGCAATCTAAGCTTAAGGCTGCATGAGAACCCCGAGATTGCTTCGTTATGCTCGCAGTGAATAGACGGCGCCCCCAGTTTACAACTGATCCAAACGATCAAATTTTCCGGCGATATCGCTCTCTGTCCAATGCGGCACCCAGCCTTCGACGTTGTCGAAGAAACGCAGCGCGGTGAATTCCGGCGCTGGGCCCATATCGAACCAGTGAGGCGTGTTGGCGGGCACACTGATCAGGTCATTGCGAGTACATAACACCTGATACACCTTATCTTCGATGTGCAGGCAGAACAGCCCCTGGCCTTTGACGAAAAAGCGCACCTCATCTTCATGATGGCGGTGCTCATTTAAGAACTTCTGGCGCATGGCATCTTTTTCTGGATGTGTAGGCACCATGTGCAGAACGTCGACGGTTTGATAACCGCCTTTGCTTTTCACCCGGTCAATATCTTCCTGGTAGAGCGCTAAAATATCTTCTTGAGTAGCGTCATCGGCGATCTCGCCCGGTGTTGACCAGCGCTCAAACAGCACGCCCACCTTATTCAGCTCAGCGGTAATCCGTTCGCCGTCGGTGATGTCCACCAGTGCGTCATTAGGGTTCTGATCAGCAAATACTTTTAGTTGCGACATCAAAAACTCTCCTTAAAAGCGATGGGCGTAAATGTTACAGAGCGATCTCATCAAAGCGAGTAACGCAAGCGTGAGTGGTGCCTGCCTGGGTGCCTTCGCGCACCAACTGCAGGGTTTGCATGCCCGCCTGCTTGGCGGCGTCCAGCTCTTCGACCACGTCAGACAAGAACAGCACCGCTTCAGGCGGCAGGTCAAGTTCAGCGACAATACGCTGGTAGGCGTCGGCGTCACGTTTATGACCAATGTGGGTATCGAAATAACCACTAAATAGCGGGGTTAGGTCGCCCTCATCGCTATAGCCAAACAGCAGCTTTTGCGCCTGAACAGAACCTGATGAGTAAACGTAAAGCGCTTTGCCGTCCTCTTTCCATTGGCGCAAGGCGGGGGTTACGTCGCTATACAAATGGCCTGTAAAGTCGCCGCGCTGGTAACCATCCGCCCACACCATGCCCTGCAAGGCTTTTAGCGGGGTAACCTTTTGATCGGTCTCGATCCACTGGAGCAGTTGGGCGATCACGGTCTCAAGCGTGGCATCAGGTTCACCCATTTCACTGCGCACGGCGTCGATCTGCTCGGCAACCGCTGGTGTGCTTGAATTTGCACGTAGAAAGTCTGGCAACTTGGCATGGGCATAGGGAAATAGCACCTTATGCACGAAACTAATATCCGTGGTGGTGCCTTCAATATCGGTCACAATCGCGCGTGCAGTTGGGTTACTCATTTAAGACTACTCATTTAAGACCATCGGCTCTCTTCAAGAACACAGGCAAGTAAAAACTCAATCGCTTCCAGGTGGCGGCGGCAACTCGCGATGCTATCACCCACGGCATAAATGCCGTGACCCGCGACCAAAAAGCCCCAGGGCATCGGCCAGCCGCTGCGGACTTGCTCGGCCAGCTCCTCCATATCCTGGGAGTTGGGCACCACGGGCAAGCTGATGGTAGCGTCGTGGGTCACGTTGCCCTGCAAGGCTTTTTGCATTTCAAAGCCGCTTAGCTCAATACCCTCTGGAAAGCGCCGTGACAGTACCGTGCTGGCCACAGTGTGAGTGTGTAGCACGCAGTTAATAGAAGCGTCTAAGCGATAGAGCGCGGCATGTAGGTTGCTTTCTGCACTCGGCTTGCTGTTGCCTTCAAGCACCTTACCATCCAGGTTGCAGAGCAAGAGGTCATCGGCCTGAATGCGGGTTTTATCCCGCCCAGAGGCGGTAACAAGATAGCCAGCCTCGGTTCGGGCGGAAAAGTTGCCGCCGGTGGCGGGCGTCCAGCCTTGCTGCGCCGCCCAGGAAATCGCGGCCAGCAGGTCGGCTTGTAAGGTCTCTGTGTTGGGAACGATCATGTGTCAGCGATGCCTCTTCTAGTGGCGCTCATTCTATATGATAAGCTTCGCGCCTGATAAGCCGTGCCATTGTTCTACTACTCTGTTCCGCAACTCAAGTACTCAAGGAGTTCATCAAATGCCTCAACTTCAATCACGCAGTTTGCGGGCCTATGCCGACTACCTTGAGTATTTGGATCAAACCCAGCTGCCGCAAGCGGAGCAGTGGGTGCGCTGTGACTCGCCTGAAGAGTGGTGGGGTGCGGTGAAAAACCTGGCGATTCGCGGTGCGCCGCTGATTGGCTTGAGCGCCGCCTTTGTGTTGGCCCAATACGCCGCGCGCTATCCTGAAAGCGACTGGCAGCTGGTGAGCGATCGCTTACGTGCCACACGCCCCACGGCAGTTAACTTAATGTACTGCCTGGATGCCATGGAAGCCTGCTTTGAGCTAGGCGCCAACGCCTTGGCCGAGCGCGCCGCCGAACTGTTTGCAGAAGATCGCGAGCTTTGCCAACGCATGGCCGAGCGGGGCGCTGATCTTATACAGCCGGGTGACCGGGTGCTTACCCACTGCAACACCGGGGCGTTGGCCACTGCAGGGGTGGGTACGGCAATTGGCGCGCTGGCGGTGGCTAAACAGCGCGGCATTGAGCTGCATGTGTATGTGGATGAAACTCGCCCGCTGCTACAGGGTGGCCGTTTAACCGCCTGGGAAATGGCCGACTTAGGTATTTCCTACCAGCTAATTGCCGATAGCATGGCCGCCAGCCTGATGGCAGCAGGTAAAGTCGATAAAGTGATGGTGGGAGCCGACCGTATCTGCGCTAACGGCGACTTCGCCAACAAAGTGGGTACTTACATGCTGGCGGTGATCGCTCACTATCATCAGGTGCCGTTTTACGTGGTAGCCCCTTACACCACGGTAGACCCGGCATGTGCTACCGGCTCGGATATTCCCATTGAGCAGCGCGACCCTGCCGAAATCCGCGGCGCTGCGGGTGCCTTTGGTAATGTGGTGTGGGCACCAGAAGACGCCCCTGTTTGGAACCCCGCTTTTGATGTGACGCCCGCTGAACTTGTCACTGGCTGGGTACTGGACACAGGTGTTTTCGATGCCGCTGCTATCGCTCGTGGTGAGCATTGCCGATAATACCGGCGAGCTAACCCAGTGCCATCATTGCTGCGCGTAGGTAGGTTCGTAGGAAGTGATCGATATGTCCGTTGAGCGTTTCGAAGACCACACTCAAGCCTTGACTTGATCATTTTTACTCGGCTTCCCGATTCGCCAGAATAACGCCCAAAAATCCCTCGCCGTAATCCGCCAGTTTGCGCGCGCCGATGCCGGAGATCGCCCCCAGTGCCTCCAGGCTTTGGGGTTTCTGTTCGACCAATTCAGCCAGAGTGGCGTCGTGGAAAATCACATAGGCAGGCACGCCCTGGGCTGCAGCCAGTTCACGACGGTGCTGGCGCAGGGCTTCCCATAGCTCCCCGTGGGGCAGCGTGGTAGAGGCGCCTTTGCTGCCACGCCGAGTGGTCTTGGCCTTGCTTGGTTTGCGCAGGGTGAGGGCGTGTTCGCCGCGCAGCACCGGCTTTGCGTTCGCAGTCAGCTTGATACCACCGTGCCCCTCCATATCCACGCTTAAATAGCCGCTGGCAATCAGTTGGCGAAAGAGTGCTTTCCACTCATTAGCCGCGAGCTCTTTACCAATGCCGAAGGTACTGATGCGGTCGTGACCAAAACGGGTAATTCGTTCGTTGCTTTTGCCTAACAGTACATCCACCAGATAGGTCACGCCGAAGCGCTGCTCGGTGCGGTAGACACAGGAAAGCGCCTTTTGCGCCGCCACGGTGGCCTCCCAGGTTTCGGGTGGGGTTAGGCAGTTGTCGCAGTTGCCGCAGGGCGCATCCAGATGATCGCCAAAGTAGTGAAGCAGCGCCTGGCGTCGGCAGCTGATGATTTCACACAGCCCCAGCATGGCATCGAGCTTCTGCTGCTCAATGCGTTTTTGCTGGTCGGCGGCGCTGGAGTCCTGCTGCATTTGGCGTAGCGTGATCACATCTTGGAGCCCGTAGGCCATCCAGGCATCGGCGGGCAGGCCATCGCGCCCGGCGCGGCCGGTCTCCTGGTAGTAGGCTTCGATGCTCTTGGGTAGGTTGAGGTGGGCCACAAAGCGCACGTCGGGTTTGTCGATGCCCATGCCGAAGGCAATGGTGGCCACAATGACCACGCCATCTTCACGCAGAAAACGGGTCTGGTGGTGCTGGCGCTGTTCGGCGGGAAGCCCGGCGTGATAGGGCAGTGCGGTCAGCCCCTGGCGCTCGAGCCAAGCGGCGGTCTCCTCCACCTTGCGCCGGGAAAGGCAGTAGACGATACCCGCCTCACCGTCGTGGTGCTCGCGGATAAACTGCAACAGCTGTTCCTTGGCCTTGCCCTGATTTTCGGCGATATGGTAACGAATGTTGGGCCGGTCAAAGCCGCTGTTATACAGCGCTGCCTCTTGGAGCTGAAGGTGCTCCATGATATCGCCACGGGTAGGCACATCGGCAGTGGCGGTCAGAGCGATGCGCGGCACCTGGGGAAAGCGTTGATGCAGATGGGAGAGCTGACGATACTCGGGGCGAAAATCGTGTCCCCATTGGGAGACACAGTGGGCTTCATCAATGGCGAACAGGGCAATTTGGGTCTGTTCCAGCAGCATCTGCAGTCGCGCCGTGGCCAGCCGTTCGGGCGCGACATACAAGAGATCCAGCTCGCCCGCGCGCAGGCGGTTTTCCACCTCGACTGCCTCGTGATAATCGAGGCTGGAGTTGAGGTAGTCCGCTCTGACTCCGTTCTGCTTTAGTGCCGCTACCTGATCCTGCATTAGCGCGATCAGCGGCGAGACCACAATCGCAGTGCCTTCGCGCAGCAGTGCAGGGATCTGATAGCACAGCGACTTACCCCCGCCGGTGGGCATCAGCACCAGCGCATCGCCCCCAGCGATTACATGCTCAATGATCGCTTGCTGCGGGCCGCGAAAGCGGTCGTAGCCAAATACCTCCTGCAGCACCTTGAGGGCTTCCGGGTGGGTGTCGGCGTGCATCAATGCTCTCCCTTGTCGCGTGCTTAAGAGAGAATTGTCGCACGAAAAACCTGAGGGGTGTCTGCCTAGCGAATCCCCGCCCTTAAAAACGACTGCACGAATTGGCGTTGGAAGAGCAAAAAAGGCGATCCACAGTGGGCGATAGTACGCAATGAAACGTCAACAGACCCTAGCAGGGACGGCGTTAACCTAATAGCGTTAGCTCATAAACATGGCGGATACGCTGACCATCCCAGTCATAACCGAGATGACGTCCCTGGCGCGCTGCTGATAGCACGGGTGGACGTAGCACTGCGGCGCATTCGCCTTCTGGATCACGGACGCTGGGATAAACGATGCCATCCGCTTGTTTCTCCCAGGCTTTTCTACCCAAGGTTTGTCCGGCTGCCCAGCTACTCGGTGTGAGAAGCGCTTGGGCAGCATTCTGCCCACGTAAATCAATCAGTTGGCCCGTTAAATCCGACAGATAAACACGCTGCTGAAGCATCAAGGGTGGTTGGCTCGACTCGCCCATAAACTGCTCTGCGTGGTAAACGGTTTCGGCAATGGCGGTAGTTTCGGTTAGCGCGCAGTAGTAAGCGCCAAAGGTGCCATCGCTAAAACGCGAGCCGGTCGCGGGGAAGTGGCAAAAGGCGGCCATAACGGGCGTCCAGCCGGGGCCGTAGCGGCGGTCATCATCGCGAACGAGGTGAATGGTTCCTGCTTCCTCACGTAGCCTTGCGGAGGTTTCGCCTTCCAGCTCATTGAGCAAGTCCCAATCATCAGCGTTGTTGTTGACGCCTTCGAATAAATCAATCGGTGGGAAACGCGAAGGAATAACACGGTAACTGGGCCGCCACGTGATGTTGTTCAGCGGGAATGTCATGCATGGCCTCCACCACGCGCGGCATCTAAATGCTGGCGAACAACGTAAAGGTCGGAGACTTGACCATTTAAAAGACGCTCCATTGGCGAGTGACCGGCAAAAAGAGGGTTATTGCTGGATCTCTGTAGCCAGCTATTAGCGGCCTCTTGATTGGGCAGCAATATGTGTAGTGCTTTGTAGATACCCAGAATCAACGACACCCGCTCCAGATGATTAGCATCCAGGCGAGCCTGCTCCGGTGCCAGCTTCCAACGCCGGTAGGTAGAATCAGGTACGCCTAATAGCAGTGCTGCTTCGCTTTCTTTTAGCCCCCATCCACGAGAAATGTTGGGATAGGTGCGCATCGCGGCGGCTCCCATTTCGCGGCGCTTGTCGGCTGACTTGTGCTGAATAGCCATATATCTTCCTCCTCACTTATTCATAGCTTACGCCAAGTGAGCGATATTTGGAAAATGATAGCCATTTGAGCCTAACGAATCCCCGCCCTTAAAAACGACTGCACAAACTGGCGCTGAAAAAGCAAAAAGGCGATCAACAGTGGGGCGATACTGAGCAGCGTGGCGGCACTAACGGTGGCCCAGTTAACGCCAGTTTCCGGGGCGGAGAAAACCCCAAGGCCGACCGTTAACGGGCGGCTCTCTACCGAGTTGGTGACCACTAGCGGCCAGATAAAGTTATTCCAGTGGTGGCTGATCGAGACCAGGCCATAAGCCTAATAGGTGGGCTTGGCTAGCGGTACGTAAACCTTCCACAAAATTTCCAGCCAGTTGCAGCCTTCGATGCGTGCGGCGTCTTCAAGCTCCCGGGGGATAGTTTTAAACGTTTGGCGGAGCAGAAAAATACCCAGGGCGCTGGCGACATAAGGCAGGCCAATCCCGGTGATGGTGTTGATCAATCCATGCCCCCTGGCGATCAGGTCTGTCAGAAGGTCTAGATGACTATGGGCTGCCGCTTTCGTCAGGGCGGCCCATCCACAGGCATCGGCGGCATCCACGGCAAGCCCGGCATCGAGCAGCACTCGGACTGTCGAGCCGTCACTGTTCTCGGCTGCCAGCGTCAAGGGCGTGTGCCCCAGCGAATCGATGACGTTATTGTCAGCGTCTTCAAGAAAGAAGGGCGTGAACGTAATGACGCTGATTACCAACAGGCTTATCAATATCCCGGTCTACACGGGATAGCGGTGGTAGAAGAGAGTCAATGGCTGCAATGGGCGTTTCATCGGGCCTCCATTGTTCATTGGTTTACGTTGTAACTTTATCTCGAGTTTACTTGGGTTTCTGCTTTTTGTAGCTGCGCAATTTTGGCCGCCGATGACGCGATGTCACGTATAGTGATAATAAAATAAAATAAAATAAAATCAATAAACGAATTTTTAATTAATTCGTGGCCAATATATTTAAGTAAGTCGTATTTAGAGTTTGTGTTTTTTAATTGATTTTTATTTTGAAGTGAAAGTTAATTTGTATAAAAATGAGTAATGTTAAAGATAAGAATTATAAAATTGCCATGTGAGTATTATCCATCGAATCTGTTGTCTCCGGGTCTAATTCCAATCGCCACAATAAAGACAGCAGGTATCAAAATGAAACTGACTCCTCTTGCCTTCTCCAGTCTTATCGGGCTAACCGCCTTTGCAAGTAATGCACATGCCCTGGATATCAAGCTCGGCCACGTGTTGGCACCCACACACAATTGGCATGTCTCTGCGGAAGGCTTCGCTGACGATGTAAAGGAAGCGACGGATAGCCGCGTCAACTTTCAGGTTTTTCCCAGTGGTCAGCTGGGTAATGAAACTCGAATGGTAGAAGGCATGCAGATCGGCAGCATGGAGGCCGGAATCATCGGCTGTGGCTCCTTCCAGTCACTGGAACCCAAGTTCGGTATCGTTGAGTTGCCTTATTCCTGGGCGAACCGAGAAGCAGCCTACGCCGCCTACGATGGCGAACTGGGCGAAACGCTCGAAACACTGGCGCAAGAGAAGAACATCAAGATTCTCAGCTGGTGGGAAAACGGTTTCCGCCATGTCACCAATAATCGTGGACCCATCGACTCCCCCGAAGACCTGGAGGGCCTGAAGATTCGGGTTACCCCCGACAGGATGCGGCTCGATACTTTCGAGGCACTAGGTTCCAATCCTGCTCCCCTTGCCTTCGGTGAACTCTACTCGGCGTTACAGCAAGGTGTCTTTGATGCTCAGGAGAATCCTCTCTCTATTATCTACTCCTCATCCTTTTATGAAGTCCAGGATTACGTCTCCCTTACGGGCCATGTCTGGGCGCCGGCATGTCTGACGATTGCCGATCTTACCTGGAACAAGATCAACCCGGACGACCAGCAAGTCATCCAGGAGCTTGCCGATAAGTGGCGCGATAAACAGCGTGCCATGACGCGAGAAGATGATGAAACCATGCTTGAAAATCTGACCGCCGAAGGTATGCAGATCAATGAGGTCGATACGGCTCCCTTCAACCAGAAGGTTCAGGGCGTATGGAACGACTATGCCGAGGTATTCGGTGAGGAGTTGATGGAGACCGTCAGACAGTATCGTACGGCCGAATGACATGAGGTTTTCCAGACTTGCAACACGAGTATCCAATCTCAGTCTGGCCGTGGCCGCCGTCGGGGCAGCCGCCCTGGCGGCACTGGTCATCTATACGGTGTTCATGCGCTGGGTTGTGGGACAAACGCCCAGCTGGGCTGAAGAGTTGCCGCGATTGGTGCTGATCTGGACCGCCCTGCTGGGTTCCGTCACCTGTACCCATCGATGCTCCCATCTCAACGCCGGGCTGCTGCCTCTGATCGTGCGTTCCACCGATGTCCGCCGGACTATTGGCAGGGCCACGGATATTGTCCTGCTGGTGATGCTGCTGGTGCTGGCCAAGGCAGGCTGGGACCTGACGTTACTGACCATGAGCATGACGACCACGGCCTTGAAGATGCCTGTCGGCTTTCTGTACCTCTCGGTGCCGGTGGGCTGCGTGGGCATGGCATTGATGCAGTTGCAGCACGTGTTGTCTCCAGGAGATAGCCAATGACCTTCGGTGCACTTACTCTGCTGGGTGTCTTCGGACTCGCCATTCTGGTCAACATACCGATTGCCTTCGGTCTGATTCTCGCCGCCCTCGTCTACCTGCTCGTGTTTGGTGCGGCCCCCATGATGGTTTCCGCACAACAGTTCGTCGGTGGAATGGACAGCTTCACGCTACTGGCGATCCCGTTGTTCATCCTCGCGGCGCAATTGATGAACAGTGCCGGCTTGACCAGGCGTATCGTGCACCTTTGCATGTCCCTGGTCGGCGACATCCGAGGCGGGCTGGCCGTTGTGGCGGTGCTGGCGTGTATGTTGTTCGGCGCCTTGTCCGGGTCGGGAGTGGCGGATGTCATTGCCATCGGCAGTATGCTGTTGCCGGCGATGCATAAAAACGGCTACGACAAGGGCTTCAGCAGCGCTCTGGTCGGGTGTGCCAGCTCTTTCGGTACGGTAATTCCTCCCAGCATCGTCATGATCGTCTACGGCACCACCTCCAATACCTCGGTAGGCAAGCTCTTCATGGGCGGTGTGATTCCCGGCCTGCTGTTGACGCTGTCGTTGATAGGCGTGGCGCTCTATATCTCACGCAAGCATGGCTGGGCAGGGGTAAAGCCTTCCGACCCTGCCGAGCGGCGCCGAGCGGTCATCGATGCGCTGCCCGCGCTCATGGTACCGGTGCTGATCATCGGGGGGATTCGCTTCGGCGTCTTCACCCCCACCGAGGCGGCGGCCTCCGCCATCCTCTATGCGCTCATCCTCGGTATCGTCCTCTATCGCTGTCTCTCGCTGCGGGACATTCTCGATTGCGTCATCGCCACGGCGGAAACCAGTGCCGCCATCCTGGTCATCATCGGTGCCGCTGGCCTCTTCGCCTGGGGGCTGACCTATGAACAGGTGCCGCAAGCCATCGCCGGGATCATCGGCGACTGGACGGATAGTTCGCACAGCGTGTTGCTGTTGCTGACCGCGGTGCTACTGGTGCTCGGAACCTTCATGGAAAGCATCGCCATCATCATCATCGTCACGCCGATCGTCATGCCGCTGCTCTCCCAATACGGCATCGACCCGGTGCATTTCGGCGTGCTGCTGACGGTCAACCTCGCGATCGGCGCCAATACGCCACCCTTGGGTATCGACCTGATGGCGGCTTGCCGTATCTCCGGCATCAGTGTCATGGAAACGCTACGTCCGCTTTCGCTGATGCTGATGTCCATGCTTGCCGTCCTGATGATGATCACCTTCGTGCCCGATATCGTGCTGTTCCTGCCCAACCTGATGGAGTGACCCAGCATGGCTCATGGTACGTTAAAACACTGTAGAAGCTGGCTTTTTGTGCCGGGTCATGACGCCGAGCGGCTTGCCGATGCGTTGGCTTCCAGAGCCGACGTCATCGTCGTCGACCTGGAGGAGTTCACCCCGTCAGCGTCACGCGATGCGGCCTGTCAGGCATTCGCCGATGTGGCCGATAGCTGTCGGCAAAATGGGTGTTTGCCCATGGCGCGTATCAATGCCCTCGACAGGGGAGGGCGGCACGAACTGACATCACTGATGGGAGGCGCTCCCGCTGCCGTTTTCTTGCCCCAGGTTGATGAGGCCAACCAGTTGGAAGCCCTTGCGTCAGCACTTGATGGCGAAGAGAGGCGTTGGGGCATGCCGCGGGGAGCCACTGCCATCGTCCCGACCCTGGAGAGCCGCTTGGGGGTCGAGCGGGCTGATGACTTGCTGCGGGCCAGTCCGCGCATTGCCGCGGCACTGCTCGGCACCGGTGACCTGGCACGAGTCCTCGGGCTCTCGGCCGAGGAACGTAGTGCCGCGCTGGCTCCTTTCCGCCAGCGTTTCCTCAGGAGTTGCCGTGATGCCGGCGTCCTGGCCATCGACGGCCCGTGGCCGGAGACGCAAGGGTTCGACGCCGACCAGGTCTGGTCGCGCCAGTGCGGCTTCCGGGCGCGTTGTGTCGTTGATACTCGCCAGGTCGAGCCGCTGCATCGGCTGGTACCCCCCCTGTCTTCCTTAACCATTCGTCCAAAGAGACCCCGCACATGAGCCACTCCGCCCTCCCTTCCCGTAACGGGGGCCAGATCCTGATCCAGCAACTGCGCCAGCATGGTGCCCGACGTGTCTTCCTGGTCCCAGGAGAGAGCTACTTGCCGTGCATTGATGCTCTCAATGAGCATCGTGGTGCCATCGAGCCCATCGTCTGTCGCCAGGAGAGCGGTGCCGGCTACATGGCCGAGGCCTATGGCAAGCTGACCAATGAACCCGGAATCTGCTTCGTTACCCGCGGCCCCGGTGCCACCAATGCCTCGATTGCCGTGCATACCGCCTACCAGGATTCGACGCCGATGATTCTGTTCATCGGGCAGGTCGGCAATGACTTCATCGAACGCGAGGCCTTTCAGGAAATCGATTATCGGCGCATGTTCGGCCCGATGGCCAAGTGGGTGGCGCAGATCGACGACACTGCGCGGATACCCGAATACATCGCCCGTGCCTACTCGGTTGCGACCAGCGGGCGCCCCGGCCCAGTAGTGCTGGCCCTGCCGGAAGACACGCTGTGGGGAAAAGCGTGCGTGGCCGATGTGGCGCCCAGGCCCCGCCTGCATGGTTACCCCAGTCAGCAGCAATTGAGCGAGTTGCACCAGCATCTTGAGCAGGCCGAACGGCCGTTCCTGTTACTGGGGGGCAGTGGGTGGACCGAGTACGCCCAGCAGGAGATTGCCGCGTTTGCCGAACGCTATGCGCTTCCTGTCGGTGTCGCCTGGCGCCGCCTGGAATGTTTCGACCACCGTCACGAGAATTTCGTCGGCCATGTCGGCAACGGCATGCATCAGGCACTGCGTGAACGGCTCGAGGCGAGCGATCTGATCATCGCGTTGGGCACGCGGCTGGGGGAGCCCACCACCGAAGGGTATAGCTGGATCGAGTCGCCGGTGCCGAGCCAGACACTGGTTCATGTCTACCCCGACCCCGAAGAACTGGGGCATGTCTATCGTCCCGACCTCGCCGTCAATGCCGATGTCGTCGGTTTCTCGACAAGCCTGGCGACACTGGCCCCCACGAGGCCGCCAGCCTGGCAGCAAGAGACAACTACCGCACGGCAGGCCTATCTCGACACCCTGATACCGTTGGAGGCCCCCGGCCAGCTAAGCCTCGACATTATTACGAATACGGTGGATCGAATGCTGGACGGGCAAGGCTGCATCACCGTTGGTGCCGGTAACTACGCGCTCTATGCCCATCGCTATATCCGTTTTGGCGGGCTCGGCAGTTCATTGGCGCCCACGGTTGGGGCAATGGGTTACGGCCTGCCCGCAGCCATCAGCAGCAAGCTTGAATATCCGCAGCGAACGGCCGTCTGCTTTGCCGGTGACGGATGTTTCCAGATGAATTTGCAAGAGCTCGGCGTGGCCCTGCAATACCGCCTGGGTATCGTCATCCTGTTATTCAACAACGGCATGTGGGGCACAATTCGCGCCCACCAGGAGCATGATTTCCCTGGTCGTGAAATAGCGCTAACTTTCACCAACCCCGAGTTTGATTCGCTGATCAGGGCATATGGTGGGCAAGGAGAGATCGTCGAGGATGATGCCGTCTTCGAGGCTGCCTTCGCCCGTGCTCTGACCTTTACCGAGCAAAATCAATTACCCGCCTTGATTGAGCTGCGCTACGACGCTGATGGCATCGCACCAGGAAAACGTCTCAGTGCGATCCGCGCGGCGGCACTCGAACGTAGGGATTCCGCGATGGCACAGGAGCGCTCCCATGACTGAGCCTTTATCCACCACTCTGCGTATCGATGGACAACGACTGTGGCGTTCTTTGATGGACCTGGCCGAAATAGGCGCTACCCCCAAGGGAGGTAACTGCCGGCTGGCATTGACCGAAGAAGATCGTCTTGGACGCGAGCTGGTCACCGGCTGGCTACGCGATGCCGGCATGACGCTGGGGGTCGACCAGATGGGGAATATCTTCGCCCGCCGTGCCGGACGCCGCGACGATCTGCCGCCGGTGGCCACCGGCAGCCATCTTGATACCCAGCCCACCGGAGGCCGCTTCGATGGCTGTTACGGTGTTCTCGCCGGTCTTGAAGTCATGCGCGTTCTCGATCATCACGGCATCACCACCGAAGCGCCGCTGGAGGTGGTGATCTGGACCAACGAGGAGGGGTGTCGGTTCGTGCCGGTGATGATGGGGTCAGGGGTGCATGCCGGCATCATTTCCCTGGAGGACGCCCTGGCCGCCAAGGATCGTGATGGTGACACGGTGGCCGCATCGCTAGAACGCACCGGCTACGCAGGTGATATCCCCATGGGTAGCCGTACCTTCGGTGCCTATATCGAATCGCATATCGAACAGGGGCCGGTACTCGAGGCGGAAGGTATCGCCGTCGGCGCGGTGACCGGTTCATTGGGTCTGCGCTGGTTCGATGTGGTGGTCACCGGCCAGGAAGCCCACGCCGGCCCGACCCCGATGCCCTATCGCCGCGATGCATTGAAGCGGGCCGCCGAATTGATAGGCGATATCCTGGCGCTGGCCGACCCCCATCAGCCCCACGGCCGTGTCACCTGCGGCGAGTTCGAGCTGTATCCTAACTCGCGCAATGTCATTCCCGGGCGGGTGACTTTCAGTGTGGATCTCCGCCACCTTGAGAGCTCGACACTCGAACAGATGGAGCAGGCCCTGCGTGATACCTGTGCCAGGCACGACGAGCCGGGCAAGGTGACGGTAGAGCTGCGTGACATACAGCGAGTACCGCCGACCCCGTTCGACGCCAACCTGGTGAACCTGATTCGTACCAGCAGCGATACGCTGGGCATTGCCTATCGTGATATCGAGACCGGTGCCGGCCACGACGCGGTATTCATCAGCCGCGTGGCACCCACCGCCATGATCTTCGTGCCCTGCGAAGACGGCATCAGCCACAACGAAAGCGAGAACGCCACGCCGGAGGATCTCGAGGCCGGCGCCAACGTGCTACTGCACACCATGCTGAGCAAGGCCGGAGTCGCTGCGTCCTAGCACCATGTACAGGAGAAAAGGTATGACCATACACGACAAAGCCTACTGGCAGGAGCTTGCCAGCCGACTGCAACCGACCACTCAAGCCTTCATCAATGGTGAGTTCGTCGCTAGCCGTGACGGCGCCACCCTGAGCGCCTACAACCCCGCCACTGGGCAAGTTTTGGCTGAAGTGACTGCCTGCGGTAGCGTGGATATCGATCGTGCGGTACAGGCCGCACGACGTGTCTTCGAAGCGGGCGACTGGTCGCGCTGCCCACCCCTGGAGCGCAAGAACGTCTTGCTGCGATTCGCCTCACTCATCGCTGCCCACGCCGAAGAGCTGGCGCTGCTGCAGACACTCGAAATGGGCAAGCCGATCGCCGATAGCCTGGCCTTCGACTTGCCGGAAACGGTACGCTGCGTCGCATGGTATGCCGAAGCCATCGACAAGCAGTATGACGAGATCGCCCCCACCGGCGAGGATGTCCACGCCACCATTACCCGCGAGCCGCTCGGCGTGGTCGCAGCCGTGGTTCCGTGGAACTTCCCGCTGATGATTGCCGCCTGGAAATTTGCTCCGGCACTGGCAATGGGCAACAGTATCGTGCTCAAGCCCGCCGAGGCTTCAAGTCTCAGTGCTCTGAGGCTTGCCGCGCTAGCGAAGGAAGCCGGCCTGCCGGACGGTGTGTTCAATGTCACGCCCGGCCACGGCGCCGTCGCTGGTGAAGCACTGGGCATGCACCCGCAGGTTGATGCATTAGCCTTTACCGGTTCCACCGCCACCGGCAAGCTCTTTATGCGCTATTCCAGCGAGTCCAACCTCAAGCGGGTGTGGCTGGAGTGCGGCGGCAAGTCCCCTCATTTGGTCTTCGCCGACTGCCCAGACCTGGATGCCGCCGCTCAGGCCGCCGCAGCTGCTATCTTTACCAACCAGGGGGAAGTATGTATTGCCGGCTCCAGGTTGTATGTGGAGGAGACCATCTTCGATGATTTCTTGCCGCGCCTAATTGCCGCTGCACGGGACATGCCGGCAGGCGATCCGTTAGATCCTGCGACGCGCATGGGGGCTCTGGTCAGCGCCGCGCATCATGCCAAGGTGCTTAATTATATCGAGCAAGGTCTTAGCGAAGGCATGACCTTGCATCACGGCGGGCGACACGCATCTCCGGTCGAGGGAGGATGGTACGTTGAACCGACGATTCTAGAGGGAGGCCAAACCGCCACCTCCATGCGTGAGGAAATCTTCGGGCCGGTTCTGGGCCTGGGCCGCTTTTCCAGCGAGGCGGAAGCTATCACGCTGGCCAACGACTCGATCTACGGTCTGGGAGCTGGGCTATGGACTAGTGACCTTGGCCGCGCACATCGCGTATCAAAGCGTCTGCAAGCCGGCTTGGTATGGGTCAATTGCTATGCCGATGGCGATATCAGCGTACCCTTCGGCGGTGTGAAGCAATCCGGGTTCGGTCGCGACAAGTCTCTTCATGCACTGGACAAGTATTCAGATCTCAAAACGACCTGGTTCAATCTGGCGTACAGCCGGTGATATCGCCAATCACAAGGGATGGTTGACATCAGGCGTTTCGTCGAACAACTCAAGCCCGGTGGTAAGACGTTCTTCGAGGGGCACCTTGCCCAGGGCATTGAGGAAGAACTCCATGAAGATGGTCTCGGCGTCGCTGAAACGAGCGTCCTGATGCCACATCACGTGCAGGTCGATTTCAGCGACGCCGTCATAGGGCGGAAGGGGCCACAGCCGACCTTCCGCCACATCCCGGAGCACCAGATGCTCGGGTAGACAACCAATACCCCATCCGGCAAGTACCATCCTTTGAATCTCCTGGAGGCTGCTTGACTGGCCTACGACGTTGCCCTTAAGCCCATGATGGGCACGGAACACCGCAAGCGAAGAGAGCACGCCATCGAGTTGCTCGCTGCCAAAAGAGACATAGTTTTCGCTCTTCAGGCTATCCATCGGCAAATTGTGTCGACCGAAAAGCGTGTGGCTTCTACCGCAATAAAGCCGGTATCGTTGCCGTGCGAGTATCTGACTGTTGAGGTTGCTCGGACACTGCAACGCCAGGCTGATACCCAGGGCGCCTTGACGCTGGGCCAATGCATGCTGCACTTCCTGGCTGGACATGTCCTCTATGCTGAACGTGATCTGGGGAAATTGCTGATGGAAACGTTCGAAAACGCTATCGAGAAACCGGCATTGAATTCCCGTGATGAAAAGTAGCGAAACATGGCCGACCACTTCCGGGTCAAAGTCTCCTACCGAGGCGGCTAGCCTAGCCACATTGGCATATATATCGATAGCTTCTCTATATACAAGTTGCCCTGCTTTTGTCACATTGAAACTATGACTGTCACGCTCTATCAAACGTTGACCTAGGCGCTCTTCTAAGCGTTTAAGGGACAAACTAACCGCGGGTTGAGATAAGTAAAGCCTATTGGCAGCCTTGCTGACACTCCCCTCTTGCACAATTACAATAAATGTTCTGAGAAGATTCCAGTCTAGTGTGTCATGGATAGGTCTCATAACGCCTCTCTATAACTTAAAATAGCATGTCTGATTTTGCGTCTAATTGTAAATTATTAGCTTAAATAAACTATAAAATGCTTAATATTAAATAATATAAAGCAATTATTTACTGCAATTACTTTATATTATTAATTTTTTACTTGCACTGTAATGGTGCTTTTAGTGTTTGTCTCAGCTCTTTTTGCGCCAATAAAGTGCTTTATCAATATTAATTAACATGGCTTCATGCAGCGTCGTGAGCTTTTTATGACTATAAATCTACTTGTATAAATTTTATTAATTTTAAACATAAAAAATAAAAAAACACTAGTTTGTTGGATTCTATTGACCGAACGTCAATGCCATGACTAGATTCAGTCACCTAATGCAAAAATCTTTAACTGATTAGTAAAACACAATGAGGTAAAAAATGAATCGCTCCCTTGCTGCAATTATTCTTATGCTAAGTGCATCACAAGCCATGGCCACCGAGTTGAGAATGCTTACCAGCTATGACCAGACCAGCGCCTATACTCGCGAAGTCGCTCAGCGTTACATCGAAAGAGTGGAAGAGGCCAGCCAAGATGATCTTACGATCGGCTTGAATGGTCCAGATGTCGTCTCACCCTTTGAACAGCTTCAGCCCGTCTCGGCCGGTGTGTTCGATATGCTTTACACTCATGGTGCCTATCATACCAACACCACTGGCGTAGGGGCCGCCATGGATGCCGTCTTCGTCGACCCTGATGCCACCCACGAATCCGGCCTCTGGGATTTTATCGATGAACATTACAATGAGCTTGGCCTCAAACTGATTGCGATTCCACCCCTGGGCAGCAGCGGCTTTCAATACGTACTCAAGGATCCCATCGAAGGTACACCTGGCCTGGAAGGACGTCGTATTCGCGGCAGCGCGACATACACCAGTACTACGCAAGGGCTGGGAGGTACCCCAGTGCTCATGTCCGGGGGCGATGTGTACTCCTCTCTTGATCGTGGGGTAATCGACGGGGCTGCCTGGGGGCTCAACGGCGTCGAGGATTTCGGCTGGGATGAAGTTGCGGGGTATTTCACCAAGCCGACCTTCGGCCAGACCTATACCTACCTATTCATGAACCTGGCGGCGTTCAATGCACTCGACGAAGCAGAACAGGCCGTACTGCTCGAGCAGGGCAGAGCGCTGGAAAACGAGACTGCCGGGATTCTCGATGAGCTGGCACTGCAAGAGTGGGAATCGCTGAAGGAAAAAGGCATGCAGGAAACGCACTTCCAGCCGGACGATGCCGAGCGACTAGATGCCCTGGTCAATGAAGGCATCTGGCAGCTGGGTATCGACAAGTCGCCCGAGGCGGTCGGTACCATGCGAGATATAGCTGAAAAGCACAACATGACAGCGACCTCCGAATAGGAATCACCATGCACTACCCGATAGCTAGACTTCATGATCGTATCACGCGATTCGGGTTCTATCTTGGCGGTGTCACCTTGTGTGGCATCGTCGCATGCTTCTGGATCGAAGTGGTCGCCCGTTATTTCTTCAACGCCCCGACTCTTTGGTCGAGCTCCTTGGTAGCCTATTTCCTCTGTATCGCGGTGTCACTGAGCATACCTGAACTGGCACGCACCAATGGTCATATCGCGATCACCGTGCTGCCTGAAAGGCTTTCGCCTGACAATCGGCAGCGATATGACCGGGTGGTCTCCCTGGCGGCAGGCGGGGTCTGTATTGTCGCCGCCTGGATCCTCATCCAAGAGACGCTCCGTCAATTCGGTGGTGGTACCACCACCGCACTTGGCCTGGATATCCCCAAATACTGGGTATCGAGCTTCATCTGCTATGCCTTTATCAATACCTCCCTGTATTTCCTGCGCCATGCCTTGTTCCCGGGCATACCCCATGACGGCAACGAGAAGCAGGAGGCTTGATCATGGAATGGTATATCTCGCTAGTCATCGCGCTCACCCTGCTGATGGGATTGTTTGCGCTGGGCGTGCCGATCTTCGTCGCCTTTCTCACCGTCAATGTCCTGGGGACCGTCTGGCTAATGGGTGGCGCAGGTTTCGGCCTGTTCGCCAACAGCGTATACAGCACCGTCACATCGGAAACGCTCACTACCATCGTGTTGTTCGTGTTGATGGGGGAGCTGCTGTTTCGGTCTGGCTCGATAGACGTCATCTTCGATGCGCTGGACACCCTGATGGGGCGCATGAAAGGGCGCCTGTATTTCTTTGTCATCGTGCTTGCCACCCTGTTCGGCGCCCTGTCGGGATCGGCCTTGGCGGTTACCGCGATGCTGAGTCGTTCGGCGCTGCCCACGATGCAGCAGCGGGGCTACGATGATCGTCTCTCCATCGGCCTGATCCTGGGCGGCGCCAGCCTGGCACCGATCATTCCCCCGAGCCTGCTGGTCATAATAATTGGCTCCATGGTGGACATCTCGATCGCACGGCTGCTGATCGCCGGTATCATCCCCGGCATCCTTCTGGCGGGGTTGTTTGTCGGCTACGTCATGGTAAAGCTGATGCTCAACCCCTCCCTGGCACCCGCTACCGACGAGAGTGGGGGCGGAACGTGGCGCGCACGCGGCAAGGCACTGCTGGACATGGCACCGTTCAGCATCATCATCTTCTCGGTACTCGGCCTGATCATGCTGGGGGTCGCCACGCCTTCAGAGTCTGCGGCCACCGGTGTGCTCGGTGCCATACTGGTTGCGGTCTACTACCGTCGTTTCACCCTCGAGATGGCCAAGCAGGCGATACTCTCGTCGTTGGGCATCAGCGCCATGATCATCGCTATCCTGGCCTGCTCGAAACTGTTCAGCCAGCTGCTCTCCTTCGCCGGGGCGACTTCGGGCCTGGTCGGGCTGGCCACCAGCCTGGAGCTTGATCCCGCATGGATGCTGTTGCTGTTGATGCTCGTGCCGTTCTTTGCATGCATGTTCATCGACCAGATCGCGTTCATGATGGTCGTCATTCCCATTTATGCGCCGCTGGTTAAGCTCTACGGCTTCGATCCGATCTGGTTCTGGACCCTGTTCCTGATCAACATCTCGGTCGGCAGCCTGACGCCGCCTTTCGGCTACAACCTGTTTGCGATCAAGGGCGGAGCGCCATCGGTACCGATGCAGACGATCTTCGCCGCCGCCTGGCCGATTGTCATCTGTTTCTTGTTCGGCATGCTAGTGCTGTTTTTCCTGCCCTCGCTCATCACCTTTCTGCCCAGCTTGATCTGATCACCAGGAGATACCCATGTATCACATTGCTCCGATGCCGACAGCGATCGACGCCCAAATCAGCCAGCAACTACACGATTGCGAGACGGCCACCATCGGCCACTTTCGGGAAAGCGGATTCGTCGACCCGGCTATCCGTTCGTTGCTTACCCAGACGCGGGTGGTGGGAACCGCCGTTACGCTTTCTCTGCCGCCCACGGATGGCACCCTGCTCAACCATGCGATGCGCTTGGTCCGGCCGGGGGATGTACTGGTCATCGACCGGCAAGGCGACAACCGGCACGCCTGCTGGGGCGGGGTCATGACTCAGGTAGCCAAGGGACTGGGGGTCGCCGGGGTCATCATCGACGGAATGGCGACGGATGCGCTGACCATCCGCGAGCAGGAGTTTCCGGTATGGTGTCGCGGCGTGTCGGCACTGACCACGAAGCTGGCAGGACTGGGAGGCACCATGAACTTGCCGGTGAGTGTCGGGGGGCTTGTCATTCATCCGGGCGATATCATCCTCGCCGACGAGAACGGAGTTCTGGTGGTGCCCGCCGACGAAGCGGAGGCTATTGCGGCGAAAGCCGTTTCGCTGCAAGAGCAGGAAAATGTGATACTGCAACGCGTGGCTCGGGGAGAGCGTTTGCCCGATATCAGCGGGGCCACCGAACTCGTCGATAAGATCAACCGCGGCGTGACGTAAGCCCTGATCAACCCGCCGTTACCGAATCCCCGCCCTTAAAAACGACTGCACAAACTGGCGCTGGAAGAGTAAAAAGGCGATCAACAGTGGGGCGATACTGAGCAGCGTTGCGGCGCTAACGGTGGCCCAGTTAACGCCGGTTTCTGGCGCAGAGAAAACGCCTAAGCCCACCGTTAACGGACGGCTCTCTACCGAGTTGGTGACCACTAGCGGCCAGATAAAGTTGTTCCAGTGGTGGCTAATCGAGACCAGGCCATAAGCCAAATAGGTGGGCTTGGCTAGCGGTACGTAAACCTTCCACAAAATTTCCAGCCAGTTGCAGCCTTCGATGCGTGCGGCGTCTTCAAGCTCCCGGGGGATAGTTTTAAACGTTTGGCGGAGCAGAAAAATACCCAGGGCGCTGGCGACATAAGGCAGGCCAATCCCGGTGATGGTGTTGATCAGCCCCAGCTCACTGGCGATGCGGTAGTTCTCGACAATCAACACTTCGGGAAACACAAACAGCTGAATCAACACCAGCATAAACAAAACGTTCTTGCCGGGAATCGGAAAACGCGCAAAGGCAAACGCCGCCAGCGTGCAGACGATAAACTGACCGATCACCACCCCCGTCACCAGCGCAAAGGTGTTCAGGTAGTAGCGGGCAAAGGGCGCCTGTGACCAGGCATCGGTGAAGTTCTCCAACGTCAGCGGGGCGAATATAGAAAAATTCACCATAAACTCGCTAGGGTGAAAAGCGGCCCAAAAGGCATACAGCAGCGGAAAGACCCAGATAACCGCCAGCAGCCAGGCGGCCACGGTTTCTAACGACGGAACGGAGACGTAACGAGGGCGGGGCGCATAGGTTTTTGAGTTCTTGGCATTTGAGCTCGTTGTGGTGTTCATTGGTAGTGCGTCCTGCGGTCTAAAATCGTGAACTTCAGTGTGGCGACTACCGCCAGTACCACCAGAATGACCACCGTAATGGTCGCCGCCGTGGTGCGGTCGAAGAACGAGAAGGCGTTCTCGTAAACGTAATAGAGCAACAGGTTGGTGGCGTTGTTGGGCCCACCCTTGGTCAGAATAAACAGGTGATCGACTACTCGTACTGAATTGATTAGCGAATTGATCAACACAAACAGCGTGGTGGGCATCAGTAGCGGAAAGGTGACCCGCCAGAAGAAGCTCCAGCGGCTGGTGTCTTCAAGATCAGAAGCCTCTTTGAGTTCCGGTGGAATACTCTGCAGCGCGGCCAGATAGAAAATCATAAAAAAGCCGGCTTCCTTCCACACCGACATCACGATCACCGAGCTTAACGCAACACTTGGGTCGCCCAGCCAGTTAACACCAGGAATTCCCAGCGCACCGAGCAGGCTGTTGAACAGGCCAATTTGCGGGGCGTAGAAAAACATCCAGATATTGGCGGCGGCGATCATGGGCAGAATCGTTGGCGTGAAATACGCCATGCGCACAAAGCCGCGACCCGGCAGCTTGCCGTTAACGAACAGCGCCATGCCCAAAGCTAGCGCGATAGACGTGGGGATGGTGCCCAGCGCATAGAGCAAGTTATTGCGCGCCACCTGCCAAAATGTCGGGTCGTCGAACAGCACCTGATAATTCTCGAGCCCTACGAATTCAGTGGGTGCGCCGCGAAAGCCAGGTAAAAATAGGCTATTAATGACCGTTGTCACGGTCGGTAAATAAGCAAAAGTGGTCAGCAGTAGCGCAGCGGGCAGCAGCAGAAGCGCGCCATAGAGCTGCATTTTGCGGTGGTTGGTGAATGACATAGTGACGTACCGCACGTTGGAAAAGCCGGGGCATGCCCCGGCGAATAACTACGTATTTAACGCTTAGCGGGCGTAGCGACGCAGCACGCTGTCGGCTTCTTGCTGCGCCTGACTAAGCGCTTCTTGCGGTGTCATTTGCCCGGTCAGCGCGGCTTGCACAGCGTTATCCAAGGCGCGGCGAATGCGGCCGCCCTGGTAGGTGGAGAGCTCCGCCGTGCCGTGTTCAAGCTGGTCGCGGGCAACCGCTGCCGGCGCGAACTCTTCTACGTAGCTTTGCAGCGCATCGGTTTCATAGGCGGCGGGGCTAACGCCCATATAGCCGGTTTCAATCGACCAGGCAGCGGCGCGCTCGGGAGCGGTCATCCAGCGAATAAAGGTCATCGCCGCGCGCTGCTCTTCTTGCGTGGTATCTTCAAAAATGTAGAAGTTGCCGCCGCCGGTGGGGCTGCCACGCTGGGTTTTCATCGGCAACATGGCGACGCCAAAATCAAAATCGGCTTCGCTACGCACGGCGGTCAGGTTGCCTGTGGTGTGCCACATCATCGCCGTGGACTCTTCAAGGAAGTTCTGGCGCAGCGTACCCCACTCGATGGTGCCGTCGGGCATGGCATTGTGCTCGGTGGTTAGCGATACCCAGTACTCCAGCGCTTCAACCGCTGCGGGGTCGTCGAAGTAGACTTCTGTGCCGTCTTCGCTCATTAGCCGGTGGCCGTTCTGAAAGGCAAAGGCCTGGAACATCCAGTAGGGGTAGCCGGTGGAGGGCACCATCACGCCCCATTGGTCGCCACCGGAAGCTTCGCGCACGGTAGCGGCCATTTCAGCCATCTGCTCCCAGTTCTCTGGGGGCGTTTCGGGGTCGAGTCCAGCGGCTTCAAAGGCGTCCTTGTTCCAGAACAGTACGATGGTGGAGCGCTGGAAGGGGATGCCATAGGTCTTGCCATCCAACTGGCCGTTTTCCATCAGTCCAGGATAGAAGCTGTCGAGCCAATCGCGTTCTTCGTCGGTTTCGATTAGATCATCGAAGGCGACGATGGCGTTCTGCTCAATCAGTTCGTAAAGGTCGATTGAGAACATGACCGACAGCTGGGGCGTATCACCCGCTTCCATCGCCGACATGGCGCGTACGCGGGTGTCGTCGTAGTTACCGGCGTAGATCGCTTCTACGTTGATATCGGGGTATTCGCTCTCAAACTCTTCCACCAGATTATCAACGACGTCAGTGAGGGCACCGCCCACCGCCACCGGGTAGTACATAGTCAGATCGACGCTATCCGCGTTTACCTGGGCGGCGCTTAACAAGCCCGCTGCCAGAGCGGTCATTGCAAAAGGGGTACGCAAACGCATAGGAGACTCCGCAATTGTCAGTACTGAAACAGGGTTAAAAAACGATTAGTGTTGGAAAGAGCCCACCACCGGTGGGCGAGGAATGCTGTGGGGTGAGCGGGGTAACGGGGTAGGCGTTAAGTCATCCCGTCGCAGGCCGTCAGCAGCAAACAGATGAGCATTTTCGCGTGCCCAGTAAAGGCGGCAAGGCTGGCCGGCAAGGGCGTGCTTACCGCTCATACGAACCCTTACGTTATGGTTGCCGACGGTCACATGGGCAATGGTATCGGCGCCCAGATATTCATCGCTGACCACCATCGCGGGTACGCCAGTCGTCGAAGTGGTGCTTAGCGCGATATCCTCCGGGCGGATGCCTAACTGTCCGCCGACGGCTTCTAATGGCGCCACTGGCGTGTGCGGCTCACCCACGATAACGGCACCCTCCTTGCCTGCTTCCAGCGGCAGTAGGTTCATGGCCGGGCTGCCAATAAAGCTGGCGGCAAAGGCACTGGCTGGGCGGTTATACAGCTCGTCAGGCGTGCCGTCCTGCACGATTTTGCCGTGCTGCATCAGAATCACACGGTCGCCCATGCTCATCGCTTCGACCTGGTCGTGGGTGACGTAAATCACTGTCATGTTCAGGCGGCTTTGCAGCGCTTTGATTTCCCGGCGCATATCACTGCGCAGCCGCGCATCCAGGTTGGAGAGCGGCTCGTCCATCAAGCAGATCGGGTGTTCGGAGATAATCGAACGTGCTAGCGCCACCCGCTGGCGCTGGCCGCCGGAAAGCTGGGCAGGTTTGCGGTGCAGGTAGTCGGTGAGATCGACCAGTCCGGCGACTTTGGCTAGCCGCTGGCGCTGTTCATCTTTGGGTACTTTGCGGCTGCGCAGGCCAAAAACAATATTGTCGGCAACGCTTAAGTGCGGAAACAACGCGTAGGATTGAAACACCATGCTTAGCCCACGATCGCCGGGCGGCAGGCGCGTTACGTCGCGCTCGCCAATATGAATTTGGCCGTCGCTGGCTTCTTCCAAGCCTGCGATCATACGCAGGGTGGTGGATTTACCGCAGCCGGAAGGGCCCAGCAGAATGACAAATTGCCCAGGCGTGACATCGAAGGAGATGCCATCGACAGCAGTGGTCGCGTCCCAACGTTTGGTGACGCGCTCCAGGCGGATACGCGATTGGCTCATAACACTCATCACCGGCTGTTGGTTGTTATTGATCCAGCTTGTGTTGAAGGTGTTGCCGTTTAATGACACTTACATGGATGGTTTATGACACCCGCTGTGTCAAGCAGAAAATCACTTGGCGACTTTAATGCCATAACGCTGAAGCCTGCGCACCACGCTTTCAGCGGCAGTAATCGTCATGCTGTGCTTCTATTAAACGCAGCGCTGCCTGCCAAGCCAATTCAGTGATCTCCTTTTCGTCTTCCGAATCAAACTGCGCAGCCGTATGGCGCTGAACCTCTTCGCTGGGGATATGGAGAGGCCGACCGCCGGATAGGGCTTGAACCTGAGCCTGGCAGGCGCGCTCTAGAAAATATATTTCCATAAAGGCCTCGGCGATACTTTTCCCAGCAGCCAGTAACCCATGGTTGCGCAGGATCATGGTCTTGTGTTTGCCCAGGTCTAGCACTAGACGTTGGCGTTCATCGGTATCCAGGGCAACGCCTTCATAGGCGTGATAGGCCAATTTGCCGTGGAACTTCAGCGCATGTTGGGTGAGTGGTAGCAATCCCTCTTGTTGAGCCGAAACGGCCATGCCTGCCGCCGTATGCGTGTGAATCACACAATCTAGCTCTGGCCGGGCGGCATGGATGGCAGAGTGGATCACGAATCCTGCCACGTTGACTCTGCCTTGCGGGTTAAGAGTGTCCACTACCGTGCCGTCATGGTCGATGCGAACGAGATCAGAGGCACGCATCAGCTCGAAGGGGATACCATAGTGATTGATCAGAAAGTGCTCTGGAGTATCGGGATGCCGAAGCGTTAGATGAGTATCAATCAAATCAGTCATGCGGTAGTAGGCGAGCAGCCTATAAAGTGCCGCCAACTCACAGCGTGCTTGCCACTCATTGTCACTAATGTGGTGTCGAACGTGAACAGGTATGTCGGTCATAAAAATCTTTTCAAGTCATGGGTGTTGCTGCCCTGCGCGCCAGCCTTGTATGGCCATACGCAGAAACAGCAGCGTCAAGGTTAAGATGATTAGTAAGGTGGAAATAGCGGCTACCACTGGGTCGACGTTGTCCCTTAGCCCGCTCCATATTTGGCGGGGTAGCGTAATGACCTCCCAACTGGTGATGAACAGTGTGACGGCAATCTCTTCCCAGGAGAGAATGAAACAGAGCAAAAAGGTCGTCAGCATGGAGAGGCGCAGGTTAGGGAGTAGCACCATCCAGGTGGTTTGCCAAAGGCCTGCGCCTAGATTGCGCGCCGCGAGCTCAATGCGCCGGTCGACCCGGCTGATAGCCACCAGCATGTTGATAACACCGAAAGGAACGATGAGCAGAGTATGGGCAAGAATCACTCCAGGTAGGGAGTCATAGCCAAGGCTGGGAGCGATGTGCGAAACGTTGGTGGTCATAAAGTAGAGCACCATGGCCGAGACAACAGGCGGTACGATCAGTGGCAACATACAGAGGCCGATCAGCCAGCGTGTCCACTGATTATTACGGTACCAAACCGCGATGACAAAGGCGGTGGATAGTAGGGTGGCCAGCAGTGCAGCTGAGATAGCAACGATAGCGCTGTTCATGATGCTACCAATCCACTCCGATGAGTTGAACAGTGCAATGTAGTGGCGTAGTGACCAGTCACCCTCGGGCATCGACAGATAGCGCTTGCCGGTGAATGACACGGGAATCACTGCCGCAAGGGGAAGCATTAAAAAACCCATAGTGATAAGCGCTAGGAGCTTGGCCAGCCAGCCGACCCGATAGATATTCATAACGTTCTCCTTAACCGACTAGTCGCTCGACCCGCGAAAACCGCATTAGCAGCCACACCAACCCGGAGACCAACACCAGCATCAATACGCACAATGCGGCTCCGATTCCCCAGTTGTAGGTCTGAAACATCTGCAAGAAAACGTATTCCGCCGCCATCAGTGTGCTACCGCCGCCAAGAATGGCGGGAATAATGAAAAACCCCAGGCAGAAGACGAACACCATTATGAAAGCGCCCAATAGGCCAGGCAGGGTTTGGGGCAGGAATATTGAAATAAACACTCGCAAGCGTGATGCGCCCAGCCCACGGGCGGCCAGCAACACCCGGTCATCAATCTGGCGCATCGAAGAGAGCAGTGGGAAGAAAGCAAACGGAACCATAAAATGCACCATGGCGATGATTACCCCCAGAGTATTGCGGGTTAGTGCTAAGGGGGAGTCGATCAGTCCCAGCTCCTGCAGCCAGCTGTTGACCAGGCCATTGTTGCGCAGCGCTACGAGCCAGCCGAAGGTGCGAACCAATACTGATATAAAGAAAGGCAGGAATATGCATAACTCCACCCAACGTTGCCATCGGGATGAACTGTAAAGCCAACAGTAGGCCATCAAAAAAGCCAGCAGCAGCGCACAGACACCTACAATGGTGCATAGATAGAGAGTGCGCCATAGCACGGCGTGTATCGAAGGGTCGTTCGCCAGGCGTGCATAGTTGTCTACTCCTAGCTCCGGCAGCGTCACGCTCCAGGTGACAATGCCGGCAAAAGGCACTACGTAGCAAAGCAGCAGTAGAACTGGCAGTGGCCACAACAGCAAACGGTACTGCCAACGTTCGGGAAGGCGGGTAATCATTTGCATGCCCTCACGTAAAGTTAGCCACCAGTGCGCGACAGAAATTGGTCGAGTACGCTGCCGTAGTGATCGGCGTACCACTCAATGTCGAGCTTGAATTGGCGAGCAAGATTGTCGACTGAACCACAGTTGAGCTCGATAAGCTCCTCGGGAATTAATGCTTCGGCAGCTGGGTTCGATGGCCCATTGCCCAACAGCTTGAGTAGCTCGATCTGGCCTTCTGGTTCCAGCGCATGATCGATAAAACGCATGGCGGGCTCTGCACCTGCCGGGTTGTCGCCAAGGACTGCCCAGCTGCTGGGAGTGACGCAGGCATTATCGTAGTGCCAGCCGACTCTACCTTCGGTATCGCGCTCGAGCACGATGGCTCGGGTATTCCATATCTGCCCGATGCTGACTTCGCCGTCGAGAAACAACTGCTGACTTTCCGCACCTGAGCCCCAGTAAGCCAAAATATGAGGGCGTAGCTCATCAAGCTTGTCGAGTGCTCTGGCTACGTCAAGCGGGTAGAGGTCCGCGACCACAACACCGTCAGCCAGCAAAGCTGCTTCGAGTACGCCATTCATCCATTTGTACATCGTGCGCTTGCCAGGGAAACGCTCAACATCCCAGAAGTCCGCCCAGGTTTGTGGGGCCGAATCAAAACGCTCCTTGTCCCATGCGATCACATAGCTATATAGGTAGCCCGCCACGCCGAACTCTGTGGCAAACTCTTCATTCACTTTGCTTCGATCAATGGTATTGAAATCGAGGGGCCGCATTAGGCCTTCGCGGCCCAGGGTCAGGGATGTAAAAGGCTCGGCATCCACCACATCCCAACTGGGGCGGCCAGAGGCAAGTTGTGCGCGAATCGCGCCTTCTGTCGGGCCGCTGCCATCAATGCGCACCGGAATACCGGTTTCGCGGGTGAAACTATCAGTCCAGGCTTGTTGATATGCATCAATAGCATCGCCGCCCCAATTGACGATAATAACGGGGCGATCCTGCGCCCAGCCAATACCACTGCGCATGGCAAGCGGTAATGCCGCTAGCATGCCTGCAGCCTTAAGAAAACTACGGCGGTCGATCTGGCCACGACGCGTCTTTTCGACAAGAAGCTCAATACAGTCCTGCTGATGTGTCTGATGCATGATGATTACTCCAGTGGGGCGGTGCGTAAGTCACGCTGTAAGTCTTCGGGTGTGTCTCAAGCCTCGATCACGATGCCGTCATCGACTGGCCAGTAAAGCCATAATGGGGAGCCTTTTCTGGCCTGGGCGGCCGGATGCGCGTTGGTAACACTGGTGGTCAATATATGACCCTGGGGGGTGGTAAGCGTCAGATCGAGACTGTGGCCTTGATAAGTGCGCTCTTTCAGCGTGGTCGCAAGGCAGTTGAAGCCCTCTCTCGCCGCTTCGTTATAGCTGAGCGCAATGTTCAGTTGCTCGGGACGGACGCCTAGCATCAGATTGTTGTGAGGAATATGGCGCAGATTAGTTGCCGTCAGCAGGGTGTCTTCGAACAGGCCGCTGACGCGCTGCCCGGAGCGCTCTGGTTGGCTTAACGGCAATAAATTCATACGGCCGAGGAATTCGGCAACAAAGCGGTCATGGGGGCGGGTGTAAAGTCGTTCCGGTGTATCCAGCTGAGCCAAGCGGCCCTGATTGAAGATGGCAATACGTGAAGAAAGAGCAAGCGCCTCACTCTGATCATGGGTCACGAAGACAAAGGTGGTCCCCATTTCCTGGTGTATACGTTTCATTTCCTCCTGCAACTGGCCGCGCAGGTTCTTATCGAGCGCCGAAAATGGTTCGTCGAGCAGTAGCATCTCTGGTTCGAAGACCAGTGCCCTAGCCAGCGCTACCCGTTGCTGCTGGCCACCGGAGAGAGTGTGAGGTTTCTTATGGGCGTGCTCGCTCAGTCCCACTGTTTCCAGCATGTGTTCCACGCGCTGGCGGCGTCGGGCGGCAGTCACGCCACGAATACGTAATGGAAAGGCTATATTCTCTGCAACGCTCATATGCGGAAAGAGAGCATAGCCTTGAAATACCATGCCGAAGTTACGCTTTTCGGCTGGTCGCTGAGTAAAGTCTTTCCCCGCACTTGTCAGGCGCCCGGCAGAGGGTATGCTGAAGCCCGCTAGAATCATCAGCAATGTTGTCTTACCGGATCCCGATGGGCCGAGTAAGGTTAGAAATTCGCCGCGTTGCACATCAATGAAAATATCGTCGAGAGCCAGCACTCTTCCATAACGTTTCTGAATGCCCTGTATGCTGATTTGTACGTCATCATGCAGAGCCGTGTCGCATACTGGCTCATGAGTAGGTGACTGGGAAAGGCTATTCATGACGGCTCCTGAGCGGTCCAAGGGAATAACGTTCATGGTTTAACCTGCAAATCCCGTACCAGAATTGGGCGGCAGCCCTAAGGAAGGGTCGGAAGTGCCCGGCTGTTGTAAGGAACTGCCTGGATAATGCTCTTCCAGTTGCCATCCAGGGATGAGTATCTCCCCCTGTCTATTGCACAGGTTAAGAGGTTGGCCTTCACGCCAGGGTAGGGTCGAGTGACGAATCAGGAAATTATTGTCAGCGCCATGCTCCGCATAGGAAATCTCACAACTGAGTAGTATTTGAGGGTCTTGCGATGATTCTTGCAGTAGTTCGGCAAGGGGGCGTGATGGCAGGACAACCGAGCGGCGTTCAATCAGCATGGCAAAGGTATCGATGACCAGCAGGCGTGCATGCCCATCTTCACGCAACCAAACATGTATATCTGGGTCTGTAGGCGTTAAGCGTTGCCACTCTTCTTCGTAAGCTCCGGAGGGAGCCCTTTCTATCATGCAGTGACCGTGCAACTCCATATCACCAGGTTCGGGAAAATCGACCACTGGTTGATAGCCCCATTCGCGTTGCCAAGTGGCTTGTCTGTCAAGGCAATGACAGTGTCCGGTGGCACCCTGCTGGTGCGCTAATGCTAGGTCATTAGCATGGGATGCACCGAGACTCGCTACACAAGGCCGGGTTGCCGGGATACGCAGATCGCCATAACAGCTAAGACCTTGTAGCCAGAACACCTGACTGGCAGTGTCACTGCTGCCATCGGCGTAGTCTATGCGCTTGCGCTGCCAGACGCCTTGCAGCCAACCAGGTACTGTTGCTGTCATGCTCCCGCTCCGTTGTCTTTCTGGCGGTGGGCATTGGTAGCATCAAGGCGTCCCACGAGGTGCTCACCAGCAACGGTATCGGGATAATGAGGCGGGTTGTTGGTGCTTGAACAGTGAGGTAAGCAACTGACGATGGTGTGATAGTTGCAGCCACAGAAAAACGGCATCGAGTAGCGCTCGTTGCGGGAACGGTTATAGACACGATGAACAGTGGATGCAAAGCGGTCGTTGGTCCAGCGTGCCATCATGTCGCCGATATTGACTACAAAAGTGCCTTCAATGGGGGGCACAGCGATCCAATCTCCAGCGGCATTTCGGGCTTCAAGTCCACCGTTGTTATCCTGAGCGAGAAGGGTAAGGCATTCATAATCGCTATGAGCGCCGATACCCACTCGAGGTTCACCCTCGTGCGCCGGATAGCGGATCAGGTTGAGTTGTGCCATCGGCTTGTCAATTTTGTCGTCGAAGAAGCACTCGTCGATGCCGATAGCCAGGGCGAATAGGCGGAAAAGCTCCTTCGATAAGGCTGACATTTCCTGATAATAACTGTAAATCGTTTCGCGAAAGCCGGGCAGGTCACGGGGCCAGGTGTTCGGGCCATACATGATGATGCCGTTAACGAAATCGGGATCATCTGCCGGTAGCTCAAGCCCTATCTTGAAAACTTCCTTACTATCCGCAGCGTAGGCATCAAGTGTTTCTTCACCAATCCCAAGATACCCTCGATGGTTTGGTAGCTTGCTGATATGAATCTCATTCTTACGTTTTATAGGCAGCGCAAAAAAGCGTTTGGCCTCTGCCCATGCTGTCGAGATCTTGTGACTGTTGACGCCATGGTTGGCAACATAGAAAAAGCCTATTTTTTCGCAGGCGAGACCGATTTCATCAGCCACCGCTTGACGTGATACGGAGGTGGCATCAGGGCCGATAGCAGGGGCAAGATCAATGACAGGTACCGCAGTAAAGTTGCGGCCTTTTTCGCGAGCTAAGCGATCAGGATTGGGAGCGTGTACTGAACTAGACATTAAAAAATCCTCGGGAAAGTGGTACAGGCCAGCGGTGCGCCAGGGAGCAAGCCGTCGCCCTTGATCGGAGGTGCGAGGTCACTCGCTATTTCAATGTAGTGAGCATCATCACCCGCCCAGCATGTGGACAGTACCCGGCGGGGGTGGGGAAGTGGGTTGCCAGGGGCGCGATGTAATGTGCGGGCATGAAATGCAAGGCAGTCCCCAGGTTGTAGTGACCAACTGACGATATCCTCGTCGCTACAGCACTGGGTGATATCAGGTATGACTGGGCGCCCATCGCGGCTACCATCGAAAGCGCTTTCATCGGCGAAAGGGACGGCAGCATAAAGGGTATTCCAGCGATGCGAGCCACGCACAAATTCTAAAGTATTGGCTGAACTGACAGCGTCTAGAGGAGCCCAGATCGTCAATGCTTGGTCGCCACCTACACACCAATAAGATTGATCTTGATGCCATGGCGTCGGCTTGCTGGAGCCAGCATCCTTCACAAGCAGGAAGTCATGATAAAAGGTCACACTCTGAGAGTTCATTAGTTGACCGGCTAGTTTCGCCAGCGGGCCTTCAAAGGCAAACTCACAGAAGCTAGGCCAGCGTTGCCAGAGCATGACATCACCAAAGAAAAAACCGGGCTCATTAGGGGTGCCAAAACGGAAGTGGTGAGGACTGCCCTGTTCAATAGCATCGCTGGTGCCTTCTTTAAGCCGATTCAGCCAGCTTTCATTCAGGACATTGCGTAAGCATACAACCCCATCTTGTGAATACTGTTCAAAGATGCGCGCATCATCAGCAATAAAGCTCTGTGCTGAGTTGGTAGTGGCTTGCATGACGGCCTCTCTCTATTTCGCTGTTCTCAAATTCACGCTGCTAACAACTTTTAGGTTGGCAAAAGATAGTCGATAATAAAATTCATATTTTTTGTCTTTATATGTGAGGAAAATTTGCATGAGGCGATCGTTACCTCCCTTAAATGCATTACGTGCTTTCGAAGCGGTGGCACGTTTACAGAGCCTCAAACAGGCTGCTGAAGAACTGCACGTTACTCACGGAGCGGTGAGCCATCAGTTGAAGACACTTGAAGAGTCGCTAGGGATAGTGCTGTTTCATCGTGATCGCCGCCAACTGCGACTCAATCAGGCAGGACTGGTCTACTCTCGTCAGGTGCGGGAAGCTCTGCGACTGATCGCGGAAAGTACTATGAAGCTCGGGCTGCCTAGCGTTGAAGGCCGGCTGCAAATCGTCTGTGCTCCTACCCTGGCCACCAAATGGTTAGCCCATCAGCTGAAAGCTTTTCGCAATGCTTTTCCCGATATAGATCTGACAGTTGTGCCACAAAACCTTGATGATGAAGGGGTAGCGACTCAAGATTATGATGTGGCGGTGGTTTATGGGCATGGAGAATGGGATCGTAAGCATGTGAAGTTGCTGGCTAATTTCAATATGACGCCGGTTTGCCATCCACTCTTTTTTACTACTAACGATCAGCCGCACCAGATTAGTGACCTGCGGGGGGATTGGCTGCTACATGAAGACGATGGCGGTAATTGGAAGCGCTGGTTAGCAAGAGCAGGGGCGGATGTTCATGATATTGAGCGTGGCACCCATCTTTGGGGGGCGCACTTGACTCTGGAGTCTGCCGCAGCAGGCTTTGGTGTGGCTCTGGGTGACCGGATTGTCTGCGCGCAGGACTTTGCTCGTGGTCATCTTGTGCGGCTATTCGATGCCGAGGTGCCAGCACCCCACGCCTATTATTTGGTATGTGCAACACACCGGGTGGATGAGCCGCGTATTATGCTGTTTTGTGACTGGATAGAGGCGCGTATTGAGCGCACTTTGGCGGGGAAAAAGACTTGATAAGCACAGTTTGATGGACTTGGATCACAGGTTTGGCGTCAATCTGGTGGAATGAATGATCGCTGGGGAGCGCGTATGCCATAACGCTGAAGCCTGCGCACCACGCTGGATTGGCTTATGCCCAGACGTTCGGCAATGGCGTAGGTGCTGGGGAGTGTGTTGCACAGCTCTTCAAGCGTTTCTCGCTCCAGCCGCGCTAGGTACTGCTTGAGGCTTTCCTGGGGCTCGAGTGCTCCTGCCGAAGTGACTGGCGAGGCGCTCGGTAAACTGGCTGGGTGCTGCTCGGCGTGGGGGGGCACGCCGGGCACCTCGATTTGATCGGTGGGGCTGGAAAGCCAGGCTCGCTCTAGCCAGTTCTCCAGCTCGCGGACGTTACCCGGCCATTCACTGCCCATTAACGTCGACCAAACGCGGGTATCGAGGATTTTTTGTCGTCCATAGCGCTGGTTCAGTCGGCTTAAACAGGCTTCAACGAGGTCGGGAATATCCTCCCGGCGGTCACGCAGTGGCGGCAGGGTGACTGGGATCACATTGAGGCGGTAGTAAAGATCGAGACGAAACCGCCCGGCCTCTACCTGTTTTGCCAAGTCTTGGTTGGTGGCCACGACCAAGCGAAAATTCACCTTGCGTGCGCGGGTGTCACCCAGTCGGGTCAAACTACCATCCTGAATCACCTTGAGCAGTTTGGTTTGCATTAGCAGCGGCAACTCGCCTATTTCATCCAGAAACAGCGTACCGCCCTCGGCCTGTTCTAACAGGCCGGCTTTTCCCTGCCGCGCGGCCCCGCTAAAGGCGCCAGGCTGGTAGCCAAACATCTCGGACTCAAACAGATTCTCGGGAATCGCCGCGCAGTTAACGTCAATAAAAGGGCCGTCGCAGCGCTGGCTCCAACGATGTAGCTGTTTGGCAAAGGCGGTTTTACCCACGCCTGATTCACCCAGCATCAGCACATTGGCATCTGAAGGGGCGACCCGCTTGAGCAGCAGCGCAATTTCGCGCATCACGCTGCTTCGCACCTGTAAATTATCCAGCGCATCATCCAGCGCCTGCTCTTCCGCATCCGGCGCTGCTTGGCTACGCTTTAAGTGTTCGCTAAAGCGTTTTTGCAGCAGCGCGTATTCGTCTTGGAGTAGCTGTAGGTCGGTTAAATCCCGCGAGCGGCTGATAATACGTTCCAGCTTGCCGTCGACGAACACAGGGTAGGCGTCGGCAATCACCCGGCGGCCTGTTCCGGTGACCTGCATAAGCTGGGCAGGCCTGCGGGTTCGCATCACTTCCATGGTGATGGATGGCTTGAGCACTCCGGCAGCTTGCAGTTGTTGGACACTACTGGAGAGCAGCTCTTCCCGCGAAACGCCGTAAACCGCTTCGGCTCCTGGGCTAATATCGATTATTTGCCCATCGCCACTGACGATAAAAAAGTGGTCGTTTGCGGTCTCCACAATGGTTTGCAGCACGCGCCTGTCTATTTCACTCATTTAATTTCACTCGTCCGATTTCATCCCTCTTATGGCAATCATAGCAGCCAACCCTCTTGAGTGATTCATTTGTGAATTGCAGATGCAAAAATGAATTAATTAAGGTTTTATTCAAGTCATTTTTGCATTGCTTGGTCGGTAAACCCTTCTATTTACCGACATCTACGACTTGGCATGGTCTGTGCATTATTTAAAGGAAATAGCTAAGAAAATGCCTTAGAAACGATGCGTAAACCGCACGAAAACGCCACAACAAATCCAAGGAGATGTTTATGTCAGAGTTTAATCAGCCCCTGGGCGGCAACACTATGCCGCGCTTTGCAGGCCCCGCCACCATGATGCGCCTGCCTACCCAAGAAACTGCCGAGGGGTTGGACGCGGCATTTATTGGCATCCCTATGGATATCGGTACGTCAAACCGTCCCGGCACGCGACTTGGCCCACGTCAGATCCGCGATGAGTCGCGCATGCTGCGCCCCTATAACATGGCGACCCGCGCGGCACCGTTTGAAAGCCTGCAGGTGGCCGACATCGGCGACGTACCCATCAATACGTTCCATTTGCCGAAAAGCGTCGACATCATCACCGCTTTTTATGATGACGTGCTGAAACATGACTGCATTCCGTTGACCTTGGGCGGTGAACATACGCTCACGCTGCCTATCCTTCGTGCCATGGCGAAAAAGCACGGCCCGGTAGGGCTGATCCATATCGATGCCCACGCCGATGTAAACGAGCACATGTTCGGCGAGCCGATTGCCCACGGCACGCCGTTTCGTCGTGCCCAGGAGGAGGGCTTACTGGCCCACGGCAAGGTGGTACAAATCGGCCTGCGCGGTACTGGCTACGCTGCTGAGGATTTTGACTGGTGTCGCGGTCAGGGCTTTCGCGTCGTGCCCGCCGAAGAGTGCTGGTACCGCTCGCTGGCTCCATTGATGCAAGAAGTGCGCGAGCAAATGGGCGATATCCCGGTTTACATCAGTTTCGACATTGACGGCTTGGATCCTTCCGTTGCCCCCGGTACCGGCACGGTGGAGATGGGGGGACTGACCTCTACCCAAGGCTTGGAGCTTGTTCGCGGTGCTGCAGGGCTGAATATTGTTGGCTGCGATCTGGTGGAAGTATCGCCGCCTTACGACCCTAGCGGTAACACTGCATTAATGGGCGCCACGCTGCTGTATGAAATGCTTTGCGTGCTGCCGGGCGTTAAACGCAGCGATTAACGCCGACCGAATAGCTAACAAATAAATATCTATCAAACAAAAAAAGCGCCGACCTAAAAACGCCGCCAACCCACCTCAAATAATCACTTCCAATGGGTGAACCCTATGTCGTATAGCAACATTAAATCGGAACAGCCGACCTCGTCGGCACCGATACCTCCCGCACACTTACTGAAGTTTCTGATTCCATCGCTGATCGGGGTGTTGCTGTTTCTCGTCCCTTTTCAAGTGGGTGACTCTATCAACATTGGCATGGGGCTAATGGCCGATGGCTTGCAAACCCTGCTGGGCTCGGCGCTACCCGCCATTGCGGTAGTCATTCTTTGCCTCTCGGTGGTGGTGACGCTGTACGTCAAGCTCGCCAAACCTGCCTGGGCAAAAAGTGGCCCCTTCCACGAGATGTTCGATGTGGGGGGCATTTGGATAGTCATGCGCGTGTTAGGTGCGATTTTTGTCATCATGACCTTTTTCCAGTTTGGGCCTGAGTTCGTCACTGCCTCCTTTACCGGTGGTGTCATGCTTAATGACTTGGCGCCGGTGCTGCTGACGTTCTTCTTCTTTGCTGCGGTACTGCTGCCGTTTTTGGTCGAGTTCGGCTTTATGGAGTTTATTGGCACCATGGTGCGTAAACCGTTTCGGGTGATTTTTAATCTACCCGGGCGTAGTGCTATAGATGCCACTGCCTCGTGGATGGGGTCGGGAACGGTAGGCGTTCTGATTACCGCCCAGCAGTACGAACAGGGTTACTACAACGGCCGGGAAGCGTCGGTGATTGCCACCAACTTTTCGGTCGCCTCCATCGCCTTCAGTCTATTGGTGACGAACTTTGTCGGTATTAACCACCTCTTCGTGCAGTTCTACTTCACGGTGGTGGTTTCAGGGTTGATAGCTGCGGTCATCGTGTCGCGTATTCCGCCGTTATCGCGCAAAACCAACGACTACTATGAGCCGGTCGGCTGTCAGTTGAGCGAAGAGCGTAGCGAAAATGTAGGCCTGTTCCGCTATAGTCTTTTGCAAGCGACACGCCGTGCAGGCAGTGCACCAGGGCCACGCAAGTTAGCCCGCCTGGCGCTACTCAACGTGATTGATATTTTCCTGACACTGCTGCCGCTGGTGTTTGCGATTGGTACCGTTGCACTGATTTTAGCCGAGTTTACCCCGCTGTTTACTTGGCTCTCTTACCCCATGGTACCGGTGCTTGAACTGCTGCGTATTCCTGAAGCTCAGGCGGCAGCACCCGCCACGCTGGTGGGGTTTGCCGATATGTTTCTGCCCGCGGTGTTGGCGACTAACATCGAAAGCGAGCTGACCCGTTTTGTGATTGCCTGCCTTTCCATGACGCAGTTGGTATATATGTCGGAAATTGGTGCACTGCTGCTCAAGTCTAAAATCCCTATCAAGTTCTGGGAACTGGCAGTGGTTTTCTTACTGCGTACCGCGATTACGCTGCCGATTATTGCCTTTATGGCCCATACGTTTTTCTTCTAAGGGGCCTGCAATGAATGCTGACGCCACGAGCAATCAATCAACCTTGACCTGTGCCGAGCTGCTGATCCGCCTGCTGCGCGATACTTACGGGGTACGTGCCCTGTTTGGTATTCCCGGTGTGCATACGGTAGAACTTTACCGCGGCCTGGAAGGCAGCGCTGTAAGGCACATCACCCCGCGTCATGAGCAGGGCGCAGGGTTTATGGCCGACGGCTATGCGCGGGCCAGCGGACAGCCGGGGGTGTGCCTGATTATCACCGGGCCGGGGATGACCAACATCGCCACCGCCATGGGCCAAGCCCTGGCGGACTCGATTCCCATGCTAGTGATCTCCAGCGTTAACCGTCGCGATACCTTGGGCTTGGGCCAAGGGCGGCTACATGAGCTGCCCAGCCAGCAACAAATGATCAGCGGCGTGGCACGGTTTAGCCACACGCTGTTGGATGCCAATACGCTACCCGAAGTGCTGGCACGCGCCTTTGCCATCTTTAATGGGGCGCGCCCAGGCCCGGTGCACATCGAAATCCCCATCGATCTGTTCAATGCGCCAGTTAACGTACCGGCTAGTTGGCAAGCACCTACGCTATATCGAGCAGCGCCTGATCCAGAAGGGCTTGCCGAAGCCGCCCGCTTGTTACACGCGGCGAAACAGCCCCTGGTGCTATTAGGTGGCGGCTGCGTATCAGCACCAGAAGCCGCACGAGAATTAGTAGCAAAGCTCGATGCGCCTACGGTCACGACCATCAATGCCAAAGGGTTGCTAGGCCGCGACCACCCGCTGGATTTGGGGGCTAACGCGGCGCTACCCGCAGTGCGCGAACTGGCGGCCAATGCCGATGTGATTTTGGCGGTAGGCACCGAGCTGGGCGAGACTGACTATGACGTGGTGTTTGACGGTGGCTTTCACCTTAATGGCACGCTGATCCGCATCGATCTCGACCCAGAGCAGCTGGTGCGTAATCAACGCGTCACGCTGGGGCTGGTGGGGGACGCTGGGCGCAGTCTTGAGCTTCTGCTCGCTCACTTCCCAGACACAGTGCAGCGTAGAGGCGTTGAGCGAACTGCCGCCGTCTTGAGCGCGCTGAATCTGCAAAATGACCCTGCTTTTAGCGACTTTGTGCCGCTCTACAACACCTTGGCCGAGCACTTGCCCGAGGCGATTCTGGTGGGTGACTCTACCGCGCCGGTGTATGCCGGTAATCATCTGGTTAGCCAGCCAGCGCCAAGGCGCTACTTCAATGCCTCAACCGGCTACGGCACCTTGGGCTATGGTCTGCCCGCGGCGCTGGGCGCACAGCTGGCGCGAGCGGTTCTACCGGTGGTGGCGCTGGTGGGCGATGGTGGGGTGATGTTTACGCTGTCGGAAATCGCAACCGCCGTAGAAGAGCGCCTACCGGTGGTGATTGTGCTCTGGCACAACGCCGGTTACGAAGAGATTCGTCGCTATATGGATGCCAACGGTGTGGCGCGCCTGGGCGTGGATATTCAGGCGCCCAACTTCCTCACCCTGGCCGAAGGTTTTGGCTGCCCGGGCGTGCTGGTAGAAAGCCCCGCCGAATTATCCGAGGCGCTCGCCAACCGCGAAACCAACGGGCCTCTACTGATCGAAATTGACGCCGCTGCCTGGCAGCGCGCGTGCGCACTTTCTGACTAGGATATTCCCATGCCGTCACTCAGCCATCAGATTCTTAACAACCAGTTCATTAACAACCAATTCATCAACAACCAATTCATCAACAACCAATGGGTCGCCTCCAACGGTACCCGCCTGCTCGACGTGATGAATCCTTACCGCGAGGAGCGTATTGCTCAAGTTACCGCAGGGGATGCGGCGGATGTCGATGCTGCCGTTCAAGCTGCCCAGCAAGCGCAGCCTGCTTGGCAAGCGCTGGGCGGTGCTGCACGGGCAAAGTATCTCGACGGGTTTGCCGATGCACTGGAAGCCCGACGGGATGCGATTATCACGCTTTCAGCCACCAACAACGGTAAGCCACTGGCGGAAGCAGGTATTGATCTTGACGATGCGATTGCCTGCTACCGCTATTACGCAGGGCAGGCCAAGGCGCTGGATGCACGCCAGGGCGAGTTGGTGAACGTAGAAATGGAGGGCGTCGAAGCGCGTACTTATCACGACCCGGTCGGGGTAGTGGGGCTGATTGCGCCTTGGAACTTCCCGTTAGTGACTAGCGCCTGGAAGCTGGCACCCGCGTTGGCGGCGGGTTGTGCCGCAGTGCTTAAACCTTCGGAAGTGACGCCGCTCCCCGAGTTGGTGCTGGCCGAAATTGCCCTGGAGATCAACCTGCCCCCTGGCGTGCTGAATCTGCTTAACGGTGACGGCGAGGGCATTGGCGCGCCGCTGACCAACCACCCTGGCGTGGATAAAATTTCCTTTACGGGCAGTAATCGAGTCGGCGAAGCGGTGATGCAAGCCGCTGCCGCTCGCACGGCTAGCGTGTCGCTAGAGCTAGGCGGCAAGTCACCCATTCTCGTCATGGAAGATGCCGTCCCCGCTCAGGCCGCCGACTGGGTGATGGCCGGTATCTACTTCAACGCCGGGCAAATCTGCTCTGCCACCTCGCGTTTATTGGTGCATGAAGATATTGCAGAAGCGCTCTATGCGGCGCTCGCTGAGCGTATGGATGCGCTGACGCTGGGCGATCCAATTGCTGAAGGCACTGACCTGGGGCCGTTGACCAGCGCCAAGCAGCGCGACGCGGTGCAATGCTATTTGGATATTGCCGAACAGGAAGGGCTTACGGCAGTGCGCGACGCCCAACATCGCCAACTGCCTGATACGGGCTACTTCTTAGCACCCACGCTTTATCGGGATGTGCCGGTGGAAAGCCGTTTATGGCAGGAAGAGATTTTTGGCCCAGTGCTGTGTGGTCGCAGCGTGGCAAGCGAAGCGGAAGCTATTAAACTCGCCAACGATAGTGTCTATGGCCTGGCGGCCACGGTAATTAGCGGCGATCCAGAGCGAGCTAAGCGCATCGGTCGCCAGCTCAAAGCCGGCAGCATCTGGTACAACAGCGAGCAGCTAGTGCTACCTGAAACCGGCTGGGGCGGCTTCAAGCGTAGTGGCATTGGCCGTGAACTCGGCCCTTGGGGGTTAAGCGCTTACCTGGAAGTGAAGCATGTGGTAGGCCCGAAATAACGCCTGCGTCAGGCTAGCGCCCAGGCATCGCATAACGCCGGGTTGATTTCCCTGCTTTCACCACCTGCCCCGGTACATCGTGGCCGATAAGGTCGGGAAGGGTGGCGGCGACCTCAAGCAGGGCATCCAGGTCGACGCCGGTATCCACGCCCATGGCCTCAAACATATGCACCAGGTCTTCAGTGCATACATTGCCGCTGGCGCCGGGGGCGAAAGGGCAGCCGCCTAGCCCGCCTAGCGAAGCATCGAAGCGGGTAATGCCCGCCTGCCACGCCGCTAGCGCATTTGCCAAGCCCATCCCGCGGGTGTTGTGGAAGTGCAGCGTGAACGGCGTTTCCGGCCAGCGTCCAAGCACCGCCTCACACAGGCGCTTCACCTGGGCAGGGTTGGCCATGCCGGTGGTGTCGCAGAGCGTGATGCCCTGAATGCCAAGGCTAATAAGTTGCTCAACCAGTTCCAGTACCCGCGCTTCGGGTACCTCGCCTTCAAAGGGGCAACCAAAAGCCGTCGACAGTGAGGCGTTGATAAACACGCCGCTTCCCTGCGTCACGTCCAAGATCGCTGCGAACTGCTCAAGAGATTGCGCTGGAGTCATGCGCAGATTGGCGAGCCCGTGGCTATTGCTGGCGGACATCACTAGGTTGATCTCATCTACTTGGCAAGCCAATGCCCGTTCGGTGCCTATAACGTTGGGTACCAGTACGGTGATATCGACTCCTTCCCGGCGTTGAATGCCGGTCACCACCTCAGCAGCATCGCGTAGGTTGGGGATCGCCTTGGGGGAGGTGAACGAGGTTGCTTCGATGCGCCGTAGGCCGGTGGTGGAGAGCGCGTCAATCCAGCGAACTTTGTCTTCCGTAGGCACAAAGCGTGCCTCAATCTGAAGGCCATCCCGAGGAGCGACTTCGTTGATCTCGATCTTAGTGTGGCATGGGCTTGGCTGGTTCATGATGCGTTCCTTAAATAATGCCCGCTTGGCGAAGCTTGGCGCGGGTTTCATGGTCAATGCCCAGCTCATCCAAGACATCGTCGGTATGCTGGCCAAGCGTGGGGCCGCCGTCGCCGATTCGCCCAGGGGTAGCGCTAAGCTTGGGCAGTACGCCGGGTACTTTTAGCGGTTCGCCGTTGGGGCGGGTGAAGGTTTGAATCATTTCCCGCGCCAGGTAGTGGGGATCAAAGGCGATATCTTCCGCCGTATAGGGGTAGCCTGCGGGCACGCGGGCGTCATCCAGGGCTTGCAAAATAGCATCGCGAGAGCGCTTTTCAGTCCACACCTGAATGGCGGCATCAATCATCTCGGCTTGCTGGCTGCGCCCATCGTTATGGGCCAGGGCCGGGTCGTTGGCTAAATCTTCACGACCAATCACGCCCATTAAGCGCTTAAAGATGCTGTCGCCGTTACCGGCAATCAGCACATAATCGCCGCACTGGCAGCGGTAGGCGTTTGATGGGGTAATGCCGGGCAGGGCGCTGCCGCTGGGTTCGCGCACTTGGCCGCTGGCATCGAACTCTGGCAGCAGGCTCTCCATCATTGCAAATACCGACTCATACAGCGCGACGTCGATTTCTTGGCCCAGGCCACTGCGGTTGCGCTCTTGAATCGCCAATAGAGTTCCAATCACCGCGTAGAGCGCGGAGAGCGAGTCGCCGATGCTCACGCCCACGCGCACAGAAGGCTCTCCCGGCTGGCCAGTGAGGTAGCGCAGTCCGCCCATGGCTTCGCCAATCACACCAAAACCGGGCTTATCGCGGTAGGGCCCCGTTTGCCCGTAGCCGGAAATATGCACCATGATCAGCCGTGGGTTGAGTTTGGAGAGCGCTTCCCAGCCTAGCCCCCAGTTGTCTAACGTGCCGGGGCGGAAGTTCTCCACCACCACATCGGCCTCGGCGGCAAGCTGGCGCACCAAGCCTTGCCCCTCTTCGCTGCGCAGATCCAGTTCCATCGAGCGCTTGTTGCGGGTCTGTACATGCCACCAGAGTGAGGTGCCGTCTTCAATCATTCGCCATTTGCGAAGTGGGTCTCCGGTGCCGGGTGGCTCAATTTTAATCACATCGGCACCGAATTCTCCCAGCAGTTTGGTGGCGAAAGGCCCCGCAATCAGTTGGCCAAGCTCAAGCACTTTTAAGCCCTGTAGCGGAAGCTGGCGTGCTTCGGAAGCATTCATTAAGGCGCTCTCTTATCATTGGTTTATCACTATTTACCAGCATGCGTGAGCTAACCAGGGGCGACAATTAGGCAATGGGTAACAAAGGGTTCGTCGGTGACGAAGGTGTGCGCTAGCATAAACAAGTTGCCTTCAAGGAGTCCGTTGTATGCGCCGCTTCGATTTTGTCACCCTTAAATTGTTTATCTCCGTGGCGGATGAAGGCCGTCTGACGGCGGCTGCCGAGCGAGAACACTTAGCCCTCGCCGCGGTGAGCAAACGCATAAGCGACCTGGAAGTGCTGGTGGGCACAACGCTGCTCTATCGTCGCCCCAGAGGCGTGGAGCTGACTCCCGCAGGACAGGCGTTTTTGCATCATGCTCGGCGTATTATGGATAACATTGAGCGCCTGCAGGCCGAACTCAGCGAGTATGGCGAGGGCGTACGCGGTCATGTGCGTATCCACTCCAACACCTCGGCGATTATTGCCTTTCTTCCCCAGGATCTCAGCGCTTTCTCACGCCTTTACCCGGAAATCAAAATTGATCTTCAGGAGCGGGTCAGTAGCGAAATCATTGCTGCCGTTCGCGACGGGCTGACCGATATCGGTATCTTTGCTGGCCATGTGGCGGCACCCGACCTTCAACAGCTCTCCTATCGACAAGATCGACTAGTGTTAATGACCCCTGTCGATCATCCTTTGGCTGAACGTGACAGTATTGCCTTTAATGAAGCGCTAGCTTTCGATTTTATTGGTTTACAGCAGGATACGTCGCTGCAGTTACTGTTAAATGAGCAGGCCAATCTGGCGGGTAAAGCGCTGCGGATGCGTATTCAAGTTCGCAGCTTCGATGCTATTTGCCGGATGATCCATCACGGGATGGGCGTGGGCGTACTGCCCGAGCAAACCATCTACAGTGACTTAGGCGATCTGCAGTTGAAAAGCATCCCGCTTAGCGACCCCTGGGCCCAGCGCGAACTGGTGATTGGCATGCGCCGTTACGCCTCGCTGCACGTGACTGCCCGGCACTTGGTGGATCACCTTACCCAGAAAGAGGATGAGAAATAGCCTCAAAAAATGCTCTTTATGGCTTCGTGGTTTGAGAAAGCTAAGCATCGCTACCTAATCCTTCAAAGGCCTGCATATGGCGAGACAGCGAGGTAATTAATTCAGGTAGGTATTCATCTTTGGTCGTACGGCGGCGATGGGGTGGATTAAAAAGCCCGTTATAGCAGCGTTTCTAGCCATCGTTTTTTACGAAGCCAGCCTTCTTGAACGTCGATTTGAGCCCTTTGGCGGCTTGTTTCAATATCAAGTAAGCGTTACGAAAATGAATAAAAGAATCACATCCAATAACGACAACTGCAGGGATTTCTCTTATGCAAAAACAACTGCTTGCCACGCTGGCTACCCTAGGCATGCTAACGACGGCCCCGTTTGTCTTAGCTAACCCCATCGAAATTCAAGTTAACAACACCATGAGTGAGGGCGGTTCGGAGAGCGCCGCCGTAGAACGCTTTGCCGAATACCTCGAAGAGCAGGCGCCAGGCCGCTTCGACGTTCGTCCTTTCTTGGCGGGCTCGTTGGGCGGAGAGAACGCAATTCTGGAATTGCTCAATCTCGGCCAAACCCAGCTCTCGATCACTGGCGGCAACTGGCGCCAACAGTATGCGCCTGAATACGATGCCATCACTGTGCCTTTTGTGTTCACCACCTGGGATGAAGTGGACGCCTATATGGAGAGCCCGTCCGGCCAGGCGCTGGTTGAGAAAGCAGAAAACCAGGGCGGCCTGAAGTATTTTGGTTTGCAGCATCGCGGGCCTCGCCACATGACCGCTAACAAGGAGATACACACGCCGGCTGATTTGGAGGGGTTCCGCCTGCGACTGCCTTCGCTACCGGTATGGCTGGAAGTATGGGGAGAGATCGGCGCCCAGGTAGTCAACGTGCCTGCGCCAGAGATTTATCTCGCTATGCAGACCGGCCAAGTAGACGGTCATGAGAACTCGCTCTCCTCACCCTATACCCGTCGCCTATGGGAAGTGCAGGACTACCTGATTATGACCAGCCACGTGCAGTTCCCGTGGAGCTGGGTGGCCAGCTCGCGCTGGTGGAATGGCTTAGAAGCAGATGACCAAGCGTTGATCGAAGAGGCAATCTACGTCGCCCGCCAATATGGATCGGAGCGCGAACGCGAGCTTGACGAATTCTACCTGGAAGCCCTTCAGGAGGAAGGCATGACCGTCATTGAGCCGGATGTTGCGCCTTTCCGCGAAGCGGCGTTGCCAGCGATAGATCGTGTCATGGCTGACATGGCCGACGGCGTTCGGGAAGATGCGCTGGGCAACCAGAGCGAGTAACACCCCTTGGGTAGAAACCGCGGCTGTCCCCAGGGCAGTCGCGGTTTTTCATGACAAGTTAATTTTCAAGACAAGTAAGTTTTCATAACACATAAAAAAACGTCAGGGTAAGGAGTTCTGCTGTGGAAGACGCGGTAGCGCCCAATAACGGGCCGGATCGAATTGCTTTCTATACGCTGCGGGGCGTCACCCGCCTATGCGATGGGATTGGCGTGGCGTTAATGGCGGCCATCCTGCTATTGATCGCGGCGGCGGTCATCGCCCGCGACTTACTGGGGCTGGGCATGCCCTGGACGGAAGAGGTGGCGTCCATGCTGGCGATTTACGCGATTGGCTTTGGTTCGTTATCGGCGTGGGTACGCAGCGAGCACTTGGTAGTGGATCTGTTCAGTCACAAGCTGTCAGGGCTGGGTAAAAATATCCAGTATCGGCTCACGGCAATGATTTCCTGCGTTTTTTTCGCCCTCGCTGCCTGGGGGGCATGGATTATGTCGGAGATGAGCGCCAACAATACGACCGTTTCATTAAGTATCAGCTTTAGCTACCTCTACTACGGGGTGTTTTTCAGCTTTGCAGGCATGGCGCTAATCGCCGTGTGGCAAACCCTGCGGGGGCCGGTGTTGTGGCTAGAAGCGCCTCGTGAAGAGGAGCGAGAAGTGGAGCGTAAAGAGGGGATAGCCAAGCCATGACCGAACTACTGATTTTTGTCGGCGGCCTGTTAGTACTGATGGCCATTGGTCTGCCTGTGGTTGTTTCTATTGGTGTTACCTCCTTTGTTGCCCTGTTGGTAACGGGTACCGGTGGGCTGCCCGTTGAGTTACTGCCGCTGCGCATGGTGCAAACACTCAATAACTTCACCCTGCTGGCGATACCGCTGTTTATTCTGGCTGCCAATATTATGAATATTGGCTCCACTACTACGCGGATTTTCGACTTTGCCACAGCGTTGGTGGGCTTTACCAAGGGCGGGCTTGGTCACGCTAACGTGGTGGCCAGCTCGATTTTTGCCACTATGTCAGGCACTGCCGTTGCCGATGCTGCAGGGCTTGGCAGTATTGAAATCAAAGCCATGAAAGAGCGTGGTTACGCGCTGGATTACTCCACCGGTATTACCGCCGCCTCCAGCGTTATTGGGCCGATTCTGCCGCCCAGCATCGCCTTGGTTGTTTACGGCTGGCTGGCCAATGTCAGCATTGGCGGGCTGTTTATGGCAGGGTTGCTGCCAGGTATTTTGATGGCACTGCTGCTGATGGGGATGACCGTCCTCTTGGCCACCACAGGCAAGGTGGTGATGCCCAAACCCACACCCTTTGATGCCTGCGAAGTCGCCCGCACCGGTAAACGCGCCATCTTGCCGTTAATGATGCCCGCGATAATCGTCGGCGGGATTTGGGGAGGCTTCTTCACACCCACCGAAGCGGGCGCCATTGCCTCGCTCTACGCGGTGATTCTAGGTGGCCTGATCTACCGTGATTTGAACTGGCGGGATCTATACAGCGCCTTCCGCCGCACCCTGATGTTCAGTGCGGTGATCCTGCTGATTATTGCGGTCTCCAGCTTCTACGGCTGGATTCTGGTGCGCATGGGCATTCCCCAAGCGTTGGCGGGTCAGGTGGCCAGCATCGATATGCCCATGTTTGCACTGCTGCTCTGCTTTGCGCTGTTCTTCCTGTTAATCGGCTGCTTTATGTCGGTGATTGAAAGCATCCTGATTTTCACCCCGATTGTGGTGCCTGCTGCGCTAAGTGCCGGATTAGATCCGGTTCATTTTGGCATCGTGATGGTGATCACGCTTTCGGTGGGGGTCATTACGCCGCCCTTTGGCACGGTGCTGTTCCTGATGGTCGGGATCACGCGATTGCGCTACGGTCAGGTAGTCACGGCGATCATGCCGTTCTTACTGCCGATTATTGCCACTATTTTACTGCTTATAGCCGTGCCAGGCTTGGCGACCTGGCTGCCAGATATCATGGGATATTGATCATCGCCTTTGCCTGCTGGGGAGGCCCAGCAGGCAAAATCCTGCCTGGATTCATTAGCCCCTTGGGGTCGAACAGTGCCTTAACACCGCTGACCATCTCTCGCTCAATCGGCGATAGCCGCGCCAGGTAGGGTGCCTGCTTGGTGCGGCCAATGCCGTGCTCGGCGCTGATGCTGCCGTGAAAATCGTCAAGCACTTCAAAAAGCAGCTCTTCCAAGTCGTGCAGGTGAGCTTTCTTATCGCTATCCGCCACTGTAGTGGGAGGCAGTATATTGAAGTGCAGATTGCCGTCGCCCACATGCCCGTAGGCAATAATTTCGCACGCAGGTGACGCCGCCATGACCACCTCGCTTGCCCGGGCAACGAAGTCGGGTATCGCCGAGATGGGCACCGAAATATCGGTGCGCAGGTGCTCGCCGCGCCGCCGCTGGCCTTCCAACATGCTCTCGCGGAACTGCCACAGCTGAGCGGACTGGGTGTCGCTGGATGCCAGAGCACCATCCAGCACCAGCTCACGCGCCATACCGGTTTCCAGCAGCGCTTCCAACATCGAACCCAGATCCACCGGCCCCGTGGCAGCAACTTCCATCAACACGTACCAGGGGTAGGCGTCTTCCATCGGGTCGCGTAGCTCAGAAGTTGCTTCGATCGCGAGCTCGATACAACGGCGGGGAATCAGCTCGAAAGCCGTCAGCAAATCGCAGCACTCCCGGCGTGCCAAACCGTACAGATCAATCACCGCCTGAACGGAGGGCAGGCCGAGCAGGGCGGTACGGTTCTGGGTAGGGCGCGTCGCGAGCTTTAACACCGCACCGGTGACGATGCCTAGAGTGCCTTCGCTGCCCAGAAAAAGTTGCTGAAGGTCGTAACCGCGGTTGTCTTTATGCAAGGCATTAAGGCTCTCCCAAACGCGTCCGTCGGGCAGTACCACTTCAAGGCCCAGCACCAGCTCGCGCATCATGCCGTAGCGCAGCACGTTAAGCCCGCCCGCATTGGTGGCGATATTGCCACCTATCTGGCAACTGCCTTGAGCCCCCAGCGAGAGCGGGAAGTCGCAGTCATGATCAAAGGCGGCCAACTTAACGTTTTCAAGGATGCAGCCAGCGTCTACGGTAATGGTGAAGTTAACTGGATCAATGGCGCGCACGCTGTTTAAGCGCTCTAAACTGATCACCAGTTCTTGACCGTTTGCGTCGGGTAGTGCCCCGGCCACCAAGCCGCTATGACCCCCCTGGGGCGTCATAGCGATTCCTTGTTCGTAGCAACGCTTTACCACCTCGGCGACTTCTTCCGTGTTAGCCGGGCGGGCTACCGCCAACGGCGTGCCTAATGTATCGCCCGCCCAGTCGCGGATGTAGCGTGCCATGGCGTCTGGCTTGCGAACTAAACCGTGCTCGCCGAGCAGGCTGGTTAGTTGATCGAGAAAAGTGTGGGTTTCTGTCATTCAGCGGCTTCCTGTTAACCTATCCCGTCACCCTGCATTACGACGCGCTAGATGGCGCATCAGTTCGCGAATACCGTAAGTCCAGGGGGATAACTGATCGCTTCTGCCAACTGGGTTGACCAAGGCGCCCAGGGCGGGCGTGGCGATGGAGACACGATCATTGAGGTGATGGGTAAAGCCCTGACCTACACCGTCGCGATCTTGAATGGGCGAGAACATGGTGCCGAGGAACAGCATAAAACCGTCCGGGTATTGGTGGTGGTCGCCGATGGTTTGGCTTACCAAGTCCAGCGGGTCGCGGCTGATCTCACGCATATCGCTTTCGCCCTGGAGTAGGAAGTCATCATCCTCACCCTCAATACGCAGCGACACCTGGCAGTTGCGCACACTGTCGATATCGAAGTGATCATCGAACAGTCGAATGAACGGGCCAATGGAACAGGAGGCATTGTTGTCTTTCGCCTTACCCAACAGCAAAGCGCTGCGCCCTTCAACGTCCCGTAGGTTTACGTCGTTGCCCAGAGTAGCACCGCGCACATGGCCGTGGCTGTCGACTGCCAGGACAATTTCCGGCTCGGGGTTATTCCACTTTGAAGACGGGTGTAAACCTACCGGTGTGCCAAAGCCTACTGATGACAGCGGCTGGGCCTTGGTAAATACCTCCGCATCGGGGCCTATGCCGACTTCCATATACTGCGACCAGCCACCGCGTGCCTGAAGGGCTTTTTTAAGCGACATCGCTTCTTCAGAACCGGGCGCGATTTTTGAAAGATCGGTGCCAATCAGCGCCTGTAAGTCGTTGCGCAGCTCTACGGCTCGTGCCGGGTCGCCGCCCGCTTGTTCCTCGATCACCCGCTCTAAAAGGCTGACAGCGAAGGTGACGCCACATGCTTTAACAGCCTGAACATCACAAGGAGCGAGTAAGTAGGGAGCTTGCGGTGGAGACGTTTGAGAGTTCGCTAGTAGCGCCTCAATACCGCACAGATTGGAACCATCTCCACGCCGCACTACCTCCAGTATATCGTCGCGTTCCAGTAGGTCAGCCATAGTGGGGCCGAACTCGGTGATGTCGATAACCTGGCCGTTTTTTACGGTCACCAGCGCGGGGCCGGGGTGCGTGCCATCCAGCCATACGCGCCCAACTAGCAGCGCGTTATCCAGGTCATCGGGGAGAGAATCATTCAGGGACAGTGGTTGCATAGGTGTTTTCATATCGTTAGCTCTCCCGACAGCCGTTGGCCAGCGAGGAGACATTAAAGGAAACTGGAGCGCTTGGTTCACCCCGTTACCTCTGCCGCCAAGTAATCACGGCAGGAGAGGTAAGGGGTGAGGCATGTTTTTCAACGCAAAAGTAGATAGGTGCTTACTCGGTCATTGATGATTCAGCAATGCGCTGGAATTCCTCCACTAAATCTTCACCAATGCGCGGGGCCCACTCTTCGTAAACCGGCCGCACGGCTTCCTGGAAAGCGGCAATCTGCTCGTCATCAAGACGGGTGATTTGCATGCCGCGCTCTTCAAGTTGATCCCGCGCCCAGTCGTCGTACTCGCTGGAAAGCTGGATTTCATAATCCGCTGCTTGCAGCGCGGCTTCCTGTACAAGCTCTTGGTACTCGGGGTCGAGGCGATCCCAGGTACGCTGAGAAATCATCTTGATAAAGGGTGTGTAGACGTGGCGGGTTTCAGAGCCGTAGTCCTGCACTTCATGGAAGTTGGAGGTCAAAATGGTGCTCCAGGGATTTTCCTGGCCATCGACAACGCCCTGTTCCATGGCGGAGAAGAGCTCACCAAATGCCATCGGAGTCGGGTTGGCGCCCAGTGCTTCCCAAATAGCCAGATGCACCGGGTTTTCCATGGTGCGAATCGACAGGCCACGAACGTCTAGGCCCGCCACATCCTCTGGAGAGGAGACTTCCCGGGCGCTATTGGAGAGCTGACGGAAGCCATTTTCAGAGAACGCCAGGGCTTTCAGGCCGGTGCCATCGAACGCGTCGAGCATTTGCTGAGCAGCATCGCTACGCATGGCCTCGATAGCCGCTTCACGGGTAGGTAGCAAGAAGGGGAGGTCGAAAACCGCCAACTCTCCAACGTAGCCGGTAGCAGGGGAAGACGACGGGTAAGTCATATCCAGCGTACCGGTCTGCAGCATTTCCATCATCTGCACGTCGTCGCCAAGCTGGCTGTTAGGAAAGATATTAACGCTGATTCGCCCTTCGCTGCGCTGGTCAAGAATATCCGCGAAGTACTGGCTAGAGATGTACTGGGGTGAGCTTTCCGCTAAGCCCAGCCCCATGCGCAGGGTGACTTTGCCGTGGTCACCCACGGTGCCGCCATCAATCTCTGGCGGATCGGAAAGATCAGGCGTTTGCGCGTAGGCGATACCTGAGCTGAGCAGCGTAGCGCCGGTCATTAATAGGGTGCGTTTCCAAAGATGGTGCATAGTCGTCACTCTCCTGGCGTGCTACAGACTGCTTCGCTAAGGGCGTCTTCCAAGCGAGCTGCAGCGTGGTTAGTTGTTGTTGTGTGTAAGCGGCACTCGCTTATTTAAGGTGTAAGCGCCGCAACCCTTAGATGAATGTCTAACGTTTTCTATATATGTTCAACATATACTTTTGTATGTATCGACGTCGTGGGTAAGAAAGCGTACCGTCATGGCGACTCTCCCCTACACTTTAGGGAGCTTACTTAATCGATAATGTTGGTGGGGCGGTTTCAGTGCCTAAAGCGCGCCTACTAACTTTTATATTTACTTTAGGCGTGGAGCGGAACCATGGCCAATTTTCAGCAAATAACGCCTGAGCAGTTGCGTTCACGTTACTGGTTCGATAACCCTGATCACCCCGGAACCACGGCGCTGTGCATCGAGCGCTACCTTAATTACGGCATGACGCTGGATGAGCTGACCAGTGGTAAACCGATTATTGGTATTTGCCAGTCTGGCTCTGATTTAACCCCGTGCAATCGCCACCACATTGACCTGGTTAAACGGGTTAAAGACGGCATTCGTGCTGCAGGCGGCGTGCCGTTTGAATTTCCCATGCATCCCATCCATGAGAACGTTCGGCGCCCCACCGCCGCGCTGGATCGTAACCTTGCTTACTTGGGCATCGTCGAAGTCCTGCACGGCTACCCGTTAGACGGTGTGGTGCTAACGACTGGCTGCGATAAAACCACGCCCGCGGCGCTAATGGCGGCGGCAACGGTGAATATCCCGGCGATAGTGCTTTCCGGCGGGCCGATGCTCAACGGCTGGCGCGGTGCCGAGCGGGTCGGCTCGGGTACGATTATTTGGGAGCTGCGCAAGCGACTGGCGGCGGGGGATATCGACTACGCAGAGTTCCTTTCCAGGGCTAGTGACTCGGCACCCTCGATAGGCCACTGCAACACCATGGGCACTGCTTCCACCATGAACTCCATGGCGGAAGTGCTGGGTATGAGCCTGCCTGGTTCGGCGGTGATTCCCGCGCCCTACAAAGAACGCGCGATGGTGGCTTACGACACCGGCACGCGAATTGTCGATATGGTCTGGGAGGATGTCAGACCGCTGGATATCCTGACCCGGGAAGCATTTGAAAACGCCATTGTGGCGTGCTCCGCGCTTGGCGGCTCCTCTAATGCCCCTGTTCACATTAATGCTATTGCCCGTCATGCGGGCATTGAACTGGATAACGACGACTGGCAGCGGCTGGGCCATCAGATTCCGCTGCTGGCCAACGTGATGCCTGCCGGTGCCTTTCTGTGCGAAGAGTTTTACCGTGCCGGGGGCGTTCCGGCGATCCTCCATGAGCTACACACCGCCGGTAAGCTGCACGGCGGCGCGCTAACGGTCAATGGCCGCTCCATAGGCGACAACCTTCAGGGCCGCGAAACCCAGGATACCGATGTAATTTGTCGCTACGCCGACCCGCTTGTCGAGCATGCAGGCTTCCTCAATCTCAAGGGCAATCTATTCGACTCGGCGCTGATGAAAACCAGCGTGATCTCGCGAGATTTCCGCGAGCGCTTCCTGAATGACCCCAACGACCCGGAAGCCTTTGAGGGCAAAGTCGTGGTGTTTGATGGCTCCGAGGATTACCACGCCCGCATTGATGACCCAGCGCTGAACATTGATGCCCGAACCATTCTGGTCATGCGCGGCGCAGGCCCCGTAGGCCACCCTGGTGGTGCGGAAGTGGTCAATATGCAGCCGCCGGAAGCGCTGATCAAACAGGGCATCGAATCGCTGCCCTGCCTGGGCGATGGCCGTCAGTCGGGTACTTCCGGCTCGCCGTCGATTCTCAATGCCTCCCCGGAAGCCGCTACCGGTGGTGGCTTGGCGTTGCTGGAGAGTGGCGACCGGCTGCGGGTCGATCTCAAACGCGGCGAAGTACAGCTGCTGATTGACGACAGTGAACTGGTAGCGCGCCGCGAGCGCTTGGCCCAGCAGGGCGGCTACCGCTACCCTGGCCACCAGACGCCCTGGCAGGAGATCCAGCGCAGCATGGTCGAACCGCTGGATCGCGGTATGACCTTGGAGCCCGCCTCCAAATACCGCGATGTGGCTCGCCAGCATCCGCCCAGAGATAATCATTAAAGGGGCAAACACTAAAATGAGCCGTTGGAGCACCTTGTCTCATCGCCAGCAGGGCCTGCTGTTGACCGCGGGGGGCGCGATCATCATGGCGCCGGATGCCCTGCTGATCAAAGTAGCCGACCTGCCCGATGCAGAAATTTTGATGTGGCGTGGCTTTCTTTCAGGGTTAGGTTTTCTGCTGATCGCCCTGCTGCGCTATGGGCGTGGCACGCTGGCAGCCTACCGTCGCTGTGGCTGGACGGGTATCGCCGTGGCGCTGCTGTTCAGCCTCACCACCTGTGGTTTCGTGCTGGGCAATCAGTACACCAAGGCGGGCAACGTACTGATGATACTGGCCAGTTCGCCTCTTATCGCTGCTGTGCTTTCCTGGATCATCCTCAAAGAGCGCCTGCCCAGGCGCACTTGGCTGGCGATAGTACTGTGTATGGCGGGTGTCGCCATGATCGCCCTCGATGACGCGGGCGCAGGTTCTTGGATCGGCAACGCTTTCGCCTTGATGGCGGCGACCACCCTGGCGATTAACTTCACCCTTTGCCGCACACGCCCAGGGGTGGATATGAGCCCCATGCTGGTATTCAACGGCCTTATTGTGGGTAGCACTGCGGGGCTGTTTTGGCTGGCACGGAGCGAACCGAGCCTGCCCGCAGCAAATCAGCTTGCCGTGGTGATCCTGCTCTGTCTGATTATTGTGCCCTGCGGCGTGACGTTGCTGCAGCGTGGGCCGCTGTATCTCCCGTCCGCTGAAGTAGGTTTGCTGATACTGCTGGAAGTGGTGATAGGCACGCTGCTGGCCTGGTGGATTCTGGCCGAACAGCCCGCGCCAATGGCCATGGTTGGCGGTGTTCTGGTGCTGGGCACACTGGGTGCTAAAGGCCTCTATGAACGGCGGCTGGAACTGAAACAGCGGGCGGGGCTCGATGCTACGCCGTCGATAACAGTCGACCGGTCAAGTACGGTATGATTGACAGGAATCGAAATAGGGTCTTATCGCAGTGACGTCATCTCCCAGTAAGCCAGCCGCTCGCCCAAGTATTGCCGAACATCTCGCCGAGGAGATCTTTGGTGGGCGCTATCACCCCGGTGACTTAGTGCCCCGGGAAATGGATCTATGCGAACGCTTTGCGATCAATCGCTCAGCGGTGCGCAGCGATCTTCGCCAACTGGTCGATGCGGGGATTATTGAGCGGATTTCCGGTCATGGTTCCAAGGTGCGCGAATACTCAGAGTGGCATATTCTCGATGCCCAGGTGACCGACTGGTTAACCCGCTACGCAGCGCCCAACCCAGACATTCAGCGTGAAATCCTCGCCTTCCGCCTGGACGTTGAACCCTATGTGGCGATGACCGCCGCCAAGCGCGCCAAAGCGCGTGATTTGGTTGCTATCGAAGAGGCGTTTGAAGGGCTGGGGCAGAATCTGCGCAATGCCACCTGTGAAGAGGAACGACGGCTGCACAGCGAGTGCGATGTCGCCTTTCATGAAGCCATTTTTAAGGCGACCCACAATATCGTCTGGGCGCAGCTATCGCATATCCTGCGACCTTCCATCTACATGCTGATCTCCATGTCCAACGAGAACGCCCCGGATCCTGAAGAGAGCCTGGAGCGCCACCGCCAGCTGATGGAGAGCATTCGGCTGCGCCGCCCTCGGGAGGCATTTTTAGCCTCCCAAGCAGTGTTGGCGGGCACCGCCGCAGCGTTGGGGCTTGAGCACAGCGTCAGTTCATTAGGGCGCAGCGTTGAGTTGCCCCACACCACCCCCTGACCCCATTTTCAATGGTTAATAACAAAGGCAAGCGTATGTCTGATTTCAGCTCTGACTTCAACCTCGGCTTAGTTGGCGTGGGCAAAATCGTCCGCGACCAGCACCTTCCCGCGATAGCCGCCACCCCGAACTGCCATCTTGTCGCCACAGCGGATCCCTACGCCTCGCTGCCGCATCTACCCGACTATCAAAACCTGGAAGCGATGCTCGACGCCCACCCTGAAATCAACGCTGTCTCAATCTGCACACCGACACATCTGCGCTACTCTCAGGCCCGGGTGGCGCTGATGCGTGGCAAGCACGTGCTGCTTGAAAAACCACCAGGGGCGACGTTAAGCGAAGTAGAGGACTTGATTGCCTGCGCTAAGCAACAGGACGTTAGCCTGTTTGCCGCCTGGCACTCGCGGTTTGCTCCCGGCGTGGCTCACGCACAGCAGTGGTTAGCCGAACGGCAGGTGCAGCGGGTAGAGATCGAGTGGAAGGAGGACGTGCGGGTATGGCACCCTGGCCAGGCGTGGATCTGGGAACCCGGCGGTATGGGCGTTTTCGACCCCGGTATTAATGCGCTGTCGATTGCCACCGCCATTTTGCCCCAACCCTTCTTTCTGCAACAGGCGCGGCTGCTGGTGCCGAGTAACGCTCAAACCCCGATTGCGGCGGATCTCTCCTTTACCGACCCGAAAGGCGCGGTGATTGAGGCGGCGTTTGACTTTCGTCAAAGCGGCCCGCCCACCTGGGATATGCATATCGACACCGATAACGGTCGCTTGAGTCTTACCCAGGGCGGCTGTCGTCTGATGATTGACGATGAGCTGATCATCGACGCCGAAGAGCGCGAGTATCAGGGCCTCTACGCACGCTTTGCCGAGCTGATCGCCAACGGGCGCAGCGAGGTGGATGTAGCCCCGCTGCGCCAGGTCGCCGATGCGTTTCTATACGGTCATCGTGAAACCACCGACGCCTTCGTTGAGTAACGTCTCAAGTGACGGTCGTTCATTCCCGCTTGCCATCGATCAGGCGTGATACCCCGCAAGGGTTACCGTCACGGATCGCTTCAGGCAGTAGCCCTTCCGGCAGCGCCTGGTAGCACACCGGGCGCAGGAAGCGGAAAATCGCCGCGCTGCCCACCGAGGTAGTGCGCGAATCCGACGTCGCCGGGTAGGGCCCGCCATGCACCATGGTGTGGCTGACTTCCACGCCAGTGGGCCAACCGTTGGCCAGAATGCGCCCCGCTTTGCGCTCCAGAGTTGGCAGTAGCTTTCGGGCGACCTCTAAGTCACCGTCATCCATTTGCAGAGTAATGGTCAGCTGACCTTCGAGCTGGGCAGCCACTCGCGCTACTTCCTGGGCATCGGCACAGGCGATCACCAACGAAGTCGAACCAAATACCTCTTCCTGGAGGGCGGGTTCTTTGAGGAACGCCTCGGCCTGGGTAACGAACAGCCCCGCTTGGCAAGGGTTCGCCGTCTCGCCTGCCTGGCCACGAGCTACTTCGGTGACCTTGGCGTGGTTGGCGAGTCGATCAACGCCCTGCTGGTAGGCGTCGTGAATGCCTGGCGTCAGCATGGTTTGGGCAGCGCTGCCCTTAACCGCTTCACCGGCCGCCGCAACAAAGGCATCCAACTCCGGGCCTTGAACCGCAATCACCAGCCCTGGGTTGGTGCAAAACTGCCCGGCACCCATATTGAGCGAGCCGACAAACCCCTCGGCAATCGCTTTGCCGCGTGCCTTGAGCGCTTCCGGCAGCAGAAACACTGGATTAATCGAGCTCATCTCGGCGTAAACCGGGATGGGCTGTGGCCGCGCTTGGGCAGTAGCCATGAGCGCCGTGCCGCCGCCGCGTGAACCGGTAAAGCCGACTGCCTGGATGCGTGGGTCGGCGACCAGTGCTTGACCGATCTCTTTGCCGGAACCAAACAGTAGCGAGAAGACGCCCTCAGGTAGTTCGCACTTAGCAACCGCGCGTTGAATAGCGCGGCCCACCAGCTCGGAGGTGCCGGGGTGAGCAGAGTGGCCCTTGACCACTACCGGGCAGCCAGCCGCCAGTGCCGAGGCGGTATCGCCACCGGCCACGCTAAAGGCCAGCGGGAAGTTGCTGGCGCCAAACACCGCCACCGGGCCCAGGCCAATATGGCGCTGACGTAGGTCGGCGCGGGGCAGCGGCTCACGCTGGGGTAGTGCCGGGTCGATGCGTACATCCAACCACTCGCCTGCACGCACTACCGAGGCGAACAGCCGCAACTGGCCGCAGGTACGCCCACGTTCGCCCTCTAGACGCGGACGGGGCAGGCCGGTTTCGGCCATGGCACGTTCAATAAGCTCATCGCCGATTGCTTCGATCTCGGCGGCAATAGTTTCAAGAAAGGCGGCTCGCGTCTCTAAGGAGGTCGCGCGATAGCTATCGAAAGCCGCCTCGGCTAATGCACAGGCCTGCTCGACCTCCGCCTTGCTGCCGCCGGGGTAGGCGGGGGCTAAGGTCTCGCCAGTAGCGGGATTCACCGCATGAATATCAGCTTGTTGACCGCTGACGGCCTGCTGACCAATCAGTAGTTTGCCTTCCAAAGTCATACATTCTCCTTCTGGGCTAGTTTTATGAATGAGTTAAAGAGATTTCACGCTGATGGCCGGGGCGGCTGCTTCCACCCTTAGCGGGTTGCGCAGAGCGCGGCCAAATTCATGGATGTTGATCTCAAAGCGATCGCCTTCGCGCACCTTAATGCCGTCGGCGAAGCTGAGTGTTGCGGTGCCGAAAAAGTGCACATGCACATCGCCGGGTCGGCGGAAGCCTTCGTATTTAAAGTGGTGATACTCCAGGTTAGCCAGGCTATGGGCCATATTGGCCTCGCCGGTTAAAAAGGGTTTCTCCCACACTGTTTCGCCACCGCGCTGGATACGGCTGATGCCCTCTAAATGCGTAGGCAGCTCGCCGATCAACAGTTCGGGCCCAAAGCTGCAGGCGCGTAGCTTGGAATGGGCCAGCCACAGATAGTTGAAGCGCTCGGTAACGTGGTCAGAGAACTCGTTACCCAACGCGTAGCCGACCCGCCAGGGTTGGCCATCGTTGCCAATCACATAAAGCCCTGCCAGCTCGGGCTCCTCACCCGCGTCCTCCGCGAAGGCGGGAGAGGGGATCGCTGCTTCCGGCGCCACCACGCACTGGCCATCGCCCTTATAGAACCACTCCGGCTGGGCACCAAGCTGGCCTGCATCGGGTTTGCCGCCTTCCACCCCTAGCTTGAACATGCGCATGGAGTCGGTCATGTCTTCTTCTGCAGCTTGGGCCTGTTTTTGAGAAGAGGCGTGCATCGCCGAGCGGGTATCAGCACTGCCCAGGTGGGTGAGGCCGGTGCCAGTCACCAGGCAGTGGGCCGGGTCGCTATGCGTCAGTGGGGGCAGCAGCCGCTTAGCGTCAACCAGCGCTTGATAATCGAGGCGTGTGTCGGTCAGCGCTTCCGTCACCATCTCGCTAAGTGGCTTACCGGCGCTAATGGCCCGGTTGGCCAGGGTGTAGGTGTCGCAGTTGAGCAGTCTGACCTGCTCTTCGCTCTCGACCAGGGCGGCGCGTACTTGGCCGTCGTGGTCACATTGAATTAGGCGCATGGTGATCTCCTCATTCTGATGGCGGTTATCATAGTGGCCAAATGGCCAGTTGCGGCCACATCAATAGCGCCGCGAGCACACACAGCTGAATGGCCATAAAGGGCAGTACGGAAAGATAGATATCCTTCAGGCTGATATCCGGCGGTGCCACGCTCTTAAGATAGAAGGCGGCGGGCCCGAAGGGTGGTGACAGGAACGATACCTGCATATTCACGGCGAATAGAATGCCGAACCAGATCGGGTCGAAACCGAGCTGAATAACGATGGGCAGAAAGATCGGCAGGGCCAGCATGGCGATCCCGATCCAGTCGAGAAATAGCCCCAGCACCAGCATAATCGCCATCATCACCAGGATGATCACAATCGGCGCTACGTCGAGTCCCAGAATCAAGCTCGACACAAATCGGTTGCCCCCCATCAGGTTATAAACACCCACCAGGGCGGCAGCGCCGATGCCGATCCAGATGATCATGCCGCAGGTGTTCATGGTCTGCCCCAGGCTATGGTGCAGCATGCCGGGGGTAAACTCGCCGCGCACAATGGTCGCGAGTAGAACGCCGAAGACACCCATGGCCGCCGCCTCGGTGACCGAGGCGACGCCGCCGTAGATGGTGCCTAGCACTAAAAAGGCGATCAGCCCTGGCAGCAGAATGGCTTTAACGGCGTCCAGCTTGCTGGCGAAAGGGTTGTCCTGGGTGTCTTTATCCAACGGTGGGCCCAGCGCGGGATTCTTCAGGCAGCGCACCAGCACATAGGCAATATAAGAGCCCATTAGAATTACCGCCGGAGTAACGGCCGCGGCGAACAGGTCGGCAATCGATACGCTGGCGATCAGGCCGTAAATAATCAGCACGATCGAGGGCGGCATCATGGTGCCCAGGGCACCACCGGCGCACACCACCCCAATGGAGAGATGCTTGTCGTAGCCGAGGCGGAGCATTTGCGGCAGCGCCAGAATCCCCAGCAGCACGATCTCACCGCCGATAATGCCTGAGAGGGCGGCCAGGAAGAACGCTACTACGATGGTCTGCACCGCTACACCACCTGGCAAGCGGCCAGCGAAAACGCGCATGGCGTTGAACAGATCTTTGGCGATGCCAGAGCGATCCAGTAGCGATGCCATCAACACGAACATGGGCACCGCCACCAGCGAATACTCGGTGATAAAGCCATAAACGCGGCTGGTGACCAGGGGCAGCGCCGCCTCGCCGAACCAGCCGAAGGTGAACGCCATCGCCACTAGGCCGGTAATAAACGCCAGCGGCAGACCGGTGACCAGCAGCGCGAAAATGGCCCCGACCATGAGGATCGTTGCAGTTGAAATATCCATTAGCGAGGCTCCTCACTTGCAGCGCTGGGCTTGGCTCGGATCGATTGCCACAAATGCAGTGAGGCCTGTAGCGCCATCAACATCAGGGCAAACATGATCATGCCCTTGACCATGGCGGGAAAGGGCGGATTCCAAGAGGTGCCAGAGCGCTCCAGCGACCACTCGCCGAGCGGGTTATGCGATGCTCCCCAGAACATATGAAAGGCGGCATAGCTCATCGACAGGCAGAAAATCAGTGTAAGCAGGTCATTGAAGCGATCCATCCAGCACTTTAAGCGTGGCCCGGCGCTGTCGTAGAGCACTTTGACGCGGATATGACTATTGCGCGCCATGGCCGCTGGGCCGCCCAGCACAAAGATAACCGCGATCAGAAACACCACGGTTTCGTGTACCCAGGAGGTAGGGTTATTGAAACCGTAGCGCATAAAAACTTCCACGACGCTGATACCCATCGCCACCAGCACGAGCCAGGAAACGGCCCGGCTGCCGCGTGCAATCAAGCGGTCTAAGGCATTGCGTTCAGGCGCTACTTCCTCAACCGTTTCGAGAATCTCGGGAAGGTCATGGGTGGGAGGAGAGCGGTATTGCTTGTCAGGTGTTTTCTGAGACATGGCGCGACTCTACGCGCATCGCTCGGGGTATCCCGAGCGATGCGTTGGTTAGGTTAATGAAGCAGAGAATGGCGAACAGAGCGTTAGAGCAGATTGCGCGAGCGCAGAAAGGCGGTCGCCGAGTCATAGATTTTCTGAGTCATCTCATTTTCACCCGCCCACTCCTGCCACTCCTGCTCAGCTGCGGCGCGGAACTTACGGCGCTCCTCTGCAGGAAGGTCGAAGGGGTGAACGTCAGGGTCTTCCTGAAGCCGCTGCAGGGTCTCGATATCCTGCTCTTTGAGGCGGGCAATGGCGTCATAGGCCATACCGTCGAAGGCAATTTCTAACGTCGCCTGTAGCTCTTCGGGCAGGCCATCCCAGATATCTTTATTGATCGATACGGCGATCATGGGCATGGAGTGAAAGCCTGGGTAGAGCGGGTAAGGGGCGAAGGCGTGCAGGCCCATGGCGTCGTTATTCGAGAGTACCGTGGAGTCTGCAGCGTCGATCACGCCTTTTTCCAGGCCGGTATACACCTCAGAACCCGGTAGGTTGACGGGTGTGGCACCAATGCGCTCGAAGATGTTGTACACCATGCCTTGAGGGGCCCGGATCTTAAGCCCTTCAAAGTCGGCGATGGATTCGATGGGCACCGTGGAGGGGACTGACTCCAACGGAAAGGTCGCTGCGCTGATCAAATGCGCACCATAAGGTTCGACCAGCTCGTTGTAGAGCTCTTCACCGCCACCGTACTTCATGTATTCCAGGAAGTCGTAGGGATTCTGCCAGGCGCCGACAAGGTTACCGAGCATACCGAAAGCGGGATCCTGGCCGGAGAAATAGCTGGGGTCGGTCATATGGCCCTGCAGAATCCCTGCGCTAACGGCGGTCAGCGTTTCGGTGGGGCCCACCACAGAGTTGATCGGCATTACCTCGATCTCAACACGGCCATCGGTCATCGCCGTGATTTTCTCAGCCCACTCTTGCTTAATTTTAAAGCTGGGCTCGCCCGAGGTTTCTGACGCCTGAAACTTCCATTCGTACTCGGCCGCCTGAGCCGACGAAAGGCCTAGCAGCAGGGCTGAGCCAGTGAATAGCAAGCTGTATTTCGATTTGAGCATGGCACTAATCCTCAAGGTTCTTGTTGTGAAAAGCGTTTTGAAAAGCATTGTTGAGAGCGTTGGTGAAAACACTGTGATGCAACGGGTCAATGACCCATGCGGAGTGCTAATGTTGAACATTAAAAGAAATTGTTCAACATATACTTTTGTATGGTCGACTAGTGAGGTGGGGTAGTTTAGTGTCTTGCGCATTCGACACCTGCTCTAGAAACCTACTATCAGGGCGTCAGCTGTCACCGAACTAAAACAAGGAGTTAACCTCATGGGACAACGTCAACGTCCGCTGCGCAGTGCTGAATGGTTCGGCACCGCCGATAAAAACGGTTTTATGTACCGCAGCTGGATGAAAAACCAAGGCATCCCCGACCATGAGTTCCAGGGCAAGCCGATTATCGGTATCTGCAATACCTGGTCGGAGCTGACGCCCTGCAATGCCCACTTTCGTAAGTTGGCGGAGCACGTCAAGCAGGGCGTACTGGAGGCGGGCGGCTACCCGGTCGAGTTTCCGGTGTTCTCCAACGGCGAATCCAACCTGCGCCCCACGGCGATGTTTACCCGCAACCTGGCCAGCATGGACGTGGAAGAGGCGATTCGCGGCAACCCGATTGATGCGGTGGTGCTGCTGGTCGGCTGCGACAAAACCACCCCGGCGCTGCTGATGGGCGCGGCGAGCTGCGATATTCCCACCATCGTGGTCACCGGTGGTCCAATGCTCAACGGCAAGCACAAGGGCAAGGACATCGGCTCCGGCACCGTGGTTTGGAAGCTCTCCGAGCAGGTCAAGGCGGGGGAAATATCCCTCCACGACTTTATGGCCGCGGAAGCCGGCATGTCCCGCTCCGCGGGCACCTGCAACACCATGGGCACCGCCTCCACCATGGCCTGCATGGCAGAATCTCTGGGTACTTCACTGCCCCATAACGCCGCCATACCCGCGGTGGATTCCCGCCGCTACGTGCTCGCGCATCTCTCCGGTAACCGCATCGTCGAGATGGTCGACGAAGACCTACGGCTGTCAAAAATCCTCACCAAGGAAGCCTTCGATAACGCCATCCGCACCAATGCGGCGATTGGCGGCTCCACCAACGCGGTGATCCACCTCAAGGCGATTGCTGGACGCATCGGCGTTGATCTCACTTTGGATGACTGGAGTCGGGTAGGGCGCGGTACGCAACGGCGACTGGATCGAACTCGACTGCGAAAGTGGCCGACTGCACCTGGAGATCAGCGACGAAGAGCTGGCCTCGCGGCTAGCCGAAAGCGACCCCACCGCAGCCTCGACGCTGATCGCCAGCCAGGGCGGCTACCGTCAGTTGTATATCGAACGGGTACTGCAAGCCGATGAAGGCTGTGATTTTGACTTTCTGGTTGGCTGCCGAGGTTCCGACGTGCCGCGTCACTCGCATTAATCGGACAGGGCAATAATCTCGCGTAGCGTGCTCATTAGAGCCGCAGCGCCGGGGGAGAGTCGCTGGTGGCGTAAGCTTACCAGCCCGTAGGGCTGAACACTTAGCGTCTCGCTGAAGGGCAGCAGGTGAAAACGTTGCGGTGGGCAGAGCAGATCAGCGGCTTCCCGGGTGGTTACTGTGATGGTGTCGGATTTATCTACCAGCGCCAGCGAGAGCAGTAGATCGGCGGTATCGACAATCTGACGCGGTGGTGCGACCTGATGGTGGAGAAACAGACTATCCACCCGCTGACGCATCAACGCGCCTGGGGGCTGTAGCGACCAAGGATAGCCCGCCATATCGGCCAGACTCAGCGGTTGTTTACCTGCCAACGGATGACCCTCTCGGCATACGAAGCACAGCTCCTCCTCGCCAATTTCCTCAAATACGAAGCGCTCGGCATCGACGCCTGCGGGTATCCGGGTAATCGCGAAATCCAGCTCGCCTTCGAGCAGGCGCGGTACCAATACCTTGCTGACATCCACATCCACGCTGATCTTTAGCCCCGGCCGGTCGCGGTGCACCCGCTCAATGGCACTGGTCAGCAGCGTGACCGCTGGTGCCATAACGGTGCCGACCGCTACCGTACCTGCATTACCCTCACTTAATGCATTCAACTCCTCGCCGGTGTGGTGTAACGCCGAGAGCATGCTATGGGCATGGCGAATCATGATTTCGCCGTACCAGTTAGGCGTTAGCCCGCGGGGGTGGCGATCAAACAGCCGAATCCCCAGGTTGGCTTCCAGGTCGCTGAGCAGTTTTGAGGCAGCGGGCTGGCTCATATTGAGTTGTTCCGCTGCACGGTGCAGGTTGCGCTGCTCATCCAAGGCTAAAAAAAGCTGAAAATGGCGCAACTTTAGTCGCACGTCTAGAAACCAGTTCTCGCCGAGAACGCCCATGGAATAAGCCCTTAGTTATTATTGATACTTAGAAGTATATCGATAATAAGGTGTTTGTATATTGGTTGGTTATGCAAGACGTGACTACTGTAGTGACTGAATTGGAGTTCCAATAACAATAATGATCTCCCAGGAGGAAAATCATGCCACTCATCAATACTCAGGTAGACGCTCAAAGACATAGCGTTGGATCAACGCTGCTGCTCAGCGCCGCTATCGCCCTGCTGATGTTTAGCGCGGCTCAAGCACAAAGCGAGACTGAAGCGACAGCGGGAAATGGCGCTGGAAACGGCGTTGAGAAATCGGTGTTTGGTCACTTACCGGACGGCCGCCAGGTCGATGTCTATCAATTTACCAACGCCAACGGTATCGAACTTCGGGTGACCAACTATGGCGGCATCATCCTGTCGCTGAAAACACCCAATGTGGATGGCGAATTCGACGATATCGCGCTGGGCTTCGACTCCCTGGAAGCATACCTTTCCGATGAGTACCGCCAAGCCAACCCCTATTTCGGTGCCCTTATAGGGCGTTACGGCAACCGCATCGCGGGCGGCCAATTCTCCCTTAATGGGGAAAGCTATTCATTAGCTACCAACGATGGCAGCAATCACCTGCACGGCGGTGATCAGGGCTTCGACAAAGTACTCTGGCAAGCCGAACCGTTCGAAAGCGAAGCAGGCACTGGATTGGTGTTGCGCTATACCAGCGAAGATGGCGAAGAGGGCTACCCTGGCAGGCTGGAGACTGAAGTCACCTACACGCTGACCGATAACGACGAGCTGATGGTGGATTACCGGGCAGTGACCGACAAAGCCACCCCGATCAACCTTACCCAGCACAGCTACTTCAACTTAAAAGGCGAGGGTAGCGACACCATTCTTGATCATCAGCTAATGATCAACGCCCCAGGGTTTACCCCGGTCAACGACACTCTGATCCCCTCCGGCGAGCTCCGCTCGGTAGACGGTACGCCGTTCGATTTTACCCAGTTGACCCTGATTGGCGAGCGCATTGAGCAAGACAATGAACAGCTCGCCTACGGCGGCGGCTATGACCATAACTTTGTGTTGGATCGCGATAACGCCGCAGCGGATGAGCTTGTCTTGGCTGCCAAGGTGTGGGAGCCAGCGAGTGGTCGCATGGTGGAGATCACCACCACCGAACCCGCGATCCAATTCTACTCAGGTAACTTTCTTAACGGTGACCTGACCGGTAAGCAGGGCCAGACCTACGGGCACCGCTCCGGCTTCGCGCTGGAAACCCAGCACTACCCCGATTCCCCCAACCAGGAGGCATTTCCCAGCACAATCTTAGAGCCCGGCGATACTTACCGCTCACGTACGGTATATCGCTTTTCGGCCCAGCCGAATGTTGATTCATGACCGCCAATGGTTTGCTAATAAAAAGATGGAAATATCAATAAAAACAACACTTAAAATCGCAGGAGTATGACAATGAAATTGACGACAACGTTTGCCCGTTTAGCCCTCGGTAGCGCGATTATGCTGGCTTCGCTGGGATCAGTGCAGGCCCAGGAAGATGAGGTGAAAATTGGCTTTATCGTTAAAAAACCTGAGCAGGCATGGTTTATTAATGAACAGAAGGCCGCCACTGAAGTTGGCGAAGAGTTCGGCTTCGACGTGGTACGCCTGGGCGGTGAGGATGGCCAGGAGGTGCTCAGCGCGATTGATAACCTCTATGCCCAGGGCGCACAAGGGTTTGTGATCTGTCCGCCGGACGTGCGTTTGGGGCCAGCCATCATGAACCGCGCTAATCAATACGGCATGAAAGTAGTCACCGTCGACGATCAGTTTGTCAATACCAGCGGTGAGCCGATGGAAGGCGTGCCGCATTTGGGTATGTCAGGCACCAAAATTGGGCGGCAGGTAGGCGAAGCGATTGCCGCCGAGATGGAAGTCCGCGGCTGGAACCCCGAAGAGGTGGCCGCGCTGCGCATCACCAATAATGAGCTACCCACGGCGGTAGAGCGTACCGATGGCGCCACCGAGGCGCTGCTCGCAGCGGGCTTTCCGGAAGACAATATTTTCGATGCACCCCAGCAAAACAGCGATACCGCCAGTGCTTTCTCCGCGGCCTCGCCGGTACTTTCTCAATATGGCGATTATGAGCACTGGATTATCTACGCCCTGAATGAAGAGAGTGTGCTCGGCGGCGTCAGGGCCACCGAGCAGTACGGGATGGCAGCAGAAGACGTGATCGGTGTGGGTATTAACGGTTCGGGCGCTGCGTTTGCCGAGTTTTCCCGCGATAACCCCACCGGCTTTCATGGCACCGTGGCGGTGAGCTCTACCATGCATGGCCGTCAGACCACCGAAGACCTCTACCGCTGGATTAGCGAGGATCAAGAGCCACCGGCCAATACCGAAACTTCCGGCACGCTAATGACCCGTAATAACTGGCAAGAAGTGCGTGCAGCGCTGGGTCTGTAAAGAACAGAACCGGTAACAAGCTATTGGCAGGAGTGCTCACGTATGTCTGATGCTTATCTACGTTTTGATGCGATCAGCGTTGTCTTCCCCGGCGTGCGTGCGTTGGATGGGGTGAGCTTCGCCGCTCACGCTGGGGAAGTGCATGCCCTAATGGGCGAGAACGGCGCAGGTAAATCCACCCTGCTCAAGGTGCTGAGTGGCGTTAATCGCGTGGAGGAAGGCGCGTTGTGGCTAGATGGCCAGCGCCATGTGTTCAGTAATGCCAGGGAGGCGCTGCGCGAAGGGATCGCGATTATTTACCAGGAGTTAACGCTCTCACCCAATATGTCGGTGGCTGAAAACCTGCTGCTAGGGCAGTTGCCGTCGCGGCGAGGCTTTATTGATCGCCGCCAGTTGAAAGAAAAAGCCATGGCGATTCTGGCCGATCTAGGCGAGGGCGACATCCATCCCTCGACCAAGGTACGCGAGCTCTCCATCGGCCAGCAGCAGATGATTGAAATTGGTCGAGCGCTGCTGAGGGACGCCAAGGTGATCGCCTTTGATGAACCCACCAGTAGCCTCTCGATTCAGGAGACCCGCCAACTCAAGCGCATCGTTCAACGGCTGCGCGATGAAGGGCGAATTGTGCTCTACGTGACCCATCGCATGGAGGAGGTATTTGAGATGTGCGATGCGGTCACTATCTTCCGCGATGGCAAGCATATTCGCACCCACGAGGATATGTCGTCGCTTAATCACGACCTGTTGGTGAGTGAAATGGTCGGCCGCGATATCAACGACGTATACGGCTATCGCGCTCGGGAACATGGCGAGGTGGTGTTGAACGTGGAAGGCATCCAGGGGCGGGGCTTAAAGGCGCCGGTGAGTTTTTCCGTCAAGCGTGGCGAAGTATTTGGGCTGTTTGGTTTGGTGGGTGCTGGGCGCAGCGAGCTGCTGCGGCTGGTGTGTGGGGTCGAGTCCCCCAAAGCGGGCAGCGTGACGTTTAACGGCGAGTCGCGGCGCTTCAAAAGCCCCGGCGAGGCAATTCGTGCCGGGATTGCCATGTGCCCGGAAGATCGCAAATCCCAGGGCATTTTCCCGGTGGCCAGCGTCGCCGATAACCTCAATATCAGCTGTCGGCGCTTTTTCAAACGCTGGGGGCTTTTTCGTCACCCCGGCCGTGAACGGCGCAACGCCGAATCCTATATTCAGCAGCTCAGCATCAAAACGCCGGGCCCGCGATCACCCATCGGCAAACTCTCAGGGGGCAATCAGCAGAAGGTGATTCTGGCCCGCTGGCTTGCCGAAGAGATTGATCTTTTCGTCATGGACGAGCCGACCCGGGGGATCGATGTAGGTGCGCGGCGGGATATCTATTCGCTGCTTTACGACCTGGCCGATCAGGGCAAAAGCGTGGTGGTGATCTCCAGCGACATTGCCGAAGTCAGCTCCATTTGCGACCGCATCGCCGTGATGCGCGACGGCGAGCTGGTGGATGTGGTGCCGCGGGAGTCGGCTACCCCGGAACGCCTGCTGGGGCTGGCGCTGCCTGCCTAATTTTTTTGCTGCGATAAGTTCTTTAGAACACACGTTCAGGACACATGTTCAGGAAAAACATCATGACAACTAACAATGTAACCCAAGGGGATGCACCTGCACGCCCCAAGGGGCGCCAGGGGCTTGCCAAACCGCTGCGTACCCTACTCGATACGTCAGGCATGATTGCGATTTTTTTGCTGCTATTTATCGCCCTGGCAATATTTATTCCCGGGTTTCTGACCGGGCGCAATATGGTCGGGCTACTGCTCTCGATCACCCTGATTGGCAGTCTCGCCGCCACCATGATGCTGGTATTGGCGCTGGGCGAGGTGGATCTCTCGGTGGCCTCTACGGTGGCCTTTGCGGGTGTGGTCGCGGCGGTGGTGACCTCCAGTACGGGTAGCGTGTTTATCGGCGTAATCGGTGGGATTGTCGCCGGGGGCGCTGTAGGTGTTTTCAATGGCATAGTGATTGCTAGGTTTGGTATTAACGCACTGATTGCGACCCTGGCGGCTATGGAGTTTGTTCGCGGGTTGGCCTATATCACCTCCGGCGGTGACGCCGTGATGATTACCGTGCCGGGCTTCTTTGAGCTGGGCAGCGCTTCCTTTCTGGGCTTGACGCTGCCGGTATGGACCATGCTGGCCTGCTTTGTGATCTTTGGCGTAATCCTCAACATGACCGCTTTTGGCCGCAATGTGCTGGCCACAGGCGGTAACGCCGAAGCTGCTGCGCTGGCGGGGGTTAACGTCCGCCGCCTGAAAATTATTGTCTTCGGCCTTCAGGGCGTCGTCGCAGGCGTGGTCGGTGTATTGCTGGCATCGCGCATGGGGCTGGGCGATCCCAATACCTCCATGGGTCTGGAGCTGGCGGTTATTTCCGCCTGCGTGCTGGGCGGCGTGGCGCTCTCCGGCGGTGTCGCCACGATTACCGGTGTGGTGGTTGGTGTACTGATTATGGGCTGTGTGCAGAACGCCATGGGGCTGCTTAACGTGCCTACCTTCTACCAGTACCTGGTGCGCGGCGCGATTCTGCTATTGGCGGTGATGTTTGACCGCTGGAAGCACACCCGTCGTCAGCGGGCCTGACGCCTAAACCGTTATTCCCTTTATTGGTTTGTTACTTCTTCCCGGTTTGTACGGAGGCTTTGTTATGTCTGATCGTCAGCGCTCATTACGCTCTGCCCAGTGGTTCGGCACCGCCGATAAGAACGGTTTTATGTACCGCAGCTGGATGAAAAACCA
>NZ_JH393257.1:1975357-1975978 GCF_000236035.1 Vreelandella boliviensis LC1
CGCCATGTTTACCCGCAACCTGGCGAGCATGGACGTGGAAGAGGCGATTCGCGGCAACCCGATTGATGCGGTAGTGCTGCTGGTGGGCTGCGACAAAACCACCCCGGCGCTGCTGATGGGCGCGGCGAGCTGCGATATTCCCACCATCGTGGTGACCGGTGGGCCGATGCTCAATGGCAAGCACAAGGGCAAGGATATTGGTTCCGGCACCGTGGTGTGGAAGCTCTCCGAACAGGTCAAAGCGGGGGAAATATCCCTCCACGACTTTATGGCCGCCGAAGCCGGCATGTCCCGCTCGGCGGGCACCTGCAACACCATGGGCACGGCGTCTACCATGGCCTGTATGGCCGAGTCGTTGGGCACTTCACTCCCCCACAACGCGGCGATCCCGGCAGTCGACTCCCGCCGCTACGTGCTCGCCCATCTCTCCGGTAACCGGATAGTCGAGATGGTTAACGAAGACCTACGGCTATCCAAAATCCTCACCAAGGAAGCCTTCGATAACGCCATTCGCACCAATGCCGCGATTGGCGGCTCCACCAACGCGGTGATTCACCTCAAGGCGATTGCCGGGCGGATTGGCGTGGATCTCACTTTGGATGACTGGAGTCGGGTAGGGCG
>NZ_JH393257.1:1975988-2055265 GCF_000236035.1 Vreelandella boliviensis LC1
CGTTCGCAACGGTGACTGGATCGAACTCGACTGCGAAAGTGGTCGACTGCATCTGGAGATCAGCGACGAAGAGCTGGCCTCGCGGCTAGCCGAAAGCGACCCCACCGCAGCCTCGACGCTGATCGCCAGCCAGGGCGGCTACCGCCAGCTCTACATTGACCGGGTGCTCCAGGCGGACGAAGGCTGCGACTTCGACTTCCTGGTCGGTTGTCGGGGCGCTGACGTGCCGCGACACTCGCACTGATTAGCTAAAAAGGAGGCGTGATGACCGCCCGATTGGTCGACAAGCATATTCTGGTGACAGGGGCAGCCACCGGTATTGGCCGTGCCATTGCTGAGGCCTGCGTCCGTGAGGGTGCCAAGGTTGCCTTGCTGGATAGAGACGGCGATAGCGTTGAACGGCTGGCGGCACAGCTACGTGGCGAGGGTCATCAGGCGCAAGCAGTAGTGGCTGACATTGCTGACCGATATGCGGTGGAAGCCGCCGTAGCAAGGGCTCGTAAGCTCTCCGGGCCCTTGACTACACTGATCAATAACGCAGGGATGAATGTTTTCCATGAGCCACTTGCCATGCCGGACGAGGCTTGGCAGCGCTGCTTATCGGTGGATTTGGAAGGCGCCTGGTACTGCAGCCGGGCGGTATTGCCTGATTTTCTGGAGCAGGGCGGTGGTGCCATTGTTAACATTGCCTCCACCCACAGCTTCTCAATTATTCCCGGCTGTTTTCCCTACCCGGTCGCTAAGCACGGCTTGATCGGTTTGACCCGGGCACTCGGTATCGAATATGCCTCCCGTGGCGTGCGGGTTAATGCCATCGCGCCAGGCTATATCGCCACCCCGGCGGTAGAGGCGCATTGGCAGACCTTTGATGACCCCGCAACGGCAAAGGCCCGCATCGAAGCACTGCTGCCGCCTGGTCGGTTAGGCAAACCCGAGGAAGTGGCCATGACAGCCGTCTTTCTTGCTTCAGATGAGGCGCCCTTTATCAACGCAAGCTGCTTAACGATTGATGGAGGGCGCAGCGTGGTTTATCACGATTGACGATGCGATGCTTAACTGCTTGAACACCCTGCCAGGCCTCCGCTGCTATTAATCGGTTGGCCTAGGCTTCTCGGACGGTTTGGCTATCTAACAGCGTCTCGCCATCGGTAGCATTCAACGTCATGGCGATCCCGCCCATGCAGGTCATATCGCGATCCCAGGCACAGCTTTCGATGCGGGTAGTGCCCTTCAGTTCAGCCACCAGAGCTTCATCAAGGGTGCTATACATGGCGGCCTGCAGGGCGTCAAAGCCGCGCACGCCGGAACCGGTAATCAGCACCAGGTCGGGGTTGAACAGCGCCAGCACATTGGCGATACCGACGCCCAAGGCGCGACCCGCCTCGGCGTAGATTTCCTGAGCCACTGGGTCGCCTTGTAACGCCAGCTGGGTTAGCGCCTGCATCTGCTTCTCGGAAGGGTGCGCGCTGTCGCCGGAGGGGAGTTCTAGATGATTGGCGGCGGCGCGATAGAGCGCGTAGTCGCTGGCGTAGGCTTCGATACAGCCGCGCCGCCCGCAGGCGCACAGGGCGCCGTCGGGCTGATATTTGCTATGCCCAAACTCGGCCGCGGAGCCATTGGCGCCCAGATAAGGCACGCCGTTAATCAACACCGACATGCCGATGCCGTAGCCCAACATAATGACCACCAGGTTGGGGCAGTCAGCGTAGGCGGGCTGTGCTGCCAGCACGCTGGCGATACAGTTGGCATCGTTCTCCAGTAATACGCTGCAGTGAAAACGCTCCGCTAATCGCGCCGATATCGGTGCGTTACGAAAGCTTAACGCGGGCGACCAGATAATCGTGCCGCTTTGCGACGACACCACCCCCTGCACCGCCAAACAGATCCCCGCCAGGCGTTGAAATCCCGTCAACTGTTGAGTGCAAATAGCGCTGATCTTTTCTTCCAGCAGTACTTCCAGGTCGTTGGCACTCAATGCCAAGGTGGGCACCGCATGGTGCTCGCTATGGCGTACTTGGCCTGAAAAATCGCCCACTACCAGTTGGATCTCATTGATCGACAGCTTGATACACACCACACAGGCGGCATTCGGGTTGAGTTCGATCAAGGTTTTTGGTCGACCTCGGCCGTTGGGCCGAGGTGTTTCCGGTGGGCATTCACGGATCAACCCTTGCTGGAGGAACTCGGCGCTGATCGAGGTCACGGTGGCAGAGCTGATGCCGTTTAGTGCTCCTAGGTCGATGCGTGCTACTGACCCTTTCTCGCGCAGGGTATGAATCACTGCCAGGGTATTTTCGTGGCGGCTGGAGTCGCCGAACGGAAGGGCCATAGAGTCGCCATTAGCAATGAATTAGAAAGCGGTTGTTAACGATTGTTCGTCGAGCGCACTTATCGTGGGGCGTTTACGCGACGAGAAAAATGCGACCTAAGTTGCATATGCAAATATTTATTTTAGTACCTAAAGTAAATAAAACAGCACGCTACAAAAAATTCAATATTGGCAAGACCTGCACATATAACAACAGCAATAAACAGGTGGCTCATGCTCTTATCAGCGCGGCAAATCTGCCGCTCTTTCGGCGAAAACCAGGTGTTATTCGACGTTGATCTCGACCTGCAGGCGGGGGAAGTACACGCTCTGCTGGGTGAGAACGGCGCCGGTAAATCGACCCTGGTTAAAATCCTTGCTGGTTATCTTCGTCCTACCTCGGGCGAAGTGTTGCTCAACGGCAAGCAGCAGCATTACCGTTCAAGCGGCGAGGCAGAGGCCGACGGTGTGGTCATGATTCACCAGGAACTGGCGTTGGCAGAACAACTGAGTGCGGAAGAGAACATTTTCTTGGGCCGCGAACTGCGCCGTGGGCCGTTTTTGGATCGGTGTGCCATGCGGGAGCAAAGCCGGGCGGCGCTGGCGGAGCTTGAAACCCACGTTGACCCACGCGCCCGAGTAAAAGACTTAAGCACCTCTGATCAGCAAATGGTGGAAATTGCCAAGGCAATCACCCGCGATGTACGCGTGCTGATTATGGATGAGCCCACTGCCACGCTTACCGAAAACGAAGTCAAGGTACTGTTCGAACTGATCGCTCGCCTGCGTCAGCGGGGCGTGGCGATTCTGTATATCTCCCACAAGCTGCGTGAAATTGAGCAGATTGCCGACCGCGTGACGGTACTACGCGACGGCCACTTGGTTGACAGCGGCCCAATGGCCGGGCGCAGCAAAGAGGAGCTGGCACGGCTGATGGTGGGCCGGGAAATTGACGAGATGTATCCGCCGCGTACGCATTTGGCGGCTGATGCGCCGGTAGTGCTGGAAGCGCGGGACATGGTGGTGCCTGGCGCGGTCAAGCAGGCCAGCTTTACCCTGCGCCGGGGCGAAGTATTGGGGTTTGGCGGCATCGTTGGCGCCGGTCGCACCGCGCTGATCGAAGCAGTGCTGGGCTTGCGCGGTAAAAGTGCTGGCCAAGTGCTACGCAACGGCCAGCCGGTGCTGTTGAAAAATTTGCGCGATGCGGTGCACCAGCGGATTGCCTACCTAACGGAAGACCGTAAAGGCAAAGGTCTGGTGCTCAATATGGATCTGCGCTCCAACGTTACCCTGCTCAATTTACGCGCTCACTGTCACCCGCTGATTGACCGCCGCCGCGAAGAGCAAGCCTACCAGCAGGCCATTCAGCGTTTTGATATCCGCCTGCGTACGGCGGCACGCACTGCCGCGGAGCTTTCCGGCGGCAACCAGCAGAAGCTGCTGCTCGCCAAGGTAATGTCCATCGACCCCGAAGTCGTGATTATCAACGAGCCGACTCGCGGTATTGATGTAGGCACCAAGCACCAGATCTATCACTTTATCCATGAGCTTACCGAAGCGGGTTGCTCGGTGATATTGATCTCATCAGAAATGGGCGAGCTGATCGGCCTTTCTCACCGGGTAGCGGTCATGTGCGCAGGCGTACTCACTGGGGTGCTTGAAGGAGAGCAGATTAATGAGCACGAAATTATGCAGTACGCATCCGGCATTAAGGGAGTAGGGGTCGATGAGCAGCGTTATGGCTAATAACAAAACGACTAACAAAGCAGCTAACACAACCACCCGGCCAAAGGGCTTCTCTATAGACCTCAAAACCTGGGGGCCTTTCATCGCTCTGCTGGTGCTGGCACTACTGGGGGTGCTGATCAATCCGGCCTTTTTGGGGCTGGATAACCTCTCGAATATGCTCACCCGCAGCGCCTTTATCGGCATTATCGCCATCGGCGCTACCTTTGTGATTACCGCCGGTGGGTTGGATCTTTCGGTCGGGGCAATGGCGGCCTTTATTGCCGGGGTGATGATCATTCTGATGAATAGCCTTGTCGAGCAATTTGGCGCGGGGCTAACCACCGTGCTGCTCGGCGTGGGCGCCTCACTGCTGCTCGGGCTGTGCGCTGGCTTTATTAACGGCATGGTCACCACCAAAGGTAAAATCGAAGCCTTTATCGTCACCCTCGGCACCATGGGGATTTACCGCTCTCTGGTCACTTATCTGGCCGATGGCGGCACCCTGACCCTGGATTGGGCGGTGCGCGATATCTATCGCCCGGTCTATTACGGCAGCTTTCTGGGCATCACCATTCCGGTCTGGGTGTTTCTGGCGGTCGCCGTTATTGGCTACATCCTGCTTAACTACACCCGCTTCGGACGTTACTGCTTTGCCATCGGCTCCAATGAAAAAGTCGCCGAATACAGCGCCATTCACGTGGATCGTATCAAGACCATGACCTACATGCTGCAAGGCGTGTGTGTGGCCTTGGCGACGATTATTTATGTGCCGAGACTGGGCTCTGCCTCGGGGGCTACCGGGGTGCTCTGGGAGTTGGAGGCGATTGCCGCGGTGATCATCGGTGGCACCATGCTCAAGGGCGGCCATGGGCGCATCTGGGGCACGGTGGTGGGCGCCATCATGCTCACTATGATCGGCAATATTCTCAATTTGACCGACGCCATCTCTAATTATCTCAACGGAACGGTGCAGGGGATCATCATCATTGTGGCGGTCTACCTACAGCGTGCCTCATGGAGGAAAACAGCGCCATAGGGTCAAAGGAGGCCAGAACGGAAGACAAGAATGGAAGAAAGGGTAGTCATCAACCCATACAAGCGACGGCAACATAACAAATACAAACACGAAAGGAGCATTAACATGCCAACCATCAAAACAGCAGTGGCGACTTTTGCCGCCACGGCAGCACTCACGACAGCAGTAGGGTTTTCAAGCGCCGCTGTTGCCCAGGAGTACACCATTGGTGTATCCATTCCCGCCGCCACCCATGGCTGGACAGGCGGGGTTAACTACCACGCCGAAGAGGCCAAAAAACGCCTCGAAGCGCTCTATCCCGATATTGAAATCACCATCTCCACCGCGGGTACAGCCGGTGAGCAGGCCAATGACCTGGAAGACCTGGTATCGCTGCGCAATATCGATGCGCTGGTGGTGCTGCCGTTTGAGTCTGGCCCACTGACGGATCCTGTGCGCCGTGTGAAAGACTCGGGTGTATTTGTCACCGTGGTGGATCGTGGTCTTAATCAAGAAGGCATCGAGGATCTCTACGTAGCAGGTAACAACCACGAATTAGGTCGCGTATCTGGCGAGTACATCCGTGAGCGCCTGGATGGTGAAGGCGACATTGTGGTGCTGCGCGGCATACCCACCGTGATTGACGACGAGCGGGTGCAAGGTTTCCAGGAAGCCATCGAAGGCTCCGACGTCAATATCCTCGATATGCAGCACGCCAACTGGAATCGCGACGATGGCTTTGAAGTGATGCAGGACTACCTGGCGCGCTTCGACAAAATCGACGCCGTATGGGCCCAGGATGACGACATCGCCCTCGGCGTCATCGAAGCGGTGCGTCAGGCCGATCGTGAAGACGAGCTGTTTATCGTCGGCGGCGCAGGCATGAAGGACATCATCAAGCGAGTAATGGACGGCGACGAGCTGGTGCCGGTAGACGTGTTATATCCGCCCGCCATGATCGCCACCGCTATGGATCTGACCGTGCAGCACTTTGTCTCCAACGGCCCGGTGCTGGGCGAGTACATTCTGGGCTCGCCGCTGATCACCCAAGAGAACGCCGAGCAGTACTACTTCCCCGACTCGCCGTTCTAAACACGGTCTGATCGCGTACTGATAACAAGTACTAATAAATAGACGCGGGTAAAAAGGAATCCTCCCACCCGCGCCTATCTACGCAATTAATCAATGCTTTAGTGAGAGAGTCCTATGAACACAATCAAAGGGCCAGCGCTCTTTCTCGCCCAATTCGCCGGTGACGAAGCCCCGTTTAATAGCCTCGACAGCATTGCTGCCTGGGCAGCGGGGCTTGGCTATCAGGGCGTGCAGATCCCCAGTTGGGATGCGCGCATGATCGATTTAAAACGTGCCGCCGAGAGCGCCACGTATTGCGATGAGATTAAGGGCACCCTGGCCGAACACGGCTTGGCGCTTACCGAACTCTCCACCCACCTGCAGGGCCAGTTAGTCGCGGTGCATCCGGTTTACGACGAGATGTTCGATGGCTTCGCGGTTCCTGAGGTTCGCGGTAACCCCAAGGCGCGCCAGGAGTGGGCGGTGGATCAGCTTAAGCTGGCCGCCAAGGCGTCGCAAAACCTGGGCCTTACCGATCATGGTACTTTTTCCGGGTCGCTGGCGTGGCCATTTATCTACCCCTGGCCCCAGCGCCCGACGGGCTTGATCGACACCGCCTTTGACGAACTGGCCAAACGCTGGCGGCCGATTTTGGACGCCTTTGACGAAGCGGGGGTGAACCTCTGCTACGAGATTCATCCCGGCGAAGACCTCCACGACGGCATCACCTTCGAGATGTTCCTGGAGCGGGTTGGCCACCATCCGCGCTGCCACATCCTCTACGACCCCAGCCACCTGATTCTGCAGCAGCTCGACTACCGCGGCTTTCTGGACGTCTATCGCGACCACATTCAAATGTTCCACGTTAAGGACGCGGAGTTTAATCCCAGCCCCAAGCAGGGCGTTTACTCGGGCTATCAGTCATGGACGGAGCGCGCGGGACGCTTCCGCTCCCTGGGCGATGGCCAGATCGACTTCAAGTCGATTTTCTCCTGGATGGCGGCCAACGACTACCACGGTTGGGCGGTGCTGGAGTGGGAGTGCTGCTTAAAGCACCCGGAAGTCGGTGCCCGTGAAGGCGCAACTTTTATTCGCGACCACATTATTGAGGTGACCGAGCGGGCATTTGACGACTTTGCCGACGGTGGCTCTGACGAGGCCGCCAACCGCCGCATTCTGGGTCTTTAAGAACGGACCTCCATTAGACGACAGGACAACGCGACATGAACACTCAACACGACACCCCGCGTCGGCTCCGCCTGGGCATGGTGGGCGGCGGCCAGGGCGCGTTTATTGGCGGGGTGCACCGCATCGCCGCCCGGTTGGATGACCACTACGAGCTGGTGGCCGGGGCCTTTGCTTCAGACCCTGAGCGCAGCCGGGCCGCCGCGGCGGAACTACACGTGGCTGCCGATCGCGCCTACCCCGACTACCAAACCATGGCTGAGGCGGAGCGCAAGCGGTCAGATGCCATTGATGTGGTCGCTATTGTCACTCCCAATCATGTGCATTTCGATGCGGCGCGCACCTTTCTTGAAGCGGGCTTTCACGTGATCTGTGATAAGCCGATGACGATCACCCTGGAAGAGGCGCAAACCCTTGCCGAGCTGGTGGAACGCACGGGGCTGTTCTTCGGTTTAACCCATAACTACTCCGGCTACTCTCTGGTTCGCCAGGCGCGAGAAATGGTGGCCAATGGCGAGCTTGGCGAGCTGCGTGTGGTGCAGGTGGAGTACCCGCAGGACTGGCTCTCCACCCGGCTGGAAGAGAGCGGTGTGAAGCAGGCCGAGTGGCGCACTGACCCCAAACGCAGCGGCCCGGCGGGCTGTTTGGGAGATATTGGCACCCACGCCTATCATCTGGCGCGCTATGTGACCGGATTGGAGCTTGAGTCGCTCGCCGCCGATATGCACACCTTTGTGGACGGCCGAGCGCTGGATGACAACGTGCATATGCTGCTGCGCTTCAAAGGCGGTGCACGGGGCATGCTGTGGTCGAGCCAGGTGGCGCCGGGTAACGAAAACGGCCTGCAGCTACGTGTTTACGGTAGCCAGGGTGGTCTCTCTTGGCGCCAGGAGTCCCCCAACCAATTGGTGCATTCACCGCTGGGCGAGCCGTCGCGGATTTTAACCCGCAATGGCCCGGGTATAGGTGAAGCTGCGATGGCAGCAGCGCGCATTCCCGCGGGGCATCCAGAAGGCTATCTCGAAGCCTTTGCCCAGCTCTACCGCGATTTCGCGGTGCAGATCCGCGCCCATCAAAACGCTGGAAACGTAGATGCGCTCGCTGTGCCAACGCCGGGGGTGGCCGACGGCGTTGACGGCCTGAGGTTTATCACCCGCGCGCTGGCTTCGTCCGCTGCCGGTGGGCAGTGGGTGGACGTTTAGCCGAGGCAGATGGGGTTCTTGAATAACAATAAAGCGGCGTAGGAATCGAATATGAATCAACAATTAGCGCGATACGCGAGCCTAGAGCAGCGAGTGGTCTTTATTACCGGCGGCGGCAGCGGCATTGGGGCTTCGCTGACTCGCGCGTTTCATTATCAGGACGCTCGGGTGGTGTTCGTCGATATTAATGACACCGCCAGCGAAGCATTGGTCGATGAACTCCGCGCCGATACCGGCGTGGCACCGCGTTACCACCACTGCGACATCCGCGACGTGGCCAGCCTGCAGAAGGTTATCGCCGATACCGGCCAAAACGTCGGGCCTATTCACACCCTGGTCAACAATGCCGCCAGCGACGACCGACACGACTGGCGGGAGGTGGATGTGGCCTATTGGGACGAACGTATGTCGCTCAACCTGCGGCCGATGTTCTTTGCCGCCCAGGCGGCGGCTGAACAGATGATCGAGGCAGGCGGGGGATCGATTATCAATTTTGGCTCGGTCAGCGTGCAGATGGCGCTGGGTGGGTTACCCGCTTATGTCACCGCCAAAGCGGCGGCCCACGGCCTGACCCGCAGCCTGGCCCGGGAGCTGGGTGAGTACAACATCCGCGTAAATACCCTGGTACCCGGTTCGGTGATGACCGAGCGCCAGCTCGAAAAATGGATTAGTCCCGAGGACGAAGTCGCCATTCAACAACGCCAGTGCCTAAAAATGCGCTTGGAAGCCCAGCATATTGCCCCCGCCGTGCTGTTCTTAGCCAGTTCTGAAAGCCAAGCGATCACCGGGCAGGCGTTAGCGGTGGATGGGGGATGGGCTTAGGGGACGGCCGCTATGGCGTAACCCATCGATTTGCGTGATGATTTGATCCTTGCCCCCAACAAGGATTTTTCGATGCTCCTGAATTGGATGCCCTTGAAATGGATGCCCTTGAAATGGACAGACAAGCCCCATCTGCCCAAGGCCGAAGGCCGCATAGAGGCGATTGATTTAGCTCGTGGCCTAGCCATTGGTTTGATGATCATAAGCCATGCGGTCAGTGGATTGGTGGGTATTCGCAACGTCCCTGATTGGGGCATGGTGCCGATCCATTTTCTGACCAAATTCTCCTCTTCGCTGTTTATTCTGGTGTTTGGCATCGCGCTAGCTGTGGCGTTTCTCTCCCATACCCAAAGCGATGATTGGCCTAAACGCCGGTTAAAGCTGTGGCTGCGCGCCGTAGAAGTGTGGTTCTGGTACAAAGCCCTGTTGATCATCGAGATGCTACCGTTCAACACGCCAAGCGAGATCGTCGATGCGCTTCTCTATGGCCGTTTTGCGATTTGGGTCGAAATCTTAGGCTTCTACGCCATCGCGCTGTTATGGGTGCCGCTGATTCTGCCGCTATGGGCGCGGGCGCCGCTGTGGAGCCGACTAGCCTCGATTGGCGTGTTAACCGCGCTGACTGTTTGGCTGCAAAGCCTTACCTTTGGCGGCAACGATATTCTGAAGGCACTGCTGGTAGACCATGAAAACCACTACACCTGGGGGCAGATAAGCCGCGCACCCATGATTCTAGTGGGCCTTTTGATCGGCGAAGCCTTGCTACGCTGCTACTTTGAGCCTGCTGCACGACGGCGGCTGGTGTTGACCCTACTAGGGCTGGGTGCACTAATGATCGCCGGATTTTATGGCTTGGCAGTTGCCAGTGGCGATGTGCATGCGGCGATGCTGGCGGTGGCGAAAAATGTTGGCAAACATCCGCCAGGGCTTGAGTTTATGCTGTTTAGTCTGGGCGGCGCGCTGGTGCTATTAGCCGCCGCGCTTGCTGGCGGCACCAAAGCGGCAAAGGCTTTAATGCCGCTGACGATTGTTGGCTCTAACGCCCTTATGGCGTTTATTTTCCATATTGTGATGATCTTCTTAGTGCTGCGCTTTCTATGGGAAGGCCAGGGAATGTACAGCTATCCACAGGCACTTGGCGTGGGTGGGTTGTTGATACTTGGCGCCGCGGGGTGGATTTGGTTGACTCGTTGGATGGCTAAATACCGTTAAAAGCGATTAATAACTGCTGGAGTTACGATTTGCGACACTGGATACAATGTGGATTGGTTGCAGTAGCGCTGCTTGTCGCGCTCCCTGCTAATGCCAACGGGTACGATACAAATTGGTACTATGAGGTAGATAAGAAGAGCGTCTGGCAGGGCGATTTAACCGCCCGCTTAAAGGCCATTGAAGGTGTTTTTGAGGGTCAGTTGGGCGTTTATGTACAAAACCTCGTCAGTGGTGAAGCCTACTCCTGGCGTGCCGACGACCCTTGGTACTTAGCCTCGCTGATTAAAATACCGGTGGCGGCACAGGTGCTCGCCGAGCGTCAGGCAGGCAGGCTCTCTCTGGATGAGCGGTTAACGCTTACGCGGAGTGACTTTGTCGATGGCGCAGGGCCCACCAACTGGCACGACCCCGGTACGCCTATCTCGATCCGCTACTTAATGGAGCAGATGATTACCGTCAGCGACAACACCGCTACCGATATGCTGATTGATCGCGTGGGGCTTGAGGCGGTAAACCAACGCGCTCATGTGATGATTGCGGCAAGCGGCGGTAATCCTGGCGAGATTGGCCCTATCTCTAAACTGGTCGGTGTACGCCAAGGGGTTTACGGCGAGCTGCACCCCGATGCGCGTGAGCTTGGTGGAATGGATTTTATCGCCCTGCGTCAGCACCCGGTTAGCCAGCGAGGACAGGCATTAGCCCGCACGCTAGGCGTTAGCATGGAATCCTTCACCCAGCCTGATTACGACCATGCGTTTGATGCTTACGAAGCCACAGGCGAAAACGTGGGCACCCTAAGCGCCTTTGGCGACCTGCTCGCCAGTCTGCACCCTGTTCAACAAAGAGGTGCCATGGGCGATTTAGATGACGAGCAGCGGCAAACGCTGTTAGCGGTTATGCAGCGAACCAGTTCCGGCAAGCGTCGCCTTAAAGCGGGCCTGGGAAGCGGCATAAGCTTCGCCCATAAAACCGGTACTCAGCAGCGGCGCAGTTGCGATGCTGGTATAGCAGAGCGTGCCAACGCGGAGACTGCAACACAAGGGCCGTGGGTCATCGTTACCTGTACTCGCGGGCCAGAGGCGGTAAGCGCTCACGAACGCGCCTTGGCCAGTGTGGGTGAGGCATTGCGCTATAGCGGCGCCCTGGGTAAGCCGTGGTAAACTACTGCCCCGAATGACCCCTCAGAACATAATTAGTTAGGAGTAATCTATGACACGCGCCAGCGCCCGCCACATTTTGGTCAGCAGTGAAGAGCAGTGCCTAGCACTGAAAGAAGAGATCCAAAACGGCCGTGACTTTGCCGAAGTCGCTAAAGAGCACTCCAGCTGCCCCTCCAGCCGTCAAGGCGGCGACCTTGGCAGCTTTGGCCCCGGTCAAATGGTGCCCGAGTTCGATAAAGTCGTCTTTAACGACGAAGTAGGCCAAGTACACGGCCCGGTGAAAACTCAGTTTGGCTACCACCTGTTGGAAATTACCGAACGCACTTAACGTTACCACCAACCGTGTCCTAACCAACCGCTCTTAATTGCGCCTAAAAGGCCGTCAAGCGTCGCGGTCACTTGACCGCGGCGTGAGGAGTACGCCTTGAACGACCCGATTATTACCATTAACGGCCTGAACAAAACCTACGAGGGTGGCTTTCAGGCGTTAACTCATATTGATTTAACCATTCAACGTGGCGAGATATTTGCTTTGCTTGGCCCCAACGGGGCAGGTAAAACCACGCTGATCAGTGTGGTATGCGGCTTGGTTAACCCCACCGCTGGCCATGTGCTGGTCGACGGGTTTGATAATATTACCCACTTTCGCCAGGCCCGCGAGCGCATTGGGCTAGTGCCCCAAGAGTTAACCAACGAAGCGTTTGAAACCGTCTGGAACACCGTCAGTTTCAGTCGTGGCTTGTTTGGCAAAGCGCCCAATCCTGAGCATATCGAAAAAGTGCTCAAGTCGTTGGCGCTTTGGGATAAGCGCAACAACCGACTCATGACGCTCTCCGGCGGTATGAAGCGCCGCGTGTTAATCGCCAAAGCGCTCTCCCACGAGCCGCGCATACTGTTTCTGGATGAGCCCACTGCTGGGGTCGACGTTGAGCTGCGCCGGGAGATGTGGGAAGTCGTGCGTCAACTGCGCGATAACGGCGTGACGATTATTTTGACCACCCACTACATCGAAGAAGCCGAAGAAATGGCCGACCGTATCGGCGTTATCAATCGCGGTGAGCTGGTGCTGGTGGAAGAAAAAGCCGCGTTGATGAGCAAGCTTGGCAGCAAACAGCTAACCCTGAATTTGCACAGCCCGCTAACGGATATGCCTGCTAATCTGCAGCGCTTTGAGCTAAGCCTGGCCGCTGAAGGGTATGAGCTGATCTATACCTACGATGGCAGTCAGGATGAGGATGGCCACGGTATTTCCGAGCTGTTGACAGCACTAGAGCGAGAGGAGATTACCTTCAAAGATCTCAATACTCGGCAAAGCTCGCTTGAAGATATTTTCGTCGACCTGGTTAAGGAGCGCGCATGAACCTTCATCCTATTCGCGCTATTTATATGGCGGAGATGGCGCGTACGCGCCGCACGCTATTGCAGAGTATTGTTTCGCCGGTTATCTCTACCTCGCTCTACTTTGTCGTTTTTGGTGCCGCCATTGGTTCGCGTATTAGCGAGATCAACGGCGTCAGCTACGGTGCCTTTATTGTGCCGGGGCTGATTATGCTGATGCTGCTCACCCAAAGCGTCTCAAACGCCTCGTTTGGGATTTTCTTTCCCAAGTTTTCGGGCAGTATTTACGAGCTGCTGTCGGCGCCTATCTCGCATTTAGAGATTGTGATTGGCTACGTAGGGGCGGCGGCCTCGAAATCGATTCTGTTGGGGCTGATTATATTGGCTACCTCAGGCTTGTTTGTACCGCTGGAAATCGCCCATCCGTTTTGGATGCTAACGTTCCTGGTGCTAACCGCCGTCACCTTTAGCCTACTCGGTTTTATCATCGGTATTTGGGCCGATGGCTTTGACCGGCTGCAGCTGGTGCCGTTGTTGGTGATTACCCCGCTGACCTTTTTAGGTGGCAGCTTCTACTCTATCGATATGCTGCCGCCGTTTTGGCAAACGGTTACCTTGGCAAATCCGGTGGTGTACCTGGTGAGCGGCTTTCGCTGGAGTTTTTACGGTATCAGCGACGTTAGTTTGGCGGCCAGTGTGGGCATGATTACGCTGTTTCTCGTGGCTTGCTTGGTCGCGATTGGTTGGATTTTCCGTACCGGTTATCGCCTTAAGCCCTGACCCTTTTTTAAACTCTGGAAGCTAGTAGACCTTTATGCCACTACTGCAAAGTATTGTGCACCGTCTCGATCCGACGCTTGACGGTGAGCGCCTAACCCTAACCGCTGCACCCCCATCAGAACAGGCTCATACCAGTGACGACTCGGTGATGGCGAGCCTGGTGGGTGCGCTCAACGATACCTACAACACCAAACCGAAAGGTTGGGGGCGCTTTGCCGAAGAGGGTGATCTGGCAGGGCCGCTTGCCATGTGGCTGCGCGACTATTTGGCAGGTGATAAAAGCTTTGATGAGCTTTCCGTTGCGCTGGCTGAACGGCTCGCCAAGCAGCTTCAAGAGCAGCTGTCAGTGAGTGGTTACTTAGTGATCAGCCACCAGCGCCAGGGCGATACCGAAACGCTGTTGTTTGCCTTAGTGCACCAGCGCGAAGGGATTGGCATTAACGATGACCACCACGCGGTGCCCGCCGCCCAGCTCAATACCAGCCAGCTTACCCTGGCGGCGCGTATCAACCTTACCCAGTGGCAGAGCGATGCGCCGAATGCCCAGTATGTCTCGTTCTTAAAAGATCGCGGCGGTAAAAAGCTAGCCGAAGGTTTGGTTGCCTTGCTAGGTATGGAAGAGGGCGTTGATGCCCCAGCGGAAACCCGCACGCTGCTGAAAGCGTTTAGTGACTACGTCGAGAAAGAGGATTACGACGACGAGGTGAGTCGTGAAAAAACCGACACGCTGGTGGACTACGCCAACGAACAGTTGCGCCGCGGCGAGCCAATGACGCTGGAAGAGCTTTCCGGGCTGGTGGACGAACAGCAGCCCAAAGCGTTTTACGACCATATACGCAACGCCGATTACGGGCTATCGCCGGAGATTCCCCCCGATAAGCGCACCTTGAGCCAGTTCCGCCGCTTTACCGGCCGAGCGGGCGGCGTCTCGATTAGTTTTGATTCCCACCTGTTGGGCTCAAGCATCGAGTACGACGCCGCCCAGGATCGCCTGATTATCAAGCAGGTGCCCAAACAGTTAAAAGAGCAGCTTACCAAGAAGGATTGAGGTAAGGACGACGCTGCATCTACCTAGGAGTCCCCTATGCTGAATGCAATTAGTGATTTCTTCCAGCGCACCCTGGCACAACCCGAGCAGCGCGAAAATCAAACGCTCACGTTGGAGCTGGCTACTGCCGCACTGCTGTGTGAAATCGTTCGCGCCGACTACGAAAACACCGACGAAGAGCTTGCCGCGCTGCGCAGTATGCTAATCGAGCGCTATCGGCTAAGTGCAAGTGATGTGGACGAGTTGATGACGCTGGCGCAAGCCGAAGTAGATGAGGCCGTCGATCACTACCAGTTTGTTAGCTTGATCAAAGAGCACTATAACTACGACCAGCGCTGTGAGCTGGTCGCGCAAATGTGGCAGCTGGCCTGGGCCGACGGCAACGTTGACCCGTTAGAAGAGCACCGTATTCGGCGTTTGGCGGACTTGCTGCATGTTAGCCACAGCGATTTTATCCGTACCAAACTGCACGTAGAGGAGCGCAATAAGCCCGATGCATAACCGTAACGAAGACTCGAATTTAATGGATCTAATCAGCTCGATTGAGCATATGGAGCAGGATGCTTCGCGGGTTAGCGTTGACGATGTTGTTCATGCAGTGGGGCGGCGCTCGTTTGGGCCGCTGCTGCTGGTTGCCGGGCTGATTACGCTCGCCCCGATTATTGGCGATATACCTGGCATGCCGACCTTAATGGCCGCATTGGTGCTGCTGGTTTCCGTACAGCTGCTGGCGGGGAGTGAAGCGTTTTGGTTGCCAGGTTGGCTGCTGAAGCGTTCGATTTCCCAGCAAAAGTTCGATAAAGGCATTCAGCTGATGAAAAAGCCCGCCCGCTGGATAGATGGGCTATTGCGAGTACGGCTACCTTGGCTGACGGGCTACATCGGCATTCGGGTGACCGCCGTGGTGTGTTTATTGATCGCCCTGGCGATGCCGCCGATGGAGTTTATTCCTTTTTCGGCCAACGGTGCAGGGCTGGCGCTTACGCTGCTAGGGTTAGGCTTGGTCGCTCGCGATGGTATCGCGCTGCTGCTGGGGTTCGCGCTGTTCGGCGCCACTTGTGTATTGATCACAATGAGCCTGATATAACTGATTTTGTGGAGTTTCGTAGCCGCCATTCGCGGGTGCCTCGTTGCTTGTTCCTCGCAAACTCGTTACCACGCGCTATTGGATATGCAATTATCTGATTTAGCAGGCTTTTGTAGCGCAGCATAAGCATCTGCGCACCCGCGACCCGACTGCGCTACTCATTATTTTCTGCTAACAAACCTTCTAACAGCCTGTTTAACCGCTGCTGGAACTGGCCGCCCGGCGAGGGTGGGTTAGGGTCGGAGGTGATCACTACGGTCATCTTACGCTCTGGAATAACGAACAGCGCCTGGCCGCCGTAGCCACGCCCGTAGTAAATATCTTCGCCTGCTAGCTGGGTAATAAACCAACCGTAGCCGTATCCATCGCCTGTCCAGCGCGATGTGCCACGCGGCTGCCATGATTGTTCCACCCAGCCCTCCGGCAGAACGCGCTGCTCGTCTCCTGCCTCATTACCCACGATGCCATCATTCCGATACAGCTCGCCCACTTCAATTAACGCACGCGGCGCGAGCTGCATATCATTGCCGCCAAAATAGATGCCTTGCGGGTCGCGTAGCCACGGGCGAATGGTGATATTGAGCGGATCGCCTAATAAGCGCTGGGCAAGTGCATGGGTTGTCTCGCCGCTGGCGTGGGTGAGCGCGGCGGAAAGTAGGTGGCTGGTACCGGTGGAGTAAAGCATTCGCCCTCCCGGCTCGTCCACGAATGGGCGCATCATTGCATCGTTTACCCAATTGGCGCTAGCCACCCAAGCGCCGTAGTTGCTGCCCGAAGTACGCTCCAGCCCCGCCTGCAGGGCGAGTAAGTGAGCAACGGTAATCTCCCCAACTCGCGGATCAATACCGCTAGGTAGATGCTCGCCAAACAGTTCCACCATGGGTTGATCAGTTGATTCAATGATGCCCGCCTCAATCGCCGCACCGGTAATGGCAGCCAGTACGGTTTTAGACAGCGACTTAATGTTGGCAGGTGAGGCCACCCCCGGCCCACCCTGGTGCAACTCGTGGATAATCTCACCATCGTAGGCCACCACCACGCTGTGTACGCGGTTTAGCTGGCTGGTTTGCTGGTCTAGCGTCTGGAGTGCGTTTGTAGAAGGTTCATTAGCGGCTACATAGGGGGTGGGGAAAAACGAAGTAACAACAAACGAAACAAGCAAAGCAGTAGCGCGCATCGCAACTCCTTCGGTATAAGTGGCAAAGGTTCGAGGTTTAGAAGTAGCAGAGGTTCCACACTAGCTAGTCGCTCGAAATAAGGCTAGGTTGAACTTTCTAAAGCTGGCGTCGAATATCTATATTTTAAAAGGTCATATTTGATTTTTTATGACAATTTTACGTTTATAATAGTGTATAAATGAGCTTTTATAGAGAGGTTTTCTATGGCCCTGACTCACTCTCTGCTTGCCCCTGGTGAGCTGGCCCAACAGGTCGGTGCCAACGCACGGGAAACGCGGCTGGCGCAGAATCTTTCCCGTAAAACCTTGGCGCAGATGGCAGGTGTGTCCGAGTCCACCATTAAACGATTTGAATCCAGTGGGCAAATAACCCTCGATGGCCTAGTGCTGATTGCTACAGCGCTGGGCGCCACTCGCCAAATCGCCGAGCTATTCAAGCATGAGCACCCCCTATCACTTGAAGAGGTCAAGCAGACAGGGCGCGCCCGGGGGCGAAAATGAAGCGGATCAACAGCGTAGAGGTGCTGTTAGCAGGTAACCCTGTGGGGGAACTGGTCGCTAGCCGACAGGGCATCTACTTTGCCTATCACCCCCAATGGGTGGGGGAAGGCTTCAATTTGTCGCCCCTGAACATGGATTTTACTACCCAACCACAGAAGGCGCCTGATCCACTTCTTTTTGCTGGTCTACCGGGAGCATTTTCTGACTCTCTGCCGGATGGCTGGGGTATGCTGCTCATGGATCGTTATTTCCTTGCCGAGCATGGCAAAGGTCGGAGAGATATTTCCCCTCTAGACCGGCTCGCTTACATGGCTGACAGGGGGATGGGGGCATTGGAGTATCGCCCCGTTATTGAGCGTACCGCTGACAAAGAGAATATTGACCTAAGCCAACTCTATCAGGCATCTAATGCTGTCTACGAAGGGGAAACCGCGACCACTCTGGATGCTCTGCGATTGGCCGGTGGTTCTCCGGCGGGAGCCCGACCCAAAGTGATCGTTGCTTTATCCCCGAATGGTAAGCAGTGCAGTACATCTTTCCAGGAACTTCCTGCGGGCTATCAACACTGGCTAGTGAAATTCCGGGCGCCAACCGAGCATCGTGACACCGGCGCCATCGAGTATGCCTATTCGGTGTTGGCAGAGCGTGCGGGGGTGAAAATGGCCGCGAGCCAGCTGATTGAGATCAACGCTTCAACGGGGGTCGAACGCTTCTTTTCTGCCCAGCGTTTTGATCGCAACGGTAATCGCAAAATTCACATGATGACCGCTAGCGGCATTCTCTATGCCGATTACAGCGCTCCATCGCTGGACTACTCCGATCTATTGAAAGCAACCAACGCTTTTACGCGCGATGCGGAAGACGTTGAGCGTATGGCGAGGCTGATGGTGTTCAACGCCCTGACCCACAACCACGATGACCACGCTAAGAATTTCGCTTTTTTGCATGACCAGGGGCGATGGATGTTAGCGCCGGCTTATGACCTGACTTACGCCCCTGTGCGGGGCTACGCAGATGAGCACACCACGTCTATCAGCGGTGCAGGCTTGGCGACCCGCAAAAAGCTCAAACAGGTTTGCGCTCCCTTCCGGTACTTAAATCCGGATCTCTATATCGAGCAAACCCTTGATGCCCTTTCCGGCTGGTCGTCCCTTTGCCGTGAATTGGAAATCGATGCTCAGCAGCAAACAATGATTCAGCGCGCTTTCAACGAGAACCGCAAACGCCTTGGATAGCACTAGGGATGCTAGCCGATGATAATCACACTGCGGTCACGCGAGCACAGTCACTTTCTAAACAGTCACTTTCTATCAGTGAAATGCAACGACATTACGCAAAAGCAGAAAAAGCCTGCTAGGATGGGTGTGTTGGCTCATGGGTAAGCAAGCCTTTGATTTCCCTAAAACGCAATAAGCAAGGAGTGCCCTATGCGTAATATTATCTACATTATTGGTCTTATCGTGGTTGTGTTGTTCATCCTTTCGATGCTCGGTCTGCGCTAACAGCTAAACGCTGGTCTCAAAAAAACACGCCAAGAAAAACCGCCCGAAGCGTTCGCTTACGGGCGGTTTTTTATTAGCTCTTTTGATCAGCTATTATGACTGGCTGTGTTGATTAGCGATGCTTGGCAACAAAATACATTAAGCGCAGTCGGCAGCCCCCTGGCCGAACATATCAAACATTATTTCGCGGCCGAGACGAGTTAACACAAAGCGGCCATACTCATTGAAGCTGGCGGCTTCACTGGCTTCCATTACCTTCTGGCAGGTTGCCCAGGTGGGCGATGCTGCACTCAATGTGAGCAATTCACGGCGGGCTAAACCGCGCTGGGGCAAGGTAATGGTTTCAAGCACATGGCCGTTATCGTAGAGCAGCTCAGCGGCAATCGATAAGCATTGGCGAAGGCTGCGCTGAACATTCGCGGCTGTTGATAGCCCATTAGCTGCTTGTGATGAAGGCTCTTTCGTTAGTTCTGAAGTCATAAGTCCCGGAGTCATAGCATGTTCTCCTGCGGTCAGCACCAAATCGGGCTTGTTGCAGCGCATTATAAACCAATGAGGGTATTAGACCAAGGTCTATAAGCAAGAACGGCCTTTCTGCTATTGAACTCATCAATGCTCAGCCAATGTGCTACGCTCGCTATCATGTGTTGTTGTGAGTTAATCACGTATTTTAGCGAGTCAATAAGTCATGCAGATCAGTGTATTCGGAACCGGTTATGTCGGCCTTGTTGCAGGCGCTTGTTTAGCCGATGTTGGCCATCAAGTCACCTGCATGGATGTTAACGCTGAGCGCATTGATCAGCTTAATGGCGGAGAAGTGCCGATTTTTGAGCCTGGGCTAAGCACCATCGTTGCCCACAACGTAGCGTCTGGACGTTTACGCTTTACTACCGATGCTGCCCAAGCGGTAGCCGATGGCCAACTGCTGTTTATCGCCGTAGGAACGCCGCCCGATGAAGATGGCAGTGCCGACCTACGCTATGTATTAGAGGTGGCGCGCACTATCGGCCAGCATATGGATAGCTACAAGCTAGTGATTGATAAGTCGACCGTGCCGGTGGGAACCGCCGAAAAAGTTCACGCGGTGATCGGCGATACGCTCAAACAGCGCGGTGCATCCGTTGAGTTTGATGTGTGTTCGAACCCAGAGTTTATGAAAGAAGGGGCGGCGATTGAAGACTTTACCCGTGGTGCGCGCATTATCGTCGGCACGGAAAGCGAGCGGGTAAAAGCTCACATGCAAGAGTGCTACGCCCCCTACAATCGTAACCACGAAAAACTGATATTTATGAGCGTGCGTGCCGCCGAGCTGACCAAATACGCCGCCAACGCCATGCTCGCCACCAAAATAAGCTTTATGAATGAGATTGCTAACCTTGCCGAACGGCTCGACGTGGACGTTGAGGACGTACGCCGGGGAATTGGCAGCGACCCACGAATTGGCTACCACTTTATCTACCCTGGCTGTGGCTACGGCGGCTCCTGTTTCCCCAAAGACGTCCAGGCATTAGAGCGTGCCGCGCGTCAATTAGGCTATACGCCGGAACTGCTCGGCGCCGTCGAAGCGGTTAATTTGCGCCAAAAGCAGACCCTATTCACAAAACTGCAAGATAACTTAGGCAATCTAAGCGGTAAAACCATTGCCGTATGGGGCTTAGCTTTTAAACCCAGCACAGATGATATGCGCGAAGCGCCAAGCCGCACGTTAATGGAAGCACTCTGGCAAGCGGGTGCGAAGGTGCAAGCCTTTGACCCCGAAGCCATGGCGGAATGCCGCCGAATTTATGGCGAGCGGGATGATCTCATGCTGGCAGGCGACCGGATTCAGGCCGTGAAAGGCGCCGATGCCTTGGTTATCTGCACCGAGTGGAAAGAGTTCCGTAGTGTAGATTTCGCTTGGTTAGCTGGCCAACTGGCTGAAAAAGTCGTCATTGATGGGCGTAATTTATACACACCCAGTGCCGTCGAAGAGGCTGGGTTGCGTTACATAGGGGTGGGAAGAAAGAGTAATTAGAATGCAGCGTTACTAACGATATATTAATAACGCCTCATTCATGTATTACGGACCGTTACTTGGAATTACGTCTTAATACGAAAAAAACAGCCAAATATTCAAGTTATAGTTCACTTGGTCGTTATATTAAGGTAATTGTATTAGAAATAGTGTTACGCATCACTTCATGAATAAGCAGTAATTTAAAGCATCAAGCGTAGCAACACGTATTTAAAAAAGGTATTGGTTTTATGGCTGCTATTACATCACTAGGCATCGGTTCTGGCTTGGATCTGAACGGCTTGCTTAAAGAGCTAAAAACGGCAGAGCAAGCGAAGCTTGAGCCCATTCAACAACAGCTCCAGTCTGAAGATGCAAAAATATCCGCTTATGGTACGTTGCAAAATGCACTTGAGCAGTTTCAAAGCTCTGCTGAGGCCCTCAACAAAACGTCTTCATTCGAGAGTCTGACAACCAATGTCGATGGCAGTGCTGTTGGTGCTGTTAGCAGTAATGAGGCTCAGCCTGGTCAATATGAAGTGCAAGTCGGCCAGTTAGCTACAGCTAGTAGCCTGGTAACAGAGCGTTTGGAAACAGCAGATGAAAGCATAGTGACTGGGGAGCAGTCATTAACCTTTACTCTTGCTGATGGGGCCATGGATCCAATTACCATTGCCGATGGCAGTTCCCTTGAAGACATGCGTGATGCCATCAATGAACAGAGCGATGGTCGCTTAAGCGCCTCAATTATTAATGATGGCGAAGGCTACCGGCTTTCCGTTAATGCTACCGATACCGGTGCGGACGCGAGTATTGAAAGCACCAATTTTTCAAACATTCTCGCTGGTGACGTCACCACTTCTGATGCCCAGGTGGTTCAGGAAGGACAGGACGCAGAGTTTAACGTCAATGGAATCGATATCGTTAGTCCTACCAATCAAGTTGAGGGCGCTATTCAAGGCGTTACCTTGAACTTATCGGAGGCGGACGCGACGAGCACAGTAAGCGTGGAGCAGGATAGCGAAGCTATCCGCGAGCAAGTCACCGCTTTTGTTGACAACTTCAACACGCTCAAAGATACCATTACTAGCTTGACAGCTTATGACGCTGATTCGGGCCGAGCGGCAGGGCTGAATGCTGATGCAGCAACTCGCGCTGTTGAAAGGGAGTTGCGTCAAACCATTAGCAGTGTTGTTGGGGGAGATGGCTTTAGCGTGTTGTCGGATGTAGGTATTTCGCTTCAAGTAGACGGCAAGCTGGAGATTGATGAAGACCAATTAGACAGCATTGTGGCTAATCAGCCGGATCAGCTTGCTAGCTTTTTTGCAGGGGATAGCGAGGAGGGTGGCATGGCAGGCCAAATTGCCTCATCGCTTGAAAGCTTGGTTGGAACAGGTGGACGTCTTGAAAATGCTGTTGAATCATCTGAAAGGCGCTTTGCTTCGTTAGAAGAACGTTTTGCGACCACTGAAAGCCGTATCGAACAAACTGTAGAGCGTTATCGAACGCAGTTTCAAGCAATGGACAGCATGGTGGCGCAAATGAACCAAACCAGCGCCTATTTGACCCAGCAGTTTGCCGTGCTGGGGCAGCAAAACCAAAATTAAATAGATAAACAAGCAAAATTAATGACATATGAAAAGCCCAGCACATAGTGTTGGGCTTTTTTTTCGATAGCTTCAATTAGTAATAGCTTAAAAAAGCAAGATCGCTAAAGTTTATCCGCCAGCAGCCGATAATTTTCATAGATACTTTATCTACTACTTATAAGGAACTGAGTCATGGCTTCGATAACTGCACTTGGTGTGGGCTCTGGGCTGGATCTCGCTGGTTTGGTTGACCAGCTTAAAGCGGCCGAAAAGCAAAAGCTTGTGCCTATTTTAGAGCAGAAAAGTGCTCAGCAGACCAAGATTTCTGCCTATGGGCGCCTTGAATCAGCGATGGATAGGGTGCAAACCTCTATTGCTGCGTTGAACGATGCCGCTTCATTTAAGCAACAAAAAAGCACCGTTACTGGCGAGGGTGTGCTGGCGACCGCAGGCGAAACCGCTAATGCCGGGCGCTATGAAGTCACCGTTACTCAACTGGCTCGCGCAGGCAGCGCTGCCTCCAACAGCGTAGCGCTAGATCAAGAGCTAACAGCAGCCGATGCGACCCTGACGCTTGAATTTGGTGCTGGTGGTACACAAACAAGCTACGACGTTGATATTTCAGCAGGTAGTACGCTTGCAGATGTTCGTGACCAAATCAATGCGGATAAAGAGTCTGGCGTCACCGCTTCTCTCGTTAATGATGGTACTGGGTATCGCTTAGCGTTGAGCTCAAAAGAGACGGGCGAAGAGGCATCACTCACTGGTTTCTCAGGCTTGGCTTCACTAACCATGGATGCAGCCACCCTGCGTACCGGTCAGGATGCAGAGCTGAACGTTAACGGTATTGCCATTACCAGTAAAACCAACCGAGTTGAAGAGGCAATTCAAGGCGTAACGCTTGACCTCACGGCGGCTTCTGGTGACCCGGTTACGCTAGTCATTGAGCGTGATGAAGAGTCGCTGAGAGGAGCCATTGACGAGTTCGTTAAAAACTACAACGAAATGAAATCCACCGTTGGCAGAATGACCGCCTACAACGGGGAAGGCGAAACATCGGGCGAGCTGGTGGGCGACCGCACCGTTCGTACTATTGAAGACCGCCTACGTCGGGATATAACAGACAACCTCGGAACTGGCGATATTTCACGCCTTTCTCAACTGGGCATCGCCATTGATGAGAAGGGACGACTTAAAGTCGATGAAGATAAATTGGCTGATGCGGTAACGAATAACCCTGAAGGACTGTCTGCTTTTTTTGCGGGTGAAAATGAAGAAGGTGGTTTTGCAGGACGATTAAACGCCACGCTTGAAGGTATCACTGCAGAAAACGGTATTATCCAAAGTTCAGTGACTAGCGCCCAGCAGCGGGTTGACAGCCTGGATGTACGCAAGCTGCGTATGGAGGCAAGTATCGAGCGAAGCACAGAGCGTTACCGCCAGCAGTTTGGGCAATTAGATGGCTTGATCGCCCAAATGAACTCTATGAGCAGCTATCTCTCCCAGCAGTTCAGCATCCTGGGTAACATGCAAAAAGGTAATTAACCAGGCAGTTGAAAGGTAGTTGCGAAAGTTACATTGGGTTGCAAAAAAAACAGTAATTTTTCTAAAGAAATTGGTGGGGATGCCGTTAATTATCATAACGGCACTGCAAGCGCCGCAAAGCAGGCCATTAGGCCAGTTCATCTCCAAGGAGTGCTCACATGTCTGTAATCAACACTAACATTACTGCCCTAATCGGCCAGAATAACTTGTCAAATTCGCAGTCTATGCTGGCCAAGGCGCAAGAGCGTCTGTCATCTGGCCTGCGCATCAACAGCGCTTCTGACGATGCCGCTGGTCAAGCTATCGCCAATAAAATGACGGCCCAGATCAAAGGTATGGATCAGGCTAGTCGTAATGCTAGCGACGGCATCTCCCTGGTGCAGACCATGGAAGGCGGTCTAGACCAAGTTAACGACAACCTGCAGCGTATCCGTGAGCTGGCTGTACAGGGCGCCAACGATACCAACACCAAAGAAGACCGCGCAGCTATTACTACAGAGATTAATGAGCGTCTGGCAGAAATCGACCGTGTGGCTAACAGCAATAACTTCAACGGTACCAATCTGCTAAGTAGCGGCGGTGCCACGTTGAATATTCAGGTCGGCTCCAATACTTCAGATAATGATGTTATTGAAGTCGATACGGTCAATGCCACCGTTGCCGGTCTCGGTCTTGAGGCAGTGGCGTCTGGTAGTACAGCAGCGGCTGTGACTGGTGGTGAATTCGTGGTTGCGGATGCATCAGGTGGCGCTACTCACACTGAATTCCAGAATCTGATTAATGCTGTTGATGAGGCAACTGAAGGTCTGGATACTAACCGCGCTACTTTGGGTGCGACCCTAAACCGTTTTGATTCGGTAATTGATAACCTATCGACAACATCGACTAACCTTTCTGAAGCCCGTTCGCGTATCGAAGATGCCGACTACGCGGTGGAAGTGTCTAACATGACGCGTGCGAACATTCTCCAACAGGCGGGTACTTCCATGCTGGCACAGGCAAATCAGACACCGCAGTCCGTACTGTCTTTGCTGGGCTAAGTTCTTAGCCTGTAACGCGTTAAAAGAATGTATCGACGGGGCCAGCTGGCCCCGTTTTTTTTGCTGTAAATGTTATTTACATTTAAACAGGCATTTTTTGCTAAAGAATTGGGCCGGGCAGCCGTTAATTATAATAACGGTGATACAAACACCGCAAAGCAGGCCAATAGGCCAGTTAATCTTCAAGGAGTGCTCACATGTCTGTAATCAACACGAATATTACGGCTCTGATCGGCCAGAACAACCTGTCCAACTCACAGTCTATGCTGGCCAAAGCGCAAGAGCGCTTGTCTTCTGGCCTGCGCATCAATAGCGCTTCAGACGATGCTGCTGGTCAAGCCATCGCCAACAAAATGACGGCCCAGATCAAAGGCATGGATCAAGCTAGCCGTAATGCTAGCGACGGTATCTCGCTGGTGCAGACCATGGAGGGTGGCCTTGATCAAGTTAATGACAACCTTCAGCGTATTCGTGAGCTAGCAGTGCAGGGTGCCAACGATACCAATACAGCAGATGATCGTGAAGCCATCACGACCGAGATCAATGAGCGTTTGGCTGAAATTGACCGTGTGGCTGGGAGCAATAACTTCAACGGCACTAGCTTACTGAACCTGGATTCTGGCGCCGGCAGTAGCTTAAGTATTCAGGTTGGTTCTAACACTGAGGCTGAAGATGTTATTACTGTAAATACGGTCGATGCGACTGTTGCTGGCCTAGGGCTGGCTTCTGGTAACTCTGCTGTTACAGCCTCTACGTTTGACTCCACTGCTGTTTCTGCTGCTAGTGGTGGTGCTGCCCAAGCCTTTCAGAATCTGATTGACTCGGTAGATGCTGCGACTGAACAGCTAGACACCAACCGCGCAACGTTGGGTGCTACCCTAAACCGTTTTGACTCAGTGATTGATAACCTTGCCACGACGTCGACTAACCTCTCTGAAGCTCGTTCGCGTATTGAAGATGCCGATTACGCAGTGGAAGTGTCTAACATGACGCGTGCTAATATTCTTCAGCAGGCCGGTACGTCCATGCTGGCACAGGCTAACCAGACACCACAATCTGTACTGTCTCTGCTGGGCTAATACCCCTAGCCAGTAATGTTTCAAAAGATTGTAACGACGGGGCCAACAGGCCCCGTTTTTATTTAAGGCAGATATCCCTGAATTCGATGTCAATAAGCAGTTGTCGCATCAATTATCTGGCTTACAGTCGCTTACATAAAAAGGACGGTTTTTTCTAAAGAAGTCGCTGGGGGAGCCGTTAATTATAATAACGGCAACGCAAGTGCCGCAAAGCAGGCCGCAAGGCCAGTTAATCTTCAAGGAGCACTCACATGTCTGTAATCAACACGAATATTACTGCCCTGATCGGCCAGAACAATCTGTCCAACTCTCAGGACATGCTGGCCAAAGCACAAGAGCGTCTGTCTTCTGGTCTGCGTATCAACAGCGCTTCAGATGATGCCGCTGGTCAGGCCATTGCTAACAAAATGACGGCCCAGATCAAAGGCATGGATCAAGCTAGCCGTAATGCTAGCGACGGTATCTCGCTGGTGCAGACCATGGAAGGTGGTCTTGATCAGGTCAACGACAACCTGCAGCGTATTCGTGAGTTGGCGGTACAGGGTGCCAACGACACCAACACTGCAGACGACCGCGCGGCCATCGAAACTGAAATTAATGAGCGCCTAGCTGAAATTGATCGTGTGGCTGGTAGCAATAACTTCAACGGTACAAATCTGCTGAGTTCTGGCGGCACTTCTTTGAGTATTCAGGTTGGTTCTAACACTGAAGCAGAAGATGTTATTGAAGTAGATACAGTCAACGCCACTACCGAGGGTCTTGGCCTGGTAACTGGCTCAAGTGGTTCACTTACAGTCACTGCTGGTGCCACTGTGCTAAATGGGACTGGATCAGGTGGTGCAATTACGCATGACGATTTCCAAAACGTAATTGACGCGGTCGATGCATCTACAGAGTCATTGGATACCAGCCGCGCAACGTTGGGTGCTACCCTTAACCGCTTTGATTCGGTAATCGATAACTTAGCGACGACGTCTACTAACCTCTCTGAAGCTCGTTCGCGTATTGAAGATGCCGATTACGCAGTGGAAGTGTCTAATATGACGCGTGCTAACATTCTCCAGCAGGCGGGTACTTCCATGTTGGCACAGGCTAACCAGACGCCGCAATCTGTGCTGTCTCTGCTCGGTTAATATCTTAGCCAGGAAGTAACGAATGTAACGACGGGGCCATCAGGCCCCGTTTTTGTGTGTTTAGAGGCTACTATAGTTTGGCATTTAAACTTACTCTCATCTCTGGGCGGCACTGATCGGGAGAACACCTACTTAAATATGGGCGCATTCGCGCCTTTGCACACCACGCTAGCACAGTAAGATAGGTAAATTGTCATTTTTCCGTGTGAGCCGATTCATGGTTAAAACCACTACCACGCCTGCTACTCAAAAACGCAAACCCCGCCTGCTTTGGGCTAATCCTTTCTGTTTATTGGATACCTCCAGCGGTGCCAGTATGACCGTGCGCCAAATGCTGCTGCAATTGGTTGCGCATGGCTACGATGTCCAAATTCTGGGTGCGACCGTATTCGACAACACCAAGGGGATGGGGCGGCTCAAAGAGCAATTCCCAGACTTAAGCACCCATCTGCATAAATTGATTGAAGCCGAGGACGGCCCACTGACTCACCAACTGGTAGTTAGCTATAGCCACAATCGTAATCACTTTACTACGCATGAAGAAGGGCTTTGGTACAGCCAGTACCTTTATCTGCTAGATTCCTTTAAGCCAGATGTGGTGTGGTTCTATGGTGGGCAAACCTTAGACATGCTAATTGCCGATGAAGCGCGTGATCGTGGGATTCCGGTCGCTTTCTATCTGGCTAACGGCAGCTATAAAGCACCCCGTTGGTGTCGTGATGTGGATTTGATACTGACTGATAGCCAAGCCACGGCGGATATGTACCGAAAAACGGTAGGCTATATGGCCAAGCCGGTGGGCAAGTTTATCGCCCCAGACAGCTTTGTCGCCGAACAGCATGAACGTAAGCGTCTGCTGTTTGTTAACCCTAGTTGGCAAAAAGGCGCGAGCGTATTTGTTCAGTTGGCAGAAAAGCTGGAGCGAGAAAGGCCTGATATTGAGCTTGAGGTGGTAGAAGCACGGGCTGACTGGCCCGCCGTGCTGCGGGATACCACACGCCGAATGGGTAAGCAGCGTAGCTCATTGGGCAATGTGACCGTGACTGCGAACACAAGTGATATGCGGAGCCCTTATAGCCGTGCCCGTGTGGTGATGGCGCCTAGTTTATGGTGGGAAAGCTCGGGGCGTGTGCTGGCAGAGGCCATGCTTAACGGTATTCCGGCGCTTATTACTAACCGCGGTGGCATGCCCGAAATGATCGGCAACGCCGGTGTCGCCTTTGATTTTCCGGATGCTTGTTACGAAGAACCTTACCAGCATCTGCTTAGCGATGAAGAGCTTCAACCGATCGTTGATGCAGCCATTAGTTTGTTCGATGATGAAGACCTGTACCAGGATTATGTGACTCGTGCTTTGCAGGTAGGCAAAGAAAAGCATCACATTGACCGGGCAACCGACAAGTTGCTTACCGCGCTAACGCCCCTGGTCGGGCTGCGTGCTGGTAACAAAGATTTTGCAATTACTCAGAAAAAGCGCCACCGTCAGCGTCTAGCTAGCCGTGCCACCAAGCCAGAGTTCAAGGTTGATAACTCACTGCCGCAGCTGGTTAGCGCCAAACAACCCAGCGCTAAGCGGGGTAACGCTGAGCACCAGGCTAACCGTTTGACGCTTACTGATGATTTTACCTGGCAAATCAAAGGTAAAATTATGGTGCTCGACAACCGCGCCAGTCTTATCAAAAGTGGCCTTGCCGACCAAATGGCGGCTACGGAAGCCTTTGGCATAGTCGCTTTTGACCCTGCCAGCGAAATAAAAGATACCAAGCAGTACGAAGGTAGCGAGTACATACAACTGTTTCAGCATGCCTTGCTCGGCGACGGTAAAGCAGCAACACTTAACGCCTGTGTGGCTGCCGAAATGAGTAGCATTCTTACCCCGCTACCGGTTGAACAACTTCCCAAACGTCACCACCTAGGCGCAAAGCCACTGGCTGAACTGCCGATTAATACTGTGGCGCTGGACAGTATTGACGGCCTGGGTAACCTTGACTGGTTGATTCTTGACGAACTAAGCGATGCCATAGCCGTGCTGGAGCATGGTAAAAAGTCACTTATACATACACTACTGATTCAGGCACGCGTCGCCTTCCAGCCTACCCATGAACATCAGCCTAGCTTTGCAGAACTACAGCACTGGGCCAGTCGCAATGGCTTCCGTTTCTACCGCTTTCATAACATTAGCCATTACAGCCATTTGCCAGAAAAGCTAAATGCCCACTCTCCTTGTGCCACTGAGCAAGAAAGCGCCGATGTTCTATTCCTGCCTAGCCACGAGCGCATGGCTACTCTAAGCGAGAAAGAAAGGATGAAGCTAGCCTTTATCCTAAGTGCTGGCTTTGCAGCACATGACATTGCTTTTGAGCTAATAGCAGATGTTGGTCAAGACAAGGCGCTGGAGTTTCTTGAAGCGCAAAATTTATTGCCACGTGTTTCTAATTCGCTTGAAAGTAGTGATGAGCAGACTCAGTCGCCAACTCATCCCATGAGTAGTAATGATTTTAGTGCTGATGTTAAAAAAGTTAGCGATTCAACCTTGTATGAGCGCAATATACAAGAAATTATTAATAATAAAGACTGCACAAAAGTGGTTCAGGTAGGTGCAAACGATGGATGCATTAACGATCCTATCTATGAAGTTGTTATGCGCAATAAGGATAAGACCAAGGTTCTTCTTATTGAGCCACAGAGTAATATCCTCGAACATTTAGAGAGAAACTATGCTCTTCACCCCGAAGCACACATTGCTAATTATGCTGTCGGCCCTGATGCACTACTAAACCTTTATCGTATCAAACCAGCTTATTATGGCTTGTTCACAAAGAGATATTTACACGATTCGCCTAATTACCGTGTGCCAAGCGGATTTTCTTCTTTTGATAAAAAACATGTTGTAAAACACGCAGAAGGGAATTTGCCTAAAAATACCAATATAGATGATGCTATAGAAAAGCTTGAAGTGCCTTCACATGACCTTTTGACTATTCTAGATACCGCTTCTTGGGAAGAGCAACAAATCGATATTTTGCAGGTCGATGCTGAAGGGATGGATGATAAAGTTATTTATTCCTGTAATATCGAAGTGACCCAGCCACAGCTGATTAACTTTGAAAGGGCTCATTTGTCCCACGAAGCATACAGTAATTTGTGCATTTATCTTTCAGGCTTGGATTACGTATTATATAACTATAGTAGTTTAGATACTTTGGCAGTAAGAAAAGTATCTTCGTCTTTGGATGGAGAAAGTGTTTTAGTTAATGATATGCCTCTTCAACAGGCAGTGCAGGAGCTTAAAGAGAAATCAACTTATCAAATTACTAAAAGATTAGGTGAGCTTTATGAATTTTCTCGAAAAGTATTAACTGAAGAGCTAAATGTAATTCATGGGTTAGATAAAAGTGAGCGATTCTGGGAGATATTGTTGCATTATTTTTTGGGGCAACGCTTTGTCTCAAGGTATATTTCTCGGTGGAACAATGGTCTTCTTAACGCTTCTCCAGATGCCGAAGAAATACTAATGAATTTTCCTTTTAGAACGTTTAGAGAGTATATGAATAGAACAGAGACGCTTATCGGGCCATCGTCTCCTTATGTGGTTGATAATGTTATCCCATCTGATGTAAAAATTAGGCAGTTAGTGGGAACATCCACTTTTGAATCCCTTAATATTAAGGCAAAGAAAGTTAGTGATCTTCTGGATGGCTATGAATCAAAAAATAAGCCTATAGCTTATAACCTGGGTGTGCATAATCCTAAATATTGGAAAGCTAAATATAAATCTAACGGTGTTGAATTTGTAGATGTACCTGCTTTTGATACTTTTGTGGCAGATAAAATCGATCAAGAAGCCCGTTATAAGCTTGCCAAGTTAGATGAGATAAAGCCAGCTGAAGGCTATGACGGGTTTTGGGCAAGCTTGGCGCTGTGTTTGCCTACAGAATTGCTTGAAGACTTTAAGCCTCTTTATCAAGTGACTGAAAAGATTTTGGAAGGCCGAAAACCCGACTTTCTTTATTCAGCGTTGTTACCCACAATTACTTCTCGATTAATAGCAGCTATTTTAACTGAGAGAGGTGTGCCGCTATATCTTCACCAGCATGGGGGCGCGTACGGGGAATATCCGAGCCATCCTCCGACATCTTTTGAAAAAAGAATGTCAGATTTGTATTTTACCTGGGGGTGGGGTGGCAGTAATGCTGTTCCAGAAAAGCCACACAGGCTAATTGCTTTGAAAAAAGAGTTCTCCAAGTTAAAAAGAAATCCAAAGGAAGTGTTGGTAATAGGGCCGCACAAGAGTGTGATACCTGAATACTTGTCCGGTACGGATTTGGACTACTATGGAAAAGAGGCAATAAAAGCTTTTTATCATTCTTTGAGTGACGAAGAAAAAAAATTGGTTGTAGTAAGATTGAGGCGACAACACGGTTATAGTCGAAAAGAAGAACAGAAAATGCTCTCCCTATTTCCAGGTGCTGCAGTGGACACTCAGCAACGATCCATATTACAGGCTTATGCTAACGCAAAAGAGGTTATAATCGTAAACCCTTTCACAACTTCTGTCTGGGAGTGTGAATACTTGGGAGTTCCTTACCGGGTGCTGAATCAGCCAAGCGAAGAATTTATGCAGATTCCCTCATTTATTCCTGAGGTTTACGAATGATGTTCGATCACTCAAATATCCTCATTACCGGTGGTACTGGCTCCTTTGGCCATACGTTTATCCCGATGTTGCTTGAACGCTATAATCCTAAGAAAGTCATCATTTTTTCTCGGGATGAGATGAAACAGTGGGAAATGGCCAAGCTTTTTCAAGGTGATCCACGCGTCCGCTTTTTTATTGGCGATGTACGTGATAGAGAGCGCCTTTACCGCGCACTGGACGGGGTGGATTACGTCGTTCATGCGGCGGCGACGAAGATTGTTCCAACAGCTGAATACAACCCGTTCGAATGCATAAAGACAAATGTTATCGGTGCGATGAATCTTGTCGATGCCTGCATCGATAAAGGTGTAAAAAAACTGGTGGCACTCTCAACTGATAAAGCCAGTAGTCCAATTAATCTGTATGGCGCCACAAAATTGACGTCTGATAAGCTATTCGTTGCAGGCAACCATTATGCTGGTCATAGCTCCACTCGTTTTTCTGTGGTCCGCTACGGCAATGTAATGGGCTCACGCGGATCGGTGATTCCATTCTTTATGTCAATTAAAGAAAAGGGCGTGTTACCGATTACAGATGAGCGAATGACGCGCTTTATGATTTCACTAGAAGAAGGTGTTGAGCTGGTTTGGCACGCTTTTGAAGATATGGAAGGTGGTGAAATCTATGTAAAGAAAATTCCATCAATGAAGGTAACCGACTTGGCGCGAGCGATCGCTCCGGAAGCTAAGCAAGAAATCGTCGGTATTCGACCTGGGGAAAAGCTACATGAACAAATGATCAGCGCCGAAGACGCCCATTACACCTACGAATACCCTGAACATTTCAAGATCTTACCGCAGATCAATAATTGGGACAAAGACGCTAACCGCATCAAAGACGGTAAGCTTGTGCCGGATGGTTTCGTCTACTCGAGTAATAACAATTCCGAATGGATGACTGGCTCTGATTTGCAGGCCTGGATTGAGCTGAATCGTGAGAAAATTGGTGTTATTTAAAACTAATGCGCTGGGCATGCATTAGTTTTTAGGTTTAATTACCTAATTTTTTTAATTTTTAAATCAGAGGTTTTTATGTATAAAACAGATCAAGAAAATTTTTGGGCAGGAAAGTTTGGCGATGACTATATTGGTCGAAATTCTAATAATAAAATTATAGCCTCGAATACTGTTCTTTTTTCAAAAATTATGGATAGAGTGAGCAACGTAGATTCGATTTTAGAGATGGGCTCAAATATAGGCCTAAATATCTACGCTCTTAGTAATATAATGCCTGACGTTTCATTTGATTGTGTTGAAATCAATGCAAACGCTGCAGCTTCTCTATTAACATTAAAAGAAAAGCTTGGGATTGATATAAATGTTTTTAATGAATCTATATTAGATTGGAAGCCGATTAGTAGATATGATTTGGTTTTGCTAAAGACAGTTTTGATTCATATAAATCCAGATGAGCTTGACTCTGTTTACGATAAAATATTTGAAGCTTCTTCTAAGTATATTGTTTTCGCAGAGTACTATAATCCTGTTCCGACAGAAATTGAGTATAGAGGGCATCAAGACCGACTTTTCAAAAGAGATTTTTGCGGCGAAATTATGAAAAAATTTGAGGGTAAGATAAAGCTTGTTGATTATGGCTTTGCTTATAGTAAAGATCCTTCTTTTCCACAAGATGATATTAATTGGTTTTTAATGGAAAAGTTGAACTGAATGAAGGTGCGGACGAAGATATGAATATCGCGGTTATACCTGCTCGTGGCGGTAGCAAGAGAATACCACGGAAAAATATTAAACTGTTCGATGGCCGGCCTATAATTTATTATTCTATTAAAGTAGCTCAAGATTCAAAGTTGTTTGATCATATTATTGTTTCGACTGATGACGAAGAAATCGCCGATACTGCCATTTCCTGCGGCGCTGAAGTACCATTTAGGAGACCGTACGAGCTTGCAGAAGATAGCACACCTACGGTTCCTGTTATGGCTCATGCTGTTAAAGCTTGCAACGAGTTAGGTTTTTATGCGGATTTCTTTTGTTGCATCTATCCTTGTGCCCCCTTTGTTATAAAACATGATTTGGCTGCTGGTTTGGCCCAGCTTAAAAAAATACCTGTTGACTTTGTATACCCTGTGACTGAGTTCCCTCATCCTGTACAGCGTTCAATGTATCGTTCCGAAACTGGCGAAATGAAATTTTTATATCCTGAGCATGAGCTATCTAGGACTCAAGATCTTCCAGTAACTTATCATGACACTGGCCAATTTTATTGGGGTAAAAGTAGTGCTTGGCTAGGTATGAAGCGAATGCATTCTAAAGGAGCTGGCCTAGTTATCCCTAACTGGCGAGTCGTCGATATTGATAATGAAGATGATTGGAAACGTGCTGAGATTATGTATAAAAGCATAAAATATCAATAGGATAGAAATATAACTTATGAAAAAAAAATTGCTTGTTCTTGGGGCTAATGGCCTTCTCGGTAGTGAATTTATGAGTTTCGATTATTCGCCTACATGGGAAGTGCTAGGGCATAGTAGAAATGAAGGAATTCTAGCATGTGCAGATATGAGTGCTCCTGAAGAAGTAATGGATATGCTTAATAAATTAAATCCTGATGCAGTACTCAATCTTGTTGGGATGACTAATGTCGATTTTTGCGAATCTTATCCAAATGAAGCTTATGTAGGTAATGTTAAAACGCTTGAAAATGTTGCAAGCTGGATCAGGAATGCTAAAAAGTCAGTTCAACTTATTCATATTTCAACAGATCAAGTTTATGATGGTCAAGGCCCTCATGCTGAAGATAAAGTCGATCTAAAAAATTATTATGCTTTTTCGAAGTATGCTGGTGAATTGGTTGCTGGTATGGCAGGTGGCTTAATTATAAGAACTAATTTTTTTGGAAAAAGTAAGTGTGAGAATCGTGCCAGCTTAACGGATTGGCTTTTTTCAAACTTAACTGAAAATAATCCTATTCAAGTATTTGAAGATGTTCTTTTTAGTCCACTTTCTATGCCTACTCTCTGTGAAATGCTGAGTTTAGCTATTGAAAAAAAATTAGTTGGTGTTTACAACTTAGGAGCAAGAGATGGGTTGAGTAAGGCTGATTTTGCCTACAAGTTTGCTCTCTCCCTCAGATTGAATTGTAATATAATGGCACGCTGCTCGAGTGATGAGGTGAATTTTATAAAAACTTACCGGCCTAAGGATATGCGGTTAGATGTTCAGCGTTTTGAGCGCGCGGCTGGAGTTACCTTGCCTTCATTAGTTGTTGAAATTGATAGGGCTACTAAGGAGTACCAAAAATGAAAAAAAATCCCATGATTCAAATAGAAAATAAAAAAGTTGGAAGGGATCATCCTGTTTACTTTATTGCTGATATAGCTGCTAACCATGATGGCGATATCGAACGCGCTAAGGACTTAATTTTTCTTGCAGCTGAAGCTGGCGCTGATGCTGCTAAATTTCAACACTTTCAAGCTGAAACCATTGTCAGCGATCATGGTTTTAAAGCTCTTAGTGGTCAGAAGTCACATCAATCTTCATGGAAAAAATCAGTATTTGAGGTCTATCAAGATGCTAGTATTAATCTAGATTGGTCAGATATCCTGAAAGATACTTGCAAAAAAGCAGGTATAAGTTTCTTCACTAGCCCATACAGTATGGACTTGGTAGATCATATTGATCCTTATGTTCCAGCTTATAAAATAGGTTCTGGAGATATTACATGGATTGAAATGGTAGAGTATATTGCATCTAAAAAGAAGCCATATATTCTTGCAAGTGGCGCATCCAATATGGAGGATGTTAATCGTGCTGTAAGTGCTGGGTTAGCTATCAACACTAATTTATGCCTTATGCAGTGCAATACAAATTATACTGCCAGTATTGATAATTTCAAGAACATTCAGCTCAATGTGTTAAGGACTTTTCGTGAAATATATCCTGATTTGCTTCTCGGTTTGAGCGATCATACACCTGGACATGCTACAGTTTTGGGTGCGGTCGCCTTAGGGGCACGTATGGTGGAAAAGCACTTTACTGATGACAATTACCGTCAAGGTCCTGATCATAAATTTTCTATGAACCCATATTCTTGGAAAGAAATGGTTAATCGTACCCGAGAGCTAGAGAATGCATTAGGCAACGGCATTAAAAAGGTAGAGCAAAATGAACAAGAGACAGTAATATTACAGCGCCGTGCCATTCGGTTAGCTCAAGATTTACACTCTGGGGACCGAGTTAGAAGGGAACACTTAACAGTACTACGCCCTTGTCCGGTAGATGGGTTGCCTCCCTACCTCATTGACGAAATAATTGGTAGGAAAATACGCCACACTATAACAACTGGTGATTATATTAAATGGACAGATCTCGAATAGCTTTAGTTATTCCAGCATATAATGAAGCTGAGACTATTTTTGATGTCGTCTCTGCTGCTTTAAATTATGGGCAGCCTATCGTCGTTAATGATTCTTCCAACGATGCGACCTCCGAAAAAGCCAGTAGTGCTGGGGCTTATGTTGTCTCTCATGCTAAGAATATGGGGTATGATAAAGCTTTAAATTCTGGTTTTAAAGAAGCTCTCCGAAGAGGGTTTGAAGTGGTCGTAACTATTGATGCAGATGGTCAGCATGAACCAGGATTAATCTCTCAGTTTTTAGATAGTATCGACTCGGGCGCTGATCTTGTTCTAGGTGTAAGGAATAAACGTCCACGTTTCGCTGAACATGTCTTTGCTTATTATACCAAGTTTCGCTATGGGATTAATGACCCATTGTGCGGAATGAAAGCATATAAAATATCAGTGTATGAGTCTTTGGGTCACTTTGATTCATATGGTTCAATAGGAACTGAATTAGCTATTTACGCCGCCAGAAGAGGTTTTTGTTATAGTCAAGTTGATTTTTCTGTCAAAGATCGTATAGGACGTTCCAGATTTGGTGGTTCTTTTGTTGCTAATTTTCGAATATTGAGATCTTTGTTTATAGATATTGTCCGTGTTTATTAGGCATGGTAGCAGTGATTTTTATTCTAAAGCCTATAGAAGCAGAGGTTTGATGAGTTTAATTAGTTTTAAAATTTATTTTATTTAAAAAGTCAATGATAGTCTTTCTATATAATTGTGCCATCTATTTTAGTTCATGATGATGTTGAAAACTTTTTAGCATGTTATGCTAAAGCTGATAAGTAAACAATTTGTCTGTACACTTTTATAATTATTTTATGTGAATGCTCAACAATCACTATTTGATGCTACTCTTCAGCAGTTGGTTTTTCAGCCATGTTTATCTTTTCGAGTGTGAGTTGCTGAGCAGCTATTTTAAAGTAGAACGCTTGGAGCTTAGAACTAAAGGATAGCTCGACAAGTATCGTGTTGTTGGCAAACAGATCCACTTGGCGGGCGTCGGTTTCTCCCGCGAATAGCCTAGATCGCGGGGGATGTTGAAACACTCCCCGCCAGAGCATGTCGTCCTTCAATATCTATGTCTTTTAAATGACCCATACGAAATTACTTCTCCTAAACCCTCTCCCACTAATTGATTAGCTGACTAATGTTGACCTTCCTAGGTTTTATTCGATAATGAATGATCACGCGTAGCGCTCAAAATTGTTGTGAGTGCTCACTTCGGTCGCTCTTCATTGGGTAGGAAGCCAATCCATGGATCCGCACAAACTGGCGGTAACCTTAGCCATCACTGCAGGCTGGTTGAGTTTTAACGGCCTTGTCGTTTGCATGTACTTCTTACTAAGCGGCAGAGGCGTGCTGGAAGGGGGAATGTGGCGAGGCGGAGAGTGGCTAAGGCTTGGGCAGCCATTAGTGCCAACCAATGAGAGCACCAAATTACCAACTCAACCTTCTACTATTGCAAAGCAGGTGAGCACTCCCTCTACGTTACCCGAGAGTGAAGATAGCGTAGAGGAGGTGGCACCTGCAGCGGCCGAAGAGAGTGCTCATGTACTGTTTGTGATGTTTGAACAGCCCGATACCGCGCTCAATAAGAAGCTTCAAGTTAGTCTGCAAAAATGGGATGCCCACTACGATGCCGCGCTTCAGGTTTACAGCGTGCCAGGTGTTACTCCGCAGAATCCATTGTGTGTCGCTAATGCCTACCCGCCTGGAGTGATGCCTTCTCCAGACAGCTTCCAGCAAGCAGAGCATTTGATCGGTGGTGTAAGCATCATTCTCAAAAATCCTAAGCGCAGGCGCGGGTTTGATAAGGTGCAGTTGGAAAAGCTTGTTACGTTTTCTCAAGAGCTGGCAGCGCTAGGCGGCAGCGTACTGGATGCAAAGCGGCAAGTAGCCACCCCCAAAACGTTCCAAGCAATCAGACAAAAATAGCCAAACAGCTGAGCGCGAACGTATATTCAGTAATGGAATAAAAAATATTTTTAATATTCTTTTGTATGCTTTTGTCTTGCGGGTAAAATAGCTGCCATCAACGCCGCATGAATTTTTTGCGGCTATTCGGATCGTCGGGATATCGACTAACGAGGAAACAGACTCATGCTACTATCACGCAAGCTTAATATCTCCCTCGCCGCGCTTTCGCTAAGCGTTGCCAGCGGGTTGTTCGCCGCGGCTGCTCAAGCCGATACACTTCGAGTGGGCATGTCCGGTGGTTACTTCCCCTTTACCTTCGTTGAGCAAGATGAGCTTAAAGGCTTTGAAGTCGATGTCATGAATGCAGTGGGTGAGATCACCGGTGATGACATCGAATTCGTTACTGCTAGCTTCTCGGGGCTGGCGGGTATGCTTGAGTCTGGGCGTATCGACACCATTGCCAACCAAATCACTATCACCCCAGAGCGTGAAGCGAAGTATGTGTTCACTTCGCCTTACGTGTATGACGGTGCACAGGTCGTCGTAAAGGCAGGGAATGACACTATTCAAGGTGTTGAAGATTTGTCCGGCAAAAGCGTGGCGGTGAACCTGGGTTCCAACTACGAACAGCTGCTGCGTGAACAACCGAACGCCGATGAAATCGATATTCGTACCTATGAATCCAACATTGAGCAGGATGTGGCGCTGGGCCGAGTAGAAGCCTTTGTGATGGATCGCGTGAGTGCTACGCAAGTCATTAAAGAGAAAAACCTGCCGTTAGAGCTGGCGGGCCAGCCATTCTCGACCATTGAGAATGCGCTGCCGTTCCGTGATGACGAGGCGGGTCGTGAGCAGCGTGACCGCGTTGGCGCAGCACTTTCGGAGTTGCGCGATAATGGCGAGCTACGTGAGATATCTGAGAAATGGTTCGATACTGATATCACTCAGCCGTAACAACTGATCTTATCCGTTTCATGCGGCCGTGGCATTGCCACGGCCGTTTGCTTATAAGCGATTTAGCCTATGTTTAATTACCATGCTTAACCTCGAATATATGTGGGGGCTGTTGCCGGTTCTGCTGCGCTACTTGCCGCTCACCCTTCAAATGGCAACGATTGCCATGATATTTGCGTTGATACTGGCGTGCCTGTTAGCGGTGGTTCGCGTGTCAAAAGTGCCGGTATTAAATGGCTTTTCACTGCTGTTTATTTCGTTTTTTCGCGGTACACCGCTGCTGGTTCAGTTGTTCCTTTTTTATTACGGCCTGCCACAGCTAATAAGCTCTTTGATCGCCATTACCGGCGTGACAGCTGCGGTACTGGGGCTAACGTTACACTTCTCTGCCTACATGGCCGAATCCATTCGTGCTGCCATTGTGGGGATTGACCGCAGCCAGACCGAAGCCGCGCTCTCCATCGGCATGACCCAGTCGCAATTAATGCGGCGCATTATTCTGCCCCAGGCCACCCGTGTGGCAACGCCGACGCTGATGAACTACTTCATCGATATGATCAAAGCGACCTCGTTGGCCTTTACGTTAGGCGTCACCGAACTAATGGGGGCCACGCAAAAAGAGGCGGCGGGCAGCTTTCTTTATTTGGAGGCGTTCTTGCTGGTAGCGCTGATTTATTGGGCGGTGGTGGAGGTGCTCTCCTGGGGTCAGCGTCGGTTAGAAATTTACCTGAATAAGGCCTACCAACGATGATTTCGCTGCAAGGCATTACCAAGCGTTTCAGCGGCCATACGGTGTTTAAAGATATCGATTTAAGCCTTTCTCAAGGCGAGATCATTGTCATCATCGGCCCTTCCGGTACGGGTAAGTCGACGCTGTTGCGCTGTATTAATTTTCTGGAACGCCCTGATGCAGGTCGACTGCAGGTGGGGGATTTGAGTGTTGATACCCAGCGGGCCAGCCGGGCAGATATTCTGGCGCTGCGTCGGCGTACTGCTTTTGTGTTTCAGAACTACGGCCTGTTCGCCAATAAAACCGCGCTGGAGAATATCAGCGAAGGCATGATTGTGGTGGACAAGCTACCGAAAGCTCAGGCCCATATGCGGGCAAGGGAAATTCTGGAGCGCATCGGCCTGGCAGATAAGGCGGATGCTTACCCGGCTTCGCTCTCCGGCGGCCAGCAGCAGCGGGTGGGTATTGGTCGGGCTATGGCAGCCAATGCCGATGTGATTCTGTTTGATGAGCCCACTTCGTCCCTTGACCCCCAGTGGGTGGAGGAGGTCTTGAGCCTGATGAAGCAATTGGCGGTAGAACGCCAGACGATGATTGTCGTCACCCACGAGATGCAGTTCGCCCGGGAAGTAGCGGATCGGGTGGTATTTATGGACGAAGGCGGTATCGTCGAGCAAGCCCCGCCAGAAGAGCTGTTCACCGCGCCTAAAGATGAGCGAACGCGCCACTTCTTGCGCAAAATTCTTGCGCCCACGGGGCAGGCTGTGCCTTAAAGGCTAGCGCCCGACTGTTTGAGGTTAATATGCCCACTATTACCAAGGCATTGCTAAAAAGTGTTGAGCAATTAGCCTGGGAGGCGGGCGAGGCGATCATGCTGGTATATCGTCGAGACTTCGCCGTTGAGTTTAAAGCCGACAAAAGCCCGCTCACTGAGGCGGATAAAGCCGCCCATGAGATGATTGCCCGTGGCTTGCAGGCGCTTACCCCTGATGTGCCGATACTCTCCGAAGAGGATACCCAGAGCTTTAAAGGCGCCAACGCGCAGGGCTTATATTGGCTGGTCGACCCGTTGGATGGCACCAAGGAGTTCATCAAGCGTAACGATGAATTCACCGTCAATATTGCCCTGATTGAAAAGGGCCGACCGGTGCTTGGTGTGGTGGTGGCGCCCGCCTTGAAGCTTAGCTATCTAGCCGCCGAAAGTTTAGGCGCGTTTAAAGTCGATGCTGATGGGCAGTGGCAGCCGATCATGGCGTCATTGCCTCCGTTATCAGGGCAGCCGTGGCGCGTGCTGGGAAGCCGCTCCCACGCGGATTCGCGTTTGTCGGCATGGCTTGGTGAGTTGGGTAAGCATGAGCTTCGGTCTATGGGCAGTTCGCTTAAAGCGTGTTTTATCGCAGAAGGCAATGCCGATGTGTACCCGCGGTTTGGGCCAACCAGTTTGTGGGATACGGGTGCTGCACAGGCAGTTGTAGAGCAGGCTGGCGGTCGCGTTGTTACGTTTGACAATCAACCGCTTAGCTACGCAAACCCCGAGCAAGTGCTTAATCCCGATTTTATGGTGTGGGGCAAGTCGGCTAGCCCGCGTTAACGACTACTTGGTTACGGCCGTTTTCTTTAGCTTGGTATAGGCCTATGTCTGCGCGTTTTAGGGCAGGCTTCAGTCCCTTTTCATTGGTTAAAATAGCGGTTACCCCAAGTGATACGGTCAGCCAAAGCATTTTTTCTGAGCGCTCTTCTGATGCGTTAATAGGGGTAGCAGCCACTGTGCTGCGTATACGCTCGGCTACCTGTTCAGCGTGTGAAAGCGAGGTATTGGGAAGTAAAATAGCAAACTCTTCGCCGCCCACTCGGCATAGCAAGTCTTCTTGGCGAAGCAAGTCAGCCACTATTTTCGTAAAGCTTGTTAGTACGTCATCACCAACATCATGACCATATTCATCGTTAATGTGCTTGAAGTGGTCAATATCAATGGCGATGAGTGCGATAGGGTTATTTTCCCTTCGTGCCCGTGACATCTCGGTAGTCGCTTGGGTCTGTAAATAACGCCGGTTGAATACCCCCGTCAGTGGGTCTGTCATGGCTTGGGCGCGTAGTTTTTCTTCAAGTTGTTTGCGTTCGGTAAGGTCAAACACGGTGGCACGTGTATGCACAAACTGGCCATCGCGATAAAAGGCGGAGGCCTTAATCATGACGTGGCGCTGCTCGCCATTACGCGTTAGCAGGCTGCATTCTGCGCTACCTGGTTGATTGTTTTTTACGTTTTCGAAGGCTTTGTCGAAATGGTCACGAGTTTCTGGCGTGATCAATTCTCGGTAAGTGACGTGACCGATAACTTCTTCGTCGGAGTAGCCAAGCCAGGTGAGTTCGGTGCGGTTCATTTTAATCACTCGACCGGTTGTATCGAGCGAGTGGTAGCCGCAAGGGGCATTTTCATACAGGTCGCTTACTTCATGGGCGTGGCGCTGGGCTGCTTGGCGCAACTCGCGTTGGCGTTGGCTGCTGAATGCCCAAAATATTCCGAAGGCGACGGCAACACCGTAGGTCAATAACAGAAACCAAAGCACGGTAGTCTCTTCTTCTATCAGCGAGCGCCAAGTAGGTCGCGGCAGTGATACGCCCAGTTTCCAAGGGTAGTAGGCATTTTCACTAAAGATAGAGCCCGACAGGCTACGATAGCGCTGGGTGCGTATATCTTCAGTTTGAAAGCGTAATAGATGGTTATCTACCGTGGCATGGCCAGCATTGCGCTGCTGCATAGCTTGCCAATAGTCAGGTGCGAGGGTGGCAAAATCACTTCCAAAGCTAGTCGTATTTAATGGCGGGATGCCTTCATCTAACAGCCACCGTCCTTGGGCGTCGATTAAAAGCGTATTGGCACTTTGCTCAAGCAGCATAGCTTGGCGTAGGGCGCTTGTGAGGTAGCTCCAATTTAAGCTTAAAAGCACCACGCCACGGCGTGCACCCGTCGCATCAAAGATAGGGGTAGAAACGTTGACCACCGGGATCACTTCGTTACCAAATAGTTCAAATTGCAGATTACGACCCGGCGGTGAGATATAGAGGTCGCGCGGTAGCAGTGAGGCCGCTTCTTGGAAGTAGTCGGTATAAGCATGATGAGTGCCATTCACACGTGGCCCCGTTTCATTGCTTTTGGGCGCGCGGAGCACTTCGCTTCCCTGGTTATCAATTAGTACCAGCTTGGTATAGCGGGGATTGTGACTAATCAGCGTGTTTAAAAAAGTAGAAAGCTGCGATAAGTCACTAAGCGAATTGTGCTGATCAATGAGTGCTGCCCTGTCTTGGGATGCTAAGTACCGCCTTAATTCAGGCATTTCGGCAATCGCTAGCGCGTAGGTTAGGCTTTCATTAATATCGCGAGTTAATGTTTCTTGGCCGACGTTTAACAAGATTTTTGCTTCGGCACGCAGGCTATCAAGTCGGGACTCCATATGGACATGGAGCACAGGCAGCAGCGTTGTCGATACTAAAATCAACGGTATGCAAATGGCTAACAGTAGGCGAGTGAGTAAGCGTCGCAGTGGCACTGAAATGTTTCCTGTGAGTAGGTGTACCCAAGGGCAACCTGCTTTTAGTATTATATGTTGTGCTTGTCAATGCGCTGCTAGCAAGCACGCCTAACGCGTGATAGACTACGCCATCCTCTCAGACAAGTCCCGTGAATGGGCAGCTTATTTCGACTGCCTGTTACACACTTTGGTAGGGTGATAACCCAGCCAAAACAATTGGTTGTTTTGGAAATGGATTGTTGCGGAAACGTCGCGCTGTGACAGCGCAGCCGACGAACACATATTTAATTTCGTTGCCGTTTTATCGGCAACCTTTATTCTCCAAGGAGATACCCTGTGGCGAACAGCAAGCAAGCTCGCAAGCGCGCCCGCCAGGCCGAGAACCGTCGCGTCCTGAAATCCAGCCAGCGTAGCATGGTCCGCACCTACATCAAGCGTGTAGTGAAAGCGATCAGCACCGGCGACCACGCCAAGGCAATGGAAGAGTTCAAGGCAATGCAGCCGGTCGTTGACCGTATTGCAGACAAAGACGTGCTGTCTAAGAAGAAAGCAGCTCGCCTGAAGAGCCGTTTGAACAAGCGTATTAAGGCACTGGCGGCGTAAGCCGGCAGGCGCCAAAAAAAAACCGGCTGCGGCCGGTTTTTTTGTGTCTGGATGATTTTCTAGATCCATTTTCTGAATAGTTCTTCTGGATAGTTTTTCTAGACGGTTTTCTAGACGGTTTTTCTGGATAGCTTATGACAGCGAAGAAAGCACCCAACACATCTTCAAACACCGCAATAGTCCGCCGTGGACTAATGCGCTCGGGTCTTGTGGTCAGTGCCATGACCATGCTGTCGAGGGTGATGGGGCTGGCGCGCGATGTGGTTATTGCTACTTTCTTAGGGGCTGGGGATGGCGCCGATGCGTTTTTCGTGGCGTTTAAGATCCCTAATTTTCTGCGCCGTCTGTTTGCCGAAGGGGCTTTCAATCAAGCTTTTGTGCCCGTGCTTTCAGAGTACTCCACTCAGCGTAGCCGGGATGAGATACGCGAACTGCTGAACGCCACTGCAGGTAGTTTAACGGCAGTGCTGGCGCTGATTACCGCCGTGGCCATGCTCTGCGCGCCGTGGCTGATTTGGGTGTTCGCCCCCGGTTTTGGCAGCGAGCCGGAAAAGCTGTCGCTGACCGCGGATATGCTGCGCTTAACGTTTCCCTATTTATTGCTGATTTCGCTCACCGCGTTTTCAGGCAGTGTATTGAACACCTGGAACCGCTTTGCGGTACCCGCGTTTACCCCGGTGCTACTAAACCTTTCGCTGATTGGTGCAGCGCTGTTTTTAATGCCGCTCATGGAAGAACCCGCCATGGCGCTGGCCTGGGGCGTGCTGATCGCCGGGGCGGCCCAGCTGGTTTTTCAGGTGCCGTTTTTATTGAGGTTGGGGTTAATGCCCACGCCTTGGCCTAATTTTGCCCACGAGGGCGTGCGGCGCATACTGAAGCTTATGGGGCCTGCGCTGTTTGGGGTGTCGGTCTCGCAAATTAACCTGCTGTTGGATACCGTTTTGGCGTCACTGCTGACGGCGGGCAGCGTGTCGTGGCTCTACTATTCGGATCGCTTGGTGGAGCTACCGCTGGGCGTGTTTGGGGTGGCCATTGGCACGGTGATTCTACCTGCGCTGTCTAAACGCCATGCTGACCAGTCCAAAGAGCACTTTGCGGCGATGCTCGATTGGGCTATCCGTATTGTATTGCTGTTAGGCTTGCCCGCAGCGTTGGCGCTGGCGGTATTGGCCGAGCCGCTGTTGATTACGCTGTTCCATTACGGGGCCATGACCGACAACGACATCCAGATGGCGGCCATGAGTCTGCGCGCTTACGCCTTCGGCTTGGTAGCCTTTATGCTGATCAAAGTATTGGCACCGGGCTTTTTTGCTCGCCAAGACACCAAAACCCCGGTGAAAGTAGGCATTATCGCCATGGTCGCTAATATGGTGTTTAACCTTCTGCTGATTTGGCCGCTGGCCCACGCAGGGTTGGCGTTAGCCACCGCGCTTTCTGCCTTCTTAAACGCTGGCCTGCTGGGCTACTTGCTGCATAAGGAGGGAGTGCTGGTCTTTCAGCCGGGCTGGAAGCGCTATTCTGTGCAGCTATTGGGTGGTAGTGGGTTAATGTGTGCGGCACTCTATTTTATTGCGCCCGACTGGCAGGCTTGGCTCGCGTTTGGTCTTTGGCAACGGATAAGCTGGGTCACCGGGCTAGTGGTACTGGGCGGCTCGCTCTACTTCGCGTGGCTGGCGGCACTGGGTTTGCGCGTTCGTCATTTTAAAATGCACTCATAACACTGCATCCTGGGGTGTGGGTTCGTTATAATCAGAGGCTTTATGTCCTCCAACGGCTGAGGTGCCATGCGCGTCATTCGAGGTCTGCACAACTTGAAAGCGGCTCATCGTGGCTGCGTTGCCACCATCGGTAATTTCGATGGGGTGCATCGCGGCCATCAAGCCATCCTGCAGCAGTGCCGCGAGCATGCGGCGCGCTGGAGTGTGCCGATAACAGTGGTGGTGTTCGAGCCCCAGCCGCGTGAATTTTTTGCCGGTGATCAAGCGCCGCCGCGTTTAACCCGGCTGCGTGAGAAGGTGCGCCTGCTGCGCGATTTTGGCGCTGAGCAAGTACTCTGTTTGCCGTTTAACGATGCGTTGCGCAGCCTTACCGGGCGTGAGTTTATTGATCAGGTGTTGATTGATGGGCTGGGCGTTAAACACTTGGTCGTGGGTGATGATTTTCGCTTCGGCTGTGACCGCCGCGGCGATTTTGCCCTGCTGGCGGAGGTCGGACGCGAACAGGGGTTCGGTGTAGAGCACACCCGCACCTTTACTGAAGATGACGAGCGGGTTTCCAGTTCGCGAGTGCGTACCTTGCTTGCTAGCGGCAATTTTTCTGCCGCTGCGCGTTTGCTGGGCCGTGCCTATTCGTTACATGGCCGCGTTGTTCGTGACCAGCAGTTGGGGCGCACCATTGGCGTACCGACTGCTAACTTGCCGCTGATGCCCCAGCCATTAACGCTGCGTGGGGTTTATGCGGTGGTGGCTGAACTTGAAAATGGCGAGCGCTACCCAGCAGTGGCGAATGTGGGCTTCCGCCCTACGGTAGGTTCGGAACGGCCAACGCTGGAGGTGCACCTGCTGGATTTTAAAGGTGACCTCTACGGCCGACGCATGACGGTGTATCCCTGCGCGCGCCTGCGGGGTGAGGTGAAGTTTGACGACCTTGAGGCACTCAAAGCGCAAATTGAACGTGATCAGGCCCGCGCCCGCCACTATTTAACGGCGGCAATAGGTGGGCAAAGCAGCGATGACCAAGAGAGCGCTGAACAAGACTATTCTCTTCCGCTGGCCTCGGCCCCGCTTGGGCGTGATACGATTTCTTCTGATTCTTCTTCGGCGGATGACGCCGATACTAACAACGGCTGACCAGACCATGGATTATAAGCACACGCTGAATTTGCCTGAAACTGATTTCCCCATGCGCGGCATGCTGCCAAAGCAAGAGCCAGGGCGGGTTTCCCAGTGGCAGGATATGAACATTTACCAGCGCCTGCGGGAAGCGCGCGCGGGTGCGCCGCTGTTTGTACTGCACGATGGCCCTCCCTACGCCAACGGCAGTATTCATATTGGTCACGCCGTTAATAAAATCCTCAAAGATATTATCGTTAAATCGAAGAATTTAGCCGGCTTCGACGCCCCCTACGTACCGGGTTGGGACTGCCACGGCTTGCCCATTGAGCATAAAGTAGAGACTACTCACGGCAAGCACTTGGCGCCAGAGCACGCTCGTGAGCTTTGCCGTGAATACGCTGGGGCGCAAGTTGAAACCCAACTGGCCGACTTTGTGCGCTTGGGCATTATTGGCGATTGGGATCACCCCTACCGCACCATGGATTTCGCCAACGAAGCGGGTGAGATCCGTGCGCTGGCCGAGATGGTCGATGCGGGTTACGTTTTTAAAGGCTTGAAGCCGGTTAACTGGTGCTTTGACTGTGGCTCGGCACTGGCGGAAGCCGAAGTTGAGTACGCGGATAAAAAATCCGACGCTATTGATGTGGCCTTCCCAGTGGAAGATGCCGATAAACTCGCCGCAGCCTTTGGCTTAAGCGAACTGGCCAAGCCAGCGGCAGTGGTTATCTGGACCACCACGCCGTGGACCATTCCAGCCAACCAGGCACTTAACGTTCACCCTGAATTTACCTATGCGCTGGTCGATACTGGTGAGCGCTTGCTGCTGTTAGCAGAAGAGTTGGTAGAAAGCTGCCTAGAGCGCTTTGAGTTACAAGGCGAAGTGATTGCCACCACTCAAGGCAAGAATCTTGATCTGATCAATTTCCGACACCCGTTTTATGATCGGCTCTCGCCTGTCTATCTGGCCGAGTACGTCGAGTCAGAAGTGGGCAGTACCGGTATCGTTCACTCCGCACCCTCTTACGGCATGGATGACTTTATCACCTGCCGGGAGCATGGTATGGAGTTCGACGACATGCTCAACCCGGTGCAGGGAAATGGCGTTTACGTAGACGACCTGCCGTTCTTCGGCGGCCAGATGATTTGGAAAGCCAATCCCCAGATCGTCGAAAAGCTGCGCGAAGTGAATGCGCTGATGGCGCACATCCCTATCAAACATAGTTACATGCACTGCTGGCGCCACAAAACGCCGGTGATCTACCGTGCCACGGCGCAGTGGTTTGTGGGCATGGATATTCAAGGCAAAGATGGCAAAACTCTGCGCGAGCGCGCGTTGGAAGGTATCGAAGCCACCGCGTTTACCCCCGCTTGGGGCCAAGCTCGTCTGCACAGCATGATCGCCAACCGCCCGGACTGGTGTATCTCCCGCCAGCGTAACTGGGGGGTGCCGATCCCGTTCTTCCTACACAAGCAAACGGGCGAGCTGCACCCGCGCACCGTTGGGTTGATGGAAGAGGCCGCCAAACGCGTTGAGCAAGAAGGTATCGATGCCTGGTTCAAGCTCGACCCGGCAGGGTTGTTGGGCGCGGAAGCGGCTGAGTACGACAAAGTCACCGATACACTCGATGTCTGGTTCGACTCCGGCACCACCCACCGCCACGTACTGCGCGGCTCACATCCGCACGGCCATGAAAGTGGCCCGCGGGCTGACTTGTACCTGGAAGGCTCTGACCAGCACCGCGGCTGGTTCCACTCGTCGTTGCTGACCGGTACGGCGATTGACGGTCATCCGCCGTATCGCCAGCTGCTGACCCACGGTTTTACCGTCGACTCCCAGGGCCGCAAGCAGTCTAAATCGCTAGGCAACGTCGTCGCGCCCCAGGAAGTGATGGATAAGCTGGGCGGCGATATTCTGCGGTTGTGGGTGGCGTCTACCGATTACTCCGGTGAAATGGCCGTCTCCGACGAGATTTTGAAGCGCACCTCCGATGTGTATCGGCGGATTCGTAACACTGCGCGCTTCCTACTTTCGAATCTTAACGGCTTCGACCCAGAGAAAAACCAAGTAGCGTTTGGCGATATGCTGGCGCTGGATCAGTGGGTGGTGGATCGTGCTTACCAACTGCAGGCGCGGATCGAAAAAGCCTATGAAGAATACCGCTTCCTGGATGTCTACCAGCAAGTGCACGGTTTCTGTGCCCGGGAGCTGGGTGGCTTCTACTTAGATGTCATCAAGGATCGCCAGTACACCACCCAGGCCGATTCACTGGCGCGGCGTAGTGCGCAAACCGCGCTATATCATGTGGTAGAGGCGCTGAGCCGCTGGGTCGCGCCGATTCTCTCCTTCACTGCCGAAGAGATCCACGAGAATATCCCCGGTAAGCGCGGCGACAGCGTACTGCTAGAGACCTACTACACTGACCTGGGTCGTTTGGATGATAACGCCGACATGGGTCGTGCTTTCTGGGAACAGGTGCTAGAGGTCAAACACTCGGTCAACAAGTGTTTGGAAGATGCCCGGAATGCCAAAGTCATCAAAGGCAGCCTGGCCGCTGAAGTCACCCTGTATGTCAGCGACGAGCTGCAGGCGATGCTGGCCAAGTTGGGTGACGAGCTGCGCTTTGTCATGCTCACCAGCGAAGTGACGCTGAAACCGCTTGCTGAAGCCGGTGATGTAGAAGCGGAAGCGACAGAGCTTGAAGGCTTGAAAGTCGCGGTTAAAGTAAGCGGTAACACCAAGTGCGAACGCTGCTGGCACCATCGCCCGGATGTAGGCACCCATGCGGATCATCCTGATCTATGTGGCCGCTGTATCAGCAACCTCCCCGAGGGAAGCGGTGAGATTCGCTACTATGCTTGATAAAAACATGCCTAGCAAAGACACACCTAGCGATACAAACGCACGGCCGACGATGCAGCGGCCGCTGCGTTGGCTGTGGCTAGCGGTGGCGGTGATTGCCTTGGATCTGGTCACCAAGTACATAGCCAGTAGTCAACTTGGCTATGCCCAGCCGGTAGTCGTGTTGCCGTTTTTTAACCTGACGCTGCTGCACAACACGGGCGCTGCATTCAGCTTTTTAGCTACGCATCCCGGCTGGCAGCGCTGGTTCTTCGCCATTATTGCTGTGGGGGCCAGCGTGGCGCTGACGGTGTGGCTTGCGCGGATCAAAAACGACGAAAAGCTGTTGGCGATAGCACTACCGCTGATTATCGGTGGTGCGCTGGGCAATCTCTACGACCGCCTGGTGCATGGTTATGTGGTCGACTTTTTATCGTTTCACGCCGCAGGGTGGTACTACCCGGCGTTTAACGTGGCGGATATAGCGATTACCCTGGGGGCGGTCGCCTTAATCTGGGAATCCATTATAGGGGAGCGGCGACGCAAAAAAGCGGCCAAGGCTTCCCATTAATCGAACGTTGAGAACAACTGTACATTGAGAGCTGCAATGAGCGACTACCGTATTGATGACGGCATGGAAGTGACGCTGCACTTCACCCTAAAGCTGGAAGATGGCACTTTGGTGGACTCTACCAAAGACAAAGCACCGGCCACGTTTGAGTTTGGCGACGGAAATTTGCCGCCCGGTTTTGAGCATCCGATTAAAGGGTTGGCAGCGGGTCAGGAGGGTACCTTTCAGATAACCCCCGAGCATGCTTTTGGTCAGCACAACCCGCAAAATATTCAGACCCTGAAACGGGCAGATTTTGGTGATGAAGCCCCGGAAATTGGTATGGTAATGTCGTTTGCCGATAAAGCGGGAACGGAATTGCCAGGTGTGGTCAAAACCATTGACGGTGATCGTATCGAGGTGGACTTCAATCACCCGTTAGCAGGCCGCACGCTCACTTTTGAGGTCGAAGTGCTCGACGTCAAGCCGGTGACAACGCATTAATTCACTAAGCGATGCCGCTTACGCATCAAGGCGCTACTATGCAATCGACGCAATCACAGCCCATCCAGATCAAGTTAGCCAATCCGCGTGGCTTTTGCGCCGGTGTGGATCGCGCCATCGATATCGTCAACCGCGCACTGGATGTGTTTGGGCCACCCATTTATGTGCGCCACGAGGTCGTCCATAACCGCTTTGTGGTTGAAACACTGCGCGCCCGCGGGGCTGTGTTTGTTGAAGAACTGGATGAAGTGCCAGACGACGTGATCGTTATTTTTTCTGCCCACGGTGTTTCCCGGGCGGTGCAGGCCGATGCTGAACGGCGGGGGCTGAAGGTATTCGACGCCACCTGCCCGCTAGTGACCAAAGTTCACCTTGAAGTGCTGCGCTATGCCAAGCGCGGCCAAGAGTGCATTCTAATCGGCCATGAAGGCCACCCGGAAGTCGAAGGCACCATGGGGCGTTACGACACCTCCCACGGTGGGCATATCTATCTGGTAGAAGATGAAAAAGACGTCGCTAAGCTGGAGGTGAATGATCCCTCAAAGCTGGCCTTTGTGACCCAGACCACGCTGTCAATGGATGACACCGCCAAGGTGATCGATGCGCTGCGCGAGAAGTTTGCCGAGATTCAGGGGCCGCGCAATGATGATATCTGCTACGCCACGCAGAACCGCCAGGATGCAGTACGCGAACTAGCCGCCCAAAGCGATCTACTGTTGGTGGTGGGCAGCCCCAACAGCTCAAATTCAAACCGCCTACGTGAACTTTCGGAGCGTATGGGCACACCCGCCTATTTGATCGACAACGCCGATCAGATCGACCCGCAGTGGCTTGAGAATGTTTCACGCATTGGCGTAACCGCGGGCGCCAGTGCCCCTGAAGTATTGGTCAAAGGCGTGATTGCCAAGCTGCAAACCATGGGCGCTGCACTACCTGAAGAGCTACAGGGTCGCGAAGAAACCATCACATTTTCCATGCCGAAAGAATTGCGTGAAAAGGTGATTGCCAGCAGCTAGAAACTTGCGTCGTGGTGCAATGCGTATTGGTTTGCGACATACTGAAACGGTATGAGCTAACTAATACAGGAGCGAAGCCGCGTGTCTTATGTTTCTCACTCTTTTTCTGGCCGTTCTTTGCTGAGGGGCCAGCGCGGCTTCACCCTCATTGAGTTAATGATTGTGCTGGTGATCATCGGCATCGTCGCCTCAATTGCCTACCCCAGTTATACCCGCTACGTGCAAAAAGCAGTTCGAACCGACGCCCATGCGGGTCTTATGCAAGCCGCTTCGGAGCTTGAACGTTGTTATACACGGACTTACTCTTATAGCGGTTGCCCGCTCGACGATCCCTCTTACTCCCCCGAAAAGAACTACACGATTAAAATCTATCCCAGCAGTAACGGCTACCTACTGACCGCGAATACCCCCCAAGATGATGGTTGTGAAGAAGATATAACCTTAAGTTCGAGCGGCGAAAGGTTACCCAATGCCTGCTGGTGAAATGAATAAACAGCGCGGGTTTACCCTGATTGAGCTGTTGGTCACACTGATCATCGCAACGATCATTGCTGTTATGGCGGTTCCCGCTTTTACGGGCTTTCTTGCCCGTCAGCAGCTAGCCAGCGACGTCAATGAAATCATCTCTGTCTTGAGCTTTGCCCGCAGCGAAGCGATCAAACAACGCAGCGATATGTCGGTGTTCTTTTCACCCCCTGATGCGCCTGCTTCAAACCGCCGCCCTGCATCCTGTAGAAATAATGAAATAGAGGACGATTCGGGTGAAAACAATGAAGAGAGTATCCGTTACCGTTACTCGGGAGGCTGCTATTGGGTGGTGGAAAGCGGGGCAGGTAGTCAGATACTAAGAGTAGGGCAGTCCGCTAATATAACCTCGCCTACCCAAGCGTTTTCGCTCACCTTTCAAAGCTTGGGCGACGCCGACATTTCCAACTGCCCTGACTCACCCTGCGAAGTGACGCTAAAAACGATGGGAGGAAATGTATCAGCTACGCCTGTAACGCTGTTGATTCGCACAACGGGTAGCATTCGTAGAAAGGAGAGTGAGTCATGAACTCTCAGCGCGGCTTTAGCTTAATAGAAGCGCTCATCGCGCTGGTGGTTCTCTCGATTGGCCTGATTGGCGTTGCCGCCATGCAGCTTAAAGCGCTGCAAAGCGCCAATGCTGGCTACCAGCGTTCGCTGGCAAGCGTCGCTGCCGTGGATGCCCAGGAGCGGCTTTGGGCGGCGTTGACCACGCTAAACCCAGGCGAAACCTGTGAGGATATCGACAGCTCAGCTGTCGAGGACGCGTGGAAAGATGATTGGTTTAAGGATAACGACCAAAACCCGCTTCGCAATGCCAAAAAAGGCGAAAGCGGCATCGGCAGAGGCAACGGCGAAGACAAGTGCCGCTTTAATGTGATCCTGATTCTTGGCGATGACGAGAATGATGAGTTCGACTACACCTTCCGCCTCCCAAGGCTTGAGGTGCAGTAATGAAACAGTATCAATATGGATTTACCCTAGTGGAACTAATGGTCGCAATGGCCATCGGCACGGTGATTATCCTGGGGGCTGGTCAACTTTTTTTAACGACCTTTCAAACGTTTCAAACTGTTGACAAGGTCAGCCGTAAACAAGAGACATTAATTTTTGCGGTAAGTACCCTGGCTGAAGCAGGTCGTAAAGGAGATATTGGTGACTACGCTATCGTCTCAGATGAGCGTGGCTCTGGTAGCGATACGCGTCATTACTGTGTTCTACAGAATGAGGATCAAAGCCAACCAACAGTTGATCTTGCCCAGTTTGATGACGAGACAGCCTGTCCGACGCTTTCTGTATCCAGTGGTAATGGTGTGTCTCATATAGTCACATTGCCCATTGGTGATTGTCGAGAAGGCGTGGATGCCACGTGCGACCACATCACCTTTACCATCAGCGAGCGAGATAAAGCGATCTCACCACAAGAGCCTACTTCATGAAACAGCAGCAAGGCGCAGCGTTAGTAATTGTTATGGCACTGCTCGCTGGAGCGCTAATGTTAGGCATGTCGGGAATGCAGAGTGCGTTGATTGATGAACGACTGGCGGGTAATTATCGAGCCTCTATGCAGGCGAGAATGAATGCCGAAATTGCTGCAGCAGAAGCCGTGGATGAAAATAGCCTGGCTTTCTTTAACTCCACTCATTCTTTGAGTGATTTGTTAGAGTTGAGTTGGGATGAGCTTAATGAGCAGTTTTCAGCCAATCAAAGTGCGCTCAATTTTAGCTGTGAGAGGGATGGCCAATTTGAGTGTATCTATATTCCGTTAACATTGGACGATGGAAGCTATGTCATAGCAAAAGGCATCGTTGGGAGTACACAACGTGGTAGAGCCGAGAGTAAGGCTATTTTATTGCGGTATGTTGCGGATGCAGAAATGCAGCAACCATTCGGCTCAGCGATTACTTCTTGTCAGGACATAACACTACGGGGGAGCGCTCGCATAGTCGGTGGCGTGATCGCTGGAAACAACCTGATCATTGATGGCAATCCTCCACCACCAGACAGCGCGTCGGTGGGAGGCAACATTGTTTATCCTGATTGGTGGGGAAATCAGCATCAGCAAAGGGTAGAGAATTATCAAAGTGGTGATGATGGTTACCGTTTTTCTGAATCATGTGACAGTTTGGGTATATTGGACGATGACGAAAATGATCGTTCCTATTTTGAGAGGGTTGCATCTGCATTGAATGTGGTGGGCGCTGGCCAATGGCTGCAAGAGCAGGGCTTGAAACACTATTACCAGGAAAATAACAATACCTTTAACTTCACTGGCGGGAGTGGCAGTCAAGATGCGTCCACTTCTTATCTTGGTGTAACCGGTAGGGAAACATCGCTAAACATTGATAAAGATTTAAAGACTAGCGGTCGCTTACAGCGATTGGTGGTGGACGGAACAGTCAATCTTTTTGTGGATGGCGACTTTGATCTGGGCGGTAATACTTCGCTAGAGATTTCAGAAGGTGCCATTTTAAACCTATATGTTAGCGGTAAAGTAACGCTCTCAGCGGGTAGTGAATTAGCGCTAAATTCAGAAAGCTTCATGCGCCAAGATAGCGCCGGTATTAGTCGTCCTGCTGTGAGCATATATAGCACTTACCAGCAAATTGACAGCCGTAGTGGTATAACCATCGGAGGTAGTAACGATACCTATGCTGCTATCTACGCTCCCGGTTCGAATGTAGACATTGGCGGAAGCGGTGCCTTATATGGTGGTTTACGTGCACAAAAAGTCGTGATGTCTGGGGCTGGCGCCTTGGAGTATGTAGCTGACCTTGCTGATTATGAAGTTAGTGGGGGAGGGACGGGTGGAGGCCCGCCAAGCTTTTCCAAGTGGACAGAAGAGCTGTAGTTAAGCCTTGTTATTGCGTATAGAATATTGTGAATTTATTCAAAGAGTTTTCTAATGTCAGAAATATCCAAAACCCGCGTTCTCACCGGTATTACCACCTCCGGCACGCCCCATTTGGGCAACTATGTCGGAGCGATCAAGCCCGCCATTGAGGCGAGCCAAGACCCCAACGTGCAGTCGTTCTACTTTCTGGCCGACTACCACGCGCTGATTAAATGCCCAGACCCTAAGCGCGTGCAGCAGTCGCGCTTGGAAATTGCTGCTACGTGGCTGGCGCTGGGACTGGACACCGACAACGCAATTTTCTATCGCCAGTCGGATATTCCAGAAATCCCAGAGCTCACCTGGATGCTCTCCTGCGTATGCGCCAAGGGTTTAATGAATCGCGCCCATGCCTATAAAGCAGCGGTGGCTGAGAATGAAGAGGCGGAAAACCAGGATCCGGATAAAGGCATTACCATGGGGCTTTTCGGTTACCCTGTGCTGATGGCGGCGGATATTTTAATGTTCAACGCCAATAAGGTGCCGGTAGGGCGTGATCAGATTCAGCATATCGAAATGGCCCGTGACATCGCCGGGCGTTTTAACCATCTCTACAAAGGTCAGCACTTTGTCCTTCCTGACGCCGTCGTTGACGATAAGATACAGCTACTGAACGGCTTGGATGGTCGCAAGATGTCCAAAAGCTACGACAATACCATTCCACTGTTTGCCCCAGAGAAAAAACTGCAAAAGCTGGTACGTAAGATTAAAACCAACTCGCTGGAGCCCGGTGAGCCGAAAGATCCAGATACCTGCACGCTGTTCCAGATTTACTCAGCCTTTGCCACAGTGGAAGAGACTGCCAGCTTGCGTGAGCAGTACGTGAACGGTATTGGCTGGGGCGAGGCTAAGAATCAAGTGTTTGAATACTTGAATGCTCATTTAAGCGCTCCAAGAGAGCGTTATAACGCGCTGATGGAGGACCCCGCTCACATTGAGGCAGTGCTGCAAAAAGGCGCCGAGCGAGCGCGGGAAGAAGCCGCCGTCACGATGGATCGTTTACGGGCTGCTGTAGGCCTAGGTCGGTTTGTTTAATCCCCGAGCCTTGCCGCAATACCAGTAGCAATACGTTAATAACGACGAAGCCCCTTCCAACTGGAAGGGGCTTCGTTTATTTCAGGCCTTGCTTTTCAGACCCAGTCTAGGCTATTAGCGAAAGCTTAGCCTTCGATCGGGGCGCGCCAGTCATCGGAACCAGAGGTTCCAGCAACAGTGTGTTCCCAATCAATCTTGCGGTAAGCCAATGATACGTCCATCAACTGAGTGAATTCAGACTTATTGATGTCTTGAGCATGCGGCATGCGCAGATTGATGTCTACGATAGTGGCATCGGTCAATGTGGTGGTGAAGAAATGTTCCTGCTTACCTTCAACAGAAGTGCGGTACCACTTAAGTGCTACGTTAGGCAGCATTTCACCAGAAGCCAGTGCGTTATACATCAGCGGCACTGATTTGTTGAGTGCCACAGTAAAGATAAAGGGCTTATGTGCGCGCTGGCCGGAAGGCTGACCAGACTGAGGGTCAGTTGGGACAGTAACGACATGCTTGAACTCTTGAACCAGCATCTCGTCTTCGTGGCCTTCAACATAAATGTTGCCGACAGAATCAGGAGTAAAGGCACCTGCAGTGATATTGCCCTGAGTTTGGCCTTCAATGCTGATATAACATGGTGTTGGCATGGTCATCTCCTTGAGTGAAATAGTAAATGAGTGTCGTGTGGACTATGTAGTTAGAGCAAAGAGCATGCCACTATAATTTTTTACTTATTTTTCATTGTGTTATATTTTTTTTATTATATTATTATTTATAATTAGGCAATTTTCTGCCTACTGCAAGCAACTCATTGCCCAGCAGGCCATGAGTTGCTTGCCCTCATCTATTGATAATTTAAAGGATCTGAAACAGTAATGGTTTATGTCTTTTAAGTTTTATTTGGTAACAGATGTCTGCTAAATGTCATTTTTAACTTGGCAATTCACGCATAAATGACTTTTCTATTTGATGGCGACTCGTTTTAAAAAAGACATTTGTGCGTTATCTCTGTCAAAAAACGTAAGAGATTACCGATAGGATTTGTAAGAAATATCTTACAAATTTTAATTAGGCAATTTATTGAAATTATAAACGCCGCTATTTCTTGGAATTTCGCCAAAAAAACACAAAAAGCATGCAAACGTGCCATGTGGTTTTTAAGTGCTAAGCGATCAGCTGTTTTTTGCTAGAAAAGTGGGATTTGGCATCGCTTCTGATAATAGTTACGCTCCCACGGATTGAGAACTATTCACAGATACATTGATACATCTCTTTCCAGGGCTAAATATCATGGCTAAACAAGGAACCGTTGCGCCCAAAGAGCGCATCAATATTAAGTATGTGCCAGCCACTGGCGATCAGCAGGCTGAGACAGAGCTACCGCTGAAGTTATTGGTGGTGGGTGACTTTAAAGGTGGTGAGGAAGAAACGCCCATAGAAGAGCGTCAATCCGTTTCTGTCGATAAAAACAACTTTCAGTCCGTCATGCGAGAGGCTGGGTTGAGCTTGCAAACGGCAGTGCCTAATCGCCTTGATGAAAGTGACGAGCCCACAGATATTGCTGTCAACCTTGACTTCAAATCCTTGGAAGATTTTTCGCCTGATGCTGTTGCTAAGCAAGTGCCCGAATTGCGCAAGCTAGTTGAATTGCGTGAGGCACTGGTTGCGTTGAAGGGCCCGTTGGGCAATGTGCCTGCTTTCCGTGATCGGCTGCAGAAGCTTCTGGAAAACGATGAGGCCCGCCAGCAGTTATTGAATGAGCTGGCTTTGCTGGAAACGGATAAAGATCAATAACTCCTCAGCATTAGCAGCGTTTTTTAATTGCAGATCATCGAATTCGAGGCACAGCAATGAGTAAGACAGCAAAGCAGCAGAATGCAGCGGTAGAAACGGAAACGGACGTTTCGTTGCTTGACCAAGTGATGGCGCAAACGCGCATGGCGCCAGCCGATGAGGGTTATGACGTTGCCAAGCAAGGGGTAGCTGCCTTCATTGCAGAACTGCTTAATGGCGATGAGGCGGCTCCAAAGGTCAACAAAGCGCTTGTTGATAACATGATTGTTGAACTAGATCGTAAAATCAGTCATCAGGTGGATGAAGTCCTGCATGATACGAATTTTCAGCAGATGGAGTCGGCTTGGCGCGGCTTGAAGCTGCTGGTTGATCGCACTGATTTCCGTGAAAACATCAAGCTCGATGTACTACACGCCACCAAGCAAGAGCTGCTGGAAGATTTTGAGTTTGCGCCTGAAATTAGTCAGAGCGGTCTATATCATCACGTGTATAACGCGGGCTACGGTCAGTTTGGCGGTGAGCCAGTAGCAGGCATTATTGGTCACTACGATTTTTCGCCCTCTACGCCGGATATGAAGCTGCTACAGCACACTGCAGCTGTTGGCGCCATGGCGCATGCGCCCTTTATGTCTTCAGTTGATCCCTCTTTCTTCGGTATTGAGAGCTTTGAAGAGCTTCCCAATATCAAAGACTTCAAAGCCATTTTTGAAGGGCCTAAATACGCCCGTTGGCGTAGTCTTCGCGAGTCTGAGGACGCACGCTACTTGGGGCTAACAGCGCCGCGTTTCTTACTGCGTACTCCCTATGACCCAGTAGAAAATCCGATTAAAACGTTTAACTATCGCGAAAACGTTAGTGAAAATCACGAGCACTATTTGTGGGGAAATACTGCTTATTTGTTGGCGGAGCGTCTTACGGATAGCTTTGCCAAGTACCGTTGGTGCCCGAATATTATTGGGCCACAAAGTGGCGGGGCGGTTGAAAACCTACCTGTGCATACCTACGAAGCATTTGGCCAGTTGCAGGCCAAAATTCCTACTGAGGTGTTAATTACTGACCGGCGCGAGTTTGAAATGGCCGAAGAAGGTTTCATTTCATTAACCATGCGCAAAGGTAGTGATAATGCGGCCTTTTTCTCGGCCAACTCTGTTCAAAAACCTAAGGTCTTTCCGAACACCGCTGAAGGTAAAGCCGCGGAAACCAATTTCAAACTGGGCACGCAGCTTCCCTACATGTTCATCATTAATCGTCTGGCGCACTACATAAAAGTGCTTCAGCGCGAGCAAATTGGATCATGGAAAGAGCGTCAGGATCTTGAGCGTGAGCTAAATGCTTGGATTCGCCAGTACGTGGCCGATCAAGAAAATCCCCCTGCCGATGTACGTAGCCGCCGCCCGCTGCGCGCCGCCTCAATCCAGGTGTTGGATGTCGAGGGTGATCCAGGCTGGTATCAGGTTTCCATGGCGGTACGCCCGCACTTTAAATACATGGGTGCCAACTTCGAGCTTTCGCTTGTTGGTCGTCTCGATAAGGAATAAAGGGACGCCCAATGGCAACGGATAGTGGTGGATTGTTGAGAAGAGAGGCGGGAAGAGAGTCGCTAGGTAGCCGTTTGTTTGAACGGCTTGCGGCCCCCTCTCATTCTGTACTTAGGCAAGAAGCAGACGAGTTGGTAGCGGTTATCGATTCAATTAAGCGCCATTTGGTTGAGTTGCTTAATAGCCATCCGGGTAACAGTGCCTGTGCCCCGGAGCTTGGCCTACTCGACTTTAACGATGCCACGATCGGTGTGCTGGACCTGGAACGCAATATTCAGCAGGCCATTTGTCAGTGCATCGAGCGCTATGAGCCCCGTGTCAAACGGGTAGACGTTGAGTCTTTGCCTAATCATGGTGACCCGTTGCAGTTACGTTTTCAGGTGCATGCCACCGTCGCTTTAGGTAGGGAAAACTCGCAAGCGACTATCGATTTGTTGCTTAACAACAAGCGTTATCAGTGTCTCAACTGATAGGCCCGAGAGGCACGAATGCTGAATCGCTATTATCGTGATGAACTCAATTTTTTAAAGCGACAGGGGCGGGAGTTTGCCGATGCAAACCCCGGCTTGAGTCGCTTCTTATCTGAGCGCAGCACTGACCCTGATGTAGAACGGTTGTTGGAAGGGTTCGCCTTTCTAACTGGCCGAATGCGCGAAAAAGTGGAGGATGAGTTTCCCGAGCTTACTCACTCGTTAATCAGCATGCTGTGGCCGAACTACCTGCGGCCAGTGCCCAGTATGACAGTGGTGCAGTTTACCCCGAGCTGGTACTCCTTGAGTCAGCAGCAGCGGGTCGAGCGCGGAACGCAACTTGCCAGCGAACCAGTAGAGGGCACGCCATGCTTGTTTAGAACTTGCCATGATGTCGCACTCTATCCATTGGCGCCGATAGGCGTCGATGCAAGACATACGCGAGAGTCCTCTATTGTCGAACTGGCAATGGAGGTGCGCAGCGACCAACCGATGAATGCGATGGGCATCGACTCACTGCGTTTGCATCTAGGCGGCGATGGTTACACAGCCCGTACGCTGTATTTATGGATGAGCCATTATCTGGCACGACTGGAGCTGGAGATTGATGGGCAGACGCAGCGCTTACCTGCTGATGCGCTCAAGGCCGTTGGATTTGAGCGTGACCAAGCACTTTTGCCTTACCCGCAGAATGTTCATCAAGGGTATCGCATTTTGCAGGAGTACCTGTGCTTTCCAGAGGCTTTCCATTTTTTTGATGTTGTAGGGATTGCCCAATACCTTCCTGCTGACACGGCCAGCAATGTCACTCTGCGCTTTGTCTTTTCCCGCACTCTTCCGACCGATGCACGGGTGCGGAATGAGCATTTGGCGCTTTACTGCACGCCGGCGATTAACCTTTTCGAGCACGACGCTGAACCCATTGATCTAAGTGGCGAGCGCAGCGAGTACCGTATACGGCCTAACAGCCGGGCACCCTCTCACTACGAGATTTTTAGTGTTGATGACGTGCTGGGTACGCTAGAGGGTGAGCGCACGGGGTGGCAAGACAAGCCGCGCAGCTATGTCCCGTTTGAAAGTTTTCAGCATCAAATTGAGCGTGATCGAGGGCGTGAAGCACTTTATTACCGAGTACGTGTGCGTGACAGTCTGCGTAGCGATGGCTTTGACCACGACATCGCCTTTGTCCGCGGAGACGAACGTGCGTCTCTTGGCCGTCGTGAAACGATTTCCCTGCAGCTAACGTGCAGCAATCGTGAGCTGCCCGAGCAACTGACTATCGGCGATCTGTGCGTGGCGACGGAAGAGAGCCCTGCTTACGCCACCTTTCGCAATATCACCCGGCCAACGCCCGTGCTCCGTCCTGCGCTCGATGATGGGTTGCTGTGGATATTAATCTCAAACTTGTCGCTCAACTACCTCTCCTTGCTAGAGCGCGATGCGCTTTGCTCGGTACTACGTGCCTATGACTTTAGGGCCTTGGTGGACAGACAAGCAGAAAGGGTCGCGCAAAAAAGGCTTGCCGGCATTCTTGATATCGATACCCAGTCCGTTGATCGACTTCGCAAAGGACTGCCTGTGCGTGGGCTGCGTTCAGTGATGACGTTAGATCAAGAGGCCTTTGGCGATGAGGGCAGCCTCTATTTGTTTGGCAGTGTGTTGGCGCGTTTCTTCTCGCTGTACGCAAGCATCAACTCATTTCACGAGTTGCATGTCATTAACCGCCATAACCAAGAGCGCTATCAATGGACCTTACAGGAGGGGCAGCAGCCCCTGATGTAGCGCTGGCACCGGTTATTCGGGGAGCGCGACGTTACGAGTTTTACCAACTAGTAGAGCTTCTGCACCGTCATCACGGCGATGATTTAGAGCAGCGGCATGGCGGTAGCGTGCCCTCATTTCAGCGCGTGCGCTTCACCGCGTCGGCCTCGCTGGGCTTCCCGGGTAGCGATGTGCTCGCTCTGAGAGATAGCCAAGCCGGTCAGTACGAGATGGAAGTCAGTTTCCTGGGGCTACAAGGTGCGCAGTCGCCACTGCCCGGTTACTACTTGGAAACCCTGGCGCATAACGCGGCTCACCGGGAAGGGGCGGCTGGGGATTTCCTGGACTTCTTTAACCATCGGTTAATAACGCTGCTGCACCGAAGCTGGCGCAAATACCGCCATTACATTCGCTATCAAAACGATGCGAAGGATGGTTTTTCCGCCGCTATCTTTGCGCTGGTAGGGCTCGCTGACAGTGATTTGCGCGGTGAAACGCCAATCAACTGGAGCAAAATGCTCGCTTATGCGGGCCTATTGGCTGGGCGTTCGCGTTCGCCTGATGTAGTCAGTGGCATTGTTGGGCACTGTTTCGACCTCGCCAGGGTAGAAATAGAAGAGTGGGTGCAGCGTTGGGTGGAGATTCCTCTGGATCAGCGCAGTTGTATGGGCACCTCGGGGATGACGCTTGGCAGTGACATGGTCGCAGGCGAACGTGTCGCGGATGTGAATGGCAAATTTGCGCTGTGTCTGCGTGGTTTAAGCCTGGCCCGCTTTAGAGATTTTCTACCTGATGGTGAAGAGCATAGCCCGCTCAAAACGTTGGTGAGTTTTGTGCTGCGTGAGCCTTTGGCCTACGACCTTGAGCTTGAATTGTTGGAGAGCGAAGTAAAGCCCATGCGCTTGGGCGATGCCGGATCATGCCAGCTTGGCTGGACCACCTTTGTAGATCCAGAGAGTGACGACCGCACCACGCGCCGTCGCGTACGCATTCAGATGACGAGTTAACCCATGCATCCCAATCAACTAGACGCCATTACGTTGGTCGTTACCAACAGTGAGCTGCTTGAAGGGCGATCAACCAGCAGCTTCGTCTTCTACGAGGAGGGGGGGACGCTAGGCAGCAGTCTCCACGATGACTGGCTACTGCAAGATCATGGCGGCCGCATCAGACCAAACCATGCCGAAATCACCAAAATCGATGGCAAGTTCTGCTTAGTGGATCTTAGTGGCCATACCTATATAAATCTCACCACGCTGCCGATTGGGCGCCACCGGAAGGTAGCTTTACGCGATGGCGATGAGCTGTTGATTGGTGAGTACCACCTAAAGGTGCACCTCGGGGATCGCCATGCGTGGCAGCCAGGCGTGCATTCGCTTGCCACTCTCATTGACGAAGAGCATGACGAAGTGACCACCCACGGCACTGTTTGGTCATCGGGGAAAGGGGAGGTCTTTGATCATTCAGCAGAAAAAGGCGATCCCATGGAGGCCTTGGGCGGTGCAATGCCCGGCTCTATTCAGCATGACCCGATGGTTGCATTAGATCGCGATGAAGTGTCTGCGGAGGCCATGGAGCCGCTAGAAGCGATGGGGCTCTCGAATCGCGGCTATGTATATCAAGAACCTACTTCTCATCAAAGTGGGCAGCAGTGGCAGAACCAAGAGCGCCATGATGAAGCATTAAGCCTTCCCGGTATCAGAACACCTAATGGCACAACAACGCAGAGGAGCAGTGGCATGGATGAGCGGCAGATAAACGACTTGGAGCGCTCTGTTGGGGAGCAATTGGAAGACCGCTGGCAAAAACCGGCGACACCTTCGCTTGGCCATATTGGCGCAGATCCTTTGTTAAGAGGCTTAGGCCTGGATCTTTCTTTTCGTGATAGCGAAGAGCAGCAAGCGTTCTTAGAAGAAGCGGGGCAAACACTTCGCGCCACTATTGATGGACTGCGCCTACTGCAGCAGTCCCAAAACGATAGTAAGTACCCGCTGCGAGACCGTCGCTTACAGCCGATTGAAGATAATCCGCTGCGTCTTGGTCAATCCTATGAAGAGACGGCTGAAACCCTATTTTCTGCCCAGCGTAGCCCCGTACACCTATCCGCACCAGAGGCGGTAGCGGAGTGCTTACGCCACCAGGGCCAGCATCAAGCCGCTGTCGAAGAAGCCATTGGTCATGCCCTGGGCGCCATACTCGATGCGTTCTCACCTGAAACTCTGATCAAGCGTTTTCATGCTTACCGTGGTGCCGGTAATCGCCTTGAAGACGAAGGGGGCTGGGCGTGGGAGATGTACCACTACTACTACCGCGAGCTTAACTCGGGTCGCCAGCAAGGCTTTCAAAAACTGTTTTGGGAAGTTTTTGAGCAAGCCTATGACCAATCGGTGCGTCGCCAGCAGCGGGAGGAGGGATGAACGCGCAGAGCATGAGCTTGCAGAATGTGGCACGGCTTGTCTGGTTACTTTGCATCATTTTGCTGTTAACAGGCTGTGCCTCAACGCGTGAAGCCTCGGGCAAAGCGTGGCAGGTAATGCGCGACCCATCGATTCCTGTCGGTTATCCCGAAGACCGACCTACAACGGTGGATCTCAGCATGATTGCTGAGCCAAACGTCAATCCCAACCTAGATGGCGAAGGAACGCCGCTGCGTTTTCAGGTGCTGCAGTTAAAAGATGACTCCATGTTGATGGCCGCTGATTTAGGTCAACTGAGCAGTGATTTAGAGGAAGCGCTAGGTACCAATTACCTCACCCATGATGACTTTACCCTGCTACCGGGGCAGTGGAAATTTTATGAACCCTTCGACGTCGATGAAGAGACGCGTTACATCGGACTGATTGCTTTCTATGCCACCCCCAACGAAGCCGAGTGGAAGAAGGTCGTTAAGGTAAAAAGCCGTGGCGAGCATTACCACTTGCTGGTTCATCTCCGAGACAGCGAAGTAGAACTAAGGAAGGAGGAGTAATGGCTAGCCGAAATCGTGTGGTATGGAGCGAGGGGCTATTCATTAAGCCCCAGCATTTCCAGCAACAGCAGCGCAGTTTAGAAGGGCTAATAGATGCTCGTCTAAAAGGCATTAGTCATTACTTATATGGCTTTCATACGCTGGAGTTGAACAGCGAGTTCCTCAGCTTCGGGCGTATTGCCATTAGCCGTGCCAGCGGGGTTATGCCCGATGGCGTCGCTTTTCAGCTGCCGGCCGATGATATCGAGCCTAGCCCGTTAGAAATTAGCGATGCCAGCATTACTAACCAGGTGGTCTACCTGGGACTGCCGTTGGCAACCGATGGTGTCGGCGAAGTGCGCTGGCCGGGAGATGAGCTACCGGCACGCTATCGCCTCTCGTCACGTAGTGTGCGTGACCTGCACTCCCGCGATGGTTCTACAGCGGAGCTAGAGGTGGCGCGAGTTTCTCCACGCTTGCTACTCGAAAGCGATGATCGGAGTGGTTACGCCTGCCTATCGGTAGCGCGCATTATTGAGCGTCGCCCGGATGGCAGCTTAGTCCTCGATGAGCAATTTCTGCCCACGCTACTTAACGTCCAGGCAGCGCCTGGGTTGCAGCGCTTTGTGGGGGAGATGGCCGGTTTAATGCGAGAGCGAGCGCGCAATATTGCCCAGCGGCTTTCTACACCGCATCAAGCAGGGGTCGCCGATGTCGCCGACTTTATGCTGCTGCAGCTACTTAATCGCGCGCAGCCGCGCTTTCAACACCTGGCTCGGCTTGGCCAGCTCCACCCAGAGCGGCTTTACGACACCATGCACGAAGTGGCCTGTGAGCTGGTGACCTTTACCGATGAGTCGCGGTTACCGCCGGAGTGTCCGGCCTATGATCACGACCACCCTGAACGCGCTTTTCGGCCGCTGATGAAGATGCTACGCCAGGCGCTTTCCACCGTGCTTGAGCCACGAGCTGTCGCCATCCAGCTACAGACGCGACGTTTTGGCCTGCTAGTGGCACCGCTTTCGGACGTTAGTCTCATTGAATCGGCGGAGTTCATTCTGGCGGTTCGGGCCGACATGCCCAACGAGCGCTTGCGCAAGCTGTTCTTGCAACAAACCAAAGTGGCCAGCGTCGAGCGTATTCGCGACCTCATCAGCCTACAGCTCCCCGGTGTGCCGCTTGAACCCTTACCGGTCGCGCCCCGCGAGCTGCCCTATCACGCTGGCTATAGCTACTTCCAACTGGATCGCCAGAGTGAAGCGTGGGGAATGCTCAACGGGGCCAGCGGATTTGCCTTCCATGTCGCCGGTGAATTTCCAGGGCTGGAAATGCAGTTCTGGGCCATCAGGAGTTAAGCCATGCAACATCTCGCAACCGATGATCAACGCCTTGTACGACCGCGTGGCGATCACGACAAAGTTCGCCATGAAGATCTGATTAATGAGCGTGGCTTGGAACATCTGATACATAGCCACGCCGAGCAGCTTGATGCCGATGAGGACTACTGGTTCCGTCTGCGCGGCCACAATCTAAACCCTCTAGTGGATGCCGCCAGCAGCCTGCTTGGCATGGTGGTGCGCGTTCGCCAGCTCGACAGTGCGAGCGATGTGGAGCGCCTCTACCGCCAAGTGGTAGATGAAATTGCCGCCATTGAAATTGAGCTGACTGAGCAGGGCTATGACCGAGCCACGCTGCTCGCATACCGTTACGTGCTCTGCTCCTTCATTGACGAAGCCGTCATGGGTATGCCCTGGGGTCGGCAAAGCAAGTGGGCTGAGCATTCGCTGTTAACACGTTTTCATAATGAAACCTGGGGCGGCGAAAAAGTATTTTCTATCCTCTCGCGCTTACAACAAGAGCCTCAGCGCTACCGCGATATGTTGGCGTTTATTTATCTGTGCCTGTGTCTCGGCTTTGAAGGCCGTTATCGCGTGATGTCTCACGGACGCGATGAGTACGAGCAAATTGTGCGTGCCCTGGGTGACCAATTGGCCACGCTTGACCAGCCGCCTGAAGAGGCGCTGACACAGCCGTTACGCAATGTAGTGAAAGGCCGACAAAACCTGCGCAGCGGGTTTCCTGTATGGGGCATTTTTACCCTGTTTGGGATAGCTATGGTGGCGGTGTATTTGGGCCTGTCTTGGTCGCTTGACCAACAAGCCGAACAGATTACCTCGCTTCTTAACCAAATTTACCGTTAGGAGAACCCATGCTCAGGGTAGAGCTTCCGGCGCTTATTAGCCGCTTAAATGTGATCGCTCGCCAAGGACTCGAAGGGGCCGCCGTGCTGTGCGCGCAGCAGCAGGCGCCCGAGGTCACTGCCGCCCATCTATTACAAGCGTTGCTTGATCAGCCGCTATGCGATGTACGCTGCTTATGTGAAAAATTCGATATTGATGTCGCACAGCTGCGTGCTCAACTCGCTGAAGAGACGCGTCCACCGCGGGATCTAGACGTAACAACCCCCAGCTTTTCGCCTCTGTTGGTGGAGTTACTACAAGATGCCTGGTTGCTGGCCACCACAGAGTATCAGCATAGCGAACTGCGCAGTGGGGCGGTGTTAACCGCCTTGCTTCATAACGCTGACCGTTACCTGGGGGCAGGCTCTGTTCGCCTACTAGCGGAGATTAATCGTGAAAATTTACGCCGCCACTTTAAGAGCTTAACAGCCGATTCAGCCGAAGCGCCTCAGGAGAGTGCTGGCGCGCGCCAAGGCCAGCCTGCCCACCGCGCGGGTGATGATAGTGCGCTGGCTCGCTTTGCGACCTCGCTGACCGAACAAGCGCGTCAAGGTGAGCTTGACCCTGTCCTGGGGCGTGATCCGGAAATCGACCAAATGCTCGATATCCTGGGACGTCGGCGAAAGAACAACCCCATTGTGATTGGCGATGCCGGGGTGGGTAAAAGTGCCGTGGTAGAAGGCTTAGCCGCACGCATTGTGGCTGGGCAAGTACCCGCGGCGCTGGCAGATGTCGAGCTTCTGACCCTTGATCTAGGGGCGCTGCAAGCCGGTGCCGCGGTGAAAGGCGAGTTTGAAAAGCGCCTGAAAGCGGTGATTGACGAAGTCAAAAACGCCCCGCGGCCTACGCTACTGTTTATTGACGAAGCGCACACGCTGATCGGTGCTGGCAACCAGGAAGGTGGCGGCGACGCGGCCAACTTGCTCAAACCTGCCCTGGCACGGGGTGAGCTGCGTACCATCGCCGCTACCACTTGGCGTGAGTACAAAAAGTACTTTGAAAAAGACCCGGCTTTGTCGCGGCGCTTTCAGCCGATTGCGATTTCCGAGCCAAGTGTCGATCAGGCGCTGGTTATTCTACGTGGCTTGCGCGATGTGTATGAGCGCGCACATGGTGTATTGATTGGCGATAGCGGCCTGCGTGCCGCCGCTGCGCTTTCTGCCCGTTATTTGGCCGGTCGGCAACTGCCCGATAAAGCCATTGATGTGCTGGATACCGCCTGTACTCGTCTGGCGCAGGCCTTGGATACCCCGCCGCGCAAGCTAAGTCATTTGCAGAGTGAGCATACTGCCGCGCTACGTGAGCGCGACCAGGTTGAGCGTGAACGACTGTTAGGGCGCGAACCCGATAGCGAACTCCACCACGACTTAACCGAACGTTTGGCCAAGCTGGAAGAAGAGTTGGCAAGCCTGGAAGCTGCCTGGCAAGCGCAGCGCGAATGCGTCGATGCGATTGTAGCGCTACACCGCCAACTGCTAGAGGCAACGGATGGCGATGCCGTGGATCAACTTCCCGAAGGCGTTCATCAAGAACTCGCCGAACGGGAGCAGCAGCTGGCCCAGCTTCAAGAAACGTTTGCACTGGTCAACCCCAGCGTTGAAGAAGCCCAGATTGCCCAGGTGATTGGCGACTGGACGGGCGTGCCGGTCGAGCGCATGACCAGCGATGAGCTAACGCGGCTCACCGAACTGCCGACGCATCTGGATGCATTAATCCAGGGCCAGAACAGTGCTATTGAGCGTATTCATCGCCATTTGCTAACCGCGCGTGCGGATCTACGTCGCCCAGGGCGGCCATTGGGCGCGTTCCTGTTGGTAGGCCCCAGCGGCGTCGGTAAAACCGAAACCGTGGTGCAAATTGCCGACCAGCTGTATGGCGGTCGTCAATTTCTCACCACCATCAATATGTCGGAATACCAAGAGAAGCATACGGTTTCACGCCTGATTGGCTCGCCGCCAGGGTATGTCGGGTTTGGTGAAGGTGGGCTATTAACCGAAGCGATCCGTCAGCGCCCTTATTCGGTGGTGCTGCTGGACGAAGTCGAAAAAGCCCATCCCGACGTGTTGAACCTCTTCTATCAAGCGTTTGATAAAGGTGAATTGGCCGATGGGGAAGGGCGCGTGATCGATTGCAAAAACGTGCTGTTCTTCCTGACCTCCAACCTGGGCTATGAAGCCATCGTCAGCTATGACAATGACCCAGAAGCGCTGGATGCCGCGCTCTATCCGGTGCTGGCAGAGTTTTTCAAACCGGCTCTATTGGCGCGGATGGAAGTGGTGCCTTACTTGCCGCTGGACGGCGACACTCTGCGCGACATCGTGAAAACCAAGCTGGCTACCCTGGCAACACGCATCCGCGAGCGTCATAGGAAGGCCGAGGTGGTGCTTGATGACAGCCTGGCCGAGGCAATTTGCAAACGCGCAACACGTAGCGAAAACGGCGCGCGGATGCTGGAGTCGGTGATTGATGGTGAACTGCTGCCGCCACTTTCCCGTGCCTTGCTTGAACGTATGGCCCGGCGTGAACAGGTGACCCGAGTATCGTTGGGTGTGGATGCCGAACAGGGCACCTTTACTGCGGAGGTCGCGTGACACCATGACGCTTCAAGCCATTGATACCTTCGCTGCTACTCGAGAGTGCTTATCTTCACCACTAGCCGCTATGCCCATTGCGGTAACACTGGTGGAAAGTGCTAGCGCAGAGGCACTGCGCCAACGCGCAGCCCAAGTGCTGCGCGAGGGGGTAGGGCTTGATTGCGCCGAGTGTCTCTATGTGGAGGGCAGTGGACGTTGGCTTGGTCGCGATGGTGATGCGGTTCAGTTTGATTGCAGCGATTTTAGCCACCCTTACGCCCACGTGATACGCAGTGGTAAAGCGCTCACATTAAGCGTTGGTGATGCGCGTACGCGTTTGGATCATGCTGGCTTTCAGGCTCAGGTCATTCACCTGGGAGCCAAAAAACGCCTGCAAGTAAGACCGCTTCGCGCCAAAGATGGTGAGCAAGAGTGGCTGGGGGCGCTGTTAATGGTGGGGGAGGACAGCACCTTTAGCGCCCTAGACGATGATCCAGGTATGGCGGCGTTTGAAGAATTGTTATGCCGACTATGGGCGCGGCTCTCCCGCGAGCAGGGTGAGCGCCACCGTTCGCGGGCACTGCGCGATTCGTTAGCCAAACTTAATGATGGGGCGCGCCGACAAGCGTTGGCCGACCAGTTGTCGGAAGACCTGCTGGGGCAGTCAACCGCCATGCAAACCCTACGCCGCCAAGTGGTGAGAGCGGCAGAAACTAACCTGGCGGTGTTACTGCAGGGAGAAACAGGCACGGGAAAAGACCGGGTGGCGCGTGCCCTTCATCAACTCTCTGGGCGTGCGAAAGGCCCTTTCATGGCCATTAACTGTGCCGCTATACCCGAAGCGCTGCTCGAATCTGAGCTTTTTGGCCATGCCAAAGGAGCGTTTTCAGGGGCTGACCACGCCCAGCAGGGGCTAATCAGCCAAGCCGATGGCGGAACGCTATTTCTCGATGAGATTGGCGATATGCCCCTGGCGCTGCAAGCCAAGTTATTGCGAGTGCTAGAAAGTGGCCGCTATCGCCCGCTCGGAGCCAGTGAAGAGCGTTGTGCCGATTTACGTCTCGTGGCCGCTACTCATCAACCGCTTCGCGAGCATATCCGCGCGCAGCACTTTCGTGCCGACCTTTACTACCGGCTGGGCCAATTCCCCCTCACCTTGCCGCCCCTCGCAGAGCGGCGCGATGACATTGCCCAGTTAGCGCAATCCTTCATTAGCGATTTCTGCGCGCGTGAACAGCGAGACGATATGGGTATCACCCCGGCAGCGCTGCGCTTATTACAGCGACGAGAATACCCCGGCAATGTCCGTGAGCTGAAGAACCTGATTGATTACGCTTGCGCTATGACACCGCAAGGGGCGGATATTGATGCCTATGTCTTGCCGGGCGAGCAAGAGAGCGACGCCCAAACGGCACCGAATTCGCAGGTAAATAGCACGGCGTACTCTTTGCCTAACGATATCGATGACTTGCGCCAAGCGCTTCGCGACGTTGAGACCGCCATTATTCGCCAACGGTTAATGCATTTTGGCGGCAATCGTGCCCAAGCCGCTGCAAGTCTTGGCTTACCTAAGCGAACACTGGCACATAAATGCCAACTGCTAGAACTGGATACCAAATGAAAGTGACGCTACCAATCCGCCAGTGGTCACGCTGGGGAATGCTTATCATCGCTGTTTTGGGGAGCTCGGCTGCGTTAGCAGAAGAGCACCAGGCAATGTTGGAAAGCGCCTTGGCATGTGCTGATGAGACTTCGCGCTTAGAGCGTCTGAGCTGCTATGACGATGTGTTTAAAACAGTGAACTCATCGAGCGAGGATAAAGAGCTGCCTGATTTGTGGTACGCGATCGACCAGCAAGAGCGAGATCGTGATAGCGATAATCTTAGTTTGGTGGTTGGGCACACCGGCGAAGATGTGTTGATGAGTGTTCCTGCGCTGGGAACCACACCGCCACGGCCCATTATGGTTATGGCCTGTGAAAAGCAGATCACGCGTTTCCAACTACACATGCCAGAGCCCATTGATAATGCCCGCGTTGATCTACAGCTAAACGCGAATGGCACCACTATCCGACAGCAGTGGCGAGTCCGTGATGGTGGGCATGTCATCAATGGTGGCCGTGGGTTACCGGCTATCGAAACGCTTCGCCAACTGCTAAGTGCCAACAACGTCACTATTAATAGCGATTTGGCGAGCTTAGATGGGCTGCGTTTTGATATTACCGATCTCCGCCAACTCATTCAGCCGTTACGCGAAGCGTGTCGTTGGTAAGGGAGCAAGAGCTATGCGTATTACTGCTGAAACTCATCTTGAACCTTTATTGGCACCGCTAGCGGCCAATGATCAAGGGCAGCCGGTGGGGGAACCGCTTGAAGAGTCGAGCGATTATCTGGCGCTTGATGCGGAAATGATGAAAGTCGGTTCGTTGCAGCACGCTAGTGTCGCTTGGGAAACCGCTGAAACCCTGGCTATTCAAATGCTTAGTCAGCGTGGCAAAGACTTAAAAGTGTTAGGCCATTTACTGCACTGCCTGCAGCACGAGGGTAACGGTGTGCGCTTTGCTCTTTCGCTGCGCTTGCTAACGCGCGCGCTTGAGCAGCCCTGGTGGGAACATGCCTACCCGTTTAATGGCCAGCGCGGTGCCAAGCTGCGTCCGCGGCTGTTTCAACAATTTACTCAGCGCAGTGTAAAACTCGCTGGTGGGCTCGACTTTCATAATGCTGAAGATGAATTCGAGGCCTGCCAAACCGCGCTCAACGAGCTAAAGGTGCAAGTAGAGCAACTCTCGTTACCTGGGGATTCGCTGGGTGAACTAAGCCGTCAGCTAATGGCGCAGCGTCCGGCCCAGTCGTCCTCTTCAGAGAAGAGTAGTAACGCTCCCCCGCAGGCGGAGAGAAGCGAAACTTATCACGCTGACTCTGCTCATGCGTCAGCCCAAGCGCCTGCGAAAGCGCCAGAGCTGCGTTTAGAAGCGGGCAATGAACGTTCTAATCGACAGGCCCTGCTCAAAATGGCGGAATTTTTGAGCGAGCAGTCGCCAGGTGAGCCGCTCGCTTATCGCCTTCGCCGCTACGCCGTATGGAGCGCCATACAGGCGCTGCCAGCAGCTAAGGCGGAGGGTAAAGCAGAGTTAGGGAAGACCGAGTTAGCCCCGGTCTCGGCAGACCGTATTGCCGATTATCGCGAAGCTCTCGCGCGGGGCGGCGACAGCGCTCTCTGGCAGCGCATCGAAAACAGCCTGGCGGTAAGCCCTTACTGGTTGGAGGGACACCGACTTAGTGCGGGTCTGGCCAAGCAGCTCGGACATCCACGTTGTGCTGAAGCGATTCGTGATGAAGCACAACGATTTGTAGCGCGGCTGCCAGGCATTGAAACCCTGACATTCAACAACGGCGCGCGGTTTGTCGATGATGAAACGCAACGTTGGCTATATAGCAGCGCATCAGGGGGCAGCGAAGCCAGCAGTAATGGCAGCGATGCATGGCAGATGGGCCTCGAGGAAGCTCGCGACGCCGTGGAGAGTGGCGATATAGGCGCGGCATTAAAAGTGCTCGACCAAGGGTTAAGTGCCGCCCGATCACCTCGCGAGAACGCCTATTGGCGCTTGGCAAGTGCGGACCTATTGCACGAAACCGGGCTAGAAAGCCTCGCGCAGCAGCACTACCACACCTTGCATCAGAGCGTAACCGAGCTGGCGCTAGAGCAGTGGGAACCAGCGCTGGTATCACGCCTTAAAGCAGCGGTTAAAGAGACGCACTAATAATGTTCATCATTAAAGGGACGAGGGATAAAGGCTAATGTGGTCAACATTAAAATCAAAGCTAAGCCGCTGGGTGCCAGGTATGTCGCGGGCACAGTCTGCGCACAACCGGGCCCAGGCACATGGTAATAAAGCCAAAGGGCTACTGCGGATCTCAACGCTGCTGTGGGCAGTCCTGCTGATTGTGTTACTGGTCGCGATCTGGTGGCTAGGGCCTAGCTGGGAAGTCCGAGGTGTCATGCCCCTCGCTCCGTTAACGAATCGTCTATTGGCCACGTTGGTAGTGGTCACCGTGATTGCCGTGGTGTGGGGCGTCCGCTTGGCGCGTCGTTTAAGGGCGCTGGATGATGAACGTCAACAGGAAGACGCCCGCCAACAAGACCCGATCATGTCGCAAGTCGAGCGTCAGGAAGCGTCTCTGAACAGCGTGTTAAGCGAAATTACCAATAGCCTGGGAGGTGGTCATAGCAGCCGCTACCGTCTGCCCTGGTACTTGGTGATGGGGGTCGAAAACGCGGGCAAAACCAGCCTGATCAATCGCTCCGGCCAGAATTTTGCACTCACCCACGTCATGAAGGCATCCGGCCAAAGCAGCAAGCAAGGTCAGCTTGGTTTTGACTGGTGGATTGGCGATAAAGCCGTATTGATAGACCCTGACGGAGAACTGCTGACCCAAGGTGCCATGGAAGGGGGCGAGCCTCAGGCGTTGCAGAGCAGGCTGTGGGATCACTTTGTTGGTTGGTTAGAGCGCAATCGCGCCCAGCGACCGCTGGATGGTGTGGTGCTGGTACTGGATCTTGCCCGGTTGAGCCATGCCCAGGTAGCGGTACGTAAAGGCTATGCCGCACTGCTACGTAGCCGCTTGCGAGAGCTTATGGAGCGTCACGGTACCCGGCTGCCGGTTTACGTGACGTTTAGCAAAATGGATTTGCTGCACGGCTTTGATGACTTCTTTCGTCACTACTCCCGCGAGGCCCGCCGTGCGCCGCTTGGGTTTACTTTTTCCCCGGCCTCAATGGAGACACCCGGACAGTGGGAGTCGGAGTTTGAAGCTGACTACGACGCCATGCTGGCGCGTTTGAATCAGCTATTGCCGACTATGTTGTCGGAATGCCGTGACCGCGAAGAGCGTGAATCTGTGTTCCGCTTTGTGCGTCAGTTGGCAGGGCTACGCGATGTGCTGTTTGGCTTCTTGACCGAGGCGCTATCGAGTGACCGCTTCTCGACCGCCGCGATGGTACGTGGTGCTTACTTTACTTCCGTGTATCAGCAAGGCGTTCCCGAAGACCCCTTTGTCGATGCCGCGGCCCGGCGTTATGGCATGGATGACAGCGTTCAGCCTGCTCATCGTGCTACCCGCAGCGCGCTCTACTTCACCGAAGAACTGTTCGAGAAAGTCATTTACCCCGAAGCAGGGCTGGCGGGTGATAACGCCAGAGTTACCCAACGCCGCCGCCGTGCCCGCAATATTAGCCTGGTCGCGTGCTTGATTATGGGTATAGGCCTGGTGGGGGGCTGGGCACACTTCTATCAAAAGAACAGCGTATCCCTCGCCGCCGTCGAAGAGCGTGCAGAAACGTTTTTAGCTACCCAGCCCGAGGCGTTCCAAAGCGATGACCCCAGTGGCTATGAGTTTTTAGAGCCGTTAGATAGGCTGCGTTATGCGCTGGAAACGTTCTCTGAATACCGTACGCACACGCCTTACCTTGCGGATATGGGGTTGTATCAGGGCCATATCATTGGTGCTCAGATTGAGCGTGCTTACCTCGCCATGCTGGAACATCAATTCCTGCCCGCCTTGATGATCGGCATCATGGACGATATGAACCGCGCCGAAGAGGGCAGCAACGCGAAACTGGCGCTGCTGCGTGTGCTGCGCATGATGTCGGACGCCAGCGGTCGTCAACCGGAGCGGGTAGAGCGCTTTATGGCCCAGCGTTGGCAAGGCTACTTTCCCCAGCGGGGCGAGGTCCAGGAGCGCCTCTTAACCCACCTGGACTATGCCTTGGAGCATAGCGATTTAGAGGGACATATTGCAGAAGGGCAACAGCTTCCCATCCAGGCGATGGCCCCCCTTCGCGGCAGTTTGAACGCTGCGCAAGAAGAGCTTTTGCGCCAACCGATTGATGAGCGAGTTTATGCCGCCCTCAAAGTAGCGGGTAGCCGCCAAGGCGATCCGCTTGATCTGCGCCGCAGCGTAGGAACGTTGTTTGATACGGTGTTTATGGCCCGTAATGATGACCCCGAGCATGTTCGCTTGCCCCACTTGGTTACCCGAGATGGTTTTGAAAACTACTTTTTACAAGAGTTGGAGCGGGCCACAGAGCTGGCATTGATCGATGTGTGGGTGCTTGGGCAGCGCGATAACATCAACTTCAGTGATGCTGATAAGCAACAACTGCAAACGGCGCTACGGGAGCATTACGTCAGTGATTATCATGTTAGTTGGCGCGATGCCCTGCGCGATACGCAGCTTGTCCCTCTGCCGGATATTCATCAAGCCATCGTGGTGGCCGACGCCCTGGTTGGGGCACAGCGCCCGCTTGATCGGCTATTGGCAGCCGGTGAGCGCAATACCAGCCTCTATCCTGAACTACCCGTTGATGATGAACAGGCGCGCAAAGCGCTGCAACAGTCCCAGCGTTACCAGCTTGCACTCGCCATTGAGCAGCCCTTCACGCCGATTAATCAGCTGAGCCAAGAGCGTAACGACAATCCCTCATCACTGGTGGAGATCAAAGCCGCGGTAACGGAGTTGCGTGACTACCTGCTTGAGATTGAAGAATCGAGCGATGCCGGGCGTACTGCTTTCATCAATGTGCGAGACCGGCTCTCGCTACGCGGTGATGACCCGATCTATAACCTACAGCGCATTGCTGACAACACCCCCGCGCCGGTAGGCAGCATGCTGCATGACCTCGCCGATCAGAGCTGGCAATTGATGATGGCGAGTGCAACGCGACACTTAGAGCACCGCTGGCTGGACGACGTCGTTGCGCCTTATCAAGAGCGTTTGGCTGGCCGCTATCCTCTCGCTCCTGGTGCCAGCCGTGAAGTGGCGCTAAGCGACTTTGAAGAGTTTTTTGCCCCCGGCGGCATCTTGGATGCTTTTTATGAAGAGAGCCTAAAACCCTTCATTGAAGGGGCTCCAGAGTACTTAGTAGATGCTGAGGGCAACTCACTGCTCCGCGATAGCCTGCATACGGCCGTGCAGCAGGCCGAACAGATCCGCCGCGCCTACTTTAGCCGCGACGGCGTTTTAGACGTGGAGTTTGCCCTTGAGCCCGTCAGCCTAAGCCCCGATAAGCGACGCAGTGTGATCAGCGTGGATGGCCAACTGATCGAATATGCCCACAGCGCCAGCCAGCGTGTCTCAATGATTTGGCCCAATACGCTGCGCGGTGGCACGGAAAGTCGCGTCACCATGGTGCCCAGTGAGGTTAATCGCTCTCCTCGTAGCATGAGCCAAGACGGCGCCTGGGCGTGGTTCCGGTTGTTGGAGCAAGCCGATATCACAAGCATTAGTGAGCGCGAGCTAGAGCTGCGCTTCAACGTTGACGGTGGCACGATGCGCTACCGTTTGTTTGCCGATGGTGCGCCTAACCCCTTTACGCGGCCGCTGGCAGCGGGTTTTCAACTGCCATCAGCGCTCTACGCCGAGCGAGGTAGCGATGCTGACCAAACTTAAGCGGCTGTTTACCTCCGGCTCGACCCAACCCAGTGCGCGCCAGAAGCGTCAGGGAGCGAAACGCTCTAACCCGTTAGCAGAAGCGCGCAGTGAGGATATCGATAGCTTTATCAAGGCTGTCTACCAAGCCGATGCCAAGGGGCTCTCGCCGTGGGTGTTGCGAGATAAAAGCGTGCTGGAAACCTTGCGCCGGGCGCTGGAGTTCACCGTGCATCGCGGCCTATGGCTGCAGCGAGAGGGCGGCCAAGTCGCCCACTGGCAAGGGAAATTGCTGGCCCTTCGCCATGGGGATGGGCCGCCGCTCGGCATGGTGCTTGCCTGCCGACCAGACGATGAAGCCGCTTGGCAACTGCGCTTTTTCTACATCAGCCAAGAGTGGAAAGGCAGTGGTCATGGCACCCGACTGCTCATGGCCGTAAGGCGTAGTTTAAGTGGTGTGCCACTGCAAACACGCCTGCCACTGACCTGCCACTCGGCCATTGACAGTCTTGAAGCCGCCGGCTTTACCCGTCAGTTCGTGGACGCTTTTAACGTTGCCCGCTATGAAGCGCCAGCAAAGTGGGATGAATAAGCGGGACGAGTAAGCGGGATAAGTTAATAAGCGGAATCGAAATAAGGAGTATCAGCAATGGGCCAAAAATTTGTACTAGTGGGTGATATAGGTACCGACCACGATGGCTTTCCACCGACGCCAGTTACCGCAGGCAGTGGCACGGTGATGATGGACGGTAAGCCAGTCGCCCGCGTGGGTGACCCCCTGGCACCGCATGATAAACCCAAACATCCCCCGCACCCGCGTGCCATAGCGCAGGGGTCCAACAGCATTTTAATCGACGGTAAACCAGCGGCACTGACGGGCCACTCGGTGGATTGTGGCGGCGTGGTGATTGGCTCTGGCTCAGGGGAGGGAAGTTGAGATGACCACAGGACTGCAATTTACCCTAACGCTCCCCGGCGTCGACGACGTAGCAGTGATCGATTTCACTCATCGCGAAGCGCTCTCCCAGCCCTTTGAACTGGTGCTGAACCTAGCGAGCCGGGACGGCAGCCTGGATGCCGCTGAACTGCTGGATCGCGAAGCCACCCTGATCATCTGGCAAGACGGCGAACCGCTGCGTCGAGTACACGGTATTGTTAGTGAATTTGGCCGGGGTGATCGAGGCCATCGCCGTACCTTCTATTCGCTGGTGCTGCGCCCAGCGCTATGGCGGCTCTCGCTGCGCCAGAACTCGCGTATTTTCCAAAAGGTCGATCCGCTCACGATCATTAATACCCTTTGCGATGAGCGGGGCATTACCGACGTGTCTTTTGCGGTTAATCGTGAATTGGCCGAGCGGGAGTATTGCGTTCAGTATCGCGAGACCGACCTCGCCTTTATTGAGCGCCTGGCCGCCGAAGAGGGGCTGTTTTACTTCCATGAATTTACAGAGGGTAGCCATCGACTGATCTTCGCCGATGATCCTCAGGTGCTGACCAACCTCGGTGAACGCACTTACCACAGCCGTGCAGGCGGCACCGCCCCTATGCGCCATGTGCGCAAGCTTAGCCACACCGCTCGGGTGGCAGCGGCCACCGCCACGCTAAAAGACTACAGCTTTAAAAACCCAGCGTATGCGCAGTTGCATGAGCACCTGGGCCGCGATGTGGAAGCGCATGGTCAAAATACAGACTATGAACACTACGATTACCCTGGCCGCTACAAGCAGGACGCCTCCGGCAAGCCCTTTACCCGCATTCGCCTGGAACAGCTGCGCCGGGAAGCGATTACCGCCAGCGCCGAAAGCGATCTCCCCGAACTGGCCCCCGGCCTGCGCTTTACGCTGACCGATCACGACACTGACAGCCTCAACCGCGATTGGCAGGCCATTGAAGTGAGCCACTTCGGCGAGCAACCCCAAGCGCTGGAAGAGGACGGGATGACCGCTTCTGACAGCGCCGGAATGACCCGCTACCACAATCAGGTCACGCTGATTCCCGGCGATGCCCCCTGGCGAGCCACCCCC